>NZ_JBNDLF010000003.1:0-531366 GCF_050435945.1 Variovorax sp. PvP013
TGCGCTCCGCTCAACGGCGCTCAGTTCGAGTACGCCGGCTCCCACAAGCTCCCGGGTCGTCCCTTCCAGCTCGGCGTCGCCAACATCAACTGAGAGACCGCGGCCGTCGGACCGCCCCTCCCCTGCGAAAGCCGCGGCACCCTGCCGCGGCTTTTTTCGTCGCGGCGGGCCGCCGTCGAATCTGGTTAGGATTTTGGCCTGCGAGCGTCCCGCAACCGCGAACCGTCTCGCGGCACGACGACTCCTGCCATGTCATGAAAATCGCCACCTGGAACGTCAACTCCCTCACCGCCCGCCTGCAGCACGTGCTCGACTGGCTCGCCACCAATCCGGTCGACGTGCTGTGCCTGCAGGAGCTCAAGATGAGCGACGACAAGTTTCCCTTGGAGGTGCTCGCGGCGGCCGGCTACGAGGCCGCCGTCTTCGGCCAGAAGACCTACAACGGCGTCGCGATCCTGAGCCGCACGCCCCTGCGCGACGTCGCGCGCAACATCGGCGGCTTCACGGACGAGCATTCGCGCGTCATCAGCGCGACGGTCGACACGGCGCGCGGGCCGCTGCGCATCGTCAACGGCTACTTCGTCAACGGGCAGTCGTTGGACAGCGAGAAGTTCATCTACAAGATGAAGTGGCTCGAAGCGCTGCACGACTGGCTGCGCGCCGAACTGGTCGCCCATCCCGATCTGGTGCTGCTGGGCGACTTCAACATCACGCCGGAGGACCGGGACAGCTTCGACCCCGACGGCCTGCGCGAGACGATCCACCACTCGACCCTGGAGCGCGATCAGTTCAAGGCCCTGCTCGACCTGGGACTCGCGGACACCTTCCGCCTGTTCGACCAGCCCGACAAGAGCTACTCGTGGTGGGACTACCGGATGCTGGGCTATCCCAAGAACCGCGGTCTGCGCATCGACCACATCCTGGCCAGCACGCCGGTGGTGCCGCGCGTGGCGGCCTGCACGATCGATCGCGTGCCGCGCAAATGGGAGAAACCCAGCGACCACGCGCCGGTGACGGTCGAGATCGATCCGGCCGCCGGCTGAGCCCTCGGCACGTCCGCCGTCGCGCCTACTCCAGGCCGAGTTCCTGGATCTTGCGCGTGATGGTGTTGCGCCCGATGCCGAGCTTCTGCGCGGCCTCGATGCGACGGCCGCGCGTGTTGGCCAGCGCGGTCAGGATGAGGCGCGACTCGAAGCGGCGCGACAGCGCGTCCCAGACGTCGTGGCGGCCGGCGGCGAGCAATGTCTGCGCCTCGCGTTCGAGGCCGCTCTCCCAGGTCGACGGACCGACGTCGACGACCGTGTCGCCGCCGATGGCGCCACCGGCGTCGGGCACGATCGCCACCGGAGCGGACGGCGCGGCACCGGACAGTGCGATGTCGCTCGCGAGCGGCATCGGCGGCACGTCCACCGGAGACACGGCCGGAACGGCCGACGTCATCGGCACGGCCTGGGCATTCATCAAGGATGGTGCCGCCGGTGCGTGCTGTGGCGGCGCCGTGGCTTCCACGTGCGCGACCGCCATGACTTCGGGCGGCAGGTCCTTCACCTCGATGAGCTGCGCCGGCGCCATCACGGTCAGCCAGTGGCAGATGTTCTCCAGCTGGCGCACGTTGCCCGGGAACGCGAAGGTCGCGAGCTGCACCAGCGCCGCGTCGGAGATGCGCTTGGGCTCGACGCCGAGCTGCTTGGCGCTTTCCTGCAGGAAATGGCGCGTGAGCGCGGGCACGTCCTCGCCGCGCTCGCGCAGGGCCGGCAGGCGCAGGCGGATCACGTTCAGGCGGTGGAACAGGTCCTCGCGGAAGCCGCCGAGCTTCACGCGCTGCTCGAGGTCCTGGTGCGTGGCGGCGATGACGCGCACGTTGGCCTTGACCGAGTTGTGGCCGCCCACGCGGTAGAAGTGCCCGTCGCTGAGCACGCGCAGCAGGCGCGTCTGCAGGTCGAAGGGCATGTCGCCGATCTCGTCGAGGAACAGCGTGCCGCCCTCGGCCTGCTCGAAGCGGCCGCGCCGCATGGTCTGCGCACCGGTGAAGGCGCCGCGCTCGTGGCCGAAGAGTTCGCTCTCCAGCAGGTCCTTGGGGATCGCGGCGGTGTTGATGGCGACGAACGGGCCGTCGGTGCGCGGCGAGTGCTTGTGCAATGCGCGCGCCACCAGCTCCTTGCCCGAACCCGACTCGCCCGTGATGAGCACCGTGACGTTGCTCTGCGAGAGCCGGCCGATGGCCCGGAAGACGTCCTGCATGGCAGGCGCCTGTCCGAGCATCTCGGGCGCGGCGGCCATGCGTTCCTCGGCCACCTCCTCGCGCTGGCTCTCGTCGACGGCGCGGCGGATGAGCTCGACGGCGCGCGGCAGGTCGAAGGGCTTGGGCAGGTATTCGAAGGCGCCGCCCTGGAACGCCGAGACGGCGCTGTCGAGGTCGGAGAACGCCGTCATGATGATCACGGGCAGGCCGGGATGGCGGGCCTTGATCTTGTCGAGCAGGTCGAGGCCCGAACCGCCGGGCATGCGGATGTCGCTCACCAGCACCTGGGGGCCGAGCGACTCGTCGCCGTTGGCCGCGTCGAGCGCGGCGATCACGTCGCGCGTGTTGGTGAAGCTGCGGGTCGGCAGGTCTTCGCGCAGGAGCGCCTTCTCCAGCACGAAGCGGATGGATTGGTCGTCGTCTACTATCCAGATCGGCTTCATGCAGCTCCTTGTCGCCTTGCTGCTAGGGCAGCGGTATCAATAACTTGAAATCGGTCCGGCCCGGGACGCTGTCGCATTCGATGACCCCATGGTGCTGCTGCACGAAGGTCTGCGCCAGTGTCAGTCCGAGTCCGGTGCCACCTTCCCTGCCCGAGACGAGCGGATAGAAGATGCGGTCCTTGATGTCGCTCGGCACACCGGGACCGTTGTCGATGACATGCAATTCCAGTGCCAATCGATACCACTGCTTGTTGAAGATCACCTGTCGCGCGACGCGCGTCTTGAGCGTGATGCGGGCGTCGCCTGCGGCACGGCGTTCGGTCAGCGCCTGCGCGGCGTTGTGGACGATGTTGAGCGTGGCCTGGATGAGCTGCTCGCGGTCGCCGCGGAACTCCGGGATGGAGACGTCGAAGTCGCGCTCGATGTGAAGGTCGCGCGGGAACTCCGCCAGGATCACCGAGCGCACCCGCTCGCACACCTCGTGGATGTTGACGTCGCCCACCACGTGCGGTCGGCGGTGCGGCGCGAGCAGGCGATCGACCAGCGTCTGGAGCCGGTCGGCCTCGTGGATGATGACCTGCGTGTACTCGATGAGGTCGCGCGACTCGACCTCCATCTGCAGCAGCTGCGCGGCGCCACGGATGCCGCCCAGCGGGTTCTTGATCTCGTGCGCGAGGTTGCGGATCAGTTCCTTGTTGGCCTGGGCCTGGTCGATCAGGCGTTCCTCGCGGTCCTGCCGGGCCTGGTGCTCGAGCGGCGACAGCTCGACGATCAGTTCGCCCCGGCGGTCGGTCTGCGCCAGCGTGACCTGCACCGGCAGCAGGTCGTGGCTGACGCGGCGCAGGAAGGCCTCGTAGCGCAGGGTCGCGAAGTCGTTGGTGCTGGCGCCCTCGAGGGCGGTGCGCAGCACCTGCGGCTCCTGGAAGCAGGCGCCGAACTGCGAGCCTTCGAGCGTGCGGCGCGAGGTGCCCAGCACGTCCTCCAGCGCCGCGTTGGCGAACAGCACCGAGCCGTCGCGCTTGACCACCGCGATCAGCGTGGCGAGCAGGTCGAAGGGCTGGAAGCGCCGGGGCGGGCCGGAGATCTTGCCGAACGCCATCTCAGGGCGCCGCACCGGCGGGCAGCCGACCGAGTTCGCGGCGGATGCCGGCGATGTCGCTCTCGTTGCGGGCGATCTCGGCCTTCATCTGCTCCACGCGGTCGAGGTACTTCTGGTAGTTGCGGGCCTCGCCGCCCTGCTTCTCGGGCTCGCCGTTGTTGAAGTCGCGCAGCAGTTCGGCCTGGCGCGATTCGGCCCGGCGCAGTTCCGACTGCAGCACCGAGCGGGCCTCGCCGTCGCGGGCGCGCTGGTCGGCGCCCTCGACGCGCGGGCCGCCCGCGGGCGAACTGCCACGGGCGGCCGAGCTGGCACCGCCGGCGGACGGACTCGCCTGCGGCGCGCGCGGCGTCTGCACCACCGTGACGTTGCCGCCCTCCATCACCTTGCAGCCGCGCTGTTTCGCCTGCGCGGCGTTGTTGGTGTATTCGTTGCCGCAGCGCCAGACCTGTTCCTGGGCCTGCGCGGGCAGCGTGGCGAGCGGTGCCGCCAGCAGGAGAAAGAGCGGAGATGGAATCTTCATGGGCAAGGGAGGAAGTGAGGGCGACGGAACATTCTCAGCCAATTCGAGCACCCGCCCGGGACCGCGTTCCCGCCCAAAGAAAAAGACGGCCGCAGCCGTCTTTCGCAAGGTCCGTCGCCGACGCCGGGCCGCCCGGAAGCGGCGTCGGCGCGGGGTCGATCAGAGCGAGTAGTACATGTCGAATTCGCACGGGTGCGTCGCCATGCGGAAGCGCGTGACTTCCTGCATCTTGAGCTCGATGTAGGCATCGATGTACGAATCGGTGAACACGCCACCCTTGGTCAGGAACGCGCGGTCCTTGTCGAGGTATTCCAGCGCCTGGTCGAGGCTGTGGCAGACGGTCGGAATCAGGGCGTCTTCTTCCGGCGGCAGATGGTAGAGGTCCTTGGTCGCGGCTTCGCCCGGATCGATCTTGTTCTCGACGCCGTCGAGGCCGGCCATCAGCAGTGCGGCGAAACCGAGGTACGGGTTCATCAGCGGATCGGGGAAGCGCGCCTCGACGCGGCGGCCCTTGGGGTTGGCCACGAACGGGATGCGGATCGAGGCCGAGCGGTTCTTGGCCGAGTAGGCCAGCTTCACCGGGGCTTCGTAGCCGGGCACCAGGCGCTTGTAGCTGTTGGTGCCGGGGTTGGTGATCGCGTTGAGCGCGCGGCCGTGCTTGATGATGCCGCCGATGTAGTGCAGCGCGAATTCCGACAGGCCCGCGTAGCCGTCGCCGGCGAACAGGTTCTTGCCGTCCTTCCAGACCGACTGGTGCACGTGCATGCCCGAGCCGTTGTCGCCGACGATGGGCTTGGGCATGAAGGTGGCGGTCTTGCCGTAGGCGTGGGCCACGTTGTGGATCACGTACTTCTGCAGCTGGACCCAGTCGGCGCGCTGGATCAGCGTGCTGAACTTGGTGCCGAGTTCCATCTGGCCGGCGTTGGCCACTTCGTGGTGATGCACCTCGACCGGGATGCCGAGGGCTTCGAGCACCAGGCACATCTCCGAGCGCATGTCCTGCGCGCTGTCGACCGGGGGCACCGGGAAGTAGCCGCCCTTGACGGCCGGGCGGTGGCCCGTGTTGCCGTGCTCGTATTCCTTGTCGGTGTTCCACGAGGCTTCTTCGGAATCGATCTTCACGAAGCAGCCCGACATGTCGTTCTTCCAGCGGACGCTATCGAAGACGAAGAATTCGGGTTCCGGTCCGAAGTAGGCGGTGTCGCCCAGGCCGGAGGCCTTCATGTACGCCTCGGCGCGCTTGGCGAGCGAACGCGGATCGCGCTCGTAGGCCTTGCCGTCGGCCGGATCGATGACGTCGCAGGTCAGGATCATCGTCGTCTCTTCGAAGAAGGGATCGATGTTGGCGGTGTTCGGGTCGGGCATGAGCTGCATGTCCGAGGCCTCGATCCCCTTCCAGCCGGCGATGGACGAGCCGTCGAACGCGTGGCCCGAGGTGAACTTGTCTTCGTCGAAATGCGAAACCGGCACGGTCACGTGCTGTTCTTTGCCACGGGTGTCCGTGAAGCGGAAGTCGACGAACTTGACCTCGTTGTCCTTCACGAGCTTGAGTACGTCGGCGACGGTCTTTGCCATCAATTTCTCCTGGTTGGGGGGTGAGTGAAATACAGGTCGAGGGGAATGCAGGTTCTATGCCATTGGCAGCAGGGCCTGCGCGTCCGGGCGTCGGGCGCCGGTACGGTGCAACGGATCGGTCAAGAAAAATCCATATTGGTGCATCCGGATCATCGCACCAACTCGGGGCCCAGACGCGCATCGAAACCGTGCAGACCTTCGACGAGCTGGGCATAGGCGGGATGCACGCGCTCCGGATCGCCCTTGACGCCGAGTTCGATGTGGCGCCCGTGCTGCGGGTGGTCGACGCTCGGCAGGCTGAACACCTTGATGCCCGGATGCGCCGCCTCGACGGCTTCCATCAGCGGCGTGAGCGTGGCTTCCATGGCGCCGTAGACGATGACCGACTTCTCGATCGCTTGCCCTTGCGCGAACAGGTGCGCGTAGCGGGTGTCGAGCACCGACTCGACCATCGGCCAGGCCATGACCGGAAAGCCGGGCACGAAATGCACGTCGCCGACGCTGAAGCCGGGAATCTTGTTGTAGGGGTTGGCGATGATCCGCGCGCCGACCGGGAACGTGCCCATGTTCAGGCGATGCACGTTGTCGGGGCGGTCGGGTTCGTAGGCCGTGCCCTGTTCCCGGGCGGTGTCCTGGATGCGTTCCTGGATCAGCGCCTTGGCCTCGGGATGCAGGGCGAGGTCGACGCCGAGCGCCGCCGCCGCGCACTGGCGCGTGTGGTCGTCCGGCGTGGCGCCGATGCCGCCGGTCGAGAAGACGACGTCGCCCGAGGCGAAGGCGCGCGCCAGCGCGGCGGTGATGCGCTCGGGCACGTCGCCGACGTACTCGGCCCAGGCCAGTTGCAGGCCGCGCGCGGCGAGCAGTTCGATGACCTTGGGCATGTGCTTGTCGACGCGCTTGCCGGAGAGGATCTCGTCGCCGATGACGATCAGGCCGAAGTTGCGGCTCATGGGAGGTTCCTTGGATGGGCGGCGCCAGGCGCGTCGCCGGAGGCGGATGGGGAGATGGAAGGCGCGGCGGATGTCGCGATCGCCGGTTGCGGAATCGCCGATGCCGGCACCGCTGCCCTGTCGTCGATCGCGCGCCGTGCCCGCAAGCGGGCCAGCGCGTCGAGCGTGTAATGGGCGAACCACAGCGCCGAGAAGGCGAACACCAGCGTGTAGATCCAGATCGCCAGCGGCACGAGCACGAAGAAGGCGGCCGCGAACACGACGCCCGAGGCCCAGACGATGCTCGGCGCAGCGCCGAGCAGGCCCGACAGCACGCCGATGCCCAGCAGGGGCAGGCGATGGGTGCGCAGCAGCACGGTCCGTTCCTCGGCGCTCGCGTGCTCGGCCAGGGCGTCGAAGCTCATGACGCGGTAGGTCAGCCAGCCCCAGATCAGCGGCGGCAGGATCAGCACCAGGGGCGGGATCAGCCACAGCGGCATCGACACGAGCAGGGCCACCAGCGCCAGCAGCGTGAGGCCGACCGAGCGGGCGACGCTGCCGACGAGCGAGGCGCCCTTCTTCTCCTCCAGCCCGGGAAAGCGCCGCTGCGCGACCAGGCGCGTGAGCGCCGGCGCCATGAACGCGGCGACGACCAGCAGCACCGCCAGCACGATGACCGGGGTGGCGACCAGCACCATCACCAGCGGCGCCAATACGGAGGTCACGTCGGCGGAGAACAGACTCCCCAGCCAGCCCCAGAAGCTCGCCAGCAGGGGCCAGGCATCGAGGGCGCCGCGCGTCCATTCGACGGCCGCGGCCCAGTAGAAGTAACCGAGGCCGACGGCCACCACCCCCATCACGGCCAACGGGATCAGCGACAGCACGATCACGCGCGGCAGCATGCAGTAGGCGGCGGCGCGCCAGAAGGAATCGACGAGGAGACGCATGGGGTTCGGAGGATAACGTCGCGCTGCGCCCGGTCTTCAGCCGCGCCCGACGATGCGCCGCAGCCCGAGCCACTGCTGCGACCAGAAGCCGCGCCCGTAGTCGCGCACGCGGCCCTGCGCATCGGGCTCGACCTGGTCGATGATGCCGGTGGGCTCGTAGGTGGCGCGGAAGTCGCCGGTGCGCAGCAGGATGTCCCACCACGGCAGCAGCACGCCGTAGTTGCTGCCCTTCGCCGCGGCGATGCGGTGGTGCGTGCGGTGGAAGCGCGGGCTGACCCACAGCCGCTCGCCGACGCGGCCGAAGGACAGCCGCAGGTTGGCGTGCTGCAGGCTCTCGCTGAGCTGGGTGAACATCACCAGCGCGATGAACTGGCCCGGCGCCACGCCGATGAGCTGCGCCACGATCACGATGATCGCGTCGTGCAGGATGCTGTCGAGCAGGTGGTTGCGGTTGTCGCTCCACATCGTCATCTGGCGCTGCGAGTGGTGCAGCGAATGCAGGCTCCACCACCACTCGAAGCGGTGCTGGCCCCGATGGATCAGGTACTCGACGAAGTCGAGCACCACCACGTACATCACGAACGACACCCAGGGGATGTCGGTGACGCCCGGCACCAGCTCGTCGATGTGCAGCGTGCCCCAGCCCTGCGAGCGCAGGAAGCCCAGGCCGTGGTCGAAGACCGGCTGCAGCAGGAAGAACATCGCCAGGCGGAACACGCCCAGGCGGTGGATCAGGGTGTAGATCACGTCGGTGCGGATGGCGCGGCGGTCGCTCACCGCCTCGGCCGGCCGCCAACGCTGCAGCGGCCCGATGACGGCCAGCAGCACCAGCACCTCGATCAGCCCGATCAGCAGCCAGCCGGTGGCGTCGAAGGCGTCCTCGCCCCAACCGCCCAGGCCCACGGCGTAGACCAGCGGCTGCACGGCGGCCTCGAACACCCACTGCTGCAGCGCCACGAACTGGTCGGTGATCCACTCCATCGTCTTGCCCTCGTCCTCAGGGATGCGCGGCGATCCACGCCGTGTAGTCGGGATGCTCGCGCAGCGTGCGGAAGCAGAAGCCCTTGGCCTTCAGACCCGCGACCAGCGGCTCCAGCACGGCCGGCGCCCACGGGTCCTGGCGCGACCAGATGCCCAGGTGCGCGATCAGGATGTCGCCGGCACGCACGTTGTCGAGCGCCTGGCGCAGCAGTCGCTCGTTGCCGAACTTCTCGCTCGGCAGTTCGTCGCCCAGGAAGCCCGCCGGCGCCCAGCCGACGTGGGCGTAGCCGCAGGCCCGGGCCGCCGCGAGCAGCTTCGGCGAGGTCTTGCCGCCGGGCGCGCGGAACAGCGGCAGTGGCTTCTTGCCGGTGATGCGCGCCAGGCGTTCGCTGGCCTTGGCGACGTCCGCGCAGTACTGCGCCGCGCTCCATGTGAAGTCGCGGCCCGCGTTCGGGCCGGCCGAGGGGCGCACACGGAAGCGCGGCTCCGCGCCGGGCGCGTCGCCGCGCCAGTAGACGTGGTCGTAGGTGTGGGAGGCGAACTCGTGGCCCTCAGCCGCCCTCGCCTTCCACCACGGCGCCCAGTGGTCGTCGAGGCTGTCGCCGTCGGTGCGGGTACGCTCGGCGGCGCCGAAGAAGGTCACGCGCACCTGCTGGCGCGCCAGCACCTCGGCGATCAGCGGCGCGACGCCCATGTGGCCGGTGTCGAAGGTCAGGTAGAGCGGCTTGGCGCACGCGTCGGCCGCACCGGCGGCCGGCGCGAGCGCGCCCAGGACCGCGCCGCACAGCAGCAGCGCGAGGCCGTGCCGCCGCGTGGTCGTGCTCATCGCTTGGCGTGGTCGATCGTCCAGACGCCGTGCGGCGAACGGCCGACGTTGATCTGGCGCACCACCTGGCGGGTCGTCAGGTCGACGATGCTGAGCTTCTTGGCCCAGCGCGAGGTGACGTAGAGCAGCTTGCCGTCGGCCGAGACGTCCATGCAGTCCGGGCCGCCGGGCACGGGATAGGTGTCGGTGACCTGCAGGGTCTTCAGGTCGATGCGGCTGATGCTGTTGCCCGCGCGGTTGCTGACGAACACGCCGCGCCCGTCGCCGGCCGCGCGGAACGCGTGCGCACCCTTGCCGGTGGGGATGTTGCCGATCGCCTTGGGCTGGGCGCCGGAGACGTCGAAGATCTGCACGTTGTCGCTGCCGGTGAGGCCCACCAGCAGGGTCTTGTCGTTGTTGACGCCGAAGATGTCGGCCGGCATGTTGCCCGTGGCCACGCGCCAGCGCACGGTCTGCGTGGCGAGGTCGACGGCGATCAGCTCGTTGCTGTCCTGCATCGTCACGTAGGCCACCGTGCTGGCCGCGTCGATCCAGATGTGGCTGGGCGTCTTGCCCGTGACGATGCGCTTGGCGAGCTTCAGGTCCTTGCCGTCCCAGCGGTAGATGTCGACGTGGTCGAGCCGGTTGGCGGCGGTCACGAACCACTTCATGTCGCGCGAGAACTGCAGCTGGTAGGGGTCGATGATCCCGTAGACCGTGCGCTGGACCTCGGCCGTGCGCGGATCGAAGAAGGTCAGCGAGTCGCCGGCGGAGTTGGCCACGATCACCGAGCGCTCGTCGGGCGTCATGTAGATGTGGTGCGGCTCCTTGCCGGTGGGGATGCGCTGCTTCTCGGTCCAGGTGACCGGGTCGATCACGCTGACGCTGGCGTCGAGCGAATTGAGCACGAACAGCGGGTGGCGCGACGCCGTCGCGGGCGCGGCGGGGGTGGCCGTGGCGGCCGACGCGACGGGCGCCGGGGCGACGGTGGCGGGCGGCGCGGCGAAGGACGAGACGGCCGCGCAGGCCGCCAGCAGGACGGCCGCGGCGCGGGCGTGGGTCGGGAAGGAGAAGCGCAAGGGAAAAAGTCCGCGAGGGAGGGAAAAAGAGGCAGCTTAACGCCCGGCGGTGAACCCTGGCTGACCGCCGGATTTCAGGATCGGCCGAAGGTGCGCAGGGCCTCGACCTCCGAGGCCGCGAGCCAGCGCCACTGGCCGGGCGCCAGGCCCGCGTCGAGGCCGAGATCGCCGATGCGCGAGCGGTGCAGCGCCTCGACGCGGTTGCCCACCGCCGCCAGCATGCGCTTGACCTGGTGGTACTTGCCCTCGGTGAGTGTGAGGCGCAGGTGCAGCGGCGCGACGGCCTCGCAGGCGGCGGCGCGCACGGGCTTCGGGTCGTCGTCGAGCACCACGCCGGCCAGCAGCCGCTCGGCCTGCGAGGCATCGACCGGATGCTTGGCCGTCACCTCGTAGACCTTCGGCACGTGGTGCTTGGGCGAGCCCATGCGGTGGATGAACTGGCCGTCGTCGGTCAGCAGCAGCAGTCCGGTGGTGTCCTGGTCGAGGCGCCCGATGGCCTGCACGCCCTGCACCGCGCCCTTGTTGGGGCGCAGGCGCAAGGGCGACGGCAGCAACGTGTAGATGCTCGGGTAGGTCGAGGGCTTCTGCGAGCACTCGGTGCCGGCGGGCTTGTGCAGCAGGAGGTAGGCCTTGTCGTGGTACTCCCACGGCGTGCCCTGGACGACGAAGGGCAGGCCCTCGCGCGCCTCGACGTCGGCGAACGGATCGCGCACGGTGGCGCCCTCGACGCTCACGAAGCCCTGCTGGACGAGTCCCGCGCACACGCGGCGGGTGCCGAAGCCCTGGGTATAGAGAAGTTCCTGCAGCTGCATCGTCGGTGGTTCGTTCTTCGGTCTGTTTCGGTGTCAGTAGCCCAGCGCCAGGCCGCTGTTGCGGCGCGGGTCGTTGGCGCCATAGAAGCGGTTCCGGCCGACCGGCTTGCCGCCCAGGGCCGGCGCGCCGACGATGATCGCCGCCACGTGGTTGGCCGGCTGCGGCACGCCCAGGTTGTGGCCCATGCCGACCAGCAGCGCCCGCGTGTCGGGGCTGAGCGCGAAGGTCTCGACGTTGGTGACGTCGGGCAGCCACTGCTGGTGGAAGCGCGGCGCGTCGACGGCCTCCTGCACGTTCATCCCGTAGTCGACGACGTTGAGGATGGTGTGCAGCACGGCGGTGATGATCCGGCTGCCGCCGGGCGTGCCGACCACGAAGACCGGCGCGCCGTCCTTGCTGACGATGGTCGGGCTCATGGAGCTCAGCGGCCGCTTGCCCGGCGCGATGGCGTTCGCCTCGCCCTGCACCAGGCCGTAGAGGTTGGGCACGCCGATCTTGGACGTGAAGTCGTCCATCTCGTTGTTGAGCAGCACGCCGGTGCCCGAGGCCATCACCTTGGCGCCGAACCAGTCGTTGAGCGTGTAGGTGACCGACACCGCGTTGCCCCACTTGTCGGTGATCGAGTAGTGTGTGGTGTTGCTGCCCTCGTGCGGCGCGACGCCGGGCTTGATGTCCCTGGAGACGCCGGCCTTGTTCGGGTCGATGGCCGCGCGGACCTTCTCGGCATAGCCCTTGTCGAGCAGGCGATCGAGCGGGTTCTTCACGAAGTCCGGGTCGCCCAGGTAGCTGTTGCGGTCGACGTAGGCGTGGCGCATGGCCTCGATCTGGTAGTGCACCGACTGCGCCGAGCGGAAGCCCAGGTCTTTCAGCGGATAGCCCTCGAGGATGTTGAGCATCTCGCAGATCACCACGCCGCCCGAGCTCGGCGGCGGCGCCGAGATCACGCGATGGCCGCGGTAGTCGCACTCCACCGGGGCGAGCTCGCGCGTGCGGTACTGATCGAGGTCGGCCTGCGTGATGATGCCCTTGCCCGCCTGGCTGGACGCCACGATGGCGGCGCCGACCTTGCCCTTGTAGAAGCCGTCGGGGCCCTGCCGGCTGATGGCGCGCAGCGTGCGGGCGAGGTCCTTCTGCACCAGCTTCTGGCCGACCGCGAAGGGCTCCCCCTTGTTCAGGAAGATCGCGCCGCTGTCGGCGTCCTTCCGGAAGTCGGCCGTCGCGGTGGCCAGCATGTCGATGTCGCCCTGGTCGAGCGTGAAGCCCTTGTCGGCCAGGGCGATGGCCGGCGCGATCAGCGCGGCGCGCGACATCGTGCCGTAGCGCTCGCGGGCGAGTTCGAGTCCCGACACCGTGCCGGGCACGCCCACGGCCAGGTGGCCGTTCGTGCTCAGGCCCTTGATCACGTTGCCGTCCTTGTCGAGGTACATGTCGGGGGTCGCGGCCAGCGGTGCCTTCTCGCGGAAGTCCAGGAAGGTCTTGCGGCCGTCGGCGAGCTGGGCCGTCATGAAGCCGCCGCCGCCGAGGTTGCCGGCCGCCGGATAGACCACCGCCAGGGCGTAGCCCACCGCCACGGCCGCGTCGACGGCGTTGCCGCCGCGCCGCAGCACGTCGACGCCGACCCGCGTGGCGAGCTGCTGGGCCGTGACGACCATGCCGTTCTCCGCCGCGACCGGCGCCATCGATGCCGCGTGCAGCGGCGCGACGGCCGCGGTGGACAGGCAGAAGACCGCGGCGGCGACCACGCGCCAGCCCGGAATGGAAGTTGCGTTTTTCATGGAATGGGGCTCCTGGAAGTGGTCCGGCGCACGGGCGCGCGGAGCCGACTATAGCCCCGGGCCGGGCCCTCGAAGGGGCACCGCCGGCACGCTGAGCCCGCGCCGATCGGCATCGGTTTTTCCTCCGTCAGTCCTCCTGGTCCCAGACCCGCATCAGGTCCGAGGGAATCATGTGCGCCACTTCCGAGAAGCGCTTGCCCCACATGCGATCCGCCTGCTTGAGCAGGATCGTGACCGGACTGCTCGGCTCATGGTGTTCGACCCAGCGCCGGACCTGCAACAGCAAGGCACGGATCTGTTCGCGCTCCTGCAGCACGTCGGCGCGAGCCGGGATGGCCGGCACGTGCGCATGAAACCCGTCGACCATCCGTCCGTCGGCGTCCACGACAGGCAACAGCGCATGCTCTTGAGAGAAGGACGTGGCGCGCGACAGGGCGGCATCCGGCTCCACGGACTCGGCCTGCAGCCGCTCGACCGTCGGCGAGGCCTCGGCGAAGGAAGCCAGCGAGGCCAACAGCCGCAGGAGAGGGCCCAGATCGGGCGCGTCGTCCTCGAGCGACGACTTGCTCCAGTGGTTGATTCCGAGCACGCAGTTGCCGCATGCCAACAGCGCATGCAGCACGCCGTCGCCCTTGGCATGCAGATCGGCCAGTTGGCGTTTGACGCTGCCGGGTTCGGGCGCATAGGGCTGGCGAGGCTTGGCGAAGGCACGCTCGACGTCACGCACCGTCAGGCGGAACGCGGTACTCCCGCTCACGACGACGTCGCGCAAGTCGTCCAACAGGCCTTCCGGGTCGCACAGCGCGGCCAGGGCATTGGCCCGCACTGCCGGGTCGGGCATGCCGTCGAGCACCCGTTGGGGATGGACCTGGTCCGGGTACGCCTGCAACACGGCCTGCAACGTCCTCAACCCCTCCAGCAGACCGGCGGCACCGGCGCTCCGGCAGCGCGCGCGGGCGAACCACACCAGGATCGCAATGTCCTTGCTGCGCAGCAGGAGCCGGCGTGCATCACGCTCGACCTCGGCCCAGTCCGGCGCCTCGGGCGTCGCCGAGAACTGGCCATACTGCACATCCGCCTTGGGCTCCAGGCGCGCCCGCAGCACGGCGAACTCGCCGTCGTACTCCAGGCTTTCTCCGCAGGGAAAGGCGTCGCTCACGGGCTTCAGCAATTCGGTGACCACGCCTGCGGCGGGCGACTCGGTGGTCGAGGCCGGGCCGGCGAATGCGCTCAGCAGCTGCTTGATTGGATTCATACGCCATAGCTTTCGGGTTCGAACACCATGCCGGTCACCGACCCGCGAGAGGCGCGCGCTCCCGCCATCCAGGTCGACCAGCCCAGTTGCGTGGTGTCGCCGAGCCGGCACTGGGGCGCCGCAACGCCGCCGATCAGCAGTTCGACCTCCCAGAGGTACTCGAAGCCGATGAACGAGCGGACGATCTCGACGAGGGCGGGCAGGTCCTTGCCGGAGCCTCCCCCTTGCGGCGTCAGGCGCAGGTACCCCTCGAGATCGAGTGGACCGATCACCAACCGGAAACGGTTCTGCCGGTCGGGCACCACCTCGCCAGCCACGGCGCCTTCGCCCAGCACGCTGGAACGCCGCGGCTGACCCAGCACGCACTGGTCCTGCGGCTCGATGGGCATCCACTGCAGCACGAACTCGTGCAATGCCACGGGGACACCGAAGAAGCGCGACAAGGTGCTCACCAGGCCGTCGGGATTGCGGGCCGCGCGCACCCGATGTGCGCTGCTGGCCCATCGCGCATGGGGCGCCAACGCACTGTCCTGCACTTCCGACGGCTCGTCTCCGGCCAGCCGGGCGACGTAGGCGCTGAAGATTTCCTCGTCGGGCCGATCGAGCCCCGCCGCGCTCTGGCTCTGCGCCCAGGCACGGTAGATGTGCGTGAATGCGCGATGGTGGAAGAGATCGATGAAGTCGGCCAGCGTCGTGTCGCGTCGGGCTTCGACGCGTTCGCGCACCAGCTCGGTGAAATGGATCGGCAAGGCACCGTGAGGCCCCAGCATGCCCAGGCCGAACAGCTTGAGGTGAGCGCGCGGCCGCTGATCGCTGCCCGCCCTGATTTCCACCTTCGCGAGTTCTCGCGGCGCGAACGCCAGGCTCGCCTGCTGGCCCAGGCGAAAGCTCTCCTGCTGCGGCCGCTGGGCCGTTCCGATGGGGGGCTGGACCGGATCGGCCGCCGCCAGCCGGCGCACGAGCGGCAGAAAGCCATGCCGCCACGGCCGCACCGGCGCATCGCCGACGACGGCGCTCATCGAACGCGCGGATGCTTCCCGGTCCGTCACACCATGCTCCTGGTGCCCATGCGCGCCGCCCAGCTCGCCACCCTTCCGCGCTGCATGGACTCCAGTCGTGTCTCGGTGAAGGCGTTGATGCTGACGTGACGGGCGAGGTAGTGTTCGAGCACCAGGCCGAAGAGATAGGGGCTGGTTCCGCTGAAGGCATCCTCGTCCACCGTCAGGTCAACGTCGTCTGCAGGTTCAGGACCGCCCTCACCTCGTCGCGGACCATGCGACCGACCGGAATTCCGGTCCAGTCCGCGACGATTGCGGCGATCACAGCCTCGTCCACCTGGCAGTGAACCAGCGATGTTTCCTGTTGACGGACGCACAGATCCGCTTCCAGGATCCTCAATTCCGTGGAGGCCGGCGATCCGACTGTCTCTTCCGCAGCATCGCTTGCACTTGTCGAACGCAGTGCGTGAATGCGCTGTACGAGTGCCAGCTCCTCCTGCCACCGCTTCTCCTGATTCGCGAGATCTGCCACCGTGGTGACTCTTCGTGCCTCGACCGTGGCGATGCGCTCGAGGCGCTCGTCTCGGCCTTGCGCAATGGCGTCTTCCTGCGCAAGGAGCTCCAGCTCGGTTTCCAGCGCAGCCTTGCGCTGGCGCAGATTCCTGACCACCGATGGCGGCATGTGGAGCGACATGGCAACGCGGGCGCATGCGGTGTCCAGCAGACTGATCGCCTTGTCGGGCAATTGACGCGATGGGATGTACCGATGGGACAGCATCACGGCCGCACGAACGGCTTCGTCCAGTATGGACACGCCATGATGCCGAGTGAAGGTGGGCACCAATCCACGCACCATCTCGATTGCCGCGTTCTCTTCCGGCTCCATCACCTGGAGCACTTGAAACCGCCGCGCCAGTGCCGGATCCTTTTCGACGTGACGCTTGTATTCGCTCCATGTGGTGGCTCCCACGGTGCGCAGCGTTCCGCGCGCCAGTGCGGGTTTGAGCAGGTTCGCCGCATCGCCGGTGCCGGCTTGTCCGCCCGCCCCGATCAGCGTGTGAACCTCATCCACGAACAGGATCACGGGTTGAGGCGAGCGATCCGCTTCCTGCAGCAACGCCTTCAGGCGGGATTCGAATTCGCCACGCACGCCAGCGCCCGCCACCAGGGCGCCCACATCCAAACTGAGCAGCCTGACGTCGCGCAGGATCGGTGGAACCTCACCGGACGCGATGGCCAGCGCCAGTCCTTCCACCACTGCCGTCTTTCCCACCCCCGCCTCACCGGTCAGCAATGGATTGTTCTGCCTGCGGCGCAGAAGAATGTCGATCATCGTGCCGATCTCCTGCTCGCGACCGACGACAGGGTCGATCCCGCCCGCCTTCGCGCGTGCGGTCAGATCGCTGCAGTACACCGTCAGGGCGGACTTGACACCCTGAGCCTCGTCGAAAACGTTGCTCCGGCTTTCCGAAGCGATCGTCTTCACGCCCGGGCCACCGTGGGCATCCTCCCTGTCTTCGGGCGAACCAACAAAGATGCCCGACAACGACTGATCCAACGCATCCACGGGAATCTTCTGGAATGCGCCAGACACGCCGAGCAAGACACTGCGCAACTCGGGCGTCTGGACCATGGCTGCCAACAATTGGCTGCCGCGAATTCGATCCTCATTGAATTCGAGGCTCGACAGAACCCAGGCTTTTTCGACGACAGAACCGACGTGGTAGGAAAAATCGATCAGCGACGTCGAATCCGCAGGCAAGGCGGCAAGCGCCATTGCCATGTCTTTGTCCAATACTTTGGCATCGACGTGATGGTGCCTCAGAATCCGATGCAGGTCGCTGTCATTGAGTTGCCAAATCTGATGCAGCCAGTGCGTCAATTCCACATAAGGATTTCCACGCAGCTTGGCAAACGCCGTCGCAGATTCGAGCGTTCGAAACAGGGTGGAATTGAGTTTTCCAAAAAGCACACGTCGAGAAATGGTCATCGCGCCATTCGACCTTCAATGACCGAAGAACACGACGAGGCATCGATCATCATGGATCGCAAGGCACGCTTGAAAGCTTTCTTGCTTGTTTCCATGCAAACCGACCGTCCCGCGTCGCTCGTGCTCCCTCTTCGATCCGATCATTCGATGCATGTGGCCGCCCCTTTCACCTGCCCTCAATTGGGAAACAGATTTTGGCGGGAAATCAGGGACTTATTCAGCTCATATTATGAATAAAAGTTACGCGATAAATGAAATCCGAATTGCAACCTGGTTCGACCCCTAACACATTCTTCTTATTATTATTCTCCCAAACATTCGGGCCGCCTTATAGAACAAAATTTCTTCGGGAGATCAATGGTTTGCCAAATATTCTTGTGTTTCGTGAGATTTGAAAGGTGATCATATTTCCATGCCGTAGGGCGTTGTTGCATAATTTCTCCTCTGGGCCTCCGTTGAGGTGTGATCTTGGTAGCCTGAGGAGATGAGCAAACCACCTCGGGCGAGTTACCGCACAACGAACTGGCCTTGGTACAACGACTCGCTCAAGCGTCGCGGCTCGCTGATGGTCTGGCTCGACCCCGAGCTTCAATGGCAGGCTGCACCTAGCAGGCGCGCCGGCCGGCCTGTGGTTTTCAACGACGCGGCCATCCAGTTCTGCCTGACCTTGAAGTGCATGTTCGACCTGGACTTGAAGCAAGCCATCGGTCTGGCAGAAAGTCTCCTCAAGCTGGCCCAGCTCGACTGGAACGTGCCCGACTACAGCACTTTGTCCAGACGTCAGAAGACACTGAACGTGGCTATCACGGCACGCCGGAGCCGAGATCGATTGCATCTTCTGGTCGACAATAAGGGTGTGAAAATGCTGGGCGAAGGGGAATGGAAGATAAAAAGCACGGCGCCGACTATCGGCGTCAGTGGCCCAAGGTGCACCTCGGCGTAGATGCGCAGACGCTGGAGATCCAGACCATTGAGGTGACCGACAACGCCATTGGCGATGCGCCAATGTTGTCGCAGCTGCTTACTCAGATTCCACACGACGAGCTGCTCAACTCGGTCAGCGCCGACGGTGCCTACGACACCCGAGTCTGTCACGAAGCCCTTGCCCACCGGCAAGCCACAGCCATCATTCCAACGCGCAGGAATGCCAGGCCTTGAGCAGAAAGCCGGGCAGGAGCCCGAACCAGAAATGAGATCTTGAGAGCGACTCGGGAGTTAGGACGCTCGATCTGGAAGAAATGGAGCGGCTACCACCGACGCAGTCTTGGAGACCAAGATGGGCTGCTTCAAAAAACCAGGGGAGCGAGTGATGGCGCGGGACTTCGAGCGTCAGGTCACCGAGCTGCAGGTGCGGGTCTCGATCCTCAACAGGTTCACCCAACTGGGCACGCCCGAGACGGTGCGCGTGGCGTAATTCCGTCTGGGGTAAGGCGCACTACAGTCTAATTTAGATTTATCCAACAACCCTACGCATGTAGACATGCTTTCCGAAGCATGCCTCTCACTGCGTCAAGGTCGTTGTGAAAATGAATGAAGGATTTCAGCCTCACATCCGTCGAAGCGTCGAACCGACGCATCCGAGACTTGATTCGAGGACCATCCGCATGAAAGTGGCGTTTTCGATCCAGCCATGTTCAGTCGGCCACAGAGATCGTTCAATGCAGCGATCAGTCGACCATCAGGACTACGTTCTCCATGTCCAACGACCAGTTCGAACAATTCACGCGAGTGCTCATCGATTCTTGCGATGAGTCATTTCATCCCGAAAAAAGAAAAGCCGAAGGATCAACCTTCAGCTTTGAATGGATCGAATCATCAAATCAGCAATGCTCGGTTGAATCCTCCGCCCTTGCCGTTCCTTGTTCGCTCAAATATGGTGGAGCTGGGGGGATTCGAACCCCCGTCCGCAAGCCTTCATCGCGCAGTTCTACATGTTTAGCGATCTGTTTTAATCTCGCTTCCGAACTCGCGCAGTCGCACGCTAGATCGGACGCCAGTACCCTATTTTCTCGTTCCTACCCAAGGTACCCGGGCAAAAACCAGCCGATGTAATTATCTTTGCAGATCGAAGTCGACGGATTGCTCCATCGACCCTTCACCCAGCCCATCGGCGTGCTGTTGCAAAGTCACCGGCAATTAAGCGGCGAGTGCGTACGATTGATCGTTTGCAGTTAGTTTTTTTGAATCTGATTAACGAGCGCATTCAGCTCGACATGCACCACAGCGACTCCGAACCCACGTCGAAACCAGTGCAGCCCCAAGACTGTCATTTTAGGCCACATTCAGCCATTGCAAGACATCGAGAGGAGATTCGACGCGGCCGTCCGCTCCCCAGAGGGCGACATCGGCGTTCGCGCCCATGTAGCCATAGGTCGCGGCCAGCGTCGTCATGCCGGCTGCGCGGCCGGCCACGATGTCCCGTTCGTCATCACCGACATAGATGCATCGGGTCGGGTCGACGTTCATGCGGCGTGCCGCCTCCAGCAAAGGCTCGGGATGCGGTTTCGCGTGAGGCGTCGTGTCGCCGCTCACGACAGCGCTTGCCGTGGCGAACTGGGGAATCGCAGCGACCAGCGGGTCGGTGAAACGTGCCGCCTTGTTGGTCACGATGCCCCAAGACAATCCTCGGGCGACCAGTTCGTCGACCAGTTCGGCCACGCCCGCAAAGACATGCGTGTCGAGCAGCATGCGCGCTTCGTAGTTCCTGAAGAATTCCTCGCGCAGTGTGGCGAACTCGGACGATTCCGGCGTCAGTCCGAAGGCGATGCCGAGCATGCCGCGTGCGCCAGCGCCTGCCATGGGCCGGTAATCCGCCAGCGGCAGCGAAGGCAGGCTCCGATCCGTACGCATCCTGTCGGCGGCAGCACCGAGATCGGGCGCACTGTCGATCAGGGTCCCGTCGAGATCGAACAGGACCGCTTGCAGGGACGATCCCTTCATGCCGGCTTTCGCGTCGCGAACATGTAGTTCACGCTCGTGTCGTCACTGAGCCAGTACCGTCGCGTGAGGGGGTTGTACTTCAGGCCGCGCGTGTGGCGCAGATCGAGACCCGCCGCCCGACAATGAGCCGCGAGTTCGGCCGGTCGGATGAACTTCCGATACTCGTGCGTGCCGCGTGGCAGCATGCCCAGGACGTACTCGGCGCCGATGATGGCGAGCAGGAACGCCTTCGGGTTGCGGTGGATGGTCGAGAAGAACACCCAGCCTCCGGGCTTGACGAGATCGGCACAGGCCTTGACCACCGAAGCGGGTTGCGGGACATGCTCGAGCATCTCCATGCATGTCACGACATCGAAGCTTCCCGGTTGTTCCGCTGCCAAGGCCTCAACGCTGACTTCGCGGTATTTCACTCCCTGGGTCGATGCCTCGAGTGCATGGAGCTGTGCCACCTTGAGCGCCTTGCCAGCCAGATCGATGCCCAGCACCGCGGCTCCTTTGCGTGCCATGGCGTCGGCCAGGATGCCGCCCCCGCATCCCACGTCGAGCGCCTGCCGGCCGGCAAGCGGCGCAATGCCATCGATCCATTCGAGGCGCAATGGATTGATTTCGTGCAGCGGCCGAAATTCACTTTCGAGATCCCACCAGCGGTGAGCGAGTTCGGAAAATTTCGCCAGTTCCGCCGGATCCGCATTGATGTTGATAGTCATGGATTTGAATTATTTAAAGGTCCGCCAAAGACGAGGTGTCGAATTCGATGCTCGATTGAATTTCAACCCAGAATGCCCGCGACAAAATCGAGGCCAAAAAAAACCCCGCCGGAGCGGGGTTTTTCCATCGCGGATGCTTGCGGATCAGCGGGTGGCGCGGGTGCCAACCACTTCGATTTCCACGCGACGGTTCTTAGCGCGACCGGCCGCGGTGCGGTTGTCGGCGACAGGCTGCTTCTCACCCTTGCCTTCGGTGTAGACGCGATTGCGTTCGATACCCTTGGTGACCAGGTAGGCCTTGACAGCTTCGGCACGACGCACCGACAGACGCTGGTTGTAGGCATCGGTACCGACCGAGTCGGTGTGACCCACGGCGATGATGACTTCGAGGTTGACGTCACGGATCTTGGAAACCAGATCGTCCAGCTTCGCGCGGCCTTCCGGCTTGAGGACCGACTTGTCGAAGTCGAAGAAGGCGTCGGCAGCGAAGGTGACCTTCGAGGCAGCGACCGGCGGCGGCGGTGCGACCGGCGGCGGCGGGGGCGGCGGCGGGGTCACGACAGGTGCGACAGCGACAGGAGCGAGCGCGCCATCGCAGCCGGCGTTGGCGGTCGCAGGAGTCCACGAGGAATCGCGCCAGCACAGTTCGTTGGTGCCGTTCTTCCAGACGAGTTCACCAGTGCCGTTCTGCCAATTGTCGTTCACCGGGCCGCCATTCGCAGCGGTGACACGGGTCTGCGCGCCGGCGGCAGTGGCGAGCGCAGCGACTGCAAACATCATCGCCACTTTATTGAGTTTCTTCATGGTTCTCCTCTTGGGGAAAAAGCCGCAGACGCGCTGCGAATCAAGGACGCTTTAAGTGACCACCACCCAAAACGTTGAGACGATTGTGCCATAGGGCCTTTCTCAAACCGGGCGGGGGCGCGGCTCGAATCGTAGGACTGCAGCGGAATACGGCGCTTGTGTTGCGGCATAACGACACCGGCCGAAGCGTAAAATTCCGTCCTCCTGCCGTCTGCCCGCTCTGCCCATGACCTCGTTCGCCAAAGAAACTCTCCCCATCAGCCTAGAAGAGGAGATGCGTCGCAGCTACCTCGATTACGCCATGAGCGTGATCGTCGGCCGGGCCCTGCCGGATGCCCGCGACGGACTCAAACCCGTGCATCGGCGCGTGCTGTACGCCATGCACGAACTGAACAACGACTGGAATCGCCCGTACAAGAAGTCCGCTCGCATCGTGGGCGACGTGATCGGCAAGTACCACCCGCACGGCGACCAGTCGGTCTACGACACCATCGTGCGCCTGGCGCAGAATTTCTCGATGCGCCACATGCTGGTGGACGGCCAGGGCAATTTCGGATCGGTCGACGGTGACATGGCCGCGGCGATGCGTTATACGGAAATTCGTCTTTCCAAGATCGCCCATGAAATGCTCGGCGACATCGACAAGGAAACCGTCGATTTTCAGGACAATTACGACGGCTCGGAAAAAGAGCCGGTCGTTCTACCCAGTCGCCTGCCCAATCTTCTGGTCAATGGCGCGGGCGGGATCGCCGTGGGCATGGCCACCAACATTCCGCCGCACAACCTCAACGAGGTGGTGGACGCCTGTCTGCACCTGCTGCGTCATCCCGATGCCAGCGTCGACGACCTGATGGAGTTCGTGCCGGCGCCCGACTTCCCGACCGCCGGGATCATCTACGGCATCAACGGCATCAAGGACGGCTACCGCACCGGGCGCGGCAAGGTCGTGATGCGCGCCCGCTGCCACTTCGAGGACATCGATCGCGGCCAGCGCCAGGCGATCATCGTCGACGAGCTTCCCTACCAGGTCAACAAGAAGACGCTCCAGGAGCGCATGGCCGAGCTGGTGCACGAGAAGAAGATCGAAGGCATCAGCCACATCCAGGACGAGTCCGACAAATCGGGCATGCGTCTGGTGATCGAACTCAAGCGCGGCGAAGTGCCGGAGGTGGTGCTCAACAACCTCTACAAGCAGACGCAGCTCCAGGACACCTTCGGCATGAACATGGTGGCGCTGATCGACGGTCAGCCTCGCCTGTGCAACCTGAAGGACCTGATCGAGGTCTTCCTGCAGCATCGGCGCGAGGTCGTCACGCGCCGCACCGTCTTCACCTTGCGCAAGGCACGCGAACGCGGCCACGTGCTCGAAGGCTTGGCCGTGGCACTGGCCAACATCGACGACTTCATCGCGATCATCCGCAACGCGCCGACGCCGCCCGTGGCCAAGGCCGAACTCATGAACCGCTCGTGGGACAGCCCCCTGGTGCGCGAGATGCTCACCCGCGCGCGCGCCGACGGCGGCGTCATCAACGCCCACGACTACCGCCCCGACGGCCTCGAAGCAATCCTCGGCATGGGCTCAGACGGCCTCTATCGACTGTCGGAGACCCAGGCACAGGAAATCCTGCAGATGCGCCTGCAGCGCCTGACCGGCCTCGAACAGGACAAGATCGTCGCCGAGTACCGCGAGGTGATGGCCGAGATCGACGACCTGCTCGACATCCTGGCACGGCCGGAGCGCGTGTCCGTGATCATCGGCGACGAACTCGGCACGATCCGCCAGGAATTCGGTCAGACCAAGCTCGGCGCGCGTCGCAGCCAGGTCGAGCACAGCGCCTACGACCTGTCCACCGAGGACCTGATCACCCCGACCGACATGGTCGTGACGCTCTCGCACACCGGCTACATCAAGAGCCAGCCGCTGGGCGAATACCGGGCGCAGAAGCGCGGCGGCCGCGGCAAGCAGGCCACGGCGACGAAGGAAGACGACTGGGTCGACCAGCTCTTCATCGCCAACACGCACGACTACATCCTGTGCTTCTCCAACCGCGGCCGACTCTACTGGCTGAAGGTCTGGGAAGTGCCCGCCGGCTCGCGCGGCTCGCGCGGGCGGCCCATCGTCAACATGTTCCCGCTCCAGGAGGGCGAGAAGATCAACGTGGTGCTGGCCCTGACCGGCGAGAAGCGCACCTTCCCGGCCGACCAGTACGTCTTCATGGCGACCTCGATGGGCACGGTCAAGAAGACCGCGCTCGACGAGTTCAGCAACCCGCGCAAGGCCGGCATCATCGCCGTCGACCTCGATCCGGGCGACTACCTCGTGGGCGCCGCGCTGACCGACGGCCAGCACGACGTGATGCTGTTCTCCGACGGCGGCAAGGCGGTGCGCTTCGACGAGAACGACGTGCGCCCCATGGGCCGCAACGCCCGCGGCGTGCGGGGCATGATGCTGGAGGACGGCCAGGGCGTGATCGCCATGCTGGTGGCGGAGGACGAACAGCAGAGCGTGCTCACCGCCACCCAGAACGGCTACGGCAAGCGCACCAGCATCACCGAGTACACCCGGCACGGCCGGGGAACCAAAGGCATGATTGCCATTCAACAGAGCGAGCGCAACGGCAAAGTAGTTGCGGCCACGCTGGTGCACGCCGACGACGAGATCATGCTCATCACGGACAAGGGTGTCCTGGTGCGCACGCGGGTCGCGGAGATCCGCGAACTCGGCCGGGCCACCCAGGGCGTCACGCTCATCGGCCTCGACGAGGGTGCGAAGCTCAGCGGCCTGCAGCGCATCGTCGAGAACGACGCCAATGTCGACACGGCCGAGAACGGCGGTGACGACACCGGCATCGACAGCTCTTCCTCATCTTCAACGGAGAATCCTCAGTGAAAAACATCAAGCTTGCGGTCCTGTCGGTCGCACTGGCAGCCAGTTCGGTCGCGATGGCGCAAGACAAGGCGGCGCTCGTCAAGCAGTTGCTCGACGTCCAGCGTCCCGCTGTGGAAGGCATGGCGCGCATCCTCGTCAACGATTCCGTGCAGCCCATCGTCCAGGCCGGCGGCGAATACCTCCAGACCCGCGTGGCGCCCGAGAAGCGCGAAGCGCTGGGCAAGGCCGCCGAGGCCGAGATCCAGAAATACGTCCAGGACGCCTTCCCGATCGTGCGCGACAAGGCGGTGCAGCTGGCACCGAGCACCGTCGGACCGCTGCTGGAGCAGAACTTCAGCGAGGAGGAACTGCGCCAGCTCGTCGCCTGGCTGGGCTCGCCCTTGAGCAAGAAGTTCTCCGACATGAATTCGCAGCTCGGCTCGGCCCTGACGCAGAAACTCGTCGCCGACGTGCGTCCGACCATCGACCCCAAGCTGCAGGCGCTCAACGTCAGCGTCGCCAAGGCGCTGGGCGCGCCGACCGACGGCCAAGCCGCGGCCCAGCCCGCCGCCAAGGCACCGGCCACCAAGGCCGCCGCCCCCGCCAAGAAGTGAGCGTCGGCATGGGCATGACGACGGGCCTCGCGCGCCCCTACAACTTCTCGGCCGGCCCGGCCGCCATGCCCGAGGAGGTGCTGCGCACCGCCGCGGCCGAGATGCTCGACTGGCACGGCAGCGGCCTGGGCGTGATGGAGATGAGCCATCGCGGCAAGGAATTCGGCGCCATCGCGGCCAAGGCCGAAGCCGACCTGCGCCGATTGCTGGCCGTCCCGGACCATTTCCACATCCTGTTCATGCAGGGTGGCGGACTGGGCGAGAACGCCATCGTTCCCATGAACCTGTCGCGCGGCACGGCCGCCGACTTCGTCGTCACCGGCAGCTGGAGCATCAAGTCGCACAAGGAGGCGCAGCGCTACTGCCAGGCCCGCATCGCGGCCAGCAACGCAGGCGATCACCACACGCGGCTGCCCGATCCCGCGACCTGGAAGCTCGGCGCCAATGCCGCCTACGTTCACCTGTGCACCAACGAGACCATCCACGGCGTCGAGGTGCAGGAACTGCCCGATCTGGCCGCGCTGGGCAGCGACGCGCCGCTGGTGATCGATTTTTCCTCGCACGTCGCCTCGCGTCCGGTCGACTGGCGCCGCGTCGGGCTCGCCTTCGGCGGTGCGCAGAAGAACCTCGGTCCGGCGGGCCTCACGCTCGTGATCGTGCGCGACGACCTGCTGGGCCACGCGCTCGAGATCTGCCCGAGCGCGTTCAACTACAAGACCGTGGCCGACAACGGTTCCATGTACAACACGCCGCCGACCTGGGGCATCTATGTCGCCGGCCTGACCTTCGACTGGCTGCTGCGCCAGACCGAAGGCGACGCCACCGGCATCGAGGCGATGGAGCAGCGCAACATCGCCAAGGCGAAGCTGCTCTATGGCTTCATCGACGGCTCGGCTTTCTACGAGAACCGCGTCGATCCCGCTTGCCGCTCGCGCATGAACGTGCCCTTCTTCCTGAAGGACGAGAGTCGCAACGAGGCCTTCCTGACCGGCGCCAAGGCCGCCGGCCTGCTGCAGCTCAAGGGTCACAAGTCGGTCGGTGGCATGCGTGCCAGCATCTACAACGCCATGCCGCTCGCGGGCGTCCAGGCGCTGGTGGACTACATGCGAGAATTCGAGACCTCACAGGCCTGATCGAAGACGCCGCGCCGGTCGCGCGGTGCAACGGGCCGCTCGACCGATGACCGCCTCCGCCTCGCCCTCCCCCGTGCCCCCCGCCTCCGACCCCGCCGATCAGTCCACCAGCCTGGCCGACCTGCGCGTGCAGATCGACTCGCTCGACCAGCGCCTGATCGACCTGCTCAACCAGCGCGCGCGCGTCGCCGAGGCGGTGGGCGAGGTCAAGAAGCGCGAAGGCACGCCCTACTTCCGGCCCGACCGCGTGGCGCAGGTCATCGAGAAGATGCAGCGCACCAACGGCGGTCCGCTCAAGGGCAACCATGTCGCAGCGATCTGGCGCGAGATCATGTCGGCCTGCCTGGCGCTCGAATCGCCGCAGCGCGTGGCCGTGCTCGGTCCCGAAGGCACGTTCTGCGAGCAGGCCGCCGTCGAGTACTTCGGCGGCGCCGCCGACCTGATCTACTGCGCGAGCTTCGACGAGGTGTTCCACGCCACGGCCGCGGGCAGCGCGCAATACGGCGTGGTCGGCGTGGAGAACTCGACCGAGGGGGTCGTCACGCGCTCGCTCGACCTGTTCCTGCATTCGCCGACGCACGTGGTGGGCGAGGTCAGCCTGCTGGTACGGCACCACCTCCTGCGCACGACCAATTCGCTCCAGGGCATCGAAGCCGTGCTGGCGCATCCGCAGGCCCTCGCCCAGTGCCAGACCTGGCTGTCCAAGCACCTGCCGGACGCCGAGCGCCGCGCCGTCGCCAGCAACGCCGAAGGCGCACGCCTCGCGGCCGGCAACCCGGCCTGGGCCGCCCTGGCCAGCGACCGGGCCGCCACCCGCTTCGGTCTGCACATCGTGGCGCACGCCATCCAGGACGATTCGTACAACCGCACCCGCTTCGCCATCATCTGCCTGCCGCAGACCTTGGCGATGCCCCCGGCGTCGAGCCGCGACTGCACGAGTCTCGTCGTCTCCGTGCCCAACCGGCCCGGTGCCGTCCACGACCTGCTGATGCCGCTGAAGGCGCACAACGTGTCGATGACGCGTTTCGAGTCGCGTCCCGCGCGCACCGGTCAGTGGGAGTACTACTTCTACATCGACCTCGACGGCCATCCGTCGCAGCCCAACGTGGCGGCGGCCCTGACCGAGCTGCGCGCGGCCTGCGCGTTCTACAAGGTGCTGGGCGCATATCCCGTGACATGAGCGCGGTGCTCCGGTCCGAAGAGGACATCGTCGGATTCGCGCGCCTGGGGCTCATCGGTTGCGGGCTGATCGGCGGCTCGTTCGCGCTCGCCCTGCGCCGCGCCAAGCTCGTGCGCCACGTCGTCGGCTACAGCACGTCGCCCACCGCCACCGAAAGCGCCCGCTCGCGCGGTGTCGTCGACGCGGCGGCGTCCTCGGCGGCGGCGGCGGTCGCGGGTTGCGACCTCGTGCTGCTGGCCGTTCCGGTGGCCGCGACGGAGTCGACGCTGATCGCGATCCGCGACGCCCTGGCGCCCGGCGCGCTCGTGATGGACGTCGGATCGACCAAGGGCGACGTGGTCGAAGCGGCGCGTCGCGTCCTGCCATCGCATCGCCTGGCCGACTTCGTGCCGGCGCATCCGATCGCCGGCAAGGAGGTCGCGGGCGTCGAGCATGCCGAGGCTTCGCTGTTCGACGGCCGCCAGGTCGTGCTGACGCCGCTCGACGTCACCGCGCCGGCCAGCGTGCGGCGCGCGACGGACGTCTGGCGTGCCCTCGGTTCGCGCGTCGTCACCATGACGCCACCCGCCCACGACAGCGCCTTCGCCGCCGTCAGCCATCTGCCCCACCTGCTGGCCTTCGCCTTCGTCAACAGCCTCGCCGCGCAACCGGACGGACCGGAGGCGCTCGCCGTCGCCGGCCCCGGCTTCCGCGACTTCTCGCGCATCGCGGCGAGCAACCCGGCCATCTGGCGCGACATCCTGCTGGCCAACCGCGCGCAGGTCCTCGCCCATGCGAAGGCGTTCCGCGCGACGCTGGTCGACCTGGAAGCGCTGGTCGCCTCCGGGGACGGCCCGGCGCTCGAAGCCGCCATCGCCGCCGCGCGGGACACGCGCGCGCCCTGGCGGCTGGGCGCCATCTCCACCTCGACCGACTGACCGACGCCATGTACGCCACGCCTTTCCTCGACATTCCCGCGCTGGTCTCGGCATCGGGCACCGTGCGCCTGCCGGGCTCCAAGAGCATCTCCAACCGCGTCCTGCTGCTGGCGGCGCTGGCCGACGGCGTCACGACCGTGCACGACCTGCTCGACTCCGACGACACCCGCGTCATGCTCGACGCCCTGCGCACGCTGGGTTGCGGCATCGCGCAGGACGGTCCGGTGCTGCGCATCGAAGGCCTGGGCGGCGTCCTGCGCACGCCCCGCGCGGCGCTGTTCCTGGGCAATGCCGGCACCGCCATGCGGCCGTTGACCGCGGCCCTCGCCCTGCTGGGCGGCGACTTCGAGCTCAGCGGCGTGCCACGCATGCACGAGCGCCCGATCGGCGACCTCGTCGACGCCCTCACGCAGATCGGCTGCCGCATCGACTACCTGGGCAATCCGGGCTACCCGCCATTGCGCATCCATCCGGTCGCGGCCGACGCCCTGTCGCTGGACGCGCCGATCCGCGTGCGCGGCGACGTCTCCAGCCAGTTCCTGACGGCACTGCTGCTGGCGCTGCCGCTGGCCTCGGGCCATGGCGCGGCGACCCCACGCGACATCGTGATCGAGGTGGTCGGCGAACTGATCTCCAAGCCCTACATCGAGATCACGCTCAACCTGCTCGCGCGCTTCGGCATCGCGGTGCGGCGTGATGGCTGGGAGCGTTTCACCATCCCGGCGTCGAGCCACTACCGCTCGCCGGGCGACATCCACGTCGAGGCCGACGCCTCGTCGGCGAGCTACTTCATCGCCCTGGGCGCCCTGGCCGCCACCGGCGACGCGGGTCTGCGCATCGAGGGCGTGGGCGCCGAGTCGATCCAGGGCGACATCCGCTTCGTCGAGGCCGCCCGCCGGATGGGCGCGCGCATCGACAGCGGCCCCAACTGGCTCCAGGTGGCGCGCGGCGCCTGGCCGCTCCAGGCGATCGACATCGACGCCAACCACATCCCCGACGCCGCCATGACGCTGGCCGTGATGGCGCTGCATGCCGACGCGCCGAGCACGCTGCGCAACATCGCGAGCTGGCGCGTCAAGGAGACCGACCGCATCGACGCCATGGCCGCTGAACTGCGCAAGCTCGGCGCCACGGTGGAGGACGGTCCGGACTTCCTGCGCGTGCATCCGCTGCCGGTCCATGCCTGGCGCGCCGCCGCCATCGAGACCTACGACGACCATCGCATCGCGATGTGCTTTTCGCTCGCGGCCTTCAATCCGGCGTCGCGGCCGGTGCGCATCCTCGATCCGCACTGCGTGGCCAAGACCTTCCCCGACTATTTCGAGGCACTGTTCGACGTCGTCGAGTCCGCCGGCGTCCCGGTGATCTGCGTCGACGGGCCGTCGGCCTCGGGCAAGGGCACGCTGGCCGTCGAGGTCGCGCGCCACCTGGGCTACCACTACCTCGATTCCGGTTCGCTCTACCGGGTCGCCGGCCTGGTCATGCGCCGCGCCGGCCTCGACGCCGAGCCGCGCCACGAGGCCCGCATCGCCGAGCTCGTCCGGGCGCTGCCGCTGCGCTTCCACGCCGGCACGATCCTGCTGGGCGACGAGGACATCGGCGAGACGATCCGTACCGAGGCCGCCGGCATGGACGCCTCGCGCGTCTCCGCCCTGCCGATGGTGCGCGAGGCGCTCCTGGCGCTGCAGCAGGGCTTCCGGCAGCTGCCCGGACTGGTCGCCGACGGACGCGACATGGGCACCGTCATCTTCCCCGACGCGCCGCTCAAGATCTACCTGACGGCCAGCGCCGCGCAGCGTGCCGAGCGGCGCCATAAGCAACTGATTTCAAAGGACATTTCGACTACAATCGACAGTCTCCGCGCCGACCTGGAAGCGCGCGACCTCCGGGACTCCTCCCGCAGCGTCGCGCCGCTGAAGCCGGCACACGACGCACGCCTCCTGGACAACTCCACGCTCTCGGTCGAAGACTCGGTCGAACGCGTGCTGGCTTGGTGGCAGCAGCAACAGCCTTTCGGAATCCCCGCCTGAAGGCTGCACACGGGCAACCGGCCTGAATCCGGCCCACCCGTTCACGGTCCGGCGAGCCGCCCTCCGCGCGACCAGCGCATCGGCCCACCGGTTTTTTCCAATCCAACCCGGGCCAACCGCCCACCAACCGCCGTCTCCAGACCCCCGCGCAGCCGCATGCAATTTCGCACGACGCGGCCGCCAACCCTGGCCTGACGGAAGGAACCATCAATGTCTGAATCTTTTGCCGACCTGTTCGAAGAATCCCTGAAGCGCTCCGAGATGCGCAGCGGTGAGGTCATCACCGCCGAAGTCGTTCGCGTCGAACACAACCACGTCGTCGTCAACGCCGGCCTCAAGTCCGAAGCGTACGTGCCGATCGAGGAGTTCAAGAACGACAAGGGTGAACTCGAAGTCCAGGCCGGCGACTTCGTGTCCGTGGCCATCGGCTCCGTCGAGAACGGCTACGGCGACACCATCCTCTCGCGCGACACGGCCAAGCGCCTCGCGTCCTGGATGAGCCTGGAGAAGGCCCTCGAATCCGGCGACTTCGTCACCGGCACCACCAGCGGCAAGGTCAAGGGCGGCCTCACGGTGCTCGTCAACGGCATCCGCGCGTTCCTGCCGGGTTCGCTGATCGACACGCGTCCGATCAAGGACCTGACCCCCTACGAGAACAAGACCCTGGAATTCAAGGTCATCAAGCTCGACCGCAAGCGCAACAACGTCGTGCTCTCGCGCCGTGCCGTGGTCGAAGCCAGCATGGGCGAGGAACGCGCCAAGCTGATGGAGACCCTGAAGGAAGGCGCCGTCGTCCGTGGCGTGGTCAAGAACATCACCGAGTACGGCGCGTTCGTCGACCTCGGCGGCATCGACGGCCTGCTGCACATCACCGACATGGCCTGGCGCCGCGTCCGCCACCCGAGCGAAGTCGTTCAGGCCGGCCAGGAAATCACCGCCAAGATCCTCAAGTTCGACACCGAGAAGAACCGTGTCTCGCTGGGTCTCAAGCAGATGGGCGACGACCCGTGGATGGGCGTCTCGCGCCGCTACCCGCAATCGACCCGCCTGTTCGGCAAGGTCACGAACATCGCCGACTACGGCGCGTTCGTCGAACTCGAACCCGGCATCGAAGGCCTGGTGCACGTCTCCGAGATGGACTGGACCAACAAGAACATCGCTCCGAACAAGATCGTCTCCCTGGGCGACGAAGTCGAGGTGATGGTCCTGGAGATCGACGAGGACAAGCGCCGCATCAGCCTGGGCATGAAGCAGTGCAAGGCCAACCCGTGGCAGGAATTCGCGCAGAACACCAAGCGCGGCGACCGCGTCAAGGGCCCGATCAAGTCGATCACCGACTTCGGCGTGTTCGTCGGCCTGGCCGCCGGCATCGACGGCCTGGTCCACCTGTCCGACCTCTCGTGGAACGAAACCGGCGAAGCCGCGGTTCGCAACTACAAGAAGGGCCAGGAAGTCGAGGCGCTGGTGCTCGCAGTCGACGTCGACCGCGAACGCATCAGCCTGGGCATCAAGCAGCTCGACAGCGACCCGTTCACCACGTTCACCACCGTGAACGACAAGGGCCAGGTCGTCACCGGCAAGGTCAAGACCGTCGACGCACGCGGTGCGGAGATCGATCTGGGCGAGGACATCGTCGGCTACCTGCGTGCTTCGGAAATCTCGCGCGACCGCGTGGAAGACGCCCGCAACGTGCTCAAGGAAGGCGACGAAGTCACGGCCGTGGTGGTGAACGTGGATCGCAAGACCCGCAACATCCAGCTGTCGATCAAGCAGAAGGACATGGTCGACGAGCAAGGCGCCATGGCCAGCCTGAGCCAGCAGTCGGCCCGCGAGAACGCCGGCACGACCAGCCTGGGCGCCCTGCTGCGCGCCAAGCTGGACAACAGCGACAAGTAAGCTCGCCTCCAGGCTGCGGCGTACTTCGTGTCGCCTTTCGCCTTCCCCCTGCCGGGGGCGACACCTGCGGCCGGGCAGAGCCCGTCCGCGGTGTTCAGGGATCGAGAAGGGGCGCCAGGCGCCCCTTTTTTCATTTACTTTTTCCGGCCCATGACACGCTCTGACCTCGTCGAAGAACTCGCGGCCCGCTTTGCGCAGCTCACGCATCGCGATGCGGAATTCGCCGTCAAGACCATCCTCGACGCCATGAGCGACGCCATGGTGCGCGGCCACCGCATCGAGATCCGCGGTTTCGGCAGCTTCTCGGTGAATCGGCGACCGCCGCGCATCGGTCGCAATCCGCGCTCGGGCGAAAGCGTCCAGATCCCGGAAAAACGGGTGCCGCATTTCAAGCCGGGCAAGGCCCTGCGCGAAGCGGTCGACGCCCGCACCGCCGAGCTCGACGCCGGAGGCGATCGGACCGATGCCCTGCAAAAGTAGAATGCGCCCGGGTTCTCGGGGACGCGCATGAAATACCTTCTGTGGCTGCTCAAGGCAGCCCTTTTTTTCACCCTCTTCGCCTTCGCGCTGAACAACCAGCAGGACGCGACCGTCTATTTCTTCTTCAGCACCTACTGGCGCGCCCCGCTCGTGCTGGTGGTGCTGGCGGCCTTCGCCGGCGGCGTGGTCGTCGGCGTCTTGGGCATGCTGCCGGGCTGGTGGAAGCACCGCAGCGCGGCGGTGGCCAACGCGCCCGTCGTCGATGCGCCGACGGCGATCGTGGCCACCACCGTGCCGGCCCCGCTCGAGCCCCACGCCACCCTGACCGACGTTCCCGCCGCCCGACAACATGGACTTTGATTTCAGCTGGCTCCTGCTGGGCTTCCCGGTCGCCTTCGTGCTCGGATGGCTGGCCTCGCGCTTCGACCTGCGCCAGCTCAAGCTGGAGAACCGACAGGCCCCCAAGGCGTACTTCCGCGGCCTGAACTTCCTGCTCAACGAGCAGCAGGACCAGGCCATCGACGCCTTCATCGAGGCCGTCCAGAACGACCCCGACACGCAGGAACTGCATTTCGCGCTCGGCAATCTCTTCCGCCGTCGCGGCGAGTACCAGCGCGCCGTGCGCGTGCACGAGCACCTGCTCGGCCGCGGCGACCTCTCGCGCGCCGACCGTGAGCGCGCCCAGCACGCACTGGCGCAGGACTTCCTGCGCGCCGGCCTGCTCGACCGCGCCGAGGCCGCCCTGCAGAAGCTCGAAGGCACGCGCTACGAGAACGAGGCACGCCTGTCGCTGCTGGCCATCTACGAGCGTTCGCGCGAATGGGCTCAAGCCGCCACCGTGGCCGAAAAGCTCGACGCCGCCGGCCAGGGCAGCTACGCGGCGCGCCGCTCGCACTACCTGTGCGAGCAGGCGGCCGAGCAACTCGCCAAGGGCGACCACACCGAGGCGGCCGGCGAACTGCTGCGGCAGGCCGTCGCGCTCGCGCCCACCGCCCCGCGCCCGGCCATCGACACCGCCACGCTGCAGTTGCGCACCGGCCAGCCGGCCGCCGCCCTCGAAACCCTGATGGCGCTGGGCGAGCGAGCGCCGCTGGCATTGCCGCTGTGCGCCGCCACGCTGCAACAGGCGGCCGTCGCCGCGCATCGCACCGGCGAGGCGCTTGCGCTGCTGCAGCGCCGCTACGCCGACCAGCCCTCGATCGACCTGCTCGAGGCCATCATCGCGCTGGGCGGACTGCCCGTGCGCCCCGACGGCGGCGCGCCGGTGTTCGAGCCGCCATCCACGTCGGACGCGAGCGCGGCGCCGCCGGTGCGCACGACCACGCCGCGCGACGGCTACATCGCGCACCTCGCCCAGCAGCCCTCGCTGGTGGCGGCCTCGCGCTGGCTGGCCGGCGAGACCTTCGCCAACGAGCAGTTCCATCCCCAGGTGCAGCGCGCGCTCGACCAGGCGACGCGTCCCCTGATGCGCTACCGGTGCGCGGCCTGCGGCTTCGAGGCGCACCAGTACTTCTGGCACTGCCCGGGCTGCCAGGCGTGGGACAGCTATCCGCCGCGGCGGGTCGAAGAGCTCTAGCGCGCCCCAGTCTTCGCACACCGCGTGTCGCTTCGCCAACCCCCTTACCGGGGGCGACACCGGCGGCCCGGCGGAGCCGGTTTCGCGGTGTTCCTGGCTCGGCACGCGTGTGCACGGCGTATTGTTCGATGCTGCTGCGTGTGTTCGATTCGTTAAGAAAGCGACGTCGCGACCGGGCTAAAGTCCGACCCGCGCGACGCCCCCGGGCGATCGTCGCAATCAAGCTGTCATCCACACAAACCCAGAGAATCAGGGAGATTCCATGCACATGTTCAAGAAGATTCTGGCCGTCGCGGCCATGATGCTGGCGGTGTCGTCGTTCGCCGCGGTCGATGTCAACAAGGGCAGCGCGGCCGACCTGGACGGCGTCAAGGGCGTCGGCCCGAGCCTGTCCAAACGCATCCTGGACGCTCGCGCGCAGGGCGAGTTCAAGGACTGGGGCGACTTCATGAGCCGCGTCAAGGGCGTCAAGGCCAAGGCGGCGACCAAGCTGTCGGGCCAGGGCCTGACGGTCAACGGCAAGAGCTTCGACGACACCGCCTTCATCGACAAGGCGGGCAAGGTGGACGCCAAGGCCCACGCCGCCGCCAAGGCCAAGTAGGTCCCGACGTCGAAGCGCATCGACAGCGCCACGCGGGAACGCATCGACCACCCAGCCGCCTTCGGGCGGCTTTTTCATGCCTGTCCATCAGGCGGCGCCTCGGGGAAACACCTCCGTGGTGGCCCGATATTTGCACGTACGCTGCACTGCGCTTCTTCCTCGTCCTCTCTCCTGGAACTCCACTTCATGCATCACTCCTCCGTTCGTGCCGCGAAGGCACCCGCCGCGCGGCTGCGTTCCCTGGTTGCACCGATGGCGACGCTCGCCGCGCTGGCCCTGGGCGGCGCGGCCTTCGCGCAGCAGGTCAAGTGGGACCTGCCCACGGCCTACCCGGCCACCAACTACCACACCGAGAACATCGCCCAGTTCGCCAAGGACGTGGAAGCGGCCACCGGCGGCAAGCTGCGCATCACCGTGCATGCCAACGCGTCGCTCTTCAAGGCGCCCGAGATCAAGCGTGCGGTGCAGAGCGGCCAGGCCCAGGCCGGCGAGATCCTGCTGGCCAACTACGCCAACGAGAACCCGATCTACGCGCTCGACGGCGTGCCCTTCCTGGCCACGACGTATCCCGACGCGAAGAAGCTCTACGCCGCCTCCAAGCCGGCCATGGAGAAGCTCCTGGGCGCGCAGAACATCAGGGTCCTGTTCGCCGTGCCGTGGGCGCCGCAGGGCATCTACTCGAAGAAGGAGATCGCATCGGTGGCCGACCTGCGCGGCATCAAGTGGCGCGCCTACAGTCCGGCGACGGCCAAGATCGCCGAACTCATCGGCGCCCAGCCGGTGCAGATCCAGCAGGCCGAACTCAGCGCCGCCATGGCCACGGGCGTGATCGAGAGCTACATGAGCTCGGGCTCGACCGGCTACGACACCAAGACCTACGAGCACATCAAGAACTTCTACGACACGCAGGCCTGGATCCCGAAGAACGCGATCCTGGTCAACGCCAAGGCCTTCGACGCCCTGGACGCGCCGACCAAGGCCGCCGTCGTCAAGGCCGCGGCCGATGCCGAGGCGCGCGGCTGGAAGGTCGCCGAGGAGAAGAACGCCGAGTACAAGCGCCTGCTGGCCGAGCGTGGCATGAAGATCCACAAGCCCTCGGCCAAGCTCGACGCCGACATGCGCCAGGTCGGCGGCATCATGCAGGCCGACTGGCTCAAGGCCGCCGGCGCGGACGGCGCCGCGATCATCGACGCCTACAAGAAGTGATGAAGCCCCCTCGCTCACCGCTTCGCGTGTCGCCGTCCCCCGAGGGGGCGCAGGCCTCACCCGGGGCGGCCCGGCGGGAGGCCTGACCCGTGCGCCGCTTCCTCGATCGCCTGTACGACGGCGCGGGCGCGCTGGGCGCCTTCTGCGTGTTCCTGATCTTCGTGCTGATGATCGTCGCGGGCGTCGGCCGGCAGATGAACTGGCACGTGAGCGGGCTCAACGACGTCGTGGCCTGGCTGTGCGCCGCCGCGGCCTTCTTCGCCATGGCGCACGCGTTCCGGCACGGCGACTTCGTGCGCGTGACGCTGGTGCTCGACAAGGTGCCCGCCCCGGTGCGGCGCGTGCTCGACGTCACCTGCCTGCTGATCGCCTCGGTGGCGGTCGCCTACCTCACGTACTGGGCCACCAGCTTCACCTGGGAGAGCTACGAGTTCGCCGAGATGGCGACCGGCCTGGTGGTCATCCCGATCTGGATCCCGCAATCGACCTTCGTGATCGGCTGCTGGCTGCTGCTCGTGGCCATGATCGACGAACTCGTCGGCGTGATGCGCGGCGAGAAGCCGAGCTACCAGCGCGCCCTCGAGGAGCGGCACGCCGCGGGCGACTTCTCTTCCGACATCTGAAAAGAACGCATGACAGAAACTCTATGGATGGGCGCGATGCTGCTCGTCATCATGCTGGTGCTGCTGGCCGGCGGCGTGTGGATCGCCATGACGCTGGCGATCGTCGGCTGGGTCGGGCAGGCCTTCTTCACGAACACGCTGCCGGGCAAGAACCTGTTCTCGGCCTTCTGGGAGAGCAACGCGAGCTGGGAGCTGGCGGCGCTGCCGCTGTTCATCTGGATGGGCGAGATATTGTTCCGCACCAAGCTGAGCGAGGAGATGTTCGAGGGCCTGCGACCCTGGCTCAACCGCGTGCCGGGCCGGCTGATGCACACCACCATCCTCGGCTGCGGCGTGTTCGGCTCGGTCTCGGGTTCGTCGGCGGCGACCTGCGCGACCATCGCCAAGGTGGCCCTGCCCGAACTCAAGCGCCGCGGCTACGACGAGCAGCTGGCCATCGGCTCGCTCGCCACGGCCGGCACGCTGGGCATCCTGATCCCGCCGTCGATCACGATGGTGGTCTACGCCGTGGCGGCCGACGCCTCGATCATCCGCATCTTCCTCGCCGGCTTCCTGCCGGGGCTGCTGCTGATGGGGCTGTTCTCCGGCTACATCGGCTGGTGGAGCCTGCGCAACCCGGACAAGGTGCCGCCGGCCGATCCGCCCACGACGCTGCGCGAGAAGATCCGCGCCTCGGGCAACCTGATCCCGTGCGCGCTGCTGATCGTCTTCATCGTCTGGGTGCTGGTGGCCGGCTGGGCCACGGCCACCGAGTGCGCCGCCTTCGGCGTGCTGGGCTCGCTGGCCATCGCCGCCAAGGGCCGCAGCCTGACGTGGCGCAACTTCACGGACGGCCTGATGGGCGCCACGCGCACCAGCTGCATGATCATGTTCATCCTGGCCGGCGCCGCCTTCCTGACCAAGACCATGGCCTTCACCGGCATCCCGCGCGAGCTGGCCGAGTGGGTCGACGCCATGCACCTGTCGCCCTACGCGCTGATCGGCGCGCTGGTGGTGGTGTACCTGGTGCTGGGCACGGCGCTCGACGGCATCTCGATGATCGTGCTGACCAGCGCGGTGGTGCTGCCGATGATCCAGAAGGCGGGCTTCGACCTGGTGTGGTTCGGCATCTTCATCGTGCTGCTGGTGGAGATCGCGGAGGTCACGCCGCCGGTGGGCTTCAACCTGTTCGTGCTGCAGAACATGACGGGCAAGGACAGCACGCTCATCGCCAAGGCGGCGATCCCCTTCTTCTTCTGCCTGGTGGTGTGCATCGGGCTGATCACGATCTTCCCGGGAATCGTCACCGGCGTGCCGAACTGGGTGATGGGCGTGGAGAAATGACGGCGGCGCGGAGCGGCGCGCCGTGCTGACCAACGCGCTGGCAATCTGCGCGGCCGCCTGCGTCGGCGCGTTGCTGCGCTGGGGCGTCTCGACGTGGCTCAATCCCGGCGGGACGATTCCCTGGGGCACGCTGGCGGTCAACCTGGTCGGCGGCTACCTGATCGGCGTGGCGATCGGCGTCTTCAGCGGACTGCCCGACATCCATCCGGCGTGGCGGCTGATGGTGATCACGGGCTTCCTCGGCACACTCACCACGTTTTCCAGTTTCTCGGCCGAGACGGTCGGCATGCTGGCCGACGGCCGACCCGGCCTCGCGCTGCTCACCATCGCCCTGCACCTGGGAGGCTCGCTGTGCCTCACGTGGCTGGGTCTGCGCACCGTGCAGACTTTCTGGCACTGACCCCGAAGAACCCTTCGCCCCAGGCCGGACGCCAGGGGAAGACTGACACACCCCGTCGATAGAATTCTTTCACGATGCCCCTGGTCCTCCTCGTCGCACTCCCCTTCATCGCCAGCGCGCTCGCGGCCTTCCTGCCGTCCAACGCTCGCAACCGGGAATCGACGCTCGCGGGACTGGTCGCGCTGGGCTGCGCGGCGCAGGTGGCCTGGCTGTTCCCGCGCGTGGCCGACGGCAACGTGATCCGCCAGCGCATCGAATGGCTGCCCTCGCTGGGTCTCGACCTCACCCTGCGCATGGACGGCTTCGCCTGGCTGTTCTGCATGCTGGTGCTGGGCATCGGCGCGCTGGTGGTGCTGTACGCGCGCTACTACATGTCGGCCTCCGACCCGGTGCCGCGCTTCTTCTCGTTCTTCCTGGCCTTCATGGGCGCGATGATGGGCGTGGTGCTCTCGGGCAACCTCGTCCAGATGGTGCTGTTCTGGGAACTCACCAGCCTGTTCTCCTTCCTGTTGATCGGCTACTGGCACCACCGGCGCGACGCCCGGCGCGGCGCCCGCATGGCGCTGACGGTGACGGGCGCGGGCGGGCTCTGCCTGCTCGCCGGCGTGCTGATCCTCGGGCGCATCGTCGGCAGCTACGAGCTCGACGTCGTGCTGGCCTCGGGCGACGCGATCCGCGCCCATGCGCTCTACCCGGCGGCGCTGGTGCTGGTGCTGCTGGGCGCCTTCACCAAGAGCGCGCAGTTCCCGTTCCACTTCTGGCTGCCGCGCGCCATGGCGGCGCCCACGCCGGTGTCGGCCTACCTGCACTCGGCCACGATGGTGAAGCTGGGCGTGTTCCTGATGGCGCGGCTGTGGCCGGCGCTCTCGGGCACCGAGGAATGGTTCTGGCTGGTCGGCGGCGCCGGGGCGGTCACGCTCACGCTCGGGGCCTACATCGCGATGTTCCAGCGCGACCTGAAGGCGCTGCTGGCGTACTCGACCATCTCGCACCTCGGGCTCATCACGCTGCTGCTGGGCCTCAACAGCCCGCTGGCGGCGGTGGCGGCGGTGTTCCACATCATGAACCACGCGACCTTCAAGGCCTCGCTGTTCATGGCCGCCGGCATCATCGACCACGAGAGCGGCACGCGCGACATCACGAAGCTCAGCGGCCTGATCCGCCTCATGCCCATCACGGGCACGCTGGCCATCATCGCCAGCGCCTCGATGGCCGGCGTGCCGCTGCTCAACGGCTTCCTGTCCAAGGAGATGTTCTTCGCCGAGACGGTGTTCATCGAATCGACGCCATGGGTCGAGTTCGTGCTGCCGGTGATCGCCACCGTCGCGGGCATCTTCAGCGTGGCGTACTCGGCGCGCTTCGTCTTCGACGTCTTCTTTGGCCCGCCGTGCGGCCCGGAGGTGCCCAAGACCCCGCACGAGCCGCCGCACTGGATGCGCGTGCCGGTCGAGCTGCTGGTGCTGCTGTGCCTGGTGGTGGGCGTGGCGCCGGCCTGGTCGGTCGGGCCGCTGCTGGCCGCGGCGGCCACGCCGGTGGTGGGCGGCGTGCTGCCCGCGTACAGCCTGGCGGTCTGGCACGGCTTCAACCTGCCGCTGCTCATGAGCTTCATCGCCCTGGCGGCCGGCGCCGGCCTGTACCTGCTGCAGCGGCGCGGCCGCGCCCACGGCCGGCTCGGCCACACGCCGGGGCTGCGCCGTTTCGACGGCCAGCGGATCTTCGAGAACGGACTCGCGCGCCTGAGCGAAGCGGGCCGCCGCAGCCGGCGCCTGCTGGGCACGCAGCGGCTGCAGTCGCAGCTGCTGCTGCTGGTGCTGGTGGCGCTGGCCGGGGCCGCCGCGTCGCTGTGGCTGGCGCCGGCGGCGCGCGGCCTGCGCGAGCCGCTCGCCTTCTCGCCGATGTTCGCCATGACGTGGACGATCGGCGCCGTCTGCGCGCTGGCCGCCGCCTGGCAGGCCAAGTTCCACCGGCTCGCCTCGCTGATGCTGGCGGCGGCCTCGGGCCTGGTGTGCTGCATCACCTACATCTGGTTCTCCGCGCCCGACCTGGCGCTCACGCAACTGGTGGTCGAGGCCGTCACCACCGTGCTGATCCTGCTGGGCCTGCGCTGGCTGCCGATGCGCCAGCAGGCGGTGCAGCCGGCCCGCGAACGCCTGCGCCCCTGGGGCCGGCGCGGGCGCGATCTTCTGGTGGCGACCCTGGCCGGCGGCGGCATGGCGGCGATCGCCTGGACCGTGATGACGCGTTCCTCGCCGGGCAGCATCTCGCCCTTCTTCCTGGAACGGGCGCTGACCGAGGGCGGCGGCACCAACGTCGTCAACGTCATGCTGGTGGACTTCCGCGGTTTCGACACCTTCGGCGAGATCACGGTGCTGGGCGTGGTCGCGCTCACGGTCTACGCGCTGCTGCGCCGCTTCCGCCCGGCGATCGAGTCGATGGCCCTGCCGGCCCAGCAGCGCGCGCAGGCCGACGACGGCAGCAGCGACCTGCTCAACCCGCGCCGCGCCAAGGACACCGCCGTGGGCTACCTGATGGTGCCGGCGGTGCTGGTGCGGCTGCTGCTGCCGCTGGCGGTGCTGGTGTCGGTGTACTTCTTCATGCGCGGCCACAACGCGCCGGGCGGCGGCTTCGTCGCCGGGCTGGTGATGTCGGTGGCGCTGGTGCTGCAGTTCATCGTCTCGGGCACCGAGTGGGTCGAGGAGCACCTGCGCATCTACCCGCGCCGCTGGATCGCCATCGGCCTGCTGCTGGCGCTGGCCACCGGCGGCGGCTCGGTGGCGCTGGGCTATCCGTTCCTGACCACCCACACCGCCCACGTCCACCTGCCGGTGCTCGGCGAGATCCACGTGCCCAGCGCGCTGTTCTTCGACATGGGCGTGTTCTCGCTGGTGCTGGGCGCGACCATGCTGATCCTGACGGCGCTGGCGCACCAGTCGGTGCGCAGCCACCGCTGGGCCGACGAGCAGGTCGAGCGCGAGTCCGACGCCCCGACCCACGCCCGCACCGACGCGACGAAGGTCGCGCGCTCCGAGGCCGCCGACCCCCGCCTCACGATCGAGGAGGCCGTGCCCCATCCCGCCGGCCACACGCCCCCGGCGTCCGGAGACCACTGATGGAAATCGTCCTCGCCATCGCCATCGGCGTGCTCACCGGCTCGGGGGTCTACCTGCTGCTGCGCCCGCGCACCTTCCAGGTCATCATGGGCCTCACGCTGCTGTCCTATGCGGTCAACCTGTTCATCTTCAGCATGGGCCGCCTGAAGGTCGACAGCGAGCCGGTGCTGATCCCCGGCTACGCCTCCACCCTGGCCAACACCGCCGATCCGCTGCCCCAGGCGCTGGTGCTGACGGCCATCGTGATCGGCTTCGCCATGACGGCGCTGTTCCTGGTCGTGATGATCGCGCTGCGCGGCCTCTCGGGCACCGACCACGTCGACGGCAGGGAGCGCGCGGAATGACCGGCGACATCGCGCACCTCCTCGACCGCCTGCTGGACTTCACGATGCCGCACCTGGTGGCGGTGCCCATCCTCGTGCCGATGTTCACCGCCGCGCTGATGCTGCTGCTGGGCGAGCAGCGCCGGCGCATCAAGTCGGCGCTGACGGTGGTCTCGGGCCTGATCGGCCTGATCGCCGCGCTGGCCCTGCTGCGCTGGGTCAACGCGCCGGAGACCGGTGGCGGCCCCGGCTCGATCGGCGTCTACCTGGCGGGCAACTGGCGCGCGCCCTTCGGCATCGTGCTGGTGGCCGACCGGCTCTCCACGCTGATGGTGGCGCTCACCGGCGTCGTCGCCTTCGCGGTGTCGATCTACTCGACCTCGCGCTGGGACCGTGCCGGCGTGCACTTCCATCCGCTGCTGCAGCTGCAGCTCATGGGCCTCAACGGCGCCTTCCTCACGGGCGACCTGTTCAACCTGTTCGTGTTCTTCGAAGTCATGCTCGCCGCCTCCTACGGCCTGCTGCTGCACGGCTCGGGCCGGCTGCGGGTGCGCGCCGGGCTGCACTACATCGCCATCAACCTGGCGGCCTCGTCGCTGTTCCTGATCGGCGCGGCGCTGCTCTACGGCGTCACCGGCACGCTCAACATGGCCGACCTGGGCGTGCGCATCGCCGGGCTCGACGCCGCCGACCGCGGGCTGGTGCACGCCGCCGCCGCCATCCTGGCGACCGCCTTCTTCGCCAAGGCCGGCGCCTGGCCGCTGAACTTCTGGCTGGTGCCGGCCTACAGCGCGGCGGTGGCGCCGGTCAGCGCCGTCTTCGCCCTGCTGACCAAGCTGGGCGTCTACACCCTGCTGCGGCTGTGGACCCTGATGTTCGCGCCCGACGCCGGCGTGTCGGCGCAGTTCGGCCAGGGCGCGCTGGTGGGGCTGGGCATCGCCACGCTGTTCGCCGCCGCGCTGGGCGTGCTCGGCACGCAGCGGCTGTCGAACCTCGCGAGCTTCTGCGTGCTGGTCTCGGCCGGCACGCTGCTGGCGGCGGTCGGGCTGGGCCAGCCGGGCGTCTGGGCCGGCGCGCTCTACTACCTGCTGAACTCCACGCTGGCGGCGAGCGCCTTCTTCCTGCTCATCGACATGATCGAGCGCTGGCGCAACGCCGGCGCCAGCATCGCGCCGCACGAGAACGCCGGCAGCGCCCCCTTCCTGGCGGAAGACCTGACCGTGCACGCGCACGTCAACCTCGACGACGAGCAGCAGGCGCTCTACGGCCGGGCCATCCCGGCCGGCGTGGCCTTCCTGGGCCTGGGCTTCGTGGGCTGCACCCTGCTGCTGGCGGGGCTGCCGCCGTTCTCGGGCTTCGTCGGCAAGTTCGCGATGCTCTCCAGCCTGCTCGACGCGCCGGCCGTGACCCCGGCGGGCTGGACCTTCCTGGCGATGCTGCTGGTCTCCGGCTTCCTGACGCTGGTGGCGCTCAGCCGCACCGGCATCCGCCACTTCTGGACCCAGGACCACGCCACGCAGCCCTCGCTGCGCGCGCTGGAGGTGCTGCCCGTGGCCGCGCTGCTGGCCGCGTGCGTGGCCCTGACGATCGAGGCCGAGCCCGTGATGCAGCACGCGCAGGCCACCGCCGAGGGCCTGCTGCACCCCGACGCCTACCGCGAGGCCGTCTTCGGCGCCCGCCAGATCCCGGGCCCGACGTCGGGCGCCGCCCCAGGGAGCACCGCCCCATGATCCGCCGCTGGATTCCCTCCCCGCCGCTGTCGGTCGCGCTGTTCGTCGTCTGGCTGCTGCTCAACCAGGCGCTCGACGCGGCGACCCTGCTGATGGCGCTGGTCCTGGCGCTGGTGGTGCCACTGCTCACGCGCGGACTGCGCCCGGCGGCCGTGCGCATGCGCCGCCCGCTCGTGGCCCTGAGGCTCACCGGCGTCGTGCTGCGCGACATGGTGCGCTCGGCCGCGATGGTCGCGCGCGAACTGCTCACGCGCCGCACCGACGACATCCCGGCGCACTTCCTGCTGGTGCCGCTGGACGTGCGCGACGCCAACGCGCTGGCCGTGCTGGCGATGATCCTGTGCCTGACGCCGGGCACCGCCTGGGGCGAACTCAGCCTCGACCGCTCGACCCTGCTGCTGCACGTCTTCGACCTGCAGGACGAGCAGGGGATGATCCGCATGATCAAGGACCGCTACGAGAAGCCGCTGATGGAGATCTTCGAGTCATGACCCCCGTGCTGCTCTGGGGCCTGAAGGCCGCCCTCTTCCTGCTGGCCATCGCCATGCTGTGCGCGCTCTACCGGCTGCTGGCCGGCCCGAGCGCGCAGGACCGCGTGATGGCGCTCGACTGCCTCTACATCAACGGCATGCTGATGATGCTGGTGCTGGGCATCGTCTACGCGAGCAACGTCTACTTCGAGGCCGCGATGCTGATCGCGCTGTTCGGCTTCGTCAGCTCGACGGCGCTGGCCAAGTTCCTGCTGCGCGGCGAGGTGATCGAGTGATGCCCGAGTTCGTCGCCGTGCCGCTGCCGCTGTGGGCCGAGATCGTGACGGCGGTCTTCGCCGTGGTGGGCGCGGCCTTCGCCGCCGTCGGCTCCTTCGGCCTGGTGCGCATGCCGACCTTCTTCCGCCGCATCCACACGCCCACGCTGGGCGCGACAGCCGGCGTGTGGTGCGTGACCATCGCCACCATCGTGTACTTCTCGATGCAGGGCGCCAACCTGTTCCTGCACGCCGTGCTCATCACGCTGTTCATCGCCCTGACCGCGCCGGTCACCACCATCTTCCTGATGCGCGCGGCCCTCTTCCGCGAGCGCCAGAAGGGCGGCGACGTGCCGCAGGCGCATCCCGGCGACGAGCTCGGCCTGGACGGCGAGGGGCGGCCGAAGCAGCCCGCGGGCACGTCGGTGCCGACGCCGGACTGAACGCCGCGTTCACGCCGTCTCCTGCAACCCCTCCCGCAGCGCCTTCGCGCTCGCCACATCGATCTCGCGCGGCAACGTCACGCCGTTCTTCACGGCCAGGATCTCCGCCATCACGCTCACCGCGATCTCCGGCGGGGTCTTGCTGCCGATGTAGATGCCGATCGGTCCGCGCAGCCGCTCCAGCGACGCCGCCGTGTGGCCGAAGTGCTCGACCATGCGTTCGCGCCGCGCCTGCGCGTTGCGGCGCGAGCCGATGGCGCCGACGTAGAAGGCCTCGCTCTCGAGCGCCTCCAGCAGCGCCAGGTCGTCGATCTTGGGATCGTGCGCCAGCGCGACCACGCAGCTGCGGCGGTCGGGCCGGAAGGCGAGTACGGCGTCGTCGGGCATCTGGGTCGTGATCGTCACGCCCGGCACGGCCCAGGCCGTGCGGTACTCGGCGCGCGGATCGCACAGCGTCACCGCGAAGCCGCTGAACTTGGCCATCGTCGCGAGGTACTCGGCGAGCTGCCCGGCGCCGACGATCAGCATGCGGAACGCCGGCCCGAAGCCGTTGACGAACCAGCCGTCGGCCACGTGCGCCTCGACCGGCGCCGGGCTCGGATCGAGCCGCACCGCGCCGTCGGCGAGCGAGACGGCGCGCCGCATCGGCCGGCCGTCCTCCAGGGCCGCGACCAGCGTGCCCAGCGATGCGGCGTCGGGATCGTGCTCGATCAGCAGTTCGAGCGTGCCGCCGCACGGCAGGCCGAAGCGGTGCGCCTCGTCGGCCGAGACGCCGTAGGTCACGGTGGCCGGGCGCGCCGACTCGCGCGGCAGGTGCAGCCGGCCGCGATGGCGCGCGATCAGGTCGTCCTCGATGCAGCCGCCCGAGACCGAGCCCACGACCGCGCCGTCGTCGGCCAGCGCCATGATCGAGCCGACCGGTCGCGGCGACGAGCCCCAGGTGCGGGTCACGGTGGCCAGCAGGGCATGCCGGCCGGCGCGCCGCCAATCGAGGAGCGCGCGGATCACTGTCAGGTCGAGGTTGTCCATCGACGCAGTCTGGGCAGGATCGCGACGCGCCATCGTCGGACGCGGACGGATTCGCGCGCGTGCCTCAGCCCGCCAGCGCGACGACCAGCGCCGCCTCGTCGATCGATGCGCGCACGCGCTGGGCCGTGCGCAGGACCGTGCCGCCGGCGGCGAAGCCGATGAGCTGCAGGCCGCCGGCGAGCGCGACGGCCAGCTCGTCGCCGCCCTCGCCGCGCGTGGCGCCGGCGACGATGCCTTCGAGGTGGTTGATCCCCGCAGGATCGTCGGCGCTTCCCGCCGTCCCCGGGATCGACTGGCCGCGCGTGCCCGCGCGCGCCGGTGTGCGGCGTTCGATGCGCACCGCCGTCGCCTTGCACAGCGCGATCACCGGCAGTCCGGGCCGCAGTCCCAGCAGCTCGGCGCTCTCCCGGGTGATGCGCGCGGCGGCGTGGTCGGCGGCACGCCCGTCGAGCCGCATGACCACGCGCACGATGCGGCCGGTCGTCTCCAGATGCTCGACCGTCGCGGGCAGCTGGTTGCGCATGCTGGTGCGCAGCGCGAGGCGCGACAGCGTCGCGGCGGTGGCGTCGGCAGGTCGGGCGTCGGCGGGCACGAGGCCGGTGCCGTCGTCCGGATCGCCGCCATCCGGCCCTGCGCCCGCCGCCAGCCAGCGCGCATGCACTTCGCGCCGTGCCGCGTCGAGCGCCTGCGCCAGTTCGAGCAGCCGCTCGCCCTGCGCCGTCAGCGCGGCGCCGCCGCCACCCGCGCCGCCCACGGCACGCCGCACCAGCGGCACGCCGGCGAGGTTGGTCAGGATGTCGATCGCCTGCCAAGCGGCCTTGTAGCTGATGCCGGTCTCGCGCGCCGCCTGCGAGATGCTGCCGGTGGCGGCGATGCCGCGCAGGACCTCGATGCGCCTGTCGCCGGCACCGTGGCCGAGGGCGTCGATGGAGGGCGTGGGCGAGGCGGCGGGAAGCGGCCGGGCAGGCATCGACCGGTCGTGGCGTCGCGCGGGGAAACGGTGGACGGACGCCGGCCGGTGGCCGGTCAGGACGCCGGCACCAGGAAGTCCTGGCTGATGCGCGCGCCGACCTCGTTGACGCGGTCGAGGAACTGCGTGAGGTAGGCGTGCAGGCCGGTGGCCAGGATCTCGTCGACGCGCGCGTACTGCAGGTCCGACAGCAGCTTGCCGGCGCGGCGGCGCGTCTCGCTGCCGGGGTCGTTGGAGACCTGGTCGAGGTTGGCGACCACCTCGTGCAGGCTGTGGTGCAGCGAGCGCGGCATGTCGGCGCGCAGGATCAGCAGCTCGGCCACGCGCTCGGGCTTGATGACGTCGCGGTAGACCTTGCGGTAGGTCTCGAAGGCCGAGACGCTGCGCAGGATCGCGCTCCAGTGATAGAAGTCGTACTCCTGGTCCTCCTCGGTGGCGGTGCCGAAGAACTCGCTGTTGAGGGCGTGGAACTTCACGTCCACCAGGCGCGCGGTGTTGTCGGCGCGCTCCAGGAAGGTGCCCAGGCGCGAGAAGTAGAACGCCTCGTCCTGCAGCATCGTGCCCAGCGTGACGCCGCGCGAGAGGTGCGAGCGGAACTTCACCCACTCGAAGAACTGGGCCGGATCGCGCTCGAGCGCGCCGCTGCGCAGCATGCGGTTGACCTCCAGCCAGGTCGTGTTCTGCGTCTCCCAGGCCTCGGTGGTGAGCGCGCCGCGCACGGCGCGCGCGTTCTCGCGCGCGCCCTTGAGGCAGGAGATGATCGACGACGGGTTGTCCTCGTCCTTGACCATGAAGTCGATCACCTCGCCGGGCGTGATCTGGTCGTGTTCCTTGTTGTAGGCCGGCAGCAGTTCGCTGATCGACAGCACGCCCTGCCAGCCGTACTTGGCGACCTGGGCGGACTGGGGCAGCAGCGAGGTCTGGTAGTTGACGTCGAGCATGCGGGCCGTGTTCTCGGCCCGCTCGGTGTAGCGCGACATCCAGTAGAGGTGATCGGCGGTGCGTGACAGCATGGGTGGCGTCTCCTCTGGGCCTCAGGCCGATGTTTGTTTCTGGGCCTGCACGGCCGCGGCGGCGATGTCGGAGGCCGCCTGCCGGGCGCCGCGACGGTCGCCCTCGATGATCCAGGTGTCCTTGGTACCGCCGCCCTGCGACGAATTCACCACCAGCGAGCCTTCCTTGAGCGCGACGCGCGTGAGGCCCCCGGGCACCATCTGCACCTCCTTGGCCGTCAGCACGAAGGGCCGCAGGTCGATGTGGCGCGGCGCGATGCCCGACTCGACGAAGGTCGGCGAGGTCGACAGGCTCAGCGTCGGCTGGGCGATGTAGCCGTCGGGCTTGGCGATCACGGCGCGCTTGAAGTCCTCGATCTCGGCCTGGGTCGCGGCCGGGCCGATCAGCATGCCGTAGCCGCCGGCGCCGTGCACCTCCTTGACCACCAGGTCCTTCATGTGGTCGAGCGTGTACTGCAGCTCGTCCTTGTTGCGGCACATGTAGGTCGGCACGTTCTTCAGGATCGGCTGCTCGCCGAGGTAGAACTCGATCATCTTCGGCACGTAGGGGTAGATCGACTTGTCGTCGGCCACGCCCGTGCCCACGGCGTTGGAGATGGCGACGTTGCCCGCGCGGTAGGCGCGCATCAGGCCGGCGCAGCCGAGCGTGGAGTCGGGCTTGAAGACCTCGGGGTCGAGGAAGTCGTCGTCGACGCGGCGGTAGATGACGTCCACGCGCTTCGGTCCGCGCGTGGTGCGCATGTAGACGAAGTCGTCCTTGACGAACAGGTCCTGGCCCTCGACCAGCTCGATGCCCATCTGCTGGGCGAGGAAGGCGTGCTCGAAGTAGGCGCTGTTGTACATGCCCGGCGTGAGCACGACGACGGTCGGCTCGGCGGTGGCCGGCGGCGCGCTCGCGCGCAGCGTCTCCAGCAGCAGGTCGGGGTAGTGCGCGACCGGCGCGATGCGGTTCTGGCTGAAGAGATCGGGGAAGAGCCGCATCATCATCTTGCGGTTCTCCAGCATGTAGCTCACGCCGCTGGGCACGCGCAGGTTGTCCTCCAGCACGTAGTACTCGCCGTTGCCCTGGGCGTCGGGGGCGCGCACGATGTCGATGCCCGAGATGTTCGAGTAGACGTTGTTGGGCACCGTCACGCCCATCATCTCTGGGCGGAACTGCGCGTTGTTCAGGATCTGCTCGGCCGGGACGATGCCCGCCTTGATGATCTCCTGGTCGTGGTAGACGTCGTGGATGAAGCGGTTGAGCGCCGTCACGCGCTGCACCAGGCCCCGCTCCATCTGTTCCCACTCGTGCGCCGGAATGATGCGCGGCAGCAGGTCGAAGGGAATCAGCCGCTCGGTGCCCGAACCGTCCTCGTCCTTGGCGCCGTACACCGCGAAGGTGATGCCGACACGGCGGAATATCAGCTCGGCCTCTTCGCGCCGGGAGCGCATGAGTTCCCCGGACTGGCGCGACAGCCACTGGTCGTAGCGCGCGTAATGGCTGCGGATCGCAGCGCCGGCATAGGGCAGCTGCTCGTACATCTCGTCGAATTTGTGCATGTGAACAACCATTTCTCCTGCATGGAGCTTAGCAATTTCGAGGCCAAGCAGCGGCGTTCTTTTGCACGGGCGCGACGCGGCGGCTCACCCTCCCCGCTCGATCAGGGCGTCCAGCGCCATGGCGCCCTCGCCCCGGGACGCGACCAGCACCGGGTTGACGTCGATCGACGCGATCGCGCCGCCGGCGTCCACGATGAGCCGCCCGACCGCCACCGCCACCTCGGCCAGCGCCGCGACGTCGAGCGGCGGATCGCCCCGCACGCCCTCGATCAGCGGCGCGATGCGCAAGGTGCGCAGCGCCGCCGTCACGTCCGCCGCGGCGAAGGGCGGCACCAGCACGGCCACGTCCTGCAGCGCCTCGACGTACTTGCCGCCGTCGCCCACCACCACCACCGGGCCGAACACCGGATCGATGCGCGCGCCCACCATGAACTCGCGCTGTCCCCGGCGCATGGCTGCGACGATCACGCCGTCCTGCGCCGCGCCCAGGTCGGCCAGCGTCGCCCACTGGCGCTCGAACAGGGCGCGGGCCTGCGCCGCCGTGGCCACGTCCAGGGCCACCAGCCCGTGCTCGGACTTGTGCGGCACGTCGCGCGAACAGGCCTTGACGACCGCCGGCGCGCCCACCGCGGCCAGCGCCTCGGCGGCCTCGTCGGCGCTGCGGCACAGCCGGTGCGGCACCACCGGCACGCCGGCGGCGGCCAGCACCGCCAGGCTCTGCGCCTCGTCGAGGAAGCGGCCGGAGCCCGGCGGCAGCGCGGGCGCGGCGCCGGCCGGCCACGGCACGAGGGCGCGGCGCATCAGCGCGGTGTGCGAAGCCAGCTGCGCCAGCGTGCCCAGGGCGTCGTGCTCGTTGGCGTAGGTCGGGATGCCCTGGGCCCGGAAGGGCGCGGCCACCGCGTCCTGCCAGGCCGCCACCACCACCGGCTTGCCGGTGTCGCGCGCGAAGGCCGCCGTGTCGCGCGCGAAGGCATCGACGTCGTAGCCGGCACCGGCCACCGGGATGTTGACGAAGAACAGGTCGGCCGCCGGGTCGCGCGCCAGCGCCGGCAGCACGTCGCCGAACAGGCCGCTGTTGGACAGCAGCGCCGCCGTGATGTCGATCGGATTGACCGCCGTCGCGAAGCCCGGCAGGCGGGCGGCCACGTCGGCGCGGGTGGCGGGGGCCAGTTCGGCCAGCGGCAGGGCGAAGTCCTCGGAGGCGTCGGCGCCCATCACGCAGCTGGCGCCGGAGTTGCTCACGATCACCAGCCGCCGGCCCTCGGGCCGCCAGCCCTTGAGGTACGCCTCGGCCGCCAGCGCCTGCGCGTGCGGGTCGCGCACCCGCCAGATGCCGTGCCGGCGGAAGAAGGCGTCGACCGTGCGGTCCTCGTTGGCCAGCGAGCCGGTGTGCGAGGCCGCCGCCTTCTGGCCGCTGGCCGAGCGCCCCGCCTTGACCGCGATGATCGGCAGGTCGCGCTCGCGGGCGTAGGCGGCGGTGCGCGCGAGCAGCGCCGGGTCGGCGATGGTCTCCAGGTAGAGCAGCAGCAGCTTCACGTCGGGATCGTGCGCCACCGCCCAGGCCAGATCGGCGACCGTGACGTCGGCCTCGTTGCCCGTCGCGTGCACGTGGCGTACGCCCACGCCGCGCCCGCGCAGCAGGCCGTAGGCCATGGCGCACATGCCGCCGCTCTGGCTGACGATGCCCACCGGGCCGTCGGCCGGCGGCACCTCGACGAACATGGTCGAGAAGCCGGCGATGGCGCCGGTGCCGAAGTTCGCCAGCCCCTGCGTGTTGGGACCGTAGACCCGCATGCCGGCCGCGCGCGCGGTCTCGACCATGGCGCGCTGCACCGCGCGTCCCGCCTCGCCCGTCTCGCCGAAGCCCGAGGCGACCACCACCGCCGACTTCACGCCGCGCGCCGCGCACTGCGCGACGGCCTCGACCGCCTTCTCGCCGCCGACGATGACCATCGCCAGGTCGGGCACCTCGGGCAGGGCGTCGAGCGAGGCGTAACTGCGCAGGCCCTGGACCTCCTCGCGCGCCGGATTGATCGGATAGATGCGGCCGCGGAAGCCGTGCTTCTGCATGTAGTGGATCGGCCGGCCGCCGATCTTGTGGATGTTCTCGGAGGCGCCGATGACGGCGACCGAGCGGGGGTCGAGGGCGGATTCGAGCAGGTCGGACATGGAGCGGGGCCTCGCGGGATGGGAAGGAGACGGGAAGGAACGGAAGAAAGGACGGGCCGGCCGGATCAGCCGCGACGCCCTTCGAGGAACGCCGCGAGGCCCGCGCCGCAGGCCTCGCCGTGGAGGTGCCGGACGAAGGCGTCGCGCTCGGTGTCGAGCTGGGCGCGGCGCGAGCGGCCGCGCGCGGCATGCACCAGCCGCTTGATGTCGGCCTGCGCGTCGAACGGGCCGTCGGCCAGCCGCCGCGCCCAGGCCAGGGCGGTGGCGAGGGCCTCGCCGCGCGGCACCACGCGGTTGACGACGCCCAGCGCGTGCAGCCGCGCGGCATCGCAGACGCCGCCGTCGAGCAGCAGCTCCAGCGCCGTCTGCGGCGGTAGCGCGCGCGCGAGCGAGTCGGAGCCGCCGCCGTCGGGCGTGAGCGCCAGCCGGACATAGGACATGACGAACCGCGCGTCCTCGGCCGCGACGATCAGGTCGCAGCCCAGGCAGACCGAGAAGCCGCCGCCGGCCGCCGCGCCCTCGACGGCGGCGATCACCGGCTGCGGCGCGTCGTGCATCGCCATTACCCAGTCGTGCAGCGCGTCGAGGTGCGCGGCCTGCTCCTCGCGCGGACGATCGCGCTGCCAGGCGAGGCGCTTGACGTCGCCGCCGCCGCAGAAGTGATCGCCCTCGCCCGCGAGCACGATGGCGCGCACCGCGCGGTCGCCGGCCGCCGCGCGCAGGACCTCGACCGCCGCGCGATAGAGCGACGGGTGCATCGCGTTGCGCGCCGCCGGGTTGCTGATCGTCAGCACCAGCACCGCGCCGTCGCGGCGCGCGAGCAGGCGCGCGGCGGACGCCGGGGAGGTGGCGGGAACGGGCTCGGGCGTCGTCATCCGTCGACCTTGATGTCGGCGGTGCGCACCACCTTCGTCCACTTGGCGATCTCGGCGTGCAGCATCCTCGCGAAGGCCTCCGGCGTGGTGGGCATGGCCTCGGCGCCGGCGTCCTGCAGGCGCTGGCGCACCTGCGGGTCGTTCAGGGCCTTGCCGATGTCGTCGCTCAACCGTTGCACCAGCGCCGGCGGCGTGCCCGCCGGCGCCAGGAAGGCGGCCCACGAGTACGCCTCGTAGCCCGCCAGGCCGGTCAGGCCCGACTCGGCGACCGTCGGCACGTCGGGCAGCAGGGCCGAGCGCCGCGCGCTGGCCACCGCGATCGCCCGCACCTTGCCGGCCCGGATCTGCGGCAGCGCGGTCGGCGCGTCGCTGAACATGAACTGCACCTGGCCGCCGAGCAGGTCGCTCATGGCCGGGGCGCTGCCCTTGTAGGGCACGTGCAGCAGCTTCGTGCCGGCCTGCATGTTGAACAGCTCGCCGGCCAGGTGCGTGCCGCCGCCGCTGCCGGCGGAGCCGTAGCTCAGCGTGCCCGGCGCGCGCCGGTCGAGCGCGACGACGTCGGCCACCGACTTCACCGGCACGCCCGGGTGCGCCACCAGCACCACCGGGAACATCGCGCCGAAGCTCAGCGGCGCGAAATCCCTTTCGATGTCGTAGGCCAGCCGGGGCTTGAGGCTGGGCAGCACCGCGTGGTGGATGCTGCAGACGAACACGTGATGGCCGTCGGCCGGCAGCCGGGCCGCGATCTCCGCGCCGACGATGCCGCCGGCGCCCGCGCGGTTGTCGACCACCGCCGCCACGCCCCAGACGTCCGACAGCTTCTGCGCCACCGCGCGGCCGGTGGTGTCGACCGGGCCGCCGGCGGGGAACGGCACGACGAAGCGCACCGGCCGGCTCGGAAAGGCGGCCTGCGCGAAGGCGCCGCCCGGCGCGGCCAGCGCGCCGAGCGCGGCGGCCGCGCCCGCGCCCGCGAGCAGGGCCCGGCGCCCGAGGGTGGGGATGGGAAGGGAAGCCGGAACTCGGCGCCGGTCGGTTCGGGTCGTCATGTGGTCTCCTCGTCGTTGTCGGATCGTCCTGGGGTCGTTCGTTCGTCCGATGGCCCCGCGAGCACGGCGTGGCCGTGGTCGAGGACCACCCGGTCGCGCGCCGGCACGCGGACGCGGAAGCGCAGCTCGGTGCCGTCGCAAAACAGTTCCAGCCGCAACGTCTCGCCCGGGAACACGGGTGCCGAGAAGCGCGCCGACAGGCTGCGCAGCCGCGCCGGATCGCTGTCGGCGCAGCGCGCCAGCAGGGCGTGCCCGGCCATGCCCCAGGTGCACAGGCCGTGCAGGATCGGCCGCTCGAAGCCCGCCGCGCGGGCGGTGGCCGGGTCGGCGTGCAGCGGGTTGCGGTCGCCGCACAGGCGGTAGAGCAGCGCCTGCTGCGGCAGGGTCGGGATGTCGACGACGTCGTGCGGCGCGCCCTCGGGCAGCGGCGCGGGCGCGGGCGGCGCGGGATCGCCGGGGGCCTGCGGCGTCGCGAAGCCGCCGTCGCCGCGCGCGAAGGTGGTGTGCGTCACGGTGGCCAGCAGCGCGTCGCCGTCCTCGGCGTCGTGCAGGGTCTTGTCGTAGGTGATGGTGGCGCCGCGGCCCGGCCCCTTGTCGACCACGCGCGTGACGCGGTGGCGCGCGCGCACCGTGCCGGCCGCGGGCAATGGCCGGTGCCACACGACGCGCTCCTCGCCGTGCACGATGCGCGCGAAGTCGATGCCGGTGGCCGCATCCCGCATCCACGATCCCGGGAAGCCCAGCACCACCGCCATCGTCGGCAATGCCAGCGGCGCCACCGGCGCGTCGTTGACGAAGCGCAATTGCCGCGCGTCGGTCGGGTCGCCGCCCAGGCCGAGGGCGAGCGCGTAGCGCATGGCGTCGTCGGCGTCGTAGCGCTGCACCACCTCGTCGAAACGCCAGGCCTTCAGGCGATGGACGTCGATCATCTCAATCCACCTTCGCGCCGGAGGTCTTGACCACGGCCGCCCACTTGTCGACCTCGGCGGCCATGAAGCGGCCGAAGTCCGCCGGCGCGCTCCAGGCGGCGGCGAAGCCCTGGGCCTCGAACCGGTCCTTCACGTCCGGGGCGGCGAGCGCCTTGCGCAGCTCGGCGCTCAGGCGCGCCATCACCTCGGGTGGCGTGCCCGCGGGCGCGAGCAGGCCGTTCCAGGCGATGGCCTCGTAACCCGGCAGCCCGGACTCCGCGACGGTCGGCACGTCGGGCGCGACCGGCGAGCGCGCGGCGCTGGTCACCGCCAGCGCGCGCAGCTTGCCGGCCTTCACGTGCGGCAGGGCCGAGAGCATGGTATCGAACATCAGCTGCGTCTGGCCGCCCATGGTGTCGGTGAGCGCCGGGGCGCTGCCCTTGTAGGGGATGTGGTTCATCCGCACGCCGGCCATGGCGGCGAAGAGCTCGGCCGACAGCTGCGTCGACTGCCCGTTGCCCGAGGACGCGAAGTTCAGCTCGCCCGGCCTGGCCTTGGCCAGCGCGACGAGCTCGGCGACGTTGTTCACGGGCAGCTGCGGATTGACGACGATCACCAGCGGCCCGCTGGTGAGCTGCGACACCGGCGCGAAATCCTTCGACAGCGAGTAGCCCAGGTTCCTGAACAGCGACGGGTTGATGGCGTGCGCCGTGGTGGCGACCACCAGCGTGTGGCCGTCGGCCGGGCTGCGCGCCACCAGTTCGGCGCCGGGGTTGCCGCCCGCGCCCGGCCGGTTGTCGACGACGAACTGCTGACCCGTCTGCTCCGAGAGCTTCTGCGCCACCAGCCGCGCCACGATGTCGGTCGGACCGCCCGGCGGATAGGGCACCACCAGCCGCACCGGCTTGGTCGGATAGGCCGTCGGTGGCGACTGCGCCTGCGCGCTGCCCGACGCGGCCAGACCGAGTGCCACGCCGGCAGCGGCGACCGCGAGCAGGCGGCGTCGCGTAGGAAGGAAGCGGATCGAATGCATGTCGTTGTCTCCTGTGGTTCCTGTCGATGACCGGTGGCTCCGGTGCCGTGGCGCGTGCTCAGCCGGCGGCGGGATCGGCGCGCGCGAAGCGCACCAGCGTGCGGCCCTCGTGCACGAAGAAGCCGGCCGTCACGCGCTCGCCGATGCGCAGGCCCGGATCGGCATGCGCCATCAGGCGCGGCCCTTCGTCGAGCTGCGCGAGGACCAGCGTGTACGGCGCCAATGCGCGGAAGGCGTCGGACGGCGCGCGCGCGACGACGGTGACGGCGTGCAGCGTGGCGGTGCCGCGCGCGGTCTCCCAGGCCAGCGCCTCGCCGCCGCAACGCGTGCAGGCGTGGCGCGCCAGGGTCTGCGCCATGCCGCACGCGCCGCAGCGCTGGAAGCGCAGTTCGTGCCGCGCCAGCCCCTCGACGAAGGGCGCGGCGAGCGCGCCGGAGGGCGTGGCGGCGGGGATGGACGGGGCGCCGGACGTGCCGGCGGCCGGGTTCGACGATGCGGTCATGGCGCGTCCTCCCGCGACAGGATCAGGCTCACGTGGGAGGACATCACGCCGCCGTCGGCGTGCACGAAGGCGTGGCGCGGCCGGGCCACCTGGCGCGTGCCGGCGCGGCCGCTCAGTTGCCGGAACGCCTCGACCGCGTGCGCCATGCCGCCGGCCACGCCGCAGTGGCCGAAGGACAGCAGGCCGCCGTGCGTGTTGAGCGGCAGCGCGCCGTCGGGCGAGAAGTCGCCGGCGCGCGCCCGGGCCGCCGCGCCGCCGCGCAGGGCGAAGCCGATCTCCTCGAGCAGCATGGTCAGCGTGATGGTGAAGGAGTCGTAGATGCCCAGGTGGTCGATGTCGGCGACGCCCAGCCCGGCCTCGGCGAAGGCGCGCCGCGCCGCCACGGCCGCGCCGCAGTCCATGACGTCGGCCATGGCGCTCAGGTGCTGGTGGCGGTGCGCCTGGCCGGCGCCGGCGAGGGCCACGCGCGTGCCGTCGCCGCCGTCGCCGACGGGCGCGGCCGACACCACCAGCGCCATCGCGCCGTCGGAGATCGGGCAGCAGTCCATGAGCTTGAGCGGCGCGGCGATCGGCTTGGAGGCCAGCACGTCGGCCACCGTGATCGGCGTGGTCAGGTGGGCGCCGGGGTGGCGCCGCGCGTGGGCGCGCATCAGCACCGCGAACTCGGCCAGGTCGGCCTCGGCCAGGCCGGTCTCGTGCAGGTAGCGCGAGGCCATCAGGCCGTAGTAGGCCGGCACCGAGGCCCCGTTGGGCACCTCGTAGTCCGGATCGCCGACCTGCGCCAGCGTCTGGATGGCGCTGTCGCGCGACTGGCCGCTCAGGCGGTTCTCGCCGGCCACCACCAGCACGTGGCGGCAGCGCCCGCCGCGCACCAGCTCGCGCGCCAGCATCAGCATGGCCGCGCCGGTCGCGCCGCCCACCTGCATGCCGTGCGCGTAGGCCGGGTCGAGGGCGAAGCGCTCGCAGAACAGGGTCGACAGCATCAGGTGCGGCAACGTCGTGGCGTAGCCGCACAGCACGCCGTCGACGTCGGCGCGGCGCAGGCCGGCGTCGTCCAGGGCCGCGCGCGCGGCCCGCGCCATGAGGTCGAGCGCGCCCTGCCCCTCGTGGCGGCCGAAGGCGGTGCCGCCGACGCCGGTGATCCAGGCCCTGCCGGGCGCGGCGGCGGTCGCGGCCATCAATGCATCCTCCCGTGCCGCACGGTGGTGGTGGTCGTGGCGCCCGCGCCCGCGCCGCCGCCGGACGCGGCGCGGCTCCACAGCACCTCGCAGGTGGCGGCCTCGTGCCGCAATGCCTGCGCCAGCTCGGCCTCGCGCGAGGTGATGCGCTCGTTGAGCGCGGCGATGCTCAAGGCCGCGACGGGCCGGCCGTCGGCGCCCAGGATCGGCACCGCGATGCCGCCCATGCGTTCGACCACCACGTCCAGCAGCACCGCGTGGCCGCGCTCGCGCGCCGCGCGGGCGTGGTCCTCCAGCAATCGCGCCGTGATGCGCGGATAGCGTTGCAGCTGCGGCGCGATCACGGCCAGCGCGGCCTGGCGCTCGGCCTCGGGCATCCAGGCCAGCAGCGCCAGGCTGCCCGCGCCCACGCCCAGCGGGCGGCGGCTGCCGATGGACAGGTAGTTGGCGCGGATCGGGTAGCGGCCTTCCTCGACGTCGACGCACAGCGATTCGATGCCGCTGGGGATCGACAGGATCACGCTGTCCTCGAACCGGCCGGTCAGCCGCAGCAGCGACGGCCGCGCCAGCGGACGTGGGTCGAAGCGCGCCAGCGCCGCGGCGCCCAGCACCAGCAGCTCGGCGCCCAGGCGGTAGTGCTTCGTGCGCGCGTCGCGCACGACGAACCCGTCCTGCGCCAGCACGTCGAGCAGGCGCAATGCGGTGGTCTTGTCCAGGCCGGTGGCCAGCGCGATGTCGGTCAGGCGCGTGACGCCCGGGTCGGACAGCGCGCGCAGGATGCGGCAGGCGCGCTCGACCGACGAGGTGGGCTCCACGGCCCGCTGGGCCAGCATGGAGGCGGGAACGCGCGTTCTGGCGGTCATGTCGTCTCTCGTCGTTGTTTCGTTCACCGGAACCGGCGCCAGGCCGGCGCCGGAACCCGACGCATTGAATTCCCCGTGCCACGCCGGCGTCAAGCAAAGCGCCGAAAGTTGCCGAGGCCGAAACTTTTCCAGGGAAAACCCGGCACACAAACGTCCCGCTCCGACTGCCCCGGTCGGCTCAGGGCACGCGGTGATGCCAGTAGCGCGCGCGTGCCGCGCGCTCGCATCGCACCTCGCCCGGTGCCCGGCTGGACCACCCCGCCGCGCCGCAGTGCGGGCTGTCCACCAGCGCGACGCCGCGCGCCGCATAGGCCTCGACCACGGCCGGCGCCGGATGCCCGAAGCGGTTGCGCCAGCCGGCCTGCACCAGCGCCAGCCGGGGCGCGACGGCGTCGAGCAGCGGCGGGCTCGACGAGGTCCTGCTGCCGTGATGAGGAACGAGCAGCACGTCGGCGCGCAGGGCGCCCTCGGCGGCGCGCCCGACCAGCGCGGCCTCCTGCGCGCGCTCGATGTCGCCGGCCAGCAGCGCGGCGGCGCGTCCGTTGCCGATGCGCAGCACGCACGAGAGCGCGTTGGGCTTGGCGCCCGGCGCGTCGTGATCGCGCTCCAGCGGATGCAGCACCTCGAAATCCACGCCGTCCCACGACCAGCGCTGGCCGGCCACGCAGCGCCGCGCCGGGCGCAGGGCCTGCAGCGGGTGTCCGTCCTCGATCGAGGCGAGCAGCGCGGCGCGCGGCTGCGACGCCAGCACCGCCGCCGCGCCGCCGGTGTGGTCGCTGTCGCGGTGGCTCAGCACCACCGTGTCCAGCCGCTCGCCGAGGGCGCGCAGCAGCGGCACCAGCACGCGGACGCCGGCGTCGCTCTCCGGGTTGTAGCGCGGACCGGCGTCGTAGAGCAGGCTGCGGGTGGCCGTGCGCACCAGCACCGCGTTGCCCTGCCCGACGTCGGCCGCCAGCAATTCGAACTCGCCGACGGCGGGCCGCGCCGGCTGCCACAGCAGCACCGGCAGCAGCAGGGGCAGGCCGAGCAGCCGCAGCCGCCACGGCAACCGCATCGACGCGATCACCCCGCCGGCGACGCCGCAGACGGCGAGCCCCACGGGCGGCGCCGCCATCGAGAGCGTGGCGAAGGGCAGCGCCGCGAGGCCCTGCAGCCCCCACGCCAGCGCCTGCACGGCCAGCGCCGCCAGGTCCCACAGCGGCGGCGCCACCACGCCCGCCATCGCCAGCGGCGTGACCACCAGCGTCACCCACGGAATGGCCGTCGCGTTGGCCGCGAGACCGACCACCGACACCTGCTGGAACAGCAGCAGCGTCAGGGGCGTGAGCGCCAGCGTGACGACGACCTGCTCGCGCGCCAGCCGCGCGAGGCGCCGGCGCCAGCCCGGACCGCGGTGGTCGACGGCCGGGGCCGTGTCGGTGGCGAACAGCGCGGCCACCGCGACGAAGCTGAGCCAGAAGCCGGCCTGCAGCAGCGCCCACGGATCGATCGCCACCGCCACCCCGCCCGCCAGCAGCCAGACGCAGGGCCATGGCCAGCGCCGCCCCGACAGCCGCAGCAGCGCGACCGTGGCCAGCATCCAGACCGTGCGCTGCGCGGGCACGCCCCCGCCGCTGAACAGCGCATAGGCCGCGGCCAGCGCCACGCCGCCGGCCAGGGCCGCGCGCTGGGCCGGCCAGCGCCGCATGAGCCGCGCGCTGCGCCGCCAGGCCGCGCCGACGGCGAACGACGCCAGCGCCGCGAACATCGTGACGTGCAGGCCGGAGATCGACATCAGGTGCGCCACGCCGGTGGCGCGGAACACGTCCCAGTCGGCGCGTTCGATGGCGCCCTGGTCGCCCGTGACCAGCGCCGCGACGACGCCGGCCGCGCGGCGATCGGCGATGCGTTCGAAGACGGCGTCGCGCACCGCCTCGCGGGCGCGCTCGACGGGATGGCGCCCCGTCGCCGCCAGCCGCAGCGGCGCGGCGTCGTTTGCGCCCGCGCGCACGTAGCCGCTCGCGCGTACGCCCTGCGTCCACATCCACAGCTCGGTGTCGAAGCCGTGCGGGTTGACGTCGCCGTGCGGCGCCCGCAGGCGCACCGTGAGGCGCCAGCGCTCGCCGGCGTGCAGGGGCGGCGGCCTCGCGGTGCCTTCGGCGTACCAGGCGAGCGCGATCCGGTCGGGCGCGCGAGCGACCGGCGGACCCTCCGCGGCGCCAGCGTCGGCACGTCCCACGGTCGGCGCCGCCGCCCGGCGCACGGATTCGACCGCCAGGGCGAAGCGCGTGCCGCCCTCCCCGTGCTGCGGCAGACCGGCGACCACGCCGACGACCTGCAGGTCGCGTCCTTCCAGGCCGGGATCGAGCGCGTCGGCGGCGTAGCGCGCGGCGCGCCAGCCGGTCGCGCCGGCCCCGGCCAGGGCGGCCAGCAGCAGGCAGGTCGCGCCCCGCGCGAAGCCGCCACCGAGGCGCGATCGGCGCCCGGGGATCGGCGCCGCCGCCCGGACCGCCAGTCCCATCAATCCCGCCAGGCCGACCACGCCGTAGACGGCCGCGTCCCACAGCGCGGGCTGCTGCAGCTGCAGCGCCGTGCCGCCGATCCAGCCGGCCATCGCCAGGAAGGCGCCGCCGCCGCGCGACGGCGCCGGATCGCCATGGCCCCCCTCGCCGTCGTCCGGGCCGGCGCCGTTCGCCCGCCCGTCCTGCCACCCGGCGCGCACCGCGCGCACGGCGCGGCCCGGCGTCGAACGAGACACCTGCTTTTCCATCTCGATCCACTCCCTGCATGCGCTCGTCATGGCGCACTAATTGCTTATTCGTGGGCTAGTATGCGTCCCACCCGAGACCCTTGAAGCACACCTACATCCCATGTCCATCCACGCCGCGCTTCATCACGTCACCCACTACAAGTACGACCGCCCGGTGCAGCTGGGTCCGCAGGTCGTGCGCCTGCGTCCGGCACCGCACTGCCGCAGCAACGTCATCTCCTACTCGCTGCGCATCGAGCCCGAGCAGCATTTCGTCAACTGGCAGCAGGACCCGTTCGCCAACTACCAGGCGCGCCTGGTGTTCCCCGAGAAGACGCGCGAATTCAAGGTCACCGTCGACCTCGTGGTCGAGATGGCGGTCTACAACCCGTTCGATTTCTTCCTCGAACCGGAGGCCGAGAACTTCCCGTTCAAGTACAGCGCCTCGCAGGCCGAGGAGCTCGCGCCCTACCTGGTGACCGACGCGATGACGCCGCTGGTGGAGGCCTATCTGAAGAAGGTCGACCGCAAGGAACAGCGCACCATCGACTTCCTGGTGGGCATCAACCAGCAGGTGCAGGGCGACGTCGCCTACCTCATCCGCATGGAGCCCGGCGTGCAGACGCCCGAGGAAACGCTGACCAAGGGCAGCGGCTCGTGCCGCGATTCCGGCTGGCTGCTGGTGCAGCTGCTGCGCCACCTGGGCCTGGCCGCGCGCTTCGTCTCGGGCTACCTGATCCAGCTCACGCCCGACGTCAAGGCGCTCGACGGCCCGAGCGGCACCACCGTCGACTTCACCGACCTGCACGCCTGGTGCGAGGTCTACCTGCCCGGCGCCGGCTGGATCGGTCTGGACGCCACCTCCGGCCTGCTCGCCGGCGAGGGCCACATCCCGCTGGCCTGCACGCCCACGCCGTCGAGCGCCGCCCCGATCGAGGGCGTGGTGGACGACGCCGAGGTCGAGTTCGGCCACGAGATGGTGGTCACGCGCATCCACGAATCGCCGCGCGTCACCCTGCCCTACACCGACGAGCAGTGGGCCGACATCCTGGCCCTGGGCGACGCCGTCGACGAACGCCTGGTGGCCGGCGACGTGCGCCTGACGATGGGCGGCGAGCCGACCTACGTCTGCACCACCAACCGCGACGCGCCCGAATGGAACACCGACGCGCTCGGTCCCACCAAGCGCGGCTACGCCACCGAACTCGTGCACCGGCTGCGCGCCCAGTACGGCGACGGCGGCTTCCTGCACTTCGGCCAGGGCAAATGGTATCCGGGCGAGCAGCTGCCGCGCTGGGCGCTGTCGATCTTCTGGCGCGCCGACGGCCAGCCGCTGTGGCGCGACCCCGAGCGCTTCGTCGACGAGCGCCAGCCCACGCACTACACCAGCGAGGACGCGCGACGCTTCACCACCGTGCTGGCGCACCGCCTGGGCCTGACCGAGCGCTACATCCAGCCCGGCTACGAGGACACCTTCTACTACCTCTGGCGCGAGCGCCGCCTGCCGGTGAACGTCGATCCGTTCGACTCCAAGCTCGACGACGAACTCGAGCGCATGCGCCTGCGCCGCGTCTTCACGCAGAAGCTCGACGCCGTCGTGGGCTACATGCTGCCCATCGAGCCCGGCAACGCGACGTCCGACGCGCCCGCGCTGGAAGGCCCCGGCTGGCGCACCGGCCCGTGGTTCCTGCGCGACGACCGGCTCTACCTCATCCCCGGCGACTCGCCGATGGGCTACCGCCTGCCGCTGGACTCGCAGCCCTGGGTCAGCAAGGGCGACTACCCCTACCAGATCGACCGCGACCCGACCGCGCCGCGCGACGCGCTGCCCAGCGCGGCCGACTTCCGCGCCCGCTACCCGAGCGCGCCGGCCCCCGCCGAGGGCGACCTGGGCGCGGTGCCCTACGCCTTCGGCGCGCCCCCCGCCGCCCCGGTGACGGTGCGCATGCAGGAGGCCCGCGCCGTGGCGCACGGCGAAGGCCCCATCGGCGCCGTCGCCGCGGTCGGCGCGCCCGGCACGCCGGGCTCGGAGACCGACCCCGCCACGCCGCGCATGCCGCGCCGGGGCGAGTCGGCGCACTGGGCCACCCGCACGGCGCTGTGCGTCGAGGTGCGCGACCCGCGCCGCGCCAACGGCCCGGCGGCCGAGAAGGTCGGCACGTCCTCGGGCGTGCTCTACGTCTTCATGCCGCCGCTGTCGCGCCTGGAGGACTACCTCGACCTCGTCGCCGCCATCGAGGCGACCTCAGAGCAGCTCGGCCTGCGCATCGTGATGGAGGGCTACCCGCCGCCGCGCGACCCGCGCCTGAAGATGCTGCAGGTCACGCCCGACCCGGGCGTCATCGAGGTCAACATCCATCCCGCCCACAACTGGCGCGAGTTGGTCGAGCACACCGAATTCCTCTACGACGCCGCCTTCGAGACGCGCCTGTCGGCCGAGAAGTTCATGACCGACGGCCGCCACACCGGCACCGGCGGGGGCAACCACTTCGTGCTCGGCGGCGCCACGCCGGCGGACAGCCCGTTCCTGCGCCGGCCCGAGCTGCTGGCCAGCCTGCTGCTCTACTGGCACAACCACCCGTCGCTGAGCTACCTGTTCTCGGGCATGTTCATCGGCCCGACGAGCCAGGCCCCGCGCGTGGACGAGGCCCGCAACGACCAGGTCTACGAGCTGGAGATCGCCCTCAAGGAGATCGCCCGCGAGCGCGAGGTCTACGGCAAGGACATGCCCGCCTGGCTGGTCGACCGTACGTTGCGCAACATCCTGGTCGACGTCACCGGCAACACGCACCGCAGCGAGTTCTGCATCGACAAGCTGTACTCGCCGGACTCCTCCACCGGCCGCCTGGGCCTGCTGGAGCTGCGCGCCTTCGAGATGCCGCCCCATGCGCGCATGAGCGTCGCCCAGCAGCTGCTGCTGCGCGCCTTCATCGCCCGCTTCTGGGACACGCCCTACACGGCGCCGGCCACCCGCTGGGGCACCGAGCTGCACGACCGCTTCCTGCTGCCGACCTTCGTCAAGATGGACTTCGACGACGTCATCGCCGAGATGCGCCAGGCCGGCTTCGCGTTCGATCCCGAGTGGTTCGCGCCGCACCTGGAGTTCCGCTTCCCGCTGGTCGGGCAGGTGCGCTCGATGGGCGTCGAGCTGTCGCTGCGCAACGCGCTGGAACCCTGGCACGTGATGGGCGAGGAAGGCTCCTCCGGCGGCACGGTGCGCTACGTCGACTCGTCGCTCGAGCGCATCGAGGTGCGCGTGACGGGCTTGAACGAGAGCCGCCACGTGGTCACCGTCAACGGCAAGGTGCTGCCGCTGCAGCCCACCGGCACCATCGGCGAGTTCGTCGCCGGCGTGCGCTACAAGGCCTGGAACCCGCCCTCGTCGCTGCATCCGAGCATCGGTGCGCACGCGCCGCTGACCTTCGACCTGGTCGACACCTGGATGAAGCGCTCGCTCGGCGGCTGCCAGTACTTCGTCGCCCATCCGGGCGGACGCAACTACGAGACCTTCCCGGTCAACGCCTACGAGGCCGAGAGCCGCCGCATGTCGCGCTTCACCCGCATGGGCCACACGCCCGGCGCGATGCGCACGCCGCCGGCGACCATCGAGCTGGCCGGCAGCCGCGAGTTCCCGTTCACGCTGGATCTGCGGCGCTGAGGGCCCGGGTCGCGACGATCAACCTCACGATCGCCGCGACCTGTCTCGCAACGTTGACAATGCCAGCATCTTGGAACCGCACAACGAATCCCTCTTCGACGCGCACGCGCTGGAGTCGCCCGCGGCCCTGGTGGCCGCGCTCGCGCCGCCGCCGCCGGCCGGCCACTTCGACGAGCTGCGCGGCGCCGTCGCGCCGGCCGCCGAAGTGCCCGCCGATGGTGCGCGCAACGCGACGGCACCGCCGCTGCTCTACGACGCCCTGCAGCCGGGCGCGGGCACGCCCGCGGCGGGGTCGGTGGGTACGCCGGCAGGCGGACGGCCATCGCGACCCGATGCGCTCGCACCACCGTGGTGCCGCTTCTTCGAGAACCTGGGCGACGGCGGCTTCGCCGACCTGCCGCGTCGCGCCATCGGGCTGGAGCGCCAGATCCGCGACAACGGCGTCACCTACAACGTCTACGCCGACGCCGACGGGCCGCAGCGCCCCTGGTCGCTCGACCTCTTCCCGCTGATCATCTCGCCCGAGAGCTGGACCCAGATCGAGGCCGGCGTGCTGCAGCGCGTGCGCGTGCTCGACCGCGTGATGGCCGACGTCTACGGGCCGCAGGTGCTGCTCGCCGAGGGCCTGCTGCCCCCGGCGCTGGTGCGCGGCCATCCGGGCTACCTGCGCCCGATGCACGGCGTGAAGCCGCCGGGCGATACCTGGCTGCACATCGCCGCCTTCGACCTCGCACGCGGGCCCGACGGCAACTGGTGGGTGGTCTCCCAGCGCACGCAGGCACCCTCGGGCCTGGGCTACCTGCTGGAGAACCGGCTGGCCGTCTCGCGTCAGTTCCCGCAGGCCTTCGCCGGCCTGCAGGTGCAACGCCTGGCGGCCACCTACAGCGCCTTCATGGAAGGCCTGCAGGCGCTGTGTCCGGCCGGCTCGCCGCCGCACATCGCGCTGCTCACGCCCGGCCCCTACAACGAGACCTACTTCGAGCACGCCTACCTCGCGCGCTACTTGGGCGTGACCCTGGTCGAGGGCAGCGACCTCACCGTGCGCGACCAGCGCCTCTACCTCAAGACGCTGCAGGGCCTGCGCCCGGTGCACGGCCTCATCAAGCGGCTCGACGACGAGTTCCTCGACCCGCTGGAACTGCGTCCGGACTCCACGCTGGGCGTGCCGGGCCTGCTGCAGGCGATCCGCGCGGGCAACCTGCTGGTGGCCAACATGCCCGGCTCGGCGTTCCTCGAATCGCCGGCGCTGCTGGGCTTCCTGCCGGCGCTGGCGCGGCGCCTGATCGGCGAGAAGCTGCGCCTGCCGGCCCTGCCGACCTGGTGGTGCGGCGAGCGCGCGGCATTGGAGGCGGCCCTGCCGCAGCTCGACCAGGCGGCGATCAAGCCGACCTACGCCGGCAGCCGTACCCGCCACGGCTTCGAGGCCGTGCTGGGCAGCCGCATGGGCCGGCGCGAGCTCGACGAGTGGGCCGGGCGCATCGTGCGCCAGGGCGACGAGCACACCGTGCAGACCTATCTGCCGCTGTCGCAGATGCCGACCTGGGCGCCGGACGCCTCGCTCGGACGCATCGCGCCGCGCGCCATGCTGCTGCGCGTGTTCGCCGTCAGCGACGGCGCGCAGTCATGGCGCGTGCTGCCCGGCGGGCTGGCCCGGCTGGCCGGCGCCGACGCGCAGATCGCCTCGATGCAGCGCGGCGGCAGCAGCGCCGACGTCTGGGTGCAGACGCACGGCACGGTCGACCGCAGCACCCGGCTGCAGCCGCACGCCACGCCGGCCTCGCTCGCGCGCCACCGCGCGCCGGTCACCAGCCGCGCAGCCGAGAACATGTTCTGGCTCGGCCGCTACACCGAGCGCGCGGAGAACGCCGTGCGCCTCGCGCGCCTGGCGCTCGACCTGCTCGGCGGCGAGGACCAGTCGTCGGCGCCGATCCTCGAATGGCTGCACAAGCTCGCCCTGCGCAACGGCCTGGTCCCGCGCGAGGTGCCCTCGGTGACGCGCTCGCGCCGGGTGTTCGAGCGCGCCGTCATCGCCGACCTGGGCAAGACCGACACCGGCAGCGTCGGCTACACGCTGCGCTGCGTGCGCCAGGCCGCGGCCGCCGTGCGCGAGCGGCTGTCGCAGGACCACTGGAACCAGATCGTGCGCGCCGAGGCCGACTTCCTGCGCCGCTGCGCCGAGCTCGGCGGCGAGCCGCGCACGAGCGAGAACAGCTTCGCCAGCGGCGCCGCGCTGCGCACGCTGGAGGCCGCGAGCACCGCGCTGGCGGCCATGACCGGCGCCCAGACCGACCGCATGACGCGCGACGACGCCTGGCGGCTGTTGTCGATCGGCCGACACATCGAGCGTCTGGCCTTCCTGGCCAACGCCCTGGCCGCCGGCTTCGAGGACGCGGCGGTGCACGAGGTCACCGGCTTCGAGGCCGTCGTCGCCCTGTTCGACAGCACCATCACCTTCCACGCCCGCTACCAGCAGCGGCGCGACGTCGCCACGCTGGTCGACCTGCTGGTGCTCGACGGCGACAACCCGCGCTCGCTCGCCTGGGTCACGCAGACCCTGCGCGGGCGCATCGCCCGCCTCGCGGGCAGCGCCCCGGGCAAGCTCACCGCGCTGTCGTACGAACTTCCCGACCCGGCCGGCTGGACGCTGGAGGCGCTGTGCGATCCCGGTCCCGACGGCAGGTACGGCGCGCTGGTCAAGCTGTTCCGCACCTGCGAGACCGCCGCCTACCACGTCTCCGACGCCCTGGGCACGCGCTACTTCACGCTGACGTCCGAGTCGTCGGTGCGCTCGGTGGGGGTCTAGCCGGTGCTGCTCCACGTCACCCACGAGACGCGCTACGACTACACGCCGCCGGTCGAGACGGCGCAGCACCTGGCGCACCTCAAGCCCTGCGCCACGCCCTGGCAGCGCCTGATCAGCCACACGCTGACCATCACGCCCACGCCCGCGCAGTGCCGCGAGGTGCCCGACCTGTACGGCAACACGCGCGCCTTCTTCGCCCTCGAGTCGACGCACGACGAGCTGGTGGTCACGGCCGAGAGCCTGGTCGAGACCTCCGAACCGATGCTGTCGGCGCGCATCGCCCGCGACCTGCCCTGGGAGCGGGTGCGCGAGCGTTTCCGCTATGGCAAGCACGCCCGTTTCGACCCGGCCTCCGAGTTCGTCTTTCCGTCGCCCTACGTGCCGCGCCACGACGATTTCGCGGCCTACGCGCGCGCCAGCTTCGGCCCCGAGCGGGCGACCTTCGACGCCGCCATGGACCTCACGCGGCGCATCTACCGCGAGTTCAAGTACGACGCCAGCAGCACCGAGATCAACACGCCCGCCGTCGAGGCCCTGGCGCAGCGCAAGGGCGTGTGCCAGGACTTCGCGCACATCATGATCGGCTGCTTCCGCACGCTGGGCCTGCCCGCGCGCTACGTCAGCGGCTACCTGTTGACGCAGCCGCCGCCGGGCAAGGCGCGCCTGATCGGCGCCGACGCCTCGCACGCCTGGGTGTCGGTCTACCTGCCGGGCGAGGATCACCTGACGGGCGACTGGGTCGACTTCGACCCCACCAACGGCCGCCAGCCGGGCGAGGACTACGTCACGCTGGCCATCGGCCGCGACTACTCCGACGTCTCGCCGATGCGCGGCGTGCTCCACGGCGGCGCGCGCCACACGCTCGACGTCGGCGTGACGGTGCGGCCGCTGGCGGAGCTGCAGGCGCAGGGGTCGTCGCAATCGCAATCGCAGTCCCAGGCATCGGGCCCGAAGCCGCCGGGGTCCGGCGACGCCGAGCGTCGCTGAGCGCCGTCGGGCGCGGCGCCCTTGGCGTCTCGAGCGCCCTCCTTCCTTCCCGTCTTCTATCCTTGCCTCCTTTCTTCATCCACGAGGTTGTTCCACCATGAGCGTCTACGACAAACTGTCGCAACTCGGCATCTCGCTGCCCCCCGTCGCAGTGCCCGCCGCCGCCTACGTGCCCTTCGTTCGGACCGGCAACCTGGTGTTCCTCTCGGGCCACATCGCCCGCAAGGACGGCAAGCCCTGGGTCGGCCAGCTCGGCGCCGGCATCGCCACCGACGAGGGCCGGCAGGCCGCGCGCGCCATCGCCATCGACCTGCTGGGCACGCTGCACGCCGCCGTCGGCGACCTGAACACGATCACCCGCATCGTCAAGGTGATGAGCCTGGTCAACTCGACGCCCGACTTCACCGAGCAGCACCTGGTCACCAACGGCGCGAGCGAGCTGTTCGCCGAGGTCTTCGGCGCCGAGCGCGGCGCGCACGCGCGCAGCGCCTTCGGCGTGGCGCAGATCCCGCTGGGCGCGTGCGTGGAGATCGAACTGGTGGCCGAGGTCGGCTGACCCCGAGGCTCGCTCGCTGCGCGTCGCAGCGCCTAACCCCTTCCGGGGGCGACACCGGCGGCCCGGCGAAGCCGGTTCCGCGGTGTCCTCGGCTCAACCCGCGCTGGTGTCGTAGACGGCCCCGGGCCGCTCGCCGGCCAGGGCCTGCAGCAGGTTCGTCACGGCCAGCGCGGCCATGCCGTGGCGGGTCTCGTGCGTGGCCGAGCCGATGTGCGGCAGCGGCGTGACGCGCGGGTGCGTGCGCAGGGGCGAGTCGGCCGCCAGCGGCTCCTTGGCGAAGACGTCGAGCCCGGCCGCGCGCAGCGTGCCGTGGTCGAGCGCGGCCAGCAGGGCCGCCTCGTCGACCGTGGCGCCACGCCCGCCATTGACGAAGATCGCGCCCGGCTTCATGGCACCGAACACGCGCGCGTCCACCATGCCGCGCGTGCTGGCCGACAGCGGCAGCATCGCGACGACGAAGTCCGACTCCGCGAGCAGCGCGTCGAGCGGCGTGTGGAGGGCCTTGCCCTGCAAATCGGGCGCCTGGGCGGCGAGGTCGACCGGCCGGCGCGCGTGATAGCGCACCGGCATGCCGAAGCCCAGGGCCGCGCGCCGGGCGATGGCCTGGCCGATGCGGCCGAAGCCCAGCAGGCCGAGCGTCTTGCCATGGACGTCGGTGCCGAACAGGTCCTCCTCGATGTTGGCCGTCCAGCGGCCCTCGCGCACCAGCGTCGCCACCTCGACCACGCGGCGCGCGGTGGCCATCAGCAAGGCGAAGACGGCGTCGGCCACGGTCTCGTCGAGCACGCCGGGCGTGTGGCACAGCACGATGCCGCGCTCGCGCAGGGCGTCGAGGGCGTAGTTGTCGACGCCGACCGACACGCTGGAGACCGCCTCCAGCCGAGGCGCCGCGTCGATCAGCGCCCGGTCGACCGGGAAGCTCGATCCGATCAGGCCCTGGGCCTCGGTCAGCGCGGCGCGGAACGCATCGGCCTGGGCGGCGACGCGCGGGTTGGCGACGGTGACGTCGTGCGCCGCCCGCAGGCGCGCGAGCTGGTCGTCGGGCAACTCGCGGAAGACCAGCACCCTCTTGCGCGCTGCCGTCGCGGACGTCGTCGGGGTCGTCGCCGCGCTCACAGTCCGGCCTCCTCGAGTTGCGAGCGGGTCGGCAAGCCTTCGGTGTCGCCCAGGACCTGCACGGCGCGGGCGCCGATCCAGCTGCCGCGCCGCACGGCGTCGACCACGCCGCGTCCCTCCAGCAAGGCGCTCACCACGCCGGCGGCGAAGCCGTCGCCGGCGCCGACGGTGTCGACCACGCGCTCGACCGGGAAGCCCGGCACCCGGCCGGTGCCGCTGCCGCCGGCCGGGTCGCCGTCGTAGTAGGCGCCCTCGGCGCCCAGCTTGACGACCACCAGCCTGGCGCCGCGCGCGCGGTAGAAGCGCGCGATGCCCTCGGGCGTCGATTCGCCGGTCAGGATCAGGCCTTCCTCGATGCCCGGCAGCACCCAATCGGCGCGCGCGGCGAGGTCGTTGATGGCCGCGCGCATGGCCTCGGTCGAGGGCCACAGCGTCGGGCGCAGGTTGGGGTCGAAGGAGATGGTGCGGCCGGCCGCGCGCACGGCGTCCATGGCCGCGACGGCGGCGGCCAGGGTGGTCGGCGACAGCGCCGCGAACACGCCCGTGGCGTGCAGGTGGCGCGCCGAGCGCAGCCAGTCGACGTCGACGTCGGCCGGCGTCATGAGGCTCGCGGCCGAGCCCTTGCGGTGGTATTCGATCGGCGGGTCGCTGCCGTCGTCGACGCGGCCCTTGAACAGGAAGCCGGTGCGCTGGGCGGCGTCGCGCACGACGTGGGAGCAGTCCAAGCCCTCGGCGCGCATCGCGTCGACCAGGTAACGGCCCATCGAGTCGGTGCCCAGCCGGCTGGCCCAGCCGACCTTCAGGCCCAGGCGCGACAGGCCGATGGCGACGTTGGTCTCGGCGCCGGCGGTGCGCTTGTGGAAGGACTCGGCGTGCTCGATCGGCCCCGGCCGGTCGGCCACGAACATGAGCATGGCCTCGCCGAAGACGGCGACGTCGAAGGCGGCGGGGACGGGTGGGGAGGAAGCGGGACTCATGCGTGCGGGCTCCGGGCAGCGGCTGGATGGCGGTCAGGCAGTGTAGGGAACCGATGCCGGCGACGAATCGGGAATTTCCTCCGGGAAAAAGGAGCCATCGTCCGAGTCGGCCGGTCCGGGTCGCCGTGCAGGCTGGGAGCGCACACCGGATCGTCCCATGGCGCACGCGCGCCATTTCGCCACCGTGCGCTGCCCTCCGCCCCGTCCACCGACCATGCCCCGGCATCCAAGGAACCCGTCTTGCGCTCCCTCCATCGCCGACTTCGCCAGGACCCGGTACGCACGCCGTGGCGCCTCGGGCTTCTTTTGCTGGCCGCCGTGGCCGTCACCGGCTGCGCCGCCGGCGCGTCCGCCTGCAAGCCTCCCGTCACCCCCGGGAGCCGGCCCTCCGTCGCGCCCTTCTCCACCGAGGACTGCCGCTTCCGCAACCTGCCCAACCCGGAGGCCCGCGCCTCCCAGAGCGGCTGGAAGATCTGGACGCGCTTCCTGACCGTGAAGAAGGAAAACACCCGGCCGACCGAGCCGTTGCCGGTGCGCCCGGTGACCCGCGCGCAGCTCGACGCGCTCGACCCCGGCGCCAACCACCTGATCCGCCTGGGCCATTCGTCGGTGCTGCTCAAGCTGCGCGGCGCCTGGTGGCTGATCGATCCGATGTTCGGCGAGCGCGCCTCGCCGGTGTCCTTCGCCGGGCCGAAGCGCTTCCAGCCGACGCCCCTCGCGCTGGCCGAGCTGCCGCCGATCGAGGGCGTGATCCTCTCGCACGACCATTACGACCACCTCGACGTCGGCACCGTCGAGAGCCTGCGCGAGCGCGTGCGGCGCTGGTTCGTGCCGCTGGGCGTCGGCGCGCGGCTGCGCGAGATGGGCGTGGCGGCCGACCGCATCGAGGAGTTCGACTGGTGGCAGGCCGGCCGCCTGGGCGAGGTGCGGCTGACGGCGACGCCGGCGCAGCATTTCTCCGGTCGCGGCCTGTTCGACCGCGACCGCACGCTGTGGGCCTCGTGGGTCATCGAGAGCGGCGACCAGCGCATCTTCTACAGCGGTGACTCGGGCTACTTCCCCGGCTTCGCGCAGATCGGCGAGCGCTTCGGCGGCTTCGACATCGCGCTGATGGAGAACGGCGCCTACGACGCCTACTGGCCCTCGGTCCACATGCAGCCCGAGGAGAGCGTGCGCGCCTTCCGCGACGTGCGCGCCCGGGTCCTGCTGCCCCTGCACAACAGCGCCTTCGACCTGGCCCTGCACACCTGGCACGACCCGCTCGACCGCGTCGCCGACCTCGCCGCGCGCGAACGCATCGAGCTGGCGACGCCGCGGCTGGGGGAGGTGCTGACGGTCGGAACCGAACGCAGGAACGAGCGCTGGTGGAAGGACCTGGAATAGACCGACGCTCCGCGGCCTCTCGAGCGCCATGCCGGGACACCGCGGAACCGGCTCCGCCGGGCTGCCGGTGTCGCCCCCTCGCAGGGGGTGGGCGAGAGCGACACGCAGTGCGCGAAGCCTGGGGGTGAACCTACTTCTTGCGCTCCTTCGCGCGGCGCACCTGCCGGCTCTGGGTCGCTTCCTCGGCAGCACGTTCGCGCGCGGCGCGTTTGTCCTGCCGCTTGCGGCGCAGGTACCGGCCCAGCACGAAGCTGCCGACGCCGGTGAGCGAGGCCAGCACCAGGCCGACGGTGCTGAGATCGAGGCTCGCGAAGTTCATGGTCAGAGCACCCGCACGACGTTGGTCGGCTTGAAGCCCAGGTCGGCGGCCTTGCCCTTGCGCCCGCGCGGGGCGCGGGCGTTGTTCAGGGTGCGGATCTCCAGGGTCTCGTCGCGCTCCTTGCCACCGCGGCCGATGCCCTCGACGCGCACGCTGCGCGTGTAGGCGGCGGCACCGGCGAGGGTGTCCTTGGGTTCGAGGTCGATCAGCATCAGACCGCGTCCGCCCTTGGGCATGGCCTTGAGCTCGGCCATCTCGAAGGTCAGGATGCGCCCGCCGGTGGAGGCGCAGGCCACGTGCGTGGCCATGGGCAGCGGCTCGGCGCCGCTGGCGCCGCCGGCGAGCGCCGGGCGACACAGCTGCTCGCCCTCGCCGACGGCGACGAAGGCCTTGCCGGCGCGGTGGCGCGACATCATGTGCTCGATCTGCGCCGTGAAGCCGTAGCCGCCGGTGGTCGCCAGCAGCAGCAGCGCGCCGGCCGGGCCGGCGAAGCAGTGCGCCACGTGGGTGCCGCCGTCGAGCTCGATCAGCGTCGTCACCGGCTGGCCGTCGCCGCGCCCGCCGGGCAGCGAGGCCACCGGCACGGTGTAGACGCGCACGCCCTTGTCCTTGGCGGTGCCGAAGACCAGCAGCGTGTCGACCGTGCGGCACTCGAAGGCGCCGTAGAGCGCGTCGCCCGACTTGAAGCTGTATTCGGCCGGGGCCGCGCCCGGCTGCTGCGCCGCGCGCTCGCTGGCCCAGCCCTTCTGCGTGCGCACCCAGCCCTTCTGCGACACGATCACCGTCACCGGCTCGTCGAGCACCTTGACCTCGGCCACGGCGCGCTTCTCGGCCTGGATCAGGGTGCGGCGCGGGTCCTCGAAGGTCTTCGCGTCGGCCTCGATCTCCTTGATCATCAGGCGCCGCAGCGACGCCGGGTTGCCCAGGATCTCGTCGAGCCGACGCTGCTCGTCGCGCAGGTTCTTCAGCTCCTGCTCGATCTTGATGGCCTCCAGCCGCGCGAGCTGGCGCAGGCGGATCTCCAGGATGTCCTCGGCCTGGCGCTCGCTCAGGCGGAAGCGCTCGATCAGCGCCGCCTTGGGGTCCTCCGACGCGCGGATGATGGCGATCACCTCGTCGATGTTGAGCAGCACCAGCTGCCGGCCCTCGAGGATGTGGATGCGGTCGAGCACCTTGGCCAGGCGGTGCCGCGAGCGCCGCTCGATGGTCCTGGCGCGGAACGCGATCCACTCCTCCAGCATGCGGCGCAGCGACTTCTGCGTCGGCTTACCGTCGCCGCCGACCATCGTCAGGTTGATCGACGAGGAGGTCTCCAGCGAGGTCTGCGCCAGCAGCGTGGTGACGAACTCGTCCTGGCCGATGCGCGAGGTCTTGGGCTCGAACACCAGGCGCACCGCCGCGTCCTTGCTCGACTCGTCGCGCACCACGTCCAGCTGCGCCAGCACCAGCGCCTTGAGCTGGACCTGCTCGGCGCTCAGCGCCTTCTTGCCGGCGCGGATCTTGGGGTTGGTGAGCTCCTCGATCTCCTCCAACACCTTCTGCGTGCTCACGCCCGGCGGCAGCTCGTTGACCACCAGCTGCCACTGGCCGCGCGCGAGTTCCTCGACCTTCCAGCGCGCGCGCACCTTGAGCGAGCCGCGGCCGGTGCGGTAGGCGTCGGCGATGTCGCCGGCGCTGCTGATGATCTGCGCGCCGCCGGGGTAGTCGGGGCCGGGCACGATCGCGAGCAGCTCCTCGTCGGTGAGCTTGCCGTGGGTCTTGATGAGCGCGACGCAGGCGTCGGCGATCTCGCGCAGGTTGTGGCTCGGGATCTCGGTGGCCAGGCCGACGGCGATGCCGCTGGCGCCGTTGAGCAGCACGAAGGGCAGCCGTCCCGGCAGCAGCGCGGGCTCCTCGGTCGAGCCGTCGTAGTTGGGCACGAAGTCCACCGTGCCCTCGTCGATCTCGTCGAGCAGCAGGCTGGTGATGCGCGCGAGACGGGCCTCGGTGTAGCGCATGGCGGCGGCGCCGTCGCCGTCGCGGCTGCCGAAGTTGCCCTGGCCGTCGATCAGCGGGTAGCGCTGCGAGAAGTCCTGCGCCATGCGCACCAGCGCGTCGTAGGCGGCCTGGTCGCTGTGCGGATGGAAGCGGCCGAGCACGTCGCCCACCACGCGCGCGCTCTTGACCGGCTTGGCGCCGACGTTGCCGTTGGCGCCGCCGAAGCCCAGCCCCATGCGCGACATCGAGTAGAGGATGCGCCGCTGCACCGGCTTCTGGCCGTCGCTGACGTCGGGCAGCGCGCGGCCCTTGACGACGGACAGCGCGTATTCCAGATAGGCGGTCTGGGCGTAGTCGGCCAGGGTGAGCGCGTTGGGGTCGTCCGGGGGGGCCGGGAGGTCGAGCGTGGGTTGGTCGTCCATGGGTTCGGGGTCAGTCAGTCGATGTGTCGTTCGGTCGGTCGGCGATGGCGTCCACCGTGCTCGCGGCGCCGGCGAGCTCCATGCGCACGCGCTGCGGCGCCCGGCCGCCGCGCGCGGCGGTCGCGCCCGGCCGGACCGGGCCCGCCAGGGTCGCCACGGTGGCGCCGGGCTTGAGGTAGGCGTAGAGCTGCAGCACGGTTTTCACGTAGTTCTGCGTCTCGCGGTAGTCGGGGATGCGGTTGCCGGCGCGCTGCACGGCGCCCTCGCCGGCGTTGTAGGCGGCCAGGGCCAACTCGATGCTGCCCTGGAAGCGCGCGATCAGGTCGCGCAGGTAGCGCGAGCCGGCGGCGACGTTCACGCGCGGATCGAACAGCTTGTGTTCCTGCGTCGTGCGGGCGTCGCCGCGCACGCCGTAGCGCTCCGCGGTCGCAGGCATGAGCTGCATCAGCCCGCGCGCGCCCTTGGGCGAGACGGCCTGGGCGTCGAAGCCCGACTCGGTCGCCACCAGCGCCTGCAGCAATTCGTAGTCGATGTCGTGGGTGCGCGCGGCCAGTTGCAGCGCGGCCTTGGCCGAGCGGTGATCGGGCGAGGCCTCGAACAGCGCGAGCAGCGTCCGAGCGGCCGGCGCCACGGCGCCGGTGACGGCGGCACCGCCACCGGCCAGCGGCCCCAGGCCCTGCGCGGTGTCGAAGCTCTGCCCGCCGCGGAAGAACAGCCGGTAACGCGCGTCGAGCTTCTCGGCCGCGAAGTGCGCGACGCCCTGGGGGTCGACGTAGCCGTAGATGTCGGCCGCGAGCGCGGCGTGCTGCGCCAGCGACAGCGTGGCGGCGAGGAGGAGGGAACGCAGCAGGGTGTGGATCTTCACGTGGGGATTCGATGCAGGAACCGGGCCGATGGACGCCCGGCGCAGGGACATGACGGGGTCAGACGTCGATCTCGACGTCGTCCGCGCGCAGCTCCATCAGTTCGCGCCGCGCGGCGGCCTCGCCCTTGCCCATCAGCTTGGTGATCTCGCCCTGCGTGTCGGTGAAGCCGAAGCGGCCGAGCCGGACCTGCAGCAGGCGGCGGGTGTCCGGATTGAGCGTGGTTTCCCACAATTGTTCCGCGCTCATCTCGCCCAGGCCCTTGAAGCGGCTGATGCTCCAGGCGCCTTCGCGCACGCCGTCCTTGCGCAGCTTGTCGAGGATGGCGACGAGCTCGCCCTCGTCGAGCGCGTAGGCCTTGGACGCGGGCTTCCTGCCGCGCGCGGGCGCGTCGACGCGGAACAGCGGCGGCTTGGCGACGTAGACGTGGCCGGCCTCGATCAGCTTGGGGAAGTGGCGGAAGAACAGCGTCAGCAGCAGCACCTGGATGTGCGAGCCGTCGACGTCGGCGTCGGAGAGGATGCAGACCTTGCCGTAGCGCAGGCCGCCCATGTCGGGCGTGTCGGCGGGACCGTGCGGGTCGACGCCGATGGCCACCGAGATGTCGTGGATCTCGGTGTTGGCGAACAGCCGGTCGCGCTCGACCTCCCAGGTGTTGAGCACCTTGCCGCGCAGCGGCAGCACCGCCTGCGACTCCTTGTCGCGGCCCATCTTGGCGCTGCCGCCGGCGGAGTCGCCCTCGACCAGGAAGACTTCGTTGTGGGCGATGTCCTTGCTCTCGCAGTCGGTCAGCTTGCCCGGCAGCACGGCCACGCCGGAGCCCTTGCGCTTCTCGACCTTCTGGCCGGCGCGCTGGCGCGTCTGCGCGGCCTTGATGGCCAGCTCGGCGAGCTTCCTGCCGTAGTCGACGTGCTGGTTGAGCCACAGCTCAAGCGCCGGGCGCACGAAGCTCGAGACCAGCCGCACGGCGTCGCGCGAGTTCAGGCGCTCCTTGATCTGGCCCTGGAACTGCGGGTCCAGCACCTTGGCGCTGAGCACGTACGAGGCGCGCGCGAACACGTCCTCGGGCAGCAGCTTGACGCCCTTGGGCAGCAGCGAATGGAACTCGATGAAGCTCTTGACGGCGTTGAACAGGCCGTCGCGCAGGCCGCTGTCGTGGGTGCCGCCGGCGCTCGTCGGAATCAGGTTGACGTAGCTCTCGCGCACCGGCTGGCCGTCCTCGGTGAAGGCCACGCACCAGTCGGCGCCCTCGCCCTCGGCGAAGTTGTCGGCGTTGCGGTCGGCATGGCCGGCGCCCTCGAACAGCGGGATCACCGGCTCGCCGTGCAACGTCTGCATCAGGTAGTCGCGCAGTCCGCCTTTGTAGAGCCATTGCTGCTGGTCGCCGGACTTCTCGTTGACCAGCGTCACGGTCACGCCGGGCATCAGCACGGCCTTGCTGCGCAGCAGGTGCGTGAGCTCGCCCAGGGGCAGCGCGGGCGACTCGAAGTACTTCGGGTCGGGCCAGGCGCGCACCGTGGTGCCGAGCTTGCGCTCGCCCGCCGCGAGCGGGCGCACCACCAGCGGCTCGACCACGTCGCCGGCGGAGAAGGCCAGCTTCGCCACCGAGCCCTCGCGGTGCGAGGTCACCTCCAGGCGCGTGGACAGCGCGTTGGTCACGCTCACGCCCACGCCGTGCAGGCCGCCGGAGAAGCTGTAGGCGCCGCCCGAGCCCTTGTCGAACTTGCCGCCCGCGTGCAGCCGGGTGAACACCAGCTCGACCACCGGGGCCTTCTCCTCCGGGTGCAGGCCGAAGGGGATGCCGCGGCCGTCGTCCTCGATGCCGACCGAGCCGTCGGCATGCAGCACGACCCTGATCTTCTTGCCGTGACCGGCGAGCGCCTCGTCGGCGGCGTTGTCCAGCACCTCCTGGATGATGTGCAGCGGGTTGTCGGTGCGGGTATACATGCCCGGGCGCTGCTTGACGGGTTCGAGGCCCTTGAGGACGCGGATCGAGCCTTCGGAATACGCCGGGGGCGTGGAGGAGGTCTTGGGGGAGGTCGCCATGGGCGGATTGTAATGAGCGCGCGTTCGAGGGACTGGACATCCGTACAGTACCACCGACCCGCCACGGGGTCGATGCGCGCAACGCATCGAAGACGCGCCGAAATGTCATCGCCGCCGCTGTCGCGCGGGGGCTGCGCCGGACGGCGCGAATGACTACATTCGAAGGATGTCCCCCCTCTCCGAACCCCCTCGCCTGTCGATGCGTCAGGTGCTGCTGTGCGGCGCCCTGATCGTCACGCTCTCCATGGGCATCCGCCACGGCTTCGGTCTGTGGCTGCAGCCGATCACGCAGGCGCAGGGCTGGACGCGCCAGACCTTCTCCTTCGCCCTCGCCATCCAGAACCTCTCCTGGGGCGTGATGGGCGTCTTCGCCGGCATGCTGGCCGACCGGCTGGGCGCCTTCCGCGTGCTGCTGATCGGCGCGGTACTCTACGCCGCAGGCCTGGCGGGCATGGCGCTGTCGACCACGCCGCTGACCTTCGCCCTGACCACCGGCATCCTGATCGGCGCCGCGCAGGCCGGCACCACCTACGCCGTGGTCTACGGCGTCATCGGGCGCAACATTCCGGCCGAGCGCCGCTCCTGGGCCATGGGCGTGGCGGCGGCGGCCGGCTCGTTCGGACAGTTCCTGATGGTGCCGCTCGAAGGCCAGCTGGTCGCCCGGCTGGGCTGGGACAACGCGCTGCTGGTGCTCGCCGCTGCGGTGCTGCTGATCGTGCCCTTCGCCTTCGGCCTGCGCGAGCCGGGCCGGGTCGCCGCCGCCGGCGCGGCGCGCCAGCAGAGCATCCTGCAGGCGGTGGGCGAGGCCTTCCGCTATCCCAGCTTCGGCCTGCTCATGGCCGGTTACTTCGTCTGCGGCTTCCAGGTCGTCTTCATCGGCGTGCACATGCCCAGCTACCTCAAGGACAAGGGCCTGTCGCCCGAGGTGGCGAGCTACGCGCTGGCGCTGATCGGCCTGTTCAACATCTTCGGCACCTACGCCGCCGGCACGCTGGGCCAGCGGCTGGCCAAGCGCAAGATCCTGGCGGCGATCTACTTCGGCCGCGCCGTCGCCATCGCGGTGTTCCTGACGGTGCCGCTCACGCCGGCGAGCGTCTACGTGTTCGCCGGCGTGATGGGCTTCCTGTGGCTGTCGACCGTGCCGCCGACCAACGCGCTGGTGGCGCAGATCTTCGGCGTGGCGCACCTGTCGATGTTGAGCGGCTTCGTGTTCCTGAGCCATCAGGTCGGCTCGTTCCTGGGCGTGTGGCTCGGCGGCTTCCTCTACGACCGCACGGGCAGCTACGACATCGTCTGGTACATCGCCATCGGCCTGGGCGTGCTCGCCGGCCTGGTCAACCTGCCGATCCGCGAGAACGCCATCGCGCGCGCGGCGGTGCCGCGCCCGGCCTGAGGCGCATGACCCTCCCGATGCGATCCGCCATGCCCCGCGCCACCCGCTTCCGTCCGTTGTACCGCGCCGCCGCCTGGGTCGCCGGGGCCGCCGCGCTGGCGGGCGTGTTCCTGCTCTACACGCGACCGGCCTTCATGGTCACGATGATCGACCAGCTGTGGGCGTGCTTCTGACCATGACGCCGATCTCGCCGGCCCCATCGGCACCCGACGCATCGCCGCCCTCGCCCTGGGTCGTGCGCTGGAGCGGCCTCGTCGCGCCCGGCGGCACGGTGCTCGACGTCGCCTGCGGCGGCGGCCGACACCTGCGCTGGTTCCATGCGCGCGGCCATCGCGTGACGGGCGTGGACCGCTCGGCCGAGGCGTTGCGCACGCTCGCGCCGCTGGCGCGCGACGGTGCCGAGATCGTCGAGACCGACATCGAGGCCGGCCCGTGGCCGTTCGCGGGCCGGGTCTTCGACGCCGTGGTCGTCACCAACTACCTCTGGCGCCCTCGCCTGCCCGACGTCGTGGCCGCCCTCGCCCCCGGCGGCGTGCTGATCTGCGAGACTTTCGCCGTCGGCAACGAGACCGTCGGCCGCCCGGCGCGCGCCGACTTCCTGCTGCGCCCGGGCGAGCTGCTCGACGTCTGCCGCGACCTGCGCGTGGTGGCCTACGAGAACGGCTTCCTGGAGACCCCGGCGCGCTTCGTCCAGCGCGTCGCGGCGGTCCGGCCGGGGGCCGGAAGCGCTTCGGAAACAGCGTCGGATCCGCCCCGCCATTTGTTGCAAACCCTTGCCAGCGACGCAGTCTCGGCGCCGAGGCCCCCCACGGGCGCTCGGTAGAATGCCCGCTTTTCGTCCACCCGACAGAGAGATTCACCCTTGGAGCAATTGACAGGCAGCATCGTCGCGCTCGCCACGCCGATGCACGACGACGGCAGCGTCGACTATCCCGCCCTGCGAAGGCTGATCGACTGGCATATCGACGAAGGCACGGACTGCCTCGGCGTGGTCGGCACCACCGGTGAGTCGCCCACGGTGGACGTCGAAGAGCATTGCGAGATCATCCGCGTGTCGGTCGAACAGGCCCGTGGCCGCGTGCCGATCATGGCCGGTTGCGGCGCCAACTCCACCCGGGAGGCGATCGAGCTGGCCCGCTTCGCCAAGGGCGTGGGCGCCGATTCGCAGCTGCAGGTCGTGCCCTACTACAACCGCCCGACGCAGGAAGGCCAGTACCGGCACTTCCAGGCCATCGCCGAGGCCGTGGGCGACCTGCCGATGGTCCTGTACAACGTGCCCGGCCGCACCGTGGCGGACATGGCGCACGACACCGTGCTGCGCCTGGCCGAGGTACCCGGCATCATCGGCATCAAGGAAGCCACCGGCAACATCGAGCGCGCCCAGTGGCTCATCCGCGATCTGCCGTCGCGCTTCGCCGTGTATTCGGGCGACGACCCGACGGCGGTCGCGCTCATGCTGTGCGGCGGCAAGGGCAACATCAGCGTGACGGCCAACCTCGCGCCGCGCAAGATGCACGAGCTGTGCGTGGCGGCGCTCGCCGGCGACATCGCCACGGCCATGCGCATCCAGTTCGAGCTGATGCCGCTGCACAAGCACCTGTTCGTCGAACCCAACCCGGTGCCGCTGAAGTGGGCCATGGCGCGCCTGGGCCTGTGCGGTCCCGCGCTGCGCCTGCCGCTGGTCGAACTCGGCGAAGGCCATCGCCCGACCGTCGAGTCGGCGCTGCGCGCCTGCGGCCTGCTCAAGGACTGACGGCACTTCGATGCGATTCGGCGTGCGGCCCGGCAAAACTTTTGCCGCCGCGCCGACTCCCACGTCGCAGTCCCGTCCCGGGCACCGCCCGACCGAACCCCTTTCCCCAAGGAAGACAACGTTGAACCACCCTTCGCGCTTTGCGCTGCTCGCCCTCGTGGCCAGCCTGTCCGCCTGCTCCGTGATGCAGGGCGACAAGATCGACTACAAGAGCGCCGGCAAGGCCCCCACGCTCGAAGTACCGCCCGACCTGACCCAGCTCTCCCGCGACAACCGCTATGCCGTGCCCGGCGGCGCCGTGACGGCCAGCGGCTTCGGCGCCGCCGCCGCCAGCGCGCCCGGACAGCCCGCCGCGGCCTCCTCGGTGGGCGACGTGCGCATCGAACGCGCGGGCAACCAGCGCTGGCTGGTGGTGGGCCGCTCGGCCGACCAGCTCTGGGAGCCGGTGCGCGATTTCTGGCAGGAGAACGGTTTCCTGCTGACCATCGACCAGCGCAACCTCGGCATCCTGGAGACCGACTGGGCCGAGAACCGCGCCAAGCTGCCGCAGGACATCATCCGCAGCACGCTGGGCAAGCTGATCGACTCGGTCTACTCGACCGGTGAACTCGACCGCTTCCGCACCCGCCTGGAACGCACGCCCAACGGCACGGAGATCTACGTCAGCCACCGCGGCATGGTGGAGGTCTACACCTCCAACCAGAAGGACAACACCGTCTGGCAACCCCGCCCCAGCGACCCCGAGCTCGAAGCCGAGTTCCTGCGCCGCCTGATGGTCAAGCTCGGCGTCTCGCAGGAGCAGTCGAAGGCCCTGATGGCCACCGGCACGCCCGTGCAGACGCCGCGCGCGGCCACCGTCGGCGGCCAGCCGGTGGTGCAGATCGCCGAGCCCTTCGACCGCGCTTGGCGCCGCGTCGGCCTGGCGCTCGACCGCACCGGCTTCACTGTGGAAGACCGCGACCGCAACGCCGGCACCTACTTCGTGCGCTACGTGACGCCCACGACCGACCGCAAGGAGCCGAGCATCTTCAGCAAGATCCTCAGCTTCGGTCGTTCCAAGCCCAACGAGTCGCCGCTGAAGTTCCGCATCGTGGTCAAGAGTCAAGGCGAGACCAGCACGGTGTCGGTGCAGAACGAGGCCGGCGCGCCCGACACCTCGGCCGATGCGCAGCGCATCGTCCAGGTCATCGCCGACGACCTGAAGTAGGCCGCAGGGAAATCGCCGCCATGTCCTCGGCCCTGCTGCCCCTGCCCATGACGTCCGCCGGCGGCCGGAGCGGCGCCTGATGCTGCGCTTCCGCAGCCTCGGCAGCGGCAGCACGGGCAACGCCACGCTGGTCGAGGCGAGCAGCGAAGGCCGGCGCTCGCTGCTGCTGATCGATTGCGGCTTCGGCATCCGGCAGCTCGACAAGCGTCTGGCCGGCGCCGGCGTGGCCGCGAGCGACATCGACGCCATCTTCATCACCCACGAGCACGGCGACCACATCGGCTGCGTGCAGACGCTGTCGAAGCGCGAGCGCATTCCGGTGTGGATGAGCGAAGGCACGTGGCTGGCCACCGGCGGCCACGACTACGAAGGCCGCCTGCATCTCGCGCGCGACGGCGAGCACATCGCCGTCGGCGACCTCGACGTGCGACCCTTCACGGTGCCGCACGACGCGCGCGAGCCCCTGCAATTGCGCTGCACCGACGGCGCCCGCACCCTGGGCGTGCTCACCGACCTCGGCCACGCGACGCCGCACGTGATGGCGCAGTTGGTCGGGCTCGACGCCCTGCTGCTCGAATGCAACCACGACGTCGACCTGCTGGCGGCATCGGCCTATCCGCCGTTCCTGAAGCTGCGCGTGGGCGGCAACTACGGCCACCTGTCGAACGCCGCGGCGGCCGCCATCGCGCGCGCCGTGCATCACCCGGGCCTGCGCCACGTGGTCGGCGCGCACCTGAGCGAGCAGAACAACCGGCCCGACCTGGTGCGCCTGGCCTTGGCCGAGGCCCTGGGCGCCAGCGAGGGCGACATGGTCGCCGCCACCGCCACCGGCGGCTCGCCCTGGCTGGACGTCTGACGTCCGATGCCGGACGGCCGCCCGGCGTTCAGGCGCCCAGGCCGCGCTGGCGCATCGCCTCGTAGAGGCACACGCCGCTGGCCACCGACACGTTCAGGCTCTCCACCGCGCCCTGCATCGGGATGCTCACCAGCTCGTCGCAGCTCTTGCGCGTGAGCTGGCGCATGCCCGCGCCCTCGGCGCCCAGCACCAGGGCCAGCGGGCGGTTCAGGTCGCTCTGGTAGAGCGTGCCGGGCGCGTCGTCGCTGGTGCCGACGCACCAGATGTCGCGCTCCTTGAGTTCGCCGAGCGTGCGCGCGAGGTTGGTCACCATGAAGTACGGCACCGTCTCGGCGGCGCCGCTGGCCACCTTGGCGACGGTGGCGTTGATGCCCGCCGCATGGTCCTTGGGCGCGATGACGGCATGGGCGCCGGCACCGTCGGCCACCCGCAGGCAGGCGCCGAGGTTGTGAGGATCGGTCACGCCGTCGAGCACCAGGAGCAGCGGTGCGGTGCGGGCCGCTTCGAGACCTTCGAGCAGCTCGTCGAGCGAATGGGTCTGGGGGATGGGTTCGACGCGCGCGGCGACGCCCTGATGGCCGTGGCTGCCGCTGAGCTTGGAAAGGCGCAGGCCGTCGGCCTCGACCAGGCGCACGCCGGCTTCCTGGGCGCGCGCGATGAACTGTTTCATCCGCGCATCGCGGCGGCTGGCGTCGAACAGCACCTCGAGCACCGAGGCCGGCGCGGTCTTGAGGCGGACGCCCACGGCATGGAAGCCGAAGATCACTTTGGGGGGAGAGGACATCCCCGGATTATCCCTGCCGTGCCGGACGGTCCGGAGCGCCGGCGCCCTCGCCCGCCTTCTCCTGGCCGTCTCAGGCGCTGCGCTCGTCCGCCGCGACGCGGCCGGCGTCGATGGTGATGCGCCGGTGGCAGCGCGACGCGATGGCGCGGTCGTGCGTGACGAGCACCAGGGTCGTGCCGAGTTCGCGATTGAGGTCGAACATCAGTTCCATCACCTGCTCGCCGGTCGCGAAGTCCAGGCTGCCCGTGGGCTCGTCGGCCAGCAGCACCTGCGGCTGCACGACGAAGGCGCGCGCCAGCGCCACGCGCTGCTGCTCGCCGCCGGAGAGCACCTTCGGATAGTGGCCCAGCCGCTGGCCGAGGCCGACGCGGCCGAGCATCTCGGTGGCGGTCTTGCGTGCGTCGCGGCGATCGGCGAGTTCGAGCGGCAGCATCACGTTCTCCAGCGCGCTCAGGTTGGCCAGCAGCTGGAAGCTCTGGAAGACGAAACCGACCTTCTGCGCCCGCAGGGCGGCGCGCTCGTCCTCGTCGATGGCGAAGAGGTCCTGGCCGGCCAGGTGCACGGTGCCGCGCGTGGGCGTGTCGAGCCCCGCGATGATCGACAGCAAGGTGCTCTTCCCCGAGCCCGAGGCGCCGACGATGGCGGCGGTCTCGCGCGCGCCGAGCGAGAAATCGACGTCGCGCAGGATGTCCAGCGTGCCGGTGGAGTCCGTGACGGACTTGAAAACGTGCGCTACGGCAACAATTGCATCGGCTGGGGCTGGCAACATGGAAGGCTTGATGTGGTGAATCGACGCGACTTTATCTTGGCCGGTGCGCTGACCGGCGCAGCGGGGTCTTGGGCCATCGCCCAGCCGCGCGGCACGACGGCCCGCAAGCCGGCGGTGATCCTGGTGGTCGGCGACTCGCTCTCGGCCGAGTACGGCCTGCAGCGCGGCCAGGGCTGGGTGACGCTGCTGGAGCAGCGCCTGGGCCAGCAGAAGATCGACGCCCGCGTCGTCAACGCCAGCATCAGCGGCGACACCAGTTCGGGCGGCCGCGCGCGCCTGCCGGCCCTGCTGCGGCAGCACCAACCGACGCACGTGGTGATCGAGCTCGGCGCCAACGATGCCCTGCGCGGCCTGCCGATCGCCAACACCGCCGACAACCTGACGCAGATGACCAAGGCCTCGCAGGCCGCCGGCGCGCAGGTGCTGATCGTCGGCATCCAGGTGCCGCCCAACTACGGCGGCGACTACCTGCGGCGCTTCGAGGCCATGTTCCTCGACGTGTCGAAGGCGACGAAAGCGGCGGTGGTGCCCTTCCTGCTGCGCGGCGTGGCCGACGGCCCGGACGCGGCGGTCATGTTCCAGGCCGACCGCATCCACCCCGTGGCGGCGGCGCAGCCGCGCATGCTCGACAACGTCTGGCCGGAGTTGCGCAAGCTGCTGTAGTCCGGGTCGGCACCGCGTCGATCCGGTCGGTGCGGGGTGCTTCCGGCGCACGCAAAAAAAGCCGCCGCCTGCGGATCGCAGGCAGCGGCTTCGGTCGGGATGGGACTGGCGACGATCAGCCGTTCTTGGTCGGAAGCTCGGGCACGGTGGGTGGATCGCGTTCGAGCGAGGCCACGTCGGTTTCCGGATCTCCGGGCGCCAGACCCTCGCTGCTGGGGCTGAGCTTGCGCTGGGCCTTGTCGCGAAGCTTCTCTTCCTTCTTCTTCTTCTTGGCCAGTTCCTTCTGGCGCTTCTCGTAGCCGTAATTGGGTGTTGCCACTGCTTCTCCTTGGGGCGAGGCGGTCCGGATGGACGCGCGTGTTTCGACTGTAAGCGATAAAGCGCGTCGGCTCAGAGTGCGGCCAGAGCTTGCTCCAGATCGGCGCGCAGGTCGTCCACCGCCTCGAGTCCGACCGAGAAGCGCACCAGCGTGCCGCGATGCGGCCAGCGCGCGACCGTGGGATCGCGCATGAGGCCGATGTCGTAGGGCACGACCAGGCTGACCGGGCCGCCCCACGAATAGCCGAGGCGGAACAGCCGCAGGCCGTCGCAGAAACGGTCGACCTGATCGGAACTGAAGCGCTCGTCGAACACGACCGAGAACAGTCCCGCGGCCAGGTCGCTCGCGCCGCACAGGCGCCGCCAGTTCTCGTGACCGGGCGAGTCGGCGAGCGCCGGGTGCAGCACCTGCGCGATCTCCTCGCGGGTCTCGAACCAGCGCGCCAGTTCGCGTGCCGCGCGGTCGTGCGCGGCATAGCGCAGGGCGATGCTCGGCAGCGCGCGCAGGACGGTCTCGACGTCGCCGACGCCGACGCCCCAGCCCATGCGCATGTGCGTGAGCTTGAGCGCCTGGTGCAGCCGCGCGTCGCGCGTGGCGACGCTGCCCATCAGCACGTCGCCGCCACCGCTCGGGTATTTGGTCAGCGCGTGCACCGAGATGTCGACGCCCTGCCCGCCGCCGTCGAGGTCGAAGGGGTCGAACGCCAGGCCCGCGCCCCAGGTGTTGTCCAACACGGCGACGGCGCCGTGCGCGCGGCACAGGCCGGCGAGCGCGGCCAGGTCGGGGAACTCCATGGTCACCGAGCCGGCGGCCTCCAGCCAGACGAGCTTGGTGCGCTCGCCGAGCTTGGCCGCCAGATCGGCCGGATCCATGGCGTCGTACAGCCGGTGCGTGATGCCGAAGTTCGCCAACTCGCCCGTCGCCAGCGCCTTGTTGGGACCGTAGGCGTTGTCCGGGATCAGCACCTCGTCGCCGCTCTTGAGCAGCGCGAAGGACACCAGCGCGATGGCCGCGAGGCCGCTGGGCACCAGCAGGCATTCGCTCGCGCCTTCGAGCGTGGCGATGCGCGCCTCCAGCGTGAAGGTGGTGGGCGTGCCGTGCAGGCCGTAGGTGTAGCCGGCCTTGGTCTTCCAGTCGCGCGCGCGCATGGCGGCCACGTCGGCGAAGAACACCGTCGAGGCCTTGTGGACGCCGGGCTGCGGCGCGGCGAAGTTCGCCGGCGGCTGGTAGGGATGGTGGATCAGCTCGGTGATCGGCCGGTCCGGCGGATGGGATCGCGGGGAGCGAGGCATGCGCGACGCGGCGGTCAGATCGACCACTTCCGGACCAGCTTCTCCGGGCCCAGGCCGTCGTAGCTCTCGAATGGCTGGTGGATCCACGGGTTGGTGGCCAGGAACTCGACCGAGTAGTCGGGCGTGAAGGTCGACAGCGCCTTGGTCCACAGCACGGCGCTGCGCAGCTCGGTGATGGGCTTGTAATTGGTGCGCAGCATGTCGACCACGGCGTGCAGCGTGTGGCCCGAGTCGGCCAGGTCGTCGACCAGCAGCACCTTGCCCGCCAGTTCGCCCTTGGGCGTGGTGATGAAGCGGGCGATGTCGAGGTGGCCGCGCACCGTGCCGGCATCGGCGCGGTAGGAGCTAGTCGACATGATCGCCAGCGGCTTCTCGAAGATGCGCGAGAGCACGTCGCCGGGCCGCAGCCCGCCGCGCGCCAGGCACAGGATGGTGTCGAACTCCCAGCCCGACTGGTGCAGCTTGATCGCCAGCTTCTCGATCAGGTTGTGGTACTCGTCATAGCTGACGTAGAGATGCTTGCCGTCTTCGGTCAACATGGGGATGGTCCTGCTCAGTCGGCCAGATAGGGGTGGCGCATCATGATGGTGTGGTCGCGGTCGGGGCTGGTGGAGACCATGTGGATCGGCACGCCGGTGACCTGCTCGATGCGCTGCAGGTAGAGCCGTGCGTTGACGGGCAGCTTGTCGTACTGCGTGACGCCGACGGTGCTCTCGGTCCAGCCTTCGAGCGTTTCGTAGATGGGCGTGCAGCGCTCGATCTCGTCGGCGCCCATGGGCAGGATGTCGGTGGTCTCGCCGTCGAGCTCGTAGCCGGTGCAGAGTTCGAGCTTCTCGATGCCGTCGAGCACGTCGAGCTTGGTGATGCACAGGCCGGAGAGGCCGTTGACCTGCGCCGAGCGTTTGAGCAGCGCGGCGTCGAACCAGCCGCAGCGGCGGCTGCGACCGGTGGTCACGCCCTTCTCCGCGCCCACGGTGCTCATGTGGTAGCCCGGCGTGCCCGGTGCCTCCCAGTCGAGTTCGGTCGGGAACGGACCGCCGCCCACGCGCGTGCAATAGGCCTTGGTGATGCCCAGGACGTAGTGCAGCATGCCCGGGCCGACGCCGGAGCCGGCGGCCGCGTTGCCGGCCACGCAGTTGCTGGACGTGACGTAGGGGTAGGTGCCGTGGTCGACGTCGAGCAGCGTGCCCTGCGCGCCTTCGAACAGCAGGTTGGCGCCGTTGCGGTGGGCGTCGTTGAGCTCGCGCGAGACGTCGGCCATCATCGGCCGCAGCAGTTCGGCATGGCGCATCGCCTCGTCGAACACGGTGTCGAAGTCGATCGCCGGGGCACTCAGCACCTGCGTCAGCACGTGGTTGTGCAGATCGAGCAGCACGCGCAGCTTGGCCGCGAAGCGGTCCGGGTGCTTCAGGTCCTGCACGCGCAAGGCGCGGCGCGCGATCTTGTCCTCGTAGGCCGGGCCGATGCCGCGCCCGGTGGTGCCGATCTTCTCGATGCCGCCCTTCTCGCGGTAGGCCTCGCGCGCGATGTCGAGCGCGGCGTGGAACGGCAGGATCAGCGGGCAGGCCTCGCTGATGCGCAGGCGCGAGCGCACCTCCACGCCGGCCTTCTCCAGCCCCTCGATCTCCTCGAACAGCTTGGCCGCCGACAGCACCACGCCGTTGCCGATGTAGCACTTGACGCCCGGACGCATGATGCCGCTGGGGATCAGGTGCAGCGCGGTCTTCACGCCGTTGATGACCAGCGTATGGCCCGCGTTGTGGCCGCCCTGGAAGCGGACCACGCCCTGGGCGCTCTCGGTCAGCCAGTCGACCAGTTTGCCCTTGCCCTCGTCGCCCCATTGGGTGCCGACGACGACCACGTTTCTGCCGGTGGTTACGCTCATGATGTGTTGCTTTTCAGGATTCAGATGGCTTGGACATGCCACTGGCCGGCGCGCTCGACGAGCTCGCGGTCGCAGTGGAATTCGTCGATTTCGCTGTCGTGGCCCGGCAGCGCGCAGACCACGGTCTCGCCGCCATCGCGCAATGCCGAGATGGCGGCCTGCAGGCCGGGCGCGTCGCTCCAGGGCGCGCGCACGACCGAGCGCAACGGCCGCGCCGGCAGCACACCGACGAGCTCGCGCAGGTCGACGCTGAAGCCAACGGCCGGCCGGTTGCGGCCGAACACCGCGCCGACCTCGTCGTAGCGCCCGCCGCGCACCAGGGCATCGGCGGCACCCTCGACATAGATGCCGAAGCGCATGCCGCTGTAGTACGCGTAGCCGCGCAGGTCGGACAGGTCGAAGCTCGTGCGCACGTCCGGCACGTCCCGCAGCCGGGCGGCGAGGCGCCGCAGGTCGGCCAGGGCTTCGCGCACGGCGGCCGTGTCGGGCAAGGCGCGCGCGGCCTCGTCGAGCACGCCGGCGTCGCCGTAGAGACTCACCAACGCCAGCAGGCCGTCGCGCGAGGCGGCGGGGAAGTCGCGCGTCAGCGCGCGCAGTTCGCTGTCGTCCTTGGCCGCCAGCGCGGCATGTACGCGCGCGAGCGCATCGGCGTCGACCGGCACGCCGGCGAAGAGCGAACGCACGATGCGCGCGTCGGCCAGATCGACCAGCGGCGTCTGCGCGCGTGCGAGGCCGGACGAGCGCAGGCAGTCGAGGGCGAGCAGCAGGACCTCGGTGTCGGCTTCGAGGCCGGCGTGGCCGTAGATCTCGGCACCGAACTGCAGGGGCTCGCGCGTGGCGTGCGGACCGTCGGGCCGGGTGTGCACGACGGGTCCGCAGTAGCACAGGCGCGCCACGCCCTGGCGGTTGAGCAGGTGGGCATCGATGCGCGCGACCTGCGGCGTCGTGTCGGCGCGCAGGCCCAGCGTGCGGCCGGAGAGCTGATCGACGAGCTTGAAGGTCTGGAGGTCGAGCGCCTCGCCGGTGCCGGAGAGCAGCGATTCGATGTGCTCGATCAGCGGCGGCATCACCAGCTCGTAACCATAGCCACGGGCGGTGTCGAGCAGTTCGCGTCGAAGTTCTTCGATGTGGCGGGCCTCGGAAGGCAGCACATCGGCAATGTGATCCGGGAGGACCCAGGCGGACATGGCAAGCGGGACGTGGTTAAACCGGAATTCTACCGGGCGCGACCTCCGGCACCGCCGGTATCGCGTCGAAGGCCGGCGTCAGCCGACGAGCCAGAGGACGAAAAGACCGGCGGCGATCGCGCCCAGTCCGATGAACCGCAACTGCCCGTCGCGCAACTCCGCGAGCTGGGCGATGTGACGCCGCCAGCGCCCGGGCGAAAGGAAAGGCAGCAGGCCCTCGATCACCAGGACGAAGCCGAGCGCGCTCCAGAACGCAGAAGCGCTCACGACGACCGCTTCTTCAGCGCTGCGGCGAGCCGGTGCTGCGGAAGGCCCGGAAGAAGTCGGACGACGCCGGATCGACCACCAGCACGTCGCTCTTCTTGTTGAAGCTCTGGCGGTAGGCGTCGAGGCTGCGATAGAACTGCGCGAACTGCGGGTCGCGGCCGAAGGCCTCGCTGTACGCCGCGGCGGCCTGGGCATCGCCCTCGCCCTTGATCTTCTGCGCCTCGCGATAGGCATTGGCCACGGTCACCTCGCGCTGACGGTCGGCATCGGCGCGGATCTTCTCGCCCTCGGCGAAACCGGTCGAGCGCAGTTCGTTGGCCACGCGCTTGCGCTCGGCCTCCATGCGCCGGTAGACGGACTCGGTGATGGCCTCGACATAGTCGACGCGGGTGATGCGCACGTCGATGATGTCCACGCCCCAGGGCTTGGCGCCCTTGACCACGGCCAGCACCTCGCGCTGCACGTCGGCCATGAGGGCCTCGCGCCGCGCGGAGATGAGGTCGCGTACGGTGCGCTTGTTGACGTTCTCCTGGAAGGCGTTGCGTACCACCCGGTTGAGCTGCACGGCGCCGGCGTTCTCGTCGAGGCCGACGTTGCGGATGTACTCCGACGGGTTGGTGATGCGCCAGCGGACGTACCAGTCGATGACCACGCGCTGCTTCTCGGCCGTGAGCATCGGCTCGGCCTCCAGGCTGGAAAGCGTGAGCAGACGCTTGTCGAGGTACGACACGTTCTGGATCGGCGGCGGCAGCTTGAAGTTGAGTCCCGGCTCGGTGATCACGTTCTTGATCTGCCCGAGCTGGTAGACCACGCCGAATTGGCGCTGATCGACCACGAAGAGCATCGAACTCAGCAGCACGAGGGCTACCAGGATGGACGATGCGATGAATCCGATTCTGTTCATTTGTTTGAGCGTTCCAGGGCGATCAGCGGCCGTCGCGGTCGCGCGTGCGGCCGTCGCCGCGCACGCGCATGTCGTTGGTTGTCGGCGAGGTCGGGATCGCCGACGAGGAGGACGTCGTGGCGGGCGAGGTCGAGGCACCCGCGACGCCGGGCAGCGAGGCGTCGATCGAGGCACCCGGGTTGTTCGCACCGGTGGCCTGCATGAGCTTGTCGAGCGGCAGGTACAGCAGGTTGGAGCCCTGCTTCGAGTCCACCAGCACCTTGGTGGTGTTGGCGTAGATCTGCTGCATGGCGTCGGTGTACATGCGGTCGCGCGTCACCTGCGGGGCCTTCTGGTACTCGACCAGCACCGAGGCGAAGCGACCGGCGTCACCCTGGGCCTGCGCCACGACGCGCGCCTTGTAGGCTTCCGACTCTTCCTTCAGACGCGAGGCGGTACCGATGGCGCGTGGCACCACGTCATTGGCATAGGCCTGGGCCTCGTTCTTGGCACGCTCGCGCTCCTGGCCGGCCTTCAGGACGTCGTCGAACGCCGCCTGCACCTGCTCGGGCGGACGCACGCCGCCCTGCTGCAGGTTGATGTTCACCACTTCCACGCCGACCTTGTAGCGGTCGAGGATGGTCTGCATGAGGGCGCGCACGCGCGGGGCGATCTGGTCGCGTTCCTCGGCGAGCGCGGCGTCCATGCGCATCTTGCCGACCACCTCGCGCACGGCGGTCTCGGCGACCTGCACCACGGTATCGGCCGGCGCCTTGCTCTCGTAGAGGTAGGCGCGCGCATCGCTCAGGCGGTACTGCACGGCGAACTTGATCTCGACGATGTTCTCGTCCTCGGTGAGCATGGCCGACTCGCGCAGGCCCGTGGAACGCACGATGCTGTCGCGGCCGACGTCGGTCGAGCGGATCTGCGTCACGACCACCAGTTCATGGCGCTGGATCGGATACGGCAGGCGCCAGTTGAAGCCGGCACCGACGGTCGTCTTGTAGCGGCCGAACTGGGTGATGACCGCCTGCTGGCCTTCGTTGACGATGAAGAAGCCGGTGCCCAGCCAGATCAGCACGGCGATCAGCGCCACGATGCCGATGCCGTAACCGGCGTTCTTCATGTCGGGCCGGAAACCCCCGCCACCGGGACGATGGTCGTTGTTGCCGCCCCCCCCGTTGCGGCCACCGCCGAACAGGCCGCCGAGCTTGCGGTTGAAGTCGCGCCAGAGTTCGTCGAGATCGGGCGGGCCCTGGTTGGGACCCTGGCCCCGGGGACGGTTGTTCTGGTGGCTGTTGGGGCTCGAAGGCGGCAGGTCGTTATCGGGCGGGCCGGCATTCGGACGCTCGTTGCCGGACGAGGGCTCGTCGCTTCTCCCCCAGCGTCCATCGTTCAGGTTGAACATGCCTTGCAGACGGCTCCATACTGGCTTTGCATTCATTCGATTCGCTTCTCTCGTCGGTGAGGAGATTGTGCCCAATCAGTCGGGCGCGGCATGCAATGGGGCGTCCGGGTCTAAGGACATGTCCTCGGTCACCGAGCCGGAGCGACGCGCCAACTCGGCGCGCAGGGCCGGCAGCCCTTCTCCGGAACGGGCGCTGACGAAGAGACGCGGCGTGCGCACGCCGTCGATCTCCATCTCGTCGCCCATGCGCACCGGTCGCTGGGCTTCGTCGAGCGCGTCGAGCTTGTTGAACACCAGCAGCTGCGGCACGTCGCCCGCGCCGATCTCGCCCAGCACACGCTGGACTTCGGCCAGCTGCTCGGGGTGATGCGGGTTGGCGGCGTCCACCACGTGCAGCAGCAGATCGGCGTCGACCGCTTCCTGCAACGTCGCCTTGAAGGCGTCGACCAGTCCGTGCGGCAGATCGCGGATGAAGCCGACCGTGTCGGAGATCGACACCTGCCGGCGCGCGTCGCCCAGGTAGAGATGACGCGTGGTGGTGTCGAGCGTGGCGAAGAGCTGATCGGCCGCATAGGCTCGTGCCTTCACCATCGCATTGAAGATCGACGACTTGCCCGCGTTGGTGTAGCCGACCAGCGAGATGTTGAAGGTCTCGCGCCGCTCCCGCTGGCGCCGCTGCGTGCCGCGTTGCTTCTGCACCTTGGCCAAGCGCTCGCGGGTGCGCTTGATCGACTCGGAGATCATCCGGCGGTCGAGCTCGATCTGCTTCTCGCCGGGACCGCCGCGCACGCCCGCGCCGCCGGTCTGGCGCTCCAGGTGCGACCAGCGCCGCACCAGGCGCGTGCTCAGGTACTGGAGCCGTGCCAGCTCGACCTGCAGCTTGCCCTCGTGCGAGCGTGCGCGCTGCGCGAAGATCTCCAGGATCAGGAAGGTGCGGTCGTAGACGGCGACGTTGAGCAGGCGCTCGAGGTTGCGCTGCTGGGCCGGGCTGAGCGACTGGTCGAAGATGACCTCGCTGGCACGATGCATCTCGGCGAGTTCCCGGATCTCGTCGGCCTTGCCGCTGCCCACGAAGAGCGCCGCGTCGGGCGCCTTGCGACGACAGACCATCCGGTCGACCGGGATCAATCCTGCCGTCTGGGCGAGCAGGCCGAGCTCTTCAAGTTCGTTGTCGAAATGAGGCAGTCCGAAATCGACGCCGACGAGGATGACGGCGCCGTCTTGGCGAGTTATGACTTCAGACAAGCGGTATCAGGCATTGCAAAGGAATTGGGGAGCGCAACGGGCGCGGCCCATTGCGCCTCGGAAACGCTCAGGTCGCAGCGTCTTCGTTCTCGGCCGCCGAGAAATTCACCGCGCGTCCGGGGACGATGGTGGAAATGGCGTGCTTGTAGACCATCTGCGTCACGGTGTTGCGCAATAGCACGACGTATTGATCGAAGGACTCGATCTGACCCTGGAGCTTGATGCCGTTGACCAGGTAGATGGAAACCGGCACATGCTCCCGACGCAGTGTGTTCAGGAACGGGTCTTGCAAAAGTTGCCCTTTGTTGCTCACGATATTCTCCGTGTTCCAGGAAGAGTTGTTGGAAGAAGGACCTTAACACAGCGATTCCGCACCGCAGCCCGCGAGGCCGAAAGCCTTTTCAAAATAAAGGCACTCGCCCAGAGGAACTCGGAAGCCCGATCCGACATCGCGCCGAATCGGCAGGGCGAATTCCCAATACTTCGCGACCAATTGAACGGCCGCAGCTGCCTATTGCACGTGACAGCCGCTAATCCTTTTCCTTGTCAGCATAAGGATTGTGCGAGGTCTTGAATTCGATCCGCATGGGCGTGCCGACCAGATCGAATTCCTTTCGGAAGCGTCCTTCCAGAAAGCGCTTGTAGGCGTCGGTGACGTGCTCGAGCGAATTGCCGTGGATGACGATGACCGGCGGATTCATCCCGCCTTGGTGCGCGTAGCGCAGCTTCGGCCTGAACATGCCCGAGCGCTGCGGCGATTGGAACTGCACCGCTTCGAGCAGGAGCCGCGTGAGCACCGGCGTCGACATCTTGCGCGTGGCCGACTTGTGCGCCTGCGCGATCGCCTGCCACACCGGCCCGAGGCCCTGGCGTCGGATGGCCGAGATGAAGTGCAGCGCGGCGAACTTCAGGAACGGCAGCCGCGTCTCGATCTGGCGGTGCAGCTGCTCGCGTTGGTAGCTGTCGACCGCGTCCCACTTGTTGATCGCGATGACCACCGCCCGGCCGGACTCCAGGATGTAGCCGGCGATGTGCGCGTCCTGGTCGGTCACGCCCTGGGTCGCGTCCAGCAGCAGCAGCACGACGTTGGCCGACTCGATCGCCTGCAGCGTCTTGACCACCGAGAACTTCTCGATGGCCTCGAAGACCTTGCCCTTGCGGCGCAGGCCCGCGGTGTCGATGAGCTCGAAGCGCTGGCCGTTGCGCTCGAAGGGCACCGTGATCGCGTCGCGCGTGGTACCGGGCATGTCGAAGGCGACCAGGCGTTCCTCGCCCAGCCAGGTGTTGATCAGGGTGGACTTGCCCACGTTGGGCCGGCCGGCGACGGCCAGCTTGATCGGCTTGGCTTCGCCGTCGTCCTCGTCGTCGTCCGGTTCGGGCAGTTGGAGCGGCTCCAGGGCCAGGTCGACCAGGTCGCGGATGCCCTGCCCGTGCGCCGCCGAGACGCCGTGCACGTCGCCCAGGCCGAGTTCGTAGAAGTCGACCAGCCGGGTGCCGTCCTGCATGCCCTCGGCCTTGTTGGCCACCAACACGCACGGCTTGCCCAGCCGGCGCAGTTCGTTGGCGATGTCGTGGTCCTGCGCCGAGATCCCTTCGCGCGCGTCGACGACGAACACCACCACGTCGGCCTCGGCCACGGCCTGGCGCGTCTGCTTGGCCATCTCCTTGAAGATGCCGCTGCCCGCGTCGGGCTCGAAGCCGCCGGTGTCGATCACGATGAACTCGCGCCGGCCCTGGCGGCCGTTGCCGTAGTGGCGGTCGCGGGTGAGTCCCGCGAAGTCGGCGACGATGGCGTCGCGGCTCTGCGTGAGACGGTTGAACAGGGTCGACTTGCCGACGTTGGGGCGCCCGACCAGGGCGATGACGGGCTTCATGGCCGGGCCTTCACGTGAATGTTCATTCGGGGCGGTAGCCGAACACACCGCCATTGCGGGTGACGATCACGACCGTGTTGCCGGCGAGCACGGGGGCGGCCGCGACGGGCGAGCCGTCCGGCGTCAGGCGGTTGAGCGCCGAGCCGTCCTCGCGCGAGACGAAGTGCACGAGGCCCTTGTCGTCGCCGATGACCAGCGAGCGTCCGACCGCCAGCGGTGCGGTCAGTTCGCGGTACTTGAGGCGCTCGGAAGCCCAGGCGCGCTCGCCGTCGGAGCGGCGCCAGGCGACGACGTCGCCGTTGGATTCGGTGCCGTAGACGAAATTCTCGTCGCCGCTCAGACCTTCGGCGCCCGTGGCAGGCCGGCTCCAGAGCAGCACGCCGCGCGCCGTGTCGACGCAGCCGACGTTGGCGTAGTAGGCGCGCGCGCAGACGGTGTCGCCCGTGCGGCTGACCGAACCGGTCAGGTCGACCAGGCGCTCGACGTCGTTGGTGCCGCGCGGCGCCGCGATCGGCGACTCCCAGCGCGAGGCGCCGTTGGCCGGGCTCAGGCCGACCAGCCGGCCGCCGATGCCAGCCACCAGCGTGTCGCCCACGGCCAGGAAGACGCCGGGCTTGCGCAGCACCAGGGTCTCCGCCGTGCGCGGCTGCGCCCACAGGCGGCGGCCGCTCTCGCCGTCCCAGGCGCTGACGGTGCGGTCGGCGGTCTGCACGAAGACACGCCGGCCGGCCACGAGCGGCGCTGTGTAGCCGCGCGCGGTGAGCTTCTGCTTCCAGAGCACCTTGCCGTCGCGCAGGGCGACGAGTTCGTTGGCCTCGGTGACCACGGCGGCCATCGTGCCGTCGCTGCCGACACCGGCGCTCAACGGCGCGCCGATGCTCGCGCGCCAGCTCTCCTGGCCGGAGCGCGAATCGATCGCCACCACGACGCCGTTGGCGCCGGCCACCGTCACGGTGTCGCCGCTGACGCTGGTCTGCAGCGGATAGGTGACGGCGGGGATGCGCAGGCTCCAGGCCTGGCGCACGCCTAGCAGCGCCGGGTTGGCCGGCAGTTCGGCCGGCTTGGGCTTGCCCGTGCCGGAGCAGGCGGCCAGCGCGGCCAGCACGACCGCGGACAGGGCCAGGCGCAGCGCCGGCATTGCGAAACGGGAGATCTTCAGCATGGTTCGATTCACTGGGTGGTGGCGGCGCCCGGGGCTGCCGTGGGCGTGGCCGACGCCAGGCTCTTCGTGTCGACGCCGACCGCGTTGAGCTTGATCTCGACCAGGCGGCGGTACTCGACGCGCTTGTCGAAGCCGGACCACGCGTTCTGGTATTGCGCCTTCGCTTCGTCGCGCTTGCCCTGCGCCATGTAGATGTCGCCCTTGCGATCGGCCACCAGCGCCTCGAACTCCTTGGGCACCGGCACGGCGAGCTGCTTGAGCGCGTCGTCGTAGGCCTTGGCGTCGAGCAGTTCGGCGGCCAGGCGCAGCCGGGCGATGGCCTGGTAGCCCGGATCGATGGCGTTCTGGGCCACCCATTCGAGCGCGGCACGGGAGGCTTCGGGCTTGCCCTTCTCGCGCAGGGTCTTGGCCGCCAGCAGACCGGCCTGCTGGGCATAGGACGTGCGGGCGAACTTCTCCTTCATGTCGGAGAGCACGCGTTCGACGCGCTCGGCGTCGCCGGCCTGGGTGCCGCGTTCGACTTCGTCGTAGAGCGCCGAGGCCTGCGCGGCCTTGCTGCGCTGGTAGTACTGCCAGCCGTTCCACGCCATGAAGGCGCCGGCGACGAGCAGGACGAGCCAGGTGATCAGCGTGCCATAGGTGTTCCAGAAATGCTTGAGCTGGTCGAGCTGTTCCTGTTCTTCGAGATCGAGATGGGTGGCCATGCGCTGTCAGGAGTTGGGAGCCGGGGATTGTAGGGTGGTGGCCCAGATGAGGATTTCGGCCAGCGGCCGAGAAATCTGGGCGCCGCCGCCGTCGCGCAACGCCTTGACGGTGACCTCGCCGCGCGCGAGTTCATCGGCACCGAAGACCAGCGCATGGGCAGCGCCGCTGGCGTCGGCCTTCTTGAACTGCGACTTGAAGCTGCCCAGGCCGTCGGCCGTGGCGGCGTGCATCTGCACGCGCACGCCGGCCTCGCGCAGCTGCTGCAGGGTGCGCAGGACCACCGGCATCGACGCCGCGTCGGGCACCACGGCATAGGCGTCGGGCACCACCGGCGGCACGGCGGCACCCTGCTCCTTCACCAGTTCGAGCACCCGTTCGACGCCCATCGCCCAGCCGACCGCCGGCGCGCGCTTGCCACCGATCTGCGCGATCAGGTCGTCGTAGCGGCCGCCGGCGCAGACCGTGCCCTGGGCCCCGAGCCGGTCGGTGACGAACTCGAACACCGTCAGGTTGTAGTAGTCGAGGCCGCGCACCAGCCGCGGGTTGATGGTGTAGGCGATGCCGTTGGCATCCAGGATGGCCCGCAGGCCATCGAAGTGCGCGAGCGACTCGGCGCCCAGGAAGTCCAGCAGCTTGGGCGCCGCCTCGACCACGTCCTTCATGGCCGGATTCTTGGTGTCCAGGATGCGCAGCGGGTTGCTGTGCAGGCGACGCCTGGCGTCCTCGTCGAGCCGGTCGGCGTGCCGCTCGAAGTGGGTGATGAGCTGCGCGCGGTGGCGCGCGCGTTCTTCCGGCTGGCCCAGGCTGTTGAGTTCCAGGCGCACGTCGGTCAGGCCGATCGCCCGCCACAGCGCGCTCGCCAGCAGGATGAGTTCGGCATCCACGTCGGGACCGGCGAAGCCCAGGGCCTCGGCGCCGATCTGGTGGAACTGGCGATAACGGCCGCGCTGGGGCTTCTCGCGCCGGAACATCGGCCCGGTGTACCAGAGGCGCTTGGGGCCGTCGTAGAGCAGGTTGTGTTCGATCGCCGCGCGCACCAGCCCGGCGGTGTTCTCGGGCCGCATGGCCAGGTGCTCGGCCTGCCCGTGCTTGTCGGAGCGGTCCTCGAAGGCGTACATCTCCTTCTCGACGATGTCGGTCACCTCGCCGATGCCGCGCACGAACAGCGCGGTGTGCTCCAGGATCGGCGTGCGCACGTTGCGGTAGGCGTAGCGGCCCATCAGGTCGCGCACGATGGCTTCGAGCCATTCCCAGCGCGCCGACTCGGGCGGCAGGATGTCGTTCATGCCTTTGACGGCGGAGAGCTTGTCGGTCATTCGGAAAAAGGTGAAATTGCTGGGGACCCGCGCCGCGTCCGGAAACGCCGGAACTCCCCGCTCCGGACCGGCCCGCGACGGCGATTCGACAGGATGCGGCGTCAGCCGCCGAAACGCTTCTCGATGTAGGTCTCGACGAGCTGGTGGAACTCGCGCGCGATGTCGTCGCCGCGCAGGGTCAACGCCTTCTCGCCGTCGATGAAGACGGGCGCCGCCGGCGCCTCGCCGGTGCCGGGCAGGCTGATGCCGATGTCGGCGTGCTTGCTCTCGCCGGGACCGTTGACGATGCAGCCCATCACGGCGACCTTCAGGTTCTCGACGCCGGGATAGCGCTGGCGCCACACCGGCATCTGCTGACGCAGATAGTCGTCGATCTGCTTGGCCAGTTCCTGGAAAGTGGTGCTGGTGGTGCGTCCGCAGCCCGGGCAGGCCGTGACGCTGGGCACGAACACGCGCAGGCCGAGCGCCTGCAGGATCTCGTTGGCGATCAGCACCTCCTGGGTACGGGCCTCGCCGGGCTGCGGCGTGAGCGAGACGCGGATGGTGTCGCCGATGCCCTCCTGCAGCAGGATCGACAGCGCGGTGGCCGAGGCCACGGTGCCCTTGGTCGCCATGCCGGCCTCGGTCAGGCCCAGGTGCAGCGCGTAGTCGCAACGCCGGGCGAGTTCGCGATAGACCGAGATCAGGTCCTGCACGCCGCTGACCTTGCAGCTCAGGATGATCTGGTCGCCACGCATGCCCATCGATTCGGCCAGGCGCGCCGAATCGATGGCCGAATTGATGAGCGCCTGGTACATCACCGACTTCGCGTCCCAGGGCCGGGCGCGCCGGCTGTTGACGTCCATCAGATGCGCCAGCAGCTCCTGGTCGAGGCTGCCCCAGTTGACGCCGATGCGCACGACCTTGTCCCAGCGCATCGCGGCCTCGATCATCTGGCCGAACTGCTTGTCCTTCTTGTCGCCCTTGCCCACGTTGCCGGGATTGATGCGGTACTTGCTCAGGGCCTGCGCGCAGTCCGGATAGTCGGTCAGCAGGCGGTGGCCGTTGTAGTGGAAGTCGCCGATCAGCGGCACGTCGACGCCCATGCGATCGAGCTGTTCGCGGATGTAGGGCACCTGCTGCGCGGCCTCGGGCGTGTTGACGGTGATGCGCACCATCTCCGAGCCGGCCAGGGCCAGTTCCTTGACCTGGATCGCGGTGCCGATGGCGTCGACCGTGTCGGTGTTGGTCATCGACTGCACCCGCACCGGCGCGTCGCCGCCCACGGTGACGATGCGCGGTCCCCAGACGACCCTCGCCTGCTGCGAACGGCGAGCCCGCGGCGCCGCGGGCTCGATCGGGAATTCGTCGAAGTTCACGGCATTCACGGAGTCGTTCATGGCTTGATCTCGAAACGGGCCACGCCGCCGGAACCGGTCAGGGGGCCGAGGTCGAAGGGCTGGCCGCGCACCGACACGTCGACGCTGGCCGCGCGGCCCACCACGACCGACATCGGCAGCCGGCCCGACAGACCCACGGTCTCGCCGGCCTGCAGGCTGCGTCGCAGCAACTGGCGCCCGCCGGCCTCGGTCACGGTGATCCAGGACGGCGCACGGGCCACGAACACCAGCACGTCGGTCGAGGCGACCACGGACCCGGCCGCCGCGCCGCTGGCCGCCGAGGCCGCCGGCGCCGGCACGACCGCCGGCGCGGAAGCGGCGACGTTCGACGGTGTCGACGGCAGCACCGCCCCGGTCGTCACCGATTCGGTGACCATGCCGGGCCGGGTCGTCGCGGTCGACGATTCGCCCGCCGCGGGCTGGTCGGTGGCGACGGCGGTCGACGGGGTGCCGCCCGGCAGGGCCGCGCTCAGGCGACCGAAGGCGCCCGGAGGCAGCAGCCACAGCAGCAGCACCCCGATGAGCAGGAGCGCCACCACGGCGAGCAGGGCGCGCGAAGGCCGCCCGCCCGGCGCCACGCCGCGCGAGCGCGGCGCGCCCGACCGGAAACTGCTGCTGATGGTCTGGTCGGCATCGGCCAGTCCGGGCTTGAGGGCGCCCGGCAACTTGGCCAGCACCGGCGCGGGATCGACGCGCAAGGCCCGGCAGACGCTGGCGGCCAGCGCGCGCGCGAACACCGGATCGGGCAATGCGCCGATGTCGTCGTTCTCCAGGGCCTGCAGCTTCTGCGTCGGCACCTTCAGCGCGGCGGCCACGACGTCGATGTGCAGGTTGTGGGCCTCGCGGGCCTCGCGCAGCAGGGTGCCGGCACTCCGGTCGGCACCGCCGACCGGCATCGTTGGGGCGGCCGGCGCATGGCCGGTTTCGCTTGCCCGTTCAATCATCGAAACTCCCACGTTCAAGGGCCATGGCTTCCCGGGACTCGGGGAAGCGACGCCGCAATTGCATTCCGAGCTGCGCCAGGGCTTCGCGATTCTGGAGCGCGCGCTCGATCTTGATCCCCAGCCACAGCGTCTCGGCATTGGCCGAGGGACCGTTGTTGACGCGCCGGACGTAGAACTGGGCGCGCTGGAGTTCGCCCCGCTCCCGCATCAGCAGCGCGAGGTTGAAGCCGACGACCGGATTGCCGGGGTCGAGCTCGTAGGCCTGCAGCAGGCTGCGCTCGGCGCCGGCGCGTTCGCCGGCCTTGACCTGGCACAGGCCCTGGGTCATGAGCGTCTTGGCCCGGTCGGCATAGCCGGGCACCGCCAGCGCCTGCGTGAACTGCGCGCTCGCGTCGCCGTAGCGGCCCTGCTGGCACAGCAGCCAGCCGTAGTTGTGCAGCGTGTTGGGCTCGCGCGGATTCAGGGCGATGGCGCGGCGGAAGCTGTCCTCGGCCAGGCCGGGATCGTCCAGCCGCATGTAGATCAGGCCACGCAGGTTGTAGGCGTCGGCGAAGTTCGGATCGATGGCGATCGACTGCTTGGCCTCGTCGAGCGCGACGGTGGTCTGTCCGGCCTGGAAGTAGCCCACGGCCAGTTCGAGCCGCAGCCGCGCGCGGCGGCGCTCGTTGGGCTCGTCGGACGTGGTGACGATGTCGGCCCCGTTGGCCGCGCCGTTCGGCAGCACCCGGGACGACCGGGTGGACGTGCAGCCTGCGAGCACCGCGACGGCACCCGCGACCACGAGCAGGTGCGTCAGGCGGCGCAGCGAAAGCGGGGAATCCGGACGGACGAAGCGACGCATCGATTCAGCGTTCCGCCGGCACGACGGCAGCGGCGGCCGCCTCGGCGCGCACCGGCTGCAGCATGACGGTGCGACGCCCGGCCATGCGCTCGGCGGCGCGGGTGCGGTCCTTGACGTCGCCGGCGAGCTGGCCGCAGGCGGCGTCGATGTCGTCGCCGCGCGTCTTGCGCACGGTGGTCACCAAGCCGGCCTCGCCGAGGATCTTCGCGAAGGCCACGACCCGCGCCTGCGGCGAGCGCAGCAGGCCGGAGGCCGGAAAGGGATTGAAGGGAATCAGGTTGAACTTGCACGACACGCCGTGCGTGCGCACCAGTGCGACCAGTTGCGCCGCATGCTCGGGCGTGTCGTTGACGCCGTCGAGCATGCAGTATTCGAAGGTGATGAAGTCGCGCGGCGCGTGCGCGAGGTAGCGCTTGCAGGCCTCGAGCAGCTCGGCGATCGGGTACTTGCGGTTGAGCGGCACCAGGTCGTCGCGCAGGGCATCGTTGGGCGCGTGCAGCGAGACGGCCAATGCCACCGGGCAGTCGCCGCCCAGGCGGTCGATCATCGGCACCACGCCCGACGTGGACACCGTCACGCGCCGGCGCGAGAGGCCGTAGCCGTTGTCGTCGAGCATCGTGCGCAGGGCCGGCACAAGCGCCGCGTAGTTCTGCAGCGGCTCGCCCATGCCCATCATCACGACGTTGGAGATGACGCGCTCGTCGCGCTGGAGGTGACGGCGCAGGAAATGCTCGGCGAACCAGAGTTGCGCGGTGATCTCGCCGGTGGTCAGGTTGCGGCTGAAGCCCTGGTGGCCGGTGGAGCAGAAGCGGCAGCCCACCGCGCAACCGGCCTGGGACGACACGCACAGCGTGCCGCGATCGTCCTCGGGGATGAACACCGCCTCGACGGCATCGCCGCCGCCGACGTCGAACAGCCACTTGATGGTGCCGTCCTTGGATTCGTGCTGCGCGGACACGGGCAGCGCCTCGATCCGCGCGGTCGTCGCCAGCTTCTCGCGCAGCGACTTCGCCAGATCGGTCATCTGCGTGAAGTCGCTCGCGCCGCGCTGGTGGATCCAGCGGAAGAGCTGGGTGGCGCGGAAGCGCTTCTCGCCCAGCCGTTCGCAGAACGCGGCCAATCCCTCCAGGTCGAACTCGAGCAGATTGGTGGTCGTCATGGCGTCGGGCCGGGCAAGCGGGCTCAGCGTGCGTAGACGCTCAGGCCGGCGAAGAAGAAGGCGATCTCGTTGGCGGCCGTCTCGGCGGCGTCGGAGCCGTGCACGGCGTTGGCGTCGATGCTGTCGGCGAAGTCGGCGCGGATGGTGCCGGCGTCGGCCTTCTTGGGATCGGTGGCGCCCATCAGTTCGCGGTTCTTGGCGATGGCGCCTTCGCCTTCGAGCACCTGCACGAACACCGGGCCGGAGATCATGAATTCGACCAGGTCCTTGAAGAAGGGACGGGCCTTGTGCACGCCGTAGAACTGCTCGGCTTCGGCACGCGAGAGCTGGACCAGCTTGGCGGCGGCGATCTTGAGGCCGGCGGCTTCGAAGCGGGCGACGATCTGGCCGATGGCGTTCTTGGCGACGGCGTCGGGCTTGATGATGGAGAGGGTGCGTTCGATGGCCATGGAAATGCTTTCTGAGCAGTTGATTTTTCGAGAGATTCCGCCGCACCGCCCGCACGGAGCGGGCGCTGCGGCAAAGCCCGTGATTTTAGACCGGCGCGGCCGTCCGGCCCGCGCGGGGGTCTAGCGGCCGCGCCGCTTGCCGCCGCCGGGACCGCCGAAGCCGCCACCGGATCCGCCGCCACGGCGTGGCGGTCCCTGGCGCTGCTCCTTGCGCTGTCGCGAGAAGCTGTCGGCGCCGATGTAGCCGACCGAGGTCTTCATCGGGTCGGGCTGGCCGGCACCGCCGGGCGCCGGAGGGCCATCGCCGCGTCGGGCACCGCGCTGGCCGCCACCGACGTTGCCCGGACCGCCCGCGCCGGGACCCTTTCCATAGCCCGTGAAGCCGCCCACCCCGCCGCCGCCACGGCGACCCTGCGGCGGTCCGCCCGCGTTGCCGGCGGCCTTGCGGTTGTCGTTGCCGCGCCGGGGGCCGCGTCCGTTGCGCCCGCCGGCACCGGCGTCGGCGTTCGGCCCGCGCGGTCCGGCACCGGACCGGGGCACGTTGCGTTCGGCGCGTTCGCCGCCGCCGGCGGCCTGGAACAGCGAGCGGATGTCCCGGTCGTCGAGTTCCATCCACGCGCCGCGCTTGAGACCGCGCGGCAGCAGCATGGCGCCGTAGCGGATGCGGATGAGGCGGCTGACCGCGTGGCCGACCGACTCGAACAGCCGGCGCACCTCGCGGTTGCGGCCCTCGGAGATGGTCACGCGATACCAGTGGTTCGAGCCCTCGCCCCCGCCCTCCTCGATGGTGCCGAACTGGGCCATGCCGTCGTCCAGGCGCACGCCCTCGAGCAGCTTCTTCTTCTCCTCGGCATTGATGGCACCGAGCACGCGCACGGCGTACTCGCGCTCCAGACCGAAGCGCGGGTGCATCAGCTGGTTGGCCAGATCGCCGGAGCTGGTGAACAGCAGCAGGCCCTCGGTGTTCAGGTCGAGGCGACCGACCGACTGCCACTTGCCCTGGTGCAGGCGCGGCAGCTTGCGGAACACGGTCGGGCGGTTCTGCGGATCGTCGTGCGAGACCACCTCGCCGACCGGCTTGTGATAGGCGATGACGCGCGCCGGCGGCGGGTCGATGCGGTAGCGGATCGGCTTGCCGTTGACCTTGATCTGGTCGCCGAACTGGATGCGCTGGCCGACGTGGGCCGGCTCGCCGTTGACCGAGATGCGGCCCTGCACGATGAGCGCCTCCATCTCCAGTCGGGAACCGAGTCCGGCCTGCGCGAGCACCTTGTGCAGTTTGGGCGAATCGGCCTCGGGCAGCAGCACGCGCTTGAGCGGCGGCACCTCGGGGCTCTCCTCGTCGGCGTCGAACTGGCCGGAGATGACGTCGGAAAAGCGGATCGGCTGCGGTGGCGGGGCGTTGCGCAGGGCGCGGTCGAGGGCGCGACGCTCGCGGTCGAGGTCGTCCTCCTCGTCGTCGGGCTCTTCCTCGTCCTCGTCGTCGGAGGCGTTTTCGGCTTCGTCGGGTTTGACCGGGGCCGTGGTCCGCACGGGAACCGGCGCGGGAGCGGCCGACGGCGCCACGGCGACGGCGGACGCGGCGGAGGCTGCAGCCACGGTGTCGTCCGACGACGACGGGGGCAGCGTCGCTTCGGCCGGTTCGGCCTCCGGTGGCGCCGCGACGGGCTTGTGCCGGCGCGGACGCTTCTTCGGCTCGCCGCCGGCGGCCTCGGTCGGCACGGGGGACGCCGGTGCCGGCGTGACGGTGGGATCTTCGGCGGCGGGTGCGCCGGTGTCTTCGGGGACCGAGGAACTCATGGGGTGTTTCTTCCGGATGCCGGGTTCGGCTGGATGGATGTCCCGTCGCCGGCGGATGCGGCACGGGGATCGGCGACGGCCGGCGCGGCGGCGGTCTCGGAGCCGGTCTGGAGCTCGGCTTGGATAGGAACCGGGACCGGGTCGGTGCCTTCGGGCGCCGGCACGGGCCGCAGGGCTTCGGCCAGACCCGGCAAGGCGGTCGCCTGCGGCGCCGGCGGCTCGATCAGGGGCAGCTGGTCGATCGAGGCCAGGCCCAGGTCGTCGAGGAACTGGCGCGTCGTCGCGTAGAGCGCGGGGCGGCCGACGGTCTCGCGATGGCCGATCACCTCGATCCAGTTGCGGTCCTCGAGCTGCTTGAGGATGAGCGAGTTGATCGTCACGCCGCGGATGTCTTCCATGTCGCCGCGCGTGACGGGCTGGCGGTAGGCGATGATGGCCAGCGTCTCGAGGACGGCGCGGGTGTAGCGCGGGGGCTTCTCGGGATGCAGGCGGTCGAGGTGTTCGCGCATCTCCGGGCGGCTCTGGAAGCGCCAGCCGCTGGCCACGCTGGTGAGTTCGAGGCCGCGCTGCGCCCAGTCGTCCTGCAGTTCGACGAGCAGCGCCTTGATGGTGTCGGCGCCGAGTTCGTCGTCGAACAGCACGCGCAGTTCGCGCACCGGCAGGGGTTGCGTCGAACAGATCAGGGCGGTCTCGAGAATGCGCTTGGCATCCGCCGTATTCATGGTTCGCGTGGTCCAGGCGCCAGAGGCGCGCGTTCGGGTGGATCGAGAAGAGAGAGGGAAGCGAGAAGCGCGGCCGGCTCGTGGCGGGCGATTGCGCTGAGGCCGGCCGTGAGGGCCGGCGGGCCCGGGGGCCGTCAGGCGCGATTGTAGTCCAGACCCCAGGCCGCGAAGGCCTCGGCCAGGTCGGGGGGCGGCGGCGCCAGGAAAACCATCGGCTCCTGTGTCATCGGATGCACGAAGGCCAGGCGGAACGCATGCAGTCCCTGCCGGTACAGGCCCGCGGCCGGGGCACCGCCGTAGAGCGCGTCGCCCACCAGCGGATGCCCGATGGACGCCATGTGCACGCGGATCTGGTGCGTGCGGCCGGTCTCGAGCGTGCAGCGCACCGCGCAGCCGTCCGCATGGGCGTCGAGTCGCTCGATCAGCGTGCGCGCGGTCTTGCCGGGATGGCGCGCCAGGTCGACCACGGCCATGCGCAGCCGATTGCGCGGATCGCGCCCGATCGGGGCGTCGACCTGGCGCGCAGCGGCGCCCTGCCAGGGCCGGTGCGCCATCGCGACGTACTGGCGCTTGACCTCGCGCGCCGCGATCAGCGCCACCAGCGCGTCCATGGCGGCACGCGTGCGCGCCACCACCATCAGTCCGCTGGTGTCACGATCGAGCCGATGGACGATGCCGGCGCGCGGCAGGTCGGCGGCCTTCGGATCGAGCGCCAGCAGGCCGTTGAGCAAGGTGCCGCTCCAGTGGCCCGGCGCCGGATGCACGACCAGGCCGGCGGGCTTGTCGATGACGCGCAGGTGATCGTCCTCGTGCAGCACGCGGATCGGCATCGCCTCGGACTTGAAGGCGCGGCTCTGCGGGGTCGGACGCAGCTCGACGCTGCCCGTCTCGCCCGCGTGGACGCTGGCCGCGGCCTTGGTCGCGGGCCGACCACGCAACGTGACGCCGCCGGCCTCGATGAGCTGCTGCAGGTAGCTGCGTGAGAACTCGGGCACCAGCACGGCGAGCGCCCGGTCGAGCCGCACGCCGTGCTGCTCCGGGCCGACGACGAAGTGGCGCATCTCGGTCGGCTCGACCAGGTCGGCGCCCTCGTCGGCCTCGACCGGGATGGCGGTGCGGGTATCTTCGTCCGAGGGGGGGGTCGATATAATCGAGGGCTCTTGTTTCAAGGAAGCTTCATAGATGGTTCGTGCCAAATTATCGACGGCCTCCGGCTGGCTGGCGTTCATGGTGGCCGGCGCCCTGCTGGCGGGCTGCGGCACGGCCAAGGTCGACGAGACCGCCAAGTGGAGCCCCAACCGCATCTACAGCGAGGCCAAGGACGAGGCCGGCTCCGGCGCCTACGACAAGGCCATCCCGCTGTTCGAGAAGCTCGAGGGCCGCGCCGCCGGCACCCCGCTGGCCCAGCAGGCCCAGCTCGACAAGGCCTACGCCCAGTACAAGGCCGGCGAGCGCCCCGGCGCCGTCGCCACCCTGGAGCGCTTCATCAAGCTCCACCCGGCCAGCCCCGCCCTGGACTACGCGCTCTACTTGAAGGGCATCGTCAACTTCAACGACGACCTCGGCCTGTTCGCCTCGCTCACCCGCCAGGACCTCTCCGAGCGCGACCAGAAGGCCGCCAAGGAGTCCTTCCAGTCCTTCAAGGACCTCGTCACGCGCTTTCCCGACTCGCGCTACACGCCCGATGCGCGGCAGCGCATGAGCTACATCGTCAACTCGCTGGCGCAGTACGAGGTGCACGTCGCGCGCTACTACTACAACCGCGGCGCCTACCTCGCGGCGATCAACCGCTCGCAGCTCGCGCTGGCCGACTACCGCGAGGTGCCGGCACTTGAGGAAGCGCTCTACATCATGGTGCGGTCCTACGACGCGCTCGGGCTGAGCGACCTGCGCGACGACGCCAGGCGCGTGCTGACCACCAACTACCCGAAGAGCGAGTACCTCACGCGCGGCTTCCGCGCCAAGGACGACCCGTGGTGGAAGGTCTGGTGACACGCCAGTCCTGAGCCGGGAGACGGCGTTTCATCCGCCTTCTCCGGGCTCCGATCGCAGCGCGTCGATCGCGGCCTCGAATTCCATCTCGTCCTTGAGCCGCCGCATCGGCGGCAATGCCGCCAGCAGACGGCGCCCGTAGCCCATCGTGGCGAGCCGGGTGTCGCAGATCGCCAGCACTCCCGCATCGCTCTCGCGCCGGATGAGGCGCCCGGCCCCCTGCTTCAGGGCCACGGCCGCCTCGGGCAGCGAGTAATCCCCGAACGCGTTGCGGCCCTGCGCCTCCAGACGCTGCGACCGCGCCTCCACCAGGGGATCGTTGGGCGGCGGGAACGGCAGTTTGTCGATGACGACGAACTGCAAGGCATCGCCTGGCGCATCGAAACCCTCCCAGAACGACGCTGATGCGACCAGCACGCAGCCCGTGCGCATCTCGCCCCGCACATCCTCCCCCGCCCCATTCGCCGCGCCGGCCCCGGCGCGAAAGCGGTCCATCAGCACCCGCTTGGGCAGTTCGCCCTGGACCAGCACCTCGGGGCGTTCCTCGGCGGGCTCCAGTTCCAGCCGCCGGCGCAACGCGTCGGCGATCGTGCGCAGCGCGCGCAATGTGGTCGTGAGCACCAGCGTGCGCCCGCCGAGCGCGACCGCGCCCCGCGCCACCAGCCACGCGACGCGCTCGCCGTGCGACGGATCGTTCGGCTTCGGGAAGTCGCGCGGCACGTAGAGCGATGCCTGCCGCGCATAGTCGAACGGGCTCTGGACGCGCAGCACTTCGGCGTCGTCGAGGCCGCAGGGCTCGGTGAACCAGCGCAGCCGCGCATCGTCGCCCAGCGTCGCCGAGGTGAAGATCCAGCTCCGGCCCGTGCCGCCGGCATCCTCGGCGGCGTCGATCTGCCTGCCGAGCACGCGCGAGCGCATGGCCTCGGCGATGTCCAGCGGCGATTCCACCAGCCGCAGTTGCGAGCCCACGTCGACCCAACGCACCGAGCCCAGCGCGCAGGGGCGCGCGAACCGCGCCGCGCGCTCGGCCAGGCGGACCGCCCGCTCGTGCAGGCGCACGAAGTCCGGCGACAGCTCGCTCACCGTGTCCAGGCCCTCGGCCGCGGCCTCGAAGGCCTCCTGCATCAGCGCGAGCGCGTCGTTCCAGGCATCGCGCGCGATGCCTTCGGGTGCCGTGGTCTCGCCGTGATCGGTTGCCGGCGGCCTGCCATCGTCGCTTTCGATATCGCGTCCCGGCGGCGGCACGGCGCTGCTCCAACGCAGCCGCGAGCCGGGCCGCTGCGAGCCGGCGGCGAGCCGCAGCTCGCGCGCGCCGCGCTCCACCTCGGCGACCAGCCGCGTCCAGTCGACCAGTCCGCGCGCCTGCTGCAGGCCGGCGGCCAGCACGTCGCGCGCGAAATCGAGCGCCTGACCGGTTCCCAGCTGCAGGCCGAGGAACTGCACGCCGGTCTCGTTGAGCTGGTGCGCCTCGTCGAAGACCACCACGCGCACGCTCGGCAGCAGCTCGGCCATGCCGGACTCGCGCACCGCCAGGTCGGCGAAGAACAGGTGATGGTTGATGACCACCACGTCGGCCGCCAAGGCCTCGCGGCGCGCGAGGTTGACGTGGCAGGGTTTGAACTGCGGGCACTGCTGGCCCAGGCAGTTCTCGCGCGTGGAGGTGATCAGGGGGATGAGCGGCGAGCGCTCGTCGAGCCCGGGCAGTTCGGCCAGGTCGCCCGTGCGCGTGGCCTGGGCCCACTGCTCGATCTTGGCCAGCACCCGCACGCCGCCGCGCTCGGGCAGCGAGGCGTCGTGGCGCGCCAGATCGAGCCGGTGCAGGCAGAGATAGCTCGCGCGGCCCTTGAGCAGCGCGGTGCGCATCGGCAGACCCAGCGCCTCGACCAAGCGGGGCAGGTCGCGGCCGAAGAGCTGGTCCTGCAAGGTCTTGGTGGCGGTCGACAGCAGCACGCGCTCGCCGCTCAGGAGTGCCGGCACGAGGTACGAGAAGGTCTTGCCGACGCCGGTACCGGCCTCGACCACCAGCACCCCACCGGTCTCGATGGTGCGCGCCACGGCCAGCGCCATCCGGGTCTGGCCGTCGCGCTCACGGAATTGATCGGCCGCGCGCGACAGGACGCCACCGGGCTCGAAGGCCCGCAGCACCTGGGCGGACAGTGGATCGTCACCGGACTCGGCAGGATGTGGGAACGAAGGAAGCTGAATGTCCAAGGGGCGCGATGGTCGTGCCGGGCCCATGGAAGACGGGCCGCGGCGAAGGATGGATGGCGGGCGACATCGTCATGGAGGCGATTCCGGCATGGTGACCCAGGTCCCGTCCGCGGATCGTCGAATCGGAGGATTACCCCTTCATCGCGGCCGTTTCGGCCGAATCGGGTGTGTCGTCCTCGCTCGATAATACGGCCTTCCCATCGACTCTCCGATTCTTCTCCGACCCAGCGCTGCGGCGCCTTCGCGTCATGACACGAGGCTTTAGATTCGCTGCCGCCACCGGCCTCCACAAGGGCGATCGACCCTACCAGCAGGACCAGGTCCTGGTCCTCGACCACCCCCGCGCGTCGGGCTTCATCCTCGCGGTGGTGGCCGACGGCATGGGAGGCCGCAGCGGTGGACGCAAGGCGTCCGACCAGGTCCTGATGACAGCGCGCCAGCTCTTCGCGCGCTACCGGCCCGGCCAGGACGAACCTGCGGACCTGCTGCGGCAACTGCTCGAGGAAGCGCACATGGTCATCAAGCTCACGGCGCTCTCCAGCGAACAGGAGCCGCACAGCACGCTCGCGGCCTTCCTGGTGACCCCCCGCGGCGAAGGCACCTGGGTCCACGCCGGCGATTCGCGCATCTACCATTTCCGCCAGGGACGGTTGCGCAAGCGCACGCGCGACCACTCCTATGTGCAGATGCTGCTCGACCGCGGCGAGATCACCGAGGCGCAAGCGTCCTCGCACCCGCAGAGCAACATCCTGATGGGCTGCCTGGGCATGACCGCCACCCCGCCGCCCATGGCGATCGACGCCAACGATCCGCTGCAGCCGGGCGACGTGCTGATGGCCTGCAGCGACGGGCTGTGGCCCTACTTCGAGACGCAGGAGATGGGGTCGGTGCTGGCGCAGCATCCGCCACGCGTGGCGATCGAACTGCTGATGAACGAGGCCCGGGCGCGTTCGCGCGGTGCGGGCGACAACATCTCGCTGGCCGTGCTGAAGGTGGAGGCGTTGATCGAGCCACCGGAGCCCGCCCACCGCTGAAGCATGCCGCACCGTCGAGCACGGCATGCATGCGTCGGGCTCCGGGAAGCCGATGGCCGCGCACGGAAGTCCGTGCGTTTCCTGGATCAGGGCGCCGGTGCCGGCAGCGGCGCCGCGTTCTTGGTGCGTTCGGCGTTGCGGCGCTCCCGGTCCGCCTTGCGTCGGTCCGCTTCCTCGATGCGGCGTTCGTAGGTGGCGCGACGCTCGGGAGCGTCCTCGCGCAGGCGCGCCGCTCTCTCCTGCTCGCGGGCGTTGGCGGCCTGGCGCCGCTCCAGCGCTTCGCGGTTGGACTGGGCCTTGGCCGCCGCCTCGTCACGCTGCTGCGCGTGGTCGGCCGCGCGCTGCTCGCGATCCTGCTGCGACTGCATGGCCTGATCGCGCTCGGCTTGGGAGCGCGGGGCCTCCTTCTGCTCCAGGCGGTCGAGCTGCGCCGCGCCGCGCTGCTTGCGCTCGATGTCGCTGATGGCGGCCTCCTGGCGCCGGAGGTCGTCGTCCTCGATGCGGCGACGCTGGCGGCTGCCCCTCAGGCAGTCCTCGACGGCGAAGCGCTGGTAGCACGCCACCTGCTCCGCCTTCACGCGGCGGTCGAGCGCCGCGCGCTCGGCCGACAGCCGGTCGCGCTCGGCCTTGAGGTCGAGCGTGCCGGTGGTCGCGAGCGTCTGCGCCCCGGCCGACACGGCGGCCAGCAGCGCGACGAGGGACAGGATCTTCTGGAGAGGCTTCATCAGGTCAGGCGGGTGTCGACGGTGCGGCGCTCCAGCGCCAGGAACTCGGCCGACTGCATCTCGTTGAGCCGGGACACCGTGCGCGGGAACTCGTGGGCCAGTTGGCCTTCCGTGTACAACGCTTCCGGCGGGACCTGGGCCGACATCACGAGCTTGACGCGGCGGTCGTAGAAGACGTCGACCAGCCATGTGAAGCGACGGGCTTCGGAAGCCCGGTTGGCCGCCATCGCCGGCACGTCCGACAGCAGCACCGTATGGAACTGCGTCGCGATCTCCAGGTAGTCGTTCTGCGAGCGCGGACCGCCGCACAACGTGCGGAAGTCGAACCACACCACGCCGCCGGCCTTGCGCCGCGCCGGGATCTCGCGCTGCTCGATGTGCAGCACGGGATCCTCGTCGGCCGTCTCGGCCAGCTTGTCGAAGGCGACGGCCATCTCGGCGTCGGCCTCGGAGCCGTTGGGCGTGAGGTACATGCGCAGCTGTTCGAGCGTGCGGCGCCGGTAGTCGGTGCCGTTGTCGACGCTCAGCACCTCCAGCTTCTCGTTCAGGAGCGCGATGGCCGGCAGGATGCGGTCGCGGTGCAGGCCGTCGGGATAGAGGTCGTCGGGCTTGAAGTTCGACGTCGTGACGAAGCCCACGCCGTTGTCGAACAGCGCCGCCAGCAGGCGGTGCAGGATCATCGCGTCGGTGATGTCCGCGACGTGGAACTCGTCGAAGCAGATCAGCTTGAAGCGCTTGGAGATGCGGCGTCCCAGCTCGTCGAGCGGATTGACGATGCCCTGCAACTCGGCGAGCTCGCGATGCACCTCGCGCATGAATTCGTGGAAGTGCAGGCGCGTCTTGCGCCGGATCGGGACCGCGTTGAAGAAACAGTCCATCAGGAAGCTCTTGCCGCGTCCCACGCCGCCGTACATGTAGACGCCGCGCGGCACCTGCGGACGGTTGATGAGCTTCTTCAGCGCGTTGGAGCGCTGCGTCTTGTAGACCGCCCACTCGCCGGCGCAACGTTCCAGGGCGGCCACCGCGCGCAATTGCGCGGGGTCGCTCCGGAACCCGCGCGCGGCGAGTTCCGCCTCGTAGGCTTGCTGGACGCTCAAGGGAGGGTCAGAAGTTCAGCGTGCGCTTGTCCACCGCCAGCGCCGCTTCCTTGGTCGCCTCGGACAGCGACGGGTGGGCGTGGCAGATGCGGGCGATGTCTTCGGCGCTGGCCTTGAATTCCATCGCGACCACGGCCTCGGAGATCAGCTCGCTGACCTGCGGGCCGACCATGTGAACGCCCAGGATCTCGTCCGTGGCGGCGTCGGCGAGGAACTTGACCATGCCGGTCGTGTCGCCCAGCGCACGGGCGCGGCCGTTGGCGAGGAACGGGAAGGTGCCGGCCTTGTAGGCGCGGCCGCTGGCCTTGAGCTGCTGCTCGGTCTGGCCGACCCAGGCGATCTCCGGATGGGTGTAGATGACCCAGGGGATGGTGTTGAAGTTGACGTGCCCGTGCTGGCCGGCGATGCGCTCGGCCACCGCCACGCCCTCTTCCTCGGCCTTGTGCGCGAGCATCGGGCCGCGCACCACGTCGCCGACCGCCCAGACGTTGGGCAGATTGGTCTTGCACTCGTCGTCCACCACGATGGCGCCGCGCTCGTCGAGCGCCAGGCCCACGGCTTCGGCGTTCAGGCCGATGGTGTTGGGCACGCGGCCGATCGAGACGATCAGCTTGTCGACCTCGAGCGTCACGGCCTCGCCCTTGGCGCTGGTGTAGGCCACCGACACGCCGGCGTCCGACGACACGATCTCGCCGACCTTCACGCCCAGCTCGATCTTCAGGCCCTGCTTGTCGAAGGCCTTCTTGGCTTCCTTGGCGATCTGCTCGTCGACCGCGCCGAGGAAGGTCGGCAGGCCCTCGAGCACCGTGACCTCGGCGCCCAGGCGGCGCCAGACCGAGCCCATCTCCAGACCGATGACGCCCGAACCGATCAGCGCCAGCTTCTTGGGCACCGCACCGATGCGCAGCGCGCCATCGTTCGACAGGATGTTCTTCTCGTCGAAGGGGGCGCCCGGCAGCGCGCGGGCGTTGGAGCCGGTGGCCACCACGACGTGCTTGCCCGAGAGGCTCTCCTCGGCGGCGCCGGCGACCTTGAGCTCGTAGCCGCCCTCGCCGGCCTTCACGAACGACGCACGGCCGTGGAAGAAGGCGATCTTGTTCTTCTTGAACAGGTACAGGATGCCGTCGTTGTTCTGCTTCACGACGTTGTCCTTGCGCGCCAGCATCTTGCCCACGTCGAGGCTCAGGCCCTCGACGCCGATGCCGTGGTCGGCGAACGAATGGCCGGCCTGCTCGAAGTGCTCGGACGACTGCAGCAGCGCCTTCGACGGGATGCACCCGACGTTGGTGCAGGTGCCGCCCGGCGCCGGGCCGCCCTTGGCGTTGGTCCACTCATCGACGCAGGCGACGTTGAAGCCGAGCTGCGCCGCGCGGATCGCCGCGATGTAGCCACCGGGACCGCCGCCGATCACGACGACATCGAATTGTTTAGACATAGAACTCTTTCAGGGGGGAGTGCCCTCCGCCAGGACACCGCGGAACCGGCTTTGCCGGGCCGCCGGTGTCGCCCCCGCGAGGGGGTTGGCGAAGCGACACGGAGTGCGCGAAGACTGGGGGCGGATCAGATGTCGAACAGGAGGCGCGACGGATCTTCCAGCGCTTCCTTCATGGCCACCAGGCCCAGCACGGCTTCGCGGCCGTCGATGATGCGGTGGTCGTAGCTCATGGCGAGGTAGTTCATCGGGCGGATCACGATCTGGCCGTTCTCCACCACGGCGCGGTCCTTGGTGGCGTGCACACCCAGGATGGCCGACTGCGGCGGGTTGATGATCGGGGTCGAGAGCATCGAGCCGAAGGTGCCGCCGTTGGAGATGGAGAAGGTGCCGCCGGTCATGTCCTCGATGCCGAGCTTGCCGTCCTGGGCCTTCTTGCCGAACTCGGCGATCTTCTTCTCGATGTCGGCGAAGCTCATCTGGTCGGCGTTGCGCAGGATCGGCACCACCAGGCCGCGCGGCGAACCCACCGCGATGCCGATGTCGAAGTAGCCGTGGTAGACGATGTCGTTGCCGTCGACCGAGGCGTTGATGACCGGGAACTTCTTGAGCGCGTGCACGGCCGCCTTGACGAAGAAGCTCATGAAGCCGAGCTTCACGCCGTGTTCCTTAGTGAAGGAGTCCTGGAACTTCTTGCGCATGTCCATGACCGGGGCCATGTTCACTTCGTTGAAGGTCGTGAGGATGGCGTTGGTCGACTGCGACTGCAGCAGGCGCTCGGCGATGCGGGCGCGCAGGCGGCTCATCGGCACGCGCTGTTCCGGACGCTCGCCCAGGTCCTTAGGTGCCGAGGGAGCAGCGACCTGCTGCAGGGCCGGCTTGGCGGCCGGCGCGGGAGCGGCGGCAGGTGCCTTGGCGGTCGTGCCCGAGGCCACGGCGCCGAGCACGTCGCCCTTGGTGACGCGGCCGTCGCGGCCGGTGCCGGAAACGTCGCCAGCGGTGAGCTGGTTGTCGGCCAGCAGCTTGGCCGCGGCCGGCATGGCCACGTCCGACTTGGAACCGCCCGAGGCGGCCGGTGCGGCGACGGCGGCAGCGGCCGGTGCCGGAGCGGCGGCGGGCGCGGGCGCGGCGGCGGCCGGTGCGGCGGCGCCGGCCTTGGCGTCGGTGTCGATGCGCGCGATGACCTGTTCGGCCACCACGGTGGCGCCATCGGCCTGGACGATCTCGGCGAGCACGCCGGCCGAGGGGGCCGGCACTTCGAGCACGACCTTGTCGGTCTCGATCTCGATCAGGATCTCGTCGACGGCGACGGCGTCGCCGGCCTTCTTCTTCCAGGTCAGCATGGTGGCTTCGGCCACGGATTCGGACAGCTGCGGGACTTTGACTTCAACGATGGACATGGTGGTTGTTCTCTTCGTTATGACTGGTGGGATGGGGGCACGGCGGAAGACGGGAAGCGCCGGCGCGCGACGGCGCCGGCGCGGACTCCCGGTCCGGACTTACTTGGTGAGGACGAAGCCCTTGAGCTTGGCGAACGCGGCGTCGACCAGGGCCTTCTGCTGCTCCTGGTGCAGGTGGGAGTAGCCCACCGCCGGCGAGGCCGAGGCGGTGCGGCCGGCATAGCCGAGCTTCTGGCCTTCGGAGAGGTTCTCGTGGATGTAGTGCTGCACGAAGAACCAGGCGCCCTGGTTCTGCGGCTCGTCCTGCGTCCAGACGACGTCGACCAGGTTCGGGTACTTGCGGATCTCGTTGGCGAAGGCCTTGTGCGGGAACGGATAGAGCTGCTCGACGCGGATGATCGCCACGTCGTCGATGCCCTTCTCCTCGCGTTTCTTGGCCAGGTCGTAGTAGACCTTGCCCGAGCACGCGATCACGCGGCGGACCTTCTCCGCCTTCAGGTTGCGGCTGTCGGGGATGACGGTCTGGAACGAACCCTTGGTGAACTCGGACAGCGGCGAGGTCGCGTCCTTGTTGCGCAGCAGCGACTTGGGCGTGAGGATGACCAGCGGCTTCCTCAGGTTGCGCACCATCTGGCGACGCAGCAGATGGAAGATCTGGCTGGCGGTGGTGGGCTGCACGACCTGCATGTTGGTGTCGGCGCTCAGCTGCATGAAGCGCTCCAGGCGCGCCGAGCTGTGCTCCGGGCCCTGGCCCTCGTAGCCGTGCGGCAGCATCATGGTCAGGCCGTTGACGCGGCCCCACTTCACTTCGCCCGAGGCGATGAACTGGTCGATCACGACCTGCGCGCCGTTGACGAAGTCGCCGAACTGGGCTTCCCAGATCACCAGCGTGTTGGGATCGTTCGAGGCGTAGCCGTACTCGAAGGCCAGCACGGCCTCCTCCGACAGGATCGAGTCGATGACGACGAACGGGGCCTGGTTGTCGGTCACGTTCTGCAGCGGCACGTAGGTGCCTTCGTCGAACTTCTCGCGGTTCTGGTCGTGCAGCACGGCATGGCGGTGCGTGAACGTGCCGCGGCCGCAATCCTCGCCCGACAGGCGCACCGGATAGCCGCTGGCCACCAGCGAAGCGAAGGCCATGTGCTCGCCCATGCCCCAGTCGACGTTGACGTCGCCGCGGCCCATGGCGGCGCGGTCGTCGAGCACCTTCTTGACCAGCGGGTGCACGGTGAAGCCGGCGGGCACGGTGGTGATCCGCTCGGCCAGGCGCTTCCACTCGGCCGTGGGCAGCGCCGTGTCGCCGGCGTCGGTCCACTTCTTGTTGAGGTAGGGGCTCCAGTCGACGGCGTACTTGCTCTTGAAGTTCGTCAGCACCGGGTTGGTGGTGTTCTTGCCGGCGTCGAAGGCCGCGCGCTGTGCCTTGACCATGTCGTCGCCGAGCGTGTCGCCCAGGCCCTGGGCGGCGAGCTTGTCGGCGTAGAGGCGGCGCGTGCCCGGATGCTGGGCGATCTTCTTGTACATCAGCGGCTGGGTGAGCGAGGGCGTGTCCTGCTCGTTGTGGCCCAGCTTGCGGAAGCAGATGATGTCGACGACCACGTCCTTCTGGAACTCCATGCGGAAGTCCAGCGCCAGCTGCGAGGCCAGGACCACGGCTTCGGGGTCGTCGCCGTTCACGTGCAGCACCGGCGCCTCGATCATCTTGACGATGTCCGAGCAGTACAGCGTCGAGCGGCTGTCGCGCGGGTCGCTGGTGGTGAAGCCGATCTGGTTGTTGATGACCAGATGCACCGTGCCGCCGGTGTGGTAGCCGCGCGTCTCGGCCAGCGCCAGCGTCTCCATGACGACGCCCTGGCCGGCGAAGGCCGCGTCGCCGTGCACGATGATGGGCAGCACCTGCTTGCCCTGCGGGTCGTCGCGGCGGTCCATGCGCGCGCGCACCGAGCCCTCGACCACCGGGTTGACGATCTCCAGGTGCGAGGGGTTGAAGGCCAAGCTCAGGTGGACCGGGCCGCCGCGCGTGGTGACGTCGGAGCTGAAGCCCTGGTGGTACTTCACGTCGCCGCTGGGCAGGTCCTCGGGCGCGGTGTGGTCGAACTCGGCGAACAGGTCGGCCGGCAGCTTGCCCAGCGAATTGACCAGCACGTTGAGACGGCCGCGGTGGGCCATGCCGATCACGATCTCCTGAACGCCCTTCTCGCCGGCGCCGTTGATGATCTCGTCCATCGACACGATGAAGCTCTCGCCGCCTTCGAGCGAGAAGCGCTTCTGGCCGACGTACTTGGTGTGCAGGAAGCGTTCCAGGCCCTCGGCCGCCGTCAGGCGCTCGAGCACGTGCTTCTTCTGGTCGGCGTTGAACTTCGGGTTGGCGCGATCGCTCTCGAGCCGCTGCTGCCACCAGCGCTTCTGGTTCTGGTCGGTGGTGTACATGTACTCCACGCCGATCGTGCCGCAGTAGGTCTCGCGCAGGGCGTTGAGCAGATCGCGCAGGGACATCGTGTCCTTGCCGAAGAAGGTGTTGCTGGTGTTGAACACCGTCTCGAGGTCGGCGTCGGTGAAGCCGTAGAACGACGGCTCCAGTTCAGGAATCGACGGACGCTCGGTGCGCTTGAGCGGATCGAGGTCGGCCCAACGGGCACCGACGTTGCGGTAGGCCGCGATCAGCTGCTGGACGGCGGTGCGCTGACGGCCGAGTTCGGAGTCGGCGCCGCTCGCGTGCACGACGCGGGTGGTGCCCTGCTTGGCGCGTTCGGCGAAGGCGTTGACGACCGGCAGGTGCGGCACGTCGCGGGCGTTGCCGCCGTCGGCCGAGGGCACGTGCTGCAGGGCGTCGAAGTAGGTGCGCCAGTTGTCGGCGACGCTGCCGGGATTGGCGAGGTAGTTCTCGTACATCTCCTCGACATACGGCGCGTTGCCGCCGAAGAGGTAGGTACTGCCTTCGTAGGCTTGGTAGATCTGGTGGGCAGACGCCGAGGGCGTCGTTGAATCGCTCATTATTCCGCTGACCTTCGCTTCCCTCTGGGAAGCATTAGCTGGTTTGAGAAACCTTCCGCGACACGGCTGAACCGATTGGCGGATGCGACTGTGGCTGGGGAAGGGCCTAGTACTCTACGATTGTGCCACGGCATATCGAAAACTCTTTCGATCGCCTGTCGCCGCGATCCGACAAACGCTCACCGGATCAGTTCGAGGAATTCCCGGAAGCGCGGATGCTCGGCGGTGCCCAGCCACTCGAACCCGACCATCTCGGTGGTCACGAGTTCGGCGCCGGCGCCGGCCAAGCGGTCGAAGGCGGCGTCCCGGTTGCGCTCGGTGCGCGAGCTGCAGGCATCGGTCACGACCCAGACCTCGAACTCGTCCTCCAGCAGGTCGAGCGCAGTCTGCAGCAGGCAGACGTGGGCTTCGCAGCCGGCGACGACGATGGTGTTGCGCTCGTCGGCGGCGGCCGGCTTCTGCAGGTGCTTGGGCAGGCTGCGCGCATTGCCCTGGGGCGCCTTGGCCGGCGCGCGCAGCCATTCGCCCAGCCCCTCCTCGACACCGCTGAAATGCATCTTGGCCAACGTGCGCCGGCACAGGGCGCGGAGTTCGGCCGGGTTCTCGCCGAGCTTGGACGGGTTCTGTTCGGTGCCCCAGGCGGGCACGTCGACCAGCGCGGCGATCTTCGCCAGCCGCAATGCGTTGGCCGCCGCGGCGTCGCCCTCGAAGATGGCGGGCATCAGGCGGGACTGGTAGTCGACCAGCACGAGCTGGGATTGGGAGGCGTCGAGCAGCATGGGATCGATGGGTTCGAGAAAAGGGAAGAAGGACGGCCGGCGTCGGTGTCCGGCCCGCGACCCGAACCGTACCACCGCGCCGGCCCACCATGGCGCGCATAGACTGGATCGATGCTCCGATCCTTCATCGTACCGATGGTCCTGTGCGCCCTGCTCGGCACCGGCTGCGCCTCCCGCCCGGTCACCGTCCCGATGCCGACGCGCTTCGACGCCGGCGCCTGCCCGGCGACCACCGACACCCTTCTCGTGCTGCTGCCCGGTGCCCGTTCGCCCATCGACGAATTCGAGCGCGAAGGCTTCATCGAGGAGGTCCGCGAGCGCGGCCTGGCGGTGGACGTGGTGCGCGCGGACGCGCACCGGGCCTACTACGACGCCTCTCTCGCCGTGGTGCAGCGCCTGCGCGAGGACGTGATCGCGCCGGCGCAGGCCCGCGGCTACCGCTCGATCTGGATCGCCGGCATCTCCCTGGGCGGCCTCGGCGGCGTGCTGTACGCGCAGGCACGTCCGGCCGATCTGGCGGGTTTGGTCCTCATCGCGCCCTATCTGGGCGAACGCGCGACGGCCACCGAGATCGACAACGCCGGCGGGCTCCTGCGCTGGCAGGCGCCGACCGGACCGTTGCAGCCGGCGCAACGCGAATCGCGCGAGTCCCGCGACCCGGCACTCTGGCGCTGGCTGCAGGGCCGTGCGGCGCGACCGACGGACGCGGGTGCGCCGCCGCTCTACCTGGGTTATGGCCTCGACGATCGCTTCGCCTTCAACCATCGCCTGCTGGCCGCCGCCCTGCCCGCCGACCGCGTGGCGACCACCGAGGGCGGCCACGACTGGCCGGAATGGAAGCGCCTCTGGCGATCGCTGCTGTCGACGCTGCCGCTGCCGCGCTGCGGTTGAACGGCACCGTCGCCGCGCGAATGCCGGCCAGGCCCGCATCGCCTGGTCAGGTCTATTGCGGACGCAGACGGATCAGGCTGCCATCGCGCGACGCGTCGGTCAGCACGTAGAGCAGGCCGTCGGGGCCCTGCTTCACGTCGCGGATGCGCGCGCGGCCATCCTCGAGCAGCTTGTGTTCGGCGACCACCCTGCCGTCCTTCAACTCGATGCGGTCGAGGTAGCCGAACTTGAGCGAACCCACGAACAGGTTGCCTTTCCAGGCGGCGCCGTAGCGATCGCTGGTGAGGAAGGCCATGCCCGACGTCGCGATCGACGGCACCCAGTGATGCAGCGGCTGCGCCATGCCCTCCCTGCTGGTGAGACCGTCGCCGATCCTGCCGCCGCCGTAGTTCTCGCCGTAGGTGACGACCGGCCAGCCGTGGTTGGCACCGGCCACGGGGACGTTGATCTCGTCGCCGCCCTGCGGACCATGCTCGGTCATCCAGAGCCTTCCGTCGGGCGCGAGCGTGGCGCCCTGGCCGTTGCGATGGCCGTAGCTCCAGATCTCGGGCACGGCACCGGCGCGTCCGACGAAGGGGTTGTCCGGCGGCACCGTGCCGTCCTTGCGGATGCGCACGATCTTGCCGAGATGGTTGTCGAGCTTCTGCGCGTCGTCCTTGCGGCCGAACCGATCGCCCAGGGTCAGGAACAGCGTGCCGTCGCGCGCCTCGACGATGCGGCAGCCGAAGTGGGCCGAGCTGGCGACCTTCGGCTTCTGGCTGAAGAGCACCTTCACCGCTTCGAGCCGGGTGCGATCGCCCGACAGGCGTGCGCGGGCCAAGGCCGTGCCATTGGCCGGACCGGACGCAGCCGGTTCGGAATAGCAGAAGTAGACCGTGCGGTTCGCTGCGAAGCCCGAATCGGCCATCACGTCGAGCAGGCCGCCCTGCCCGCCCGAGGCGACCGGCGGCACGCCCTGGAGCGCCGCGCCGAGCCTGCCGTCGGACTCCACCACGCGCAGGCGGCCCGCCTTCTCGCTGACCAGGAAACGGCCATCGGGCAGGAAGGCGACGCCCCACGGGTTCTGCAGTTCCGAGGTCACGACCTCGGCGCGGACCTGGGCCGTCGCCGGCACGACGGCTGCCGTCATCGCGATGGCGAGCACGGTTCCACCCGGACGGCGACCCAGAATTCCAGATGACAACGGCATCGATGACCTCCAGAAGTTGGCTTCGATTTCCAACCCAAACGATGACAAGTTCACGAAATCTTATAAACTTTTGTCATACGCTTTAATTGACAGCTTACTTTTTGCTGATCTTCTATTGATAAACTAATTTCTTAAAAATTTAAAAAATCAATTGAAACAACAACTTACCCCAGGTAATTGATGTCGATTCGAGGTTGACACTCACTGTCGTCGTCAATATCCTACGCGGCATGCGTTTTACCGTCCTACTTGCCGCCCTCGTCCTGGCTTCGACCGCTCATGCATCGCCCCCCCAGGACCGGTCGGAAGCCATGGACCGGATGCTGTTCGAGCGCGGCCTGATCAGCCACCTGCAGCAGGTTCGCCAGACCGTCGTCGACCGCACGTCCGACCTGGTCGACACCGCCTTCGGCTTCCTCGGCGTGCCCTACCGTCGCGGCGGCAACAGTGCAGAGACCGGTTTCGACTGCAGCGGCTTCGTCCGCGCCATCTACACGCAGACCATCGGCCACCTGCTGCCGCGTCGGGCCGAGGAACAGGCCGCCGCGACCGAGAAGATCGATCGCACCGACCTCAAGCCGGGTGACCTGGTGTTCTTCAACACCATGCGCCGTGCCTTCAGCCACGTCGGGATCTACATCGGCGACGGCAAGTTCATCCACGCGCCCAAGCCGGGCGCGACGGTGCGGGTCGAGAACTTCGAAGGCAACTACTGGCAGCGACGCTTCGACGGCGCGCGGCGTGTCCAGGCATCGGCCGACGACAAGTCGATCGCGGACCGCGACGCGTCGTCGGCGGGCGGCGAGTGAGCGGTCGCCGAGACGGTTTCTCCCGCTGCCGAAATGTCTTTCAGCGTCGACGCTACACGGGCAAGACCTCTCTGAGGCATCGCTTGTCCACACGACAAAAAACCCGCCTCGGCGGGTTTTTTGCTTTCAGGGACACGTCGGCGGTGCCGGCGGTCCGGCCGCTCACTTCTTCTTGACGGGTGGCAGGTCGGTGCAGCTGCCGTGCGCGACTTCGGCCGCCATGCCGATGCTCTCGCCGAGCGTCGGGTGTGGGTGGATGGTCTTGCCGATGTCGATGGCGTCCGCGCCCATCTCGATGGCCAGCGCCACCTCGCCGATCATGTCGCCGGCGTGCGTGCCCACGATGCCGCCGCCGACGATGCGGTGGCTCTCGTCGAACAGCAGCTTGGTGAAGCCCTCGTCGCGCCCGTTGGCGATGGCCCGGCCCGAGGCGGTCCAAGGGAACAGGCCCTTGGTCACCTTGATGCCCTCGGCCTTGGCCTGGTCCTCGGTCAGGCCGACCCAGGCCACCTCCGGATCGGTGTAGGCCACGCTCGGGATCACGCGGGCGTTGAAGGCCGCGCTCGCCAGTTCCTTGTTGCCCTGCTGCTCGCCGGCGATCACCTCGGCCGCCACGTGCGCCTCGTGCACCGCCTTGTGCGCCAGCATCGGCTGGCCGACGATGTCGCCGATGGCGAAGATGTGGCCGACGTTGGTGCGCATCTGGACGTCGACCGGGATGAAGCCGCGATCGCTCACCGCGACGCCGGCCTTCTCGGCACCGATCTTCTTGCCGTTGGGGCTGCGGCCGACGGCCTGCAGCACCAGGTCGTACACCTGCGGTTCCTTGGGCGCGTTCTCGCCCTCGAACGTGACCTTGATGCCCTCGGGCGTCGCCTCGGCGCCGACCGTCTTGGTCTTGAGCATGATGTTGTCGAAGCGCGGCGCGTTCATCTTCTGCCAGACCTTCACCAGGTCGCGGTCGGCGCCCTGCATCAGGCCGTCGAGCATCTCGACCACGTCCAGCCGTGCGCCGAGCGACGAGTACACCGAGCCCATCTCCAGGCCGATGATGCCGCCGCCCAGGATCAGCATGCGCTTGGGCTCCACGGCCAGCGCCAGGGCGCCGGTCGAGTCGACCACGCGCGGGTCCTTGGGCATGAACGGCAGGTGCACGGCCTGCGAGCCCGCCGCGATGATGCAGTGGCGGAACTTGACGGTCTGCGCCTTGCCGGTGGTGTCGCGTCCGCCGCCCGAGGTCTCCTGCACGGTGACGTGATAGGGGTCGACGAACTCGCCGACGCCGCGCACCACCGTCACCTTGCGCATCTTGGCCATCGCCGCCAGACCGCCGGTCAGCTTGCCGACGACCTGCTCCTTGCGGCCGCGCAGCTTGGCGCGGTCGATGACCGGTTCGCCGAAGTCCACGCCGATGTCGGCGAAGTGCTTGACCTCGTCCATCACGGCGGCCACGTGCAGCAGCGCCTTCGAAGGAATGCAGCCGACGTTCAGGCAGACGCCGCCGAGGGTGGCGTAGCGCTCGACCATCACGACCTTCAGGCCGAGGTCGGCGGCGCGGAAGGCGGCCGAGTAGCCGCCGGGTCCGGCGCCGAGCACCAGCACGTCGCACTCGACGTCGACCGGCCCGCCGTACGAGCCAGCAGGCTTGGGCGCGGCCGGCGCCTGGGTCTGGGCCGCGGCGGCCGGCGCGGGCGCCGGTGCTTGGCTCTCGCCGACGGTGGCAGGCTTGGAAGCGGCATCGTCGGACGCGGCCGGTGCGGGCGCCGGCGCGGCGGCGCCCGCCTCGCCGGCACCCTCCAGCACCAGCACGACCGAGCCTTCCTTGACCTTGTCGCCGACCTTCACCGACAGCGACTTCACCACGCCCGCGGCCGACGACGGGATCTCCATCGAGGCCTTGTCCGACTCCACCGTGATCAGCGACTGCTCGGCCTTGACCGTGTCGCCCACCTTCACCAGCACCTCGATCACCGCGACTTCGTCGAAATCGCCGATGTCCGGCACCTTGATCTGTTGTTCGCTCATCTCGTCGTTTCCTTGGTTCTCTTAGAGCAGCACACGACGGAAGTCGGCGAGCACCTGGCCCAGGTAGGCGTTGAAGCGCGCGGCCAGTGCGCCGTCGATGACCCGGTGATCGAACGACAGCGACAGCGGCAGCATCAGGCGCGGGACGAACTGCTTGCCGTCCCACACCGGCTTCATGGCGCCCTTGGACAGGCCCAGGATCGCCACTTCGGGCGCATTGATGATGGGCGTGAAGTGCGTGCCGCCGATGCCGCCGAGCGAGCTGATCGAGATCGATCCGCCCTGCATGTCGGCGGCGCCGAGCTTGCCGTCGCGCGCCTTCTTGGCGAGCTCGCCCATCTCCTGGCTGATCTGCATGACGCCCTTCTTGTCGGCGTCCTTGAGCACCGGCACGACCAGCCCGTTGGGCGTGTCGGCGGCGAAGCCGATGTTGAAGTACTGCTTGTAGACCAGCTGGTCGCCGTCGAGGCTGGTGTTGAACTCGGGGAACTTGCGCAGCGCCGAGACCATGGCCTTGATCACGAAGGCCAGCATCGTGACCTTCACGCCCGACTTCTCGTTCTCCTTGTTGGTGGAGACGCGGAAGGCTTCCAGTTCGGTGATGTCGGCCTCGTCGTTGTTGGTGACGTGCGGGATCATCACCCAGTTGCGGTGCAGGTTCGCGCCGCTGATCTTCTTGATGCGCGAGAGGTCCTTGCGCTCGACCGCGCCGAACTTCGCGAAATCGACCTTCGGCCAGGGGATCAGGCCCAGGCCGGCACCGTCGCCACCACCGGATGCCGCCGGCTTGGCGGACGCCGCGGCAGCCTTGGTCGTCGTCTGGCCGCTCATCACCGAGCGGGTGAAGCCCTGGATGTCTTCCTGCGTGATGCGGCCCTTGGGACCGGTGCCCTTGACCTCCTCGAGCGGCACGCCGAGTTCGCGGGCGAACTTGCGCACCGACGGCGAGGCATGCGGCAGGCTGCCCGAGGGCGCGACCGTCGGGTTGTGCGCGGCGGGTGCCGGGGCCGATGCCGTCGACGACGCCGGTGCCGCGGCAGCGGCGGCCGGTGCCGGCGCGGCGGCCACGGGCGCCGGGGCCGATGCCGCAGGGGCCGGCGCGGCGGCCGGGGCCGCGCCGCCGCCCGCGCCTTCGAGCATGGCGATCAGATCGCCGATGTTCACGGTGTCGCCGACCTTGACCTTGAGTTCCTTGAGCACGCCGGCATGCGACGACGGGATCTCCATCGAGGCCTTGTCGGATTCGACCGTGATGAGCGATTGCTCGGCCTTGACCGTGTCGCCGACCTTCACCAGCACCTCGATCACCGCGACGTCCTTGAAGTCGCCGATGTCGGGCACCTTGATCTCGATCGGACCGGCCGCGGCGGCAGGGGCCGCCGCAGGCGCCGGGGAAGGGGCCGCTGCGGCCGGAGCCGCAGCGGGCGCCGGCGCGGCGGCAGCCGGCGCGGATGCGGGCGCGGGCGCTGCGCCTGCGGCGCCCTCGGCCTCCACGATCAGCACGACCGAGCCTTCCTTGACCTTGCCGCCGACCGCGACCTTGATCTCCTTGACGACGCCGGCCGTCGACGATGGGATCTCCATCGAGGCCTTGTCCGATTCCACCGTGATGAGCGACTGTTCGGCCTTGACCGTGTCGCCCACCTTAACCAGCACCTCGATCACCGCGACTTCATCGAAATCGCCGATGTCCGGCACCTTGACTTCCACTGCTGCCATGTCTGTTGTCTCCCGCCCGTGGGGCGCGTCGGTTGTGGGTTGCGCTTGCTGTCAGGCGTAGAGCGGGTTGGCCTTTTCGGCGTTGATGCCGTACTTGGCGATCGCTTCGGCGACCTTCGATGCCGGCAGCACGCCGTCCTCGGCCAGCGCCTTGAGCGCGGAGACGACGATGAAGTGGCGATTGATCTCGAAGTGTTCGCGCAGCTTGCTGCGGAAGTCGCTGCGGCCGAAACCGTCGGTGCCCAGGACCTTGTAGGTGCGGCCCTTGGGGATGTAGGGGCGGATCTGCTCGGCGTAGGCCTTCATGTAGTCGGTCGAGGCCACCACCGGGCCTTCGCTGGCGGCGAGCTGCTGGCCCACGAAGGACACGCGCGCCTCGCTGGTCGGGTGCAGCAAATTCCAGCGGTCGGCGTCCTGGCCGTCGCGGGTGAGTTCGTTGAAGCTGGTGCAGCTCCACACCGCCGCGCTCACGCCCCAGTCCTTCTCCAGCAGTTCCTGGGCGAAGAAGCTCTCGCGCAGGATGGTGCCACTGCCCAGCAGCTGCACGGTCGGCGCCGCCTTGGCGCCCTTGGCCGGCTTGACCACCGGGGCCTGGCGGCACAGGTACATGCCCTTGATGATCTGTTCCTCGGTGCCGGGCTGCAGGCCGGGCATGGCGTAGTTCTCGTTGAGCAGCGTCAGGTAGTAGTAGACGTTGTCCTGCTTCTCCACCATGCGCTTCAGGCCGTGGTGCAGGATCACGCCGACCTCGTGCGCGAAGGTCGGGTCGTAGCTCACGCAGTTGGGGATGGTGTTGGCCAGGATGTGGCTGTGGCCGTCCTCGTGCTGCAGTCCTTCGCCGTTGAGCGTGGTGCGCCCCGAAGTGCCGCCGAGCAGGAAGCCGCGTGCCTGCATGTCGCCGGCCGCCCAGGCCAGGTCGCCGATGCGCTGGAAGCCGAACATCGAGTAATACACGTAGAACGGCACCATGATGCGGTTGTTCGTCGAGTACGACGTCGCCGCGGCGATCCAGCTGGACATGCCGCCGGCCTCGTTGATGCCTTCCTGCAGGATCTGGCCGGCCTTGTCCTCCTTGTAGTACATGACCTGGTCCTTGTCGACCGGGGTGTACTGCTGGCCGGCGGGGTTGTAGATGCCGATCTGGCGGAACAACCCCTCCATGCCGAAGGTGCGGGCCTCGTCGACCAGGATCGGCACGACGCGCGGGCCCAGCGCCTGGTCGCGCAGCAGCTGCGTGAGGAAGCGCACGTAGGCCTGCGTGGTGGAGATCTCGCGGCCCTCGGCGGTCGGCTCCAGCACCGACTTGAAGGTCTCCAGCGCCGGCACGGTGAAGCTCTCGTCGGCCTTCACGCGACGGTGCGGCAGGTAGCCGCCGAGCGCCTTGCGGCGTTCGTGCAGGTACTTCATCTCCGGGGTGTCGTCGGCCGGCTTGTAGAACGGGATGTCGGCGAGCTGGCTGTCCGGGATCGGGATGTTGAAGCGGTCGCGGAAGGTCTTGATGTCCTCGTCGGCCAGTTTCTTGGTCTGGTGGACGTTGTTCTTGCCCTCGCCGATCTTGCCCATGCCGAAGCCCTTGACGGTCTTGACCAGCAGCACGGTCGGCTGACCCTTGTGCTTGACCGCGGCGTCGAAGGCCGCATAGACCTTCTGCGCGTCGTGGCCGCCGCGGCGCAGCGCCCAGATGTCGTCGTCGCTCATCTTGGCGACCATCTCCAGGGTGCGCGGATCGCGGCCGAAGAAGTTCTTGCGCACGTAGGCGCCGTCGTTGGCCTTGAACGACTGGTAGTCGCCGTCGTTCGTCTCCATCATCAGCTTGCGCAGCGCGCCTTCCTTGTCGCGGGCGAGCAGCGGGTCCCAGCCGGAACCCCAGATCAGCTTGAGGACGTTCCAGCCGGCACCGCGGAACTCGCCTTCGAGCTCCTGGATGATCTTGCCGTTGCCGCGCACCGGGCCGTCGAGGCGCTGCAGGTTGCAGTTGATGACGAACACCAGGTTGTCGAGCTTCTCGCGCGCGGCCAGACCGATGGCACCGAGCGACTCGACCTCGTCCATTTCGCCGTCGCCGCAGAAGACCCAGACCTTGCGGTTCTCGGTGTTGGCGATGCCGCGGGCGTGCAGGTACTTCAGAAAGCGCGCCTGATAGATCGCCATCAGCGGGCCCAGGCCCATCGAGACGGTCGGGAACTGCCAGAACTCGGGCATCAGCTTCGGATGAGGGTAGCTCGACAGGCCCTTGCCGTCGACTTCCTGGCGGAAGTTGAGCAGCTGCTCCTCAGTCAGGCGGCCTTCGAGGTAGGCGCGGGCGTAGATGCCCGGGGATACGTGGCCCTGGATGTAGAGGCAGTCGCCGCCGTGGTTCTCGCTCTCGGCGTGCCAGAAATGGTTGAAGCCGGCGCCGAACATGCTCGCCAGCGAGGCGAAGGAGCCGATGTGGCCGCCGAGATCGCCACCTTCGGGCGGGTGCAGGCGGTTGGCCTTGACCACCATCGCCATCGCGTTCCAGCGCATGTAGGAACGCAGGCGCTCCTCGATCTCCAGGTTGCCCGGCGAGCGTTCTTCCTGGTCGGGCTCCAGGGTGTTGATGTAAGCCGTATTGGCCGAGAACGGCTTGTCGATGCTGTTCTGGCGCGCGTGCTCGAGCAGCTGTTCGAGCAGGAAGTGCGCCCGCTCGGGGCCTTCGCTCTGGATGACCGCGGACAGCGCGTCGGTCCATTCACGGGTCTCTTGCGCATCCGCGTCGTTCGCGGCCGAGCCGTGGGTGTTCTCGGGGATTGCCGACATGCTTGTCTCCTGTTGGGGGCGTGGCTTGAAAAATTAGGCGGAAATGTCTCACATAACCAGTCGAATTTCAAATGGTGTTTTATGTTTTCTTCATGTGAAATTTAGTCGATTGATCCGATGGCCAGCGACCTGGGCGAAACAGGCGCCTGCCAGTCTGAACGGTTTTTCCGAAGGCGTCGTGACCGCCACATTAGGGGCTTCCCCTACACTCGATCGAATGCCTCACTTCAACCCGCTCGCCGCCGCACGAAGTGCCGCGAAGGCGTCGCCCCTGTCGTGGTGGCGCCGCTGGTGGCGCCGGCAGACGCCGATGCTGCAGGACGCCGTGGCGATGCTGGCGCCGTTGGCCGCGGTGGTGCTGTTCCTGGCGGCCATCGTCTGCGCGTTCTGGTACCTGCGGGCAGAGGAGGTCGAGCGCGAGCAGGAGTCGGTCAAGCGCGATGTCGAATACGCCCAGCAGCGCCTGCGACTGCGGCTGCTGGAGCGCCAGGAACAGCTCATGCGCCTGGCACGCGACGCCTCCAACCGCGAGATCGACGGTCCCGAGTTCACCAGCCGGGCCGAATCGCTGATCAGCCAGTACCCCGAACTGCAGGCCCTCAGCTGGATCGACGACCGCCGCCGCTTCAAGGCCAGCCATGCCGCGCCGAGCGTGCATCCGGCGCAGCAGCACCCGGTCGACGACGTGCTGCGTCCGGGCGAGATCGAAAGCAACTACGCCCTGGCCCGCGAACTCAGTCAGCCGGTCTATTCGCAACCGATGAAGGGCGACGATCCCAATCCCATGCTGCAGCTGCACATCCCGCTGTACGAGCAAGGATTGTTCGCGGGCGTCGTGCTCGGCGAGTTCTCCATCGACAGCCTGCTGCGCTACGGCGTGCCGCCCGAGGTGGCCGCGCGCTACGCCGTAGCGCTGCTCGACGGCAAGGGCGGCCTGCTGGCGGGCAACACGGTCAACCCGCGCGAGAGCGGCGCGCGCATGCTGCCCTGGGCCGAGCGCACCAACGAATACGAAGTGCCGGTCTCGCCGGTGGGCAACGGTCTGATTCTGCGTGCGCAGGCCTACCGCACCTCGCCCGGGCTGGTGGGCAACGGGCTCTTCTGGCTGGTGGGCGCACTGAGCGTGCTCACGGCCTGGATGCTCATCGGCACCTGGCGCCACACCCGGCGGCGGCTGCAGACGCAGCAGGCACTGGTGGCCGAGACCAACTTCCGCCGCGCGATGGAGAACTCCATGCTCACGGGCATGCGCGTGCTCGACCTCGAAGGCCGCATCACCTACGTGAACGCCGCCTTCTGCGCCATGACCGGCTGGAGCGAGGCCGACCTCGTGGGCAAGAAGCCGCCCTTCCCCTACTGGCTGGAGTCCGAGCGCGAGGTCATGAACGAGCGGCTGGAAGAAGAGATCCACGGCCGCGCCCTGCCCGGCGGCTTCCAGGTGCGGGTGCGACGCAAGAACGGCACGGTCTTCAACGCCCGGCTCTACGTCTCGCCGCTCATCGACGCGCGCGGCCACCAGGCCGGCTGGATGACCTCGATGACCGACATCACCGAGCCGACCCGCATCCGCGAGCAGCTGTCGGCCTCCTACGAGCGCTTCACGACCGTGCTGGAAGCGCTCGACGCGGCGGTGTCGGTGGCGCCCATCGGCAGCGAGGAGCTGCTGTTCGCCAACAAGCTCTACCGGCTCTGGTTCGGCTCCGACACCATCGGCCACCTGGGCATGGTCGCCCAGGCGGGCGTGCCGGCCTCGGCCGCGCACGACGACGCGCTCGACGACGTCGATCCGTTCGCCGGCCTGCCCATCGACACGCTGACCGCCGCCCAGCCGGCCAACAACGAGATCTTCGTGCCGCAACTGGGCAAGTGGCTGGAGGTGCGCTCGCGCTACCTGACCTGGGTCGACGGCCGCCTGGCGCAGCTCGTCATCGCCACCGACATCACCCCCCGGCGCGACGCCGAGGAACTGGCCGCGGCGCAGGCCGACCGCGCGCATGCGTCGAGCCGGCTCATCACGATGGGCGAGATGGCCTCCAGCGTCGCGCACGAGCTCAACCAGCCGCTCACCGCCATCACCAACTACTGCAACGGGATGATGTCGCGCATCCGCAACCAGCAGATCGACACCGACGCCCTCCTCGCCGCGCTCGACAAGACCTCCAAGCAGGCGCAGCGGGCCGGCCAGATCATCCAGCGCATCCGCTCGTTCGTGAAACGCAGCGAACCCAACCGCACGCCGTCGGACGTGGCGACGATGGTGAGCGAGGCGGTCGAACTCGCCGGCATCGAGCTGCGCCGCCACAACGTGCGGCTCAACCACTACGTCGCGGCACGCCTGCCCATCGTGCGGGTCGATCCGATCCTGATCGAGCAGGTGCTGGTCAACCTGCTGAAGAACGCGGCCGAGTCGATCGACAACGCCAGGCGGCCGCTGGCGCGGCGCAGCGTCGAGCTGCGCGTGCTGCCCAAGACCATCGAGGCCCAGGCGGCGGTCGAGTTCTCGGTGCAGGACACCGGCCGCGGCCTGGCGCCCGAGGTCATGGACCGGCTCTACGAGGCGTTCTTCTCCACCAAGCCCGAAGGCATGGGCATCGGCCTGAACCTCTGCCGCACCATCGTCGAATCCCACCGCGGACGGATGCAGGCGGAGAACATCTACAATGGATCGGATGTGGTCGGATGCCGTTTCTCCTTCTGGATTCCGGTGTCGGACGCTACGAATTCCATAGCAAACGACGAGGCGAAGGTACCCGCATGAGCTTGATTCCGAAGAAGGGCACGGTCTACGTCGTCGACGATGACGAAGCGGTGCGCGATTCGCTCCAGTGGCTGCTCGAAGGCAAGGACTACCGGGTCCGCTGCTTCGATTCCGCCGAATCCTTTCTCTCCCGCTACGACCCGCGCGAAGTCGCCTGCCTGATCGTCGACATCCGCATGGGCGGCATGTCGGGCATCGAACTCCAGGACCGTTTGATCGAGCGCCGCTCGCCGCTGCCGATCGTCGTCATCACCGGTCACGGCGACGTGCCGATGGCGGTCGACTCGATGAAGAAGGGCGCGATGGACTTCATCCAGAAGCCCTTCAACGAGGACCAGCTCGTGACGCTGGTCGAGCGCATGCTCGAACACGCGCGCGACGCCTTCGCGCAGCACCAGCAGTCCGCCAGCCGCGACGCGCTGCTGTCCAAACTCACCGGCCGCGAGGCCCAGGTGCTCGAGCGCATCGTCGCCGGCCGCCTGAACAAGCAGATCGCCGACGACCTCGGCATCAGCATCAAGACGGTGGAGGCGCACCGCGCCAACATCATGGAAAAGCTCAATGCCAACACCGTCGCCGACCTGCTCAAGATCGCGCTCGGCCAGGTCCAGCCGACGGCCAAGACCCCCTGACTCCCCCCGACCCCGCTATCGCACGCATAGCGACAACCGCTCGGAACGCCTGCGCAAGCGGGCGTTTCCACTTGGAAAATCGAATCCTCCCATGACAGCCCAACTCATCGACGGCAATGCCCTCTCGCACACCCTGCGCGCCGACGTGGCCCGGCGCGCCGCGGCCCTGAAAGCACGCGGCACGACCCCCGGCCTGGCGGTGGTCCTGGTCGGCGACAGCCCCGCCAGCCAGGTCTACGTGCGCAACAAGGTCAAGGCCTGCGAGGACAACGGCCTGCATTCGGTGCTGGAGAAGTACCCCGCCGACCTCGGCGAGGCCGAACTGCTCGCGCGCGTCGACGCCCTCAACGCCGACCCGGCCATCCACGGCATCCTCGTCCAGCTGCCCCTGCCGGCGCACATCGACGCCCAGAAGGTGATCGAGGCGATCGCGCCGCACAAGGACGTCGACGGCTTCCACGTCGCGAGCGCCGGCGCATTGATGACCGGCGCGAGCGGCTTCTGGCCCTGCACGCCCTACGGCTGCATGAAGATGCTCGAATCGATTGGCTGCGACCTGCGCGGCAAGCACGCGGTGGTCATCGGCCGCAGCAACATCGTGGGCAAGCCGATGGCGCTGATGCTGCTGGCCAAGCACGCCACCGTCACCGTCTGCCACAGCGCCACCGCCGACCTCGGCGCCTTCACGCGCCAGGCCGACGTCGTCGTCGCCGCCGTCGGCAAGCGCAACGTGCTGACCGCCGACATGGTCAAGCCCGGCGCCGTCGTCATCGACGTCGGCATGAACCGCAACGACGAAGGCAAGCTCTGCGGCGACGTCGACTTCGCCGGCGTGCGCGAGGTCGCCGGCTGGATCACGCCGGTGCCCGGCGGCGTCGGCCCCATGACCATCACGATGCTGCTGGTCAACACGCTGGAAGCGGCCGAACGCGCGGCCACCCCGACTTGAACTTGCCGCCACGCGGCGCCAGATGAACTCCATGAACACCACGTCCAATCCGCTCCTCGACTTCACCGACCTGCCGCTGTTCGACCGCATCCGGCCCGAGCACGTCGCACCCGCCGTCGACGCCCTCCTCACCGAATCCGAGGCCGCGCTGCAGACCGTGACCGCACCGGAATTCCCGACCGACTGGCTCGCCATCTCGAAGGTGCTGGACGTCGCCTCCGAACGCTTCGGCCGTGCCTGGAGCGCCGTCGGGCACCTGAACGCCGTGGCCGACACGCCCGAGCTGCGCGCCGCCTACAACGAGGCGATGCCCCGCGTCACCGCGTTCTGGACGCGCCTGGGCTCCGACGAGCGGCTGTTCGCCAAGTACAAGGCCATCGATCCCGCCACCCTGAACGCCGAGCAGCGCCAGGCGCACCGCAACGCGGTGCGCAACTTCGTGCTCGGTGGCGCCGACCTGCAGGGCGCGGCCAAGGAGCGCTTCGCCGCGATCCAGGAGCGCCAGGCCGAACTGGGCCAGAAGTTCAGCGAGAACGCGCTCGACGCCACCGACGCCTTCGCCTACTACGCCGACGCGAGCGAGCTCGAGGGCCTGCCCGAGGACGTGGTCAACGCCGCCCGCGCCGCCGCCGAGGCCGAAGGCAAGGCCGGCTACAAGCTCACGCTGAAGATGCCGTGCTACCTGCCGGTGATGCAGTTCGCCAAGCGCAGCGACCTGCGCGAGCACCTCTACCGTGCCTTCGGCACCCGCGCCAGCGACCTGGGCGATCCGGCCTTCGACAACACGGCACTCATCGCCGAGATCCTGGCGCTGCGCGAGGAAGAAGCCCGGCTCCTGGGCTACCGAAACTTCGGCGAACTCTCGGTCGTGCCCAAGATGGCCGATTCGCCCGAGCAGGTCGTGAAGTTCCTGCGCGACCTGGCCGTCAAAGCGCGGCCCTACGGCGAACGCGATCTCGTCGACCTGCGCTCCTTCGCCTCCTCGCAGCTCGGCCTCGACGATCCGCAGCCCTGGGATTGGAGCTACGTCGGCGAGAAGCTCAAGGAGGCGCGCTACGCCTACAGCGAGCAGGAAGTGAAGCCGTATTTCCCGGCACCGAAGGTCATGGGCGGCCTGTTCAAGATCGTCGAGACCTTGTTTGAGGTGGCGATCCGCCGCGACAGCGCGCCGGTCTGGCATCCGACGGTCGAGTTCTACCGCATCGAGCGCGCTGGCGAACTCGTCGGCCAGTTCTACCTCGACCCGTCCGCGCGCCAGGGCAAGCGCGGCGGCGCCTGGATGGACGACGTGCGTGGACGCTGGGTCCGCCCCGACACCGGGGCGCTGCAGACCCCCGTCGCGCATCTCGTGTGCAATTTCGCCGAGGGCGTCGGCGGGAAGCCGCCACTGCTCACGCACGACGACGTGACCACGCTGTTCCACGAGTTCGGCCACGGCCTGCACCACATGCTCACCCGCGTGAACGAGCGCGACGTCTCGGGCATCAGCGGCGTCGAATGGGACGCGGTCGAACTGCCCAGTCAGTTCATGGAGAACTTCTGCTGGGAGTGGGACGTGCTGCGCCACATGACCGGGCACGTCGACAGCGGCGAGCCGCTGCCGCGCGCGCTGTTCGACAAAATGACGGCGGCCAAGAACTTCCAGAGCGGCCTGCAGACCTTGCGCCAGATCGAGTTGTCGCTCTTCGACATGCTGCTGCACACCGAGTACCAGGCCGCGAGCGCGCCGGACGGCGGCGTGCTGGGACTGCTCGCCGACGTGCGCCGCGAGGTCGCCGTGATGCCCTCGCCGTCCTTCAGCCGCACGCCCAACACCTTCAGCCACATCTTCTCGGGCGGCTACGCGGCCGGTTACTACAGCTACAAGTGGGCCGAGGTGCTGAGCGCTGACGCCTACGCGGCCTTCGAGGAAACGGTGGGCGACGACGGCCTGCCCAGCGTCGAGACCGGGCGCAGGTACCGCCAGGCGATCCTCGAGGCCGGCGGCAGCCGCAGCGCGATGGAGTCGTTCAAGGCCTTCCGCGGCCGCGAACCGCAGCTCGACGCCCTGCTGCGCCACCAGGGCATGGCCGAGCCGCAGCCGGCCTGATCCGCAGGCCGCCCCTGGGCGAGGCTTTCATCTGCACGCCGCAGCGGACGGAGACCGCCTGACATACTCGGGCGGTCCCCACATCACGAAAGACGTTCCTCTCATGATGCCCGCCGCCTCACTCGCCCGGATGCTCGCCGGCGCTGCCACCTTGCTGGCGATGGCCGGACCCGCCGTCGTCGCGGCCCAGCCCATCTACCGCCATCTCGACCGCAACGGCCAGGTCGTGTTCTCGGACCAGCCGCCGGCGGCCAATGCCCAGCCGGTGGCACCAGCGGGCGCATCGGTGCTCGATGGCGGCGGCGCCGGGCTGCCCTACGAACTGCGCCAGGTCGTGCAGCGCTACCCGGTCACGATCTACACGCGCGACGACTGCGAGCCCTGCGACGCGGGCCGCGCCCTGCTCGCCGCGCGCGGCATTCCGTTCGACGAGCGCCAGGTCCGGACGAATGCCGACAGCGATGCGTTGAGGCGTCTGAGCGGGCAGGACGCCCTGCCGCTGCTGTCGATCGGCACGCAACAGCTCAAGGGTTTCGCGGACACCGAGTGGTCGCAATACCTCGACGCGGCCGGCTATCCGAAGAGCATTGCACTGCCCGCCGGTTATCGCCGTCCGGCGGCACAGCCGTTGGTGGCGATCACGCCCGCCGAATCGACGACGGCGAGCGGTCGCGATGCGGTGCCGGCGGCCGGCCCGCCTGCGCCCGCCACGCCCGTGCCGCGCGGCCCGACACCGCAGAACCCGGCGGGCATCCAGTTCTGATCAGTCGGTCGTTCCGTCGAAACGCAGGGTCCGGACGCCGTCCGGCGTGGCCAGCAGGCACACGTGGGCGCGCTGGTGGGCGAACACGCCGACGGTCACGACGCCCGGCCACTGGCTGACCTCGGTCTCGAAACCGAGCGGGTCGGTGATCCTCAGCCCGGTCACGTCGACGATGTGCTGGCCGTTGTCGGTCACCAGGGCCACGCCGTCCCTCTCGCGCACCTGGGCGATGCCGCCCAGGCGCTCGAACTGTCGCATGACGCGGCGCGCCGCCATCGGGATCACCTCGACCGGCAGCGGGAACGTGCCGAGCACGTCGACGCGCTTGGACGCATCGGCGATGCAGACGAAGCGGCGCGACTGCGCCGCCACGATCTTCTCGCGCGTGAGCGCGGCGCCACCGCCCTTGACCATGAAGCCGTGGCCGTCGATCTCGTCGGCGCCATCGATGTAGACGGCCAGTTCGTCGACCTCGTTGCTGTCGAACACCCGGATGCCGAGCGCGCGCAGGCGCTCGGTCGAAGCCAGCGAACTCGACACCGCGCCCTCGATGTCGTCCTTGATGTCGGCCAGCGCCTCGATGAACTTGTTGACCGTGGAGCCGGTGCCCACCCCGACGATGGCACCCCTCACGACATGGTCGAGCGCGGCGCGGCCGACCTGCGACTTGAGTTCGTCCTGGGTGAAGCGGGGTGTGGTCATCGGGGAGAATCCTGGGTTGTTCCGAACAATCGAAGCCGGGAATTATCCGATGCCGCTGACCTCGTCCCTCTATGGACTCGCCCGACCCGTCCTCTTCGGGCTCGATCCCGAGCATGCCCACGAAGTCACTCTCGGTGCCCTGGAGCGCAGCCAGAACACCCCACTCGACCGCCTCTACCGGACGCGGCGGGTCGAGGACCCGGTCACGCTGGCCGGTCTGACCTTCCCCAACCGGGTGGGCCTCGCCGCCGGGCTCGACAAGAACGCGCGCTGCATCGATGCCTTCGCCGCGATGGGCTTCGGTTTCGTGGAGGTCGGTACCGTGACGCCGAAGGCGCAGCCGGGCAATCCGAAGCCGCGCATGTTCCGGCTGCCGGAACGCCAGGCACTGATCAACCGGTTGGGCTTCAACAACGACGGGCTCGACGCCTTCGTCGCCAACGTGCGGCGCTCGCGTTTCCACCGGCAACGCGGTCGGCCCGAGCACATGCCGGCGATGCTGCTCGGCCTGAACATCGGCAAGAACGCGGCGACGCCGATCGAACGCGCCACGGACGACTATCTGACCTGCCTGGAAGGCGTCTATCCGCATGCCGACTACGTGACGGTGAACATCTCCAGTCCGAACACCGCCAACCTGCGTTCGCTCCAGAGCGACGAGGCGCTCGATGGCTTGCTGCAGGCCCTGATGGAACGCCGCGGGCGGCTCGCGCAGTCGCAGGGCCGGCGGGTGCCGATCTTCCTGAAGATCGCCCCGGATCTGGTGTCCGCACAGGTCGAAGTCATCGCCGCCGCCCTCCGGCGCCATGGCGTGGACGGTGTCGTCGCGACGAACACCACGCTGTCGCGCGACGCGGTCCAGGGTCTGCCCCATGCGGCCGAAACGGGAGGACTGTCGGGTGCGCCGGTGCGCGAAGCCAGCGATCGGGTCGTCGCGCAACTGCGCGGCGCGCTGGGTCCGGGCTATCCGATCATCGGTGTCGGCGGCATCCTCGATGCGGTCCATGCCCAGGCCAAGATCGACGCCGGTGCGGACGCGGTGCAGATCTACACCGGCCTCATCTACCGCGGACCCGGTCTCGTCACGCAGACGGCCCGAGCATTGCGCTCAGCGCGGCGCTGAAGCGGATGTGACGGGGAAGGACTCGCCTGTCGCAGCGCGTCGATGCCTCAGCGTCTCGTCGAGATCAACAGGCCGACCAACACGCCGACCGCCATCGCGCCGGCGGCGATCTGCCAGGGTTCGTCGTGCGCGTAGGCGTTGGCCGTGTTCGCCGCTTCCTTGGCCTTGTGCGCCGCGATCTTGGCCTTCTCGGCCGCGAGTTCGCGTGCGATGGTGATCTTGGCCTCCAGACGCTGGCGCAGCGCCTTGATCTGCGGATTGGCCTCGAGGTCCTTGCCGCCGAGCCCGACCTTGACTTCGGTGGCGATGTCCTCGATCACCGCGTTGGAGGCTGCTTCGAGGTTGTTGGCTGCACTCATGGGAAAAACGTTCCTTCACGCGAAATGCCGGCCGAGTGCCGGTAACCCGCATGCCCGCAAATGGCATGCCACTTCATGTTACAGACGATTCACGCGGCCTCCAGCATTTGCGCCACGTGCGCGCCGATGGCCAGGCTGCTGGTCAGGCCGGGCGACTCGATGCCGAACAGGTTCACGAGTCCGGGAATGCCGTGCACCGCGGGACCCTGGATGCGGAAATCCTCGGCAGGCTCACCGGGTCCCGAAATCTTCGGTCGCATGCCGGCGTAGGCGGGAACCAGGCTGTCGTCCTTCAGCCCCGGCCAGTAGCGCCGCACTTCGGCGTAGAAGCCGGCACAGCGCGCCGGATCGACGACCAGATCGTCGGGCGAGGACACCCATTCGACATCGGGGCCGAAACGGGCCTGGCCCCCGAGATCGAGCGTCAGATGAACCCCGAGGCCTGCGGCTTCAGGCACGGGATAGATGAGTCGCTCGAAGGGCGCCTTGCCCGCCAGCGTGAAGTAGCTGCCCTTGGCGTAATGAGGTGTGGGAACGAATTCGGAGGACAGCCCGGCCAGTCTTCGCGCCAGCAGAGGCGCGTCGAGGCCGGCCGAATTCACCAGCGTCCGGCATCGCACGACCGTGTCGTCCTCCAGGATCAGTTCGATCCCCCGAGAATCGCATCGACCACCTCTCACGCCGGTCTTGAACACGACCATGCCGCCCACGTTCTCGATGTCACCTTGATAGGACAGCATGAGCGCATGGCTGTCGACGATACCGGTGCTCGGCGAATGCAGCGCGGCACTGCACTGGAGTTGCGGCTCGATGGACTTGGCTTCCTCGGCCGTGAGAAGCGTCAGATCCGGAATCCCGTTGGCGACGCCACTGGCCATGATCTTCTGCAGATAGGCCTTCTGTGGTTCCGAGGTCGCCACGATCAACTTGCCGCAGCGCCGATGCGGCACCCCTCGTTCGACGGCGTACTCGTAAAGGAGGCGTCGACCCTCGACGCACAACTTCGCCTTCATCGAGCCCTGCGGGTAGTACATCCCTGCATGGATGACTTCGCTGCTGCGCGAACTGATGCCGGTCCCTATGGACGATGCCGCTTCGAGCACCATCACGTCACGCCCCTGCAATGCCAATGCGCGTGCTACCGCCAAACCGACGACACCCGCACCGACGACGACACAATCTAGATCATTCATCCGGCCAGCTTATCGCAAGCCGGCGGAGTATTTGCTTCCTAGGTGGGCAGCACCGACGCCTTGATGTTCGGCCAGCGAAAGGTCGCGGCTCGCATGAATTGCCGGTTGGCCACGAATCGAAGTCTCGTGGCGGTATGGAGCGAGCGGATGCGATTCGAGATCGTTCTGGAAACCCGTGATCCTGCGACGCTCAAGGGCTTGGCCGGATTCGAAGGATCGAGTTCCGGCTCGACAGGCAGTTGCGACGGATCTTCTTCGACGGGGTCGGGCGTCGTGATGGGTGTCGGAAGATCGGGAACTGGGAGGTGGGTACCGTTTGTCATGGGCGACTCCTTGAATGGCCTCTTTTTCAGGAGTTGCTGGAACCGCGTGCGCAAGCAGCCAAGCCCAAACGGCGTCGGTGCGGACCGACAGGAAAAACGAGAAGCCCGGTCGAAGCATCGCGAGGCACATGACGACCTTCAACCGCTCTTGCGTTCGTTGCGGCAGCGCTCCGAGCAGTACTTCACCGCTTCCCAATCCTTGCTCCACTTCTTGCGCCAAGTGAAGGGCAGACCGCAACGCAGGCAGTTCTTTTGAGGCAGATCAGCTTTTTTTCGCATGCGCATGGCGGGGACTTTCGATCGCTGGCTTCTTCAAATCTTCCAATCCGCCGAATTTGCCATGGCCAAAGAAAAACGGGTCGGCAACTTGAAGTTGCCGACCCGTTTCCATGTTGGTCGGTGTGAAAGGATTCGAACCTTCGACCCCTTGCACCCCATGCAAGTGCGCTACCAGGCTGCGCCACACACCGAAGCCCGCGATTATAGCCGGCGCAAACCCGGCTCCAAGGCCAGGAGTTCGCGAATTTCAAACAATTCGCGTCGCAGCTCCTGCAGCAGCGGCTCGCGATGACCATCGATCGACGTGGTCGCAGTCTCGACCGTCGTGGCCTGCGTCGCAGGAAACGTTGGAAAGGATTCGTGCACCGCGGCCTCCCAGACTTCGCGATCGATGTCCGTGGTCTCGACACCGTCCACGCCACGGCCTTCTTCCTCGACCTCGACGTCGCCATCGTCCGGCTCGAAACGGCCTGTCGTGGCGTTCTCCACCATCGCCCTGCGACGCTCGCGTTCGGACTGCGCGAGTTCCTGGAGCTTGTTGCGTGCCCCGCTGATGGTGAATCCCTGGTCGTAGAGGAGATCTCGGATGCGCCGGATCATGAGCACTTCATGGTGCTGGTAGTAACGCCGGTTGCCGCGGCGCTTCATGGGACGCAGTTGCGTGAACTCCTGCTCCCAGTAACGCAGCACGTGCGGTTTGACCCCGCACAGTTCGCCTACCTCACCAATGGTGAAGTAGCGCTTGGCGGGAATCGGTGGAAGCGCTTTCTCCATTGAAATCAATGCCGTACGAGCCAAACCTCGAAGGTTACTCCACGCGCCTGCAGCCGACCAAGCACTTATTCGGCACCGACTCGCCAAACCTCGATTTCGGTCGACCCGGTGTCGGAAGCCTCGTCGGTTCCGCCGCCGTTCTGGATCTGTTCCTTGAGCTTGGCGCTGGCGTGGAACGTCGCCACGCGACGCTCGCCGATCGGGATGGCCTCGCCTGTTCGCGGATTGCGCCCTGGGCGCGGCGCCTTCATGCGGATCTGGAAATTGCCGAAGCCGGAGATCTTGACGTCGGTGCCCTCGATCAAACTGGTCGCCACCAGTTCGAAGAACGCCTCGATCATGTCCTTCGATTCGCGCTTGTTCAGGCCGATCTGCTCGAACAGCAGTTCGGCCAGATGCGCCTTCGTCAAAGCGGGCGTTTCCAAGGCTTCGAGCGTGAAATCCATGATCTTGTTCATCCTCGCTGTCGCGCGCCCAGGGTCGATGCCAGACGTTCGACGATGGCACGCACGGCCGGTTCGACCTGATCATCGTTCAAGGTACCGCTTTCCGACTGGAAAGCGAGACGCACGGCCATGCTCTTTTCCCCCGGTGCCAAGCCGGCGGTGCCGGAAGAAGCACCGTCGCGCGCGGGTTGAGGCCGGTAGATGTCGAACAGCACGGCATCGCGCAGCAGGCCCTGGGTGGACGCGCCCTCGATGGCGTCGAGCAGCGCGCGATGGGTGACCGACTCCCCCACGATCACGGCGATGTCGCGTTCGACCGCCTGATGCCTGGGCACCGGCCGGGCCACCGGCACGGGCTGCACGGCGACCGCATCCAGATCGAGTTCGAACAGCACCGGTGCCTGGGCGAAGTCCCAGCTCTGGCGCCAGCGCGGATGCAGTTCACCGATGACGCCGATGGCACGGCCGTCGACCGTCACGCGCGCCGAGCGGCCGGGATGCAGCGCCGGATGCTCGACGGCCTCGAAGGTCGCCACGCGGGGGGCGAGCAACGCTTCGACGTCGCCCTTGACGTCGTGGAAATCGACGCGCTGCGGCTTGCCGTTCCAGCGCGACTCGGCATCGTCGCCCCACGCCAGACCGGCCAGGCGCATCGGCTGGTGAATGCCCTGTACCGTGGTGTCGGTGGTCGCGACGCTCGCATCACGCAGGAACACGCGACCGATCTCGAACACGCGCACGCCCGGCGCCTTGCGGTCGAGGTTGAACTTGAGCACCTGCAGCAGCGATCCCATGAGGGACGAGCGCATGACGCTCATCGGGCTGGCGATCGGATTGAGCAGCTTCACCGGATCGGGATTGCCCGCGAGTTCGTGCTCCCAGTGCGCTTCCACGAAGCTGAAATTGATCGTCTCCTGATAACCGAGTCCGGCCACGCGATGGCGGATGGCGAAGCGGCCGCGCCGGTCTTCGGGCTGCACGCGCGCCGTGATGGGTGCGAGCGGCGCGGTGACGGGCAGCTTGTCGTAGCCGATCAGCCGCGCGACCTCCTCGATCAGGTCCTCCTCGATCCGCAGGTCGAAGCGGTGCGGCGCGGGCGTGACGACGACGACGCCGTCGCCTTGTTCGATCGGCAGGCCGAGCCGCTGCAGCACGTCGACGCACTGTGCCTGCGTGACCGGCATGCCGATGACGCGCGCCGCGCGCGCGACGCGCAGCGTGACGGACTTGGCTTCGGGCAGCCGCAGGATGCGGTCGTCGACCGGACCGGCCGATCCGCCGCAGATGTCGACGATGAGCCGCGTGATGCGCTCGATGATCTCGACGGTGCGACTCGGATCGACGCCGCGCTCGAAGCGATGGCCGGCGTCGGTCGAGAAGTTGAAGCGCCGCGAGCGGCCCTGGATCGCTTCGGGCCACCAGAAGGCGGCCTCGACATAGATGTTGCGGGTGGTGTCGGACACGGCCGTGGCATCGCCGCCCATGATGCCGGCGAGCGACTCGACCTCCCGTTCGTCGGCGATCACGCCGACCTTCTCGTCGAGCGTCACGGTGCTGCCGTTGAGCAGCTTCAGTTGCTCGCCCGCGCGGCCCCAGCGCACCGAAAGGCCGCCGTCGATCCTGTCCAGGTCGAAGATGTGCGTCGGCTGGCCGTACTCGAACATCACGTAGTTGGAGATGTCCACCAGGGGCGACACGCTGCGTTGGCCGCAACGCGCGAGCCGGTCGACCATCCAGGCGGGCGTCTTCACCGTGGTGTCGACGTCGCGCACGATGCGGCCGGAAAAACGACCGCACAGGTCGGGAGCCTCCACGCTGACGGGCAGCGTGTCGGCCAGCGTCGACTCCACAGCGGGGATGGCGGGCGTGTTCAACACCGCGCCGGTCAGCGCCGACAGCTCGCGCGCGATGCCGTACACGCTCAGGCCGTGTGCCAGATTGGGCGTGAGCTTGAGCGTGAGGAGCGCATCGTCGAGCGCGAGCACGTCGCGCACGTCGGCACCGAGCGGTGCATCGGCATCCAGTTCGAGCAGGCCACCGTGGTCCTCGCTCAGCTTCAGTTCGCGTGCCGAGCACAGCATGCCCTGGCTCTCGACGCCGCGCAGCTTGCCGAGCTTGATGAGGAAAGGCTTGCCGTCGTCGCCGGGCGGCAGTTCGGCGCCCACCAGCGCGCAGGGCACCTTGATGCCCACGCGGGCGTTCGGCGCGCCGCAGACGATGTTGAGCAGCGCGCCCTGGCCGACGTCGACCTGACACACGCGCAGGCGGTCGGCGTTGGGATGCTGCACGGCCTCCTTGATCTCGCCGACGACGATGCGGCTGAACGGCGGCGCCACGGGACGGCGTTCCTCGACCTCGAAACCACCCATGGTGAGCGTCTCGGCCAGTTCGGTGCCGGACAGCGGCGGGTTGCAGAACTCGCGCAACCAGGACTCGGGGAATTGCATTCGTTGTTCTCTCAGGAATCGATGGGGCGCGCGAGCGGACGTCGGCGCGTCATTGGAACTGCGACAGGAAGCGCAGGTCGCCGTCGAAGAACAGGCGCAGGTCGTTCACGCCATAGCGCAGCATCGTGAGCCGGTCCGGGCCCATGCCGAAGGCGAAGCCGATGTAGCGCTCGGGATCGAGCCCCATGTTGCGCACCACGTTCGGATGCACCTGGCCCGAGCCGGCCACCTCCAGCCAGCGACCGGCCAGCGGCCCGCTCTGGAACTGGATGTCGATCTCGGCGCTGGGCTCGGTGAACGGGAAGAAGCTCGGACGGAAGCGCAGCACCAGGTCGTCGCTCTCGAAGAACGTGCGGCAGAAGTCGGTGAAGACGACCTTCAGGTCCTTGAAGCTCACGTTCTCGCCGAGCCACAGGCCCTCGCACTGGTGGAACATGGGCGAGTGGGTGGCGTCGCTGTCGACGCGGTAGGTCCGGCCCGGGGCGATCACGCGGATCTCCGGCGCCTTGACGGTGCCGCTGGTGTCCTGCGCCGCGGCCTCGAAAGCGGCCGCGTGCTTCTTGATGTGCTGATGGGCGTAGCGCACCTGCATCGGGCTGGTGTGGGGCCGCAGGTTGTAGGCGATGCCGTCCTCGCCCTTGAGGTCGACGTAGAAGGTGTCCTGCATCGAACGCGCCGGATGGTTGGGCGGGTTGTTCAACGAGGTGAAGCTGTGCCAGTCGCTCTCGATCTCCGGGCCGTCGGCGACGTCGAAACCCATGCTGGAGAAGATGGCCTCGATGCGCTCCATCGTGCGGCTCACCGGATGCAGGCCGCCGGTCACGCGGCGGCGGCCCGGCAGGGTGACGTCGAGCGCTTCGGCGCGCAACTGGGCTTCCAGTTCGAGGTCGGCGAGTTGCTGGCGGCGTTCGGACAGCGCCGCTTCGATGGCCTGCTTGGCAACGTTGATCGCCGCGCCGCGGGATTTCTTCTCTTCGACCGGCAGCTGGGCCATGCCCTTCATCAGTTCGGTGATGCGACCGGCCTTGCCGATGAAGCGTGCTTTCGCGTTCTCCAGCTCTGCGGGCAGCACCGCCTCGGCGAAGGCGGCACGCGCGGTCTCGACCAGGGAATCCAGCTCGTTCATGAAAATTCTTCAGAGGAAAATAAAAAAGGGCTGGAGCTTTCTTCAAGCGCCAGCCCTCGTGCCGTGGGCGTGGTCGATTGCCCGGAAGCAATCACCCACCGGGCGAAAATCAAGCCGCCAGCTTGGCCTTGACCTGTTCCACGATGCCAGCGAACGCGGCCTTGTCGTGCACGGCGATGTCGGCGAGGACCTTGCGGTCGATCTCGATGCCGGCCTTGCGGATGCCGTTGGCGAACTGGCTGTACGTCAGACCCAGTTCACGCGACGCGGCGTTGATACGCGCGATCCACAGTTGACGGAACACGCGCTTCTTGGTGCGGCGATCACGGTAGGCGTACTGGCCCGCCTTCATCACCGCCTGTTTGGCGATGCGGAAGACATTGCCGCGGCGGCCGCGGAAACCCTTGGCGAGCTTGAGAACTTTCTTGTGGCGGGCGCGAGCCGTTACACCACGTTTGACGCGAGGCATGTATTTACTCCTTGTTCGTCTGAATTAGATGCCCATGCCGGGCAGCATCGCGGCCATCGAAACCATGTTGGTTTCGTGGACGGTCACTGCACCGCGCAGATGGCGCTTGTTCTTGGTGGTCTTCTTGGTCAGGATGTGACGCTTGAAGGCTTGACCGCGCTTGACGGTGCCACCGGGACGAACGCGGAAACGTTTCTTCGCGCTGCTCTTGGTCTTCATTTTGGGCATGTGAATGCTCCTTTGATTTGTGCTCGTGAGGCGCTGCGGATCGTCCACAGACTTGTTGGCCCCGAGACACTTCTTTTTCCCCCGCCATCGATGCTTTGAGGCATCGCCGGCAAGAAACCCTTCGAAACCCGAAATCAGATCGACTCGATCCGCAGGCGGTCTTCAAGCCGCTGCGGTCGACGATGCTGCGGTTTCGCTGATCGGCTTGGCAGCCCCGGCCTTCTTGCGGCCCGGAGCGATCATCATGATCATCTGACGCCCTTCGAGCTTCGGAAACTGCTCCACCATGATGGTGTCGCCCAATTCGTCGCGAATGCGCTGTAGCAGTGCCAGACCGAGTTCTTGGTGCGTGATCTCACGACCGCGGAAGCGCAAGGTGATCTTGCACTTGTCGCCTTCTTCAAGAAAACGCCTGATGTTGCGCATCTTGATGTTGTAGTCGCCGTCGTCGGTACCCGGTCGGAACTTGATTTCCTTGACTTCGACGATCTTCTGCTTCGACTTCGCCTCGGCCGCCTTCTTTTGCTCGTGATACTTGAACTTTCCGTACTCGATCAGGCGGCAGACCGGCGGATTGGCCGCCGCGACGACTTCCACCAGATCGACGTCCTGGTCACCGGCCAGGCGCAGCGCCTCCATGAGGCTCACGACACCCAGCGGCTCGTTCTCGGGCCCGATCAGGCGGACTTCCGGGGCCATGATTTCCCGGTTCAGGCGGTGTTGGCGTTCCTCGCGGTGGCGGCGGTCGCGGAATGCAGTAGCGATGGTCAGGATCCTTCAAACAGTTTGTCGCCGGAATGACGACGATTGCCGCAGATTGCGCTCACGAACCGCTTTTCAACCCAGGATCAGCGTTTGTGTTGGATGTCGTCGGCGACCTTCTGCAAGAACGCCTCCACCGACATGGCACCGAGGTCAACATTGCCTCGGGCGCGCACTGCGACGGCACCAGCTTCCTTTTCCTTGTCGCCCACGACAACGATGTAAGGAAGCTTTTGCAACGAATGCTTCCGTATTTTATACGTGATCTTCTCGTTGTGCAGATCCAGTTGGACCCTAAGCCCTTGATTCTGCAGCGCTTTCGCCACGGACGCGGCGTAATCGGCCTGTCCTTCGCTGATGTTCAGTACCGCGACCTGTACCGGAGCGAGCCATGCCGGCAAAGCACCCGCATGGTGCTCGATCAGCATGCCGATGAAGCGTTCCAGGCTGCCGACGATCGCGCGGTGCAGCATCACGGGATGGGCGCGACCGCTGGTCTCGGTCACGTACTCGCCGCCCAGGCGCTCGGCCATGTTGAAGTCGACCTGCATGGTGCCGCATTGCCACTGGCGGCCGATGGCGTCCCTGAGCGTGTATTCGATCTTGGGGCCGTAGAAGGCGCCGTCACCCGGCGCGATGACGAAATCGACACCCGAGCGACGCAGCGCTTCCATGACGGCATGCTCCGCCTTGTCCCACAGAGCGTCGGAGCCGATGCGGTTTTCCGGCCGCGTCGCCACCTTGTAGAGGATGTCGGTGAAACCGAAATCGGTGTAGACCTTCTGGAGTTGCGCGGTGTAGTTGACGCACTCCTCCAGGATCTGGTCCTCGGTACAGAAGATGTGACCGTCGTCCTGCGTGAAGCCACGCACCCGCATGATGCCGTGCAGCGCACCGCTGGGCTCGTTGCGATGGCACTGGCCGAACTCGCCATAGCGCAGCGGCAGGTCACGATAGCTGCGCAGGTCCGACTTGAAGATCAGGACATGGCCCGGGCAGTTCATCGGCTTGAGCGCGTACTCGCGCTTTTCCGATTCGGTGACGAACATGTTCTCGCGGTAGTTCTGCCAATGGCCCGTCTTCTCCCACAGGCTCTTGTCCAGGATCTGAGGACCCTTGACCTCCTGGTAGCCCGTGTCCTTGTAGACCTGGCGCATGTACTGCTCGACCGCCTGCCACACCGCCCAGCCCTTCGGATGCCAGAAGACGACACCGGGCGCGACTTCGTCGATGTGGAACAGGTCGAGTTCCTTGCCCAGCCGGCGGTGGTCGCGCTTCTCGGCCTCCTCGATGCGCTGGATGTACTGGTCGAGCTGCTTCTTGTCGGCCCAGGCGGTGCCGTAGATGCGCTGGAGCTGTTCGTTCTTGGCATCCCCCCGCCAGTAGGCGCCGGCCAGCTTGGTCAGCTTGAAGACCTTCAGGAACCGCGTGTTCGGCACGTGCGGGCCGCGGCACATGTCGACGTATTCCTGGTGGTAGTAGAGCCCCATGGCCTGCTCGTCGGGCATGTCCTCGACCAGGCGCAGCTTGTAGTCCTCGCCACGCGACTGGAAGACCTCGATCACCTCGGCGCGTGGCGTCACCTTCTTGACGACCTCGTAGTCCTGGGCGATCAGCTCCTTCATGCGCTGCTCGATCGCGACCATGTCCTCGGGCGTGAAGGGGCGCTCGTAGGCGATGTCGTAGTAGAAACCTTCGTCGATCACCGGACCGATGACCATCTTCGCCGTCGGATAGAGCTGCTTGACGGCGTGGCCGACCAGGTGCGCCGTGGAGTGGCGGATGATCTCCAGTCCCTCGTCGTCCTTGGGGGTGATGATCTGGAGCCTGGCATCGCGGTCGATGACGTCGCTGGCGTCGACCAGCCGGCCGTCGACCTTGCCGGCCACGGTCATCTTGGCGAGACCGGGCCCGATGGAGCGGGCCACATCGAGGACGGAGACGGGGCCGGGATACTCGCGCTGCGAGTTGTCGGGGAGCGTGATGTGGATCATGTGAGACCTTGAGCCGGAAAAACAAAAAAGCGCGGTGGTGACCGCGCTTTGCTGGTGGATGGACGGCGACCCTGCCGACGTGCGCGGTTCTACCGGCGCATTCCTTCGACGGAAGCGCTGGCGAGTGCGTCGGACGTAGTTCGCGGTGTCATAACCAGATTGCCTTTCTCGCTCTTGTTGCTGTGGGCGGAGCCGGCGATTCTATCCGCCCGCCCCGCCCCGGCAAGTCGCCGGATCAGTGGAACTGCTCTTCCTCGGTCGAGCCGGTCAGTGCCGTGACGCTCGACTTGCCGCCCTGGATCACGGTCGTCACCTCGTCGAAGTAGCCGGTGCCGACCTCCTGCTGGTGCGACACGAAAGTGTAGCCGCGGTCGCGGGCCGCGAATTCGGGCTCCTGCACCTTCTCGACATAGGCCGACATGCCGCGTGCCGCATAGTCCTGCGCCAGATCGAACATGTTGAACCACATCGAGTGGATGCCGGCCAGCGTGATGAACTGGTACTTGTAGCCCATCGCACCGAGTTCGCGCTGGAACTTGGCGATGGTCGCGTCGTCGAGGTTCTTCTTCCAGTTGAACGACGGCGAGCAGTTGTAAGCCAGCATCTTGCCCGGATGCACCTTGTGCACGGCTTCGGCGAACTTGCGGGCGAACTCGAGGTCGGGCGTGCCGGTCTCGCACCACACCAGATCGGCGTAGTGGGCATAGGCGACGGCGCGGCTGATGGCCTGGTCCATGCCCTTCTTCGTGCGGTAGAAGCCTTCGGCCGTGCGTTCGCCGGTGATGAAGGGCTTGTCGTTCTCGTCGTAGTCGCTGGTGATGAGGTCTGCGGCTTCGGCGTCGGTGCGGGCGATGACCAGCGTCGGCGTGCCGCAGACGTCGGCCGCCATGCGCGCGGCGATCAGCTTCTGCACCGCTTCGGTGGTCGGCACCAGCACCTTGCCGCCCATGTGGCCGCACTTCTTGACCGAAGCCAACTGGTCCTCGAAGTGCACGCCGCCGGCGCCGGCCTTGATCATGGCCTTCATCAATTCGAAAGCGTTGAGCACGCCGCCGAAGCCGGCTTCGGCATCGGCCACGATCGGTGCGAAGTAGTCGATGTAGCCGGCGTCGCCCGGGTTGGTGCCCTTGGACCACTGGATCTCGTCGGCGCGGCGGAACGTGTTGTTGATGCGCTCGACCACCGTGGGCACCGAGTCGACCGGATAGAGCGACTGGTCGGGGTACATCGACGCGTAGCTGTTGTTGTCGGCCGCGACCTGCCAGCCCGACAGGTAGATGGCCTTGATGCCGGCCTTGACCTGCTGCATGGCCTGGCCACCGGTCAGGGCGCCAAGGCAGTTGACATAGGGCTCGTCGTGGACGAGGTCCCAGAGCTTCTCGGCGCCGCGGCGCGCCAGCGTGTGCTCGATGGGGAAGGAGCCGCGCAGGCGAACCACTTCGGCGGCGCTGTAGCCACGCTTGATGCCTTTCCAGCGCGGGTTGGTCGCCCAGTCCTTTTCGAGGGCGGCGATCTGCTGTTCACGGCTGAGTTGTTCGGTGAGGGTCTGGGGCATGGTCACTCCTGGGATGGTTGTTGATCGGTGGCTGGCATCGGTTCGGATCCGACGTCGTCGCCATGGCATGACTTTAACGCCTCTCGCTTGTCTTATGTCTTATATAAGACTTATTTTTTATTCAATGAAATCAATGACTTGAAGTCTATATATTTCAATGTGAAATCCAATGTCTCATATCGAGAAAATATACCGCGCTGCAGCAAACTCATATTCCACGATGCAAAACAGCTTCCTGACTGTGAAAAACATTTCCTCCGGCGCGACCGTCGTCAGCCGCCATGACGCATCGGGCATCATCGAACGTCTCGCCGCCACCGCGCCGTGACCGGCGTCGTCTCCTTGATCCATCCCGATTCCGCCTCCAGCCGCTGGATGGCCTACGGCTGTCTCGCGCTGAGCATGTCGCTCGTCGGCACCTACGTCGCGCTGTCCAAGCCGCTCGTGGCGGCCTTCCCGGTGCTGCTGCTGGCATGGCTGCGCTTCGGTCTCGCTGCCCTGGCCATGCCGCACTGGCTGCGTCGCCCGCCGGGCGAGCCGCCCATGACCCTGCGCACGCGCGGCCTGGTGTTCCTGGAATCGTTCCTCGGCAACTTCATGTTCTCGATCTGCATGCTGTTCGGCGTGAGCATGACGAGCGCCGTGTCGGCGGGCGTGATCATGGCGTCGATTCCGGCGGCGATCGCCGTCGCGGGCTTCGTCTTCCTGGGAGAACGCATCACGTGGCGCACGGGACTGGCGGTCGGCTGCGCGGCCCTCGGCATCGGACTGCTCGCCCTGGCGCCATCAACGGCGCCGGTCCACGCGTCGGCGAGTGGCGACGCGCGGTCGGCCCTGCCGTGGTTGGGCAATGCGTTGGTGTTCTGCGCCGTGCTGTGCGAGGCGGCCTATGCGGTCATCGGCAAGTCGCTCACCGGTCGCCTGGGACCCAAGCGGATCTCGTCGCTCATCAACCTTTGGGGCTTCGCGCTCTCGACGCCCTTCGGTCTGTGGCTGGCGTGGCGATTCGATTTCGGTGCGGTCGGCGGTGCGACGTGGCTGCTGCTGGTCTTCTACGCGATGGCCGCGAGCATCGGGACCGTGTGGCTGTGGATGACGGGACTCGCACACGTGCCCGCGTCGCAGGCCGGCGTGTTCGCCGTGCTGCTTCCCGTCAGCGCGGCGCTGACAGGCGTCCTCGCGCTGGGAGAAACCCTCTCCATTGCGCAGTTCGCGGCCTTCGCGGTGGCGCTGGCCGGCGTGATGCTGGCGACATGGCCGCAACGCGGTGTCGAAGGTCCTTCGCGTTGACGCCGCGACGATCCCCGGCACCCCATGTCCAGGACACGCAAACCACGCTCGTCGACCCTCGGAAAAAAGCAACAGCCGCCCAGCGAAAAGTCCCTTTTTCCCTTGGAAACGCGTTTCTTCTCCTTTAGCATCCGATCTTCCGATGAAGACCCGTTTTTCATTGGCGAGATCCGCAAATCCAACAAGGAAATCAACCATGGCAACTGCAAAGAAGGCTCCGGCCAAGAAGACCGAGGCACCCAAGGCCGAGGCACCCGCCAAGAAGGCAGCGGCTCCTGCGAAGACGACGGCCGCCGACACGAGCGCTGCCGCTCCGGCCAAGAAGTCCGCCGCGTCGAAGACCGCCGCTCCGGCCAAGAAGCGCACGCCCAACGCCGCCTTCATGAAGGAACTGACCCCCAGCGCCGAACTCGCGGCCGTCGTCGGCTCGACGCCCCTGCCCCGCACCGCGGTGGTCAGCAAGCTGTGGGACTACATCAAGAAGAACGACCTGCAGGACAAGAACAACAAGCGCAACATCAACGCCGACGACAAGCTCAAGGCCATCTTCGGCAAGTCGCAGGTGTCGATGTTCGAACTGGCGGCACTGATCGGCAAGCACGTCAAGTAAGCGAATCGTCGCTCGTCCGCATCGGACGCCGGCGACATTCGAAAGGAAAACCGGCTCGGCCGGTTTTTTTTCGTCCATGCGATTCCGAACGATCCCACATGGGTGGCAGGGGCCGCCGCGAAGGCGACAGGACGAGGATCGAGACCTGCCTAGAATCGTCGCCGCTCCGGCCCGACCGGAGCAACCAAGCGTTCTCAGGGCGGGGCGGAACTCCCCACCGGCGGTGATGGCGATGCGTTCGCACGAGCCCGCGAGCGCCCGCCGTGCCCCTGCGCGTGGCGGGGTCAGCAGACCCGGTGCGATCCCGGGGCCGACGGTCACAGTCCGGATGAAAGAGAGCGCGAACCCGTGGCCGGCCGTGCGCTCCTCGCGCAAGGCAGGCCGCAGGCTTCGTGCGCCCTGATTCAGGAAAACCCGCTTCCTCACCGAAGCACGAGGCCCACCATGAGTCAGATCAACGACCTTCCACTCTCCGCCATTGCCAAGGCCGACGACGATGCCGGCATTCAGCGCGTCGCCTTCGTCCAAGCCCAGTGGCATGCCGACATCGTCCACCAGGCGCGCGACGCCTTCCTCGCCGAGATGGCGCGCCAGGGCTTCCCGCGCGAGCGCATCGACGTCATCGACGTACCCGGCGCCTTCGAGATCCCGCTGCACGCCCGGCGCCTCGCGCTGTCGGGCCGCTACGCCGCCATCGTCGGTTGCGCGCTGGTGGTCGACGGCGGCATCTACCGCCACGAATTCGTCGCCGCCACGGTGGTCGAGGCGCTGATGTCGCTGCAGCTCCAGACCGACGTGCCGATGCTCTCGGCGGTGCTCACGCCGCATCACTTCCACGAGCACGTGGAGCATCGCAAATACTTCCACCAGCACTTCGCCGTGAAGGGCACCGAGGTGGCCGACGCCTGCATGAAGACGATCGCCAGCCTGCGGGCGCTCGACGCGCTGCTGGTACCGACCACGGCCTGACGGCGCCCCGCGCCCGGTCCGCCGCCGGGCATGGCAGGAACGCCCCGGCTAGCATCGGGCGCATGGATTCCCTGACCCAGATCGTGCTCGGCGGTGCCGTGGCCGCCGCCATCGCCCCGGCCCGCCACCGCCGCGCCGCCCTCCTCGCCGGCGCCGCGCTCGGCACGCTGCCCGACCTCGACGGGCTGCTGATGAAGCCCTTCACCGACGACCCGGTGACCCTGATGACGATGCATCGCAGCTTCAGCCACTCGCTGCTGGTGCTGCCCGTCGTCGGCGCCTTGATCTGGTGGCTGTTCAGACGGCGCGGCCGGCGCGTGGCCGAGTCGCCGGGACGCTGGTTCTGGGCCATCCAGCTCGCGCTGCTCACGCATCCGTTGCTCGATGCCTTCACGGTCTACGGCACGCAGCTGTGGTGGCCCCTGCCGACACCGCCGGTGTCGTGGTCGAGCGTCTTCATCATCGACCCGGCCTACACGCTGTGGCTGCTGGCCGCGTGCGTCTACGCCTGGTGGGCCGCGTCCGAGGCACGAGCGCAGCGGCCCTCGACGATGCGCCGCTCGCAGCGCGCGCTCGTGGGTGCGCTGGCGATCAGCAGCGCCTACCTGGGGTGGTCTCTGCTGGCGCGAAACGCCGTGGAGCGCGAGGCCGACCGCGCGCTGGCGGCCATGGGCCTGGCGGACGCGCCGCGCCTGGCGGGTCCGACCGCGTTCAACACCCTGCTCTGGCGCGTCGTCGCGATGACGCCGACGGGGTATCTCGAAGGCGAACGTTCGCTGGCCGCCGACCGTGGCCCGATGACCTTCCGGGCCTATCCGTCGGACGTGCGGGCGTTGGCCGACGCGGGCGACCTGCCGGCCGTGCGGCGTCTCTCGTGGTTCAACGGCGGCTTCATGCGCGCGCAGTCGACATCCGATGGCGTGCTGGTGCTGTCGGACCTGCGCATGGGCCAGGAGCCGAGCTACACCTTCCAGTTCGAGGTCGCGCGTCGCGAAGGCGATGGACCCTGGCGCGCGATCCCGCCCCGCCAGCAGCCCTGGAAGGCACCGCTCGACGGCCTGGGGGCGCTCTGGCAGCGCATCTGGAACGAACCTTCGCGCCCCGACGGCGCGGCGCGCTGAACGCGCTTCAACGCGACAGCAGCGCCGGCAGCGAGCCCACGAGCAGCGCCACGCCCGAGGCCGTCAGCAGCGCCAGCACCAGCTGACGGAACGCCGCATCGCTCATGCCGATGTAGAACCGCGCGCCCAGGAGCACCGGCACCAGCACGCAGACCCCGACCAGCGCCAGCAACGGCAGCATCGCGAACGTGACGTGCCCCGCCGCGGCATGGATCGCGAACGACACGGCGAGCATCGCCAGGTTGAAGTTCTGCACGATCGAGCGCTGCGCGTCGCGCTCCAGGCCGCGCAGCGTGCACCACAGCGTCGGGATCGGTCCGGTGAAGCCGCCGATGCCGCCGCACACGCCGCCCAGCAGGCCCGAGACGCCGTCGGCGAACCGTCCGCCCCAGCGCACGCGCGGCAGGCTGCGCGCCATCAGCATCGTCGAGCACCAGACCACCAGCAGCGTGCCCAGGCCGGCCCTGAACACGAGGGCGTCGATCCGGGGCAGCAACCAGACGCCCACCGGCACGCCCACCAGGCCGCCGATCACGAACGGCAGCAGCGATCGCCAGTCGAAGCCGCGGCGCACGGTGACGGCGGCGATCACCTGCCCCGTCAGCGCGCCGAAGACCGCCAGCACGGCGGCGAGTTGCGGTTCCACCGTCCAGGCCCAGAACGACATCGCCACCAGCCCGAAGGCGAAGCCCGACAGCCCCTGCACGAAGCCCGCGACCGCGGCACCGAGGGCGACGACCAGATAGAGCGAGAGCGGAATGGCGCTCATGCCGACACGGATGCCGGCGCCAGGGCTTCGCGGCGCACCCGGCGCACGTTGAAGGCGCTGGCGATCAGCACCGCCTGCACCACCGCCAGGCCGACGATCACGCTGCGGTACTGACCCTGGTCCATCAAGCCGCCGAAGAGCAGCGGCGCGGTCGCCTGGCCGATGTCGAGGCCGGCGTAGACCACGCCGTAGACGCGACCGGTGGCGTTGGACGGCGTCGAGCGCTTGACCAGCAGATCGCGCGACGGCCCGGCGATGCCCGAGACGAAACCCATCGCGCCGAAGATCACCGGCACCATGAGCGGGGCGAAGTCGACGAAGGCCAGCACCAGCGCCAGCGCGGCGGCGATGCCGAAGCCCGTGCCCACGATGCGCTCGCAACGCGACGGGTCCGACGCCAGGAAGCCGCCGAGCACCATGCCGGCCGCACTCGCGCCCATGTAGATCGTCAGGCACATCGCCACCAGCCCCACGGGCACGTCGTGCAGACGGCCGGCGGCGACCGGCGCGAAGGTCTGGACGATGCTGATGACCATGGCGTAGAAGAAGAAGAAACCGAAGCACATCCACACCGCCGGGATGCGCAGGAAATCGAACTGGCCGGTGATGGCCGCGTGCGGCGCGCCGGGCACGCCCTGCCCCGTCGCCTTGAGCACCGCCCTGACGTCGAGCGCGAGGATGGCGCGGTACAGCCACAGCAGCACAAGCACTGCCAGCGCCACCCCGCCCGCCGCGGCCAGCGCCACCCGCCACGAGTAGGCCATGGCCAGCGGCACCACGAACGCCGGCGCCAGCGCCCAGCCCAGGCTGCCGGTGATGCCGTGGACGCTGTAGGCGTGGCCCAGCCGGGTCGGCGCCACCTTGCGGTTGAACAGCGTGTAGTTGACCGGGTGGAACACGCCGTTGCCCACGCCGCCGACCACCGCGCTGGCCAGCAGCATCCAGTAGCTCTGCGCCAGCGCGTAGCCGAAGGACCCCAGGGCGAGCATCGCCAGCCCGACGAACAGCACCGGCCGCGGACCGAGCTTGTCGACCACGAAGCCCGAGGCCGCCTGCACCAGGCACGACACCACGAAGAACACCGTGAGCACCGCGCCGAGCTGCGTGTAACTGACGTCGAAGGCCTCCTTCAGCCACGGGAACAGCGGCGCCAGCACGAGCTGGCTGAAGTGGCTGACCGCGTGACCGAGGCCGACCAGGCCGATCAGCTGCGCGTCGGCCCGGAAGGTGGGCGGGGCGGAAGATGTCGAAGAAGCGTGGGAGGCAGGCATGATGTCGGGCGGGGAGAAAAACCGGAAGGCCCTGATCGTAGGTCGCGCACCGACGTCAGAATGGCGATAGAAGGACAACCTATGTCGAAACCATGACAGTCGATTCCGTCGATCCCGAGCAGGCGCCGACCGGGCCCGCTCCGGGTTCCCCGTCCCGCCGGCGCAACCACCTGCGCCTCGCGGCCACCGGCTCGACCACCCATGTCGGCCCCCTCACCCCCCATCTCTACGCGCCCGACGCGGTGCGGCCCCTGCGGGCCAAGGAACACTTCCTCAAGGCCGACACGCAGGTCGACCTGCACGTGCATCCGTGGCCGCAGCTGACCTTCTCCACCCGCGGCGTGATCCGCCTGAGCACGCGCGACGGCAGCTACATCGTGCCGCCCTCGCGCGCCCTGTGGGTGCCGGCCAACGTGCCGCACAGCATCACGCTGATCGAGGACGCCGAGCTGCGCACCGTCTACCTCCACGCGTGGCTGGCGCCGGGCTGGGAACGCTGCGAGGTGCTGGAGATCAGCCCGCTGCTGCGCGCCCTGATGCTGGCCCTGGACACCACGCCCGACGGCCGGCCGCCGGCCGACCCGCATGCCCCGCAGCGCGAACGCATGATCGCGCCGCTGCTGATCGACGAGCTCGGCCGCGCCACGCAGATCCGCATCGACGTGCCCTTGCCGGCCGACAAGCGCCTGCGCCAGCTGTGCGAGACGCTGCTGCGCAACCCGGCCGACCGCGCCACGCTGGCCGAGCGGGCGGCGGCCATCGGCGCCAGCGAGCGCACCGTGGCGCGCCTGTTCCGCGACCAGCTCGGCATGGGCTGGCAGCAGTGGCGCCAGCACGCGGTGATGGCGCACGCCCTGCCGTTGCTCGCGCGCGGGATGCCGGTCAGCCAGGTGGCCAGCGCCAGCGGCTACGCCACCGACAGCGCCTTCTGCGCCATGTTCAAGGCCGCCACCGGCCGCTCGCCGACCACCTTCCAGCACCGAAAGCCCCGGCTGTCCGCCAAGCCCCGCGACCGATGAGCGTGCGCCCGACCCGCGCGCGACTGACGCGCTGGCTGCCCTTCCTGGGCTGGCCCCGGCCCGACCGGGCCACCCTGCGCGGCGAGGTCGTCGCCGGCCTGACGGTGGCGATGTTCGTGATCCCGCAGGGCGTGGCCTATGCCGCGCTGGCCGGCATGCCGCTGGTGACGGGCATCTACGCCTCCTTCGTGCCGGCGCTCGTCGGCGTGCTGTGGAGCGCCTCGGCGCGGCTGTCGGTCGGGCCGACCGCGCTGACCAGCCTGCTCATCGGCGCCTCGCTCGCACCGTTGGCCATTCCGGGCAGCGCCGAGTGGGTGTCGCTCGCGGTGTGGCTGGCGCTGCTGTCCGGCGCGATCCAGCTGGTGCTGGGCGTCGGACGCTTCGGCTGGCTGCTCAAGCTGGTCAACTCGCCGGTGCTGATCGGCTTCACCCAGGGCGCGGCATTGCTGATCGTGATGTCGCAACTGCCCGCGCTGCTGGGCTTCACGGGCCGGCCGATCGCGCGGGTGCTTGACGGGCCGCCGCCGGACGTCGTCGCCATCGCCTTCGGCCTGGGCACGATGGCCGCGCTGTGGCTGGCCAAGCAGCGCTGGCCCCGGCTGCCGGCGGCGATGGTGGTGGTGGTCGTCGGGGCCCTGGCGAGCGCGGCGTTCGGCTACGCCCTGCGCGGCGGCGCGGTCGTCGGCACGCTGCCCGGCGGGCTGCCGGCCCCCTACTGGCCGGGCGCGATCTCCTTCGGCACGCTGGGCGCGCTGCTGCTGCCGGCCTGCATGATCACGCTGGTGAGTTTCCTGGAGACGGCCTCGAGCGCCAAGATCGACAACGGCCGTGCCGGCAAGCTCTGGAACGAGAACCAGGACCTGATCGGCCAGGGGCTGGCGAAGATCGCCTCCGGGCTCTCGGGCGGCTTCGCGACCAGCTCGTCGTTCTCGCGCTCGGCCATCAACCTCTACGCGGGCGCCAAGACGGGCTGGGCCACGATCGTCTGCGTGGCGCTGATCGGGCTGGCGCTGTTGTGGATGATGCCGCTGCTCTACCACGTGCCGCAGGCGGTGCTCGCGGGGCTGGTGGTGACGGCCATCCTGGGGCTGATCAAGCCGCGCGCCTTCGTGCAGCTGTGGCGCGTCTCGCGGGTCGAGGCGATCACGGCCGGCGTGACCTTCGGGCTCACGGTGGTCACGGCACCGGACATCTACTGGGGCGTGCTCGCCGGCCTGCTGATGAGCCTGAGCCATTACATGTACCGGCACCTGCACCCGCGCATCATCGAGGTGGGTCTGCACGCCGACGGCAGCCTGCGCGACCGTCACCTGTGGCACCTGCCGCCGCTGGCGCCCGACGTCTACGCACTGCGCATGGACGCCGAACTCGACTTCGCCTCGGCCAGCACGCTCGAACGCGCCATCGGCCAGCAGGTCGCGGCGCGGCCGGGGCTGCGGGCGGTCTGCCTCTTCGCCCAGCCCATCAACCGCGTCGACGTCACCGGCGCCGAGGTCTTCGGCTCGATCCGCCAGAGCCTCGCCGCGCGTGGCATCGCGCTGTACCTCAGCGGCCTGAAGCTGCCCGCCCAGACGGTGCTGGAGAACGCCGGCCTGCTCGCGCCGGATCCGCTGCTGGCGAGCTACCGGACCGATGCGGAAGCCCTGGCGGCACTGGCGGCCCTGGGGACACCGGCCGCACGGGACACCGGCCCTCGGCCACGCGAACCCGAAGCAGGCGGCACGGCGGATGCGCCGGCGGCTAGTCCTTCACCCGCCCGCGCAGGCTCTTGATCTCCGAGCGCTGGCTCTTGCCCTCCAGCCGCCGCTGCTTGGCGCCGTAGGACGGCTTGGTGGCGCGCCGGATGCGCGGCGGCACGGCGACGCTGTCGACCACCGCCTGCAGGCGCGCGAGCGCATCGGCGCGGTTCATCTCCTGGGTGCGATGCTGCTGCGCCTTGAGCACCAGCACGCCCTCCTGCGTGATGCGGCCGTCGCGCAATGCCAGCAGCCGCTCCTTGACGTCCGGCGGCAGCGAGCTCGCCGGGATGTCGTAGCGCAGGTGCACCGCGCTCGACACCTTGTTGACGTTCTGCCCGCCCGCGCCCTGCGCCCGGATGGCGCTCAGCTCGACCTCGTCGGGGTCGATGGGGATGGAGACGGCGCGCGGGTTCATGCGGCGATTGTCCCGGAACGCCGTCCGGCCGCCTGGCGACCGGGTCGCGTCAGACCGCCAGCGCCGCCTCGACCGCCAGCGCGACCGCCGCCAGCCGCGCGTCGTCGCCGCGCACCGACGACAGCATCAATCCCACCGGCAGCTCGCCCGCGCGCTGGCACGGCAGGCTGAAGGCGCAGCCGTCGAGGAAGTTGATCGCGAAGGTGTTGCGCAGCAGCAGGCCGTTGGCCTTGAAGAAGGCGTCGGCGGCGGCGAGCGCGTCGATGGCCGGCGCGACGATCGGCACGGTCGGGCACAGCAATGCGTCGAAGCCCTCGAGCGCGCCCTCGACGCGGCCGATCCAATCGCGGCGGCGGTCCTGCATGACGATGTAGTCGGCCGCGGCGACCGACATGCCCAGCTCGATGCGCGCGGCGACGCGGGTGTCGAAGCGGTCGCGATGCGCGCGGATGCGGTCGCGGTGCACGGCCGAGGCCTCCACCGGCGAGAAGCCGCCCGGTGCGTTGATCTGCGCGATCTCGGCCAGCTCGGTCAGCGGCACGTCGACGATCTCCGCGCCGGCCGCCGACAGCGTGCCGACCGCGCGGTCGAAGGCCTGCGCCACCGCCGGCTCGATGCCGTCGAACATCACCGTGCGCGGCACCGCCAGGCGCACGCCGCGCAGCGGCCGGCGGCGCACCGCGAGCGGCGCGTCGGCGATGGCGGCGTCGACCACGAGGCAGTCGGCGACGCTGCGCGTCATGGCGCAGACGGTGTCGAGCGAGCGCGCCAGTTCGAAGGCGCCGGTGCGCGGCACGCGCGACTGCGTGCTCTTGAAGCCGACCAGCCCGCACAGCGCGGCCGGGATGCGGATCGATCCGCCCGTGTCCGACCCCAGCCCCGCCACCGCCAGGCCGAGCGCCACCGACACCGCCGCGCCCGACGACGAGCCGCCCGGGATGCGCGCCACGGCCGCATCGGCCGGATTGCGCGGCGTGCCGTGGTGCGGGTTGATGCCGACGCCGGAGAAGGCGAACTCGGTCATGTTGGTCTTGCCGAGGATGGCGGCGCCGGCCGTGCGCAGGCGCGCCACGGCCACGGCGTCGGCCACGGCGGCGGGCTCGCCCTCGCACACGACGGAGCCGGCCATCGTGGTCTCGCCGGCGACGTCGTAGAGGTCCTTGACCGTGACCGGCAGGCCGGCCAGGGCGGGCAGCGCCACGCCGGCGCGCTGGGCGGCATCGGCATGGCGGGCGGCGGCGAGCGCCGCGTCGGCATGGAGCTTCGTGAAGACGTGTCGCGCCGGCGCGCCGGCGGCGCCTTCGAGCGCCTGCGCCACGACGGCTTCGTGCGTGGTCTCGCCGCGCGCGAGGCGCGCGCGCAGGGTCGCGATCGGGGATGGATTCATTCGGTTCTCCTGCGCAGCGCGCGTGTTCGGCCAACGGCCATTCTCAGGCCACCACCTCCAGCGCCCGCACGGCGTAGCGGTGCACGATGCGGCGGCCGTGGCGCGGGTCGTGGATCTCCAGTTCCATCTCCGCCGCCGGGCGGATGCCCTCGCCCCGCGCGTTGGGGATGGCGCCGAGCGTGCCGCAGGTCATGAAGCGGCCCTCCTCGCCACCCTCGGCGGCGTAGATGCCGTCGCGCAGGCCGGCGAGCGGACGGATCGACGCGAAGGTGCCGGCCTGGTAGTCGACCCACACGCCGTCCTCCAGGATGCGCGAGCGCAACTGCAACTCGTCCTGGTGGTCGGCGACGTCGCGCCAGCGCCAGGCGGTGGCGGCCACCGGCTTGGCGCACATCTGCTTGGAGACGGCGACCGAGTAGGTCTCGACCCGGCGGTCGGTATGGTCGGAGGCGACCGTGAGCCACCACTCGCCCGCGGCGAAGAACAGCATCGGCTCGGCCTCGCCGGAGCTGTGCGGGCCCAGGGCCTCGATGACATCCGACTGCGTCAGCAGCCCGGCGCCGACGCGGTAGTACAGCGGCACGCTGGAGGGCCGGGGCACGCCGATAGCCTCGAGTTCCTCGATGTGGTGGGCGATGGCGGCGGCGTCGCGGCCGGTCCAGCCGGCGATCACCATCTGGCGCGGCGCCACGTGCAGGAGCCGCGTCGCGCGGGTGCCGTCGGTGGCCACGGATTCGCAGGCGAAGGAGAGGTTCGGGGAGGTCGATGACATGGAAAGGGGTCCGCGAAAGAAAGTCACATGAGGTAGGCCGGCAGCCACAGCGCGATGGCGGGGAACACCATCAGCACGACGATCGCGAGCATGTAGACGAACATGAAGGGCAGCACGCCGGCGAAGACGTCGGTGATCGGCCCGGGCTGGCGGCGCATGCCCTGGAGCACGTAGAGCACGGTGCCGTCGGGCGGGCTGATCATGGCGATCTCCACCAGCATCGTGATGACCACGCCGAACCAGATCGGGTCGTAGCCCAGCGCCGTGACCACCGGGAACAGCAGCGGGATGGTGGTGATCACCATCGACATGCCCTCCATGAAGGTGCCCAGCGCCAGGTAGAAGCCGATGATCACCAGCATGATCACCCAGCCCGGGAAGGGCAGCCCCGTGAGGAACTTCGCCAGCATCTGCGGGATGCCCAGCGACGACAGGATGTAGTTGAGGAAGTACGCGCCGAAGAGGATCAGCGCGATCATCGACGTGGTGCGCGCGGTCGCCTTCATCGACTCCGACAGCATCTTCCACTTCAGCTTGCGGTCCGCCGCCGCCAGCACCAGGCTGCCCGCGACGCCGAGCGCGGCCGACTCCGTGGGCGTGGCCCAGCCGGCGTAGATGGTGCCCAGCACCAGCCCGATCAGCAGTGCCGTGGGCACCAGGTCCGACAGGCTGGCGATGCGGTGGCGCCACGTGATGGCCTTCGAAGCCGCGTCGCCGTGCAGCTTGAGCTTGTGGCTGTAGTACAGGATCACGGCCGTGAACAGCGCCACCACCAGGATGCTCGGCCCCACCGCCGCCAGGTACAGCGCGCCCACCGAGGTCTCGGTGATCAGGCCGTAGATGATGAAGGTGATGCCCGGCGGAATCAGGTTGCCCAGCGCGCCGCCGGCGGCCAGCGAGCCCAGCACCAGCTTGGGCGGGTAGTGGCTCTTCTCGAAGTACGGCAGCGCGACCGAGCCCATGGTCGCGGCGGTCGCCACGCTGGAGCCGGCCACGGCGGAGAACACGCCGCAGGAGATGATGTTGGTGTGCAGCAGGCCGCCGGGCAGGCGCCCCATCCAGATGTTGAGCGCCCGGTAGAGCCGCTCCGACAGCCCGGCGCGCAGCATCACCTCGCCCATCAGCAGGAACAGCGGCACCGACACCAGCACGAAGTTGGTCGACGGGCTCCAGATCATCTCGCCGATGAAGTTCCAGAACGGCCGCTCCGACAGGCCGAAGCCCGCGAGCAGCGACAGCAGGGCAAGCGCCGCGCCCACGTAGATGCCGCCGGCGAAGAAGCCGACGAAGGCGACCAGCACGCTGGCCAGCGCCCACCACGGCACGCTGGCCGAGGCGGCCGCGGCCGGGCCCTGCACGCCGAAAAGCGAGGCGCCGCCGATCAGCAGGCCGATGGCGACGATGAAGACGATGGCGATCATCGGGCGGCTCCCGTGACGGCGGGCTGGAGGGCCGGCGATTGCATGCCCTGCTGGGCCTCGGCCACGGCTTCCAGGGTTTCCGCGGCCTCGTCGACGTAGGTGCGCGCCATGAGCATGCGGTCCATGCCGTCGGCGTCGCCGGTGGCGATCTGTCGCACGGCGCGCGCGGCCAGCGCCACCACCGCCAGCAGCAGCAGACCGAGCCCGGCGGCCCACAGGCCCTGCGGGATCGCCAGCGGCGTGTGCAGCGCCGACAGGTCGGTCGAACCGAAGTCCCACGAGTCCTTGGCGAGCGAGAAGGCGCCCCAGGCGAAGAAGCCCGAGGCCACCAGCAGCGCCACCAGCGAGGCCAGGTGCAGCCAGACGCGCACGGCCAGCGGCATCTTCTGCACCAGCACGTCGATGCGCACGTGGCCGCGCTCGAACAGCGTGCCCGCCAGCCCCCAGCTCATGCCGATGGCCATCAGGTAGCCGGTGACCTCGGTGGTGGCCTCGGTCGAGAAGCCCAGCAGCCGCCGCGCGGCGATGTCGAAGCAGATCAGCAGCGTGATCACCAGGTAGCACCAGCCGGCGATGGTCATCGCCTTGGCGCTCACCCATTCGAGGGCGCGGAACATCACTTGGCCGTGTAGGCGATGCCGATGATCGGGGCGATCACCTGGGCGTAGGTCGCGGCGCAGCGCTCGCCGCAGCGCTTGATCCAGCCGGGCAGCACGTCGTCGGCCACGTGCTTCTGCAGCGCGGCGGCGACGCCGGACTCGGCCCTCGCCTCGACCATCGGCTTATTCATCAGCGTGTGCAGCTTGCAGCCGTCGGCACGGCCGACGTTGCAGGCGACGCCGTCGTTGGTGGCCTCCAGGCCGAGCTTCCACTGCGCCTCCTGCACCTCGCCCATGGTCTTCTCGAACTGGGCGCGGACGGCCGGATCGAGCTTGTTCCACCAGGCCAGGTTGACGAAGTAGCCCGAGGTCGACCACGACAGCGGCAGCGTGTAGAGGTGCGTCGTGACCTCCGGCCACTTCACGCCGTTGCCGGAACCCGCACCGGTGATGCCGCAGTCGACCGTGCCGCGCTCCAGCGCCGTGTAGACCTCGCCGAAGGCCAGCGACACCGGTTGGCCGCCGAGCGACTTGATCAGGTCGGAAGCCGACGGGCCGTTGGTGCGCACCTTCAGGCCCTTGAGGTCGGCCAGGCTCGCCACCGGCTTGCGGCAGAACAGCATCTGGCCGGAGAACGGATAGGTCGCGACCAGCTTGATGCCCAGGCGCTCCAGGTCCTTGTTGGCCACCGGCACCATGGCGTCGGCCACCTTGCGGGCCTGGGCGATGTCGGCGTTCATGCCGGCGAGGTCGACGCCGTCGAGCATCGGCACGTCGCCCGAGACGGTGGTCAGCGGCGCGGCGGCGATGTCGACCTGGCCCGAGCGCACCAGGCGCAGCACCTCGGGGCCGTTGACGTTGCGCTCCGGCCAGGACGACAGCGTGACCTCGACGCGGCCGCCGGTGGCCTTGGCGATGCCGTCGCGCAGCAGCGGCTGGTCGACGCGGGTGTACTGCGGCAGGTTCGGCGAGACCTGCGTGATCGCCTGCACGGCGACCTTGGGACCGGCCGGCACCTGGGCGGCGGCGGGGCCCCCCAGCAGCAGGGCCGCGGCGGCGCTCACGGACGCGAGGGCGGCGAGGGAAGTCGGGAAGCGCTTCATGGATGGACTCCTGGGGACGAAAGGCGGATGGAAAGATCGAGCGGAAAGAGACGGAGCGACAGGCCGCGACCGTCGTTGAGCGGTGGGGCGGTGGCGCTAGAAGCTGGCGATGCGGTGATTGAGCAGGTCCGTGACCAGCATGCAGCCGGGCGCGTGCGTGATGCACAGCGGCGGCTTCGCGGCCATCACCACCGACTGCGGCGTCACGCCGCAGGCCCAGAAGACCGGCAGTTCGTCGTCCAGGACGGCGACCGGGTCGCCGAAGTCCGGCGCGGCGAGATCGGCGATGCCGATCAGGTCGGGCCGGCCGATGTGGACCGGCGCGCCGTGCACCTGCGGAAAGCGAGAGGTGACCTGCACCGCGCGGATGGCGTCGGCCGCCTTCATCGGTCGCATCGACACCACCAGCGGTCCGCGGAAGACGCCCGCCGGCGCGGTCGGCACGTCGGTGCGGTACATGGCGACGTTGCGGCCCTCGGCGACGTGGCGCAGCGGCACGCCGGCCTCGAGCAGCGCCTCCTCGAACGAGAACGAGCAGCCGATCACGAAGCTCACCAGGTCGTCGCGCCACAGGTCGGCGATGTCCGTCGGCTCGTCGACCAGCACGCCGTCGCGCCAGACGCGGTAGCGCGGCAGGTCGCTGCGGATGTCGAGGTCCGTGCCCAGTCCGGGCGGCGCCGGATCGCCCGGCTCCGACACCGCCAGCAGCGGGCAGGACTTGGGATTGCGCTGGCAGAAGCGCAGGAAGTCGTCGGCCTGCGCCTTCGGCAGGATCGCGAGGTTGCCCTGCACGTGACCCGGCGCCATGCCGGCGGTGTGGCCGGCGTGACGGCCCGAGCGCATCAATGCGCGGGCGGTGCGGCCATCGGGCGCGAGCGCGGCCAGGGAAGCGGTGGCGGCGTTCATGCGTGGTACTGGAATTCGAGCAGCACGCAGCCCGTGCGCGAGACGAAGGGACCGTGCACCGCCCCGGGTGGGCGGCAGGCGAAGGTGTAGGGGCCGAAGGTTTCGCCGCCCTCGCCCTCGGCGTCGCAGCCGACCACCAGCTCGCCCTCGACAATGAAGACCTCCTCGTGGAAATCGTGCACCACCGGCCGGTCGATCAGGGCACCGGCCGACCAGCGCGCGAGCCGCGTGCGCGAGCCGGTGCCGGCGGCCGGGTCGAAGTCGTCGGCCAGGACGATCTCCTCGATGCGGCCGGCCGAGCAGGCCACCGGCGACCAGGCCGTGGCGGTGTCGTCGGGACGGATCGCGAAGAACTCGCGATGTCGCTTGGTGGTCGTGGAACGGTGCATGGCGGGCAGTGTTGTCGCGCCCGCCCACAGGGTCAAACGGGAAATTCTTTTGACGATCGATAGCGTTTCGTGATGCACGACCGTGGCGCATCGCTTCGCCCCATCTTCGGGCGCCGCATGCGCCGCATCAGGGCGCGCGGGCGTCGTCGCGGCAGGTCGAGAGGAACTGGTCGCACGCCGTCTGCGCCATGCCGACCAGGGATTCGGCCAGCGGCGACGTGGGTTCCAGCCGCATGCTGGCGACCAGCGGGAGCGCGATGGGCGTCGGGTCGACGTCGAGCGCCACCAGCCTGCCGTCGCGCAGGTCCTGCTGGATCACCGCCGGCGGCAGCAGCGCGGTGCCGAAGCCGGTTCGCGCCAGATCGACCATGGCCCCGATCGACGAGAAATAGCTCACCCGCAGCTTGGCGCAGCCGCCGGCGTTCTGCGCGATGTTGCGATAGACGCTCGACTCGCGATTGAACGAGATGATGGGCTGCTCGGCGATGTCGGCGAAGGACAGCAGCCGGCGCGAGGGGAATTTCAGCGCCAGCGCCGGGCTGGCGACCCAGCGCATCGCGAGGTTGGCGATGCGGCGGTTGTCGATGAAGCCCGGCGTGATCTCCTCCGACAGGATCACGCAGTCGAGCATGCCGCGCAGCAGGTCGTCGCGCAGGCGAGGGGTGATGTCGCACACCAGATCGAGCGTGGCGTTGGGATATTTCTCGGCGAAGCGCGAGAACAGGTCGGGCAGCCAAGTGTGGGCCACGGTCTCGATGACGCCGATGCGCAGCATGCCCGAGAAGGCATCGGACTGGCCCATGGCCATGACCATGCGGGCCTGCAGCTCCAGCATCCGCTCCGCGTACGGCAGCAGTTCGGTGCCGTGGTAGGTGAGCATGACGCCACGGTGCTCACGGTCGAACAGGCGCACGCCGAACTGCTCCTCCAGCGTGGCGATGCGGCTGGAGATGCCGGCCTGGGTGGTGTGCATCTTCTCGGCCGCCGCCTTGAAGCTGCCGAGCTTGACGACCCAGACGAAGGCCTCGAGAAAGCGCACGTTCATGCACGCAGTCTATCGAGGCAGGAGAGAAAAACGAGCGACACGCCCGCGTCGGACGTTCGTCGCCGGGACGATGCGTGCCGACCCTACTCGCCGCGCACGACCGGCCGCGCCCGCACGTCGGTCACGTCGTCGGCCGGGCCGAGCACGACGGGGCTGCGCACCGACTCGCCCCGGGCCCGCGCACCGACCACGTCGGCCGCGCTGGGCTCGGCGGCCCGGCCCGCCGCACGGAAGCGTTCGAAGCCGCCGCGCGGATCGAAGCGCCCCGCCATGGCGGCCCAGGGCGACACCGGCTTGCCGGTCAGGCGCGCCCAGCCGTAGCGGGCGCCCCAGACCGCGGCCAGCACCGCGACCAGGAAAAACAGGCCCGTCGCGACGATCAGGCCCAGCAGGAACAGGACGATACGTATGAAAAAGTTCATCATCGGCATTAGGCCAGAGCCTCGGCCGATGGTTCCTCCTTCCGGGTGAACGAGAACTGCCCTGGCGACTGGATGGGATCGGTTCCGACATGGATCGTGTCCTTCGGGCCGAAGGTGCCGTCGAGCAGCAGCTTGGAGAGCGGATTCTCGATGCGCTGCTGGATGGCGCGCTTGAGCGGCCGCGCGCCGAACACCGGGTCGAAGCCGACCTTGGCGATCTCCGCGAGCGCCGGAGCCGACACGTAGAGGAACAGGTCCATCTTCGCCAGCCGCGCCTGCAGCACCTTGAGCTGGATCGCCGCGATCGACTCGATGTTCTTCGCGTCGAGGGCGTGGAACACCACCGTCTCGTCGATGCGGTTGAGGAACTCGGGGCGGAAGTAGTTCTTCAGCTCGTCCCATACCGCTTCCTTGATCTCCTCCGACGGCCGACCGACCATCGACTGGATGATCGGCGAGCCGATGTTGCTGGTCATGACGATGACGGTGTTCTTGAAGTCCACCGTGCGGCCCTGGCCGTCGGTCAGGCGTCCGTCGTCGAGCACCTGCAGCAGCACGTTGAAGACGTCCGGATGGGCCTTCTCCACCTCGTCGAGCAGCACCACGCTGTAGGGCTTGCGGCGCACGGCCTCGGTCAGGTAGCCGCCCTCCTCGTAGCCCACGTAGCCCGGCGGCGCGCCGATGAGGCGCGCGACCGAATGCTTCTCCATGAACTCGCTCATGTCGATGCGGATGAGGTGGTCCTCGCTGTCGAACAGGAAGCCCGCGAGCGCCTTGCACAGCTCGGTCTTGCCCACGCCCGTCGGGCCGAGGAACAGGAAGCTGCCGGTCGGGCGGTTCGGGTCCGACAGGCCCGAGCGCGAGCGCCGGATGGCGTTGGCGACCGCGCCGATGGCCTCGTCCTGGCCGACCACGCGCTCGTGCAGCCTGTCCTCCATGACCAGCAGCTTGTCGCGCTCGCCCTGCATCAGCTTGGCCACCGGAATGCCGGTGGCGCGCGCCACCACCTCGGCGATCTCCTCGGCGCCGACCTGCGTGCGCAGCAGCGTGGGGGCGCTGCCCTTGCCCTTGTGGGTCTCGCTCTCCTGCGCTTCCTTCAAGCGCTTCTCCAAGCCGGGCAGCTGCCCGTACTGCAGTTCGGCGACCTTGTTGAAGTCGCCCTTCTGCGTGAACTCGGCGATCTTGAAGCGGATCTGGTCGATCTCTTCCATGACCTCCTTGGAACCTTGCGCCTGGGCCTTCTCGGCCTGCCAGATCTCGTCGTAGTCGGCGATCTCCTTCTGCAGCTTGACGATCTCGTCCTCGATCAGACCGAAGCGCTTGACCGAGGACTCGTCCTTCTCGCGGCGCACCGCCTCGCGCTCGATCTGCAGCTGGATCAGGCGGCGGTCGAGCCGGTCCATGACCTCGGGCTTGGAGTCCATCTCGATCTTGATCTTGGCCGCCGCCTCGTCGATCAGGTCGATCGCCTTGTCGGGCAGGAAGCGGTCGGTGATGTAGCGGTCGGAGAGCTCGGCGGCGGCGACGATCGCCGGGTCGGTGATCTGCACGCCGTGGTGCACCTCGTACTTCTCCTGCAGGCCGCGCAGGATGGCGATGGTCGCCTCCACGGTCGGCTCGCCCACCAGGATCTTCTGGAAGCGGCGCTCCAGCGCGGCATCCTTCTCGATGTACTTGCGGTACTCGTCGAGCGTGGTGGCGCCCACGCAGTGCAGCTCGCCGCGCGCGAGCGCCGGCTTGAGCATGTTGCCTGCGTCCATCGCGCCCTCGGCCTTGCCCGCGCCCACCATGGTGTGGAGCTCGTCGATGAAGACGATGGTCTGGCCCTCGTCCTTGGCCAGCTCGTTGAGCACGCTCTTCAGGCGCTCCTCGAACTCGCCGCGGAACTTGGCACCGGCCAGCAATGCGGCCATGTCGAGCGACAGCACGCGCTTGCCCTTGAGCGACTCGGGCACCTCGCCCGCGACGATGCGCTGGGCCAGGCCCTCGACGATGGCGGTCTTGCCCACGCCCGGCTCGCCGATGAGCACGGGGTTGTTCTTGGTGCGCCGCTGCAGCACCTGGATGGCGCGACGGATCTCCTCGTCGCGGCCGATGACCGGGTCGAGCTTGCCGCGGCGGGCGCGCTCGGTGAGGTCCATGGTGTATTTCTTCAGGGACTCGCGCTGGCCCTCGGCGTCGGCGCTGTCGACGCCCTGGCCGCCGCGCACGGCGTCGATGGCCGCCTCGAGCGACTTGCGCGTGAGGCCCTGCGCGCGCGCGAGGTCGCCGATGTCGGCCTTGCTGTCGGCCAGGGCCAGCAGGAACAGCTCGCCGGCGATGAACTGGTCCTTGCGCTTGATGGCTTCCTTCTCGGTCGCCTGCAGCAGCTTGTTGAGCTCGGGGCCGACCTGCACGGCCTCGCCGCCCTGGACGTGCGGCAGCTTCTTGATGGCGGCCTCGGCCGCCTGCGACAGGCCGCCGACGTTGACGCCGGCGCGCTCGAGCAGCGCGCGCGGGCCGTCCTCCTGCCGCAGCATCGCCGCGAGCAGGTGGGCCGGCTCGATGTAGGCGTTGTCGTTGCCCAGCGCGAGCGACTGGGCGTCGACGAGGGCTTCCTGGAATTTGGTGGTGAGTTTGTCTTGGCGCATGGCGAATGTTTCCTTGCCTCGAAAATAGGACCATGGCGCGGCGATTCAAGGGTCGGCCGACCGGCGCGCCGGCCCCGGGTCCGGGTCCGGGTCCGGGTCCGGGTCCGGGTCCGGGTCCGGGTCCGGGTCCGGGTCCGGGTCCCGATCTTGCGCGCACTCCCCTCCTCCCATCCACCTTTCTTCCGACACAGACACATGACATCGACGATGCGGACTCCTTCCCCCTCACGGCGCGGCATCCTGGCCGCCGGCCTGGGCGGCCTCGCGGCCCTGGCCACCGGAACGACCCGCGCGCAGGGCGGCGGCGCGCCGATCCGCCTGCTGGTGGGTTTCCCGGCCGGCGCCGGCAGCGACGCCATCGCGCGGGCATTGGGCGAGAAGCTCAAGGACGAACTCGGCGTGCCGGTGGTGGTGGAGAACCGCGCCGGCGCCGGCGGCCAGATCGCCGCCCAGGCGCTCCGGGCCGCGCCGGCCGACGGCCACACGCTGCTGCTCTCGCACGACCACACGATCTCGATCCTGCCGCAGGTGGTGAGGAACCCGGGCTTCGACCCGGCCGTCGACTTCGTGCCGGTGGCCGGCTTCGCCAGCTTCGCCAACGTGCTGGCGGTCTCGGGCGGCACGCCGGCGCGCAGCCTCGACGAGTACGTCGCCTGGATCAAGACCAGGCGCGGCGGGCGCGACACCATCGGCGTGCCGGCTCCGGCGTCGATCCCCGAGTTCCTGGTGAAGATGATCGCCGACCGGACCCGCCTGGACATCCAGGCCGCGCCCTACCGCGGCAGCGCGCCGATGATGGCCGACATGCTGGGCAACCAGATCAGCGCCGGCATCGCGTCGGTGCCGGACTTCATCGAGAACCACCGCGCCGGCAAGGTCCGCATCGTCGCCACGATCGGCGCCAGGCGCCAGGCGCTGCTGCCGCAGGTGCCGACCTTCGGCGAACTCGGTTTCGCCAACCTCGACGACCTGCCCTACTACGGCGTCTTCGCGCCGGTGGGCACGCCCCAGCCCTTCGTCGAGCGCTTCGGCGCCGCGCTGGCCAAGGTGCTGATGATGCCCGACGTGCGCCAGAAGCTCACCGCGATGGGCCTGACCGTCGGCTACGAGCCGCAGGGCCAGTTCGCCGGGCGGGTGCGGACGTACACGCAGTCCTGGCGGCGGATCATCCAGGCCAACGGCTTCAGGCCCGCCTGAAGCCGACCCGAGGCCGGCCGACGCCGCTCAGGCGTTGGAGGCCTCGATGCCCCAGCGCGCGAGCGCGGCGTCGTCGGCGACGCGGGCGTCGACCCAGCGCGCGCCTTCGGGCGTCCCTTCTTTCTTCCAGAAGGGCGCCTGGGTCTTGAGGTAGTCCATCAGGAATTCGCAGGCCTTGAAGCTCTCGCCGCGGTGCGCCGACACGACGGCGACCATCATGATGCGGTCGAGCGGCTGCAGCAGCCCGACGCGATGCACCACGCGGGCGCCGAGGATGTCGAAGCGCGCGTGGGCCTGGTCGATCATGGCCTCGATCGCCCGCTCGGTCATGCCGGGGTAGTGCTCCAGTTCCATCGAGGCGACGGCGCTGCCGTCGTTGCGGTCGCGCACCGTGCCGACGAAGCTGCAGACGGCGCCGATGCGGGCGTCGGCGCCGTGCAGCGCCTCGATCTCGCGCTGCAGGTCGAAGTCTTCCGTCTGCACCGAGACGCGTGGCGGACGGGGATCGGCGGCCATGCTCAGCCCCCGGTGACCGGCGGGAAGAAGGCGATCTCGGCGCCGTCGGCCAGCTCGGCGTCCTCCCGGCTCATGAGCTGGTCGCGCGCCATGCGCACGGCCTTGCCGCGCGCGAGCGCCGTGGCGTGCGCGCCGCCGCGCGCGATGAGTTCGTCGCGCAGGTCGGCCAGCGTGCCGGCCTCGGTGCGGACGGTCTCGCCGCCGCCCAGGGCTTCGCGCACGGAGGCGAAGTAGCGGATCCGGATGGTTTTCATGGAAGGTCGTTCAGGCCAGCAGGCTCTCGAAGGGAATGAACCGCACGGTGTCGCCGCGCCGGAACGGCTGGCCGGCCGGCGTGTCGATGACGCCGTCGCCCCAGACCACCGAGGTCAGCACGCCCGAGCTCTGGTTGGGAAAGAGGTCGAGCCCGCCGGCCGCGTTGCGTCGCGCCCGCAGGAACTCGCGGCGCCGGTCGGCGCGCGGCCAGTCGGCGTCGACGCGCATCGGCACGGCATGCGGCTCGACGTGCTCGACGCCCTGCAGGCGCAGCACGAAGGGCCGCACCAGCATCAGGAAGGTCATGAAGCTCGACACCGGATTGCCCGGCAGGCCGGTGACGTGGGCGTCGCCGATGCGGCCGTACGCGAAGGGCTTGCCCGGCTTGATCGCCAGCGACCACAGCGAGAGTTCGCCCAGCGACTCGATCGCGACGCGGATGTGGTCCTCCTCGCCGACGGAGACGCCGCCGGTGGTGACGATCAGGTCGTTCGACGCCGCCGCCGTGCGCAGGGCCGCGACGGTGGCCTCGAGGCGGTCGGGCACCAGGCCCAGATCGGTGACCTCGCAGCCCAGGCGTGCGAGCAGCGCGCGCATGAAGAAGCGGTTGGAGTTGTAGATGGTGCCGGGCTTCATGGCCTCGGGCGCGACCTCGCCGGGCATCACCAGCTCGTCGCCGGTCGACAGCAGCGCGACGCGCGGGCGCTTCGCCACCCGAAGGCGGTCGAGGCCGACGCTAGCGGCCAGCCCCAGCGCGGCGGGCGTCAGGCGCGCGCTCCTCGCGAGCACGACGTCGCCCCGGGCCACGTCCTCGCCGGCGCGGCGGATCCACTGGCCGGGCGCGGGCACGATGCCGATGCGCACGCGATCGGTGCCGGCGATGGCGGCGACGTCCTCCTGCATCACGACCGCGTCGGCGCCCTCGGGGATCGGTGCGCCGGTGAAGATGCGCGCCACGCTGCCGGCCGCGAGCGGCATGCCGACGCTGCCAGCCGGGATGCGCTGCGACACCGGCAGCTCGGCGCCGGCCGCGGCGCAGTCGGCGCCGCGCACGGCATAGCCGTCCATCGCGCTGTTGTCGTGCGGCGGCACGGTCAGGCCGGAGACCACGTCCTGCGCCAGCACGCGGCCGTCGGCCTCGAAGGTCGGGACGTCCTCGGTCGCCGTTGTCGGCGCGGCCTTGGACAGGAGCGTCGCCAGCGCGGTCTCCAGGGGCATCAGGGCGGGTCGCGGCGCGGACGCGGCGGGGGCCGCGGAGGAAGTCGGTTCAGGCATGGTGGGGGAGCTTGTAGTCGAAGCGGTCCGCCTGCGCGAGCAGCCAGGCCACGACCGCGTCGGCGTCGTTGATATCGAGCACCGGCAGCGCCGTCGGATGCGGCAGCCGCCGCGGCGCGTCGGTGGCGACGGCGACGACGTGGGCGTCCTCGGCGTAGTGCGGCGGGCGCGGCGGCGCGTCGGATGCCGGCTCGCGCCAGACCTCGACCTTGGGCAGGTCGGCATGCCGGAAACCCTCGACCAGCACCCAGTCGACGCCGGGGTCGAGCTCGGCGATCAGGTCGTGCACGGACAGCTCCATGGGCCGTTCGAACTCGCGGATCAGCGCCAGGCGCCGGTCGGAGGCGACGACGACCTCGAAGGCACCCGCCTCCCGATGACGGTACGTGTCCTTGCCCGGATGGTCGATGTCGAAGCGATGGTGCGCGTGCTTGACCACCGACACGCGCTGCCCCCGCGCCTTGAGCAGCGGGATCAGGCGCTCGACCAGCGTCGTCTTGCCCGCGCCCGAGTAGCCGGCGAAGCCGATCGCCTTCATGCGGCGCTCACGGCGGGACGGCCGCCTCGTTCACCCGTGCGATGCGCGAAGCGTCCGCGCACCGTGCCGGCCGGCCGGAGCGAAGGGCGCGCGCGCCTCACGCGCTGACCGCGTCGCAGTGCTGCGCGATGTAGGCCTTGACGGCCCGCGCGTCGGCGGCGAGCTTGTGCACGCGCTTGGGCAGGGCCTCGATGCCCTCGAACTTCACCGGCCGATCCGGCTCGTGGCCCAGGGCCTCGACGATGGTGGCGGCGAACTTGATCGGCAATGCCGTCTCCAGCACGATCATCGGCACGCCGGGCGTCAGGTGCTCGCGCGCGGCCTTCAGGCCGTCGGCGGTGTGCGTGTCGATCAGGGTGGCGAAGCGCCGGTCGGTGTCGCGGATGGTCGCCAGGCGGTCGGCGTGCGTGCTGCGGCTGCTGGCGAAGCCGAAGCGCGTGGCGGCCTCGGCGAAGCGCGGATCGGCGCTGAGGTCGAAGAAGCCGTGGCGGCCGAGCTCGCCCTCGAACAGGTTGCGCGTGAGCACGCCGTCGCGGCCGAGCAGGTCGAAAGCGAAGCGTTCGAAGTTGCTCGCCTTGCTGATGTCCATCGACGGGCTCGACGTCTCGTGCGTGTCGGCCGCCGAGCGCACGCGGTAGACGCCGGTGCGGAAAAACTCGTCGAGCACGTCGTTCTCATTGGTGGCCACCACCAGCGTGCGGATCGGCAGACCCATCATGCGCGCCACGTGGCCGGCGCAGACGTTGCCGAAGTTGCCCGAGGGCACCGAGAAGCTGACCTGCCGGTCGTTCGAACCCGTGGCCTGGAAGTAGCCCGCGAAGTAGTAGACGACCTGCGCCAGCAGGCGCGCCCAGTTGATCGAGTTGACCGTGCCGATGCGGTACTGACGCTTGAACGGCAGGTCGTTGGAGACCGCCTTGACGATGTCCTGGCAATCGTCGAACACGCCCTCGATGGCGATGTTGTGGATGTTGGCGTCCTGCAGGCTGAACATCTGCGCCTGCTGGAACGGGCTCATGCGGCCGTCCGGCGAGGTCATGAAGACGCGGATGCCCTGCTTGCCGCGCATCGCGTACTCGGCCGCGCTGCCGGTGTCGCCGCTGGTGGCGCCGAGGATGTTGAGCGTCTCGCCGCGGCGGCCCAGTTCGTACTCGAACAGGTTGCCCAGCAACTGCATCGCCATGTCCTTGAAGGCCAGCGTGGGGCCGTTGGACAAGGCTTCCAGGTAGGTGCCGTCCTCCAGCTCGCGCAGCGGCACGATCTCGGCGCTGCCGAAGACCTCGGCCGTGTACGTCTTCGCGCACAGGGCACGCAGGTCGGTCGCCGGGATGTCGTCGATGTAGAGCGAGAGGATCTCGAAGGCCAGCTCGGCATAGGGCAGCGCGCGCCAGCGCCCGAGGGTGGCCGCGTCGACCTGTGGGTAGTGCGCCGGCAGGTACAGGCCGCCGTCGGGCGCCAGGCCCTCGAGCAGGATGTCGCAGAAGCGGCGGGGGGTGGCGTCGCCGCGGGTGGAGAGGTAGTGCATCAGCTCAGCTCTTCCTTGCGCAGCCGCACGATCGGCGCGAGCACGGTCGGCAGGGCCTGCAGTTCGGCGATGGCGTCGTCGAGCGTGCCTTCGCGCGTGTCGTGGGTCAGGATGATGACGTCCGTCTGGGTCGAGCCCTCGCCGCCGATCTCGTCGGCCTCGCGCTGGAGCACGGCGTCGATGCTGATGCCGGCCTCGGCCAGCAGGCCGGTGACCTTGGCCAGCACGCCGGCCTCGTCGGCCACGCGCAGGCGCAGGTAGTAGCTGGTGACGACCTCGCGCATCGGAACGACGTCGAGGTGGTCGTTCATGGCGTCGGGGTGGAACGCGAGGTGCGGCACGCGCTGCGCGGCATCGGCCGTGTGCAGGCGCGTGATGTCGACCAGGTCGGCGATCACGGCGCTGGCCGTGGGCTCGCTGCCGGCGCCCTTGCCGTAGTAGAGCGTGGTGCCGACGGCGTCGCCGTGCACGACGACCGCGTTCATCGCGCCCTCGACGTTGGCCAGCAGCCGCTTGGCCGGCACCAGCGCCGGGTGCACGCGCAGTTCGATGCCGCCGGCGGCGCGGCGCGTGATGCCCAGCAGCTTGATGCGGTAGCCGAGTTGTTCGGCGTACTTGATGTCCTGCGCGGCGAGCTGGGTGATGCCCTCGACGTGCGCCTTGTCGAACTGCACCGGCATGCCGAAGGCGATGGCGCTCATCAGCGTGATTTTGTGGGCGGCGTCGACGCCCTCGATGTCGAAGGTCGGATCGGCCTCGGCGTAGCCCAGGCGCTGCGCTTCCTTGAGCACGGTCGCGAAGTCGAGCCCCTTGTCGCGCATCTCCGAGAGGATGAAGTTGGTGGTGCCGTTGATGATGCCGGCGATCCATTGGATGCTGTTGGCCGTCAGGCCCTCGCGCAATGCCTTGATGATCGGGATGCCGCCGGCCACGGCCGCCTCGAAGGCGACCATCACGCCCTGCTGCTGGGCGGCGGCGAAGATCTCGGTGCCGTGCACGGCCAGCAATGCCTTGTTGGCCGTCACCACGTGCTTGCCGGCGGCGATGGCCTCGAGCACCAGCTGGCGGGCGATGCCATAGCCGCCGATCAGTTCGACGACGATGTCGATGTCGGGGTTGGCGATGACTTCGCGCGCATCGGCAACGACGCGCGCGCCGTCGCCCACGGCGGCGCGGGCACGCTCGACGTCGAGGTCGGCCACCATCGTGATCTCGATGCCGCGGCCGGCGCGGCGCTTGATCTCTTCCTGGTTGCGGCGCAGCACGTTGAAAGTGCCGCTGCCGACGGTGCCGATGCCCAACAGGCCGACTTGGATGGGTTTCATGGATACAGCAGTCATGTCAAGGAAACGGAGCGGGACGCCGGACGGCTCGACGGTCGCACCGGGGGTGCGGGAGGAGCGGCCGCGGCGTCGAGTGAGACGTCAGGCCGTGGCGGCCAGACGCAGGCGGTTGCGATAGCGCTCGAGGAACTTCGCGATGCGCTCGATCGCCTCGCGGAGATCTTCCTCGTGCGGCAGGAAGACGATGCGGAAGTGGTCGGGGGTGGCCCAGTTGAAGCCGGTGCCCTGCACCAGCATCACCTTGGTCTCCTTGAGCAGTTCGAGGAAGAACTGGCGGTCGTCCTCGATCGGATAGACCTTGGGGTCGAGCTTCGGGAACATGTAGAGCGCCGCCACGGGCTTGACGCAGGTCACGCCGGGGATCGCGGTGATGAGCTCGTAGGCCAGGTCGCGCTGGCGGCGCAGCCGACCGCCCGTGCCCACCAGGTCCTTGATGCTCTGGTAGCCGCCGAGCGCCGTCTGGATCGCCCACTGGCCCGGCACGTTGGCGCACAGGCGCATGTTCGAGAGCATGTTGAGCCCCTCGATGTAGTCGCGCGCCACCTTCTTGTCGCCCGAGACCACCAGCCAGCCGGCGCGGTAGCCGCACGAGCGGTAGCTCTTGGACAGCGAGTTGAAGGTCAGCGTGAGCACGTCGTTGGACAGGCTGGCGATGGCCGTGTGGCGCACGCCGTCGTAGAGCACCTTGTCGTAGACCTCGTCGGCGAAGATCACCAGGCCGTGCTCGCGCGCGATGTCGACGATGCCGCGCAGCAATCCTTCGGAATACAGCGCGCCGGTCGGGTTGTTGGGGTTGATGACGACGATGCCCTTGGTGCGCGGGGTGATCTTGGCGCGGATGTCGGCCAGGTCGGGCATCCAGCCGTTGTCCTCGTCGCACAGGTAATGCACCGGACGGCCGCCCGACAAGCTCGTCGACGCGGTCCACAGCGGGTAGTCGGGGGCCGGCACCAGCAGCTCGTCGCCGTCGTCGAGCAGCGCGTTGGTGGACATGGCGATCAGTTCGCTCGCGCCGTTGCCCAGGTAGATGTCGTCGAGCGTCACGCCCGCAATGCCCTGCTTCTGCGTCTCGTGCATGACGGCCTTGCGCGCCGCGAAGATGCCCTTGCTGTCGGAATAGCCCGCCGACGCCGGCAGGTTGCGGATCATGTCCTGCTGGACTTCCTCGGGGGCGTCGAAGCCGAACACGGCGAGGTTGCCAATGTTGAGCTTGATGATCTTCTGGCCCTCTTCCTCCATCTGCTTGGCGGCGTCCATGATGGGGCCGCGGATGTCGTAGAGCACGTTGGCCAGCTTGGCCGATTTCTTGAGCTGCTTCAAAGTCCCTCCGAGGGCTGCCCACACAGGGGAAAACCTATAATTTGACCACAGTTCCACGACGCCCCAATGAAGCTTCAGCCCGACAAATCCGAGGTCCAGACCATCACCGCGTACGGCCCGGGCTGGATCGCGATCAACCACGAACGCCTCGAGTCCAGCGTCATCGTGAGCGCTGGTGGCGAGCGTCTGGCCTGGGACTGCGCGAGCTTCGAGACGCTAGGCGCCGAGCACTTCGCCCAATTGGCGACGCTGGATGCGGAGATGGTGATCTTCGGCAGCGGAGCACGCCTGCGTTTCCCGCACCCTTCGTGGCTGCAGCCGCTCATGGCCCGTCGCACGGGGGTCGAAACCATGGACACCGCGGCGGCCTGCCGCACCTACAACATTCTGGCCGCCGAAGGGCGCCGCGTCGTGGCCGCCCTGCTGGTGGAGCGCCCCTCGGGTGGAACTTGAGAAACATTTCGCGTTAAAATCGCAGGCTTGCGACTTGGCGATCCGCCTGCCCGATCCGCCCCCAAAGTGAGCAACGACCAATCCCCCATCGCCCCAGCGGCGCGGCCCCGCGATGGAACCCAACGGAGAAAACAAGTTTCATGGCGATCGTTGTCAACAAACCCATTCCCGAGTTCGAATCCACCGCCACCGGCGGTCTGAAGGTTTCGAACACTTCGCACCTCGGGCACGTTCTGGTGATGTATTTCTATCCCAAGGACAACACGCCGGGCTGCACCACGGAAGCCATGCAGTTCCGTGACCGCTACAAAGATTTCGTCAAGGCCGGCGCCACCGTCTTCGGTGTGTCGCGCGACAACATGAAGTCCCACGAGGAGTTCAAGGCCAAGCTCGAACTGCCGTTCGAACTCATCGCCGACACCGAAGAGAAGATGTGCCACATGTTCGGCGTGGTCAAGAACAAGATCATGTACGGCAAGAAGGTCAAGGGCATCGAGCGAAGCACCTTCCTGGTCGGCGCCGATGGCATCCTGAAGGCCGAATGGCGCGGCTTGAAGGTACCGGGCCACGTCGACGACGTCCTCAAGGCCGTGAAGGCCCTGAAGAAACCCGCCTGATTCCACGGCCCTGCCTCGGGCAGGTGCGATGTGCATAATGAACTTATGCCTTTGAGCGCTCCGACTGCATCCTCCGAACAAAGCCGCTCTGGTTTCCAGGCGGCTTTTTCGCTTTCTGGCCCTTTTCATCTTGCGAGCAGAACGCCTCATGCCCTTGCCTCCCGCACCCACGAAACGCGCAGCCCTTCTTTCACCCGATGCGCTCGATGCACCCGCGCGTTCCTCGCACAAATCTTCGCGTCGCGGCAGCAGCACGCGAGCCCTTGAGGATGTGCGCGACGACAGCCTGCAGAATTCCGTCGCGCTTGATCGGAACGAGTCCGTCCATGCTGGTGGCGAGATCGTGGCCGCACCGGCCGTGTCGACCTCGCCACGCGCGTTCGGCCATGTGACCGGCGCCGAACCGGCACAGCAGATCGAAACCAAGTCCCGCCCCGCAGCGCAGTCGGCAACCGATACGGACGCCGTCGCCAAGGTCGCTTCGACCGATGGCGAAGTCGCAGATGCGCCCATGCAGCAGGAACGCACCGCAGCACGCGGCACCTCCCGCAGGCGAGGCAACCGCACGGTGACCCCGACACCGGCCCCGATGGTCTCGGCGCCCGTCGGCGATGACATCCAGGCACGTGCCCCGGCACCGGGCCTGCCCGAACCCTCGCCGGCGTCGGTGCCCGCGGCCCGTGCGCGCGTCGAGCGTGGCGACGCGCAGGAAACCACCCGCTCGCGTCGCACGGCGCGCCAGGGCGGTGCGTCCAAGCTGTTCGTGCTCGATACCAACGTGCTCCTGCACGATCCGATGTGCCTGTTCCGCTTCGAGGAGCACGACGTCTTCCTGCCGATGATCGTGCTGGAGGAACTCGACGGCCACAAGAAGGGCACCACCGAGGTCGCGCGCAACGGCCGCCAGACCAGCCGCACGCTCGACGCCCTCGCCGGCGCCCAGGGCGCGGACATCGCCAAGGGCCTGAAGCTCGACACCACCGGTCACCGCGAGGCCGGCGGCAAGCTGTTCTTCCAGACCTCGCCGCTGGACTATTCGCTGCCCACCAGCCTGCCGCAGGGCAAGGCCGACAACCAGATCCTGGGCGTGGTCCAGGCCCTGAGCGAACTCCATGCCGAGGACCGTCCGGGTCAGCCGAAGCGCGACGTGGTGCTGGTGTCCAAGGACATCAACATGCGCGTCAAGGCGCGCGCGCTGGGCCTGGCGACCGACGACTACCAGAACGACAAGACGCTCGAGGACGGCGACCTCCTCTACGCCGGTTCGCTGGCGCTGCCGCCGGACTTCTGGACGCGGCAGAGCAAGACGGTGGAGAGCTGGCAGAGCGGCAGCAGCACCTTCTACCGCATCAGCGGGCCGATCGTGCCGAACCTGCACATCAACCAGTTCGTCTTCTTCGAAGCGCCCGGCGAGCCGAGCATGTACGCGCGCGTGACGGAAATCCGCGACAAGACGGCGGTGTTCAAGACGCTCAAGGACTACGGCTCGGCGAAGAACGCCGTCTGGGGCGTGGCGACCAAGAACCGCGAGCAGAACTTCGCGATGAACGTGCTGATGGACCCGGACATCGACTTCGTCACGCTCGCTGGCACGGCCGGCACCGGCAAGACGCTGATGGCGCTGGCCTCCGGCCTCACGCAGGTGCTCGACGACCGCCGCTACACCGAAATCATCATGACGCGCGCGACCGTGAGCGTCGGCGAGGACATCGGTTTCCTGCCGGGTACCGAGGAAGAGAAGATGGGTCCGTGGATGGGCGCGCTCGACGACAATCTCGAATTCCTGGCCAAGGGCGACGGCGGCGGTGCCGGCGAATGGGGCCGCGCCGCCACCAACGAGCTGATCCGCAGCCGCATCAAGATCAAGAGCATGAACTTCATGCGCGGTCGCACCTTCCTCAACAAGTACGTGATCATCGACGAGGCGCAGAACCTGACGCCCAAGCAGATGAAGACGCTCATCACGCGCGCGGGTCCGGGTACCAAGATCATCTGCATGGGCAACTTGGCGCAGATCGACACGCCCTACCTCACCGAGGGCTCGTCGGGCCTGACCTTCGCGGTCGACAAGTTCAAGGGCTGGCCGCACAGCGGGCACATCACGCTGGCGCGCGGCGAGCGTTCCCGGCTGGCGGACTTCGCGAGCGAAGTGCTCTGACGGCCTTCGTGCCGCCGGAACGAGCCCGCGCTGCCGCAAGGCCGCGCGGGCTTTTTTCAGCCGCCTGCAGGCGACTGTCCGGACTGCTGACAGAACGTTGTCAGGAGCACGGCTGCAGCATCGGGACTCCCCCACTTCAAGGAGCCTTCCATGCACGTTCACAGCGCCAATACCTGGTTCGAGATCCCGGTCGCCGATCTGGCGACCTCGCGGCCCTTCTACGAGCAGATGCTCGATCGCCCGATGCGCGGCACGACGGATGCCGGTGGCGAGACCATCGCGGTCTTCATTCACGAGAAGCCGGGTGCCGGCGGCTGCTTGGTCGAGCGCACCGGGCACCGCGCCACCAATGGCGGCACGCTCGTCTATCTGAATTGCGAGCCCAGCGTGCAAGCCTCGTTGGACCGCGCCGTATCGGCCGGCGGACGTGTGGTGACGCAGCGCACGCACATCGGTCCGGGCATCGGCTATTTCGCTCATGTGGAAGATCCGCATGGCAACCTCGTCGGCCTCCACGCAGCGGATTGAACCTCGTGCATGGTGACTGGCAAACATCATCCGCCGATGCACCGAGCCGCCCATCCATGACGCCATGCGCCGCGCCGACCGCCTGTTCCAGATCGTCCAGCTGATCCGCGGTCGCCGGCTCACCACGGCGGCATTCCTCGCCCAGCGGCTGGAAGTGTCGGCACGCACGGTCTATCGCGACATCGCGCACCTGCAGCATCAAGGCGTGCCGATCGACGGCGAAGCCGGCACCGGCTATCGCATGGGTGCTGGCTTCGACGTGCCACCGCTGATGTTCACACGCGGCGAAGCCGGTGCGCTGGTGGCAGCGGCCCGCCTCGCACGGCGCTGGGTCGATCCGGCACTGGCGAACGACATCGAAAGCGCCCTTGGCAAGGTCCTTTCGGTGCTGCCACGCGAAGCGCGCGCGTCGGCCGAGGCCCTGGCCCTCCACGCCCCGGCGCCGGGTCTGGACATCGCCGCCCGCGCCAGCCTGCGCAAGTTGCGCGAAGCGGCTCAGTCGCGTCACAGGCTGCGGCTGAACTACCGGACTGCCGACGCCGCAGTCAGCCAGCGCACGGTGCGACCCCTGGGCTGCTTCTACTGGGGCGCGGTGTGGACGCTGGCGGCCTGGTGCGAGTTGCGCCAGGACTTCCGCAGCTTCAGGATCGATCGCATGGAGCGTGTCGAGGTGCTGCCGGAGCGTTTCGGCGACGAAGCCGGCAAGACGCTGGCCGACCTGCTGCGCCGGGTACGTGCCTGTGACTGCGCACGACCGTCCGCAGACCGCATCGCGTAGCGTGACGCGAAGTCGCGTTCAGTACTCGCTGCCGTAACTGCCGCTCGCCAGGCTCTCGAACTTGGTGATCGGCTTGAGGAACGCGAGCTTGACGGTGCCTGTGGGGCCGTTGCGCTGCTTGCTGATGATGACCTCGGCGACGCCCGGCTCCTTGGAGTCCTTGTTGTAGTAGTCGTCGCGGTAGATGAACATGATCACGTCGGCATCCTGCTCAATGGCGCCGGACTCGCGCAGGTCGCTCATCATCGGGCGCTTGTCGGTGCGGCTCTCGACGCCGCGGCTGAGCTGCGACAGCGCGATCACCGGGCACTTCAGCTCCTTGGCCAGCATCTTCAGGCCGCGCGAGATCTCGCCGACCGCCGTGGCGCGGTTCTCGTCGTTCATGCTGGTCGACACGCTCATGAGCTGCAGGTAGTCGACCACGATCAGCCCGAGCTGGCCGCAGGTGCGCGAGAGGCGCCGGGCATTGGCGCGCAACTCGCTCGTCGTCAGGCCGGGCGTCTCGTCGATGTGCAGCGAGATGTTGCGCAGCTTTTCGATCGCCTCGGTCAAGCGCGGCCATTCCTCGTCGGTCAGCTTGCCGGTGCGCAGGTGGGTCTGATCGATGCGGCCGATCGAGCCGACGATCCGCACGGCGAGCTGCGAGGCGCCCATCTCCATCGAGAACACCGCCACCGGCAGGCCCTCGTTGAGCGCCACGTGCTCGGCGATGTTGATCGCCAGCGCGGTCTTGCCCATCGACGGCCGCGCCGCCAGCACCACCATGTCGCCGGCCTGGAAGCCGGAAGTCATGCGGTCGAGGTCGATGAAACCCGTCGGCACGCCGGTGATGTCGTTGGGGTTGTCGGCCATCTCGGTCACGCGGTCGAGCAGGTCGACCACCAGGGAATCCATGCCCTGGAAGCCCTGCTTCATCCGCGAGCCTTCCTCGCCGATGTTGAAGATCTTCTGCTCGGCTTCGTCGAGGATCTTGTCGACCGCCTTGCCTTGGGTGTTGAAGGCGTTGGTGGCGATCTCGTCGGCCGCCGACACCAGCTTGCGCAGGATCGAGCGCTCGCGCACGATCTCCGCGTAGCGGCGGATGTTGCTCGCGCTCGGCACGTACTGCGCGAGCGAATTCAGGTAGATCAGTCCGCCGGTCTCCTCGGCCTTGCCGAGGTTCTTGAGCTGTTCGAACACCGTGATCACGTCCGCCGGCTTGGACGCGTTGATCAGCGTGCCGATGGCCGCGTAGATCAGCTTGTGCTCGAAACGGTAGAAATCGCCGTCGACCAGCAGATCGCCCATGCGGTCCCAAGCGCCGTTGTCGAGCAGCAACCCGCCCAGCACGCTCGACTCGGCCTCGATCGAGTGCGGCGGAATGCGCAGCTGGGCGACCTGTCGGTCGTTCGACGAATCGTTCTCGGCGTGGGAAAAGACAGCGGACATGGAACCTTCGATGGGAAGCAGCGTTGCATGCTACGGCGCGCAGACCTCAGCGTCACGGGATAACGCTGTGGATAAGCAGTGGTTTTCCGGTGCGAAGCCCGGGACAAGACGATGCGTGCAGCGCCAAAGACAAAGCCGCCCGAGGGCGGCTTTCAAGGAGCGACAAGGGAACGAACCCGGACGCTCCAGGATTCGACGGCATCCGAAGATACCGCCGGACCCGACGATCAGGCGGTTTCGCCGTAGACCGTCACGTTGATGTCGACCACCACGTCGGTGTGCAGAGAGACGCTGACCGTGCTGTCGCCGGTGGTCTTGATCGGGCCGTTGGGCAGACGGATCTGCGACTTCACGACCTTGTAGCCCAGCTTGTTGAGCTCGTCGGCCACGTCGTGGTTGGTGACGGAGCCGAACAGGCGGCCGTCGACGCCCGCCTTCTGCGTGATCTTGACGCTGGTGCCGGCGAGCTTCTCGCCCTGGGCTTGCGACTCGGCCAGCTTGGCGGCGGCGGCCTTTTCGAGCTCGACGCGCTTGGCTTCGAATTCAGCCTTGTTCGCTTCGGTGGCGCGGCGTGCGCGGCCCGAGGGGATCAGGAAGTTGCGTGCGTAGCCGTCCTTGACCTTGACGATCTCGCCGAGCGAGCCGAGGTTGACGACCTTGTCCAGAAGAATGACTTGCATGATGGTTTCTTCCTTAGACGCGGTGCTGGTCGCTGTACGGCACCATGGCCAGGAAGCGCGCGCGCTTGATGGCGGTGTTGAGCTGGCGCTGGTAGATCGCGCGCGTGCCGGTCAGGCGCGCGGGGATGATCTTGCCGTTCTCGCCGATGAAATCGCGCAGGGTGTCGATGTCCTTGTAGTCGATCTCTTCGACACCGGCAACGGTGAAGCGGCAGAAGCGCTTGCGCTTGAACAGCAGCGACTGGGTGTTGCGCTTCGGGCGCTTGTCTTTGTTGAATTTCTTGAACGTGGCCATTTCCGGACCTCTCTTCGAAAATTAATCTTGCTGAAAATCCTGGACGTGCAGCACGGGATGCTTGGCGTTGCCCGGCGTGGCGAGGAACCCCCGGAACCGCCAGTGGCTTCCCATCGCCTGTCTTGCGAGGCGTTCGGCCACTGCGCCGAACGCGACGGCCTTCAGGGCCGCCTTCACCTGCCGGGGTTTTCCGGCTTCATCGACGGTGGACTCATGTTCGAGCCTCAGATCGACGGCCGGCAAGCCGGCAGGCGTGAATCGCAGGACACCGAGTTCGGCGACGCAGGCGGTCAGCAGGAGCTGATTGACCGCAGCAGGCGTCGGCGCACCCGTCACATCGTCAGTTGCTGTTGTTGGCAGCGGCGTACTCGGCCTGCTGGGCCTTGCGGGCTTCTTCGCGTTCGACGGTCTTCATCATCGACGACGGGCCGGTGTCGGCCTTCTTCTTTACCACGGTGAGGTGGCGCAGGACGGCGTCGTTGAACTTGAAGGCGTGCTCCAGCTCGGCCATCACGGCCTGCTCGGCCTCGATGTTGACGCACAGGTAGTGCGCCTTGCTGAGCTTGTTGATCTGGTAGGCCAGCTGACGGCGGCCCCAGTCTTCCACGCGATGGACCTTGCCACCGCCGGTGGTGATCAGGCCCTTGTAGCGCTCCAGCATGGCCGGAACCTGCTCGCTCTGATCCGGATGGATCAGCAAAATGATTTCGTAATGACGCATTGGCGCTCCTTGTGGGTCTTCCGTAGAAGGGGTGAAGCCACCCGCAGCGTCGGCGCGGTGTGGCAAGGCAAAGCCGACGATTATAGCGTGTCGGAGCCGCTGTAGGTTTTCAGCGCTTGGAAAGCTGCTGCCACGTGTCGATCACGCTGTCGGGATTCAGCGAGATCGACTCGATCCCCTGGTCGGCCAGCCACAGCGCGAAGTCCGGATGGTCGCTCGGACCTTGGCCGCAGATGCCGACGTACTTGCCCTTCGACTTGCACGCCGTGATGGCGCGGCTGAGCATGGCCTTGACGGCCGGATCGCGCTCGTCAAAGTCGGCGGCGAGCAGTTCGAGGCCGGAATCGCGGTCCAGGCCCAGCGTGAGCTGCGTCAGGTCGTTCGATCCGATCGAGAAGCCGTCGAAGAATTCGAGGAACTCGTCGGCCAGGATGGCGTTGCTCGGCACCTCGCACATCATGATGATCTTGAGTTCGTTCTCGCCGCGCTCGAGGCCCTGCTCGGCCAGCAGGCCGGTCACGCGCTCGGCCTGCTTCAGGGTGCGCACGAAGGGCACCATGATCTGGACGTTGGTCAGGCCCATGTCGTTGCGCACGCGCTTGAGCGCTTCGCACTCCATCAGGAACGCCTCGCGGAATTCCTCGCTCACGTAGCGCGCCGCGCCACGGAAGCCCAGCATCGGGTTCTCTTCTTCCGGCTCGTAGCGGCTGCCGCCGATCAGCTTGCGGTATTCGTTGGACTTGAAGTCCGACAGGCGCACGATCACCGGCTTGGGCCAGAAGGCCGCGGCGATCGTGGCGATGCCTTCGGCCACCTTGTCGACGTAGAACGCGCGCGGCGAGGCGTGGCCACGGGCCACCGACTCGACCGCCTTCTTCAGGTCGGCGTCGACATTCGGATAGTCGAGGATCGCCTTCGGATGCACGCCGATGTTGTTGTTGATGATGAATTCGAGCCGGGCCAGACCCACGCCGTGGTTGGGCAGCTGCGCGAAGTCGAAGGCCAGCTGCGGATTGCCGACGTTCATCATGATCTTCAGGTCGATGGGCGCCATCTCGCCGCGCTGGACTTCGGTCACCTCGGTTTCCAGCAGGCCGTCGTAGATGTAGCCGGTGTCGCCCTCGGCGCAGCTCACCGTGACGAGCGTGCCTTCCTTGAGCAGATCGGTGGCGTCGCCGCAGCCGACCACCGCCGGGATGCCCAGTTCGCGCGCGATGATGGCCGCGTGGCAGGTGCGCCCGCCGCGGTTCGTCACGATGGCGCTGGCGCGCTTCATGACGGGTTCCCAGTTCGGGTCGGTCATGTCGGTGACGAGCACGTCGCCGGCCTGGACCTTGTCCATCTCGCTGATGTTGTAGACCAGGCGCACCGGGCCGGTGCCGATCTTCTGGCCGATGGCACGGCCTTCGGCCAGCACGGCACCGCGACCTAGCAGCTTGTAGCGTTGCTCCGGCTTGCCCTGCTGCTGGCTCTTCACCGTCTCGGGGCGCGCCTGCAGGATGTAGAGATGGCCATCGGTGCCGTCCTTGCCCCACTCGATGTCCATCGGACGGCCGTAGTGTTCCTCGATGACGAGGGCGTACTTCGCCAGCTGCTCGACGTCGGCGTCGGAGAGCGAATAGCGGTTGCGCTGCTCGGTCTTGACGTCGGTGGTCTTGACGAGCTTGCCGGTCGCGGCCTTCTCCTCGGGCGTCGCGAACTCCATCTGGATCAACTTGGAACCCAGATTGCGGCGGATGACCGCGCGCTTGCCGGCCTTGAGCGTCTGCTTGTGGACGTAGAACTCGTCCGGGTTCACGGCGCCCTGCACCACCGTCTCGCCCAGGCCGTAGCTGGAGGTGATGAAGACCACGTCCTCGAAGCCCGACTCGGTGTCGATGGTGAACATGACGCCGGCGGCGCCCAGGTCGGAGCGGACCATGCGCTGGACGCCGGCCGACAGGGCCACCACGTCGTGCGCGAAGCCCTTGTGCACCCGGTAACTGATGGCGCGGTCGTTGTAGAGGGAGGCGAAGACCTCCTTCATCTTGTGCAGGACGTCGTCGATGCCCACCACGTTCAGGAAGGTTTCCTGCTGGCCGGCGAAGGAGGCGTCGGGCAGGTCCTCGGCGGTGGCCGAAGAACGCACGGCGAAGGAGGCGGCCGGATTGCCGGCGCTCAGGGTGGCGAAAGCGTCTCCGATAGCCTTCTGCAGGTCCTCGGGAAACGGCTGTGCCTCGACCATGCCGCGGATCTCGGCGCCAGCGACGGCCAGGGCGCGCACGTCCTCGGTATCGAGCGCGGCGAGGCGCTTGCTGATGCGGTCGGCCAGCCCGTCGTGGGCCAGGAACTGGCGGAACGCATGCGCCGTGGTGGCGAAGCCGGTGGGGACGCGCACGCCCTGGGGCAGCTGGGAGATCATCTCGCCGAGGCTGGCGTTCTTGCCGCCGACCGACTCGACGTCGGTCATCCTCAGGTTTTCAAACGGTACGACCAGGGCGGTCGCTTCGAAAAGTGCAGACATGGGAAAGCTCCAGAAGTTGAAAGCGGGTCTCCATGGCGAACGCGCTGCACGATCGTTGTCGTTGCTTGGGGTGCGAGGGCGGCGGGCATGGAGAACAAAGATGTGCAGGATCGGATGCGTGGAGTCGGGCGCGAAAGGGGCCTCGAAGGACTGACCGGGCCGGACCAAATCCCGATAATGCTTTCGATTGTAGGCGCGACACCTTTGAAAACGCCTTAGGACAAGGCCGCTGAATATGACAACTCGTTCCGTTTTCTTCGTCTCCGACGGCACCGGCATCACGGCCGAGACCTTCGGCAATGCCGTTCTGGCGCAGTTCGAGTTCAAGCCGCGGCACATCCGGCTGCCGTTCACGGACACCGTCGACAAGGCGCATCAGGCGGTCCGGCAGATCAACCACACGGCGGAGATCGAAGGTCAGCGACCCATCGTCTTCACCACGCTGGCCAACATGGAGGTGCTGGAGGTGATCGAGACCGGCTGCAAGGGCATGCTGCTCGACATGTTCGGCACCTTCGTGCGACCGCTGGAGATCGAACTGGCGATGAAGTCGAACCACCGCATCGGCCGCTTCAGCGACGTGAGCAAGAGCAAGGAATACAACGACCGCATCGCCGCGATCGACTTCAGCCTGCAGCACGACGACGGCCAGAGCAATCGCGACCTGCAGGGCGCCGACGTGATCCTGGTGGGCGTAAGCCGCAGCGGCAAGACGCCGACCTCGCTCTACCTGGCCATGCAGCACGGCCTGAAGGCGGCCAACTACCCGTTGATCCCCGAGGATTTCGACCGCCGGCAGTTGCCTCCCGCGCTGCTGCCCCATCGCAAGAAGATGTTCGGCCTGACGATCCAGCCCGAGCGATTGAGCGAGATCCGCAACGAACGCCGGCCCAACTCGCGCTACGCCAGCATCGAGAACTGTCGCCACGAGGTCAGCGAGGCCGAGGCCATGATGCGGCGCGCCGGCGTGCGCTGGCTGAGCACCACCACCAAGTCGATCGAGGAGATCGCCACCACGATCCTGCAGGAACTGCAGCCGCAACGGCTCACCTACTGAAGCGAAAACGACAACGGCCGCGCGTCGGATCTGGCGTCCGGCGCGCGGCCTCGGTGGCAGGGCCGATGCAGCCCTGCTGCTGCTTCAAGCGACGGTTTCGGCTTCCAGGACCTGCGCCGTCGGTGCCGGCGTGCGGATCAGGTGATCGAAGGCGCTCAACGCGGCCTTCGCGCCATCGCCCGCGGCGATGATGATCTGCTTGAACGGCACCGTCGTCGCGTCGCCGGCGGCGAACACGCCGGGCACCGAGGTCTGGCCCTTGGCGTCGACCAGGATCTCGCCGTGCTTCGACAGTTCGACCGTGCCCTCGAGCCAGTCGGTGTTGGGCACCAAGCCGATCTGCACGAACACGCCTTCGAGCGCCACCGTGCGGCTGTCGCCCGAGACGCGGTCCTTGTAGACCAGGCCGTCGACCTTCTGCCCGTCGCCGGTGATCTCGGTCGTCTGCGCGTTCAGATGCACGGTCACGTTGGGCAGGCTGGTGAGCTTGCGCTGCAGCACGGCATCGGCACGCAGTTGCTTGTCGAACTCGATCAGGGTCACGTGGCCCACGATGCCGGCCAGGTCGATCGCCGCCTCGACACCGGAGTTGCCGCCGCCGATCACCGCCACGCGCTTGCCCTTGAAGAGCGGACCGTCGCAGTGCGGGCAGTACGCCACGCCCTTGTTCTTGTACTCCTGTTCGCCGGGCACGTTGACCGTGCGCCAGCGCGCGCCGGTCGAGATGATGACCGTGCGGCTCTTGAGCGATGCGCCGCTCTCCAGCTTGATCTCGACGTAGTCGTCCGTCGGCACCAGGGCCGCGGCACGCTGCAGGTTCATGATGTCCACGTCGTAGTGACGGACGTGCTCCTCCAGCGCGTGCGCGAATTTCGGCCCCTCGGTCTCCTTGATGGAGATGAAGTTCTCGATGCCCAGGGTGTCGAGCACCTGGCCGCCGAAACGCTCCGACGCCACGCCGGTGCGGATGCCCTTGCGCGCCGCGTACACGGCAGCCGCCGCGCCGGCCGGCCCGCCGCCGACGATCAGCACGTCGAACGGCGCCTTGGCGCTGATCTTCTTCGCTTCGCGCTCGACGCCGCTGGTGTCGATCTTGGCCAGGATCTCCTCCAGGGTCATGCGACCCTGGCCGAACTCGGTGCCGTTGAGGAACACGGTCGGCACCGCCATGATCTGGCGTTCCTTGATCTCGTCCTGGAAGGTGCCGCCCTCGATCATCGTCGCGCGGATGCGTGGGTTCTGCACCGCCATCACGTTGAGCGCCTGCACCACGTCCGGGCAGTTGTGGCAGGTCAGCGAGACGTAGATCTCGAAGTCGAAATCGCCCTCGAGCGCGCGGATCTGCTCCAGCACGGCCGCATCGACCTTCGGCGGATAGCCGCCGACCTGCAGCAGCGCCAGGACCAGCGAGGTGAACTCGTGGCCCATCGGCAGGCCGGCGAAGCGCGGGCCGTGGTTCTCGCTCGGGCGGTTGATCGAGAACGAGGGCTTGCGCTGGGTGTCGTCGCGGCTTTCGGTGAGCTTCACCAGCGTCGACGATGCCGCGATGTCCGCGAGCAGCGATCGCACGTCGCCCGACGCCTTGCTGTCGTCGAGCGAGGCGACGATCTCGATCGGCTGAGAGATGCGTTCGAGGTAACTTTTCAACTGGGCCTTTGTGCCGGCGTCGAGCATGACGGACTCACTTCCTGATGACTGAATGCGGGAATAAAAAAGCCCGGGCGCCATCGCACCCGGGCTCGGGACGGACGACCGCTTAGATCTTGCCGACGAGGTCGAACGACGGCTTGAGCGTCTCGGCGCCTTCCGTCCACTTGGCCGGACAGACTTCGCCCGGGTGGGCCGCCACGTACTGGGCGGCCTTGACCTTGCGCAGCAGGTCGGTGGCGTCGCGGCCGATGCCCTCGGCGGTGATCTCGAGCGCCTGGATCACGCCCTGCGGATCGACGATGAAGGTACCGCGATCGGCCAGACCTTCTTCTTCGCGCATGACTTCGAAGTTGCGGGTGATGTTGCCGGTCGGGTCACCGATCATGGTGTACTGGATCTTGCCGATGGTCTCGGACGAGTCGTGCCACGCCTTGTGCGTGAAGTGCGTGTCGGTCGACACCGAGTAGATCTCGACGCCCAGCTTCTGGAACTCGGCGTAATGATCGGCCACGTCGCCGAGCTCGGTAGGGCAGACGAAGGTGAAATCGGCCGGGTAGAAGAAGAACACGGCCCACTTGTTCTTCACGTCCGCGTCGGACACTTCGATGAACTTGCCGTTCTTGTAGGCGCTGGCTTTGAAAGGCTTGATGGCGGTATTGATAACGGACATTCGGATGCTCCCGGTAGTTGAAGAAAAGTGACGACAGGACAGATTGTACATATCGTTTACCCTATATCAATAGAGTAAAACTATCGCAAGGATGCGAACGCCTATCGCCCTCACACGCATGCAGACCGGCCCCGAAAGGGATTGGCTTGCTCGCCGGTAGAGGGCCGCCCACAATCGTCCTATTCAGAACAAGGAAGAATCATGAAGGGCGACCTCCAAGTCATCGAACATCTGCAGGCCCAGCTCAAGAACGAGCTGACTGCCATCAACCAGTACTTCCTGCACTACCGGATGCTCAAGCACTGGGGCTTCGACAAGCTGGCCAAGAAGGAATATGCCGAGTCCATCGGCGAAATGAAGCACGCCGACTGGCTGATGGACCGCATCTTCATGCTCGACGGTCTCCCCAACCTGCAGGACCTGGGTAAGCTGAGTGTCGGCGAGGACGTGCCGGAGATCCTGTCGTGCGACCTGGGCCTAGAGTACGGTGCGCAGGCGACGATCAAGGCCGGCATGGCGCATTGCGAGAGCGTCCGCGATTACGTCTCTCGCGACCTGCTGCAGAAGATCCTGGACGACACCGAGGAACACATCGACTTCCTAGAGACGCAGATCGATCTGCTGGGCAAGGTCGGCCTGCAGAACTATCTGCAGTCGCAGATGGGCGAGATCGAAGCCTGATCGCATCCTCGGACGATGCGCCGGGCAGTCGAGGGACTGCATCCGGTTAGGAATCGAAAGGTTTCATCGAGTCGACACATGAACAGCGGGGCATAGGCCCCGCTTTTTTTCGTCCGGAGTTCCGGATGCGCTGATGCGGGAAGTCCTTGCGCAGCCCATAGATATTGCAAATGCGACGAATTCGTATTTATAATCGATGCTCCACAATTAGCCAGCCAAAGCCTTCACGCCATGATCGTTTGCGTTTGCCGCCGGGTGTCAGACCGAGAGATTGCCCGCCATGCGCGTGCCGGAATGACGTTCGACGAAGTGCAGTTCGAACTCGGCGTGGCAACGCAGTGCGGTCGATGCGAAACCTGCGCGCGCGACGTGATCGCTCAGTGCAGCGCGTCCCATCCCACTGCCGCCATCCATCGCGACGATGGTATGAGGACCATCCAGCTTGCCAAATCCATCAAGGAGAGCAGCGCATGGAATTCGTCTGGGCTCTCGCTGGCAGCCTGATTTTCGTCGCCGGCTCGGCGTGGTGGATTTTTCGCAGGTAGTTCGCGATCAAGGCTGCCAGGAGGCACGTGTTCCCGACGTGCCCTTTCTCTAAATTGGTGAACCGTGTCCGACCGCTTCTCTCGTCCTGCTCCCACCACTTTCGGCTTGTCGCGCACGGTGGTCATCACCGGCAGCGTCGTCCTGTTCCACGTCGCTGCACTCTGGGCCCTTCAAAGCGGACTGATCCGCAAGGCGGCCGAAGTGGTGATTCCCGTGACGCTGCTGAGCGAGTTCATCGAACCGCCCAAGCCCAAGGCGCCACCGCCCCCCCCACCCCCGCCACCGCCTGCACCGCGTCCCCAGATCACCAAAGCACCGCCACCGCCGCGTCCCATGGCCGTACGCACGCCCGCTCCGGCACCCGCTGCACCCGTCGGCGTCATCGAACCGCAACCGCCAGCACCGCCCCTGGCACCGCCCGCGCCGCCTGCCCCACCCGAGCCGCCGGCCCCCCCTCCGGCTCCGCCCGCACCGCCCGCGGTGACGCTGCCGTCGTCGAACGCCGACTACCTGAACAATCCGAAGCCTGTCTACCCGGCCATGAGCAAGCGGCTCGGCGAGCAGGGCAAGACCATCGTGCGCGTGCTGATCGGTGTCGACGGTCTGCCCCGAAGCGCCACCATTCGCCAGTCGAGCGGCTACGAACGGCTCGATGAAGCCGCCCGTACGGCCGTGATGAGCTGGCGCTACGTGCCGGGCAAGCGCAATGGCGTCGTCGAACCCATGGAGTTCAACGTGCCGGTGAACTGGGTTCTCAACTGATTTTTCTCTGGAGCTTTTTCGTATGGATTCCCACTTTGGCCTGATGAACGTATGGAGTCAGGGCGACTTCGTCACCAAGTTCGTCGCCGTGCTGCTGATCGGCATGTCGCTCGCGAGCTGGATCGTGATCATCTTGAAGGCGCTCGACGTCATCAAGTACAAGCGTCTGGCGAAGCATTCGCAGGACTTCTGGCACAGCGAGGATTTCGCCACCGCGCTCAACAAGCTCGGCAAGGACGAGAGCAACCCCTTCCGGGGCCTGGCGCTCGAAGGCCGCGAGGCAGCGGCGCACCATCGCAACACCAAGGCCCATCTGCACGATTCGCTGGACGTGAGCGACTGGATCACGCGCGCCCTGCGCAACGGCATCGACGAGTTCACCGCCCGCCTGCAGGCCGGCCTGGCCATCCTGGCGTCCGTCGGCTCGACCGCCCCCTTCATCGGCCTCTTCGGCACGGTCTGGGGCATCTATCACGCGCTCATGAGCATCGGCTCGGCCGGTCAGGCCACGATCGACAAGGTCGCCGGGCCGATCGGCGAAGCGCTGATCATGACGGCACTCGGCTTGGCCGTCGCGATTCCCGCGGTACTCGGCTACAACGCCCTGGTGCGCGGCAACAAGTTCGTCCTGACCAAGCTCAACAGCTTCGCCCACGACCTGCACGCCTACTTCGTCACCGGCGCGCGCGTGCAATCCACCGACGCCACCATCGTTCCTCTGAAGAAGGGCTGAGTGTCATGGCCTTCGGAACCCAAGACGAACCCGACGAGGTGATGAACGAGATCAACATGACGCCGCTGGTCGACGTCATGCTGGTGCTCCTGATCATCTTCATCATCACCGTGCCGGTGATGAAGCACGCGGTGAACATCGACCTGCCCCAGGCCACCAGCGAGCCCGAGCAGACCAAGCCGCAGAACATCCTCTTCACGGTGGCGGCGGACGGAAGCTACTACTGGAACGAGAACAAGATCGAGGACAGCGCGCTCAAGCCTCTGCTCGACGAACAGGCCGCCAAGGATCCGCAGCCCGAGTTGCATATACGAGGCGACAAGGCGGTGCGCTACGAGCGTGTCGCGCAGGCGATGTCGGCCGCGCGCGAGGCCGGTGTGCGCAAGATCGGCTTCATCACGGAACCCAACCCGTCGAATTGACGACGTCCAGGCAGGCCGCCCGAAGCTGAATCTTCATCGGCTTGCCGAGAATCTCGAAAAAATCGTTGACTTCTCATTGAGAATAATTATCATTCAGATAACGATCTTCAAGGAGCCCGCAAATGCAAGCCGCCTACGACAACACCTTCTCTGTTCTGAACCATCCTTCGCTGGACCAAGCAGGCGGCGGCAGGTCGACGGCTGCGAAGGTTCAGAGCAAAGACATTTCGATCGAGAGCACGGACCTGCTTCGCGGCAGCAAGACGCTCGAGATCCGCCACAACGGCTCGCTCTACCTGTTGCGAACCACCAAACTCGGCAAGCTGATCCTCACCAAGTAAGAGCATCGGCCGCCCCTCGCACAAGTTTCATCGTGGGGCGACTCCAGGAGATCACTCTCCGAAGGGTCGTTTTTTGCTAGCCAACGGTCTTGCCGACTAGCCAAGCTTTTTTTCCCGCACCGTCGCTTCGCGTCTTCGTGAAAACAAAACGCCGGTTCGCTTGAAGCGAACCGGCGTTTTCAATGGCCAGTACCGAGGGTCACGGCCCTGCGATCCGATTCTCAGAGCCCGAGTGCCGCGATGCCAGCCTTGGCCACTTGCGCATCCTCGTTCGCCTTCACGCCACTGACACCGACGGCGCCGATGACATGGCCGTCCTTGACGATGGGAACGCCGCCTTCGAGCAGGCCATGGACGGCAGGTGCCGAAAGGAAAGCGGTCCGGCCGCCGTTGATCATGTCCTCGTAGCCTTTGCTTTCGCGACGACCCAGCGCGGAGGTGTGTGCCTTGGCGGGTGCGATGTGCGCCGAGATCGCCGCCGCGCCGTCGAGCCGTTGCAGCCACAGCAGGTTTCCACCTTCATCGGCGATGGCGATCGTCACGGCCCAGTTGTTCTTGAGAGCTTCCGCCTCGGCTGCGGCAGCGATGAGCTTGACGTCGGCCAGTTCGAGGAAGGATTTGGTTTGCATGATTTAAGAAGTCGCTGAGTTGAAAGGACGGGAGAGCATACTGCCGGCATCTTTGATCTCCGTGCCCTGCGGGTTCCATGGTCATCCAGATGTCAGCTCAGCGGGTTCTAGAATGAGTTCTTTCGACCTTTGCGGTCGTGTCTTTCCAGGAGTCTTCGCATGAACGATCGCGTCAACACGACAGACATCGCCACCGGCTACGGGCAGACGCTGCAGTCCAGCGATCGTCAGCGCGTCCTGCGCAACACCTACTGGTTACTGGCACTGAGCATGCTGCCCACGGTTCTGGGTGCCTGGATCGGGGTCGAGACCGGTATCACCCGTTCGCTCACCGGCGGCCTGGGACTCATCGTCTTCATGGTGGGGGCCTTCGGTTTCATGTTCGCCATCGAGAAGACCAAGAATTCCGCCGCCGGCGTGCCGGTGCTGCTGGCCTTCACTTTCTTCATGGGGTTGATGCTGTCGCGCCTGATCGCCATGGTGCTGGGCTTCAGGAACGGTTCCGAACTCATCATGACGGCCTTCGGCGGCACGGCCGGTGTGTTCTTCGTGATGGCCTCGCTGGCCAGCGTCATCAAGCGCGATCTTTCCGGCCTGGGCAAGTGGCTTTTCGTCGGCGCGCTGGTGCTGATGGTGGGTGCGGTGATCAACGTCTTCGTGGGCTCGACCGCTGGCGTGATGATGATCTCGGTATTGGCGATCGGCATCTTCTCGGCCTTCATGCTCTACGACCTGAAGCGCATTCTCGACGGCGGCGAGACCAATTACATCAGCGCCACGCTGGCGCTCTACCTCGACTTGTTCAACGTCTTCCAGAGCCTGCTGGCGTTGCTGGGGATCGCTGGCGGCGAGCGCGACTGAGACTACCCGCTGGATGCCGAAATCCCGTCGCGAGCGACACATGCCGCGCCGGGGCCGCATCCGAACCACCGAAAAGGCCCCGCAGGGCCTTTTTGCGTTTCGAGCGTCGTTTTCGAACGATGAATACGTGGTCTGGGTCCAACCCGGATCACGCAATGCAGCGCACGTCAGACCACCAGGTCGAACACGGCCATCGATTCGACGTGCGCCGTGTGCGGAAACATGTTCACCACGCCGGCGAACGTGCAGCGGTATCCCGCCTGGTGGACCAGCAGGCCGGCATCGCGCGCGAGCGTCGAAGGATTGCAGCTGACGTAGACGATCCGTCGGGGCGGTGCCCAACCCGTGGCGGGCGCTTGTCGGATCGCCTCGTGGGCATCGTGCTGGATCCTCTGCTGATGCAGATCGGACAACGCCTTGACCAGGGCGAATGCACCCTCGCGCGGCGGATCGACGAGCCACTTGTCGGCCGTGCCGTCGGCCACGAGCATGTCGGGCGTCATGTCGAACAGGTTGCGCGTCACGAAGCTCACCGGCGCCAGGGCGCCGCGGCTCGAAGGCCCCGAGAGGCTGGCAGGTCGATTGCGTTCGTAATTCGCGGTCGCCCTCGCCACCAGGGTGTCGCTGCCCTCGATGCCCAGCACTTCCCGCGCACGCGACGCCAGCGGCAGGGTGAAATTGCCGAGGCCGCAGAACCAGTCGATCACGCGCTCGTGCGGCTGGACGTCGAGCAGACGCAGCGCGCGCCCGACCAACACGCGGTTGATGTGCGGATTGACCTGCGTGAAGTCGGTCGGCTTGAAGGGCATCGTGACGCCGAACTCGGGCAGCTCGTAAGCCAGCGGCGCCGAATCGGCGTCGAGCAGCTTGACGGTCTCCGGACCCTTGGCCTGGAGCCACCACTGAACCCCTTCGTGGCAGGCTGCAAAGTCGCGCAGGCGCTGGACGTCCGCAGCCGAGAGCGGTGCGAGGTGGCGCAGCACCAGCGCGATGGCGCCGAGTCGAGCCGACGGGCTCGAGTGACCATCCGGCACCGACGGTGCGTCCCCGCACGCCAGTTCGATCTGCGGGCAGGTGTCGCGTGCATCCAGCGAGCCGATCAGTTCGCGCAGCGGCATGAGCATCGCGCTGACGGCCTGAGGCAGCACCGGACAGACCTGCATGTCGGCCAGGTAACGGCTCTTGCGCTCGTGGAAGCCGATCAGCACCGTGCCCTTCTTGGCGACGTAGCGCATCGACAATCGGGCGCGATAGCGGTAGTGCCAGGCCGGTCCCTCGAGTGGGCGCAGCAGCGTCCCGGCGCGCACCTTCCCCAGATGCCAGAGGTTGTCTTCCAGCACGCGCTGCTTGACGGCGACCTGGGCGGTCGCGTCGAGGTGCTGCATCTTGCAGCCACCACAGGCGCCGGGATGCAGACCGAAGTGCGGGCAGCCCGGCCGCACGCGCTGCGACGACTCGCGCCGGATCGCCCGGACGGTGCCCTGCTCCCAGTTGTTCTTGCCGCGGTGGACGTCGACCTGGACCTCCTCGAACGGCAACGCGCCCTCGATGAAGACCACCATGCCGTCGGGCTTGCGCGCCACGCCTTGCGCTTCGAGATCGAGCGATTCGACCTCGAGCCATTCGTCGAAGGACGCCGGCGGTGCGCTCCTTCTGCTTCTCTTGGAATCCGTCATGACCGATGTGTTTTCCGGCCGGCGCGATGGCCGGCCTCGGAGCGGCCGTCGCGACGGCCGCCCAGGTTCAGCGCGCCGGCAGGTAGCGCGCGGGGTCGACGGGCTTGCCCTGCCGACGGATCTCGAAGTGCAGCTTCACCCGATCGGCATCGCTGTTGCCCATCTCGGCGATCTTCTGCCCCTTCTGCACCGACTGGTCTTCTTTCACCAGCAAGGTCTGGTTGTGGGCGTAGGCGGTGAGATAGGTGTTGTTGTGCTTGAGGATGATCAGGTTGCCATAGCCGCGCAGGCCGGCTCCGGCATACACCACGCGGCCATCGGCTGCGGCGATCACCGGATCGCCCACCTTGCCGCCGATGTCGAGCCCCTTGTTCTTGGCCTCGCTGAAGCCGGCGATCAGGGCGCCATGCGCGGGCCAGATCCAGCCGACATCCTCGTCGCCGGCCCCCGACGCCGACGGCCGGGTCGGCGGAGTGGCGGCGGAAGGCACGGCCGTCGTGGCACCCGTTGCCGCAGCGGCGCCGGCCGCGATGGCGGGTTGCGGTGTCACGGGACGCGTCACCACGCCCGTGGCGGGATCGACGCTGCCTGTCGTGGTTGCTGCAGGAGCCGTGCCGACCGGGTTGACGCCCGGGGGTATGACGCGCAGCACCTGCCCGACTTCGATGATGTCGGGACGTTCCAGGTTGTTCCAGCGCACGAGATTCTGCCAAGTCTGCCCGGTTTCGACGCCGATGCGGCGGATGGTGTCGCCCGGGCGGACCGTGTAGTAGCCGGGCTTGCCGTAGTTCTCGATGCCGGGCAACGGCTTGCCGTAGGGATCGGTGGTCAGCATCGGTGTGCCGGGAGATGCCGCCGATGTGCCCGGGGCGCCGATCATGGTGCCGCGATCCTCGACCGGTGCGGCAGGTCTGCTGGGTGCGGCGCACCCTGCCACCACGAGCGTCACCGCCAGCGTCATGCCGGCGAGCCAGCTCCCGTTGCCAAAACCCTGCATGTGTTCCATCCCTTCAAGCAATTCCCGATTTTAGAGGGACGAAGTGGACCGCCTCCAGGGCCTGCCGTCGCACGCCGAGGTGGGTGCGGTCGATCACGACGAGCACCTGCTTGCCGTCGGCCGAACGCGTGGGTGCCACGATGCGCCCGCCGGGGGCCAGCTGGTCGATCCAGGCGTCAGGCACCGCGTCGCCACTGGCCGCCGCGATGATGCCGGCGTAGGGCGCTCCCCGGGCATAGCCGATCATGCCGTCGCCCAGGAGAAGGTGCACCGTGGCGAGGCGGAAGGGCCGCATGTTGGTGCGTGCGCGTTCATGCATGCCGCGCACGCGTTCGATGCTGTAGACCTCAGACGCGACATGGCTCAGCAGCGTCGCTTGGTAGCCGCAGCCGGTGCCGATCTCCAGCACGCGGCCGAGGCGGCCGTCGGGTTTGTTCGCCAGCGCGGGTGCGCCCAGCAGCAACTCGACCATGCGCCCCACGACATTGGGTTTGGAGATGGTCTGTCCGAAACCGATCGGCAGGCTGGTGTCCTCGTAGGCCTGGATGGACAGGGCGCTGTCGACGAAGCGATGCCGCTCCACCATGGCCATCGCACGCAGGACGCGTTCGTCCGACACGCCCTGCATCGCCAGCCGCTGCACCATGCGCGAACGCATCGCATCGGAAGACATCGTGGCATCGGGCATGAAGGCCGGGCGTCCGGCGGCCACCGTCCGGGTGCCCGTTGCGGAAGGCGTGGAAGTCGACGTCGACACCAGCCGGACCGGAAAACCCGGACGCCGATTCATCCGAGCAGGCGCACCACGGTGTCGCGCCACTGACCCAGGTTGTCGTGGTCGGTCAGGTCGACCTGCAGCGGCGTCAATGCGACATGGCCTTGCGAGGTTGCATGGAAATCGGTGCCCTCCCCGCTGTCCCGGGCCCCGCTGGCGCCGGCGATCCAGTACATCTTGTCGCCGCGCGGACTGTCCTGGACGATGACGCGCTCGGACGCGTGACGACGTCCCAGCCGGCAGACCTTGACCGGCTGGAGTTCGTCGAACGACCGGTTCGGGATGTTGACGTTGAGCAGCCAGGCGGGGCCTTCGAGCATGCGCTCGCGCTCGATCTGCTGCACCAGCCGGCGGGCGACGCGCGCCGCGTCGTCAACATGCGCCCATCCTTTTTCGACCTGGGAGAACGCGATCGCAGGAACGCCGAAGAGGTAGGCCTCCATCGCCGCGCCGACCGTGCCGGAATAAATGGTGTCGTCGCCCATGTTGGCGCCGTTGTTGATGCCCGAGACCACGAGGTCAGGCCGGTAGTCCAACAGGCCCTTGAGCGCGATGTGGACGCAATCGGCGGGCGTGCCGGTCACGTAGCGGAAGCCGTTGTGCGCCCGATGCACGTAGAGCGGCGAGGACAGCGTGAGTGCATTGGACTTCGCGCTGTTGTTGAGTTCGGGAGCGATCACCTCGACCTCCGCCACGTTCTTGAGCGCATCGTGGAGCGCCACGATGCCGGGAGCCTGGAAGCCGTCGTCGTTGGAAATCAGTATCTTCATGGCTGCTGGAAGTGGCCGCGATTGTAGGGCGCCGTCACGTCACGGCTGGGACAACGGCGTCGTCCATCGCACTCCTATCATCACGCGCGCTCGCGCCCTGTCCGCGACCGATGAAGGAGACACTGCATGCATGCCTGGCTTTGCGAAAACCCCACCGGCGTCGACGCCCTGGTCTGGAAGGAATTGCCCACGCCCGAGCCGGGTCCTGGCGAGGTGCTGATCGAGATCGAGGCCGCGAGCCTGAATTTCCCCGATCTGCTCATCGTGCAGAACAAGTACCAGATGAAGCCGCCACTGCCGTTCGTGCCCGGCTCGGAATACGCGGGTGTCGTGCGCAAGCTGGGCACAGGCGTACGGAACCTGGCGATCGGCCAGAACGTGGCCTGCCTCTCGGGCACCGGCGGTTTCGCCACGCACGTGATCGCGTTGGCAGCCAAATGCATGCCCTTGCCGGCCGAGCTCGGCCATGTGGATGCGGCGGCTTTCATCATGACCTACGGCACCTCGTGGCATGCGCTCATGGACCGTGGCCAGCTCAAGGCGGGGGAGACGGTGCTGGTGCTGGGTGCGGCCGGCGGCGTGGGTACGGCGGCGATCCAGATCGCCAAGGCGGCTGGAGCCCGGGTGATCGCGGCGGCATCGACCGATGAGAAGTGCGAACTGTGCCGGTCGATCGGTGCCGACGCGACGATCAATTACGTGACCCATCCGGTGCCGGGCGCATTTCGCGATGCCGTCAAGACGGCGACGGATGGAAAAGGGCCCGATCTGATCTACGACCCGGTGGGAGGCGATTTCGCGGAACCGGCTTTCCGCTCGATCGGATGGCGAGGCCGCTACCTGGTGGTCGGTTTCGCAGCTGGCGACATCCCGGCATTGCCGCTGAATTTGATGCTGCTCAAAGGCGCCTCGCTGGTCGGCGTCTTCTGGGGCGATTTCGCCCGACGCGAACCGGCGGCGAACGCCGACATGCTCGCCGAATTGGGCCGCTGGTACAGCGAAGGAAAGATCAAGCCGGTCATCGACCGCACACTGCCGATGTCGCAATTGAAGCAAGCATACGCTCACATGGGATCGCGTGGCGTCAAAGGCAAGGTCGTCATGGTTCGGTAGGACACGAACCCGCTATTTCAGATCGCCGTCGATCGATCCGATCGCAGAACGAACAAAAAAGCCCGCTGATGCGGGCTTTTTCGAAAGCAACCCGTTCGTTACTTGATCTCGAAATCGCTCAGGGACTTGCCGGCTGCCAGCGCCTCGGTCACCCAGCGCGGCTTGCGGCCACGGCCGCCCGACCAGGTCTCGCCGGCTTCGCTGCGGTACTTCGCCGCGCTCTTGGCGGGTGCTGCCGCGACGTTGCGCTTCCCTCCGGCCGCAGTACCTGCGCGACCCGTCGACAATTTCAAGTCGGCTGCCGTCAGGCCGTATTCAGAAATCTTCTTGCGGATATCGTCGATCACGCCGGAACGTTCGCGGTTGCGCAGTTCATCGGCCTGCTTGCGCAATTGAGCGATCTGCTCTTCGCTCTTCTGAATCTGTGAATTGATGTCTTCGAGTGTGGATGCCATTCGTGGAAGTCCGTCAGGATGATGATATGAAAATTCTAATTGAAAATACATTGACCGTCGACGGAGCCCAACAAAAAGATCTTGCGTCGGGAATTTGATATTAATTTCTTACGATTTCGCGGAACTTACAACAATTTCTGGAAACAACAGTTCTCCGGAGATTGTCGTTGTCAGACGGTCCGGTACGTCCACGGGCGTTGCACCGTGCCGCCTTTTCCCAATGAGCGGCACTGGAGTTTTCAGATGCCCGCATATTCCGAGGTATTGACGGATATCGCCGATCGCAGCACCCGACCCCCAGGCATTCAAGGATTCTCTAAACCTGGAGCGATCGATGGGCGGGACCGATCCCGCGTCTCAGGCGCAATCGGATGGGCGTTGCCAGAGCGGCGTTCCCTCGAAGCCGACGATCCATTGGGGCACGTCTGCAGGTGGCATCGGACGGGCGATGCCATAGCCCTGTCCGAGCGTGCACCCCAGTGCCAGCAGCGCCTGGCCATGGGCCACGGATTCGACGCCTTCGGCGATGGCCTTGCGTCCCAAGCCCTCGGCCAGCAGCAGGATGCCCTTGAGGATCGCTCGATCCTGGACGTTGTCGATCACGCCGCGCACGAACGACTGGTCGAGCTTGAGGGTGGCCACCGGCAGTTGCCGCAGGCAGGTCAGCGACGAATAGCCCGTGCCGAAGTCGTCCATCGCCACCGAGACGCCGAGGGCCTTGCAGGCCTCGATGAACTGGGCCGCGGCGGCGAAATCCTTGATGGCGGAGGTCTCCAGGATCTCCAGTTCCAGCACGCCCCTGGGCAGCCGCGGGAACCTTGCCAGGTGCTCGCCCAGCCGGCCGAGGAAGTCGGGCCGCTGCATGTGGCGTGGACTGATGTTCACGCCGATCACGGTCGCCACGCCCTCGGACTGCCAGAGCGCCGCCTGGTGCAGGGCCTCGCCGATGGCCCAATCGCCCAGTCGCTCGACCAGTTCGTGGTCTTCGATCAAGGGAATGAACGATGCGGGCTGAAGCAGACCACGCTCGGGATGCTGCCAACGGATCAGCGCCTCGAAGCCGATGACCCGACCGCAGCGCATGTCGACCTTGGGCTGGTAGGCGAGGAGGAACTCGTCCTGCAGCAGGCCGTCGGCGATGCGCTTTCGTGCCTGCAACCCCTGCTGCTCCTCGAGCGCCTGGTCGGCGTCGAAGAAGTGGATCTGGTTGCTGCCCGCGCGCTTGGCGAAGAACACCGAATGCTGGGCGTGCTGAAGCATGACCTCGGTCGGCTGGCTGCCGTGCACCATGAGGGCGACACCGATGCTCGCGCGGATGCGGGTCAGGCGCTCCCGCAGACGGATCGGATGCTCGATGCGCGCCAGGAGCTGGCGCAGCAGCATCTCGCACTGCGCCTGGCTGGTGACCGGCAGGACCAGCGCGAACTCGTCGCCACCCACGCGTGCCACCGCCGCGTCGTGCGGCAACGCGCTGCGCAGCCGGCGAGCCACCTCCCGCAGGACGCCGTCGCCCCCGAGCGGGCCGAACTCGTCGTTGATGTCGCGCAGCCGGTCAATGTCGAGATAGCACACCGCCAGCAGCCGTTCCGCCTCCTCGGCATGGGCGCGCAGGGGCATGTCGTCGAACGACGGCACCCGGTTGGCCAGGCGCGTGAGGGCGTCACGCCGCTCCAGCAGGCCGAGGCGCTCGGCGCGCAGACCGGTGGCGGCGGGAATGAGCGTCCACAGGACGCAGCGGTCGTCCATGCGCTCGCCGCGCAGGTCCACAAGCAGCGGATGGCCGTTGTGCGTGCGCAGCGCGATGCGCGAGCGCTGGGATGCGCCACGGGCCGGCACCGGCATGTCGCCGCCCTGCCCCGCTTCGCCGACGTCGGACGGCACGGCGCAGACGTCGGCGAAAGGCATGTCGATCAGGGCACCGATGGCGTAGCCCAGGAGATCGTGAGCGTCCTCGTCCGCCCACAGGATCTGGCCGTCGCAGGTCTTGAGATGGCCGAAAGGCGCTCGCAATGTCATGACGATCTCACCGCCGGCGTTCGGCGCCCTGCACCGCGTAGTGCTGCACCTTGTCCTGGTACATCGACTGGTCCGCGCGCATCAGGGCGTTGTCGATCGACTCGCCGCTCGCACAGGTGGCGATGCCCAGGGCGAAGCTCAAGACGTGGCCGCTGCGCCCGGCATAGAACTGGTTGTTGAGTTCGAGCAGCGACATCAGACGCTCGCGCATCGCCTGCGCGCCGCGCTCGTCGGTCGCCGGCAGCAGGACGACGAACTCGTCGCCGCCGATGCGCGCGGGCCAGGCGGGCTCGTCGACCGCCTTCGACAGCACCTCGCCCGCACGGCGCAGCAGCGCGTCGCCTGCGGCGTGGCCGTCCTCGTCGTTGATCTGCTTCAGGCCGTTGAGGTCGACCGACATCACCGACACCGGCCACGGGCCCTTGCGCTGCAGGCGGTTAAGCTCCTCGGTGTAGAAGGTGCGGTTGCGCAGCTGCGTGAGCACGTCGTGCTTGCCGAGGTACTCGAGGTAGGCCTCGGCCTTCTTGCGTGCCGTGATGTCCATGAGCGAGACGAGCACCATGCTCCAGTCGTCCCGGTGGTCCTCCAGCACCGAGAACTGCATGTGGATGTGCACCGGCTCGCCGTTGAGCGAGTAGTTGCAGACCTCGCGATGCTGCTGCGTCTTGCCGACCCACAGGTCCTGCAGCTGTTCGGCGAACGAGTCGCGCATCTCGTCGCGGAAGATGCGCGGGATGTTCTCCAGCAGCGTCTTCCGGTCGGGCGCCGCGAACATGCGCAACGTCTCCCGGTTCACGTCGATCACGCGGATCTCCTGCATGCAACGCATGACGAACTCGGGATGGACCTTGAGGAAGGTGTCGAAGTCGCTGATGCCGCGCTCGCGCAGGGCGTCGAGCAGGCGCTTGACGGCGCTGAAATCCTCCACCCAGAGCGAAACGGGCGAGTGCTCGAACAGACCGTGCGCATAGCGGGCGCTTTCCTCGCGCTGCCGCTCCGCCTGTGCCTGGCGGGTGATGTCGTCGAGCGAGACGAGGACGCGATCCCAGGTGGTCTCGTGCCCGGGCAGGATGCGGATGCGCAGGCACACGTCGAGCCGGCGGCCGTCGAGCGCGTAGTTCACGGTGCGGCTCTCCACCAGCAGCTGCCCCTGCCAGAGTGCGTCGAACTCATGGATCACGCCATCGATCATGTCGCCGCGGAAGATGCGGCCGAGGTTGGCCACGAGTTCGTCCTGGCTCGCGGCGGCGAAGAGCGTCAGCGTGGTCCCGTTGACGCGCAGCACGCGCAACTGCGCCACGCACGCCTTCACGCGCTCGCCATCGGCGTGGAGGAAGGCCGCCAGGTCGACGACGCCTTCGGCGCGCCAGCGGTCGAACAGCTGTTTCAGACCGCTGTAATCCTCGAGCCAGAGCGAGACGGGCGCCAGGTCGAACATGGATTCGAAATCGGTGGCGGGCGGTGTGGGGCTGTGGGACGAAGTCATGGCGCGGAAACCTGCAAGACACGGGCCGGACGCTCGCGCGTGACCCAGTTGAACAGCGGCGTGGCCATCAGCGTCGTGAGGATCGCCATCAGGACCAGGATCGAGAACAGGCCGCCCTGGATCACGCCGGCCTGCAGGCCGATGTTGATGATGATCAGTTCCATCAGGCCGCGCGCGTTCATGAGCGCGCCGATGGCCATCGCGTCGCGCGGGCTCTCGCCCGAGACGCGCGCCGCCGCCCAGCAGGCGATGCCCTTGCCGCCGACCGATGCCGAGATGATCGCCACCGCGGCCAGCAGGATGCCGGGCTCGAACAGCACGGCCATGCGCGTGTTGAGTCCCGAGTAGGTGAAGAACATCGGCAGCAGGAAGATCACCACGAAGGGCTGGAGCTGCTCGCGCAGCTTCTGCGTCAGCGCGCCGCGCGGCATGACCGCGCCGAGCAGGAAGCCACCGAACACCGCGTGGATGCCGATGGCGTCCATCGCGAACGCGCTGAGCGCGAACAGCGCCAGCACGGTGGCCAGCAGGGTCGAGCCCAGCGGCGCGTCGGGACGCACGTGCCGGGCCAGGCGCTTGAGCAGGCGCGAGCCGATGAAGATCATGAACAGCGCATAGGCGATGCCGCCGCCGATCGCCGCGTAGGCCCCGCCCCAGGAGCCGTTGAAGCTCGCCAGCACGATCGCCAGGATGCACCAGGCGGCCGCGTCGTCGACGGCGCCCGCGGTGAGCGCCAGCGTGCCCAGCGGCGTGCCCGCCAGTCCACGTTCGTGGATGATGCGCGCGAGCATCGGGAAGGCCGTGATCGCGATCGCCGCTCCCAGGAACAGCGAGGCCTCCAGGGGCCGGGTCTGGGCGGCGAACAGGCCCGGCACCGTCTGCAGCCACGGCACCAGCGCGAAGGCCAGCACGAAGGGCGCTCCGATGCCGGCGAGCGACACCGTGGCCGCGCTGCGAAAACGGCTCCTGAAATGGTCGGCGCGGAATTCGGTGCCGACCAGGAACATGTACAGACCGACGCCGAGCTGCCCGGCGACATACAGCATTCCCAGCGTCTCCTTGGGAAACAGCGCGCGCTGCAGGTCCGGCAGCAGCAGTCCGAACAGCGACGGTCCGAGCAGCACGCCGGCGATCATCTCGCCCACGACCTGGGGCTGCCCCAGCTTCTGCGCCAGCCGGCCGACCAGCTGGCAGGCCCCGATGATGACGGCGGCCTGCAGGAAGAAATAGACGGAGAGCTGGGTCGTGGGCATGGGCGATCGATGCGGATGGGCGGCTCGGCGAGCCGACGACGACGAGGCCCGGAGGCCATCGCGACGGCGGATTATCCGCGTCCTGTCAGACGAAAGACCGCAAGCCGCTGTCGATCGTCGGATGCCGCAGCCGCAGGCGCAGCTCGCGTTTGAGCCGCGTGTTGTCCAGGCGCCTCGACTCGCCCATGAAGCTCAGCGTCGCGGCGGGCAGGCGCGCGGACGCTTCGTCGCGCGCGATGCGCGGCGGGCGCGGCAGGCCGTAGAGGTCGGCCGCGACATCCATGTAGTCGCCCATCTTCAGCTCGGTGTCGTCGCTGGCGTGGAACACGCGCTGCGGACCGCCGCGCCACAGTGCCGCCACGCAGGCGCGCGCCAGGTCGTCGGCCTGGATGTGGTTGGTGTAGACGTCGTCCTCGGCGCGCAGCACCGGCGTGCCCTTCTCCAGTCGGGCGCGCGGCGTGCCCCCTTCGCGATCGCCGGCGTAGATGCCGGGGATGCGCAGGATGCGCACCGCGACCCCGGTGGTGCGGCCGAACCAGCGCACCGCGCGCTCGGCGTCGACGCGCCGGTGCGCGCGCGGGTTGTGCGGCCGCACGGCGCGTGTCTCGTCGATGCGCGCACCGCCGCAGTCGCCGTAGACGCCGCTGGTCGAGCCGTAGACCAGGGCCGCCGGGGGCGAGCGCCGCATCAGCGTGCGCATCAGCGCGGTGGTGCGGGCGTCGCGCCACCAGCGCCCGGCCGCGTCGCTGGCCGGCGGCGGCGCGAGATGGATCACGCGCGTGGCGAGGCCGGCGAACTGGCGCAGGCCGGCGGGCACGTCCAGGTCGGCGATCAGCGGCACGATGCCGGCGGCGCGCAGCGCCGGCACGCGCTCGGGCGACGACGTCAGGGCGATCAGCCGGACGCGCCCGCGCAGCAGGGCGGCGGCCCGCAGGCCGACGTCGCCGCAGCCGACGATCAGGACGCGCTGGCGGCGAAAGCGCGCGGGCAGCGCGCCGGAGGGTCGGGCGATTGAAGGCAAAATCCGTGATCCCAGTCGAGAACGAGCCCCCGAGAATACCCATGACCAGCGCCTCTCCGCCCGAAACCGGCTTCCGGATCACCGTCGAACCCAGTGGTCGCAATTTCGTGGCGCAGGGCGACGAGACCATCCTCTCCTCCGCCATCCGCCAGGGCGTCGGCCTGCCCTACGGCTGCAAGGACGGGGCCTGCGGCTCCTGCAAGTGCAAGAAGCTCTCGGGCGAGGTCACGCACGGTCCGCACCAGAGCAAGGCCCTCAGCGCCGAGGAGGAGATCGCCGGCTTCGTGCTCACCTGCTGCGCCACCGCGCGCAGCGACGTGATGCTCGAATCGCGCCAGGTCACCGACATCGGCGCCTTCCCGATCCGCAAGATGCCCGCCCGGGTGCTGTCGCTGCTGCGCAAGTCGCACGACGTCATGCAGCTGCGCCTGCAGATGCCCGCGGGCGAGCCGATGCGCTTCCACGCCGGCCAGTACGTCGAGTTCATCCTGCGCGACGGCGCGCGGCGCAGCTACTCGATGGCGAACGCGCCGCACACCCTGCTCGAGCCGGGCACCGGCATCGAGCTGCACGTGCGCCACATGCCCGGAGGCCGCTTCACCGACCACGTCTTCGGCGCCATGAAGGAGAAGGAGATCCTGCGCATCGAAGGGCCCTACGGCAGCTTCTTCCTGCGCGAGGAATCGACCAAGCCGATCGTGCTGCTCGCCTCGGGCACCGGCTTCGCGCCGATCAAGGCGCTGCTCGAGCACATGAAGTTCAAGAACATCGACCGGCCCGCCACGCTCTACTGGGGCGGCCGCCGCCCCGAGGACCTGTACATGGACGACTGGCTGCAGGCGCAGCTCGCCGAGATGCCGCAGCTGCGCTACGTGCCGGTGGTTTCCAACGCCACGCCGGAGGACAACTGGACGGGCCGGACCGGCTTCGTGCATCGCGCCGTGCTGGAGGATTTCGCCGACCTCTCCGGCCACCAGGTGTATGCCTGCGGCGCGCCGATCGTCGTCGAATCCGCCAAGCGCGACTACGTCGTCGAGGCCGGCCTGCCGGAAGAGGAATTCTTCGCCGACGCCTTCACGACCGAGGCCGACAAGGCCGCTGCCTGAGTCCCACCCCATGCAGAGACGCCCTTTCCTCGCCACCCTGGCGCTCGGCGCCCTGTCGCTGTCGACCACGGCGCTGCGGGCCCAGCCCGGCACGCACCCGATCCGCCTGATCGTGCCCTACGCGGCCGGCGGCCCCATCGACGTGACGGCACGCATCCTGGCTGAGCGGGTCAGGGATTCGCTCGGCACGGTCATCATCGAGAACAAGCCCGGCGCCGGCGGCAACATCGGCGTCGACGCGATCGCCAAGGCCGCGCCCGACGGCCTGACGATCGGCATCGCGGCCACGGCCACGCATGCCGTCAACCCGTGGCTCTACGCCCGGATGCCCTTCGACGTCGCGACCGACTTCGCGCCCGTCACGCAGATGGTGCGCGTGCCCAACGTGCTGGTGATGAACGCCGAGGCCGCCCAGCGCCTGAAGATCGGCACGCTCGCGCAACTCATCGCCTATGCCAAGGCGAACCCCGGCAAGCTCAACTACGGCAGCGGCGGCAACGGCAGCGCCGGACACCTGGCCGGCGAGCTGTTCAAGAAGGAAGCGGGCATCTACGCCCTGCACATCCCCTACAACGGCGGCAACCCGGCGCAGCTGGCGCTGCTGTCCGGCCAGGTCGACTTCAACTTCGACAACCTCGCCACCGCCGCGCCGAACATCCGCTCCGGCAAGCTGCGCGCCATCGCCGTCACGACCCTGGGACGCAGCGACGCCCTGCCCGGCGTGGCGCCCATCGCCGACACGCTCAAGGGCTTCTCGATCGACACTTGGTGGGGCCTGGTGGCGCCGGCGGGCACGCCGGCGGCGACCATCGCCCGGCTCAACCAGGCGTTCGTGGCGGCGCTGAACGCGCCCGAGACGCGCAGCCGCTTCGCCGGCCTGCTGGCCGAGCCGGCACCCAGCATGCCCGAGCAGTTCGGCGCCTTCATGAAGAGCGAACTGGCCAAGTACCGCGACGTGGTGAAGGCCACCGGCGCCCGCGTCGACTGACCGCACATCGAACCCGCGCGGCCCGGAGCGTTCCGGAGCCCGCGGACCCTCGTCTCACTCGCCGAGGTAGGCGGCCCGGACCTTCGGGTCGTCGAGCATCGTGCGGGCGTCGCCCGACATCGTGACCACGCCCGACTCCATCACGTAGCCGCGATCGGCGATCTGCAGCGCGCGGCTGGCGTTCTGCTCGACCAGCAGCACCGTCACGCCCTGGCCGTGGACGGTCTGGACGACCTCGAAGATCTTGTCGACCATGATCGGCGACAGGCCCATCGAGGGCTCGTCGAGCAGCAGCACCTTCGGGCGCGCCATCAGGGCGCGGCCCATGGCGAGCATCTGCTGTTCGCCGCCGGACATGGTGCCGGCGAGCTGGTCCTTGCGTTCGCGCAGGCGCGGGAAGATGCCGAACATGCGCTCGATGTCGGCGGCGATGCCCGCCTTGTCGTTGCGCACGTAGGCGCCGATCTGCAGGTTCTCGGTGATCGTCATGCGCGTGAAGACGCCGCGGCCCTCGGGCACCATCACCAGACCCTCGCCCACCAGGTCCCAGGCGCCGCGCCCCTTGATGCTGCGGCCGAGGTAGAGGATGTCGCCGTCGACATAGGGCAGCGTGCCCGTGATGGCCTTCATCGTCGTCGTCTTGCCGGCGCCGTTGGAGCCGATGAGCGAGACGAGCTCGCCCTCGCGCACCTCGAAGTCGACGCCCTTGACGGCCTGGATGCCGCCATAGGCCACCTTCAGACCGCTGACCTTCAGAAGAATCTCGCTCATGTTCAATGGCCTCCGGTGCCCAGATAGGCCTCGATCACTTTTTCGTTGCGCTGCACCTCGGCGGGCGTGCCTTCGGCGATCTGCTTGCCGTAGTCGAGCACGGTGAGGCGGTCGCACAGCCCCATCACCAGTTTCACGTCGTGCTCGATCAGCAGGATGGTGCGGTTGTCGGCGCGGATGCGGCTGATGAGCTCGCGCAGCATCACCTTCTCGGTCGCGTTCATGCCGGCGGCCGGCTCGTCGAGCGCGATGAGCTGCGGATCGGTGGCCAGGGCGCGAGCGATCTCCAGCCGGCGCTGGTCGCCGTAGCTCAGCGTGCGCGCCTTGTAGTCGGCGAACTTGCCGATGCCGACGTAGTCGAGCAGTTCGTGGGCGCGCTCGGCGATGGCGCGCTCCTCGGCCTTGAAGCCGGAGGTCCGCAGGATGGCGCCGATCACGCCGGACTGCGTGCGCACATGGCGCCCGACCATCACGTTCTCCAACGCCGTCATGTCGGCGAAGAGGCGGATGTTCTGGAACGTGCGCGCGATGCCGGCCTTGGCGACCTCGTGCACCGCCGTCGGCTGGTAGGGCTTGCCGGCGAGCACGAAGCTGCCGCTGTCGGGCGTGTAGAGGCCGGTGATGACGTTGAAGAACGTCGTCTTGCCCGCGCCGTTGGGGCCGATCAGGCCGTAGACCTGGCCGCGGTGGATCGTGATGCCCACGTCCGACAGCGCCTGCAGGCCGCCGAAACGCTTGGAGATGCCGCGCACCTCGAGGATGGTGTCAGTCATTGTTCGTGTGTTCCTGGCTCGGTGTGCGTGGCCGTCACGGATTGATCGACATCGGCCGCGCCGGCGAACCCGGCACCTCGTCGGCGGGACTGTCCACGCCCGGCGCCTCGATCGGCGTGCCGGGGGTGGCGTCGCCCTGGCGCCGCTTAAGCGACTTGCCGTGCTCGGGCGAGGGCCACAGACCGCGCGGACGCAGCAGCATGATGACGATCATCGCCAGCGCGATGAAGAGCTGCCGCAGGATCGAGGCGTCGAGGCGCCCGTCGGTCATCGACTGCAGCGGACCGGCGACGTAGCGCAGCACCTCGGGCAGCGCCGCCAGCAGCACCGCGCCCAGGATGACGCCCGGCAGGTGGCCGATGCCGCCGAGCACCACCATGGCGACGATCATCACCGACTCCATCAGGCTGAAGGACTCGGGCGAGACGAAGCCCTGGAAGGCCGCGAACATCGCGCCGGAGATGCCGCCGAAGCTCGCGCCCATGCCGAAGGCCAACAGCTTCATGTTGCGGGTGTTGATGCCCATCGCCTTGGCGGCGATCTCGTCCTCGCGGATCGCCATCCAGGCGCGGCCGACGCGCGAGAGCTGCAGCCGGTGCGAGATGATCACCGTGAAGATCACCAGCACCAGGAACAGGTAGTAGTAGAGCGAGACCGAGGAGATCGTGTAGTCGCCGATCTTCAGCGGCCGCCCCAGGTTCAGTCCCCAGATGCGGATCGAGTCGATCGCGTCGAGTCCCTTGGGACCGTTGGTGATGTTGACCGGATGGTCGAGCGTGTTGAGGAACACGCGGATGATCTCGCCGAAGCCCAGCGTCACGATGGCCAGGTAGTCGCCGCGCAAGCGCAATGTCGGCGCCCCCAGCATCACCCCCAGCACGCCCGCGAGCACGAAGGCCAGCGGCAGCACGATCAGCAGCGAGGTGTGCACGCCGTTGGGGAACATCGCCTTGAACGCCGGAAAGGTCTCGGCGAGGTGCGGCGAACCCATCAGGGCGTAGAGATATGCCCCGATGGCGAAGAACGCCACGTAGCCGAGGTCGAGCAGGCCGGCATAGCCCACGACGATGTTCAGGCCCAGCGCCAGCAGCACGTAGAGCAAGGCGATGTCGACGATGCGCACCCAGGCGTTGCCCTGCGTCTGCAGCACCAGCGGCAGCGCCAGCAGCAGCACGGCGGCCACCAGGAACACGGCCAGGTTCTTGAAATTGTTGGATCTCATGGTCGTTCCTCCTTCAGGCGCGATCGGCCACGCGCTCGCCCAGCAGGCCCGAGGGCCGCACGGTCAGCGTGAGGATGAGGATGACGAAGGCGAAGATGTCGCTGTGCTGGCTGCCCAGGATGCCGCCCGTGACGGTGCCCAGATAGCCCGCGCCGATGGCCTCGATGAGCCCGAGCAGGATGCCGCCGACGACCGCCCCCGCCAGGTTGCCGATGCCGCCGAAGACCGCCGCGGTGAAGGCCTTGAGGCCGGGCCCGAAGCCCATGGCGTGCTGGGCGATGCCGTAGTTGCTCGCGTACATCACGCCGGCGATGGCCGCGAGCACGGCGCCGATGATGAAGGTGGCGGAGATCACCATGTCCGGCCGGATGCCCATGAGCGAGGCGACGCGCGGGTTCTCGGCCGTGGCACGCATGGCGCGTCCGAGCTTGGTGTAGTTCACCAGCCAGGTCAGGATGGCCAGCGAGATCGCCGTCACCACCAGGATCATGATCTGCGTGGGCGAGATGGAAGCGCCCGCGACGTCGATCGAGGCGCTCGGCAGCAGGGTCGGGTAGGCCTTGTTGGTAGGACGCCAGATGATCATCGCCAGCGTCTGCAGCAGGATCGACATGCCGATGGCGGTGATGAGCGGCGCCAGCTTCGGGCTGTTGCGCAGCGGCCGGTAGGCCACTTTCTCGATGACGAAATTGAGGCTGGCCGCGACGATGCAGGCGATCACCAGGGCGATCAGCAGCATGAGCCAGCCCGGCAGCCACGGCATGGACTCGCGCATCAGGCCGATGATGGTCCAGCTCGTGAGGGCACCGACCATCAGTACCTCGCCGTGCGCGAAGTTGATGAGGTTGATGATGCCGTACACCATGGTGTAGCCCAAGGCTATCAAGGCATACATGCTGCCCAACACCAGACCGTTGATGATCTGCTGCAGCAGGATTTCCATAAGTTCGTCCAGTGGGTTGGCACCTGTATCAAGGTGCTTTCAAGATTCGCGGAGGCCGGATCGGCGTCTGCGATTCACTAAGCAAAAAACCCGCCAGCATGTGTCGCTCGGCGGATTCAAGGGCGGCATTGTAGGCATGCCGATGACCCGTCGTGGTGCATGTTCGACGGGGGTTTACCCCCGCGGGCCGCGCCGAGCGGCACGTGTCGCGCCCTCAATCGTCGCCGGCGTCCCGATCCCATTGCCGCAATTGCGCGAGTTTCTCGCCGATCCTGATCTCCAGGCCGCGTGGCACGGGCCGGTACCAGCGGGGTTCGGCAATGCCTTCCGGGAGGTAGGTTTCGCCCGCGGCGTAGGCATTGGGTTCGTCGTGCGCGTAGCGGTAGTCGTGGCCGTGGCCCAGTTCCTTCATGAGCTTCGTCGGGGCGTTGCGCAGATGCACGGGCACTTCGCGGCTCCTGTCCTTCTTCACGAAGGCGCGAGCCTCGTTGTAGGCGTTGTAGCCGGCATTGCTCTTGGCGGCGACCGCCAGGTAGATCACGGCCTGTCCCAAGGCCAGTTCGCCTTCGGGGCTGCCCAGACGTTCATAGGTCAGCGCCGCGTCGTTGGCGATCTGCAGGGCCTTCGGGTCGGCGAGGCCGATGTCCTCCCATGCCATGCGGACGATCCGCCGCGACAGGTAGCGGGCATCGGCGCCACCGTCGAGCATCCGGGTCAGCCAGTAGAGCGCGGCATCGGGATGGGAGCCGCGCACGGATTTGTGCAGGGCCGAGATCTGGTCGTAGAAATTGTCTCCGCCCTTGTCGAAGCGCCGGCCGTTCAGAGTCAGCGCGTTCTGCAGGAACTCGGCCGTGATCGCGGTGACGCCGGAGGTCTTTGCCGCGGTGTGGGCCTGCTCCAGCAGGTTCAGGAACCGCCGGGCATCGCCGTCCGCATAGCCGATCAGGGTGTCCCGGGCCCGCTCGTCGAACCGGAGATCGCCGAGCGCCTCCTCCTGCGCCCGCTCCAGCAATTGCTTCAATTCCTCGTCCGTGAGCGACTTCAGCACATAGACCTGCGCCCGCGACAGCAGCGCCGAGTTCACTTCGAAGGAGGGGTTCTCGGTGGTCGCGCCGATGAAGGTCACCAGGCCGCTTTCCGCATAGGGCAGGAGCGCGTCCTGCTGGGACTTGTTGAATCGGTGGATCTCGTCCACGAACAGGAGGGTGTGCTTGCCCAGGGCCAAGTTCTGCTGCGCCTGCTCCATAGCCGCCCGGATGTCCTTGACACCGGAGAACACCGCCGACAGGGCAATGAACTCGCAGCGAAAGGCCGAGGCCGTCAGCCGCGCCAGGGTCGTCTTTCCCACGCCCGGCGGTCCCCAGAAGATCATGGAGTGCGGCTTGCCCGACTGGAAGGCCAAGCGCAGCGGTTTGCCCTCTCCCAGCAGGTGCGACTGCCCGACCACGTCGTCGAGCGTCTTGGGGCGAAGCGCCTCGGCGAGCGGCGCGACGGGCTCCTGGGAAAACAGATCGGGCATGGCTTCCTTCTACACACGGCGGCCTGTTCGACCTGGACTTTGGCCATCGGGTCCGGGAACCGGCGGCCGGACTATCGATCGCCCTACTGCTTGAGCACGTCGGCACCCACGGGCGCCTTGAACGCGAAGGTGGAGGCACCGAACACCGGATTGGTTTCCACCTTGCCGAACTTCAGCACCGAACGCTGGCCGAAGCTGTCGAGGATCTCGAGCGCTGCGAGCGTATTGCCCTGGAAGCCGACCTCGATGCTCTGCAGCTGGCCGTCGCGTGCCAGCGGTGTCGCCCTGACCCACTGCAGACCATCGCGCACGGGCGCCGATTCGAGTTTGAAGTCGGCCTGCAGCGCGCGCAGATCGGGCGCCGCGGCGATCAACGCGGCCGGCGTCGAACCCAGCGCTTGCGCCTGCGATCGCTGCGTCACCTGATTGAGTTCGGCGTCGTGGAGCCAGAGCGTCTGGCCGTCGGCCACGATGGTCTGGGCGAAGGGCTTGCGATAGTCGAACTTGAATTTGCCCGGGCGCTGGAATTCGAAGGTGCCGCTCGACGTCTTCACGCGTCCGGGCTGGCCCTCCCGCGACGGCGCGGTGACGGTCTGGGTGAAATCGGCGCGGCCGGACTTCACCTCGCGCACGAACGCCTCCAGGCTCTGCAGGCCGTCGGCCCAGGCGCCTGCAGCAGACGCGGCGATCGCCAGAGCGATCAGGATCTTCTTCATCTTCGATGTTTCCGTGTGTCTATTCGGCGCGCGCGGGCACCAGGATCTCGCGCTGGCCGGCGCCGCTCATGGGGCTGACCAGCCCGGCCTTCTCCATGTCCTCGACCAGCCGCGCGGCGCGGTTGTAGCCGATCTTCAGGTGGCGCTGCACGAGCGAGATGCTCGCCTTGCGGTTCTTGAGCACGACCTCGACCGCCTGGTCGTACATCGGATCCTTCTCGCCGTCGCCACCCTCGCCCGATAGATCGCCGTCGCTGTCGACGGTTCCCCCCTCCAGCACGCCTTCGATGTAATCGGGTTCGCCCTGCGATTTCAGATAGGCCACCACGCGGTGCACCTCCTCGTCGCTCACGAAGGCACCGTGGACGCGGATCGGCAGGCCGGTGCCGCTGGGCATGTAGAGCATGTCGCCCATGCCCAGCAGCGCCTCGGCGCCCATCTGGTCGAGGATGGTGCGGCTGTCGATCTTGCTGGAGACCTGGAACGCGATGCGCGTCGGGATGTTGGCCTTGATGAGGCCGGTGATCACGTCCACGCTGGGTCGCTGGGTCGCCAGGATGAGGTGGATGCCCGCCGCGCGCGCCTTCTGCGCCAGGCGGGCGATCAGCTCCTCGATCTTCTTGCCCACCACCATCATCAGGTCGGCCAGTTCGTCGATGACCACCACGATGTGCGGCTCGCGCTTGAGCGGCTCGGGATCGTCCGGCGTCAGGCTGAAGGGGTTGTAGATGAACTCCTCGCGCGCCTTGGCCTCGTCGATCTTGGTGTTGTAGCCGGCCAGGTTGCGCACGCCCAGCTTGCTCATGAGCTTGTAGCGGCGCTCCATCTCGGCCACGCACCAGTTCAGGCCGTGGGCCGCCTGCCGCATGTCGGTGACCACCGGCGCGAGCAGGTGCGGGATGCCCTCGTAGACCGACATCTCCAGCATCTTCGGATCGATCATGAGCAGCCGCACGTCGCGCGCCTCGGCCTTGTAGAGCAGGCTCAGGATCATGGCGTTGATGCCCACCGACTTGCCCGAACCGGTCGTGCCGGCCACCAGCACGTGCGGCATCTTCGCGAGGTCGGCCACCACCGGGTTGCCCACGATGTCCTTGCCCAGGCCCATCGTCAGCATCGACTTGCCGTCGTTGTAGACCTGCGAGCCCAGGATCTCGCTCAGGCGGATCGACTGCCGCTTGGCGTTGGGCAGTTCGAGCGCCATGTAGTTCTTGCCGGGGATCGTCTCGACCACCCGGATCGACACCAGCGACAGAGAGCGTGCCAAGTCCTTCGCGAGTCCGACGATCTGCGAGCCCTTCACGCCCGTGGCGGGTTCGATCTCGTAGCGCGTGATCACCGGTCCGGGCGAGGCGAGCACCACGCGCACCTCGACGCCGAAATCCTTGAGCTTCTTCTCGATCATGCGGGAGGTCATCTCCAGCGTGTCGGAGGAGACGGTCTCCTGGCGCAGCTGCGGCGCGTCGAGCAGGTCCACGCGTGGCAGCTTGCCTTCGCCATGCTCGCGCGGCACGGCCGAAGCGGCGGCCACGGACGACACGGGCTTCGGGCTCTCCTTGACGACGCGCTCGTTGCGAACCGCTTCGGTCACCGCGGGTTGACCCGGCGTCGGGACGGGTGCCGAGACAGTTGCCGTGCGCTTGACGCTGGCCCGTGGCGCCGCTGCCTCCACGGGCGTAGGGACTTCGGCGCTCGTCCGGGCCGTGGGCCGCGACGGGACGAAGTCGTCCATCGTCGGCTCGCTGACGCGCGCTGCGGGGGCGGACGTCTCGGCGCCTGCCTCCCGCTCGCGCACGGCGCGCCGGCCCATCGCCAGGTCCTCGGCGATCTCGCGCTTCTCGCGACGCGATTCGAACAGCGAGAACACGCGCGAGCCGAGCCGCTCGGCCACCTGCGCCCATGAAAAGCGGAACACCAGCGCCGATCCGACGACGCCGGCGGCGATGGCGATCAGCGCCGAGCCGGTGAATCCGATCCACTTCACGCTCATCGGACCGACGAAATAGCCAAGAACGCCGCCGCCGTGCCCGGGCAGGCGGAACTCGAGCCGGTAGAGGCGCGACCATTCGAGCATCGCACTGGCGCACAGAAGCAGCAGCAAGCCGAACCAGAAGGCGAGCCGACCCCGATCGAGACGGCCCCAGGGCGGTGTCTCGACCACCGCCGGCGCCGCTTCGCCACCACGCAACCAGCCGGCGAGCGACGACAGCCAGACGCGCGCACCGGCGACCAGGCACCACCAGATCGAGTAGCCGGCGAGGAAATAGCTGCCGTCGGCGATCCAGGCACCGATGCGTCCGCCCCAGTTCTTGACCTCGCCTCCCGTGCCCGAGGTCGACCACGCGGCGTCCGAGGGCGTGAAGCTGAGCATCGAGATCAGCCAGAAAAGAAGCACCACGAAACCGGCGATCAGGGTGATCTCCTGCGCGAAGCGCATCGCGCGCAGGCGGACCGGTGGCGGTGTGGAAGCGTTGGGAGTCTGGAGAGAGTTCAGCGAGTAAGTCATGAAAACGTGGTCTGGCCCGCGATCCAGGCCGTCGACGCACCGAGCCTACAACGGAAAAGGTGTCGCGCGAGCGCTCGTCGCCGCGACGACCGGGCCTGCGACATCAGGTCAGGGACGACAACCGATCCTTCACGATCATGGATCCATCGGTCTGGGTCTGGACGAAGCCGCGCTCCTCGAGGTCCTTCATGACGCGGCTGACCATCTCCCGCGACGCGCCCACCATCTTCGCCAGATCCTGGCGCGAGATCTTGTCGCGGATCTTGAGGTTGCCCTGGCCATCGTCGACCGCGAATTCGATCAGCGAGCGGGCGACGCGACCGTAGACGTCCATGAGCGCCAGCGATTCGATCTTGCGGTCGGCATGGCGCAGGCGCTGCACGAGTCCGCGCATGATGTTGTACGACATCGAGGCGTTCTCCGGCAGGCATCGGCCGAATGCCTCGCGCGCCAGGACCAGCACGTCGGTCTGGATCTCGGTCCTGACGGTGGCGGAATGCGGCTCGTCGTCGATCAAACTCATCTCACCGAGATAGTCGCCCTGCTGCAGGGTCGCCAGGATGACTTCGCGGCCTCGGGTGTCCGTGCTCATCACGCGGGCTCTCCCGGTCAGGATGATGTAGAGGGCGTCCGATTTCTTGCCCTGCTCGACGATCACCTCGGACCGCTTGAATCTCTTCTTGACGATCGCATCTGCGATGCTCGCCGACTGGGCCGGCGTGAGCGCGGAGAACAGCGGAACGCGCCTGAGCAATTCAAGATTGGACAGCATGGACATCTTCGAATCCCGGAGAGCGCGCCATTGGAGAACTTATTGCTTAAATACAATTGCGCGCATTGAAAACGTCCCTGATGAGAGACGGCCTTGAAGGTGATACTTTCATGTTCACCACCGGAAAATATACACGCTGATACAGCAAATTTTGGGTTTTTAGGTATGTCAAATAAACAACACGCACAAGTTCTGATATTGGGTTCGGGTCCGGCCGGATATACCGCGGCGGTCTATGCCGCCCGCGCCAATCTCAAGCCGCTGCTCATCACGGGGATGGCGCAGGGTGGGCAGCTCATGACGACCACCGAGGTCGACAATTGGCCGGCCGACGTGCAGGGTGTGCAGGGTCCGGAACTCATGCAGCGTTTTCTCGAACATGCCGAGCGGTTCAAGACCCAGGTCGTCTTCGATCACATCAGCCAGGTCGACTTCGGCCAGCGCCCGTTCACGCTCACCGGCGACAGCGGGACCTACACCTGCGACGCGCTGATCATCGCCACCGGCGCATCGGCCAAGTACCTGGGACTCGAATCCGAACAGCACTTCATGGGGCGTGGCGTCTCGGGCTGCGCGACCTGCGACGGCTTCTTCTACCGCGAGCAGGAGGTCTGCGTGATCGGCGGCGGCAACACGGCCGTCGAGGAAGCGCTGTACCTGTCCAACATCGCCAGCAAGGTTACCCTGGTACATCGGCGCGACAGGTTCAAGGCCGAGCCGATCCTGGTCGACAAGCTGCACGAGAAGGTCGAGGAGGGAAAGATCGTCCTGAAGACGCACAACGTGCTCGACGAGGTGCTGGGCGACGACTCCGGCGTCACCGGCATCCGGTTGAAGCACGTCGACACCGGCGCTACGGAACAGCTCGATCTCAAGGGCTGCTTCATCGCCATCGGCCATCATCCGAACACCGACATCTTCCAAGGCCAACTGGAGATGAAGGATGGTTACATCGTCACACGCTCCGGTCTGAAGGGCCTCGCGACCATGACCAGCGTCGAGGGTGTGTTCGCGGCGGGAGACGTGCAGGACAACATCTACCGTCAGGCCATCACGAGCGCCGGCACCGGCTGCATGGCGGCGCTGGACGCGCAGCGCTATCTTGAAACCAACGGCACGCTATAATCGCAGGCTTTGCCGAACAAGGGGCTGTCTCGCAGCCCGCGGCAGAGCCGGGGTACCGCCACCCGTTTTCATGGCGAGGTCAAGCTGCAAAACGTCCACGCCCACGGCGACCCGGACGCCAGCTGTTCCAAGAAAGAGTGTCCACATGGCACGCGTCTGCGAAGTCACGGGCAAAGGCCCGATGGTGGGAAACAACGTTTCCCACGCCAACAACAAAACCAAGCGCCGGTTCCTGCCGAACCTGCAATACCGCCGTTTCTGGGTCGAGACTGAAAACCGCTGGGTTCGCCTGCGGGTTTCGAGCGCTGCACTGCGCCTGATCGACAAGAACGGCATCGATGCCGTGCTCGCAGACCTGCGCGCACGCGGCCAAGCTTAAGGAGCACGATCATGGCAACGAGCAAAGGCGGACGCGAGAAGATCAAGCTGGAATCCACCGCGGGTACCGGCCATTTCTACACCACCAGCAAGAACAAGAAGACGACGCCCGAGAAGCTGTCGATCATGAAGTTCGACCCGAAGGCGCGCAAGCACGTCGAATACAAGGAAATCAAGCTGAAGTGATTCAGATTTGATTTTCCGCGAGGCGATTTGATCGCTTCGACATGAAACCCCGCTGCATTCCGCAGCGGGGTTTTTTCATGCCTGGGTGCTTCTTTCGCATACCGATGCGGAGCCACGAACAGACGTAAAAAAACCGACCTTCTCAGGTCGGTTTTCATCTTGGCGATCGATCGGCAACAGCCGATCGACGAACCCGATCAGGCCCGTGCCGCGCGCAGTCGCGTGGAGAACTCGCGCAGGCCGGCGATACCGCTGGCTTCCGCACGGTGACACCAGGCCGCCAGATCCGATGCCAGTTGCTCGCGCGAATGCGAGGTGTTGAGCCACAGCTGACGCAGTTCCTCGCGCATCGTGACCATCTTGTCGAGCACGGGGTGCGCGGCGCGTGCCTGGACGACGTGCGTGCGGGCCGCGGCCGGCACCTTGTCGTCGTCGCGATGGAGCCACTGCTTGGCCGCCTTCAGCACCGACAGGTCGGCACCCTTCGCCTTGAGCTGGGCCAGTTCGTCGCGGGTCGTACGGCGCATCTCGCGTGCGAACCCGGCCATGACCTCGTAGCGGTTGGCGATCACGGCTTCCAGGGTCTTCTCGTCCGCGACAGGCTGGACGTCACCCATCAGCATCTTCGGCGGCAGCTTCTTGACCTTGGCCCAGCCGATCTTCTGCATCAGGCTGATGTAGACCCAGCCGATGTCGAACTCGTACTTCTTGACCGAGAACTTGGCCGAGGTCGGGTAGGTGTGGTGGTTGTTGTGCAGTTCCTCGCCGCCGATGATGATGCCCCAGGGAATCAGGTTGGTGCTGGCGTCGGTCGCCTCGAAATTGCGATAGCCCCAGAAATGGCCGATGCCGTTGACCACGCCCGCTGCCCAGAACGGAATCCAGACCATCTGCACGGCCCAGACGGCCAAGCCGATGGCGCCGAACATCGCCACGTTCAGGATCATCATCAGGCCCACGCCCTGCCAGCTGTAGCGCGAGTACAGGTTGCGCTCGATCCAGTCGTTGGGCGTGCCGTGGCCGAAGCGCTCGACGGTGTCCTTGTTCTTGGACTCCTTGCGATAGAGCTCGGCACCGCGCCACATGACCTCGTCGAAGCCCTTGACCTGCGGGCTGTGCGGATCGTCCACGGTCTCGCACTTCGCATGGTGCTTGCGGTGGATGGCGACCCATTCCTTCGTGACCATGCCGGTTCCCAGCCAGAGCCAGAAGCGGAAGAAGTGCGACGGGATCGGACCCAGTTCCATGGCCCGGTGCGTCTGCGTGCGGTGCAGGAAGATCGTGACCGCCGCGATCGTGATGTGGGTGGTCACCAGCGTGTAGAGGACGATCTGCCACCACGTGAGGTCCCACATGCCATGGGCGAGCCAGTCGACAGCCGCGTTCAACACGGCAGAGTCAGGAAGGAACATTGAGTCAGGTACTCCATTACCACACGAAGGTGCAGTTCCAAGGGGAACCGAGGATTTTAAAGGTTAGCCCCTCGGAGAAGCGCTAAAGCCTTGATCAATCGGGCTTTTGCCGTTGTTTTGGAGCGTACGGACTACTTGCGGTTCCACACGGCGGCGAAAAACCCGTCGGTCGCGTGGCGATGCGGCCACAGCCGCAGGTAACGCCTGCCATCCTCGCCGCCCGCGCAGAGCCGTCCCGCGTCCTCGACCTTCAGGCCCTCGAGCAGGTCGCCAGCCTCCTGGAGGACGAAGTCCGGATTCGCCGCGCCGAACGCCTCCGCGATGGCCTCGTTCTCCTCCGGCAGCACGCTGCAGGTCGCGTAGACCAGACGTCCGCCGGATTTCACCAGCCGCGCGGCACTCTGCAGGATGGCCGTCTGCTTCGCGGTCAGTTCGTCGACCGACTTCTGGGACTGGCGCCATTTCAGGTCCGGATTGCGCCGCAGCGTGCCCAGGCCGGAGCACGGCGCGTCGACCAGCACGCGGTCGATCTTGCCGGCCAGACGCTTGATGCGCTCGTCGCGCTCGTGCGCGATGGCCGCCGGATGCACGTTCGACAGCTTGCTGCGCGCGAGCCGTGGCTTGAGCGCGTCGAGCCGATGGGCCGAGGTGTCGAAGGCGTAGAGCCGGCCCGTGTTGCGCATGGTGGCGCCGATGGCCAGCGTCTTGCCGCCCGCGCCGGCGCAGAAATCGACCACCATCTCGCCACGCTTCGCGTCCAGCAGCAGGGCGAGCAGCTGCGAGCCCTCGTCCTGCACCTCGACGGCACCGCGCGCGAAGGCATCGAGCTTCGTCAGCGCCGGTTTGCCGTCGATGCGCAGGCCCCAGGGAGAGAACGGCGTGGCGACCGCCTTGATGCCGGCCAGGGACAGTTCCTTCTGCACGTCGGCGCGCTTGTCGTGGAGCGTGTTGACGCGCAGATCGAGCGGCGCGGACTGCTGCAGGCTCCCGACCAGCGGCCAGAACTCGTCGCCGAGCTGTGCTTTCAGGGGCTTGACCAGCCACTCGGGCAGGTTGTGGCGATGGCGCTCCAGCAGGTCGCTCTCGCCGACGGCGTCGCAGTTGTCCAGCCAGCGCTTCTCGACGTCGTTAAGGGCGCTCTTGAGGAAATCGCGCGGGCCGTGGAAGCCCAGGATGGCCATGCGCCGCTCCTTCGAGCCCGTGCCCGAGGGCGACAGATGATCGAACAGCAGCTTCTTGCGCAGCACGGTGTAGACCGTCTCGGCCAGGGTGGCGCGTTCGCGGGGACCGAACTCGCGGTGATCGCGGAAGAAGCGCGAGACCACCTGGTCGGCGGGATGATCGAATTTCAGGACGAGGCCGACCAGATCGGCGCTCGCCTCCAACAGGGCTTTGGGATGCATGCGGGCGATTGTCTCAGCCGGGGACCGCCGGCCCGGGACAATGCCGCGGCGATCTCCCAGAAACCATCTTGCTTCCACCCTGCCCCGCCATGACCGACGACGACCTCCCGCCCCTCATCGAGACCCCGCCCGGCCTCTACCGCCATCACAAGGGCGGCGAATACGAAGTGATCGGCACCGTGCGCCACAGCGAGACCCTGGAGCCGATGACGCTCTACCGCGCGCTCTACGGTCAGCGCGGCCTGTGGGTGCGTCCCGCCGCGATGTTCAACGAGACGGTGGCGATCAACGGCGTGGCGCGGCCGCGCTTCCTGAAGATCGTCTGAGGGACGGCGGCGTCTAGCGCCGGGCGCCGAGCCAGCCGGCGATCGCGCGCGGGTAGAGCCGGTGCTCCTGGCTGAGCACGCGTGCGGCCAGCACGGCCTCGGTGTCCCCGGGCAGCACGGGCACGACGGCTTGGTCGAGGATCGGACCGTGGTCGAGCTCGGCCGTCACCTGGTGCACCGTGACGCCCGCGACACGGCAGCCGGCCTCGATGGCGCGGCGGTGCGTGTGCAGCCCCGGGAACGCTGGCAAGAGCGAGGGATGGATGTTCAGCAGCCGTCCTTCGTAACGCGCGACGAAGCCCGGCGTCAGGATGCGCATGAAGCCCGCGAGCACGACCAGCGACGGGACGTGCGCGTCGATCGCCTCGGCCAGCGCGGCGTCGAATGCCTCGCGCGTGGCGAAATCCCTGTGCGGCACGACGGCGGTCGCGATGCCCCGCGCCTGCGCGAAAGCGAGCCCGCCGGCGTCGGCCTTGTTGCTGACGACGGCGACCACGCGCGCGTCGAAACGCTCGGCCCAGCGGTCGGCGGCGGCGGCGCGCACGATGGCGGCCATGTTGGAGCCGGTGCCGGAGATGAGGATGACGATGTTGTGCTTCATGGGAGCGCCGGATTATCCGTGTCGCTGCGAGGACATCGCGAAGGCGCACGACCGTGCTAAAACCTTTGGTTCCGGAGACACGCCGCACCGCCCTCCCCGGGCGGCGGCAACACCCACAGCGAGGCACGCATGGATTTGAGCTTCACCCCCGAAGAGCAGGCGTTTCGAGAAGAGATCCGCGCCTGGGTCAAGGACCACCTTCCGGCCGACATTTCGCACAAGGTGCACAACGCCCTCGAACTCACGCGCGAGGATCACCAGCGCTGGGCCAGGATCCTGGGCAAGAAGGGCTGGCTGGGCTACGGCTGGCCCAAGGAGTTCGGCGGCCCGGGCTGGACCTCGATCCAGCGCCACCTCTTCGAGGAGGAGACCGCCCTGGCCGGCGCCCCGCGCATCATCCCCTTCGGCCCGGTGATGGTGGCTCCGGTGATCCAGGCCTTCGGCAACGCCGAGCAGCAGCAGCGCTTCCTGCCGGGCATCGCCAGCGGCGAGGTCTGGTGGAGCCAGGGCTACAGCGAGCCGGGCTCGGGCTCCGACCTCGCCTCGGTCAAGACCCGGGCCGAGCGTCAGGGCGACAAGTACATCGTCAACGGCCAGAAGACCTGGACCACCCTCGGCCAGTACGGCGAATGGATCTTCTGCCTGGTGCGCACCAGCAACGAGGGCAAGCCGCAGACCGGCATCAGCTTCCTGCTGATCGACATGAAGTCGCCGGGCGTCACGGTGCGCCCGATCAAGCTGATGGACGGCGGCGTCGAGGTCAACGAGGTCTGGTTCGACAACGTCGAGGTGCCGGCGAACAACCTGATCGGCGAGGAGAACAAGGGCTGGACCTACGCCAAGCACCTGCTGAGCCACGAGCGCACCAACATCGCCGACGTCAATCGCGCCAAGCGTGAACTCGAGCGCCTGAAACGCATCGCCAGGAGCGAGGGCGTCTGGGACGACCTTCGCTTCCGCGACGAGATCGCCAAGCTCGAGGTCGACGTGGTGGCGCTGGAGATGCTGGTGCTGCGCGTGCTCGCGGCTTCGACCTCGGGCAAGAACTCGCTCGACATCGCCGGCCTGCTCAAGATCAAGGGCAGCGAGATCCAGCAGCGCTACAGCGAACTCATGATGCTCGCCGGCGGCCCGTACGCGCTGCCGCTGGTGCGCGAGGCCATGGAAGCCGGCTGGCAGGGCGACTTTCCCGGCGGCGACGCCGGCCTGGCGCCGCTCGCCTCGACCTACTTCAACATGCGCAAGACCACCATCTACGGTGGTTCCAACGAAGTGCAGCGCAACATCGTCGCGCAAACCGTCCTGGGCTGAGGAGACACACATGGATTTCGATTTTTCCGACGACCAGGAACAGCTGCGCGACGCGGTGCGCAAGTGGGTCGACAAGGGTTACGACTTCGAGCGCCGCCGGCGCATCGAGGCCGCCGGCGGCTTCTCGCGCGAGGCCTGGGACGAACTCGCCGCCCTGGGCCTGGGCGGCCTCTACATCGCCGAGGACGACGGCGGCCTGGGCATGGGCCCGGTGGCCGGCATGGTGGTGATGGAGGAGCTCGGCCGCGGCATCGTCGCCGAGCCGTTCGCGCAGGTGCTGATCGCCGGCGCGGTGCTCGGCGCTCACGCCGACGCCGACCTCAAGGGCGACTGGCTGCCGCGCATCGCGGGCGGCGAGGCGCTGGTCGTGCTGGCGCACCAGGAACGCAAGGCGCGCTATCGCCTCGACGTCTGCGAGGCGCGTGCCGAACGGTCGGGCGATTGCTGGACCGTCTCGGGCACCAAGAGCCTGGTGCCGGCCGGCGACGAGGCCGACGCCTTCCTCGTGCCCGCGCAGGCCGATGGCAGGATCGCCCTGTTCCTCGTCGAGCGCGGCGCCGACGGCGTCGAGGCGCGCGGCTACGGCACGCAGGACGGTGCCCGCGCGGCAGAGGTCGTGTTCGACAAGGCCGCGGCGCGCCTCGTCACGACCGACGGCCTGATCGCCCTGGAGCATGCCGTCGACATCGGCATCGCCGCCCTGTGCGCCGAGGCGGTCGGCGTGATGGACAAGACCCTGGCCGTCACGGTCGAGTACATGAACACGCGCAAGCAGTTCAACGTGACCATCGCCAGCTTCCAGGCCCTGCGCCATCGCGTGGCCGACATGAAGATGCAGCTCGAACTCGCCCGCTCGATGAGCTACTACGCGAGCCTGAAGCTGGACGCGCCCGCCGACGAACGCCGCCTGGCGATCGCCCGCGCCAAGTACCAGCTGGGCGTGTCCATGCGCTTCATCAGCCAGCAGGCGGTGCAGTTGCACGGCGGCATCGGCGTGACCGACGAGTACATCGTGAGCCATTACTTCCGGCGGCTGACCCAGATGGAGATGACGTACGGTGACACGCTGCATCACCTGGGCGAGGTGTCGGCGCGCATGAAGGACACGGCCGGAGTGTTTTGACCACCCCCAGGCTGCGCGCACTTCGTGTCGCTTCGCCTACCCCCTCACCGGGGGCGACACCAGAGGCCCGGTGAAGCCGGTTCCTCGGTGTCCCTGACCTGCTTTCCCCTGTCTTGATTCAAGCGCTGCTCAGAGGTGCAGCCGCGAGCTGAGCGGCAGGTGCATCATCAGGAACTCCATCTGGTCGGCCAGGATGCGGCGGTTGCGCAGGATGAAGTCCTCCCAGAGGCTGGGCACGTAGGGGGCGTAGAGCAGGGGCATGCCGGCCTGTTCCGGCGTGCGGCTGCTCTTGCGGTGGTTGCAGGGGCGGCACGCCGTGACCACGTTCATCCACACGTCGACACCCTGCTGGGCGAACGGGATGATGTGCTCGCGCGTGAGTTCTTCCTCGTGGAAATGGTCGCCGCAATAGGCGCAGACGTTGCGGTCGCGGGCGAACAGCTTGCTGTTGGTGAGTCCCGGACGCTGAGCGAAGGGATTGATGCGCGGCACGCCCTTGGTGCCGATGATGCTGTTGATCGCGATCTGCGACTGCTGGCCGGTCACGGCGTTGTGGCCGCCGCGGAACAGCGCCACGTGCGCGCCCGACTCCCAGCGCACCTCGTCGGCGGCGTAGTGGAGCACCGCCTGCTCCAGCGAGATCCAGGATTGCGGCAATCCCTGGGCCGACAGCTTCAAGACCTTCACACCACGTCTCCTCGAAAAAGAAGAATCACGCAGGAAGCCGGCGGACGACGCGGCCCTCGTGGGGGACGCCGCTGCCGGGCACTGCGTCACAATATACCGGCTTTGTGACAAATCGCCCTACCCCGTGTCCAAGCCCATGCGACGGGCCTGGCGCGCTATCAAAAACAGATCGATCCATGCAGGTTTTTCGTGGGTTCCGGCATCCCGGCGTGGCACCGGCCTGCGCGCTGACCATCGGCAATTTCGACGGCGTCCACCGTGGTCATCAAGCCATGCTGGCGCTCCTGAACACCGAGGCGCGCCAGCGCGGCCTGCCCAGCTGCGTGCTGACCTTCGAGCCGCATCCGCGCGACTACTTCGCCGCCGTCAACAAGCGGCCCGAGTTCGCGCCCGCGCGCATCGGCACCCTGCGCGACAAGCTCGGCGAACTCGCCGCCTGCGGCGTGGCGCAGACCATCGTGCTGCCCTTCGACGCCCGCCTGGCCGCGCGCACGCCGGACGACTTCATCGACCACGTGCTGCTCGACGGCCTGGGGGCGCGCTACGTGCTGGTGGGCGACGACTTCCGCTTCGGCGCCAGGCGCGCGGGCGACTACGCCATGCTCGACGAGGCCGGCGCGCGCCACGGCTTCGACGTCGCGCGCATGAACAGCTACGAGGTGCACGGCCTGCGCGTCTCCAGTTCCGCCGTGCGCGAGGCGCTGGCCGAGGGCCGCATGGCCGACGCGCAGCGCCTGCTGGGCCGGCCCTACGCCATCTCCGGCCACGTGGTGCACGGACGCAAGCTCGGCCGGACGCTGGGGGCCTCGGCGCCGGGGCGCGACGACGGCTTCCGCACCCTGAACCTGCGCTTCAAGCACTGGAAGCCGGCGGCCGGCGGCATCTTCGCGGTGCTGGTGCACGGCCTGTCGCCGCAGCCGCTCGAAGGCGTGGCCAACCTCGGCGTGCGGCCGTCGCTCGACGCCAACGACGTCAACGCCGGACGCGTGCTGCTGGAGACCCATTGCCTCGACTGGCCCGCCGAACTCGGCCGCGAGGGGGCCTACGGTAAAATCGTCCGCGTGGAACTGCTGCACAAACTGCACGACGAATTGCGCTACACCAGCCTCGAAGCCCTCACCGCGGGCATCGCCAAGGATGGCCGCGACGCGCGGGCGTTCTTCGCCTCGATGCACGCGCAGGCGCAGGCGCAGACCCACGCGGAAACGCATCGGCAGATTACGCGCGACCGAATTTAGCGCCGCACATCCCGCGCCGCCGCCCCGGACGCGCCCGGGGCCGAAGACCGCCCCTCCTTTGCACTCGATCCGCCCCGTTTCCGGGATCGAGCCCGTCGAAGCCCTTCCACGCCCTGCCCCGCATTGCACCGCACCCGCCCACCATGTCCGACGCCGCCTCCACCCCCGACTACCGAGCCACGCTCAACCTGCCCGACACCCCTTTCCCGATGCGCGGCGACATGGCCAAGCGCGAGCCGGGCTGGGTCAAGCAATGGAACGACGAGGGCCGCTACCACCGCCTGCGCGACGCCCGCCACGGCGCGCCCAAGTTCATCCTGCACGACGGCCCGCCCTACGCCAACGGCCAGATCCACATGGGCCACGCCGTCAACAAGATCCTGAAGGACATGATCACCAAGGCGCGGCAGCTGGAAGGCTTCGACGCGCTGTACGTGCCCGGCTGGGACTGCCACGGCCTGCCGATCGAGAACGCCATCGAGAAGAAGCACGGCCGCAACCTCGGACGCGACGACATGCAGGCCCGAAGCCGCGCCTTCGCCACCGAGCAGATCGCCCAGCAGATGGCCGACTTCCAGCGCCTGGGCGTGCTGGGCGAGTGGGACCATCCGTACAAGACGATGGACTTCGCCAACGAGGCGGGCGAGCTGCGCGCCTTCAAGCGCGTGATCGAGCGCGGCTTCGTCTACCGCGGCCTGAAGCCGGTGTACTGGTGCTTCGACTGCGGCTCCTCGCTGGCCGAGTTCGAGATCGAGTACGCCGACAAGAAGTCGCAGACGATCGACGTCGCCTTCAAGGCGCACGAGCGCGAGAAGGTGCTGGCCGCCTTCGGTGCCGACCACCTGATCCTGGGCGACATCTTCGCCGTCATCTGGACCACCACGGCCTGGACCATCCCCGCCAACCAGGCCATCAACCTGAATCCGGAGCTGGATTACTCGCTGGTCGACACCGAGCGCGGCCTGCTGATCCTGGCGACCTCGCTGGTCGAGATGTGCATGACCCGCTACGCGCTCGACGGCCAGGTGCTGGCGACCGTCAAGGGCGAGGCGCTCGGCGGGCTCGAGTTCGAGCATCCGCTCCACGACGTCGACGCGGGCTACCGGCGCCTGTCGCCGATCTACCTGGCCGACTACGCCACCGCCACGGACGGCACCGGTCTGGTCCACTCGTCGCCGGCCTATGGCGTGGACGACTTCAACTCCTGCGTCGCGCACGGCATGGCCTACGACGACATCCTCAACCCGGTGCAGGGCAACGGCGCCTACGCGGCGGAGTTCCCGCTCTTCGGCGGCCAGCACATCTGGAAGGCGGTGCCGGAGATCATCGGCGCGTTGCGCGACGCGCACCGTCTGCTCGCCACCGAGACCATCACCCACAGCTATCCGCACTGCTGGCGCCACAAGACGCCGGTGATCTACCGCGCCGCCGCGCAGTGGTTCATCCGCATGGACGAGGGCGAAGGCGTGTTCACCAAGGACAAGGCGCCGCAGACGCTGCGCCAGACCGCGCTGGCCGCGATCGAGCAGACCAGTTTCTACCCGGAGAACGGCAAGGCGCGCCTGCACGACATGATCGCCAACCGGCCCGACTGGTGCATCTCGCGCCAGCGCAGCTGGGGCGTGCCGATCCCGTTCTTCCTGCACAAGGATTCGGGCGAGCTGCATCCGCGCACCATGGAGATCCTCGACCAGGCCGCCGAGATCATCGAGCGGGGCGGCATCGAGGCCTGGAGCCGCGTGAGCGTGGCCGACATCCTCGGCGCCGAGGATGCGTCCCACTACACCAAGAGCACCGACATCCTGGAGGTCTGGTTCGACTCCGGCTCGACCTTCTTCCACGTCCTGCGCGGCACGCACCCGAACGTCCATCACGACGCCGGCCCCGAGGCCGACCTCTACCTCGAGGGCCACGACCAGCATCGCGGCTGGTTCCATTCGTCGCTGCTGCTGGCCTCGGCGCTCGAGGGCCGGGCGCCCTACCGCGGCCTGCTCACGCATGGCTTCACGGTCGACAGCCAGGGCCGCAAGATGAGCAAGTCGCTGGGCAACGGCATCGACCCGCAGGAGGTCAGCAAGAAGCTGGGCGCGGAGATCATCCGCCTGTGGGTGGCCGCGAGCGACTACTCCGGCGACATTGCGGGCGACGACAAGATCCTCGCGCGCGTGGTGGACGCCTACCGCCGCATCCGCAACACGCTGCGCTTCCTGCTGGCCAACACCAGCGACTTCGACCGCGACCAGGACGCGGTGCCGTTCGACCAGCTGCTGGAGATCGACCGCTACGCGCTCGACCGCGCGGCGCAGTTCCAGGCCGAGATCCTGGCGCACTACCGGGTCTACGAGTTCCACCCGGTGGTGGCCAAGCTGCAGGTCTACTGCTCCGAGGACCTGGGTGCGTTCTATCTCGACGTGCTCAAGGACCGGCTCTACACCACGGCACCGGGCTCGCACGCGCGGCGCAGCGCGCAGACCGCGCTGTGGCACATCACGCAGGCGATGCTGCGCTGGATGGCGCCGTTCCTGAGTTTCACGGCCGAAGAGGCCTGGACGCTGGTGGGCACCGGCTCGCCCGGCGAGTCGATCTTCACGCAGGTCTACGGCGACCTCGGCACACCCGACGAGGCGCGGCTGGCCAAGTGGACGCGCATCCGCGAGATCCGCGACGTGGTCAACAAGGACATCGAGGCGGTGCGCGCCACCGGCCGCGTCGGCTCGTCGCTGCAGGCCAACGTGGTGCTGACGGCGGCGCCGGCCGACCACGCCCTGCTGGCCTCGCTCGGCGACGACCTGAAGTTCGTCTTCATCACCTCCGTCGTCGACCTCGTCGCGGGCGAGGCGCTGGCCACCGAGGTCGTGCCCAGCGCCGACGTCAAGTGCGAGCGCTGCTGGCACTGGCGCGACGACGTCGGCGTCGACCCGGTGCACCCGACGATCTGCGGCCGCTGCACCAGCAACCTGTACGGCGCCGGCGAAGCGCGGAGCGTCGCCTGATGGCCCGCGGCACGACCTCCTCGCGCACCGCCGGCTCGAACCGCGGCGGTGCGTCCTCGGCGTTCTCGTCGGGCGGCATGTGGCCCTGGCTCGGACTGGCGCTGGTGCTGTTCATCCTCGACCAGTTCACCAAGACGCTGATCCTGGGCTACTACCGCCTGGGCGACGCCACCTACGTGACGAGCTTCTTCAACGTCGTGCGCGCCCACAACACCGGCGCCGCCTTCTCGTTCCTGGCCGACCACTCGGGCTGGCAGCGCTGGCTGTTCACCGGCATCGGCGTCGCCGCGGCGGTCTTCATCGTCTGGATGCTGCGCACGCACGCCGGGCAGAAGCTGTTCAGCTTCGCGATGGCCTGCATCCTGGGCGGCGCCATCGGCAACGTGGTCGACCGCATGATGCACGGCTACGTGGTCGACTTCCTCGACTTCCACCTCGCCGGCACGCACTTCCCGGCCTTCAACGTCGCCGACAGCGCCATCACCGTCGGCGCCGTCTGCCTGATCTGGGACGAGGTCCGGCGCGTCCGACGACGTTGACGCATCGGTCCGGCCGGAGACGCGCGGCCGGCCGCCGCACGCGGCGATCCGCTTCGTACCCGGGCGTATAGTCGTCCGCGCACATGAAGCATCTGTTGGATCTGTTGGCGGCCATCGCCCTTCTCGTCTGGGGCACCCACCTCGTTCGCACCGGCGTGCTGCGCGTCTTCGGCGCCAATCTGCGCGTCCTGCTCGCGCGCGGCATGCGCAACCGCTTCACCGCCGCGCTCTCGGGCATCGGGGTGACGGCACTGGTGCAGTCGAGCACCGCGACCTCGCTGATGACCTCGTCCTTCGTCGGCCAGGGGCTCATCGCGCTGCCGGCGGCGCTGGCGGTGATGCGCGGCGCGGACATCGGCACGGCGCTGATGTCGGTGCTGTTCTCGACCGACCTGTCGTGGTTGTCGCCGCTGTTCATCTTCGTCGGCGTGGTGCTCTCGATCACGCGGCCGGCCACCACGGCCGGGCGCTTCGGTCGCGTGCTGATCGGCCTCGGGCTGATGCTGCTGGCCCTGCGGCTGGTGGTGGAGGCCACCGGACCGCTGTTCGAATCGGTCGCCATGCGCGCCGTGCTGACCTCCATCAGCAGCGACGTGCTGCTCGAAGTCACCATTGGCGCGGCCTTCGCCGTGGTGGCCTATTCGAGCCTGGCGGTGGTGCTGCTGGTGGCGGCGATGGCGAGTTCGGCCGTGGTGCCGCTGGACGTCGCCCTGGGCCTGGTGCTGGGCGCCAACCTGGGCAGCGGCGTGCTGGCCGTGCTGACCACCGCCAAGTCCGAGATCGCGGTGCGGCAGGTGACGGTGGGCAACCTGGTCTTCAAGCTGCTGGGCGTGGCAGTAGCCATCCCGCTCATCGATCTGTACCTGTCGCAGGTGCGGCCCTACGTGGCCGACACGACCTTGCTGGTGGTGCTCTACCACCTGGCGTTCAACGCGGTGGTCAGCATCGGCTTCATCGGATTGACCGGCTGGGTCGCCGCCCTGGTTCAGCGCCTGATGCCCGTGCCCAAGCAGTCGGCCGCGACCTCGCGGCCTCAGCACCTCGACCCCTCGGCGCTGTCGACGCCCTCGCTGGCGATCTCCAACGCGGCGCGCGAGGCCCTGCATCAGGCCGACATCGTGGAGACCATGCTGATCGGCATGCTCAACGTCATCCGCCACAACGACCTGCGCCTGGCCGACGAGCTGCGCAAGCTCGACGACACGGTCGACCGGCTCTACTCCGACATCAAGTACTACCTCACCAAGATCTCGCGCGAGGCGCTGGGCGAGGAGGAAAGCAAGCGCTGGACCGACATCATCAGCTTCACCATCAACATGGAGCAGGTCGGCGACATCATCGAGCGCGTGATCATCGACATCGAGGACAAGAAGATCAAGCCGAAGCGCAACTTCTCGCCGGCGGGCATGGCCGAGATCGTCGAGCTGCACGAGCGGCTGGTGGCCAACCTGCGCCTGGGAATGAGCGTGTTCCTCAACGGCAACGTGCGCGACGCCCAGAAGCTGCTGGAGGAGAAGGCGCGCTTCCGCGACCTGGAGCGCGCCTACGCCACCACCCACCTGAGCCGGCTGATGGACCGCACCACGCCGAGCATGGAGACGAGTTCGCTGCACATCGACCTGATCAGCGACCTCAAGCGCATCAACTCGCACATCTGCTCGATCGCCTACCCCATCCTGGATTCGGCCGGCGCCCTGGCGCCCAGCCGCCTGCGCGCCTCGCGGCTGATGCCGCTGGACTCCTGAGGCCGGGTCAGGTCCGGGTCCGCGCCGGAGCGACGGGCGTCGCGGTCGACGCAGCAGCAGCATCAGTGGCAGCCACCGGCGCTGCGAGGACCGCCGTCTCCTCGCCCGCCTCCGGCGGCCGCCGCGCATAGCGTTGCGCCAGCACCGCGCAGACCATCAGTTGCATCTGGTGGAACAGCATCAGCGGCAGCACGATGGCGCCCACCGCCGAGGCGGAGAACAGCACGTGCGCCATCGGGATGCCGCTGGCCAGGCTCTTCTTGGAGCCGCAGAACACGATCGTGATCTCGTCGGCCTTGGAGAAGCCCAGCCGGCGCGCGATCCACGTGGTGAGGGTCAGCGCCAGCGCCAGCAGCACGGCGCACACGCCCAGCAGGCCGGCCAGGGCCTCGGGCGGGACCTGCTTCCACAGGCCCTCGATGACGGCGGCACTGAAGGCGGTGTAGACCACCAGCAGGATCGAGCCGCGGTCGACCAGCGTCAGCACCTTGGCGCGCTTCTTGACCCAGCCGCCGATCAGCGGGCGCATCAGGTGGCCGGCGACGAAGGGCACCATGAGCTGCAGCAGGATGCTGCCGATCGAGTCGAGCGAGGCGGCGGCGCCGGCGCGGTCGGTCGACACCAGCAGCCCCACCAGCAGCGGCGTGATGAACACGCCCAGCAGGGTCGAGGCCGAGGCGCTGCAGACCGCCGCCGGGATGTTGCCGCGCGCCATCGAGGTGAAGGCGATGGCCGACTGCACCGTCGCCGGCAGCACGCACAGGTACATCACGCCGACGTAGAGCGCCGGCGTCACCAGGGGCGAGAGCACCGGCCGCAGCGCCAGCCCCAGCAGCGGGAACAGCGCGAAGGTGCAGGCGAAGATCAGCAGGTGCAGCCGCCAGTGGCCGGCGCCGGCCAGGATCGCCTCGCGCGAGAGCTTGGCGCCGTGCAGGAAGAACAGCAGGCCGATGGCGAAGGTGGTGAGGATCTGGAAGCCCTTGGCCACGTCGCCGGCAGCCGGCAGGAGGCTCGCGGCCACCACGGTGGCGACCAGGGCGAGGGTGAAGTTGTCGGGGAGGAAGCGTGAACGTGCCATGCCCGCGATTGGACCCGCGCCGGCGGCCGAAGGGAAATGGATTTATCTGATGGTTCTATGATTGCGGCGCATGAACGTCACGCTGCGCCAGCTCCGGGTCTTCCGCGCCGCCGCGCTGGAGCGCAACTTCAGCCGCGCCGGCGACGCCGTCGGCCTCACGCAGCCGGCGGTCAGCCGCTCGATCCTGGAGCTCGAATCGCAGCTGGGCCTGAAGCTGCTCGACCGCACGACGCGCGAGGTCGTGCTGACCGAGGCCGGCGCCTCGCTCGCGGCGCGCCTGGACCGCGTGCTCGACGAACTCGACCAGACCCTGCAGGACGTCAGCGGCATGGCCAGCGGGCGGCGCGGCAAGGTGCGCGTGGCCAGCAGCCCGACCCTGTCGGCGCACCTGATGCCCGCCTGCATCGCCGCCTGCGCCCGCCGCGAGCCCGACATCGAGCTGGTGCTGCTCGACCGCGTGCAGCAGGACGTGCTCGACAGCGTGCGCGGCGGCGCGGTGGACTTCGGCGTCGTGATCGAGCCGTCCTCGGCCGACGACCTGCAGGCCGAGGCCATCCTGGTCGACCCCTTCGTGCTGGTGGTGCCGCCCGGCCATGCGCTGGCCCGGCGGCGCGAGGTGCGCTGGACCGAACTGGCCGAGCGGCCGCTGGTGCTGCTGGACCACTCCTCGGGCAGCCGGCGGCTCATCGACGACGCCCTGCGCGCCCACGGCGTGGTGCCCCGGGTGGCCCAGCAGCTGGGTCATCCGACCACCGTGTTCCGCATGATCGAGGCCGGCATCGGCATCGGCGTGATGCCGGCGCTGGCGGCGGCGCCGCAGGCACTGGCGCCGCTGCGGGTGCTGCCGCTCGCGCCGCGCGTGCAGCGCCGCGTGATGCTGGTGCACCGGCGCAACCGGGCGCCCTCGCCGCTGGCGCAGCGCGTGTGGCGGCTGATCGCCGACGTCGCGCGGCACGGCATCGATGCCGATGCCGATGCCCGTTCGGCGGCGGACGGCGCGGCTACAGCGTGAGGACGGTGCAGCCGGTGGTCTTGCGCGCCTCGAGGTCGCGGTGCGCCTGCTGCACGTCGTCGAGCGCGTAACGCTGGCCGATGGCGATCTCCACGGCGCCGCTCTGTACGACGTCGAACAGGTCGTCGGCCATGGCCTGCGTGCCCTCGCGCGTGGCGATGTGGGTGAACAGCGTGGGCCGCGTGAGGTAGAACGACCCCTTGGCCAGCACGCCCAGGTTGACCGGCGGCACCGGACCCGAGCCGTTGCCGAACACCGCCAGCAGGCCCAGGGGCCGCAGGCTGTCGATGGAGCCCTGAAAGGTGTCCTTGCCGACCGAATCGTAGACCACCTTCACGCCCTGGCCGCCGGTGATCTCGCGCACGCGCGCGGCGAAGTCCGGGGTGGTGGTGTAGTTGATGGCGTGGGCCGCGCCGTGCGCGAGCGCGAGTTTGCATTTCTCGTCGGAGCCGGCGGTGCCGATGAGCCGCAGGCCCAATGCCTTCGCCCACTGGCAGGCGATCAGGCCGACGCCGCCGGCCGCGGCGTGGAACAGCACGAAGTCGCCCGGCTGCAGGCCCTCGGCGGGCAGGGTCCTTTTCAGCAGGTACTGCGCGGTCAGGCCCTTGAGCATCATGGCCGCGCCGGTCTCGAAGGAGATCGCGTCGGGCAACCGGCACACGCACTTGGCGGGCATCACGCGCACCTCGCAGTAGGCGCCCGGCGGCTGGCTGGCATAGGCGGCGCGGTCGCCGGCCTTCAGGTGCGCGACGCCCTCGCCCACCGCCTCGACGATGCCGGCGGCCTCCATGCCCAGGCGCAGCGGCATCGGGAGCGGATAGAGGCCGCTGCGCTGGTAGGTGTCGATGAAGTTCAGGCCCACGGCCTTGTGACGGATGCGGATCTCGCCGGGGCCGGGATCGCCGACCTCGACCTCGACGATCTTGAGTTCCTCGGGACCGCCGGCGCGGTCGATGATGACGGCTTTGCTGGTGCTCATCGGTTCATTCCTCAGGGGTGGTGGGAAACGGAAAAACGCCGCGCATCCTGCCACGCCCCGGCCGCTCGCTACAGTCGCCCCCATGACCCCGAACGCGACCCGCCTGACCCCCGCCACCGCCCTGCTGCTGACGGTGCCGCCCCTGCTGTGGGCGGGCAACGCGGTGGTCGGCCGCCTGCTGCGCGACGCGATCTCCCCGCTGACGCTCAACTTCGCCCGCTGGAGCCTGGCCCTGGTCCTGCTGCTGCCGCTGGCCGTCGCCGTGCTGCGCGCCGCCAGCCCGCTGTGGCCGCACTGGCGGCGCTATGCCGTGCTCGGCCTGCTGGGCATCGGGCTCTACAACGCGCTGCAGTACCTGGCGCTGCAGACCTCCTCGGCGCTCAACGTGACGCTGGTCGGCGCCAGCCTGCCGTTCTGGATGCTGGCGGTCGGCACGCTCTTCTTCGGCCAGCGCGTGCGGCCGTTGCAGGTCGCCGGCGCCGTGATGTCGATGGTCGGCGTGCTGCTGGTGCTGGGCCAGGGCGACTGGCGGCACCTGCTGGCGCTGCGGCTGGTGCCGGGCGACCTGTACATGATGCTGGCGACGGCCTGCTGGGCCTTCTACAGCTGGCTGCTGGTGGGCACGCACGAGCCCGTGGCCGTGCGGCGGGACTGGGCCATGTTCCTGCTCGCGCAGGTGGTCTTCGGCTCGGCCTGGTCGGGCCTGTTCGCGCTGGGCGAATGGGGCACGGGCGCGGGCCGCCTCGCATGGAGCTGGCCGCTCGCCGCCGCGCTCGTCTTCATCGCCGTCGGCCCGGCGATCGTCGCCTTCCGCTGCTGGAGCGGCGGCGTGCAGCGCGCCGGCCCGACGGCGGCGGCCTTCTTCATCAACCTCACGCCGCTCTTCGCCGCGCTGCTCTCGGCGGCCTTCCTGCACGAGCTGCCGCACTGGTACCACGGCGCCGCCTTCGCGCTGATCGTCGGCGGCATCGTGCTGTCGTCACGCAGGTAGAGGACCCACACGGAGCCTGGACAACCGCCACGCCCCAGGCCATGAACACCGCGGAACCGGCTCCGCCGGGCCGCTGGTGTTGCCCCCGGAAGGGGGTTGGCGAAGCGACACGAAGTGCGCGAAGACTGGGGGAGAGCCTAATACGTCCCGGGGTAGGCGCCGCCGTCGGCGAGCACGTTCTGGCCGTTGATGTACCCGGCCTGCAGGCTGCACAGGAAGGCGCAGATGGCGCCGAACTCCTCCGGGTTGCCGAAGCGGCCGGCGGGGATCGTCTTCTGCCGGGCGGCGCGGACCGCCTCGACGTCCTGGCCCGACTTCTTCGCCGCGCCGGCCATGTTGCCCTTGAGGCGGTCGGTGTCGAAAGAGCCCGGCAGCAGGTTGTTGATGGTCACGCCCTTGGCGGCGATGGCCGTGCGCGCCACGCCGGCGACGAAGCCGGTCAGGCCGCTGCGCGCGCCGTTGGACAGGCCCAGGATGTCGATCGGCGACTTCACCGAACTCGACGTGATGTTCACGATGCGGCCGTAGCCGCGCGCGGCCATGCCGTCGACCGTGGCCTTGATCAGTTCGATGGGCGTGAGCATGTTGGCGTCGACGGCCTTGATCCACGCCTCGCGGTCCCAGTCGCGGAAATCGCCCGGCGGCGGACCGCCGGCGTTGGTGACGACGATGTCGTAGTCGGCGTGCGCGGCGAAGGCGGCGGCGCGGCCCTCGGGCGTCGTGATGTCGGCGGCGACCTGGCGCACGAAGGGCCGGGCGCCGGCGCCACCGGCGGCCACGGCCTCCAGGCGGGCGGCGGCGGCGGCCAGCGCCTCGGCGCCGCGCGCGACGATCACCACGTTCACGCCCTCGCGCACCAGCGCCTCGGCGCAACCCAGGCCGAGTCCCTTGCTCGCGCCGCAGACCAGGGCCGTGCGGCCCGCGATTCCGAAATCCATGTGTGTTTCCTGTGGGCGGCTAGCGCCCGGTTCGGGTGAAGACGAAGATGCCCGCGATCACCAGCAGCGTGCCGGCGGCCGTCCAGGCGGTGAAGGGTTCGCCGAGTATGACGACGCCCATCAGGATGGTCGACACCGGGCCGACCATGCCCGTCTGCGCCGCCATCGCGGGGCCGATGCGCTCGATGGCCATCATCACCATCAGCACCGGCGCGGCGGTGCACAGCGTGGCGTTGAGCAGCGACAGCCCGATCACCGGCGGCGCCAGCGCGAACACGCTGTCCACCGGGCGCAGCAGCAGGAACTGCGCGATGCACAGCACGCAGGCCACGCTGGTCGCGAGCCCTACCAGCCGCAGCGATCCCAGCCGCTTGACGAACTCGCCGCTGGCGATCAAGTAAGCCGCATAGCTCACCGCGCTCAGGAACACCAGCAGCGTGCCCCAGGCCGCCGCGCGGGTCTGGCCGATCGTCACCTCGTGCCCGAACACCACCAGCGCCCCCGCGTAGCTCATCGCCATGCCGGCCGCCTGCCATCCCGTGATGCGGCGCCGGTACAGCACCCAGCCCAGCAGCAGCACCAGCGTCGGGTTGAGGTACAGGATCAGCCGCTCCAGGCTGGCCGTGATGTAGGCCAGCCCGGCGAAATCGAGAAAGCTCGACAGGTAGTAGCCCGAGAACCCCAGCCCCGCCACCCCCATCCAGTCGCGCCGCGTCAACGCCGCCTTCCCCCGCCCCGCCCACCATGCCATCCCCAGGAACAGCGGCAGCGCGAACAGCATCCGCAGCATGATCAGCGTCACCGCGTCCACCCCGTGCCGGTACGCCAGCTTGACGATGATCGCCTTGCCGCTGAACGCGATCGCCCCCAGCGCCGCCAGCACCAGCCCCGCCCCCCGCCCCTTCTCAACAGCAGTCGTCAACGTTCAATCCTCAAATCGAAATCCGTCACCCGCCACGCTATGCGATGTCCGCGAAGCGGACGAGCCGCCTCGCGCCAGGAACACCGCGGAACCGGCTCTGCCGGGCCGCCGGTGTTGCCCCCGGTAGGGGGTTGGCGAAGCGACACGCAGTGCGCGAAGCCTGGGGGCGAGCATCAGTACCCTGCGGCGACGCCGTCGCGGCGCGGGTCGCTGGCCGCCACGTAGCCCTCCACCGACGGATCGCCCGCCAGCCAGATGAACTGCCCGGCCCCGAAGTCCTGGTAGGAGTCGTTAATGACGTCCATCTCGTGCCCCAGCGCCGACAGGCCCTGCACCGTCCGCGGATCCATCGCCGCCTCGACGTTCAGGTTCAGGCCGGCGTTGAAGCGCCAGCGCGGCGCGTCGCAGGCCGCCTGCGGGCTCTGGCCGTGGTCGAGGATGCGCACCAGCGTCTGCAGGTGGCCCTGCGGCTGCATGTTGCCGCCCATGACGCCGAAGCTCATGACCGGCCGGCCGTCCTTCGTCAGGAAGGCTGGGATGATGGTGTGGAACGGGCGCTTGCCCGGCGCCACGACGTTCGGGCTGTCGGCCTTCAGGCTGAAGCCGTGGCCGCGGTTCTGCAGGCTGATGCCGAAGTCGGGCTCCACGCAGCCCGAGCCGAAGCCCATGTAGTTGCTCTGGATGAAGCTGACCATCATCCCGCGCTCGTCCGCCGCGGTGAGGTAGATGGTGCCGCCCTTGACGGGATTGCCGGCCTGGAAGTCCTGCGCCTTGTTCACGTCGATGAGTCTGGCACGCGAGGCGAGGTAGGCGTCGTCGAGCATTTGCGCGGGGGTCAGCGTCATCGACGATGGCTCCGACACGTAGCGGTACACGTCGGCGAAGGCGAGCTTCATGGCCTCGATCTGCAGGTGCTGCGACTCGACCGAGTCGACCCGCAGCGACGCCATGTCGAACTTCTCCAGGATGCCCAGGGCGATCAGCGCGGCGATGCCCTGGCCGTTGGGCGGGATCTCGTGCAGCGTGTGGCCGCGGTAGTCGCGCGCGATCGGCGTCACCCACTCCGGCTGGTAGGCCGCGAGGTCCTCGACCGTGAGCGCGCCGCCCTGCTGGGCGGAGAACTTGGCCAGCGCGTGGGCGATCTCCCCGTTGTAGAAGGCCTCGCCCTTGGTCTGCGCGATGGCGCGCAGCGCGCGCGCGGCGGCGGCGAAGCGGAACAGCTCGCCCACCTCGGGCGCCCGGCCCCAGGGCAGGAAGGCCTGCGCGAAGCCCGGCTGCGCCTGCAGGATCGGCGTGCCGGCGGCCCACTTCTGCTGCACCACCGGCGGCACCAGGTAGCCGCGCTCGGCGATGTCGATGGCCGGCGCGAACAGGTCGGCGAAGGGCAGCTTGCCGAAGCGCTCGCTCATCGCCACCCAGCCGCGCACCGCGCCCGGCACGGTGACCGAGTCGATGCCACGCATCGGCGGCGCCAGGGTGCCGTCGCCGTACTTGGCCAGGAAGTATTCGCGCGTCCAGGCCCGGGGCGCCGGGCCGGAGGCGTTGAGGCCGTGCAACCGCTCGCCGTCCCACAGGATCGCGAAGGCGTCGCTGCCCAGGCCGTTGCTCACCGGCTCGACCAGGGTCATGACCGCCGCCGTGGCGATCGCGGCGTCGACTGCGTTGCCGCCCTGCTGCAGGATGCGCAGCCCGGCCTGCGCGGCCAGCGGGTGCGAGGTCGACACCACGTTGCGCGCGAACACCGGGATGCGGGCGGAGAGGTAGGGATTGGCGTGATCGAATTTCATGGCGTCGTGTCTCGTCTCGGGTCGTTGTGGAGGAAGTGTCGGAAGGGATGATGCGCCGGAGCGCGGGACTGGAAGGGGTCGCGGCGATGCGCGGGACGGCGCTCAGTCGCTCTTGATGCCGCGCTCGACCACCGTCTTCTTCCACTTGGCGGCGTCGGCGGCCACCATGGTGGCGAACTGCTGCGGCGTGCTGGCGACCGGCTCGATGCCCAGGCGGGCGAGCCTGTCCTTCACCTCCGGATCGGCCAGGGCCTGGTTGGCGGCGGCGTTGACGCGCGCGACGATCTCCGGCGGCAGCGCCTTCGGCCCGTACAGGCCGAACCAGGTGCTCGACTCGAAGCCCGGCAGCGTGTCGGCGATGGGCGGCAGCTCGGGCGCGAGCGGGCTGCGCTTCAGGGAGGTCACGCCCAGCGCGCGCAGGCGGCCGTCGCGCACGTGCGGCATGCCGGTGGGCAGCGAATCGAACAGCACGTCGACGTTGCCGGCGATCAGGTCGGGAATGGCCAGCGCCGTGCCCTTGTAGGGGATGTGCGTGACGAACACGCCGGCCTGCGCCTTGAACAGCTCGGCGGTGAGCTGCACGATGGTGCCGTTGCCGCTGGAGGCGTAGTTGAGCCGGCCGGGGTTCTTCTTCGCGTGATCGATCCATTCGCGCACCGTCCTCGCGGGCGAGGCGTTGGGCACCAGCATGATGTTGGGCGCGTTGCCGACGTGGGCGATCGGCGTGAAGTCGCGCACCGTGTCGTAGGGCAGCTTTTGGCCCATGGCCGGGCCGATCGAGTGCGTGCTGGTGGTGGCCAGCAGCAGCGTGTGGCCGTCGGGCGGCGCCTTGGCCGCCAGGTCCGAGCCGATGGCGCCGCCCGCGCCGGGCTTGTTGTCGATGACCAGCGACGTGCCCAGGCGCTCGCCCATCTTCTGCGCCAGGGTGCGCGCGAACAGGTCGGTCGCGCCGGCGGCGGGGAACGGCACGATCAGGCGGATCGGCTTGGCCGGCCAGGCCTGCTGCGCGAAGCCGGCCGGCCCGGCGGCGGCGCACAGCGCGAGCGCCATGCTCTGGAGAAAGCGGATGCGCTTCATGAGGCTCGATTCCGGAAGGTGGAGGAAAGTCCCATCCTAGGCACCCCGCATCCATCGAAACAGATAATTCGCCTTATTCGACTATCAATGGGGCTTATGGCAAGGAATGCCAGCGACGAGGTCTCGATGCAGCAATTGCGCGCGCTCGCCGCCATCGCCGACACCGGCAGCTTCACCCTCGCGGCCGAAGCCCTGCAGCTGACGCAGCCGGCGATCAGCCACCTCGTCAGGCGCATGGAAGAGCAACTCGGCCAGCCGCTGGTGGTGCGCGGGCGGCGCATCCGCCTGACCGGCGCCGGCCGCATGATGGCCGATACCGCCGCGCGCGCGCTGCGCATGGTCGACGACGCGGTGGGCGCCTGCCGCTCGCAGTCGCAGCTGCAGGAAGGCCAGGTGGTGCTGGCCGTCGGCCATCTCACGGCGGGCGCCCTGATGCCGGCGCTGCTCGGGCGCTTCTCCGAGGCGCATCCGCAGCTCGCCACCACCTTGCTCGACAGCACGGCCGAGCAGATGATGTCGCGCGTCCTCTCGCGCGAGGCCGACCTGGGCTTCGGTTCGGACATCGGCCAGAAGCATTCGGAACTCGCGACCGAGGCGCTGTTCTCCGAGCCGATGGCGCTGTTCGTGCGCCACGACCACCCCTTGGCGCGGCATCTCGTGGTGGACGCGAAGCGGCTGGAGGCGCTGGACTTCATCCACGTGAACCGCGACGCCACCGTCTGGCGCGCGATCAGCGCGCGGCTCGCCGGAGAGGCGCACGTCTATCCGCGGGTGGTGCAGCACGTCTCGATGCTGTCGACCGCCTTCGGGATGGTGCAGTCGGGAGCGGGGGTGGCGCTGTTGCCGCGCTATGTGGAGATCCTGATGCCCGCCGACCTGAGGGCCGTGGCGGTGGCGAACCCGACGCTGGAATTTCCGGTCGTGGCCGTTCGCCTGGCCAAGCATCCGCTCAGTCCGGCCGCCATGGCGTTTCTCGCCATGGCGCGGCAGCACATGAGGCCGCCGCGCAAGGACCGGGACTGAGTGGTGCGTCTTTCGTCGTGGATCAATCCTCGACGAAGGCTTCCTCGCGCTTGGACTTCACCGCCGGCAGCAGCACGATCACCAGCAGCAGGGCCGCGGCGGCGAGCAGGCCGAGCGAGATCGGACGCGTGACGAAGACGCTCCAGTCGCCGCGCGAGAGCAGCAGCGCGCGGCGCAGGTTCTCTTCCATCATCGGGCCCAGGATGAAGCCCAGCAGCAGCGGCGCGGGTTCGCAGCCGAGCTTGAAGAAGGCGTAGCCGATGAAGCCGAACGCACCCACCATCCAGATGTCGAAGGTGTTGTTGTTGGTCGAGTACACACCGATGGCGCAGAACAGCACGATGGCCGGGAACAGGAACTTGTAGGGCACCGACAGCAGCTTGATCCACATGCCGATCAGCGGCAGGTTCAGGATGATCAGCATCGCGTTGCCGAGCCACATCGAGGCGATCAGGCCCCAGAACAGTTCCGGGTTGCTGGTCATGACCTGCGGACCGGGCTGGATGTTGTGGATCGTCATGGCGCCCACCATCAGCGCCATCACGGCGTTGGGCGGGATGCCCAGCGTCAGCAGCGGGATGAAGGAGGTCTGCGCGCCGGCGTTGTTGGCCGCCTCGGGAGCGGCCACGCCGCGGATGTTGCCCTTGCCGAAGGGCACTTCGCCCGGCTGCAGCTTGGTCTTCTTCTCGATGGTGTAGGCCGCGAAGGCCGCCAGCAGCGCGCCGCCGCCGGGCAGGATGCCCAGGGCCGCGCCGAGCGCCGTGCCGCGCAGCACGGCGGGGATCATGCGCTTGAAGTCCTCGCCGGTGGGCATCAGGCCCGAGACCTTGGCGGTGAAGACCTCGCGGTCCTCCTCGGGACGCGACAGGTTGGCGATGATCTCGCCGTAGCCGAACACGCCCATGGCGATGGCCACGAAGCCGATGCCGTCGGTCAGTTCCGGGATGTCGAAGCTGAAGCGGGCGACGCCCGAGTTGACGTCGGTGCCCACCAGGCCCATCAGCAGGCCCAGCACGATCATCGCGATGGCCTTGAGCAGCGAGCCCGAGGCCAGCACCACGGCGCCGATCAGGCCAAGGATCATCAGCGAGAAGTACTCGGCCGGGCCGAACTTGAAGGCGATCTCGGTCAGCGGCGGCGCGAAGGCGGCCAGGATCAGCGTGCCGACGCAGCCGGCGAAGAACGAGCCCAGGCCGGCGGCCGCGAGCGCGGGACCCGCCCGCCCCCGCCGCGCCATCTGGTAGCCGTCGATCACGGTCACCACCGAGGACGATTCGCCCGGCAGGTTGACCAGGATGGCGGTGGTGGAGCCGCCGTACTGCGCGCCGTAGTAGATGCCGGCCAGCATGATGAGGGCCGAGACGGGCGGCAGCGCGTAGGTTGCGGGCAGCAGCATCGCGATGGTCGCGACCGGGCCGATGCCGGGCAGCACGCCGATGAGCGTGCCCAGGATGCAGCCGACCAGGCAGTACAGCAGGTTCGTGAAGGTGAACGCGACGCCGAAGCCCAGCGAGAGGTTGTTGATCAGATCCATGTTTTTTTCCTCAGCCGGTGATGAAGGTCGGCCAGACCTGGATCTGGAGCTTGAGCGCCCAGATGAAGGCGATGTAGCTGCCCACGGCCAGGACGGTCGCGAGGATCAGCACCTTCTTGAGATCGAACTCGTTGCCCGCCAGGCTGGCGATGAGCACCAGCGCGTAGATGGCGATGATCATGCCCATGGCCGGAACGCCCAGGCTCGGCAGGCCGCCCAGCAGGATGCCGAAGGCCAGGTTGGCGCCCAGGATGAAGACCACCTGCTTCCAGGCCCACTTGCCGATCTTCTCGCCGTCGTTGGTCTCCACCGTGAGGCCGGTGAACATGATGCCGGCCCCGATCAGGGCCATCAGGATGCCCAGCATCAGCGGGAAGTAGCCCGGCCCCATGCGCGCGCCGTTGCCCACGTTGTAGGTCGACGCTCCCCATGCGAAGGCGATGCCCACGACGGTGAACATCAGCCCCGAGAAAAAGTCTCTCTGACTTTTGATTTTCACGAACAGTCTCCTCGAATGAATCGAACGGACGATTCTCAGTGGCGACCACGGTTCGCTCGATGTGGATTCCACCTAGCGGGCGCCTAGGGATAACCCCGGCGTCGGCCCTGTCCGATTCACTCCAGCGGCGGCGTCGCGCTCAGCACTTCCTCGATCGTCGTCAGGCCCTCGGCCACGCGCAGGGCGCCGGCCAGGCGCAGCGGACGCATGCCGTCGGCGACGGCCTGGCGGCGCAGCGCGGCGAGGTCGGGCGTCTTGTCGACCCGGGTCTTGAAGGCCTCGCCGATGCTCAGCAGCTCGTAGAGCCCCATCCGCCCGCGGTAGCCGGTCATGCGGCAGTCGACGCAGCCCACCGGCCGGTAGGCGCGCACGGCGCCGTTGAGCTGCCAGGGTTTGACGAACTCGGCCAGCCGCTCCTGCGTCATCGTCTCGTCGGGCTGCTTGCAGTGCGGGCACAGCGTGCGCACCAGGCGCTGGGCCAGCACGCCGAGCATCACCGCGTTGATGAGGTAGGACGGCACGCCCAGTTCCATCATCCGCGTGACGGCGCTGGGCGCGTCGTTGGTGTGCAGGGTGCTGAAGACCAGGTGGCCGGTGAGCGCGGCCTGCACCGCCATCTCGGCCGTGGCCAGGTCGCGGATCTCGCCGACCATGATGATGTCCGGGTCCTGCCGCATCAGCGCGCGCAGGCCTTCGGTGAAGCCGAAGTCGAGCTGCGGCTGCACCTGCGTCTGGTTGAAGGAGGCCTCGATCATCTCGATCGGGTCCTCGATGGTGCTGACGTTGACCTGCTCGGTCGCCACGCGCTTGAGGGTCGAGTAGAGCGTCGTCGTCTTGCCCGAGCCGGTCGGCCCGGTCACCAGCACAATGCCGTGCGGGCGCGTCACCAGCCGCTCCCAGCGCTGGGCGTCGTGTTGCGAGAAGCCCAGCGCGTCGAGGTCCTTGACCGCCGTGTCGGGGTCGAAGATGCGCATCACCATCTTCTCGCCGAAGGCCGTGGGCAGCGTCGACAGCCGCATCTCGACCTCCTCGCCGCGCATGTTGCGCGTCTTGATGCGGCCGTCGAGCGGGCGGCGCTTCTCCACCACGTCCATGCGCCCGAGCAGCTTGATGCGCGCGACCATCGCGTTCATCACGCCCATGGGCATCTGGTAGGCCGGGTGCAGCACGCCGTCGATGCGGAAGCGGATCACGCCCTGCTCGCGCCGCGGCTCCAGGTGGATGTCGCTGGCGCGCTGGTCGAAGGCGTACTGCCACAGCCAGTCGACCACCTGCACCACGCTCTGGTCGTTGGCGTCGAGCGGACGGTTGCTCCGGCCCAGCTCGACCAGCTGCTCGAAGCTCGCGCCGCCCGCGTTGCCGCCGGACTTCTGCGCCGCGCGCACCGACTTCGCGAGCGCGAAGAACTCGGCCGTGTAGCGCTGGATGTCGGTCGGGTTGGCCACCACGCGGCGCACCGTGCGCCGCGACTGGCGCTCGACCTCGGCGATCCAGTCGGTGAGGAAGGGCTCGGCCGTCGCGACCACCACCTCGGTCGGCGCGACCTGCACCGGCAGCACCCTGTGGCGCTCGGCATAGGCCGCGCTCATGGTGTCGGCCACCTTGCCGACGTCGACCTTGAGCGGGTCGATGCGCAGGTAGGCCAGCCCCGCGCGCTCGGCCAGCCACTGCGTGAGCATCTCCAGGTCGAGCGGCTTGCCGTCGGACTCGCGCGTCATCGCGACGTTGGCCAGGCGCACCAGCGGCGGCTGGCGGCTCGCGGCCTGGGCGCAGCGCGCGATGGTGCGCTGGGCCTCGGCCGGCGAGATCACGCGGTCCCGGGCCAGCCACTCGATGAGCAGGCGCAGCTCGAGCGGGCCCTCGTAGCGCGGTGCCGGCGGCGCCGCGGCGGCCGGCGCGGAGGGATCGCTCTGGGACATCGGTCGGTCGCTCCGTCGGACGGGTTCAGGGATTCCGGGGATTCACGGCTGCAGGGGCTTGAAGACCCGCAGCCACTTCGGCGCCGGCAGGCCCCAGCGGGTCTGGACGGCCTCGGCGCGCCCGGCGAGCAGGTCGCGCTTCGGGCGCGTCGGCGTGCGCTGCGCCAGCACCACCGTGTTGCCCTCTCGCGTGGGCTTGAAGGCCCAGACCGCCTCGGCGCCGAAGGCGGCGGCGATCTTCTCCAGGCTGCGTTCGTAGCTCGACGAGCGCCCGAAGAGGTTGACGGTCATGGCGCCGTCCTCGGTCAGCAGCGCGCGGCAGTCGGCGTAGAAGCCCTCGCTGTCGAGCACGGGCGCCGCCGCCTCGTGGTCGTAGAGGTCGACCTGCAGCGCGTCGACCGTGCCGTGCCAGCGCGGGTTGCGGATCTCCTCGCCCGCATCGGCCAGCACCACGGCGAGCCGGGCGTCGTCGGCCGGCAGCTTGAACCAGCCCCGGCAGGCCGCGATCACCTGCGGATTGAGCTCGACGGCGGTGGTGCGCATGCGCAGCTGCTTGCGGCTGAACTTGGTCAGCGTCGCCGCGCCCAGACCGAGCTGCATCGCATGGCGCTTGGCCACGCCGGCCGGGTCGACGAACAGCAGCCAGGCCATCATGCGCTGCACGTATTCGAGCTCGATCTCGTAGGGCGCGTCCATCTTCATGGAGCCCTGGATCCATTCGGTGCCCAGGTGCAGGTAGCGGATGTCGCCCCAGTCCGAGAAGTTGACCTCCGGCAGCGCCGGTGTGGCCCGGGACGCCATCAGAGGGCTCCCCGTGCGATGGCGCTCGCGCTCCGGAGCGCGGCATGCGGAGCGTTCGAGGGGGACGGACGGCGGAAGGACCGGAAAACTTTCAAAGGACGAAGACCCGTGAGTGATGAGGAAGGCCGGAAAGGCGCACGGGCATGGTACTGCCCGCGGAGCGCCCGGCGACCGCGCGCGGGGCGGACAACAAAAAACCCGCCGAAGCGGGTTTCCTGGAATCGGAGTCGCCCGGGTCCGTGGCCGGGGGCCTCGCGGCCCTGCCGGCGACCGGCCCGAAGCGGATCACTTGCCGGTGGCGGCGGCGTGCTCGGCGGTGCCGGGGATCTTCTCGCCGATCTTGTGGCCCGCGGCGCGGACGCCACCGGCGGCCTTCGAGGCGGTGTTCGAGACGACGTTGCCGGTCTTCTTGGCGGCGCGCTTGGTCGCGGCGCCGGCCTTCTTGGCGGTGCGCTTGGTAGCGGCACCGGCGCGCTTGGCGCCGTCGACCGCCTTCTCGCCCACGGTCGGCTGGGCCGGTGCCATGGCGGCCGGTGCGACCGGACGTGCCGGCGCGGCCTGGGGTGCCGTGATCGGCGCCGAGGGTGCGGGGCCGGGGGTCGCGGTCTGGGCCACGGCCGAGAAACCGATGGAAGCGATGCCGAGCGCGAGGATTGCGGGGACGGTACGGATGAAAGTCGATGTCATAGCAAAGCTCCAGGGAGTTGTTGTAGTCACGGAGCGCGAACTGCGCCGCGCCGAGGAGACAACGGGCCGCCGGCGAGGCCGGATGACAGCCCGTCGCCGTTCGCCCCACTTTTTTTCAGACGGTGCGTGCGGCCGGGTCCAGCAGTGCGCCCAGGCGCGGCAGCGCGGCCACGGCGTTGCGGGTGGTGGTCGCGGCCAGCGCCTCGACGCTCGTGGCCCGCAGGTCGGCCAGCACGGCGGCGATGCGCGGCAGTTCGGCGGGCTCGTTGCGCCCCTGCGGCAGGCCGGCGTCGCGCGCCTCGCGCGTGCGGTAGAGCCAGTGCGGCTGGATGTCGGGCGAATCGGTCTCCATGACGATGGCCTCGTCCGGCAGCGCCGCCGCGAGCCGGCGCACCTGCAGCGCGCGCTCGAAGGTCAGCGTGCCGCCGAAGCCCAGCTTCAATCCCAGGTCGAGGCAGGCGCGCGCCTGCTGCTCGCTGCCGTTGAAGGCGTGCGCGATGCCGTGCCACGGGCGCCCGCCGCCGGCCCGGCGCAGGTGCGCGAGCACCCGGTCGACCGAGCGGCGCACGTGGACGATGACCGGCAGGTCGTGCGCGCGCGCGAGCCGCAGCTGGGCGCCGAAGATGCGCTGCTGCCTCGCGTCGTCGAGCCCGGGCACGAAGTAGTCCAGGCCGATCTCGCCGACGGCCACCAGCCGGGGGTCGTCGCGGCGCGCGTGCAGCTCGGCGTCGAGCGCCTCCAGGTCGGCATCGTCCGCCGCGCCGGCGCACAGGGGATGGATGCCCAGCGCGTAGGCGTCGCCCTGCGCGTGGGCGAGTTCGCGCACGGCGCCGAAGTTGGCGACCGCCACCGCCGGGATCACGCACAGCGACACGCCGGCGGCGGCGGCGCGGGCGCGCACGAGAGGTTGCTCGGCGCCGAATTCGGCGGCGTCCAGGTGACAGTGCGTATCGATGAAACCGGCCATCGGAACATGATGCCCGAAGGCCTGCAAGGGGGCACGAAGCATGCTACTGTGATTTACTTCATGCACTGATTAAGGTGTTCTTCTTAACCGGAAGCGCATCCACGGTGCGTTCCCTCGTCCGTCACACGTCACTTTTGCTGGAGGTGCCGATGCGCAGGCAAGCTTTCCTCGGCTGGCAACCCGGTCGGCGCTCCTTCGCGGTGCTGATGGTGCTGTTCCTGTCGCTGGCCGTCGGCACGGCGGTGCTGTGGCCGCGCCAGGCGCCGCAGGTGCTGACGCAGAAGGACATCGACGCGGCCGTACTGCGCACCCTGCAGACGACCGCCCTGCCCTCGCCGGCCGCGCGCGCCGCCGCCATCGTCCGGCCGGCGGTCGTGCGGGTGGTGGCCTACGGCCCCGAGCGCGCCACGCCGGAAGCCAAGACCCAGAAGCGCGGCCGCAACCTGGCGCGCGGCAAGCCCCCGGAGGCCGACCCGGCGCCTGACGAGCCTGAGGAACGCGGCGTCGGCACCGGCGTGGTGATCGTCGACAAGGGCATCATCCTGACCAACCTGCACGTCGTCGCCGGCGCTGACACGATTAAGGTGACCTTCTTCGACGGCCTCGAATCGATCGCCACCGTCACCGGCACGCAGCCGGAGAACGACCTGGCGGTGCTGCAGGCGCAGAAGATCCCCGACGACCTGATCGCCGCGACCATGCGTTCGACGGCCGACCTGCAGCCGGGCGACCAGGTGGCGGCGGTGGGCTTCCCGTTCGGCATCGGGCCGTCGGTGTCGGCGGGCGTGGTGTCGGGACTGCGGCGCTCGTTCCGCTCGCCCGAGGGCAAACAGGAGCTGGGCAACCTGATCCAGTTCGACGCCGCGGCCAATCCCGGCAACTCGGGCGGTCCGCTCGTCAACATGGACGGCGAGGTGCTGGGCATCGTCACGGCCATCCTCAACCCGACCCAGCAGCGCACCTTCATCGGCATCGGCTTCGCGGTGCCGATCGAGAACGCGGCCTCCGCGGCCGGCTCGCCGCCCTTCTGATCCGCCTCCCCAACTCTTCAGGACCACCCCGCATGAGCACGCCAGAGACATCGCCCTTCGCCACCGCGCCCGCCACCGCCGAGCTGATGGAGCAGATCCTCTACGAGGTCAAGCGCGTGGTGGTCGGGCAGGACCGTTTCCTCGAGCGCGTGATGGTGGCCATCCTCGCGGGCGGCCATCTGCTGGTCGAGGGCGTGCCGGGGCTGGCCAAGACGCTCACCATCAAGACGCTGGCCGACACCATCCAGGGCCGGTTCAAGCGCATCCAGTTCACGCCCGACCTGGTGCCCTCGGACCTGGTGGGCACGCGCATCTACAACCAGAAGACCGGCGACTTCACGACCTCGCTCGGCCCGGTGTTCGCCAACCTGCTGCTGGCCGACGAGATCAACCGTGCCCCGGCCAAGGTGCAGAGCGCGCTGCTGGAGGTGATGCAGGAACGCCAGGTGACCATCGCCGGCGAGACGCACAGGGTGCCGCGCCCCTTCCTGGTGATGGCGACGCAGAACCCGATCGAGACCGAGGGCACCTACCCGCTGCCCGAGGCGCAGGTCGACCGCTTCATGATGAAGGTGATGGTCGACTATCCGAGCGACGAGGAGGAGTTCGTCATCGTGCAGCGCGTGATCGGCCCTCCCGTGCAGGCGAGCCCGGTGGCGACGACCGAGCAGCTCGCCGCGCTGCAGGCCGAGGCGCGGCGCGTGTACGTCGACCCCTCGCTGATCCAGTACGCGGTGAAGCTGGTGTCGGCCACGCGCAACCCGGAGAAGCACGGCCTGCGCGACATGAAGCGCTTCATCACCTTCGGCGCCAGCCCGCGCGCCACCATCAACCTGACCGAGGGTGCGCGCGCCCTGGCGCTGCTGCGCGGACGCAGCTACGCATTGCCCGAGGACATGACCGCGCTGGTGCCCGACGTGCTGCGCCACCGCGTGACGCTGTCGTACGAGGGTCTGTCGGAAGGGCTGAGCTCGGACGGGCTGATCGAGCGGATCATGCGTGCCGTGCCGGCGCCGCCGAAGCCGCTGGAACACGAGAAGCTGGCAGCGTGAACATGGCTCACTCCCAGTCTTCGCGCACGGCGTGTCGAAAGACAGGCTCACCCCCAGTCTTCGCGCACGGCGGGTCGCTTTCGCCAATCCCCTTGCAGGGGGCGATGCCAGCGGCCCGGCGAAGCCGGTTCCGCGGCATCCCCGGAGTTCGTCCGTGAAGCTGTGGTGGCGCTCCAGGTCGCGCGCGCCGGAGGCGGCGCCGGAACCGGTCGCGGCGGCCAACGACGCCGGGGCCGGGGGCGCGGAACGGCTGCTGGCGCGGCTCGAATGGACCGTCATCCGCCGGCTCGACGGCCTGCTGCAGGGCAACTACCGCACGCTGATGCGCGGGGCGGGGCTGGACCTGGCGGACCTGCGCGAGTACCAGTCGCACGACGACGTGCGCCACATCGACTGGAACGTCACGGCGCGGCTGGAGACGCCGCACGTGCGCGTGTTCACCGAGGACCGCGAGATGACCGCGTGGTTCGTGCTCGACCTGAGCCGGTCGGTGGACTTCGGCTCGGGCACCAAGGCCAAGCGCGAGGTGTCGATCGGTTTCGTCGGCGCGCTCGCGCGGCTGCTGACGCGCCACGGCAACCGGGTCGGCGCGCTGGTCTACGGCAACGACCTGGAAGCGGTGATCCCGCCGCGCACCGGGCGGCGCCACGTGCTGCACCTGCTCCACGCCATGGAGCGCCGTGCCGCCGAGGCCGCGCCGACGCAGAAGGGCATGACGCGGCTGTCGGACCTGCTGGCCTCGGCCGCCGGCCTGATGCCGCGGCGCTCGACCGTCTTCGTGGTCTCCGACTTCCTGAGCGAGCCCGGCTGGGAGCAGCCGCTCGGCCGGCTGGCCTTGCGCCACGAGGTGGTCGCCGTGCGGCTGTTCGATCCGCTGGAGCTGGACCTGCCTGACCTCGGCCTGGTGCCGCTGCGCGACGCCGAGACCGGCGAGCAGCTGTGGGTCGACACCCACGACCCGGGCTTCAGGAAGCGTTTCGCCAAGCTCGCCGCCGAGCGCGAGGCGACGCTGCGCGCGGCGCTGGCCAAGGCGCGCGTGGACACGCTCGAACTCTCGACCGCCGACGACCTCGCCGCCGCCATCCTGCGCTTCGCCGACGCGCGCAAGCAGCGCATGCGCGCGAGCGGCGGCGGCCATCCGAACTTCACGAAGACGGCCTCGGCCGCATGACGCACGCGGAGACGCCATGAATTTCCTCTGGCCCCAGTTCCTCTGGCTGCTGGCCCTGCTGCCGGTCCTGCTGCTGCTCTACGTCGCGCTGCTGCGCCGCAAGAAGAAGCTGGCCCTGCGCTATGCCAGCCTGTCGCTGGTGCGCGAGGCCATGGGCGCCGGCCAGAGCATGCGCCGCCACGTTCCGCCGGTGCTGTTCCTGCTGGCCATCGCCGCCATGCTGATCGCCGCCGCGCGCCCGATGGCGGTGGTGGTGCTGCCCTCCAACCAGCAGACCATCATCCTGGCGATGGACGTCTCGGGCAGCATGCGCGCGACCGACGTGCTGCCCAACCGGCTGGTGGCCGCGCAGGAAGCGGCCAAGGCCTTCATCAAGGACCTGCCGCGCACCGTCAAGGTGGGCATCGTCGCCTTCGCAGGCAGCGCGCAGGTGGCGCAGTTGCCCACCGTCAACCACGACGACCTGATGACCGCCATCGACGGCTTCCAGCTGCAGCGCGCCACCGCCACGGGCAACGCCATCGTGGTGTCGCTCGCCACGCTGTTCCCCGACCAGGGCATCGACGTCGCCAACTTCGGGCCGCCGAGCCGCTCGCGCGGCGTGCCGATCGAGCAGGCCGGCCGCGCGCCGCCCAAGGCCTTCGTGCCGGTGGCGCCGGGCTCCTACACCTCCGCCGCGATCATCATGCTGACCGACGGCCAGCGCACCACCGGCGTCGACCCGCTCGACGCGGCCAAGGCGGCGGCCGAGCGCGGCGTGCGCGTCTACACCGTCGGCGTGGGCACGGTCGACGGCGAGACCATCGGCTTCGAGGGCTGGTCGATGCGCGTGCGGCTCGACGAGGACACGCTCAAGGCCGTCGCCAACCAGACCCAGGCCGACTACTTCTACGCCGGCACGGCGGCCGACCTGAAGAAGGTCTACGACACGCTCAGCTCGCGCCTGACGGTCGAGAAGAAGGAGACCGAGGTCTCCGCCCTGTTCGCGCTCGGCGCCGCGCTGCTGGCGCTGCTCTCGGCCGGGCTGTCGCTGTTCTGGTTCAACCGCATCCTGTGATGGCCGACACCGCATCGATCGACCCGTTCGACCTGACCGGCCGCGTGGCCCTAGTGACCGGCGGCAACGGCGGCATCGGCCTGGGCATGGCGCTGGGGCTGGCGCGCGCCGGCGCCCGCGTGGTGGTGGCCGCGCGCAACGCGGAGAAGTCGGCGGCGGCCGTGGCGGCGCTCGCCGAGGCCGGCAGCGACGCCTTCGCGCTGACGGCGGACGTGACCGACGAGGCCTCGGTGCGGACGCTGTTCGACGCCCTGGCCGAGCGCGCCGGGCGGCTCGACATCCTGGTCAACAACGCCGGCACCACCGTGCGCAAGCCGGTCGACCGGCTCTCGCTCGACGAGTGGCACGCGGTGATGGACACCAACCTCACCAGCGCCTTCCTCTGCTGCCGCGCCGCCCATCCGCTGCTGAAGGCGTCCGGCGGCGGCAAGATCATCAACATCGGCTCGATGATGTCGATCTTCGGCGCGCCCTACGCGCCGGCCTACGGCGCGAGCAAGGGCGGCATCGTGCAGCTGACCAAGTCGCTGGCGGCGGCCTGGGCCGCCGACGGCATCCAGGCCAACGCGGTGCTGCCGGGCTGGATCCGGACCGAGCTCACCGACGGCGCCCGCGCCCAGGTGGCCGGCCTGGAGGAACGCGTGTCCGCGCGCACCGCCGCCGGCCGCTGGGGCGAGCCGGGCGACCTGGCCGGCATCGCGGTCTTCCTGGCGAGCGCGGCGTCGGACTTCGTCACCGGCACGGCGATCCCGGTGGACGGCGGCTACTCGATCGCCGCCTGAGCTTCGCTCAGTTGCAGACGACCGTCGTGCCCACCGGCCGGCAGGTGCGGCCGTCGGGGCGCACGTAGCGGTCGAGCCGGCCGGCGCGGTCGTAGTGGTTGCCCTGGGTGTCCTGGCAACCCGCGATGCCGCAGTCGCGCAGTTGCGGGCGCATGTCGGGCAGCGCCGGCGCCGGACCGCGATAGGGCACGGCGCCATAGGGGATGGCATAGGGAGCGCCATAGGGGACGCCGTAGGCGCCGCCGACCTGGGGGCTCCAGCCCGGATTCCAGCGTGCCGCCTCCGCCTCGCGCTGGCGCCGCAGTTCGGCGTCTCGCCGGTTCTGCTGCGCCTGCTGCTCCTGCTGCTCCTGCTGGAGCCGGGCGTTCGCGACGCCGACCGCGGCCCGCTCGGACCGCGTCACCGCATCGACCGTCTCGCGCTGCAGCCGGCGCGCACGCTCGACGCCGTCGAGCTGCTGCTGCAGCCGGTCGGAGCCCGCGGCGCCGGCCTCGCCGCGCTCGGTATAGGCGCCGGCATCGAGACCGAGGTCGACGCGCTGGTCGCCGGCCTTGCAGCCGGTGTCGTTGTAGCTGACCCGGCCGGCGGCGTCGCGGCAGCGCACCACCTGCGCGCCCGACGCGGCGCCCAGGGCCAGCAGCAGGGCGAGGACGAGCGGGCCGCGCATGAGGGCGTGATGCTCAGGCCGCGACCGCGAAGCGGGCGAAGCAGTCGTCCAGGCGCCGCAGGTAGCCGGCCTTCTCGTCCGCGCCGATGAAGCTGCCCTCGAAGCTGTTGGCCGCCAGCTGCCAGGCATGCCGGGCCGTCAGTCCCGTGGCGGCGAAGGTCTGCAGGAAGTTGTCGTTCATGTAGCCGCCGAAATAGGCCGGGTCGTCCGAATTCACCGTGGCGACGAGGCCGGCGTCGAGCAGCTCGCGCAGGTTGTGCGCGGCCAGGTCGGGGAACACGCACAGCTTCAGGTTCGACAGCGGGCACACGGTCAGCGGGATGCGGTCGCGCGCCAGGCGGCGCATCAGCTCGGGGTCCTTGGGGCTCTGCACGCCGTGGTCGATGCGCTCGACCTTCAGCACGTCGAGCGCGCTCCACACGTACGCCGGCGGACCCTCCTCGCCCGCGTGCGCCACCAGGTGCAGGCCCAGCTCGCGGCAACGCGCGAAGACGCGGGCGAACTTCTCCGGCGGATGGCCGACCTCGCTCGAATCGAGGCCGACGCCGATGAAGCGGTCCCGCAACGGCAATGCGGCCTCCAGCGTGGCGAAGGCGTCCTCCTCGCTCAGGTGGCGCAGGAAGCACAGGATCAGCGAGGCGCTTACGCCCAGGGTCTCGCGCGCCTCGACGCAGGCGCGGTGCAGGCCGTCGATCACGGTGCGCATCGGCACGCCGCGCGCGGTGTGGGTCTGCGGGTCGAAGAACATCTCGGTGTGCACGACGTGGTCGGCGGCGGCGCGTTCCAGGTAGGCCCACGCCATGTCGTGGAAGTCCTGCTCGGTCAGCAGCACGCTGGCGCCGGCGTAGTAGATGTCGAGGAAGCTCTGCAGGTCGGTGAAGGCGTAGGCGCGGCGCAGGGCCTCGACGTCGGCGTAGGGCAGCGCGACGCCGTTGCGTCGGGCGAGCGCGAAGATCAGCTCGGGTTCGAGCGAACCCTCGATGTGCATGTGCAGCTCGGCCTTGGGCATAGCGCGCAGGAGGTCGGGCAGGCGGTCGGGGGGGATGGTGTCGAAGGCGGGGCGGGTCATGCACGCACTCTAAATGCTCCGGCCCCGCCACGGCGCTTGCGGGGTGGGCTCGCCTACCATCGGCGGATGCATTCTTCCCGCCTGCGCGCCCAGTGGTGCCCCACCACCGTCCCGCGCGAACTGATGGCCGGTGCCGTCGCCACCTTCGCCCTCATCCCCGAAGTCATCGCCTTCTCCTTCGTCGCCGGCGTCGATCCGGCCGTGGGCCTGTTCGCCTCCTTCGTCATCGGCATCGTGATCGCCTTCACCGGCGGGCGGCCGGCCATGATCTCGGCGGCCGCCGGCTCGGTGGCGCTGGTGGCGGCGCCGCTGGTGCAGGCGCACGGGGTGCGCTACCTGCTGGCGGCGGGCGTGCTCGCCGGGCTGGTGCAGGTCGCCTTCGGGCTGCTGCGGCTGGGGGCGCTGATGCGCTTCGTCTCCAGCTCGGTGCGCACCGGCTTCGTCAACGCGCTGGCGATCCTGATCTTCTCGGCGCAGTTGCCGCACCTCGTGAACGCCAACGGCGCGACCTGGGCCGTGCTGGCCGCCGGCCTGGCGATCATCTACCTGCTGCCGCGCCTGACGACCGTGGTGCCTTCGCCGCTGGTGTGCATCGTGGTGCTGACGGTCGTCGCGTCGTGGCTGGGGCTGCCGGTGAAGACGGTGGCCGACCTCGGCCGGCTGCCCGACGCGATGCCGGTCTTCGCGTGGCTCGACGTCCCCTTCACGCTGGAGACGCTGCGCCTGATCGCCCTGCCGGCGCTGGCCATCGCGATGGTCGGCCTGCTCGAGTCGATGATGACCGCCAGCGTGGTCGACGAGCTCACCGACACCCCCAGCGACAAGAACCGCGAGTGCACGGGCCTGGGCCTGGCCAACGTGGCGGCGAGCTTCTTCGGCGGCATCGCCGGCTGCGGGATGATCGGCCAGACCGTGAGCAACGTGCGCTACGGCGGACGCGGGCGGCTCTCCACGCTGTTCGCCGGCGTGTTCCTGCTGATCCTGATGGTGATGCTCAAGCCCTGGGTGTCGCAGGTGCCGGTGGCGGCGCTGGTGGCGATCATGGTGATGGTGTCGGCCTCCACCTTCGACTGGGGATCGCTGCGCGGCGTGGTGCGCCATCCGCGCATGTCCAGCGTCGTGATGGTGGCGACGGTGGCCGTCACGGTCGCCACCGACAACCTCGCCGCCGGCGTGGCCGTGGGGGTGATGCTCAGCGGGGTGTTCTTCACCTTCAAGGTGGCGCAGCTGCTCGACGTCGCCGTGCACGACGACGTCACCGTCGACATGGCGGCGGCCGTCGACCGCGACACCACCGACCTCGGCGCCCTGCCCGGCGCCGTCCTCGGCGCGCGCACCTACCGCGTGCGCGGTCAGGTCTTCTTCGCCTCGGCCGACCTGTTCGTCGACGCCTTCGACACCCGCGACACCGAGGGCCGCCCGGTGCGCATCGACCTGTCCCAGGCCCACTTCTGGGACGTCACCGCCGTCGCCGCCCTCGACAAGGTCGTCGAGCGCCTGAAGAAGCACGGCAGCCCCGTCGAGGTCATCGGCTTGAACATGGCGAGCGAAGTGCTGATCGACCGGCTGGGGCCGAAGGCGTAGCGCCCTCCCTCGACGTCACACCGCGCCAGCGCCGCGACGCGAGCGAGCAAGCCGTCCCGCCCCATCCCAGAGACACCGCGGAACCGGCTCCGCCGGGCCGCCGGTGTCGCCCCCGGACGGGGGTTGGCGCTGCCACACGCAGTGAGCAAGCCTGGGGGCGAACTTACTTCCCGGGGACCTTGCCCTCGACGCCCTTGACGTAGAAGCCCACGCCCGAGAGGAACGCGTCGTCCGCGACCGTGTCCTTGGCGACCAGTTCCTTGCCGTCCTGGCCGACGATCGGGCCCTTCCAGATCGAGAAGCTGCCGTCCTTCAGGCCGGCCTTGACGGTCTCGACCTTGGTCTTGATCTCGGCGGGCACGTCCTCGGCGATCGAGACGATGTCGATCGCGCCCTCCTTCACGCCCCACCAGCTACGCCCGGTCGCCCACTTGCCGTCGAGCGCGTCCTGCGTCGTCTTGATGTAGTACGGGCCCCAGTTGATGACGGCCGAGGCCAAGTGGGCCTTGGGGCCGTAGGCGGTCATGTCGGAATCCCAGCCGAAGGCGCGCTTGCCCTTTTCCTGCGCCGTCTTGAGCACGGCGGGCGAGTCGGTGTTCTGGAACAGCACGTCGGCGCCGCCGTTGATGAGCGCCGTGGCGGCCTCGGTCTCCTTGGGCGGGCTGAACCACTCGTTGACCCACACGACCTTGGTCGTGATCTTCGGGTTCACCGACTGCGCGCCCATCGTGAAGCTGTTGATGTTGCGCAGCACCTCGGGGATCGGCACCGAGCCGACCACGCCCAGCGTGTTCGACTTGGTCATGCCGCCGGCGATGATGCCCGCGAGGTAGGCGCCCTCGTAGGTGCGGCTGTCGTAGGTGCGCAGGTTCTCGGCCGTCTTGTAGCCGGTGGCGTGCTCGAACTTCACGTCCTTGCTGTCGTTGGCGACCTTCAGGATCGGCTCCATGTAGCCGAAGGTGGTGCCGAAGATCAGCTTGTTGCCCTGGCCGACGAGGTCGCGGAACACGCGCTCGGCGTCGGCCGACTCGGGCACGCTCTCGACGAAGCTGGTCTTGATGCGGTCGCCGAACTCCTTCTCCAGCGCCTTGCGGGCGTTGTCGTGCGCATAGGACCAGCCGCCGTCGCCCACCGGGCCGACGTAGGCGAAGGCGATGTTGAGCGGCGCGGCCGGCGCGGCGGCCGGCGCAGCGGCGGTCGATGCCGGGGTCGCGGGCACGACGGCGGCCGGCGCGTCCTCCTTCTTGCCGCAGCCCACCAGGGCGGCGGAGGCGACGGCCGAGAAGGCGGCGAGCTTGAGCAGGGAGCGCTTGTTGAGTTCGGTCATGGGCGGAGGGTCCTCGGGAGACGGGTTGCTGGAAAAACGGAGGGCGGGCACGCGGTTCAGGCCCCCGGGTGGAACGGCTTGCCGATCGACGCGGGCATGTTGATGCGGATGAACGCCGGGTTGCGCGAGATCAGGGCCAGCACCACGATCGGGGCAATGTACTGCAGCATGCTCAGGAACTGGCTGGGCACGTCGACGCCGGTGCTCTGCAGGTGGAAGCCCAGCATCGACACTCCGCCGAACAGGTAGGCCCCGAGCAGCACCCGCACCGGCCGCCAGGTGGCGAAGGTGGTCAGCGCCAGCGCGATCCAGCCGCGCCCGGCGGTCATGCCCTCGACCCACAGCGGCGTGTAGACCGTCGAGAGGTAGGCGCCGGAGAGCCCGCACAGCGCCCCGCCCGCGACCACCGCCATGAAGCGGATGCGCCGCACCGGATAGCCCAGCGCGTGCGAGGACTCCGGCGACTCGCCCACCGAGCGCAGCACCAGCCCGGCGCGCGTGCGGTAGAGGAACCAGATCAGGCCGAGGGTGAGCGCCACCGCGCCGTAGACCATCGGGTGGTGCCGGAACAGCGCCGGGCCGACCAGCGGGATGTCGCCGAGCACCGGCAGCGCGTACGACACGCTCGCGGGCAGCTTGGCCTGCACGAAGTTGATGCCCACGAAGGCCGAGAAGCCGACGCCGAACAGGCTCAATGCCAGCCCGGTCGCGTACTGGTTGGTGTTGAGCCAGATCACCAGCACGCCGAAGATCGCCGCCAGCACCGCGCCGGCGGCCATGCCGGCCGCGAAGCCCAGCCACGGGCTGTGCGTGACCGACACCGTGGCGAAGCCGGCGATGGCCGCGCACAGCATCATCCCCTCGGCGCCGAGGTTGACGATGCCGGCCTTCTCGTTGATCAGGAGGCCCAATGCCGCGATGGCGAGCACGGTGCCGGCGGCCAGGGACGAGCCCAGGAGGAGTGCGTAGCTGTCCATCAGACGGTTCCTTGGGTGGCGGTGGCGGTGGCGATCGCGGTGCCGGCGGCGACGGGCGCCACGAGCGGCGTGGCGGCCTGCAGCGAGGCGGTGCCCTCGGCGGGGCGGGCGGTTGCGGCCGGTGCCTTGCGCCGCACGCGGTAGGCGATCAGCGTGTCGCAGGCCAGCAGCGAGAACAGCAGCAGTCCCTGGAACACGCCGGTCAGCGACTTGGGCAGCCCCAGGCGCGACTGCGCCAGTTCGCCGCCGATGTAGAACATGCTCATCAGCAGGGCCGAGAAGATCATGCCCACCGGATGCAGCCGCCCGACGAAGGCCACGATGATGGCCGCGAAGCCGTAGCCCGCCGGCACGTAGGGCGTGAGCTGGCCGATCGGCCCGGCGACCTCGAGCCCGCCGGCCAGGCCCGCCGCGCCGCCCGAGGTCAGCAAGGCGATCCACACCGCGCGCCGCGCCGAGAAGCCCGCGTAGCGCGCCGCCGCCGGCGCCAGCCCGCCCACCTGCTGCGCGAAGCCGGCGCGCGTGCGGAACAGGAACACCCACAGCGCCGCCGCCCCGGCCAATGCGATCAGCAGGCCGATGCTCGCGCGCGAGCCCTTGAACAGGCGCGGGATCTGCGTCACGGCGTCGAAGGTGCGGGTCTGCGGGAAGTTGTAGCCCAGCGGGTCCTTCCACGGCCCGTAGACCAGCCAGCCCAGCAGCAACGTCGCCACGTAGACCAGCATCAGGCTCACCAGGATCTCGCTGGCGTTGAAACGGTCGCGCAGGAAGGCGACGATGCCGGCCCACACCATGCCCCCGGCGATGCCCGCGAGCAGGATCGCCACGACGATCCACGGCCCGGTGGTCTTGTCGGCCATCAGGGCCACGCCGCCGGCCGCGATGGCGCCGCAGACGAACTGGCCCTCGGCGCCGATGTTCCAGATGTTGGAACGGAAGCACACCGCCAGGCCCAGCGCGATGATCAGCAGCGGCGTCGCCTTGACCATCAGCTCGCCCAGCGCGTAGCCGCTCTTGATCGGCTCCCAGAAGAACACCAGCAGGCCCTTGACCGGGTCCTTGCCCAGCAGCGCGAACAGCGCCGTGCCGATGGCCACCGTGACCAGCAGCGCCAGCAGCGGCGAGGCGTAGCTCCAGAAGCGCGAGAGCTGCGGGCGGGGTTCGAGCTTAAGCATGGGTCACCTCCCGGGCGGTCGTGGCCGCGCCAGCCGTCGTCGTGGCGCCGGCGGCGGGCGCGTCCCACAGCCCGCTCATCCATTCGCCGATGCGCGGCACGGTGGCCTCGGCGCGGTCGACCGAGGGCGACAGCCGGCCCTTGGCGATGACGTGCAGCCGGTCGCTGAGGTCGAACAGTTCGTCGAGCTCCTCGCTGACCACCAGCACCGCGCAGCCGGCGTCGCGCAATGCCAGGATCTCGTTGCGGATCAGGGCCGCCGCGCCCACGTCCACGCCCCAGGTCGGCTGCGAGACGATGAAGAGCTTCGGTCGCGCGTCGATCTCGCGCCCGACGATGAACTTCTGCAGGTTGCCGCCCGAGAGCGAGCGCGCCGCCGAGTCCGGCCCGCCGGCCTTGACGTTGAAGCGCCGGATGATCTCCCGGGCCTGCGCCGCGAGCGCACCGGTGCGGATCCAGCCCCCCGCGCCGACGGCGTCGCCGCGCGTGAGCAGCAGGTTGTGCGCCAGACCCAGCGAGGGCACGGCGCCACGGCCCAGCCGCTCCTCTGGCACGAAGTGCACGCCCAGCGCGCGCCGGGCCCGGGGCCGCAGGCGCGCGGCCGGCTGGCCGAAGACCTCGATCATGGCCGGCTCGGCGCGCGTGTCCTCGCCCGAGAGCGCGTAGAGCAGCTCCTTCTGGCCGTTGCCCGACACCCCCGCGATGCCCACCACCTCGCCCGCGCGCACCTCCATCGAGACGCCGTCGAGGTCGACGCCGAACTGGTCCTCGCGCGGGAGCGAGAGCGCCTTCACGCGCAGCGCCACCGCGCCGGTCCTCGACGGCCGGTGCACCAGCGGCGGCGGCTCGGCGCCGATCATCAGGCGCGAGAGCGATTCGTTGCTCTCCTGCTGCGGGTTGCACACGCCCGTGACCTTGCCGCCGCGCAGCACCGTGCAGGCCGTGCACAGCTCGCGGATCTCGTGGAGCTTGTGGCTGATGTAGAGGATGCTGCAGCCCTGCGAGGCCAGCTTCTTGAGCACCACGAACAGCCGCGCGACGGCCTGCGGCGTCAGCACCGAGGTCGGCTCGTCGAGGATCAGCAATTGCGGATCGGTCAGCAGCGCGCGGATGATCTCCACCCGCTGCATCTCGCCCACCGACAGCGTGTGCACCGGGCGCGAGGGGTCGATGTCCAGGCCGTACTCGCCGGCCTTGGCGTCGATGCGGCGCGCCACCTCGGCCAGCGCGAGCGACTTGTCCAGGCCGAGCCAGACGTTCTCCGCCACCGTCAGGGTGTCGAACAGGCTGAAGTGCTGGAACACCATGCTGATGCCCAGCGCCCTGGCCTCCTGCGGGTTGCGCACGTTCACGGCGCGGCCGTTGAACGCGACGCTGCCCTCGTCGGGCTTGACGGCGCCGTAGATGATCTTCATCAGGGTCGACTTGCCCGCGCCGTTCTCGCCCAGCACGGCGTGCGTCTCGCCGGGTCGCACGACCAGCGAGACGTCGCTGTTGGCCACCACCGAGGGGTAGCGCTTGGTGATGTGGGCGAGCTGCAGCCGGGTCGCGGCCGGAGGGGACGTCGTGGAGGTGGGGGGGGTGGTGCTCATGCCTGTGCCGCGGCCGGGGTGACCGGCGCCGTTGTCGTCGTTGTTGGAATGGGGGTCTGCGGGGTGTCGGTGGCGCCCGGTCGCAGCGAGGCGGCGACCGCCTTGACGCGCTCGCGCAGCCAGCGCGCCGCGGCCGAGGCGTGCGTGCGCTCGTGCCACAGCTGGTAGTAGACGAGGCGCGGGAACTCGACCGGGCAGGCGACGATGCGCACCGGCAGCCGCTGCGCGAAGCGCTCGCAGTACTGGCGCCCGGTGGTCAGCACCAGCAGGCTGGCGGCGACCATGTCCGGGATCAGCCCGAAGTGCGCGCAGCGCGCGGCGATGCGGCGCTCCAGCCCCTGGGCGTCGAGCATCTGGTCGATGATGCCGCGCGCGCCGGGGTGCGTGGGCGTCGGCGCGACGTGCTCGGAATCGAGCCACTGCGCGACGCTCCAACCGCGCCGGACCGCCGGATGGCCCTGGGCCACGAGCGACACCACCTCGTCCTCGAACAGGCGCGCCATGTGCAGGTCGTCCGGCGGCTGGCGCCAGTTGCCCACCACCACGTCGACCTCGCCGATCGCCAGCTTGGCGTGGTAGTCGGCCTCCGAGGACAGCGCCTGGATCTCGATGGCGCAGCGCGGCGCCTGCGCCTTCACCTGCGCCACCAGCAGCGGCAGGAACAGCGGGTCGAGGTAGTCGCTCGCGGCGATGCGGAAGGCGTGCTCGGCGGTCTGCGGATCGAAGCCGCGGGCGTCGGAGAACAGCGCCTCGGCCGAGCGCAGGATGCTGGCGGCCGGCTCGATCATGCGCAGGGCCGCGTCGGTGGGCGCCATGCCGGCGCCCGAGCGCACCAGCAGCGGATCGCCGGCGAGCTCGCGCAATCGCTTCAACGCGGCGGAGACCGCCGGCTGGTGCATGCCCAGGCGCAGCGCCGCGCGCGAGACGCTGCGCTCGGTCAGCACCGTGTGCAGCACGCGGATGAGGTGCAGGTCGATCTTGTCGAAGGCAATCTGGTCTCTCATGGCCATCCCCGCATTGTCACGACCCGCGCGCGCTCACGCCTCGGTCGGAACACGTACGACGCGCCGCGCCGTCATGGCCGCGCCTGCACGGCCGAGATCGCGTCGAGGATGGCCTCGGACGTGGCCGGCGCGCGCAGCGGCGGGTCGGCGCGGTGGCCGCCGGCGGCCGAGACGGCGTCGCGGATGGCGAAGAAGACGGAGAACGGCAGCAGCAGCGGCGGCTCGCCCACGGCTTTGCTGCGGTGGATCGAGTCCTCGGCATTGGGCCCGTCGAACAGGCGCACGTTGAACACCGGCGGACAGTCGTTGGCCGTCGGGATCTTGTAGGTGCTGGGGGCGTGCGTGGCGAGCCGGCCGGTGGTCGGGTGCCAGACCAGCTCCTCGGTCGTGAGCCAGCCCATGCCCTGGATGAAGGCGCCCTCGACCTGGCCGATGTCGATGGCCGGGTTGAGCGAGCGGCCGGCGTCCTGCAGGATGTCCGCGCGCAGCAGCTTCCACTCGCCCGTGAGCGTGTCCACCACCACCTCGCTGACCGCCGCGCCGTAGGCGAAGTAGTAGAACGGCCGGCCCTTGAGCGTCTCGCGGTTCCAGCTCAGGCCGGGCGTGGCGTAGAAGCCGTCGGACCACAGCTGCACGCGGTCGAGGTAGGCCTCGCCCACCAGCGTGCCGAAACCCAGCGTGCGGCCGTTGACCTCGACCTTGTCGTTGGCGAAGCGCACGTCGGCGGCCCGCCCGCCGTGGCGCGCGGCGGCGCAGGCGGCCAGCCGCTCGCGCACCTGGCGCGCGGCGTCCTGCGCGGCCTTGCCGTTGAGGTCGGCGCCGGTGGAGGCCGCCGTGGCCGAGGTGTTGGCGACCTTGGCCGTGTCGGTGGCCGTCACGCGCACGCTCTCGAAGCTCACGCCCAGCTCGTGCGCCACCACCTGCGCGACCTTGGTGTTCAGGCCCTGGCCCATCTCGGTGCCGCCGTGGTTGACCAGGATCGAGCCGTCGTTGTAGACGTGCACCAGCGCGCCGGCCTGGTTGAAGTGCGGCACGTTGAAGGAGATGCCGAACTTCAGCGGCGACAGCGCGATGCCGCGCTTGAGCACCGGGCTCGCGGCGTTGAATTCGGCGATGGCGGCGCGGCGCGCGCGGTAGTCGCTGGTCGATTCCAGCTCGGCCACCAGTTCGTGGACGACGTTGTCGGTCACGGTCTGCGCGTAGGGCGTGACGTTGCGCTCGTCCGTGCCGTAGAAGTTGACGCGCCGCACGTCGAGCGGATCGCGCCCCAGCGTGCGCGCGACCGTGTCGAGGATGTTCTCCACCGCGATCGCGCCCTGCGGCCCGCCGAAGCCGCGGAACGCCGTGTTGCTCTGCGTGTTGGTGCGGCCGGAGTAGCCGTGGATCGCGACCTCGGGCAGCCAGTAGGCGTTGTCGAAGTGGCACAGCGCCCGCGTCATCACCGGGCCGGAGAGGTCGGCCGAGTGGCCGGCGCGCGAGACCATCGAGATCTCGGCGCCGAGGATGCGGCCCTCGTCGTCGTGGCCGACCTCGTACTCGTACCAGAAGCAGTGGCGCCGGCCGGTGACCATGAAGTCGTCGTCGCGGTCGAGCCGCAGCTTGACCGGCCGCCGCAGCAGGCTGGCCGCCACCGCAGCCACGCAGGCGAACAGGCCCGACTGCGATTCCTTGCCGCCGAAGCCGCCGCCCATGCGCCGGCACTCGACGTGCACCTCGTTGGCCTGCAGGTGCAGGGCGTGGGCGACCATGTGCTGCATCTCGCTCGGATGCTGCGTCGAGCAATGCACGTGCATGCCGCCGCCCTCCTTCGGGATGGCGTAGCTGATCTGCCCTTCCAGGTAGAACTGCTCCTGGCCGCCGACGTCGAAGCCGCCCTGGAGGCGATGCGGCGCGGCGGCGATGGCGGCGCGCACCGCCGCCTCGGCCCGGTCCTTGTCGCTGTCGTCGTCCAGGCTGGCGCTGCGCACCAGGTGCATCGGCGGCACCACGTAGGCGCCCCGCGCGTGGGCCTCGCGCGGCGTGAGCACCGGCGCGGCGGCCTCGACGCGGATCACGTCCCTGGCCCGGGCGGCGGCGCGGCGGGCGTCGTCGCGCGTGCGGGCGACGACGGCGAACACCGGCTGGCCCAGGTAGCGGATCTCGCCGTCGCACAGGATGGGGTCGTCGTGGACGATGGAGCCGCAGTCGTTGCTGCCCGGGATGTCCGCGGCCGACAGCACCGCCACCACGCCCGGCAGGGCACGCACGACGTCGAGGTCCAGCGCCGTCAGGCGCCCGGCCGCCACCGGCGACAGGCCCAGCGCGCAGTGCAGCGTGCCGGCGAGTTCGGGCAGGTCGTCGACGTAGGCCGCCTCGCCCGCGACGTGCAGCCCGGCCGACTCGTGCGGCCGGCTGATGCCCACGCGCGCGCCGGCTTCGCGCGAGCGCGCCTCGGCGCCCTCGTCGATGCGCGCGGCGGTGTTGGCGCGGTAGTCGGCGAAGGCGGTGGCCGGCTGGAGGAAGGCCGTGTCGACGGGTTTGTTCATGGCTGGCTCCGGAAGGGGACGGCGGATGCGGTGGCGGCGACGGGCGCCGGCAGCACGTGCGGCATCGCGTCCCAGACGCTGACGGCGGCGTTGGGCAAGGGATCGGTGGCGCGGGTCTCCAGCCACAGGCGCTGCAGCAGGTTCCGCGCGACCTTCAGGCGATAGGCGGCGGAGGCGCGCAGGTCCGACAGCGGCTCGAAGTCCTCGCCCAGCGCGGCCTGGGCGGCGGCCACGGTGGCCGGCGTCCAGGGTCGGCCGACCACCGCGGCCTCGGCGCGCGCGGCGCGGTTCACCGTCGCGGCCATGCCGCCGAAGGCCAAGCGCACGGCCTTGACGACCGGGTCGCCCGAAGCGCCGGCGCCGGCATCGACCGGCGCCTCGAACTCGATGGCGAAGCCCGCGCACAGCGCCGAGATGTCGCTGTCGAAGCGCTTGCTGATCTTGTAGGCCCGCACGTGGCGGCGCAGCGCCGCGAGCGGCACGGCGATGCCCTGCACGAACTCGCCCGACTCCAGCCGGTTCTGCATGTAGCCCAGGTAGAACGCGTCGAGCCGCAGGCGCCGCACGCGCGCGCCGCGCCGCAGTTCGACCTCGGCGTCGAGCGCCATCAGCACCGGCGGGGAGTCGCCGATGGGCGAGCCGTTGGCGACGTTGCCGCCCAGCGTGCCGGCATGGCGGATCGGCGGCGAGGCGAAGCGCAGCCAGACGTCGGCCAGCGACGGCGCGCGCCGCACCAGCGCGCGCCAGGCTTCCTCCAGCGAAGCGCCGGCGCCGATGTACAGCTCGGCGCCCTCGCCCGTGCCGCGCTCGCCGATGCGCTTCATCTCCTCGACGCCGCCGACGAAGACGATGTCGCCCAGGTCGCGGAACTGCTTGTTGACCCACAGGCCGACGTCGGTCGAGCCGGCGAGCAATTGCGCGGCGGGCAGGCGCTCGCGCAGCATGGCGAGTTCGTCGAGCGTGGTCGGGGCGTGGAAGGTGTCGGTGCGGCCGTGACGCGCGCCGACGTAGCGGAAGCCGGCGGCGCCGTCCGCCGTCGCGGCGGCTTCGGCCGTCTCGGACTTCAGGCGCGTGAGCGCCGCCACGGCGGCACGGGTGTCGAGCGGCGCTGCCGGCAGGTCGAACATGCGCTGGCCGGCATCGAGGATCGGGCGGTAGCCGGTGCAGCGGCACAGGTTGCCCGAGAGGTCGTCGGCCAGTTCCTGGCGCGTGGGCCGCGTGCCGGCGTCCTGGTGGCGCTCGTAGGTCGACCACAGCGACATCACGAAGCCGGGCGTGCAGAAGCCGCACTGCGAGCCGTGGCACTCGACCATCGCCTGCTGCACCGGATGCAGGCGCCGCACCGGGTGCTTCTCGTGCGGGGAGTCGCCGCGCGCGGGACCGTCGGTGCGGCCGGCCAGCGTCTTCAGGTCCTCGACGGTGAACAGCGCCTTGCCGTGGAGGGTCGGCAGGAACTGGATGCAGGCGTTGACCGTCTGCAGCCGCAGCCCGCCGACCACGTCGGTGGCGGGCCGGCCGTCGACGGCGTCGGCCGCCGGCGCGAGTTCGCCGATCACGACCGTGCAGGCGCCGCAGTCGCCCTCGTTGCAGCCTTCCTTGGTGCCGGTGCAGCGCGCGTCCTCGCGCAGCCAGTCGAGCACCGAGCGGGTCGGATGGACGCCCGCGACGTCGACGACGCGTCCCTGGTGGAAGAAGCGGACCGGCTGCGTGGTGGCGGCGGAAGGGGTCATCGTGGTGGCGGGCGTTCGTTCTGGTTGGGCGCGTCGCATCGTGGGCGCGGCGGGGAATGCTGGAACTTAAGGGCGATGGGGACACGCAGGCATACGGCCCCGGCCATAGCCTGTATGCCGGTGCCGGTATGCACTCGCGAGGTGCGCTGCCGCGCATGCAGCAAGTGTCGGGCCAGGGTGCGCGAGGTTTCGTGCGCCGGTGGCGCGCCTGCGCCCGCCGCGACGCTCAGCGGAACACGTCGACCGCCATCATCGCGACCGCCCCGCCCATCAGCGCGGTGCCGCCCCAGCCGAGCCAGCGCGTGCGGCGGCTCGACGTGAAGCGGCCCATCACGCGCTCGCGCGCGACCAGCGTCATCATGGCCGCCATGATCGGCACGGCGACCACGCCGTTGATCACCGCGCTCCAGTAGAGCGCCTTCATCGGATCGACCGGCGTGAAGTCCAGCGCCGTGCCCGCCAGGGTGGCGATGCCGATGATGGCGTAGAACTTCTTGGCCTCGCGCCAGTGGCGCTCCAGCCCTTCGCGCCAGCCGAAGGCCTCGGCCACGGCGTAGGCCGCCGACGAGGCCAGCACCGGCACGGCCAGCAGCCCCGTGGCGACGATGCCGCCGGCGAACAGCCAGAAGGCGAAGTCCCCGGCCAGCGGACGCAGCGCCTCGGCCGCCTGCGCCGCCGAGGTGACGTCGTGGACGCCGGCCGCGTACAGCGCCGCCGCGCCGACCACCATCACGAAGAAGGCGATCAGGTTGGAGAAGATCATGCCGATCCAGGTGTCGACCTTGACGCGCCGCAGGTCGCTGCGCACCTGCGCGTCGGTGCCGCGCGCTCCGCCCTTCTGGCGCAGTTCCTCGACCTCCTGCGAGGCCTGCCAGAAGAACAGGTAGGGCGAGATGGTGGTGCCCAGCAGCGCCACGACCATCATCCAGTAGTCGCCGCTCCACTGGAACTGCGGCACCACCAGGTCGTGCAGCACCCGGCCCCAGGGCACCTTCACCGCGAAGACCGCCGCCACGTAGGCGAACAGGGTCAGCGTGAGCCACTTGAGGACGTGCGCGAGCCGCCGGTAGGGCACGAACACCTGCAGCAGCACCGTCAGCACGCCGAAGGCCAGCGAATGGAAGTGCTGGCCCCCGCCCGCGACCAGCTGCAGCGCCTCGCCCATCGCGGCGATGTCGGCGGCGATGTTGATGGTGTTGGCCACCACCAGCAGAGCGACCAGCGTCATCAGCAGCCAGCGCGGCAGGTGGTCGCGCAGGTTGGCGGCCACGCCCTTGCCGGTGACGCGGCCGATGCGCGCCGACACCATCTGGATGGCGATCATGAAGGGCAGCGACAGGAACACCGTCCACAGCAGACCGGTGCCGAACTGCGCGCCGGCCTGGGTGTAGGTCGCGATGCCCGACGGGTCGTCGTCGGCCGCGCCGGTGACGACGCCGGGTCCGACGTGGCGGAGGAAGGACGGGATGAGCTGCTTCATGGCGCGACGCTAACCGCCGCACATGAACGCCAGCCGACCGGCACCGCCTTCCGGGACTCAGCCGGTGCCGTGGACCAGGCGTTCGAAGACGTCCACCGGACCCATCTGACCGCCCTTGAGCATGATCTCGACGCCATCGAGCGCGGCCCGGTCGCTGTGCAGCCGGCACAGCGACACGCCCGGCGCCAGCGCGGCCCGGTAGGACAGGCCCCAGGCGTCGAGGGCCTGCACCGCGAGGCTGGACGTGTCCCCGCCGGCGACGCCGACGCGGCGCACCGGCGTGTCCGCGAGCACCTGCGCCAGCACCTCGCCGCCGGCGCGCGCGAGTTCGCGGGCGGGCACGCCGACGTCCATCGCCGGCACCGCTCCCGCGCCGGAGCGCACGGTGCAGCCCAGCACGTGCCGGCCTGCGGCGATCCCGGCGGACAGTTCGCGCGCGGCCGCCGCACGGTAGGCCGCGTCCGTCGCCAGCCGTCGAGGGTCGAGTCCGACGATGTGGAACGACCGGGCCGCCGCCACCTGGGCGGCGGTGACCGGCGACAGGCTGCCGGCGAGCGCGAGGACCGGGCCGTCGGCCGGCATCACGCCCGGGGTCGCCGACACCGTCGGCGCCGCATCGGCTCCGGCCGCGCACGACGCGGCCAGCGCCTGCACCACGCTGCTCGGTCCCACCGCCAGCAGCGTGTCCCGGCGCGCGCGCGCGTGCAGCGCACGGCCGATGGCCGCGAGCTGCGTGTTGTCGGCGACGTCGAACAGCACGGCGTCGGGCCGGCCGGCGAGCCGCGCGTCGAGCGCCGCCTCCAGCGCGTCGCCGCCCTGCGCGTGGACCGTCCACGGCAGCGAGCGGACGTCCGCCAGCCCTTGCGCCGCCAGATGGCGCCGCAGGTCGGCCTCGCCCATCGGCGTGACCGGATGCCGGCTCATCGTCGGATGCCGGTCGATGCGGTGCACCTCGCCGCCGCTGCCGGCGGCGGCGAACAGGTGGCCGAACAGGCAGTAGCGTTCCAGGTCGGGCTGGCCGCCGACGATGGCCGCCCAGGACTGGGCGACGGCGCCGCGCAGGGCCGCGACGGCCACGCCGATGCTGCCGACCCGCGGCGCGCTGTCAAAGGTCGAGCAGGTCTTGTAGTGCAGCACGCGCGCGCCGACGCGTGCGAACAGCGCGGCCACGGGGGCGAGTTCGTCGCGCATCTCGGCCGGCGTCATGGCGCGCGCCGCGCCCGCGATGCCCAGGCAGTCGAGCGCGCCGGCGGCGGCGAGCCGGGCATCGTCGGGCGGGCGCAGGAAGAGCAGCGTGCGCAGGCCGGCGCGGGCGGCGGTGCCGAGCGTGTCGGTGGCGCCCGTGAAGTCGTCGGCGTAGTACAGGATCGCGGGCGCCGCGCGGGGCGGCCGTTCCGGGCTCACGGCTCGCCGAAGAAGGCCAGCGCCGCGGCGAGTTCGGGCGCCTGGCGCGCCGCCTCCGCCAGCGGGACGTCCGCGCGCGCCGCCGCCCAGGCCTGGCGGATGCTCGCCACGCCGGCGGCCGGGCCCTGGGGATGCGCGAGGATGCCGCCACCCGACATGAAGAGCAGGTCGTCGCCGCCGATCGCCTTCCACGTCGCGGGCACGGTCCCGGCCCACTGGCCGGAGGAGAAAGCGGGCATCACGCGGTCGTCGACGTCGTGCGGCGCGTCGGCGGCGAGCGGCGTGAAGCAGTCGCGCGCCGATTCGACGACCTCCGCGTCGGATTGCGAGAACTTGCCCTGCAGGCCGTGGACGTGCATGTGGTCGACGCCGGCCAGGCGCCACAGCGTCTGGTAGGCCTGGAAGGAGATGCCCAGCAGGGGATGGCGCGACAGCGCGCCGAAGCCGTTGCGGTGGCCGTGCAGCGCGAGCGGCGTGTGGCGGCGCAGCGTCTGGATGGCCGCGTGGCCGCACCAGTTGAGGCTGGCCATCACGCAGGAGCCGCCCTCGCGCTCGACGAGGTCGGCATGGCGGCGCATGGCGTCGGTCTCGTCGGTGACGTTGAAGGCCACCATGACGTGCCTGCCGGTGCGTTCCCGGTGGGCACGCACGACGGCCATGACGGCCGGCACGCGCTCGGCGAGCGGCGCGTGGTCGGGATCGGCGCAGACCTCGTCGTCCTTGATGAAGTCGACGCCGGCCGCGCACAGGCGCGCCACCAGCTCGGCCGTCTCGGCCGCCGAGAAGCCGACGTTGGGCTTGATGATGGTGCCCACCAGCGCGCCGGTGGCGACGCCGGTCAGGCGCCGCGTGCCGGCGATCCCCACGCGCGGGCGCTCGAAGCGCGCGCGGTAGGCCGCCGGCATCCGCAGCGTCTCCAGCCGCAGGCCGGTCACTTCGCCCAGGTCGTAGAGGTTGCCCGCGACGGTGGCGGCCAGCGTCGGCAGGTTGGCGCCGATGTTGGCGACCGGGAACGAGAGTTCCACCCGCGCGCGCCGCCACGGCCCGGTCGCGCCGCGGCGCTCCAGCAGGGCGTTGGGCAGGCTCGGCGCGCCGGCCGGCTCGAGCTCGACGACCGATTCGACCGTGGCGCGCGCCCGCCCGCGCAGCGCGTCGGTCTCGCCCTCGACGCGCGCGAAGGTGCCGCAGGACTGCTCGCCGGCCATCACCTCGGCGACCCCCGCCGGTTCGACCGGGGTCTCGATCAGGTAGGTGGCCCGGATGCGTTCGGGATGCGCGGTGGACAGGCCGGGCGTCATAGCGTGGCCAGGTCGGGAAACGGCCGGACCGGGTCGGTCGCGCCGTCCCAGGTCTTGGAGGTCTCGCGGATGAGATCGAACATCCGGCCCTTGGGGCCGGCGACCTCCGACAGCTCGATGACGGTGCCCGGGTGGTACTCGGTGTCGAAGTAGACGAAGCGTCCGCGCGCGCCGACCTCACCGCTCATCTTCGGCCGGAAGCCCTGCGCGAGCAGCCGCTCGACGTCGGCGTCGTACGACTCGGTCCAGTAGGCGACGTGCTGCAGGCCGGTGCGCCCGGCGCGCAGGAAGTCCCGGTACATCGAGGGCACGTCGTTGCGCGTCTGGATCAGCTCAACCTGCACGAAGCCCGAGTTGGCGAGCGCGACCGAGTTGTGCGGCTCGTACGGCCGGCCGTCGTACTCGTAGTTAACGATCGGCACCTTCGGGTTGTAGTACCAGGGGCCCACGCCCAGCGTCCGGCTCCAGTAGTCCATGGCGGCCTCGATGTCGTGGACGACGTAGCCGAGCTGGCGAATCTCTCCGAAATGGCGGCTCATGCTCAGTTAGCTCCGTCGACGATTTCCTTGGGGATCGGCACGCCCGCATGCTTCACGTGGATGTCGTTGAGCTTGCCGTTGGCCAGGTTGGTCCTGATCCAGCCGTTCACCCAGCCCATCAATTCCGGCTGGCCCTTGCGCATCGCCATGCCGAGCTGGTAGGACTGCAGGATGAACTTCACTTCGTACTCGCGCGACGGATTGCGCTTGGCGATGGCCGCGATGATCGGCGGCGTGATCGCCACGATGTCGGCCTGCCCGGTGGCGCCCGCGGTGATGGAGGCGGCCTCGTCGTCGAAGCGCACCACCTTGGCCTGCGGCGCGCGCTCGGTCACGAGCTTGTCCTGCGGGCCGCCGCGTGTGACCGCGACCGTCTTGCCGGCCAGGTCCTCGATGCCGGCGATCTTCAGGCTCCGGGGCGCGCCGACGGCGGCCTGGATGGCGCCGTAGGGGATCGAGAAGTCGACGGCCTTCTGGCGCTCGGGCGTGATCGACAGCGACGAGATGATCAGGTCGGCCTTGTTCGACAGCAGGTTGGGGATGCGCGCCGAGTTGGTGGTGCTCACGATCTCCAGCTCCACGCCCAGATCCTTGGCGAGCAGGCGGGCCGCGTCCACGTCGGAGCCGACCGGCACCATCTTGTCGTCGACATAGCCGTAGAACGGCGCGCCGAGGTCGATGCCGACGCGGATCTTCCGGGCGGCCTTGATGTCCGACAGCGAATCGGCGGCGGCCGTGGCGCACAGCGCGCCCAGGCCGGCGGCCAGCAGCGTGCGGCGGAGGATGCGGGAAAGGGTCATGGTCTTCGTCTCCTGGAATGTCTGGAAGTCGTCGGTGGAAAGGCGTCGCGCTCAGAGCCCGTGCGCGAGGAACTCGCGCAGCTCGGCGGTCTGCGGGTCGCGCAGCATGGAACCGGGGCCGGTCTCCCAGACCTTGCCCTGGTGCATGAAGACGATGTCGTCGGCCACGCGCGCGGCGAACTCCATCTCGTGGGTGACCAGCACCATCGTCATGCCGTCGGCGGCGAGCGCCTCGATCACGCGCAGCACCTCGCCGGTGAGCTGCGGGTCGAGCGCCGAGGTGACCTCGTCGAACAGCATCACCTGGGGCTCCATGGCCAGCGAACGCGCGATGGCCACGCGCTGCTGCTGGCCGCCGGAGAGCTGTTCCGGATAGGCGCGCGCCTTGTCGGCCAGGCCGACCTGGCGCAGCGTGCGCTCGGCGATCTCGCGCGCCTGGGCGGCGGACTTCTTCTTCACGGCCACCGGCGCCAGCGTCACGTTCTCCTCCACCGTCAGGTGCGGGAACAGGTTGTAGCTCTGGAACACGATGCCCACGTCCATGCGCAGACGGCGCAGGTCGATGTCGGGCGAATGGATCGCATGGCCGCACACGTCGATGGTGCCGCTGTCGATGATCTCCAGCCGGTTCATGCAGCGCAGCGCCGTGCTCTTGCCCGAGCCGCTGCGGCCGATGATGGCCGTGACGCGGCCCCTGGCGATGGAGAAGGACACGCCCCGGAGCACGGCATTGCTGCCGAAGCGCTTGTGGACGTCCTTGAGTTCGACGACGGTGGTCATGGAGGTTTCCTTCACGCCGGGCCGACGGGGCGCGCCGCGAACTGCATGCGGCGCTCGAGCTTGCGGCTCCAGGCCGACAGCGGATAGCACATGGCGAAGTAGAGGATGGCGATCAGCACGTAGACCATGAAGGGCTGGAAGATCGAGTTGTTGATGAGCTGGCCGGCGCGCACCAGCTCGACGAAGCCGACGATCGACGCCAGCGAGGTGTTCTTGACGATCTGCACCATGAAGCCGACCGTCGGCGGCGTGGCGATGCGCACCGCCTGCGGCAGGATGACCAGGCGCATGCGCTGCGCGCGCGACAGCGCCAGGCATTCGGCCGCCTCCCATTGCGTCCTGGCGACCGATTCGATGCAGCCGCGCCAGATCTCGCCCATGTAGGCACTGACGTAGACCACCATCGCGAGGCCCGCGGCCACGATGCCCGGCAGCGAGAAGCCCAGGATGCTCAGGCCGAAATAGCACACGAAGAGCACCACCAGCAGCGGCGTGCCCTGGATCAGCTGGATGTAGCCGATCGCCAGCCAGCGCACCGGCCGCAGCGGGCTGATGCGGCACAGGGCGATGACGCCGCCGCCGATGCCGCCGCCCACGAAGGCGATGAGCGAGAGGCAGATCGTCCAGGCCGCGCCGATCAGCAGGAAGTACAGATGGTGGATGTTCAGGCCGCCCGAGATCATCGCCCGGCTCCCTGCGCGCCCAGCCGGCGGCGGCGCGTGAAGATCATCTGACCGCAGGCCCAGAGCCCAGCGCGCATGAGCAGCGACACCATCAGATAGGCCACCGCCACCAGGATGTAGGCCTCGAAGGGACGGAAGGTCTCGGATTGCACGCGCGCCGCGATGGCGGTGAGTTCCTCGACCGAGATCTGCGAGGTGATCGACGAGGCCAGCATCAGCAGCACGAACTGGCTGGTCAGCGCGGGATACACCTTCTCCATGGCCGGACGCAGGATCACGTGCCAGTAGACCTGCCGCCGGCTCAGTCCCAGGCACTCGGCGGCCTCGAGCTGGCCCTTGTGGATCGAGTCCATGCCCGCGCGCATGATCTCGCAGGAATAGGCCGCCACGTTGATCACCAGCGACAGCAGCGCGGCCGCGAAGGCCGAGACCTGCCAGCCCAGGCTGGAGAGGCCGAAGAACACCAGGAACACCTGCACCAGCAGCGGCGTGTTGCGGATCACCTCGACGTAGATGCCGCAGGCGCGCACCAGCCACGCCACCGAACTGCGGCGGCCGACGGCCAGCAGCGTGCCGGCGACGAAGCCGATCACGGTGGCCGGAAACGAGAGCCGGACCGTCATCCAGGCGCCCTCGACGAACTGCGGCCAGCGCTCCAGCACGCTGGCGAAGTCGAACTCGTAGTTCATGGGTGCGACATGCGCGCGGGCAGGGCTGGGTGCATGGGACTGTCTCCGTGAGGCCGATCCGGATCGGCTCGACCTGGGGATTTCACTGATTCGATTTGATGCTTCATGCCATCGAACTCCGAGTGATAGTATCCCCGCCACATCAGATGTGCCAGCGAACGGACTGATGCTTTTTGATGTGATTCGAACCATGACAACCAAGGCCGCCCGCATCCCCGACATCGCCCGCGCCGCCGGCGTCTCGACCGCCACGGTGGACCGGGTGCTCAACCGGCGCCCCGGCGTGCGCACCGCGACCCTGCAGCGCGTGCTGCGCGCCGCGGTCGAGCTCGACTACGTGCCGGCGCAGGCCGACGCGCACGGCTCCGCCGCCACCCTGGCCGGATCGATGCGGCTGAGCTTCCTGCTGCCGGCCGGCCACAACCGGTTCATCCGCATGCTCGGCGACATGGTGGGCTACGCGCAGGAGCACTGGGCGCCGTTCAACGTGCGTTGCCGCACCGAGTTCATCGCCAGCTTCGATCCGCTCGCGCTCGCGGCCGCGCTGCGCCGCCATGGCAAGCGCAGCGACGGCGTCGTGGTGATGGCGCTCGAACATCCGGCGGTGCGCGAGGCCGTGGCCGAGCTGGTCGAACGGGGCGTGCCGGTGATCACGCTGATCTCCGACCTTTCCAACTCGCCGCGCGTGGCCTACGTCGGGCTGGACAACCGCGCTGCGGGGCGCACGGCCGGCTACCTCATCGGCCGCTTCATCGGCGCGCGCCCGGCCAAGGTGGCGCTCATCGCCGGCAGCCTCAGCTATCGCGCGCACGAGGAACGCGAGGCCGGCTTCCTGCACGTGATCGACGAGATGTTCAAGCCGCTGCAGGTGGTGGGCCTGCGCGAGGGCCACGACGACGCCGAACAGAACTACCGCCAGACCCGCGCGCTGATCGACCAGCACCCGGACCTGGCGGGCATCTACAACATCGGCGGCGCCTCCGACGGCGTGGCGCGCGCCCTCAGGGGGGCCGGGCGCGACCAGAAGGTCGTCTTCATCGGCCACGGTCTCACGCCCGACACGCGCGCCCTGCTGATCGACGGCAGCATGGACGCCGTCATCACCCAGAGTCCGCACACCACGCTGATGAACTGCGTGCGCATCTTCGCCAACCTGCGCGATGGCCGGGAAGCGCTCGTCGGCGTGGAGAACACCCGCAGTCAGGTGATCTTCCGCGAGAACCTGCCCTGAGCGCGGCTACAGGATCAGCAGCGCCCGGAAGTCGTTGACGTTGGTGTGCGTCGGCCCGGTCACCAGCAGGTCGCCGAGCGCCTCGAACCAGCCGTAGGCGTCGTTGCGGTCGAGGTGGTCGGCGAGCTTGCGGCCGGCGGCCTCGGCGCGCGCGAGCGTGTCGGGCGCGACGAAGGCGCCGGCGTTGTCCTCGATGCCGTCGATGCCGTCGGTGTCGGCCGCCAGCGCCCACACCCCCGGCTGGCCCGCCAGCGCGCCGGCCAGGCCGAGGCAGAACTCGCCCGCCCGTCCGCCCCGCCCCTTGGCCTGGACGGGCTGGCGCGGCCGGATCGTGACCGTCGTCTCCCCGCCCGAGAGGATCACGCAGGGCCGCTCGAACGGCGCGCCGCGCCGGGCCACCGACCGCGCCAGCGCGCCCAGCACCTTGCCGACCTCGCGCGACTCGCCCTCGATCTCGTCGCTGAGCACGTGCGCGGCGATGCCGGCGGCGCGCGCGGCGGCGGCGGCGGCGTCGAGCGACTGCTGCGGCGCGGCGATGACGTGCGTTTCGTGGCTGGCGAACACGGCGTCGCCGGGCTCGGGCGTCTCCAGCGAGCCGTCCTCCAGTCGCGCGCGGATGGCATCCGGCACCTCGATGCGGTAGCGATCCAGGATCGCCAGCGCGTCGGCGCAGGTGGTGGCGTCGGGCACGGTCGGGCCGCTGGCGATGACGGCCGGGTCGTCGCCCGGCACGTCGCTGATGGTCAGCGTGACGACGCGCGCCGGCGCGCAGGCCGCCGCGAGCCGGCCGCCCTTGATGCGCGAGAGGTGCTTGCGCACGCAGTTCATCTCGCCGATGTGGGCGCCGCTGGCCAGCAGTTCCTTGTTGATGCGCTGCTTGTCGGCCAGGGTCAGGCCCTCGGCCGGCAGCGTGAGCAGCGAGGAGCCGCCGCCGGAAATCAGGCACAGCACCAGGTCGTCGGCGGTCAGGCCCTCGGTCAGGGCCAGGATGCGCTCGGCCGCCGCCATGCCGGCCGCGTCCGGCACCGGGTGGGCGGCCTCGACGAGCTCGATGCGTTCGGGCAGGCCCTCGGGGCGCGGCGGGATGTGGTCGTAGCGCGTGACCACCAGCCCGGACAGCGGCGCGTCGGCCGGCCAGAGCGCTTCGAGCGCCTGCGCCATCGAGCCGCCGGCCTTGCCCGCGCCGAGCACCAGCGTGCGCCCCCTGGGCGGCGGCGGCAGGTGCGCGCCCAGGCTCGCCAGCGGCAGCGCGCGCTCGACGGCGACGCGGTAGAGGTGCTCGAGGAATTCGCGCGGCGCGGCGTGCGCGTCGGGGGCCGTGGCGGCCGGGGAAGACGAAGGATTCGGATGATGCGGCGAGGTCATTGGTTTCGTGTCTCCTGTGGCCTATTCTCGCGTCATGCCCACGCTTTTGATCCGCAACGCCCGTCGCGTCGCGACCTTCGACGACGCCCGCACCGAGCTGTCCGACGCCTCGATCCTGGTGCGCGACCGCCGCATCGAGGCCATCGGCCCCGCCGCCGACCTGCCGCAGACCGCCGACGAGGTGATCGACGCCCGCCATCACCTGGTGGTGCCGGGCCTGGTCAACACGCACCACCACATGTACCAGTCGCTCACGCGGGCGATTCCCGCCGTGCAGGACGCGGAACTCTTCTCCTGGCTGCGCGGCCTCTATCCGATCTGGGCCGGGCTGACGCCGGAGATGGTGCGGGTGTCGACGCAGGTGGCGATGGCCGAGCTGCTGCTGTCGGGCTGCACCACCAGCAGCGACCACCTCTACCTCTATCCCAACGGCGTGCGCCTGGACGACAGCATCGAGGCGGCGCACGAGATCGGCATGCGCTTCGTCGCCACGCGCGGCAGCATGAGCGTCGGGCAGTCCCAGGGCGGCCTGCCGCCGGACGCCGTGGTCGAGCGCGAGGACGTCATCCTGCGCGACACGCGCCGCCTGATCGAGACCTGGCACGACGCATCGCCCGGCGCCATGACGCAGGTGGCGGTGGCGCCCTGCTCGCCCTTCAGCGTCAGCCGCGACCTGATGCGCGAATCGGCCGCGCTGGCGCGCTCCTTCACGGGCCGGGGCGTGCGGCTGCACACGCACCTGGCGGAGAACGACCACGACGTCGCCTACAGCCGCGAGAAGTTCAACCGCACGCCGGCCGAGTACGCGCAGGACCTCGGCTGGGTCGGCCCCGACGTCTGGCACGCGCACTGCGTGAAGCTCGACGCCGACGCCATCGCGCTGTTCGCGCGCACCCGCACCGGCGTCGCGCACTGCCCGTGCAGCAACATGCGGCTGGCCTCGGGCATCGCGCCGATCCGCCGCATGCTCGACGCCGGCGTGCCGGTCGGCCTGGGCGTGGACGGCAGCGCCAGCAACGACGGCGCGCAGATGGTGGGCGAGGCCCGGCAGGCGCTGCTGCTGGCGCGCGTCGGGCGTTCGCTGGAACCCGACGGCTGCGACCACGGTCCGGCCGAGATGACCGCGCGCGACGCGCTGGCGCTGGCCACGCGCGGCGGCGCCGAGGTGCTCGGCCGCGCCGACATCGGCCGGCTCGCGCCCGGCCTGTGCGCCGACCTGGCGCTGTTCGACCTCGACGGCCTCGGCTTCGCCGGCGGCGCCGTGCACGACCCCGTCGCCGCCCTGCTGCTGTGCGCCAGCCCGCAGGCGGCGTTCACCGTGGTCGACGGGCGCGTGGTGGTGCGCGAGGGCCGGCTCGCGACGCTCGACCTCGGCCCGCTGGTGGAGCGCCACAACCGCCTGGCGGTGACGCTGGCGCGCAACGGCGCCTAGGCCGCCGCGATCCGGCTTTGCCCGTGGGGGTCAGCCCAGGATGCGCAGCAGCTGCAGCAGGTTGTTGATGAAGTCGAGGAGGACCTGCATGGCTGTGATGGATCGCCTGGCTTGACTGGCACCGTGCCTCAGCCCAGGACACCGCGGAACCGGCTCCGCCGGGCCGCCGGTGTCCCCCCCTGGAAGGGGGTTGGCGAAGCGACACGCAGTGCGCGAAGACTGGGGGTCATTGCGTTTTTCCGCCGGCCAGGAACCACTTGCCGATCAGCGCCCGCTCCGCGTCCGTGATGCCGGTGGCGTTGTTCATCGGCATGATCTTCGTCACCACCGACTGCTGGTAGACGGCCTGGGCGTGCAGGGCGACCTGGTCGGGCGTGTCCAGGCGCACGTTCTTCATCTGCACGGCCGCGCCGTGGCACATGTAGCAGCGCTGCTCCAGCACCTTCTGCACCTCGCCGAAGGACACCTGCTGCACCGCCGCGCCCGGCGCCGGGGCGGCCACCGGCTCGGGCCGCATCCAGACGATGGTCAGGCCCAGCACCGCGACGCCGACCATCGCGTAGGGCAGCGGGTTGCCCGCGTTGCCCAGCTTGAAGCGATGGCGCACGACGAAGAACTGCCGGATGGCCGCGCCGCCGAGCATGATCAGCAGCAGCACCACCCAGTTGTACTTGTGGGTGTAGGTGAAGCTGTAGTGGTTGCTCAGCATGGCGAAGAGCACCGGCAGCGTGAAGTAGGTGTTGTGCACGCTGCGCTGCTTGCCGCGCTGGCCGTGGATCGGGTTGACCGGCTTGCCCTCGCGCAGCAGGGCCACGTTCTCGCGCTGGCCGGGGATGATCCAGAAGAACACGTTGGCGCTCATGGTCGTGGCCATCATCGCGCCCACCAGCAGGAAGGCGGCGCGGCCGGCGAACCACTGGCAGGCCAGCCAGGTCGCGAAGGCGATGAAGATCGCGATCAGCACGCCGACGATGGTGTCGCCGTTCTTGCGCCGGCCGAAGACCTGGCAGATGCCGTCGTAGACGATCCAGAAGACGACGAAGAAGGCCAGCGCCACCGAGATGGCCGCGCCGGGCTGCCAGTCCATCTTCGACTTGTCGATGAGGTAGGTGCTCGCGTTCCACAGGTAGGACATGGTGAACAGCGAGAAGCCGGTGATCCACGTCGAGTAGCTCTCCCAGTACGACCAGTGCAGGTGGTCGGGCAGCTTCTTGGGCGCCAGGGCGTACTTCTGCATGTTGTAGAAGCCGCCGCCGTGCACGGCCCACTGCTCGCCGCCCACGCCCTTGTCGAGCGACTCGGGGTCCTGCGGCTTCTCCAGGCTGTTGTCCAGCATCACGAAGTAGAACGAGGCGCCGATCCAGGCGATGGCGGTGATGACGTGGACCCAGCGCAGCAGCAGGTTGGCCCAGTCGAGGTAATAGCTTTCCATGGCTTTCTTCTTTCTCTCTCAGCCGTGCCGGCGCGTGGCTGCGCCGGACGGTCGGTGCCTGCTCACCACTGCGGGCGCTGTAAGCAGAAAGAATGCCGCGAACGCAGGCTCTGGGGGCCTCGCTCCGCTGCGGCGTGGGGTCGGGAGTGTAAACACGGGTGTCGGTGGGTGGGTGCGGGTCTCCGGGAAACTCCTCAGCCGCGCGGGCCGAGCGACTGCAACAACTGTGCCGCCACGCCCACCGCGATCACCTCGGGCTCCTTGCCGGCGATGCCGGGCAGGCCGATGGGGCAGGTGACGCGGTCCATCTCGGCCTCGGTGAAGCCGCGCGCGGCCAGGCGGTGGCGGAAGGTGGCCCATTTCGTCCGGCTGCCGATCAGGCCGACGTAGGGCAGGTCGTCGCGCGCGCGCAGGCGCTTCAGGCAGGCGATCACGATGTCGAGGTCCTCGGCGTGGCTGAAGCTCATGACCAGCACGCGCGAGCCCGGCGCCAGACCGGCGACGGCGTCCTGCACGGGCTCGGAATGCTCGGTGGCGATCTGCGCCGGGAGCGCGGGCGCGAAGACGCCCTCGCGGCTGTCGATCCAGCGCACCGCGAACGGCAGCGTGGCCAGCAGCCGGGCCAATGCCGCGCCGACGTGGCCGCCGCCGAACAGCGCCACCGGGCTCAGGCGCTCGACGAACGCGTCGCGCAGCGCCGGCGCGTCGGCCACGCCGACCCGCCGGTAGGACAGCACCACGACGCCGCCGCAGCACTGGCCCAGGGCCGGGCCGAGCGCGTGGCGTTGCGGCCCTTCGATGGCCGGCCCGCCGCCGAGCCAGTCGCGCGCGGCGCGCGCGGCCTGGAATTCGAGGTGGCCGCCGCCGATGGTGCCGGTCAGCGTGCCGTCGGCCCAGACCGCCATCCAGGTGCCGGTCTCGCGCGGCACCGAGCCCTGGGTGGCGTCGATGCGCACCAGCACACCGTCCTCGACGCGCAGGCGCTGCAGCAGCAGGTCGAGCATCGACGTCATGCGGCGCTCCGGCCGGGGCGTCGCGCGCCCGCCGGGATGGCGCGGGCGCACCGAAACCTCCGGTTGCGCCCACCGTCGACCCGCACGGTATAACCGCGCCGATGACCCACCTCCCGCTCGCGCCGCGCCGCCTCGCCCTGGCCGGCGCCCTCCTCGCCACACTGTGGCTCGCCGGCTGCGCCGGCAGCCCGACGGCCCCGATCACGCGGCCCGTGCCCGGCCAGCTCACCGACGCCACGCCCGAGCCGACGCCCGGCCGCTCGCCGATGCCGCGTGCCTCCGACGCCGCCAATGCGCGCGACTACCGCCGCGACGCCGCCCGCCACGTCTACGACGGCAACCGCGAACGCATCTACGGCGGCAAGCTGCCCGCGCTGCTCTACGCGATCGGCACGCTGCAGGTGAATCTCGACGCCAACGGCAAGGTGCTCTCGATGCACTGGATGCGGGCACCGAAGCACGCGCCGGAGGTCATCGCCGAGATCGAGCGCACCGTGCTGGAGGCCTCGCCCTTCCCGGCGGCGGCCCGCCTGGGCCGGGTCACGTGGACGGACACCTGGCTGTGGGACAAGGGAGGTCATTTCCAGCTCGACACGTTGACCGAGGGGCAGCTGTAGCACGGGCGGCGGGCGCGAAGCTTGCAAGGCGCGCTCAGGAACCGCGGTAGGTCGAGTAGCTCCACGGGCTCACCAGCAGCGGCACGTGGTAGTGCTCGTCGGTGCGCGCGACGCCGAAGTCGAGCGACACGCGGTCGAGGAAGTTGGGCTCGGGCAGCGCGACGTTGCGCGACCTGAAGTACGCGGCGACGTCGAACACCAGCCGGTAGGTGCCGACCTGGAGCGTCTGGTTGTCGTAGAGCGGGCCGTCGCTGCGGCCGTCTGCGTTGAGGACGAAGCGCCGGACGAGCGTCGCCTCGTCGCCCCGCGTGGTGAAGAGCGCGACCGACATGCCGGCGGCGGGCGCGCCGTGCATCGTGTCGAGGACGTGGGTGCTGAGGCCCATGGAAAGCTCCTGGTAATTCCGGTGGACAAAAGTGTATACACATTCCTCGTTGCCGCCTATCATGGATGTCATGGAGTCCTCCACCACCGCCGCCATCGTCGACGCCCTGACCCGGGCCATCGTCGAGCACCGGCTGCATCCGGGCAGCAAGCTCGCCGAGCAGAAGCTGGCCGACCACTTCGGCGTCTCCCGCACGCTGGTGCGGCAGGCCCTGTTCCAGCTGTCGCAGAACCGGCTGATCCGGCTCGAACCCGCGCGCGGCGCCTTCGTCGCCTCGCCCTCGGTGGACGAGGCGCGCGAGGTGTTCGCGGTGCGCCGGATGCTGGAGGTCGAGATGACGCGCAGCTTCGTGCGCGGCGTGACCCCGGCGCGCCTGAAGGCCCTGCGCGAGCACGTCGCCGCCGAGAAGGCGGCCGTCGCCGCCGGCGACGCCACCGGCCGCACCGAGCTGCTGGGCGACTTCCACGTGCGCATGGCCGAGCTGATCGGCAACCGCGTGCTGGCGCAGATGCTCGGCGAGCTGATCTCGCGCTGCGCCCTCATCACGCTCATGTACCAGAGCCCGAGCGCCGCCGCGCATTCCAACGACGAACACGCCGACATCGTGCGCGCCCTCGCCGCCCGGGACGAGGACCTGGCCGTGCGCCTGATGAGCGAGCACCTCGACCACGTCGAGGCCAGCCTGACCTTCGACCGCAAGGTGCCCACGCACGACGTGGCACTGGCGCTCGCCTGATCCATCCCTCCTGTCCTGCGTTTTTCACCGCCATGCCCGTCTACGACTCGACGCTCCCCTACCCCCGCGACCTGGTCGGCTACGGCCGCAATCCGCCGCACGCGCGCTGGCCCGGCGGCGCGCGCATCGCGGTGCAGTTCGTCCTGAACTACGAGGAAGGCGGCGAGAACAGCGTGCTGCACGGCGACGCCGGCTCGGAGCAGTTCCTCTCGGAGATGTTCAATCCGGCGAGCTATCCCGAGCGCCACATCAGCATGGAAGGCATCTACGAGTACGGCTCGCGCGCCGGCGTGTGGCGCCTGCTGCGCGAGTTCGAGAAGCGCGGCCTGCCGCTGACGGTGTTCGGCGTCGGCATGGCGCTGGAGCGCCATCCCGAGCTCACCGCCGCCTTCGTCGAGCTCGGCCACGAGATCGCCTGCCACGGCTGGCGCTGGATCCACTACCAGGCCATCGACGAGGCGACCGAGCGCGCGCACATGGCGCTGGGCATGGCCGCCATCGAGAAGCTCACCGGCCGGCGCGCCCTCGGCTGGTACACCGGCCGCGACAGCCCGCGCACGCGCCGCCTGGTGGCCGACTGGGGCGGCTTCGAATACGACAGCGACTACTACGGCGACGACCTGCCCTTCTGGATGCGCGTCGCCAAGAGCGACGGCGAGGTGGTGCCGCAGCTGATCGTGCCCTACACGCTCGACTGCAACGACATGCGCTTCGCGCTGCCCCAGGGCTACTCGCACGCCGACCCGTTCTTCCAGTACCTGAAGGACACCTTCGACGCCCTCTACGCCGAAGGCGACCCCGCGGGCGACGACCGGCCCAAGATGATGAGCGTGGGCATGCACTGCCGCCTGCTCGGCCGGCCCGGCCGCATCACGGCGCTGCAGCGCTTCCTCGACCACATCGCCGCCCATCCGGACGTGTGGGTGTGCCGGCGCGTGGACATCGCGCGGCACTGGCGGGCGACGCATCCCTTTCGTGCCGACGACACAGGAGCCTGAGACCATGACCACCGCACCGACCTCGACGTCGGCCGCTTCCCGCGCGCCGCTGACCCTCGACGCCCTCAACGCCGCCACGCCCGAGGCGGCCGTCGCGCTGCTCGACGGCACCTACGAGCATTCGCCCTGGGTGGCGGAGGCGGCCCTGGCCGAGCGGCCGTTCCGCTCGCTGCAGCACCTCAAGCACGCGCTGGCGCGGGCGGTCGACGCGGCGCCGGCCGAGCGCCAGCTGTTCCTCATCCGCGCCCACCCGGAACTCGCCGGCAAGGCGATGGAGCGCGGCGCGCTCACCGCCGAATCGACGAACGAGCAGGGCAAGGCCGGCCTCACCCAATGCACGCCGGAAGAACTGGCGCACATCCGCGAACTCAACGCCGCCTACGGCGAGAAGTTCGGCTTCCCCTTCATCCTCGCCGTGCGCGGGCCGCGCGGCACCGGCCTCGCCAAGCAGGAGATCGTCCAGACCTTCGAGCGCCGGCTGCACCACCACCCGTCCTTCGAGCGCGGCGAGGCCCTGCGCAACATCCACCGCATCGCCGAGATCCGCCTGCACGACAAGTTCGGCGCCCGGACCACGCTCGGCGACGAGGTCTGGGACTGGCAGGAGCAACTGGCCGCGCACACCGACCCGGGCTACGCCGAACTCGGCCAGCTCACCGTCACCTACCTCACCGACGCGCACCGCGCCTGCGCCGCGCAGATCGCCCGGGGCATGCGCGACTGCGGCTTCGATTCGGTCGGCATCGACGCCGTGGGCAACGTGGTCGGCCGCTACGAGGCCGCCACGCCGGGCGCCAGGGCGCTCCTGACCGGCTCCCACTACGACACCGTGCGCAACGGCGGCAAGTACGACGGCCGGCTGGGCATCTTCGTGCCCATGGTCTGCGTGCGCGAACTGCACCGCCAGGGCCGGCGCCTGCCCTTCGCCATCGAGGTGGTCGGCTTCGCGGAAGAGGAAGGACAGCGCTACAAGGCGACCTTCCTGGGATCGGGCGCGCTGATCGGGCATTTCGACCCGGCCTGGCTCGACCAGAAGGACGCCGACGGCGTGACCATGCGCGAGGCGATGCGCCACGCCGGGCTGGACGAGGCCGACATCCCCGCCATCCGGCGCGACCCGGCGCGCTACCTCGGCTTCGTCGAGGTGCACATCGAGCAGGGCCCGGTGCTGACCGAGCTCGACCTGCCCCTGGGCGTGGTGTCGTCGATCAACGGCAGCGTGCGCTACGTCGGCGAGGTCCACGGCATGGCCAGCCACGCCGGTACCACGCCGATGGACCGGCGCCGCGATGCCGCCGCCGCGGTGGCCGAACTCATCCTGTTCGCCGAGCAGCGCGCCGCGCGCGACGGCGACTCGGTCGCCACCGTGGGCATGCTGGAGGTGCCCAACGGCTCGATCAACGTCGTGCCCGGCCTGTGCCGCTTCAGCCTGGACATCCGCGCGCCCAACGACGCGCAGCGCGACGCCGTCGCCGCCGACGTGCTGGCCGCGCTGGCCGCCATCTGCGAGCGCCGCTTCGTGCGCCACACGCTGGAGGAGACCATGCGCGCTTCCGCCGCGCCGAGCGCGCCCGAATGGCAGCGGCGCTGGGAGCGGGCGGTCGAATCGCTCGGCCTGCCGGTGCACCGCATGCCCAGCGGCGCCGGCCACGACGCCATGAAGCTGCACGAGGTGATGCCGCAGGCGATGCTGTTCGTGCGCGGCATCAACTCGGGCATCAGCCACAACCCGCTCGAATCGAGCACGGCGGCCGACATCGACCTCTCGGTGCGCGCCTTCCAGCACCTGCTGGAAGGCCTGGCGCAGGACGTGGCCGTGGCCACCGCCCCCTCGCCGTCGGCCTGACCCCGCCCTTCCCCTTCCTCCCTTCCTTCTCCGATCCCTTCCGATCTCTCCGGACCGCTGCCCATGACCGACCACGACCGCCTCGACGCCTGGATCGACGCCCATTTCGACGAGGAGGTGCGCTTCCTGCAGGAGCTGGTGCGCGTGCCGACCGACACGCCGCCGGGCAACAACGCGCCGCACGCCGAGCGCACCGCCGAACTGCTCGCCGGCTTCGGCCTCGACGCCGAGCGCCACGCCGTGCCCGAGCAGGCCGTGCGCGACTACGGCCTCGAATCGATCACCAACCTGATCGTGCGCCGCCGCTACGGCGACGGCGGTCGGACGGTGGCGCTCAACGCCCACGGCGACGTGGTGCCGCCCGGCGAGGGCTGGACCCACGACCCCTATGGCGGCGAGATCGAGGACGGCCGGCTCTACGCCCGCGCCGCCGCCGTCAGCAAGAGCGACTTCGCCAGCTTCACCTTCGCCCTGCGCGCGCTGGAGGCGGTGGCGAAGCCGTCGAAGGGCGCCGTCGAACTGCACTTCACCTACGACGAGGAGTTCGGCGGCCTGCTCGGTCCGGGCTGGCTGCTGGCCCAGGGCCTGACGAAGCCCGACCTGATGATCGCCGCCGGCTTCAGCTACGAGGTGGTGACGGCGCACAACGGCTGCCTGCAGATGGAGGTGACGGTGCACGGAAAGATGGCCCACGCCGCCATCCCCGACACCGGCGTCGACGCGCTGCAGGGCGCCGTCGGGATCCTGAACGCGCTCTACGCGCAGAACACGCGCTACAAGCAGGTCCGCTCGGCCGTCGCCGGCATCACGCACCCCTACCTCAACGTCGGGCGCATCGAGGGCGGCACCAACACCAACGTCGTGCCCGGCAAGGTGGTGTTCAAGCTCGACCGGCGCATGATCCCGGAGGAGAACCCGGTCGAGGTCGAGGCCGCCATCCGCCAGGTCATCGCCGACGCCGCCGCGCCGCTCGCGGGCATCACGGTCGAGATCAAGCGCCTGTTGCTGGCCAATTCGATGAAGCCCCTGGCCGGCAACCAGCCATTGGTCGACGCCATCCAAAAGCACGGCGAGGCGATCTTCGGCGAGCCGATTCCCGCCATGGGCACTCCGCTCTACACCGACGTGCGGCTCTACGGCGAGGCCGGCATCCCCGGCGTGATCTACGGCGCCGGCCCGCGCACCGTGCTGGAGTCGCACGCCAAGCGCGCCGACGAGCGCCTGGTGCTGGAGGACCTGCGCCGGGCGACGAAGGTCGTCGCTCGCACGCTGGCGGACCTGCTCCGATAGTCACGTCCGGATCGGCACCCTGACAAACGGCGCTTCGGCGCCGTTTCCATTTGGCGCGCAACTTGCAACGCGGCTTCCGTCCCACCGAAGCGATCGCCGACTAAGCGTTTTCCTCGATGCGTGCGGGCGCATGTTTTGTATACAGTTTCGCGTACAAAGCGGGTGTCGCACGCCATGGCCCGCCGCGATCGCCACCGTCGTCCTTCCTCAGGAGCCACGTGATGTCCTCTCTTCCCGCCGCCGCCTCGTCCGCCGCGGCCGCTTCCTCCTCCTCCGTCCATCCCGTGGACCAGCGCCTGCCCATGGGGCGGCTCACCGCCCTGGGCCTGCAGCACGTGCTGGTGATGTACGCCGGCGCGGTGGCGGTGCCGCTGATCGTCGGGCGCGCGCTGCGCCTGAGTCCGGACGAGGTGGCGCTGCTGATCTCGGCCGACCTGTTCTGCTGCGGCATCGCCACGCTGATCCAGTCGCTCGGCGCGACGCAGTGGTTCGGCATCAAGCTGCCGGTGATGATGGGCGTGACCTTCGCCTCGGTGGCGCCGATGGTGGCGATCGCCAACGCCAACCCCGGCGTCGCCGGGGCGCAACTGCTCTTCGGATCGATCATCGGCGCGGGGGTGATCTCGATCGCGATCGCGCCGCTGGTGAGCAAGATGCTGCGCTTCTTCCCGCCGGTGGTGACCGGCACGATCATCGCGGTCATCGGCATCAGCCTGATGCGCGTGGGCATCAACTGGATCTTCGGCAACCCCTTCGGCCCGACCGCGCCGGCCATCGTCGACCCGGTCTACGCCAAGTGGCTGGCCGACGTGACCTCCCCGGGCAGCGCGCTGCCGCCGGTGCCCAAGGGCTTCGCCATCCTGCCGACGGTGCCCAACCCGCGCTACGCCGACCTCACGGGCTTCGGCGTGGCGGCCGTCGTGCTGGTGTCGATCCTGCTGATCGTGAAGTACGCCAAGGGCTTCGTGGCCAACATCTCGGTGCTGCTGGGCATCGCCATCGGCGCGGTGGTGGCCTCGGCGATGGGCATCATGACCTACGAGAAGGTCGGCCGCGCGCCGTGGTTCGACGTCGTGCTGCCCTTCCACTTCGGCATGCCGCAATTCGACGCGGTGCTCATCCTGACGATGACGTTGATCATGATCGTGGTGATGATCGAGTCGACCGGCATGTTCCTGGCGCTGGGCGAGATGACCGAGCGGAAGATCGACCAGAAGGACCTCGCCAAGGGCCTGCGCACCGACGGCCTGGGCACGCTGATCGGCGGCATCTTCAACACCTTCCCCTACACCAGCTTCTCGCAGAACGTCGGCCTGGTGGCCGTCACCGGCGTCAAGAGCCGCTACGTCTGCGTGGCCGGCGGCGTGATCCTGATCGTGCTGGGCCTGCTGCCGAAGATGGCGGCGCTGATCGAGTCGCTGCCCACCGTGGTGCTCGGCGGCGCGGGCCTGGTGATGTTCGGCATGGTGGCGGCCACGGGCATCCGCATCCTCTCGGGCGTGGACTTCAAGGGCAACCGCCACAACCCGATGATCGTCGCGGTGTCGATCGGCATCGGCATGATTCCGCTGATCGCGCCCAACTTCAAGCAGTGGATGCCGCACGCGCTGCACTCGCTGATCGAGTCGGGCATCCTGCTCGCCTCCATCACGGCGGTGCTGCTCAACCTGTTCCTCAACGGCGCGAAGCACGACGAGGCCGCCGTCATCGCCGCGGCCAAGCAGGCCGAGGCGCACTGAGCGCCGTCTCCCCGAGATCCACGACAACAGACAGGAGACACCGCCCATGCAATCCACCGGCCTCCACGGCGTTCCCGGCTCGGACGAGCGCCTCATCAACCACGACCTCGCGCCCGTCACGGGCGAGCGCAAGAACTGGTCGAGCTACAGCATCTTCGCGATGTGGATGTCCGACATCCACAGCGTGGGCGGCTACACCTTCGCGGCCAGCCTGTTCCTGCTGGGCCTGAGCGGCTGGCAGGTGCTCGCCGCGCTGGTGGTGGGCATCGCCATCGTCAACGTGCTGATGAACTGGATCGGCAAGCCCAGCCAGCGGCACGGCATCCCCTACCCCGTGATGGCGCGCGTGAGCATGGGCGTGATGGGCGCGAACTTCGCCGCGCTCATCCGCGGCATCGTCGGCGTGGTCTGGTACGGCGTGCAGACCTACTTCGCCTCCAAGGCCGTGGCCACGCTGGTGCTGGTGTTCTTCCCGGCCGCCGCGGCGCTGCAGTCGACCAGCTTCCTGCGGCTGGACCTGCTGGGCTGGGCGAGCTTCATGTTCATGTGGATCTTCCAGCTGCTGATCTTCCAGCGCGGCATGGACTCGATCCGCAAGTTCATCGACTTCTGCGGTCCGGCGGTCTACGTGGTGATGTTCCTGCTGGCCGGCTGGATCGTCTGGAAGGCGGGCTGGGACTCGCTGGACCTGTCGCTGAGCGACAAGGTGCTCACCGGCGGCGAGTCCTTCGTCGCCATGGGCAGCGCCATCTTGCTGGTGGTGAGCTACTTCGCCGCGCTACTGCTGAATTTCGGCGACTTCTCGCGCTACGCCCGCACCGAGCGCGACATGAAGGTCGGCAACTTCCTGGGCCTGCCGGTCAACTTCATCCTGTTCGCGATCATCGTGGTGATCGTCACCGCCGGCAGCGCCAAGGTGTTCGGCCACATGATCATGGACCCGATCGAGATCGTCTCGAAGATCGACAACAAGTGGGCCGTGGTGCTGGGCAGCGTGACCTTCATCGTCGCCACGATGGGCATCAACATCGTCGCCAACTTCGTCTCGCCGGCCTACGACTTCGCCAACCTGTTCCCGAAGCACGTCGACTTCAAGCGCGGCGGCCTCATCACCTCGGTGCTGGCGGTGGCGGTGTGCCCGTGGATCTTCGTCGACAGCCCGAAGGCGATCACGGTCTTCGTGAGCGTGTTCGGCGCCGTGCTGGCGCCGCTCTTCGGCGTCATGGTGGCGGACTTCTACCTGCTCAAGAAGCAGGTCCTGAAGGTCGAGGACCTCTACACCATGGCCCCGGGCGGGCGCTACCACTACGACGGCGGCTGGAACAGGGTGGGCGTGACGGCCCTCGTCCTCGCCAGCGCGATCTCGATCGGCTGGGAGCTGTGCACCCAGCTGCTCAAGGTGCTGCCGGAGAACAACTTCGGCTGGGTCATCGGCGCGGTCGCCGGCGCCCTGATCTACGTCGCGATGATGCGCGGCGCCAGGCGCACCTGAGGCGCCCGCGCGGCGCGGGCGGGGCCGGCCGATCTCAGATCGGCGTGCCCTTCTCGTCGTGCCGGTCGCCGATGTCGCCGGAATTGGCGAACAGGCTCCAGGCCGCCATGAACAGCGCGGCGATGACCGGGCCGATCACGAAGCCGTTGATGCCGAACAGCGCCATGCCGCCGATGGTCGACATCAGCACGATGTAGTCGGGCATCTGCGTGTCCTTGCCCACCAGGATCGGGCGCAGGATGTTGTCGACCAGGCCGATGACGAAGACGCCCACGAAGATCAGCACCAGGCCCTGCCAGATGCGTCCCGTGGCCAGGAAGTAGACCGCCACCGGACCCCAGATGAGCGCCGCGCCCACCGCCGGCAGCAGCGACAGGAAGGCCATCAGCACCGCCCACAGCAGCGCGCCCTGCACGCCCAGGAACCAGAACGCCAGCCCGCCGAGCGTGCCCTGCGCGATCGCCACGGCCACGTTGCCCTTGATGGTGGCGCGGATCACGGTGGTGAACTTGTTGAGCAGGTAGTGCGTGTGCGGCTTGGCCAGCGGCAGCGCGTCGCGCACGGTCTTCGACAGCACCGGGCCGTCGCGCAGCAGGAAGTACAGCAGGTACAGCATCACGAAGAAGCTGACGAAGAAGTCGAAGGTGTTCTGCCCGATGGTCAACGCCTGGCCGGCGACGATCTGGCTGCCCTGTGCGGCGCCGGCGGTGATGCGCGATTCCAGCGAGGCCATGTTGGTCAGGTCGAAGCGCTCCAGGATGTTCATGACCCAGCGCGGCAACGCGCCCAGGATCTGCTGGAAGTAGGCGGCGAAGTTGATCTGCCCCGTGCGGATGTCCTGCGCCACCACGAGCACCTGCTGCACCAGCGACACGCCGATCATGGCCAGCGGCAGGATCACGATCACCAAGCAGATCGCCAGCGTCGAGAGCGCGGCGGTGTTCTTGCGGCGCGGGAACTTGCGCAGCAACCAGCGGTACAGCGGCGTGAACAGGATCGCCAGCGCCACCCCCCACAGCACGGCACCGAAGAAGGGCATCAGGATCCAGATGAAGGCGACCGTGACGATGGCGAGCAGGGCGAAGAAGACGCCGCGCTGGAGTTGGGGGGAATTCATAGGTGTCGCAATGTAGTCCAGCCCCGGGGCGCGTCCGTGTACGTCAGGGGCCGGACTTGGCGCCATCCGGCATCGGCCGTGGTGGCCGCGCAACGCCCAGCGGCGCCAGCGTCGCGCGCAGGCGGGCCGGCGCATCGGGCTCGGGCGCCATCGGCTCGACCTCCAGCGCCTGCTCGACGTTGCCGATGTGCGCCAGCATCAGCGCGCGAGCGCGCGCCGTGTCGCCCGCCTCCAACGCGTCGACGATGGCGCCGTGCTCGGCGCACGACTGCCCGGCGTCGTGGCGCGACTGGTAGAGCGTGGCCGCCAGCGTGGTGCGCGCGGTCAGGTCGCGCAGCACGTCGACCAGCAGGCGGTGGCCCATCTGCTCGGCCAGGCAGACGTGGAAGTCGGCCAGCAGGAAGGCGCGCGTGGCGGCGTCGGCGTCGTCGATGGCGCGCTGCTCGTCGGCGATGTGCCGGCGCAGGCGGCGCGTGACGGCCTGCAGCGGCCGCCCGGCCTCGGCCAGGATGCCGGCCTCGACGATGCGCCGCGCCGCGAAGGCGTCGCGCGCCTCCTCGGCCGAGGGCTGCACCACGTACCAGCCGCGCTTGCTCTGGACCTCGACGAAGCCGCGCGCCTGCAGCTTCATCAGCGCCTCGCGCACCATGGTGCGGCTGACGCCGAAGTTGCCGGCCAGCGCCTGCTCGCCCAGGCGCTCGCCCGGCGCGAGCTTCTGCGCCAGGATCGCCTCGACCACGCGCTCGGCGATGACGGTGGGCGAGACCTCGTCCATGGCGGCGCCCGCCTCAGGCATGGCGCGCGGTGGCGGGGGTCGTCGCGTCGACGGGCGCGTCGGCCAGCGGCGCGTCGTCGGGCGTCCAGGTGCCGTCGAGCACGGCATGGGCGCGCTCGCGGTCGATGTCGCCCTCCCAGGCGGCGACGGCCACCGTGGCGACGCAGTTGCCGATCAGGTTGCCCAGGGCGCGGGCGATGCCCATGAACCAGTCCACCGACAGCACCAGCACCAGCCCGATCGCGGGGATGGCCGGAATCGCCTGCAGCGTCGCGGCCAGCACCACGATGGCCGAGCCCGGCACGCCGTGCGCGCCCTTGGAGGTGACCAGCGCGATCGCCAGGATCGCCAGCAGGTCCGACATCGAGATCGGCGTGTTGGTGGCCTGCGCGATGAACACCGCCGCCAGCGTGATGTAGATGGAGAAGGCGTCGAGGTTGAACGAGTAGCCCGTCGGGATCACCAGGCCGACGGTCGAGTCGCGGATGCCCATGCGGCGCAGCTTGGCCATGATCTGCGGCAGCACGCTGTCCGACGAGGTGGTGGCGAAGACGATGGTGAGCTCCTCGCGCAGGTAGCGCAGCAGCTTGACCAGGCTGAAGCCCGACATCCGCATCACCAGGCCCAGCACGCCGAAGACGAAGATCAGCACCGCGCCGTAGAACAGCGCCACCAGCATGCCCAGCTGCTTGAGCGAACCGATGCCGTAGCGGCCCACCGTGAAGGCGATGGCGCCCAGCACGCCCAGCGGGGCGAGCTTGATGATGATGCCCATGATCTTGAACAGCACCAGCGAGAGCGAGTCCACCACCTGCGCCACCGGCTTGCCGTGCTCGCCCAGCAGCGCCAGCGCGCAGCCGAACAGCACCGCGAACAGCAGCACCTGCAGCACGTCCCCGGTGGCGAAGGCGTTGACCACCGTCGTGGGGATGAGCTTCATCAGGAAGTCGACCGTGCCGCCGCTGGTGAGCTTCTCGGCGTTGGAGGCGTAGGCGCTCATGGCGCTCGCGTCCAGCATGCGCGGGTCGACGTTCATGCCCACGCCCGGCTTGAAGACGAAGGCCAGCACCAGGCCCAGCACCAGCGCGAGGGTGGTGAGCACCTCGAAGTAGATCAGCGCCTTGACGCCGACCCGGCCCACGCGCTTGAGGTCGCCCGCGCCGGCGATGCCGTGCACCACGACGCAGAACACCAGCACCGGGATGATCATCTTGATCAGCTTGATGAAGCCGTCGCCCAGCGGCTTGAGCTTGACGGCGAGGTCGGGCACGAGCAGGCCGGCCAGCACGCCGAGCACCAGCGCGATGACGACCTGACCGAAGAGGGACTTGGCGAAGCGGGGCATGGGAAGCTCCTGGGGTTGCAAGGTTGCATGCAACATCGCTCAAACTTGCATGCAAGTAATGTAGGCAAGACGGTCGCGACGGACGCAGAGGGTATTCCCGGGGCGTCGGCCGACTCGAGCAAGTACCGTGCGCGGCGCATCATCCGACGCATGACAAGCGATGCGAACACCCCGAGGACCCTCGACCTGCCGGCGGGACCGGCGATGCCCGTGCTCGGCCTGGGCACCTGGCGGCTGGGCGAGGACCCGGCCCGCCGCGCCGCCGAGGTGGCCGCCGTGCGCGCTGCCCTGCGCATGGGCTACCGGCTGATCGACACGGCCGAGATGTACGGCGACGGCGGCGCCGAGGAGGTCGTCGGCCGGGCCATCGCCGAGGCGATCGACGCCGGCGAGGTGCGGCGCGACTCGCTCTACGTGGTGAGCAAGGTGCTGCCCCACAACGCCAGCCGGCGGGGCACGGCGCAGGCCTGCGCCCGGAGCCTGGCGCGCCTGGGGCTGGCGCGCGTCGACCTCTACCTGCTGCACTGGCGCGGGCCGCACCGGCTGGCCGACACCGTGGCCGCCCTGGAGTCGCTGGTGGCCGACGGCCTCACGGGCGCCTGGGGCGTGAGCAACTTCGACACCGACGACATGGCCGAACTCGCCGAGGTGCCCGGCGGCGACCGCTGCGCGACCGACCAGGTCTACTACTCGATCGCCGAGCGCGGGCCGGAATTCAGCCTCGCGCCGTGGCTGCGCGCGCGCGGCCAGGCCCTGATGGCCTACAGCCCGATCGACCAGGGCGCGCTGGCGTCGGACCGCGCCCTGGCCGCCTTGGCCGAGGCGCGCGGCGCGACGGCGGCGCAGCTGGCGCTGGCCCGGCTGCTGGCCGAGCCCGGGGTGGTCGCGATCCCGAAGGCCGTGCGGGAAGCGCACCTGCGCGAGAACCTGGCGGCGGCGTCGATCGCGCTGTCGGCCGAGGACATCGCCGCGATCGACCGGCTGCACCCGCGGCCGCAGCGCAAGACGCCGCTGGCGATGATCTGAGGCGGCCGGCGCGCGGCCCTCAGGCCGCCGGCGTCTCCGAGGCGTCCGACGGCTCGGGCGCCCGGGCCTCCCACCAGCGATCGCCGAAGCGCCCCTGCAGGAAGGCCACGAACCCCGCGACCTTGCCGCCCACCAACCGGGGCGAGGGGAAGACGGCGTGGATCTCCTGGGCGGCCAGGGCGTGGTCGGCCAGCACCTCCACCACCCGGCCCGCGGCCAGCGATTCCGCCGCCACGTAGCGCGGCATCATCGCCAGCCCCAGGCCGTCGCGCACCGCCGCCAGCACGGCCGAGACGTTGTTCGAGCGCAGCCGCGCGGCCACCGGCACGTCCACCGGCTCGCCCCGGGGCGAGCGCAGGTGCCAGACGTCGTCGCCCACCACGCTGCTGTAGATGATCGCCACGTGCGCGCTCAGGTCGGCGGCGCGCCGGGGCGTGCCGTGGCGCGCCAAGTAGCCGGGCGCGGCCACCACCGTCCACGGGTTCAGGCCCAGGAAGCGCGCGCCGAGCGAGGAGTCGGCCAGCCGGCCCATGCGGATCGCCACGTCGATGCCCTGCGCGACGAGGTCGACGTAGCGGTCCTCGAAGCTCAGGTCCAGCCGCACTTGCGGATGCGCCGCCATGAACTCGAGCGCCAGCGGCACCACCACGCGGCGGCCGAAGGCGACCGAGGTGCCGATGCGCAGCAGCCCCTCCATGGCCGAGGGCTGCGACCGCGCGGCCTGCTCGGCCTCCTCGGCGTCGCGCACGACGGCCTTGCACCGCTCGCAGTAGCGCGCGCCCGCCTCGGTCGGGCTGACGCCGCGCGTGTTGCGGTGGAGCAGCCGCACCCCCAGGCGCGCCTCCATGGCCGCGACCTGCTTGGTCACGGTGGGCTGGGTGGTGTTGAACTCGCGCGCCGCCCGGGAGAAGCTGCCGGTCTCCACCACGCGCACGAACATCGCCATCGCCTGCAGTCGGTCCATGGACCGGATGCTAGCCATGGATCCGCCTCCGGTCATTCCCCGGCGGAATAGCTTTTATGGCGCGGCGCCGTCTTCCGGCCGACGGCCCCCGTTCCTAGAGTCGCTCCATCGACACCCGAACACAAGGAGACGTTCACATGACGAAGATGACCGCCATCGAGGCCGCCGTGCGGGTGATGGAGAAGGAAGGCGTGACCCAGGCCTTCGGCGTGCCCGGGGCCGCCATCAACCCGCTCTACGCCGCACTGCGCCGGCACGGCGGCATCGCCCACATCCTGGCGCGCCACGTCGAGGGCGCCTCGCACATGGCCGAGGGCTACACGCGCGCGATGGCCGGCAACATCGGCGTGTGCATCGGCACCTCGGGGCCGGCGGGCACGGACATGATCACCGGGCTCTATTCGGCCTCGGCCGACTCGATCCCGATCCTGTGCATCACCGGGCAGGCACCGCGCGCGCGGCTGTACAAGGAGGACTTCCAGGCCGTCGACATCGAGTCGATCGCGCGGCCGGTGACCAAGTGGGCGGTCACGGTGCGCGAGCCCGGCCAGGTGCCGCAGGTGTTCCAGCAGGCCTTCCACCTGATGCGCTCGGGCCGGCCGGGGCCGGTGCTGATCGACCTGCCCTTCGACGTGCAGATGGCGACCATCGAGTTCGACATCGACGCCTACGCGCCGCTCGTGCCCTACCGACCCGCCGCCACGCGCGCCCAGGTCGAGAAGGCCCTGGCGATGCTGGACGCCGCCGAGCGCCCGCTGATCGTGGCCGGCGGCGGCGTGATCAACGCCGACGCGAGCGAGCTGCTGGTGCGCTTCGCCGAGGCCACCGGCGTGCCGGTGATCCCGACCCTGATGGGCTGGGGCGCGATCCCCGACGACCACCCGCTCATGGCCGGCATGTGCGGCCTGCAGACCAGCCACCGCTACGGCAACGCGACGATGCTGGCCTCGGACTTCGTGCTGGGCATCGGCAACCGCTGGGCCAACCGCCACACCGGCTCGGTCGACGTCTACACCAGGGGCCGCACCTTCGTCCACGTCGACATCGAGCCGACGCAGATCGGCCGCGTCTTCACGCCCGACTTCGGCATCGTCTCGGACGCGAAGGCGGCGCTGGCCTTGTTCGTCGAGGTGGCCGAGGCGATGAAGGCCGAGGGCCGGCTGAAGGACCGCGCCGCCTGGTCGGGCGAATGCCGCGAGCGCAAGCGCACGATGCTGCGCAAGACGCACTTCGCCGACGCGCCGATGAAGCCGCAGCGCGTCTACCAGTGCCTCAACGCGCACTTCGGCCCCGAGACCTGCTACGTCAGCACCATCGGCCTGTCGCAGATCGCGGCGGCGCAGTTCCTGCACGTCTACCGGCCGCGCCACTGGATCAACTGCGGCCAGGCCGGCCCGCTGGGCTGGACGCTGCCGGCCGCGCTGGGCGTGCGCGCGGCCGACCCGACGCGGCGCATCGTCGCGCTCTCGGGCGACTACGACTTCCAGTTCATGGTCGAGGAGCTGGCCGTGGGCGCGCAGTTCAAGCTGCCCTTCCTGCACGTGGTGGTGAACAACAGCTACCTCGGGCTGATCCGCCAGAGCCAGCGCGGCTTCGACATGGACTACTGCGTGCAGCTGGGCTTCGACAACGTCAACGCCGGCCCGGACGCCGGCATCGAGGCGGGTTACGGCGTCGACCACGTCAAGGTGGTCGAGGGCCTGGGCTGCAAGGCGATCCGCGTGCACCGCCAGGAGGAGATGCGGCCGGCGCTGGAGCAGGCCGAGCGGCTGATGGCGCAGCACCGCGTGCCGGTGGTGATCGAGGTGATGCTCGAGCGCGTGACCAACATCGCCATGGGCACCGAGATCGACGCCATCCACGAGTTCGAGCCGCTGGCCGAGTCGATCGCCGACGCCCCCACCGCGCTCGCCGCGGCCATGCCGAGCTGACCGGCCACGTCGCCCAGGAGCCCCGCGCCATGCCCCGCTTCGCCGCCAACCTCTCCATGCTGTTCACCGAGCTGCCGTTCATGCAGCGCTTCGAGGCCGCCGCCGCGGCCGGCTTCGAGGCGGTGGAATACCTCTTCCCCTATGCCTTCCCGAAGCCCGAACTCGCCGCCGCCCTGCGCGCCAACGGCCTCGTGCAGGTGCTGCACAACCTGCCCGCCGGCCGCTGGGAGGACGGCGAGCGCGGCATCGCCTGCCACCCGGATCGCGTCGGCGAGTTCCGCGCCGGCGTCGACCAGGCCATCGACCACGCCCTGGCGCTGGGCTGCCCGCGGGTCAACTGCCTGGCCGGCCGCGTGCCCGAGGGCGCGAGCGCGGCGGACGCCCGGCGCACGCTGGTGGACAACCTGCGCTTCGCCGCGCCCCGGCTGCGGGCCGCGGGCATCGGATTGCTGGTGGAGCCGGTCAACCATTTCGACATCCCCGGCTTCGCGCTGACGACGACCGCGCAGGCGCTCGCGCTGATGGACGAGGTGGGCTCGCCCGACCTGCGGCTGCAGTACGACATCTACCACGCGCAGCGCATGGAGGGCGAGCTCGGCGCCACGCTGTCCGCGCACATCGGCCGCATCGGCCACATCCAGCTGGCCGACAACCCCGGGCGCGGCGAACCCGGCACCGGCGAGATCAACTTTCCGTGGCTGCTGCGACACATCGACGCGCTCGGCTACGACGGCTGGATCGGCTGCGAGTACAGGCCGCGCGGCGACACGGTGGCCGGCCTGGGATGGCGAAAGACCTGGGGCGAGCCCGTGCTTCCCATTAGACGAAAAGTCCCTGTTTTGGAGTAGCCTCCGTGACGTTTTCGTCGTTTGAACCAGGAGACTTTCCCCCCATGTCCGCTCCCCTCTCCCCCGCAGAAGAAGCCTTGCGCGATGCCGCCCGCGACTACCACCGCAATCCGGTGCGCGGCAAGATCTCCATCACTCCGACCAAGCCCCTGGTCAACCAGCGCGACCTGTCGCTGGCCTACTCGCCCGGCGTCGCCTACCCGTGCCTGGACATCGAGGCCGATCCGGCCATGGCGGCCGAGTACACCTCGCGCGGCAACCTCGTGGGCGTGGTCACCAACGGCACCGCCGTGCTGGGCCTGGGCAACATCGGCCCGCTGGCCGCCAAGCCGGTGATGGAGGGCAAGGGCTGCCTGTTCAAGAAGTTCGCCGGCATCGACGTCTTCGACATCGAGCTGGCCGAGAACGACCCCGACAAGCTGGTCGACATCATCGCGGCGCTGGAGCCCACGCTCGGCGGCATCAACCTCGAGGACATCAAGGCGCCCGAGTGCTTCTACATCGAGAAGAAGCTGCGCGAGCGCATGAACATCCCCGTCTTCCACGACGACCAGCACGGCACGGCCATCATCTCGGCGGCCGCCCTGCTCAACGGACTGGAGCTGGTGGGCAAGAAGATCGAGGACGTGAAGATCGCCGTCTCCGGCGCCGGCGCCGCCGCGCTGGCCTGCCTGGACGTGATGGTCGGCCTGGGCGCCAAGCCCGCCAACATCTACGCCGTCGATTCCAAGGGCCTGATCTACGAAGGCCGCGCCGGCGGCTTCGACGAGTCCAAGGCCCGCTTCGCGCAGCCCGACACGGGCGCGCGCACGCTGGCCGACGTGGTCGACCAGGCCGACGTGTTCCTCGGCTGCTCGGCTCCCGGCGTGCTGACGGCCGACATGGTCAAGACGATGGGCACGCAGCCCATCATCCTGGCGCTGGCCAATCCCGAGCCCGAGATCCGCCCCGAGCTGGCCAAGGCCGTGCGTCCGGACTGCATCATCGCCACCGGCCGCTCGGACTACCCCAACCAGGTCAACAACGTCCTGTGCTTCCCCTACATCTTCCGCGGCGCGCTCGACTGCGGCGCCAGCAAGATCACCGAGGAGATGAAGCTCGCCTGCGTGCGCGAGATCGCCGATCTGACCAAGGCCGACATCAGCGAGGAGGTCGCCACCGCCTACGAGGGCCAGGAGCTGTCCTTCGGCCCCGACTACCTGATCCCCAAGCCCTTCGACTCGCGCCTGATCCTGCGCATCGCCCCGGCCGTGGCCAAGGCGGCGCAGGCCTCGGGCGTGGCGGCGCGCCCGATCGAGGACCTGGAGGCCTACCGCCAGCAGCTCACCCGCTTCGTCTACCAGACCGGCATGTTCATGCGCCCGGTGTTCGCCGCGGCCAAGGTCGCCACCGCCAAGCGCGTGGCCTACGCCGAGGGCGAGGACGACCGCGTGCTGCGCGCGGCGCAGCTGGCCATCGACGAAGGCCTGGCGCGGCCGATCCTGATCGGGCGGCCCTCGGTGATCGAGGCGCGCATCAAGAAGGCCGGCCTGCGCCTGCGCCTGGGCGAGGACTACGAGATCGTCGACCCCGAGAACGACACGCGCTTCCGCCAGTACTGGGAGGCCTACCACCGCACCATGGGCCGGCGCGGCATCTCGCCCGAGGCCTCCAAGGCGATGGTGCGGCGCTCCAACACCACCATCGCCTCGCTGATGGTGCAGCTGGGCGACGCCGACGCCATGATCTGCGGCCTGGTCGGGCGCTTCGACAGCCACCTGAAGATCCTCGACCAGCTGCTCGGCGCCAAGGAAGGCGGCCCCGGCTTCGCCACCCTCAACGCGCTGACGCTGACCAACCACACGCTGTTCATCGCCGACACCAACGTGCACGAGGACCCGAGCGCCGAGCTGCTGGCCCACATCGCCGTGATGGCCGCCGAGGAGGTGCGCCGCTTCGGCCTGCCGCCCAAGGTCGCCTTCCTGTCGCACTCGAACTTCGGCTCGTCCGAGCGCGCCTCGGCGCGCAAGATGCGCCGCGCGCGCGAGCTGTTCATGGAGCTCGCCCCGGACGTCGAGTGCGACGGCGAGATGCACGGCGACTCGGCCCTGTCGGAGGACGTGCGCCGCCACGCGCTGCCCGAGACCACGCTCACGGGCTCGGCCAACCTGCTGATCTGCCCCAACCTCGACGCCGCGAACATCCTGTTCAACGTGCTCAAGATCACCGGCGGCAACGGCGTCACGGTCGGCCCGATCCTGCTGGGCGCCTCGCGCTCGGCGCACGTGCTGACGCCCTCGGCGACGGTGCGCCGGCTGGTCAACATGACCGCCCTGGCCGTGGCGCAGGCGGCGATCCAGAAGTAGGGACGCCGGGGTCGCGGGGGCGTCCGCGCCCCTCGGCTCAGGAGGCGGCGCCGGCGCGGCGGCGGTGCCGCTTCACCGCCTCCTTGCGCAGGGCCAGCGAGAGCTGGTCGAAGGAATAGGGCTTCTGCAGCAGCTCGAAACCGCTGCTGCCGCCGTGCACCAGCGCGTCGCTGTAGCCCGAGGTCAGCACCACCGGCACGTCCGGATGGCGCCGCTCGATCTCCCGGGCCAGCTCGATGCCGTTCATGCCGGGCATCACCACGTCGGAGAACACGACGTCGAAGGCGTCGGGCGCGCGGTCGAGTTCGGCCAGCGCCTGCCGGGCGTCGACCACCCAGGCCGTGACGTAGCCCAGCTCGGCCAGCGTCTGCGTCGCGAGCGCGCCGACCTCCACGTTGTCCTCCACCACCAGCACGCGGGTGCCGTGCCCGGTGAGCAGCGGCTCCGGCACGCCGGGCTCCGGCTCGGCCGCCGCCGCGTTCGCCCAGGGCAGGTAGAGCGTGAAGGTGCTGCCCCGGCCCGGCGTGCTGTCGACCTGGACCTCGCCGCCGGACTGCTTGGCGAAGCCGTAGACCTGCGACAGCCCCAGCCCCGTGCCCAGGCCGACCGACTTGGTGGTGAAGAAGGGCTCGAAGATCTTCTTCAGCTGATCGGCCGGGATGCCCGTGCCGCTGTCCTGGAGCGACACCTCGACATACGCGCCCGGCCGCACCGGATGCGACCGGATGGCCGGCAGCGACTCGGCGCGGCGCACGCGCAGCGTCAGCTCGCCCTCGCCGCCCATGGCGTCGCGCGCGTTGACGGCCATGTTGATGATGGCCGTGTCGAACTGGCTGGCGTCGGCGTGCACGAAGCACGGATGGGGCGGCAGGTCGATGCGCACGCGGATGCGCGAGCCGGTGAGCGTCTCCATCATCTCGCCGACCATGCGGATGTTGCGCACGACGTCGAACACCGTGGGCACCAGGGCCTGACGGCGCGCGAAGGCCAGCAGCTGGCCGGTGAGCTTGGCCGCGCGGTCGACGGCGTCGGCGATCGACTGGATGTAGCGCCGCCGCTTGTCCGCCGCCGCCGGATCGACGCGGCGCAGCAGCTCGACCGAGGAGCGCACCACCGTCAGCAGGTTGTTGAAGTCGTGCGCCACGCCGCCGGTGAGTTGGCCCACGGCCTCGAGCTTCTGCGACTGGCGCAGCTGCTCCTGCGAGGCGGCCAGGGCGCTCGACTGCGCCAGCTCGTCGGTCATGTCGCGGCCGACGGCGTTGATCAGGCCGTGGGCCGAACGGGTCGACCAGCTGATCTGGCGGTAGCTGCCGTCCTTGTGGCGGTAGCGGTTGTCGAAGCGCCGGAACGACCGGCCGTCGGCCGACGCGCTCGCGCCGTCGACGGTGTGCTGCAGGTCGTCGGGATGGATCAGATCGAACAGCGAGATGCCCAGCAGTTCGCCCTCCTCCCAGCCCAGCATGCGCGTCCAGGCCGGGTTGACGGCGACGATGCGGCCGTCGAAGCCGCAGCGCAGCATCAGGTCCGACGACAGTTCCCACAGGGCGTTGCGGTCGCGCGTGCGCTCCTCGACCGTCATCGCCAGGTGGTCCGTGAGCTCGCGCAGTTCGGCGGTCGCGGCGTCGCGCGCCTGCTCGGCCAGCACCTGCTCGGTGATCTCGCTGCCCTGGTTGAGCAGTCCGGCGATGCGGCCGTCCTCGCCGCGGATCGGCGTGGCGGTGAAGTCCCACCAGGTCTGCACGGTCCGGCCGTGGCGCTGGACCGTGAGCGGCACCTTCTTCTGCATCATGCCCCGACCGGTTTCCAGCACGCCATGGAAATCGGGCGCCACCGCCGTCCAGGCCTCGCCCCAGACCTCGGCCACCGGCCGTCCCAGTGCGCCCGGATGCCGCTCGCCCATCGAGGGCACGTAGCCGTCGTTGTAGAGCATCCGCAGGTCGGGCCCCCACAGCACGGTGCACAGCAGGGGCGAGTTCAGGCAGGCCGAGACCATCGAGCGCAGGGACTGCGGCCACTGCGCCGGCGGTCCGAGCGCATGGTCGCGCCAGTCCGTCCGGCGCATGAGATCGCCCATCTCGCCTCCGCCGTCGAGGAAAGCCAGGGAATCCGAACGGGGGTCGAGGGGCGATGAGGTCATGGGAAGGAAGGGGCTGTTCGGTGGGGCTGCGCGGTCTCTGCGGCGAATGCTGGCACCCCGTCCACCCCCGTCTTGTCAGCCGGAGGCTGTCGCGACCCTTCCCGATTCGCCATTCAGCGAAGCACCGCTCTGGTGCAGGCACCGTTATTGCTTCCCCCAGACCCATCCCCATCCTCCTGCCTGATGCCACCGACGATGAACAAGCGCCACCTGCTCCAGTCCCTTCTCGCCGCTTCCGCGCTCGCCTTCGGTCTGGCCGGCACCGCCCGGGCCCAGACGCCCGTGAAGTTCCAGCTCGACTGGCGTTTCGAGGGGCCGGCCGCCCTGTTCCTGCATCCGGCCGCCAAGGGATACTTCAAGAACGCCGGGCTCGACGTGACGATCGACGCGGGCAACGGCTCGGGCGGCACGGTCACGCGCGTGGCCTCGGGCGCCTACGACATGGGCTTCGCCGACCTCGCCGCGCTGATGGAATTCCACGCCAACAACCCCGACGCGCCCAACAAGCCCGTCGCGGTGATGATGGTCTACAACAACACGCCCGCCTCGGTCATGGCGCTGAAGAAGAGCGGCATTTCGAAGCCGGCCGACCTCGCCGGCAAGAAGCTGGGCGCGCCGGTGTTCGACGCCGGCCGCCGCGCGTTCCCGATCTTCGCCAAGGCCAACAACGTCGGCGCGGTGACCTGGACCGCGATGGACCCGACGCTGCGCGAGACCATGCTCATGCGCGGCGACGTCGACGCCATCACCGGCTTCACCTTCACCTCGCTGCTCAACCTGGAGGCGCGCGGCGCCAAGGCCGCCGACGTGGTGGTGCTGCCCTACCCCGACTACGGCGTGAAGCTCTACGGCAACGCGATCATCGTGTCGCCCAAGATGCTCAAGGACAACCCGGCGGCGGTGAAGGCCTTCCTCTCGGCCTTCGCCAAGGGCGCGAAGGAGGTCGTCGCCAACCCGGCCGTGGCGGTCGAATCGGTCAAGGCGCGCGACGGCATCGTCGACGCCAAGCTGGAGACGCGCCGCCTGCAGCTGGCCATCGACACCGTGGTCAACAGCGCCGACGCGCGCGCCGAGGGCTTCGGCGCCGTCAACGCGGGGCGCCTGTCGCTGATGGCCTCGCAGGTGTCGGACGCCTTCGCCACCAAGACGCGCGTCGACCCGGCCACGGTGTGGAACGGCACGCTGCTGCCGCCGGCCGCCGAACTGGCCGTCCTGAAGAAGTGACGCCCGTCGCGCACACCGTCGAACCCATGTCCGAACCCACCCACTTCGTCGATTTCCAGGATGTCTGGCTGGCCTACAACGAGCAGCTGCTGCGGGAGAACCACTTCGCGGTCGAGGCCATCGACCTGAAGATCCGGCGCGGCGAGTTCATCGCCATCGTCGGGCCCTCGGGCTGCGGCAAGTCGACCTTCATGAAGCTCGCCACGGGCCTGAAGATGCCCTCGATGGGCCGCATCCGCATCGACGGCGCGCCGGTCACCGGGCCGCTGAAGATCTCGGGCATGGCGTTCCAGGCGCCCTCGCTGCTGCCCTGGCGCACCACGGTCGACAACGTGCTGCTGCCCCTGGAGATCGTCGAGCCCTACCGCTCCACCTTCCGCGCGAAACGCAAGGAATACGAGGAACGCGCCCGCCGGCTGCTGCGGAAGGTCGGCCTCGCCGGCTACGAGGACAAGTTCCCGTGGCAGCTCTCGGGCGGCATGCAGCAGCGCGCGAGCATCTGCCGCGCGCTCATCCACGAGCCCAAGATGCTGCTGCTCGACGAGCCCTTCGGCGCGCTCGACGCCTTCACGCGCGAGGAGCTGTGGTGCATCCTGCGCGACCTCTGGACCGAGCAGCGCTTCAACGTCATCCTGGTCACGCACGACCTGCGCGAGAGCGTCTTCCTGGCCGACACCGTCTACGTCATGAGCAAGAGCCCCGGGCGCTTCGTGGTGCGCCGCGAGATCGAGCTGCCGCGCCCACGCGAACTGGAGCTCACCTACACCAAGGAATTCACCGACATGGTGCTGGAGCTGCGCGGGCACATCGGCGCCATCCGCAACACCGGCATCGGCGCGGCACAGACCTCGGCCTCGGCGGTGGCGGCATGAGCGCGATGCACCGGAACGCGAAGCAGATCGAGCGCTGGTCGCCCTGGCTGCTGCTGGTGGCCGTGCTGGTGCTCTGGCAGATCGTCTGCGCCGGCTTCGGCATCTCGGAGTTCATCTTCCCGAGCCCGCTGCGCATCTGGACGCAGTTCTGGGAGTTCAAGGAGATCATCGCCGGCCACGCCTGGCGCACCTTCTGGGTCACGATGGCGGGCTTCGGCCTGGCGATCGTGGTGGGCGTGCTGCTGGGCTTCGTGGTGGGCAGCTCGCGCCTGGCCTACGCGGCGATGTACCCGCTGATGACGGCCTTCAACGCCCTGCCCAAGGCGGCCTTCGTGCCGATCCTGGTGGTGTGGTTCGGCATCGGCGTCGGCCCGGCGATCCTGACGGCCTTCCTCATCAGCTTCTTCCCGATCATGGTCAACATCGCCACCGGCCTGGCCACGCTGGAGCCCGAGCTGGAGGACGTGCTGCGCGTGCTGGGCGCCAAGCGCTGGGACGTGCTGATGAAGATCGGCCTGCCGCGCTCCATGCCGTACTTCTTCGCCTCGCTCAAGGTCGCCATCACCCTGGCCTTCGTCGGCACCACGGTCAGCGAGATGACGGCGGCCAACGAGGGCATCGGCTACCTGCTGATCTCCGCCGGCTCCGCCATGCAGATGGGCCTGGCCTTCGCCGGCCTGATGGTGGTGGGCGCGATGGCGATGGCGATGTACGAGCTGTTCAGCCTGATCGAGAAGCACACCACCGGCTGGGCCCACAGGGGCTCGCAGGGCGGATGACGACGATGACGCGCGCGCAGGCCATCGCCGCGCTGCGGCGCGCCGACGCGGTGGCGCGGCGGGCGATGGCGATGGGGCGCCATCCCTTCGGCGCCGTGCTGGTGGCGCCGGACGGCGAGACGGTGCTGGCCGAGCAGGGCAACATCGACACCGTGCATCACGCCGAGGCCACGCTCGCGCGCCAGGCATCGTTGAACTACCCTGCCGCCTACCTGCGGCAGTGCACGCTGGTCACCACCTTCGAGCCCTGCGCGATGTGCGCCGGCACCGTGTACTGGGCCGACATCGGCCACGTCGTCTACGGCGCCGGGGAGGAGGCTCTGTTGGCACTGACCGGCGACCACCCGGAGAACCCGACGCTCGCGCTGCCCTGCCGCGAGGTCTTCGCGCGCGGCCAAAAGACCATCGAGGTGACCGGACCGGTGAACGAGGTGGCCGACGAGATGGTCGAGACGCATCGCGGTTTCTGGGCTTCGCGCGGACGGTAGGCGTCGCCGGCCTCCAGGCACCGACGTCCCGTCGTTCCCGTCCTTCGCGCGCTACGTTCGCGAGAATGCCCCGTCGCGCCCGACCTCCCGGTGCGCCTTTTCCTCTCGCACCCGGATCCCTCGCCCATGACCACCCGCCAGTCCCGCCGCAAGCTCATCGTCGTCGTGCTGCTGTTCCTGGCCCTGTCGGGCGCGGCCATCCGGCACTTCGCCGCGCCCGGCACGACGACGCGCGACATCGGCACCCTGATGCTGCTGCTGTGGGTCCCGGTGATCGGCAACGTCGTGGGCTGGCTGATGGGACGCCTGAAGCGACCGCCGAAGCCGGTGCCCGCCTCGGAGGCCGCCGTGGCCGACCGGATCGCCCTGGCGACGCAAACGCCGTTCCACGCGCACGCGTTGGCCGAGATCACCCTGCGCCCCGCCGCCGTCCCGGCCGAGGACGTGCTGATCGCCGAGGGCGAGCACTACTGCGCCTTCGTGGTCGGCAACGAGGGCTTTTCCGGGCGCTGGCGGGTGCCCGCGGGCGGCGAGTTCCGGCGCGGCGCGCTGCAGCGCCTGCCGGTCGAGTTCCTGTCGCCCGCCGTGGCGCGACCCCGCTTCGCGCCGGGCACGGGCTTCCGGATGCTGGTGGGCGAGGCCTTCGTCGGCGACGGGAAGATCGTCGAAGCCATGGACACCCCGGATCGCTAGAAACCCTGGTACGGCGTGTCGCACACGCGACTTACAGTCACCTCCCAACCGCGCGGGCGTAAATCGCGCAAGCGGGGGAGCCAATGGCTGACAAGCCGTTACAAGGACCGATCGAGAATCTCTCCCATGGTCAATTTCCTCATCACCGTTGTCATCTCGACGGCTTCTGCTGCGATCTTCATGTTGGCGGTACCGGCCGATGCGGCCAGCGCTGATTGGGAGATTCCGACAGTGGCGACCTTCGAACGCTGACCGCTCACGACCTGCCGTCGCTCCGACGGACCGGATCGCGGGTGGTGCCGTGGCGCTTTTCGCCATGGCCGTGCAACTGCCGTACCGACCCGTGCCCTCACGACGTGCCATCCGCCGTCGCCATCGTGAAGGCCTAGGATCGCGGTCATGCCCACCGATCTTCCCTTCGACAACCCCTATTCGCACGGCTTCGCGCGCCTGGCCGTCGCCGTGCCCCGCAACCGCGTGGCCGATCCGGTCTTCAACGGCCGCGAAACCCTGCGCCTGTACCGCGAAGCGGCCGCCGACGGCGTCGCCCTGGTCGCCTTCCCGGAACTGGGCATCTCCGCCTACACCTGCGACGACCTGTTCCACCAGACCGCCCTGCTCGAAGGCTGCGAGGCCGCCCTGGCCGAACTCGTCGCCGCCTCGCGCGAGCTGCCGACCGTCGCCGTCGTCGGCCTGCCGGTGCGGGTCGACCACCGGCTCTACAACTGCGCGGCGATCGTCGCCGGCGGCGCCCTGCTGGGCGTGCTGCCCAAGACCTACCTGCCCAACTACGCCGAGTTCTACGAGGGCCGGCAGTTCAGCGCCGCCGACAGCGCCTTGGCCACCGAGATCGACCTGTGCGGCGCGCGCGTGCCCTTCGGCGCCGAGCTGCTGTTCCGGGCGCGCGGCCTGCCGCTCCTGACCTTCCACGTCGAGATCTGCGAGGACGTCTGGGTGCCGATCCCGCCGTCGAGCCAGGCGGCGCTGGCCGGCGCGACGGTGCTGGTCAACCTGTCGGCGTCGAACATCACGGTGGGCAAGTCGGACTACCGCCACCAGCTGGTGCGCTCGCAGTCGGCGCGCTGCCTGGCGGCGTACCTCTATTCGTCGGCCGGCATCGGCGAGTCGACCACCGACCTGGCCTGGGACGGCCAGTCGCTGATCTACGAGAACGGCGAGCTGCTCGCCGAGAGCGAGCGTTTCAGCAACCGCTCGCACCTGATCGCCGTCGACGCCGACCTGGAACGCCTCGCGCACGAGCGCATGCGGCAGAACTCCTTCGGCGTCTCGGCGCAGCGCCACAAGGACGTGCTGCGGCATTGGCGCACGGTCGAGTTCGACCTGCCCGGGCTGGGGCGCGCGGCGCCCGGCGGCCTGCGCCGCACGGTCGAGCGCTTCCCGTACGTGCCGGCGAACGCCGCCACGCGCGACGAGCGCTGCCGCGAGGTCTTCAACATCCAGGTGCAGTCGCTGGTGCAGCGCGTCGAGGCGGCGCGCATCGGGAAGCTGGTGATCGGCGTCTCGGGCGGGCTCGACTCGACCCACGCCCTGCTGGTGTGCGCGCAGGCGATGGACCGCCTGGGCCGCCCGCGCAGCGACATCCTGGGCTTCACGATGCCCGGCTTCGCCACCACCGGCCGCACCCTGCGGCAGGCGCACGGATTGATGGCGGCCATCGGCTGCACGGCGCGCGAGATCGACATCCGGCCGAGCTGCCGGCAGATGCTCGTCGACCTGGGCCATCCCTTCGCCGACGGCGTGCCGCAGTACGACATCACCTTCGAGAACGTGCAGGCCGGCGAGCGCACCAGCCACCTGTTCCGCCTGGCCAACCATCTCGACGGCATCGTCGTGGGCACCGGCGACCTCAGCGAGCTGGCCTTGGGCTGGTGCACCTACGGCGTGGGCGACCACATGTCGCACTACAACGTCAACGCCAGCGTGCCCAAGACGCTGATCAAGCACATGGTGCGCTGGGTGGCCGGCGCGGGCGTGCTCGACGCCGCCGGCAGCGAGGTGCTGCGGGCCATCGTGGCGACCGAGGTCAGCCCGGAGCTGGTGCCGAACGATCCGCCAACCTCGCCGGAAGCCGATGCCGATGCCGACGACGCCGGACGGCGCGACCAGCCCGGTCAGCGCACCGAGGACACCATCGGCCCCTACGAGCTGCAGGACTTCCACCTGTACTACGTCACGCGCCACGGCTTCCGGCCGTCGAAGGTGGCGTTCCTGGCGCACGCGGCCTGGGGCGACGTCGCGCGCGGTCCCTGGCCGGAGGCGCTGGAGGGCGAAGAGCGCAACGCCTACCCGCTCGCGGCCATCCGCGGCCACCTGCGCACCTTCGTCTGGCGCTTCTTCAAGACCAGCCAGTTCAAGCGCTCCTGCGTGCCCAACGGACCGAAGGTGGGCTCCGGCGGCTCGCTCTCGCCGCGCGGCGACTGGCGCGCCCCCAGCGATTCGGAAGCCGAGGTGTGGCTGGCCGAACTCGAACGGATCCCCGTCGACACCGCCGAGGCGACCCGCACGCCGGACGCTCCCTCCACCGGCGCCTGAGGCTCCGCGCGCAACCTTCGCCACCCCCCGCAAGCCCGCCAGGGCATCCGCGGAACTGGCTCCGCCAGGCCGCCGGGTGCGCCCCCCTCCCGCCGCAGGCGAGAGAGGGGGGAAGCCGCGAAGCGGCTTGGGGGGAGCTTCAGTACTTTTTGAAGTTCGCCGCGATGCGCTGGTTCAGGAAGTCGCCGGCGCTGATCGGCGCGTGCGTCCCGCCGGGGGGCTGGATCATCGCGTCGCGGTTGGCCTGGGCGAAGAAGGCGATGCTGTAGCGCGGACCCATGTACTCGCCCGGCAGCGGGTTCTTCACGCGGTGGAAGTTGCTCGGCAGCCGGTCGTCGCTCCAGCGCATGAGCATGTCGCCGATGTTGCAGGTGATGGCGTCGCCGTCGGGCGCGATCGGGGTCCATTCCTGCGCCTCCATCTCCTTGCCGGGACACACCTCCAGGCCGCCCTGGCCGTGGCGCTGGTAGAGCAGGGTCAGGCAGTCGAAGTCGGTGTGCGCGCCGGCGCGCCAGAGGTCGAGGCCGGCCTGCGCCTCGGGTGGGATCGCGTAGTAGTGCAGCAGGCGCAACGTGCTCTGGTAGCTGGGTCGCTCCGGATCGTGCGCGCGGGCGAAGAAGTCGCGCTCGAAGCCCAGCTTGGCGGCGAAGCACGACAGCACGCGCATGCCGACCTCCCAGCTCTCGCGCTCGAAGGCGAGCATCGTCGCGCGGAAGCCCGGCAGTTCGTCCTCGGTCGGCCACAGGCCGGCCATGTGCGGGCGGGTGATCTGGTAGCTCTCCTTCTGATCGGGCGTGCCGGTGGAGGGCCGGACCTGCGCCTTGCTCTCCCAGCCGGCGTTGAGCGCCTTCTTCAGCGGGTACTGCGCCTTGACCGGTTCGGGCAGCGCGAACATGCGCTCGGCCATCTCGAAGGCGCCGCGGATCTTCGCGAGGTCGATGCCGTGGTTGACGAGCTGGAAGAAGCCGACGTCGACGGCCGCGTCCCACAGTTCCTGCGCGATGACGTCGCGGCGGCGTTCGAAGTCCGAGAGGTCGATGCGGCGGATCTCGCGCGTCGTGTTGGTGCGGCCCATCGCGCCCATGCGGGACTCGCGCTGCAGCTCGGTGAGGGAATGGTCGGTGACGCTCATGACGGGAAAATCTCCTGAAGGAAGTCGGAACTCGGGCTTCAAGAGCAATTTCCTGCCAGCCCCGGACGGCCTGCGGCTGGTGAACGCTTCTACTCTGAGCGGCCGATGATGCCCAGTCGCGGCGCTGCCGGCAAACACGCCGTCGCGGTGCCCCCGTCGGCGGGTCGAACTTTGCCGGTGCATGACGCCGTGCCGTGGTGCATCGCACGGAACGGCGGCCGGCCGCACGCGCCGGCCGGTCCCGTCGCCACCCGGCCGGCCCGGCGCCATGGCATGCGTCGTGCTTGGCCGGCCGTCGGACGTCGAACGAGGCGGCCGGCACGTGGCCGTGTCCGACAGCCGTCCCGACGGCTTCGGGTGTATGCCCGGATGGCCGTCCGGACACCGGATCGACGACGTGTCCCGGCATCCCGACCCCGATCCCTTTCCTCCTCGCCGCGCCTGCCTCGACGCCTTCCGTTCCTTCGACACCTTCCCTCCCAACCCATCGCGCCGCCTTCGAGCGGCGGCACGCACGCACGGACCCGGACATGACCCTCTCCTCCACCCCATCGACATCGGCCCGCACCCGCCTGCCGGCCGAACAGGCCCTCGACGAGCGCGACGGCCGCTACCTGCGCAAGGCGATCTACTGGTCGCACGCGGCGAGCCGGCGCGGCAACCGGCCCTTCGGCGCCATCGTGGTCTCGGCCGGCGGCGAGGTCATCGCCGAGGCCCACAACGCCACCGCCGAGAACGGCGACTGCACCTCGCACGCCGAGATGGGCGCCATCCGCGCCCTGGCCGCGCGGCGCCCGTCGCGCGAGGAACTCGCCGGCGCCACGCTCTACTCGTCGGCCGAACCCTGCGTGATGTGCGCCGGGGCGATCTTCTGGTCGAACATCGGGCGCGTGGTGTTCGGCATCGACGCCGAGCGCCTGCGCGTGTTCCGCGGCGAGCGCCAGGACCAGCGCGACGCCGAGCTGTCCTGCCGCGACGTCTTCGCCGCCTCGCCGCATCCGATCGAGTGCATCGGGCCGGCGCTCGTCGACGAAGCGACGATCCCGCACGAAGGCGCCTGGAGGACTTGACTCACCCCCAGTCTTCGCGCACTGCGTGTCGCTTCGCCAACCCCCTTCCAGGGGGCGACACCGGCGGCCCGGCGGAGCCGGTTCCGCGGTGTCCTGGGCTCACTCCCAGGCTCGCTCGCTGCGCGTAGCGGCGCCCACCCCTTTCGAGGGGGCGGCATCGGCGGCCCGGCGGAGCCGGTTCCGCGGTGTCCCTGGCACGGGCCGGGCCGGTTCGCCTTCTAGACTCCCACGATGCCCTGGCACGCCCGACTCGCGCTCGACTACAGCGCCACGAACCCTTCCCGCACCGTCGCACGCTTCCGGCACGACGGCCCGCTGCGCATCCTGCAGAGCCTGTACCCGGAGGGCGACGCGGTCTGCCACAACGTGCTGGTGCATCCGCCGGGCGGGCTGGTGGGCGGCGACACGCTCGACATCGACGTCACCGCCGCGCCGGGCAGCCACGGCCTGATCACCACGCCGGGCGCGACGCGCTTCTACCGCAGCGAGGGCGAGGCGGCGGTGCAGCGCACCACGCTGCGGCTCGACGCCGATGCGCGGCTCGAATGGCTGCCGCTGGAAGCGCTGTGCTACAGCGGCTGCCAAGCCGAGAACCGGCTGCGCATCGAGGCCGCGCCCGGCGCCGAGATGATCGGCTGGGACGTCACGGCGCTGGGCTTGCCCGCCGCCGGCCAGCCCTTCGAGCGCGGCAGCCTGCTGCAGCACGTCGAGGTGCCGGGCGTGTGGCTGGAGCGCGGGCGCATCGACGCGGCCGATCGCCGGCTGCTGGAGAGCCCGCTGGGCCTGGCGGGGCAGCGCTGCATCGCCTCGCTGTTCCTGGTCGCCGGCACACCGCTCGCGCGGGCGCGGCGCGAGGCGCTGCTCGACCTCGCGCGCGGGCTGGCGGACGCGCACCCGCTCGCGGCCAGCGCCGGCGCCACCAGCCCGCACGGCGGGATCGTGGTGCTGCGGGTGCTGGCGCCCGTGGTGGAGCCAGCGATGCAGCTGCTGCGGCAGGTGTGGCAGGCCTGGCGCGCCGAACTCTGGCGGCGCCCGGCCGGCGCGCCGCGCATCTGGTCGATGTAGCGGCGGGCCTGGCCGGCACGCGGGTGCGTCACGGCCCGTGCGCGCGCGGACGGCGTCCGCGCCCACGGCGGGACCGGCGCCGGGCAGGCACGATCGGGCCGTCGTGGCGGCGCGCGCGCAGCCGTCCGGCGCGGCCGCGAGCCTCTTTCCACCCTTTCCTCCTGCTTCGCCACCATGCTCAGACGAACCTTCCTCGGCGCCGCCGGCGCCCTCGGCACCGCGGGTTGCGCGGGCGTCGCGCCGACCGTCGCCCCGGCGCCACCGGCCGACGCGCCGCCGATCGCCCCGGCCGCCCATGCCGCCGGCCTGAAGCCGCTGGGGGACGTGCAGCGCGGCTTCGGCTACGCCTGGCTCAAGGGCGCGGCGCGCAATCTCTCCGAGCGGCCCTACGAACCCCACGGCCGGCCGCTGCCGGCCGACGTCGCCGCGCTCGACTGGGACCGCTACCAGGCGCTGCGCTTCCGCCCCGAGCACGGCCTGTGGGCCGACGCGCGCCTGCGCTTCCAGATCCGGCTGTTCCACCTGGGCCTGTTCTTCAAGCGGCCGGTGCGCATGTTCGACGTCGTGGGCGACGAGGCCCGGCAGCTGGCCTACGACCCGGCGATGTTCGACTACGGCAGGAGCGGCCTCGACGGCGCGAGGCAGCCCGGCGACCTCGGCTTCGCGGGCTTCCGCGTGCTGACGGCGCCGGCCTTCCGCAACGACGTGGCGGCCTTCCTGGGCGCGAGCTACTTCCGCGCCGTCGGCGCCGAGGGGCAGTACGGCCTGTCGGCGCGCGGCCTGGCGGTGGACACCGCCCTGCCCCGGCCCGAGGAGTTCCCGGACTTCACCGACTTCTACTTCGAGCGTCCCGCGCCCGACGCGACCACGGTGGTGGTCTACGCGATGCTCGACTCGCCCAGCGTGGCCGGCGCCTACCGCTTCGCCATCACGCCCGGCGAGGTGCTGACGATGGACGTCGACGCCGCGCTGTACCCGCGCCGCGCCATCGAGCGCATCGGCATCGCGCCGTGCACCAGCATGTACCAGACCGGCGAGAACGACCGCCGCCGGGCCGACGACTGGCGCCCGGAGATCCACGATTCCGACGGCCTGCAGCTGTTCACCGGCGCCGGCGAGTGGATCTGGCGGCCGCTGTCGAACCCGGCGCGGCTGCGCTTCAACGCCTTCGCCGACCGCGATCCGCGCGGCTTCGGCCTGATGCAGCGCGACCGCGACTTCGACCACTACCAGGACGACGGCGTGTTCTACGAGAAGCGGCCCTCGCTGTGGGTCGAGCCCCGGGGCGGCTGGGGCGAGGGCTCGGTGCAGCTGGTCGAGATCCCGACCGAGGACGAGACCTTCGACAACGTCGTCGCCTTCTGGAACCCGGCGAGGCCGCCCCGGGCCGGCGAGGAACTGCTCTGGGCCTACCGGCTGCACTGGGGCGCCCGCGCGCCGGTGGCGCCGGCGCAGTCCGGCTTGGCGCATTGCGTGGCCACGCGCACCGGCATCGGCGGGGTCATCGGCCGGCCGCGCGCCTACGCGTCCTACCGCTTCGCGCTGGACTTCGCGGGCGGGCCGCTGGCGGCGCTGGTGACCGCGGGCGCGACGGTCGAGCCGGTGATCGAGGTCTCGCGCGGCCGGGTGGAGATCACCTCGGCGCGGCCGCTGGCGGCGGTCGGCGGCATCCGGGCGATGTTCGACCTGGTGCCCGACGGCGGCGGCGATGGCGGCGGCTCCGTGGCGCTGCGCCTGTACCTGCGCAGCGGCGGCGCGGCGGTCAGCGAGACGTGGGTGTACGAATGGACGCCGCCCGCGGCCGGCGCGCGCGGCGGATAGGCGACCCGCCGCGGCGTCGCGGCGGACGCGGCGCCGCTCGGCCGGCTCAGGCCGCCCGGGACACCGGCGCGGCGCGGTCGCTCAGGAACAGCACGCCCGCCGCCAGCGCCAGCGCGCCGCCCATCAGGCACACGCCGCTCCAGCCGTGGAAGGCGTAGACCGCCGCCGAGACGCCCGAGGCGACGGCCGCGCACAGGAAGATGAAGGTCATGAACAGGCCGTTGAGCCGGCCGCGCAGCTCCGGTGCCAGCATGTAGAGGCTGCGCAGGTTGAGCACCTGGCACAGCTGCACCGCGCCGTCGAGCAGGATGCCCGCGAGCACCAGCCCGGCGAGCGAGTGGAAGTGCACCGACACCGCGCCGATGACGAAGGACAGCAGCGCCGCGCCGATGGCCGCGCCGGTGGCCGGCCGCGTCAGTCCGCGATCGGCCAGCCGCCCGGCCCAGGGCGCCGCCAGCGCGCCGGCGGCGCCGGCCAGGGCGAACAGCGCGATGCCGCCCTGCCCCAGGCCGAACTCGTGCGCCAGCAGCAACGGCACCGCCGTCCAGAAGGCCTGGAAGCCCGCGAACAGCATGCCCTGGTAGAAGCCCCGGCGCTGCAGCAGCGGCGTGCGCCACGCGATGCCCGGCAGCGACGCCATGGTGCGTGCGTAGCCGATGGAGCCGTGCGGCACGCGGCGCGGCAGCGCGCGCCACAGCACGGCGATCAGCACCGCCATCAACACCGCCGAGACGGCGAACACCGCGCGCCAGCCGAAGGCCGACGCCACCAGGCTGGAGAACGGCCGCGCCAGCATGATCCCGGCGATCAGCCCACCCATGATGTTGCCGACCACCCGGCCCCGGCCGGCCTCCGGCGCGAGGTGCGAGGCGAAGGGCACCAGCACCTGCGCCGCCACCGCGCACAGCCCGACGACGAAGGACGCCGCCAGGAAGGTCGCCGCCGAGTTCGACAGCGCCACCCCCACCAGCCCCAGCACCGCGCCGGCCATCGACAGCAGGATCAGGCGCCGGTTCTCCACCACGTCGGCCAGCGGCACCAGCAGCAGCAAGCCGGTGCCGTAGCCCAGTTGCGTGAGCGTGACGACCAGCCCCGCGAGGCCGGCGTGCAGCCGCAGGGTCTCGGCGATGGGGCCGACCAGCGGCTGCGCGAAATACAGGTTGGCCACGCACAGGCCGCAGGCGACGGCGAAGAGCAGGGTCAGGCGCGGCGACAGGCCGACGACCGGCGGAGCGGCGGAGCGCTCGGCGGCGTTCGCCGCATCGGCGCGGGCGGTGCGCGCGGCGAGGGCCGCCGCGCTGGGGACGGGGGGTTCGGGGAGGGGCACGGGAGGCTCGGTTCCAGGGTCGCGGCCGGAAGGGCTCCGGGCGGCGGGGACCTTAGCACGCGACCCGTTCCGCTGCGCGCGCGGGGTTGCCGGGGACGTTCGCCATCGACGTGCGCGCGGCGCCGGCGTGGCGTAAGGTCGATGGCTTTTCCCACTTCGCGAGGACCCCTCCCATGACCCGACTCACCCATGCCTACGCGGCCCGTTCCGCCACCACCCCGCTCGCGCCCTTCACCTTCGAGCGGCGCGACCCGACCGCGCGCGACGTCGCCATCGACATCCTGCACTGCGGCGTCTGCCATTCCGACCTGCACACCGCGCGCAGCGAATGGGGCGCGGCCACCTACCCGTGCGTGCCCGGCCACGAGATCGTCGGCCGCGTGACCGCCATCGGCGAGGGCGTGTCGAAGTTCGCCGTCGGCGACGTCGTCGGCGTGGGCTGCATGGTCGACAGCTGCCAGCACTGCCAGCACTGCGCCGACGGCGTGGAGCAGTACTGCGACAACGGCTTCACCGGCACCTACGACAGCCCCGAGCAGGTCTCGCGCGCCAACACGCTGGGCGGCTACTCCGACCACATCGTGGTGCACGAGAAGTTCGTGCTCAAGGTCAACCACCCGGAGGCCGACCTCGCCGCCGTCGCGCCTCTGCTGTGCGCGGGCATCACCACCTACTCGCCGCTGCGCCAGTGGCAGGTCGGACCGGGCTCGAAGGTCGGCATCGTCGGCCTGGGCGGCCTCGGCCACATGGGCGTGAAGATCGCCGCCGCGATGGGCGCGCACGTGGTGCTGTTCACCACCTCGCCCGACAAGCGCGAGGACGCCCTGCGCCTGGGCGCCAAGGAGGTCGTGGTGTCGAAGAACGCCGACGAGATGGCCGCGCACGGCAACAGCTTCGACTTCATCCTCAACACCGTCGCCGCCGCGCACGACCTCGACCCCTTCCTCGCGCTGCTCAAGCTCGACGGCACCATGACGCTGGTCGGCGCGCCGTCCACGCCGCACCCCTCGCCCACCGTGTTCAACCTGATCTTCAAGCGCCGCCGTCTGGCCGGCTCGCTCATCGGCGGCATCGCCGAGACCCAGGAGATGCTCGACTTCTGCGCCGAGCACGGCATCGTCTCGGACATCGAGCCGATCCGCATGTCCCAGATCAACGAGGCCTACGAACGCATGCTGAAGAGCGACGTGAAGTACCGCTTCGTGGTCGACATGGCGACGGTCGCGGAAGGCGCGGCGGCCTGATCCGTCCGAGGCCCCGAGCGGCGGCGCCGGTCCGTCAGCGCTCGAACAGGCGGCCCCAGCGCGCCAGGCGGCGCGTGTCCACGCCCGCCAGGCGCAGCGACTTCCACACCACGGTGGCGATGGTGTCGTAGACCGGCACGCCGAGCTCGGCCTCCAGCCGCGCGGCGACCGGGGCGCCGCACAGGTTGGTGCAGTAGACGGCGATGGCCTCGGGCCGCGTCGCGCCGGGGCCGGCCATCACCTCGCGCGCCATCTCGCAGATCTCGTCCTCGGTCACCTGCGAGAACGAGAAGTTGTCCTGCAGGCCGAGGTGGCGCTCGGCCGAGCAGTCGATGCCCTCGCGCGCGTAGTTGCGCACGATGGCCGCCTGCACGTCGTCGCGGTAGGGCGACACCAACCCGAGCCGCTTGACGCCGGTCTCGCGCAGGATCTCGTTGAGCGCCAGGATCGAGGTGCAGGCCAGCGCCCCGGTGGTGCGCTCGATGGCCGCGCACAGCGCGCGGTCCGACTCGAACCCCAGCCAGCCGGCGGCCGTGCCGTTCCAGCCGATCACGTGGCAGCGCGCGTGCGAGAGCAGCTCGGCGGCGGCCAGGATCTCCCGGTTGTCGAACTGCGCCAGCGCGTCGGCCGACAGCGCGATCTGGGTCACGCGGAAGCGCCCGAAATGCGCGCTGACCTCGGGCAGGTCGGCCAGCATGGCGGCGGTGACGGGTTCGAGGATGGTGTTCGACGAGGGAGTGAGCATCCCGAGCAGCTTGCGGTCCGGCATCTTGTCCTTGAGCGGTGTGAAGGAACGGCCTCCGACGCCAGAAGCGTGCCAGCATGTCACGCGATGGATACGGTTCCGCACGCTTGCGCGGTCGCTCCTGCGGTCCGCTGCCGCTCCCCAGCTCGCGCGTGCTCGTGACCGCCGGCCGGGCGACGGCGCTGCTCGGGATGCGGTTGCTGTGGGCGGGAAGCCGGCACCCGGCATAGAGTGCGGTGGATGAACGTCGCCACCGTCGCATCGCCCGCGCTCCAGCGCACCACCGACATCCCCGCCCGGCTCGACCGCCTGCCCTGGTCGCGCTGGCACTGGCGCGTGGTGATCGCGCTGGGCATCGCCTGGGTGCTCGACGGCCTGGAGGTGACCCTGGTCGGCTCGGTGGGGAGCGTGCTGGAGCGGCCCGACACGCTGGGCCTGTCGGCGGCGCAAATCGGCGGCGCGGGCTCGCTCTACATCGGCGGCGCGGTGCTCGGCGCGCTGGTGTTCGGGCGCATGGCCGACCGGCTGGGGCGCAAGAAGCTGTTCCTGATCACCCTGACGGTCTACACGGCGGCGAGCTTCGCGACCGCGTTCTCGACCGATTTCCTGTTCTTCGCCGTCTGCCGCTTCGTCACCGGCGTGGGCATCGGCGGCGAGTACGCGGCCATCAACTCGGCCATCGACGAGCTGATCCCGGCGCGCGTGCGCGGGCGCGTCAACCTGGCGATCAACGGCAGCTTCTGGCTCGGCGCGGCGTTGGGCGCGGGCCTGAGCCTGGTGCTGCTCGATCCGCGCGTGCTCGGCCCCGTGTGGGGCTGGCGCGTGGGCTTCGGGCTGGGCGCGCTGCTGGCGCTGGCGATCCTGCTGATCCGGCGCGACGTGCCCGAGAGCCCGCGCTGGCTGATGGCGCACGGCCGCGAGGCCGAGGCCCTGGCCGTGATCGAAGGGATCGAGGCGCAGGTCGCCGCCGAGCACGGCCCGCTGCCGCCGGTGCCCGTCGAGCGGCATCACGCCTTCGTGCCCGGCGGCACGGCGCCCTCGCTGCGGCGGGTGGCGCAGGTGCTGTTCCACCGCTACCGCCAGCGCAGCATCGTCGCGCTGGCATTGATGGTGTCGCAGGCCTTCTTCTACAACGCGATCTTCTTCACCTACGCGCTGGTGCTCACGCGCTTCCACGGCGTGCCGGCCGGTCGCGTGGCGCTCTACATCTTCCCGTTCGCGCTGGGCAACGTGCTCGGGCCGCTGCTGCTGGGGCCGCTGTTCGACCGCGTGGGACGGCGCCGGATGATCGCGCTGACGTACACCCTGTCGGGCGTCGGCCTGGCGCTCACGGGCGCGGCCTTCATGGCCGGCTGGATGAACGCGCTGACGCAGGCGCTGTGCTGGTCGGCGGTGTTCTTCCTCGCCTCGGCGGCGGCCAGCTCGGCCTACCTGACGGTCAGCGAGGTGTTCCCGCTGGAGATGCGCGCGCTGGCGATCTCGCTGTTCTACGCCGTCGGCACGGGCGCCGGCGGCTTCGCCGCGCCGTTCCTGTTCGGCCTGCTGATCGAGACCGGCAGCCGCGGCGCGGTGGCCGCGGGCTACGCCGTCGGCGCCGTGCTGGTGGTCGCCGCCGGCCTGATCGCGCTGCGCTGGGGCGTGGACGCGGAGCGGCGCTCGCTGGAGGACATCGCGCCGCCGATGGGGAGCGAGGACGGGTCGCGCTACTCGACCTGAAGGTTGCCGTCCTTGGCGATCCTGGCGAACCGGGCCGTCTCCGAGGCGATGCGCGCCTCGAACTCCTGCATCGAGCTCCCCAGCGGTTCGCAGCCGCCCAGGGCGATGCGCCTGACGAATTCCGGACTCCGGATGACCGCCAGCATCTGGGCGTTGAGGCGCTCCACGATCGGCTTCGGGGTCGCCGCCGGGGCCAGCACGCCGTACCAGGTCTCGATGCCGAAGCCCTTGAGGCCCGCCTCCTCCAGCGTCGGCACGTCGGGCAGGAAGGGCGTGCGCGCGCGCGTCGTCACGGCCAGGGCGCGCAGCTTGCCGCTGGCGATGTGCTGCGTCAGCGTCGTGAGGCTGTCGAACGACATGTTGACCTGGCCGCCGAGCAGGTCGGTGGTGAGCGGCGCGCTGCCCTTGTAGGGCACGTGCAGCAGGGCGGTGCCGGTCGAGCTCTGGAACAGCATGCCCATCAGGTGCTGGGCCGTGCCGTTGCCGTTCGAGCCGAAGGACAGCTTGCCGGGCGAGGCCTTGGCCAGCGCGACGAGTTCGGCCACGCTGTCGACGGGCGTGAATTCGGGATTGACGACCAGGGCGTTGGGCACCATCGCCACCGTGGTGATGGGCGCCAGGTCCTTCGCGAAGTCGTAGGGCAGCCTCTTGTAGACGCTCGGCGCGATGGTGTGGTGCACTGCGCCCATGAGCAGCGTGTGGCCGTCGGGCCTGGACTTGGCCACGTGGTCCGCGCCCAGGGTGGTGCCGGCGCCGGGCCGGTTCTCGATCACGACCGGCTGACCCAGGCCGCGACCGAGCTGCTCGCCCAGCGCGCGCGCCACGAGGTCGGTGGTGCCGCCGGCCGCGAAGGGCACCACGATCACGATCGGCCTGGTGGGCCAGTCCTCGGCCCGGACATGCCCCGTCGCCGCGAGGCAGGCGCCGGCGATCAGGGCGGCACGGCGCGTCGGGCGCCAGGCCGGGGCGGCGGGGGTGGCGGGCTCGGGCGCGGGGGTGCCGCGGAGGATCTGCGTCATGGGTCGTGTGTCTCCGGGTCGATCGGCGACGCACCGCCGTCGAAGGCGGACGCCACGGGATCGGAAGTCTCGCGGACGCGGGCACGGCGAAGCCGCGCCGAACGGACAGTCAGACAACAAGATTCTTATGCTCCGCGTCATGGCCGCCGTACATTCGCGAGATGGACACCCGCTATCTGCAGAGTTTCGTGGCCGTGGTCGAACTGGGCTCCATGGCCGAAGCCGCGCGCCGCCTGGACCTGACCCCGGCGGCCATCGCCGCGCGCGTCAAGGCCCTGGAACTCGACATCGGCGCCCCGCTGGTGCAGCGCTCGGGCCGGTCCGTGCGGCCGACCGCGACCGGACTGCGGATGCTGGACCGCGCCCGCAACCTACTGCGCGAGGTCCGCGATCTGCGCGCCGCCGCGGACGACGGCGTGTCGCTCGGCGAACTGCGCACGGGCGTCTTCGCCTCGGCCATGACGGGCATGCTGCCTCCGCTGCTGCGGCGTCTCTACGACCGCTATCCCGAACTGTCCGTGTTCGTCGCTCCGGGCAGTTCCGTCGAGCTCTGCCGGCAGGTGGCCACCGGCGCGCTGGACGCGGCCATCGTGGTCGAGCCGCAGTTCGCCATCAGCAAGGGCTGCGAATGGAGCCTGCTGGTCGAGGAACGCCTCGTCGTCGTGGCGCCCCGGCACCTGCAGCACCGGCCGGCGCACCAGCTCCTGACCGACGAGCCCTTCATCCGGTACGACCGCTCGGTGCTCGGCGGGCAGCTGGCCGACCGCTACCTGCGCGACCACGGCATCGTGGTGCGCCAGCGTCTGGAGATCGACAGCCTCATGGCCATCGCCGCCTTCGTGGACCAGCGCCTGGGCGTCGCCCTGCTGCCGGACTGGGCGCCCATGTGGAAGGGCGGCTTCGAGATCGCCGGCATCGCGCTGCCCGAGCGCGCACCGGTGCGGCGCATGGGCATCGTGTGGGCGAGCCAGGGACCGCGCGCCGCGCTCGCCCGGGCGTTCCTCGTCGAGGCCCAGGCGATCTACGGCAGACAACAATAAATTTGTTGTCTATCGCTGGATGCTCCGCGTCGTCGCGGTGCCGGCGTTCGTCACACTGCCGCCTCGGCCGTCGTCGCCGCACACGAAGAAAGCCAGCACACCATGGAACAGGAAAAATCACCCTTCGAACCGGACGCGGACACGGTCGACGCCGGCATGCGCAAGGGCCTGACCAGCTACGGCGACCAGGGCTTCTCGATGTTCCTGCGGAAGGCCTTCATCAAGGGCGCGGGCTACACCGACGCCGCGCTGGACCGGCCCGTCGTCGGCATCACCGACACGGGCAGCGCCTACAACCCCTGCCACGGCAACGCGCCGCAGCTGATCGAGGCGGTCAAGCGCGGCGTGATGCTCGCCGGCGGCCTGCCGATGGACTTCCCGACCATCTCGGTCCACGAGAGCTTCTCGGCGCCCACGAGCATGTACCTGCGCAACCTGATGGCGATGGACACCGAGGAGATGGTCCGGGCCCAGCCGATGGATGCGGTGGTGCTCATCGGCGGCTGCGACAAGACCGTGCCGGCGCAGCTCATGGGCGCCGCCTCGGCCGGCATTCCCGCCATCCAGCTCATCACCGGCTCGATGCTCACGGGCAGCCACCGCGGCGAACGCGTGGGCGCCTGCACCGACTGCCGCCGCTACTGGGGCCGGTTCCGCGCCGGCGAGATCGACGTGCAGGAGTCGATGGACGTCAACAACCAGCTGGTCGCCAGCGTGGGCACCTGCTCCGTGATGGGAACGGCCAGCACGATGGCGTGCGTCGCCGAGGCCCTGGGCATGACGGTCCCGGGCGGCGCGTCGCCGCCGGCCGTGACGGCCGAGCGCATCCGCATCGCCGAGCTGACCGGCGCGCAGGCCGTCGAGATGGCGCGCACCGGCCTGACCATCGACAAGGTGCTCACGCCCGATGCCTTCGAGAACGCGTTGCGGGTGCTGCTGGCCATCGGCGGCTCGACCAACGGCATCGTGCACCTGGCCGCCATCGCCGGACGCATGGGCCTGGACCTCGACCTGGCCGCGCTCGACCGCATGGGGCGCGAGACGCCGGTGCTGCTGGACCTGAAGCCGTCCGGCCAGCACTACATGGAGGACTTCCACGCCGCCGGCGGCATGGCCACGCTGCTGCGCCAGCTCGGCCCGCTGATGAAGCTCGACGCCCTGACCGTGACGGGCCGGACCCTGGGCGAGGAACTCGAACGCGCCGGCCCGGGCTTCCCGCAGGACGTGGTGCGGCCGATGGGCGATCCGATCTATCCGCAGGGCGCCATCGCCGTGCTCAGGGGCAACCTGGCGCCCGGCGGAGCCCTCATCAAGCAGTCCGCCGCCGACCCGCGGCTCATGGAGCACGAAGGCCGCGCGGTGGTCTTCGAGGGGCTGGAGGACCTGGCCGAGCGCATCGACCGCGACGACCTCGACGTCACGGCCGACGACGTGCTGGTGCTCAAGCGCATCGGCCCGAAAGGCGCGCCGGGCATGCCCGAGGCCGGCTACATCCCCATTCCGCGCAAGCTGGCCCGCGCCGGGGTCAAGGACATCGTGCGCGTCTCCGACGGCCGCATGAGCGGCACCGCCTTCGGCACCATCGTGCTGCACGTGACGCCGGAGTCGGCCGTCGGCGGCCCCCTGGCCCACGTCCGCACGGGCGACCGCATCCGCCTGAGCGTGAAGGACCGGGAGATCAGCCTGCTCGTCTCCGAGGAGGAACTCGCCCGGCGCATCCAGGCCTCCCCGGTGACGCAGCCCTCCGCCGAGCGCGGCTACCGCAAGCTGTTCCTGCGGTCGGTGACGCAGGCCGACCAGGGCGTGGACTTCGACTTCCTGCGCGCCGCGAAAATGGTCGGCAAGACGCCGCGCTAGCGGGTTCCGGCGCCGGTCCGGCGCCGGGGCATCGCCGCCGTCAGGCGTGCGCCGCCACGCCCCGCAGCGTGCGCCGCTCCACCGACAGCGACCACGCGAACATGCCCAGGCCGGCGAGGCCCAGCAGCGCGCCGACCCAGCCGGTCGAGGTCCAGCCCAGGCCGGCCGTGATCGCCACGCCGCCGAGCCAGGCGCCCAGCGCGTTGGCCATGTTGAAGGCCGAGTGGTTGAGCGCGGCGGCCAGGGTCTGGGCCTCGCCGGCCACGTCCATCAGGCGGATCTGCAACGCCGGGCCGATGGCGACGATGGTGCCGATCAGGAAGGTGCCCAGCGCCGCCGTCGCCACGTGGTGCGCCATGAAGACGAAGGCGACCAGCACCGCGACCGACCACACCAGCAGCGTGCCGATGGTGCGCATCAGCGCCTGGTCGGCCAGCCGCGCGCCCACCAGGTTGCCCGTGACCATGCCCAGGCCGAACAGCGCCAGCACGAAGGGCACGCCGCCCAGCGGCATGCCCGCGACCTCGGTCAGCGTCGGCTTGATGTAGCTGAAGACCGCGAACATGCCGCCGAAGCCGATGGCCGCGATGCCCAGCGTCAGCCAGACCTGCTTGCGGCGCAGCGCGTCGAGTTCGCGCATCGGGCTCGCGCCGGGCGCGGGCGGCATGTCGGGCAGGCCGCGGCGCAGCATGACCATCGCCAGCAGCGCGATCGCGCCGACGAAGACGAAGGCCGCGCGCCAGCCGTATTCCTGCCCCAGCCAGGCCGCGATGGGCACGCCCACCAGCGTCGCTCCGGTGAGCCCCAGCATCACCAGCCCGACGGCGCGCGCGCGCTTGCCCGGCGGCGCCAGCGAGGCGGCTACCAGCGCCGCCACGCCGAAGTACGTGCCGTGCGGCAGGCCGGTCAGGAAGCGCATGAGGTTGAGCGAGAGGTAGCCCGGCGCCAGCGCCGAGGCGAAGTTGCCGAGCGCGAACACCGCCATCAGCGCGATGAGCAGCGTGCGCCGCCGCCAGCCCGCCGCCAGCACCGCCAGCAGGGGCGCGCCGAGCACCACGCCCACGGCGTAGGCGCTGATCACGTGGCCGGCCTGCGGGATGCTCACGCCGATGTCCCGGGCCACCTCGGGCAGCAGGCCCATGATGACGAACTCGCCCGTGCCCAGCGCGAAGCCGCCCACGCCCAGCGCCAGCACGGCGCGCAGCAGCGTGCGGTCGGCTTCGGCATCGCGGACGGAAGAGGTCGAGGAGGACGCGGCGGCGTCGAGGTCGTCGGAGAAGATGGGCGTGGTCATGGTGGACGGGCGCAGGCGCGAACGGAATGCGGGGGATGCCGCGCCGGGAGTCGGCGCGGTGGTCTAGGGGTTAACCCTGTCGCGCGACCTTAACACGCACACCCTGGAAAGGCAGCCGGCCGGAGGCGGCTTTAGGTGCGCCGCCCTCGCCGCGCCCCGCCCCGTCAGATCGCCACCAGCTGGCGCACGCCCTGCGCTTCCATGTCCTTGCCCTGGCCGCGCGCGATGACCTCGCCGCGCTCCATCACCAGGTACTCGTCGGCGAGCTCCTGGGCGAAGTCGTAGTACTGCTCGCACAGCACGATGGCCATGTCGCCGCGGTCGGCCAGCATGCGGATGACGCGGCCGATGTCCTTGATGATGGACGGCTGGATGCCCTCGGTCGGCTCGTCGAGGATCAGCAGCTTGGGCCCCGGCGCCAGTGCGCGGGCGATGGCCAGCTGCTGCTGCTGGCCGCCGGAGAGGTCGCCGCCGCGCCGGTGCAGCATCTGCTTGAGCACCGGGAACAGCTCGTAGAGCTCGGCCGGGATCGGCGTGCCGCCGCTCTTGTAGGCCAGGCCCATGCGCAGGTTCTCCTCCACCGTGAGCCGGGCGAAGATCTCGCGGCCCTGCGGCACGAAGCCCATGCCCGCGCGCGCGCGGTCGTAGGGCGTGCGCTTCTGGATGGGCTGGCCGTCGAACTCGATGCTGCCGCTCTTGATGGGCACCAGGCCCATGAGCGACTTCAGCAGGGTCGTCTTGCCCACGCCGTTGCGTCCGAGCAGCACCGTGACCTTGCCGAGCGCGGCCGTGAAGCTGACGTCGCGCAGGATGTGCGAGCCGCCGTAGTACTGGTGGATATTTTTTACGGTGAGCATGGCGTGTCCTTCTTTCTTGCTCTCTCGGCCTTCAGCGAAAGTGGGGTCGAGGGCTTGGGGCGATGAGCTGCGCGGTCCTGTCTTGCTCCCTCTCCCCCCGGGAGAGGGAAAAGAGGAAGTCCGGGAACGACGAGCTCAACGACCAAGGTAGACCTCGATGACTCTTTCATCGGCCTGCACTTCGTCGAGCGTCCCCTGCGCCAGCACCGAGCCGTCGCACAGCACCGTGACGATCTCGGAGATCGTGCGGATGAAGCTCATGTCGTGCTCCACCACCATCAGCGAGTGCCTGCCCTTGAGCGTGAGGAAGAGTTCGGCCGTGCGGGCGGTCTCCTCGTCGGTCATGCCGGCGACGGGCTCGTCGAGCAGCAACAGCTTGGGGTCCTGCATCAGCAGCATGCCGATCTCCAGCCACTGCTTCTGGCCGTGGCTGAGCGTGCCGGCCATGCGCGCGACGCTGTCGGCCAGGTGGATCGTGCCGATGATCTCGGCGAGCCGGTCGCTCTGGGCCGAATCGAGCCTGAAGCGCATCGAGCGCGCCACGCCCTTGTCGGTCTTGAGCGCCAGCTCCAGGTTCTCGAACACCGTCAGCTGCTCGAACACCGTGGGCTTCTGGAACTTGCGGCCGATGCCCAGCTGCGCGATCTCGGCCTCGCGGTGGCGCAGCAGGTCGATGGTGCTGCCGAAGAACACGGTGCCCGAGTCGGGCCGCGTCTTGCCGGTGATGATGTCCATCATCGTGGTCTTGCCCGCGCCGTTGGGGCCGATGATGCAGCGCAGTTCGCCCGGGGCGATGTCCAGCGACAGGTTGTTGATGGCCTTGAAGCCGTCGAAGCTCACGCATACGTCCTCCAGGTAGAGGATGCGGCCGTGCGTCACGTCGACCTCGCCCGGCGTGGCGATGCGGCCCGAGCCGGCCTCGCGCCCGCCCGATTCGGTGTTGCCCGTCGGGGCGAGCGCGCCGCCGCGCTGCGACAGGCGCTGCGCGCCCGCTTCCATCAGATCGGGCGTCATGCGCGCGCTCCCTTCGTCTCGATGCCGCCACCGGTGGCGACGGCGGCCGTCACGCCCGCCACGGGCAGCGCCTCCGGCTCCATGCCCTCGCCGGCGGCCAGGGCGCGCTGCGCCTCCTGCCGGGCGTCGCCCGACGCCACCGCGCCCTGTCCCTTGGGCGCGCGCCACTTGCGCACCAGCCCGACGATGCCCTGCGGCAGGAACAGCGTCACGGCGATGAACAACGCGCCGAGGAAGTACAGCCAGTACTCCGGGTACGCCACCGTCAGCCAGCTCTTGGCGCCGTTGACGATGAAGGCGCCCACGATCGGCCCGATCAGCGTGGCGCGACCGCCCACCGCCGCCCAGATCGCGATCTCGATCGAGTTGGCCGCGCTCATCTCGCCCGGGTTGATGATGCCCACCTGCGGCACGTACAGCGCGCCGGCCACGCCGCACATCACGGCCGAGACGACCCAGATCGTCAGCTTGTAGGGCAGCGGGTTGTAGCCCGAGAACATGACCCGCGTCTCGGCGTCGCGGATGGCCTGCAGCACGCGGCCGAACTTGCTCGCCACCAGCCACTTCGCGAACAGGAAGAAGCCCAGCAGCGTCAGCCCGGTGATGGCGAACAGCGTCATGCGCGTGGCCTGGGTGGCGATCGGGATGTCCAGGATGCGCTTGAAGTCGGTGAAGCCGTTGTTGCCGCCGAAGCCGGTCTCGTTGCGGAAGAACAGCAGCATCGCCGCGAAGGTCAGGGCCTGCGTGATGATCGAGAAGTACACGCCCTTGATGCGCGAGCGGAAGGCGAAGAAGCCGAACACCAGCGCGATCAGGCCCGGCACCGCCACCACCAGGATCAGCGTCATCGCGAAGCTGCCGCTGAAGGTCCAGTGCCAGGGCAGTTCCTTCCAGTCGAGGAACACCATGAAGTCGGGCAGGTCGCTCTTGTAGTTGCCGTCGCGCCCGATCTGGCGCATCAGGTACATGCCCATCATGTAGCCGCCGAGCGCGAAGAACAGTCCGTGGCCGAGCGACAGGATGCCCGTGTAGCCCCAGATCAGGTCCATCGCCAGGGCGCAGATGGCGTAGCACATGATCTTGGCCACGAGCGCCACGGCGTAGTCGCTCATGTGCAGGGGGCTGTCCGGGCTCACCCACATGTTGAGCATCGGCGCCACCGCGCACACCGCGATCAGCGCCACGAAGAAGGCCGTCCAGCCCTTGCCGCGCAGCAGCGGCCCCTTGGTCGGCAATGTCACTGCGGCGGTCATGCTTCTCTACCCTTCATGGCGAAGATGCCCTGCGGCCGCTTCTGGATGAACACGATGATGAACACCAGCACCGCGATCTTGGCCAGCACCGCGCCGGCCCAGCCCTCGATGAACTTGTTGAGGATGCCCAGCCCCATGGCCGCGTACACCGTGCCGGCGAGCTGGCCGACGCCGCCCATCACCACCACCATGAACGAGTCGACGATGTAGCTTTGGCCGAGGTCCGGGCCGACGTTGCCGATCTGGCTCAACGCGCAGCCCGCCAGGCCGGCGATGCCCGAGCCCAGCGCGAAGGCGTAGGTGTCGATGCGCGCCGTGTTCACGCCCATGCAGGAGGCGATCGGGCGGTTCTGCGTCACGCCGCGCACGAACAGCCCGAGCCGCGTGCGGCCGATGAGCCAGCCCATCGCCAGCAGCACCGCCACCGCGAAGACGATGATGCCGATGCGGTTCCACGGCAGCGAGACGTTGCCCAGCATGGTGAAGCCGCCGCTCATCCAGGACGGGTTCTCCACGCCGACGTTCTGCGCGCCGAAGATCGAGCGCACCAGCTGCTGCAGCATCAGGCTGATGCCCCAGGTGGCCAGCAGCGTCTCCAGCGGCCGGCCGTAGAGGAAGCGGATCACGCCGCGTTCCAGCACCGCGCCGACCAGCGCCGAGGCCAGGAACGACACCGGGATGGCGGCGATCAGGTAGCCGCCGAACCAGGCCTCGGGCAGGTAGCGCTGGAACACGCCCTGCATCAGGTAGGTGGCGTAGGCGCCGATCATCATCAGCTCGCCGTGCGCCATGTTGATCACGCCCATCAGGCCGTAGGTGATCGCCAGCCCGAGCGCGGCGAGCAGCAGCACCGAGCCCAGGCTGACGCCGCTGAAGACGGCGTTGATGCGGTCGCCCCAGACCAGGCGGTCGTCGATGCTCCGGATCGCGGCGAGCAGCGCGGTCTTGACCTCGGCGTCGTCCTCCTTGCCCAGGCGCTCGTTGAGGAGCAGCTTGACCTCGGGGCTGCCGCTGCCGGCCAGCGCGCCGGCGGCCTCGATGCGGCGCGCGCGGTCGGCGCTGTCGAGCATGCCGGCCGCGCGCACGCGCTCCAGCTTGGTCTTGATGGCCGGCACCTGCTCGGCGGCCAGGGCCTTCTCGATCAGCGGCAGGCGCGATTCGTCGGGCTCGTTCAGGAGCGTCTGCACGGCGTCGCCGCGCACCTTCTCGTCGACGCTCGTGAGCCGGAGCGCGGCCATCGCCGATTCCAGCGTGCTGCGCAGCAGGTTGTTGTTGACGATGTCCTCGGCGTCGTCGGGCACCTTGGCCTCGGCGCCGGTGACCGGGTCGAAGCCCTTGTCGTCCTTGATCGCGAAGACGCGATCGGGCGTGGTCCTGACGGCGTCGTCGGCCATCGCCTGGAAGAAGTCGGCCGTCCTGGCATCGGCCGTGAGCACGGCCTTGTTGATGGCGGCCACGCGATCGTCGGTCTCGCCCGTCGCCATGGCCTTCGCCTCGTCGGCCGTCAGCGCATGCGCCGGCCAGATGGCCAGCAGCGCGAGCGCCACCGCGCAGGATTGGAGAAAGCGCATGGTCATGGATGGATGCGACACGGCATGGTTGGATGTGGAAACCAGCGGGAACCAGCGCTGCCGGTCCTCGGGTATTGGCCCCCTCAGGGGGCAGGCTGGCCCGCGAAGCAGGCCAGCCGGGGGTGTGCCAGAAACACCGCGGAACCGGCTCCGCCGGGCCGCCGGTGTTGCCCCCGGCAGGGGGGTAGGCGCTGCCACACGAAGTGGGCAAGCCTGGGGGGTTTACATCTTCCCCGCGGGCTGGTCCGGCTTCTTGTCGTTGCCTTCGATGAACGGGCTCCACGGCTGGGCCTTGATCGGCGCCGGGGTCTTCCACACCACGCCGAACTGGCCGTCGGCCTTGATCTCGCCGATGAACACCGGCTTGTGCAGGTGGTGGTTCTTGGCGTCCATCTCGACCGTGAAGCCGTCCGGCGCCTTGAAGGTCTGGCCGGCCATGGCGGCGATGACCTTGTCGGTGTCGGTCGACTTGGCCTTCTCCACCGCCTGCTTCCACATGTGCATGCCGATGTAGGTGGCTTCCATCGGGTCGTTGGTCAGGGGCTTGTCGGCCTGGCCGGGCAGCTTCTTGGCCTTGGCGTAGTCGCTCCACTGCTTGATGAAGGCGGCGTTGGTCGGGTTCTTGATCGACATGAAGTAGTTCCATGCGGCCAGGTGGCCCACCAGCGGCTTGGTGTCGACGCCGCGCAGCTCCTCCTCGCCGACCGAGAAGGCGACGACCGGCACGTCCTTGGCCTTCAGGCCGGCGTTGCCCAGCTCCTTGTAGAACGGCACGTTGGAGTCGCCGTTGATGGTGGAGATCACGGCCGTCTTGCCGCCCTGGGAGAACTTCTTGATGTCGGCGACGATGGTCTGGTAGTCGCTGTGGCCGAAGGGGGTGTACTTCTCGTCGATGTCCGAGTCCTTCACGCCCTTGCTTTTGAGGAAGGCGCGCAGGATCTTGTTGGTGGTGCGCGGATAGACGTAATCGGTGCCCAGCAGTACGAAGCGCTTGGCGCCGCCGCCGGCTTTGCTCATCAGGTACTCGACCGCCGGGATGGCCTGCTGGTTGGGCGCCGCGCCGGTGTAGAACACGTTCTTCGACAGCTCCTCGCCCTCGTACTGCACGGGGTAGAACAAGAGGCCGTTCTGCTCCTCGACCACCGGCAGCACCGACTTGCGCGACACCGAGGTCCAGCAGCCGAAGATCACGGCGACCTTGTCCTGGCCGAGCAGCTGCTTGGTCTTCTCGGCGAACAGCGGCCAGTTGGAGGCCGGGTCGACGATCACGGGCTCGAGCTTCTTGCCCATCACGCCGCCCTTGGCGTTGATCTCCTCGATGGTCATCAGCGCCACGTCCTTGAGCGCGGTCTCGGAGATGGCCATGGTGCCCGAGAGCGAGTGCAGGATGCCGACCTTGATGGTGTCGGCGGCGAAGGCCGGCGCGGCGCCGAGGCCGGCGAGCGCGACGGCGGCGGTGATCGCCTTGAGGGTGAAACGGCGTTGCTGCTGCTGCATGGTGACTTCCTTCTCGGTGGTGTCTGGGATGGAAGGAGTCTGCGCAGCGGAGGCCTTTCGGCCAATACGCCGGGTGGCGTATGGAGGACGGACGACCGGCCGTCCGGCCTACGCCGGATCGACCAGGCGGCGCGCGTCGAGCTCGCGGATGCGCGCGTCGACGTAGTAACCGCCGTACTCGGTGTAGCGCAGGAACGGCCGGGCGCAACGCACGCAGCGCCACAGCTCGCAGCGGTTGTACGGGAAGTGGGCCAGCGAGACGGGGGCCTCGGGCGCGTCGTAGCGCGTGCCCTCGGGGTGGTGCTCCTCCAGCGTCGGCTCGTCGTAGGCGTCGCCCGCGCGCAGGCTGCCCACGCGTTCGAGCAGCGCGGCGGCGTCGAAGGTCGCCGGCAGGCTCTCCCAGCCCGGGCACCGCAGCGCCTCGCAGGGGCAGGCGGCGTCGGGCACGTGGCGCGCGGTGGCCGCGCGCAGGTCGTCGAGCGTGAGCGTCGTCATGCCGGTTCCTGTCAGGACGGGTCGACGCCCCGGCGAACCGGCGCGGCCGCGCCCGGGGCCGCGTAGGCGAACTGCTTCTCCACGAAGGCCCACACCAGGCGCGAGGCGTCCGGCCCGGCCGGGTCGCTGAAGGCGACGCTCTTGAGCCCGCCGCTCCAGGCGTGGTCGAGCTTCTCGATCTGGCAGAGCGTGACGTGGACCCGGCGCCCGCGCTTGAAGTCGGTCACGCGCATCGGGTGGCGCTGGCCGCGCCGCACCAGGCGCTCGACGGACGGCCGCGCCGCCGTGGCGGACGCCCACACCATCGCGGCGCTCTGGGCGTTGCTCGACGCCACCACGTGGTCGGCGTCGCCGTGCAGCACCAGCAATGGCGGCAGCACCGCGCCCTGCGCCGCGGCGCCGATGGCCTTGCCCACGGCGGTGGTCGGGATGGAGGCGGCGCGGCGCCCGTGCATGGCGCTGATGGCGGTGGCCGTGGACTGCGCGGCGCCCGGCGCCACGCCCGAATGCATCGCCACCGCCGCGAAACGGTTCGGATGGCGCGTGGCCAGCAGCGCCGCCATGCCGGCGCCGGCGGACAACCCCGCCACCGCCACGCGCGCGCGGTCGACCGCGTACAGCAGGCAGACCTGGTCGATGGCCGCCATCAGCGTGGCCGCCTCGCGGTCGGCGTTGCCCGAGCGCGTGTCGTACCAGTTCCAGCAGCCCTGCGGGTGGTGCAGGCGGTCCTGCTCGGGATAGAGCACCAGGAAGCGATGGCGCGCGGCCAGGCGGTTCATGCGGGTGCTGGTGGCGAACTCGCGCCCGGTCTGGCCGCAGCCGTGGAGCATCACCATCAGCGGCACCTTCTCGCCGAAGGCCAGCTTCAGGCCCGGCGGCCGGTAGAGGTGGTAGCCGCGCGTGCCGCCGGGGCCCATGGCGATGCCGCTGATCCAGTCGCCCGGTCCGGGCGGCGGCTTGCGCTGCTCGGCCGCGGCGTCGACGACCTTTTTCGTCACCTGCTTGGCGATGCGGCGCGAGCCACTGATCGTGGCCTTGGCGAAGGCTTGGAGGTTGCGCTGGTAGACGCGCGTGAACACGGAAGCAGCGGAGGAAGAGGAACGTCGGGACATGACCGACAGTGTGCCGCGTCGCCGCGGGGCCGGGCGTCGGCCGTCGACCCCAATGCCGGCCGCTCGTCGCCCGCTCAGTAGATCTCGGGAACGATCATGTTCTCCGGCACCGGCTGGCGGAAGTAGTCCGGATTGCGCATGCGCGCGGGCAGGCTGATGGGCGCGTGCTCGGTCTCGTGGTAGGGCAGCTGGCCCAGCAGGTGGGCGATGCAGTTGAGGCGCGCCTTCTTCTTGTCGACCGCCTGCACCACCCACCAGGGCGCCTCCTCGATGTGGGTGCGCTCCAGCATGATCTCCTTGGCTTTGGTGTACTCCTCCCAGCGGCGGCGGCTCTCCAGGTCCATCGGGCTCAGCTTCCACTGCTTGAGCGGATCGTGGATGCGGCCGAGGAAGCGCAGGTGCTGCTCGTCGTCGGTGATGGAGAACCAGTACTTGATCAGCTTGATGCCCGAGCGCACCAGCATGCGCTCGAAGTCCGGCACGCTGCGGAAGAACTCCTCGTACTCGTCGTCGCTGCAGAAGCCCATGACCCGCTCGACGCCGGCGCGGTTGTACCAGCTGCGGTCGAACAGCACGATCTCGCCGGCCGCCGGCAGGTGGGCGACGTAGCGCTGGAAGTACCACTGCGTGCGTTCGCGGTCGTTGGGCGCGGGCAGGGCCGCCACGCGCGCCACGCGGGGGTTGAGCCGCTGCGTGATGCGCTTGATCACGCCGCCCTTGCCGGCCGCGTCGCGGCCCTCGAACAGGATCACCACCTTCTGCTTGCTGTGCTGCACCCAGTCCTGCAGCTTGACCAGTTCGCCCTGCAGGCGGAACAGCTCCTTGAAGTAAGAAGCCCGCGCGACCCGGTCGACGCCGATCGGGTCACCGGCCTCGTCGACGTGACGGTCCTCGATCTCCAGTTCCAGTTCCTCGTCGTAGCTGTCGACGAGGTCGCGGGCGATGCGCTGCATCAGGTCGTCTTGGTCGGGGGTGAAGCTGGCCGGCATGGTGTCGTCGCTCGAAGAAAGAGGAGTGGAGAAAACTGCGCGCGATGCTGCCGGCGCGGCATGACGTCCGCATGACAGTTTCGCGAAACCGACACGCGCCTGTCACATGCCGGCGCGAACATCCTCGCACCGCCTCCCTCTCCGACGCAACGCGAGTTTCCATGACGACGCCCGTGCCCGACGCAACGGGTCTCACCGCCCCTTCCGGCGACGACGCCGGCCTGATCTGCGGCTACCTGTTCGCCGGCGGCGGCACGGGCGCGGCCCGGGCGCTGGACATCGGCGAGGCCGCCACGTGGCTGGCACGGGGCGACGCCGCCGCGCCGGGCGCCTTCGCCTGGCTGCACTTCAACCTCAGCCATGCCCAGGCCGAGCGCTGGATCGAGCGCCACGCCGGCCTCTCCGACGCCTTCTTCGAGGCGCTCAAGGACGGCTCGCACTCGACGCGCATCGAGCGCGACGACGACGCCCTGGTCGCGGTGATCAACGACGTGCACTTCGACTTCGGCTTCGAGCCCTCCGACATCGCGACGCTGTGGGTCAGCGTCGGCGCGCGCCTGGTGGTGACGGCGCGCACGCGGCCGCTGCGCTCGGTGGACGCCTTGCGCACGGCGGTGCGCCGGGGGGAGGCGCCGGGCTCGAGCATCGGCCTGCTGGAGCAGCTCATGCGCACCCAGGCCGACGGGCTGGTGGGCATCGTGCGCGGCGTGACCACGCGCGTCGACGACGTCGAGGACGCGCTGCTGAGCGGCCGGCTCGACCGCAAGCGCGCGCGCCTGGGCGTGCTGCGCCGGCTGCTGGTGCGGCTGCAGCGCCTGCTCGCGCCCGAGCCGGCCGCCCTGTTCCGCCTGCTGCAGCACCCGCCGGCCTGGGTGCCGGAGGACGACCTGCAGGAGCTGCGCGGCGCGAGCGAGGAGTTCTCGGTCGTGCTGCGCGACATGCAGGGCCTGCAGGAGCGCATCAAGCTGCTGCAGGAGGAGATCGCCGCCAGCGTCAACGAGGACAACAACCGCAGCCTGTTCGTGCTGACGGTGGTCACGGTGCTGGCGCTGCCGATCAACATCCTCGCCGGCCTGTTCGGCATGAACGTCGGCGGCATCCCGCTGGCCGATCACGCGCACGGGTTCTGGATCGTGGTGGCGATCGTCCTGGGCTTCACCGTCGTGGCGGGCTGGGTCGCCTTCCGGCGTCACCGGAACGGCTGAGAGGCCGCAGAGAAGCCGCGCCGACGCCCGTCGGGAGGCCGACGCGGCGACGGGGGTTTGTCGCTCCCGCGCCGCGGCCGGCCGGGCTTCGCGAATAAGATCGACGGGTGTCCTCCATCCTCAACGCCGACCTGCACTGCCACTCCGTGGTCTCCGACGGCACCCTCACGCCCGAGGCCCTGGCCGAGCGCGCCGCCGCCAACGGCGTCGAACTCTGGGCCCTGACCGACCACGACGAGGTCGCCGGCCAGCGGCGCGCCCGCGACGCCGCGCATGCCCACGGCATGCGCTACCTCACCGGCGCCGAGATCTCCGTCACCTTCGCCGGCGAGACCGTGCACATCGTCGGCCTGGGCTTCGACGCCGACGACGAACGCATCCGCGAGGGCCTGCGCGCCACGCGTGGCGGCCGCGGCGCGCGGGCGCAGGAGATGGCCGCCGGCCTGGCCAAGGTCGGCATCGCCGGGGCCTACGAAGGCGCGCTGCGCTTCGTCGGCAATCCGGAGCTGGTCTCGCGCACGCACTTCGCGCGCTTCCTGGTCGAGACCGGCGTCTGCAGGGACACGCCCGAGGTGTTCCGCAAGTACCTCACGGAAGGCAAGCCCGGCTACGTGCCGCACCGCTGGGCCAGCCTGAAGGACGCCGTGCACTGGATCACCGACACCGGCGGCATCGCGGTGGTGGCGCATCCGGGACGCTACCGCTTCACGGCCAACGAGGAGCACGCGCTCTTCACCGAGTTCCAGGCCCACGGCGGCCGCGCGATCGAGGTCGTGACCGGCAGCCATTCGCCGGCCGAGTACGTCGAGTACGCCGAGAAGGCGATCGAGTACGGCTTCGCCGCCTCGCGCGGCAGCGACTTCCACAGCCCCGACGAGAGCCACACCGACCTCGGCCAGCTGCCCTGGCTGCCCGGCACCCTGAAGCCGGTCTGGGAACTGCTCGAAGACCGCATCCGGTGAGCGCCCTGCCCGGCGACCGGCCCCAGGGCGCGACGAAGCAGACGCGCGACCTCGAATCCGAACGCATCCTCGCCGGCATCGGTTTGCTCATCCTGGCCGTGGCCTGTTTCACCACGCTCGACACCGCGACCAAGATCTCCGTGAGCGCCGTGCCCATCCTGATGGGCGTGTGGTTCCGCTACGCCTTCCAGGCCGTCGCGACCACGGCCTTCCTGCTGCCGCGCCACGGCACGGCGATCCTGCGCACCTCGCATCCCAGGTACCACGTGCTGCGCGGCGCCCTGCTGCTGAGCACCAGCGTCTTCGCGTTCCTGAGCCTGCGCTACATGCCGCTGCCGGAGTTCACCGCCGTCGTGCTGATCGCGCCGCTGGTGGTGACCCTGCTGGCCGCCACCGTGCTGAAGGAGCAGGTGTCGGCGCTGCGCTGGAGCCTGGTGGCGGGCGGCTTCGTCGGCACCCTGGTGATCCTGCGGCCGGGCAGCGGCGCCTTCAGCTGGGCGATCCTGCTGCCGCTCGGGCTGGTGCTGACCAACGCCTGCTTCCAGGTGCTCACCAGCAAGCTGGCACAGACCGAGAACCCGCTGACGATGCACTTCTACACCGGGTGGGTCGGCACGCTGATCGCGTCGTGCGCCCTGCCGTTCGTGTGGACGGCGCTTCCCTCGTGGCACCTGTGGGGGCTGCTGTGCCTCATGGGCGTGATGGGCACGGTCGGGCACTTCCTGCTGATCCTGGCCTACCAGCGCGCGCCGGCCTCCACCCTCACCCCTTACCTCTACGCGCAGATCGGCTTCGCGATGCTCGGCGGCTGGCTCGTCTTCTCGCACGTCCCCGACACCGGCGCCCTGATCGGCATGGCGATGATCGCGGCCTGCGGCGCCGCCGGCGCGTGGCTGACGGTGCGCGAGCGGCGCGTGCCCATCGAGCCCGCCGAGACCTGAGCGACAGAAAAAAGGAGTCCGCCATGGCACAGTTCTTCGAAGTCCACCCCGACAACCCGCAGCAGCGGCTGCTCAAGCAGGCCGTGGCCCTGCTCCAGCGCGGCGAGGTCATCGCCGTGCCGACCGATTCGAGCTACGCCTTCGTCTGCCACCTGGACGACAAGGACGCGGTCGACCGCCTGCGCCGCGTGCGCGGCGTCGACGACAAGCACCACCTGACCCTGCTGTGCCGCGACCTGGGCGAGCTGTCGAACTACGCCCGCGTCGACAACAAGCAGTACCGCCTGCTCAAGGCCGCCACGCCCGGCCCCTACACCTTCATCCTGGAGGCGACCAAGGAGGTGCCGCGCCGCGTGAGCCATCCGCAGCGCAAGACCATCGGCTTGCGCGTGCCCGACCACAAGGTGCTGTGCGAGCTGCTGACGCTGCTGGGCGAGCCGCTGCTCGCGACCACGCTGATCCCGCCGGGCGAGACCGAGCCTCTTAACGACGCGCAGGAGATCCGCGAGCGCTTCGAGAAGCTCATCGGCGCCGTGATCGACGCCGGCGCCTGCGCGTCGGAGCCGACGACGGTGGTCGACCTGACGCCCGTGGGCGACGGCGACGAGCCGGTCGTCCTGCGCCAGGGCCGGGGCGCGCTGGGGCCGCTCGGGTTGTGAGCCCTCGCCGACCCTCTGAGACAATCGATCCGTGGACATCTCCCAACTCGTTCAGACCGTCGCGATCTACGCCCTGCCGGTCATCTTCGCCATCACGGTCCACGAGGCGGCGCACGGCTACGCGGCGCGCCATTTCGGCGACGACACCGCCTACGTCCTCGGGCGCATGACGCTCAATCCGCTGCGCCACATCGACCCCGTCGGCACCATCCTGATGCCGCTGCTGCTGTACTTCGCGACCTCCGGCGCCTTCCTGTTCGGCTATGCCAAGCCGGTGCCGGTGCAGTTCGGCAACCTGCGCCATCCCCAGCGCGACATGATCTGGGTCGCGCTGGCCGGACCGGCGTCGAACTTCGTCATGGCGATCGGCTGGGCGCTGGTGCTGCTCGCGCTGGTGGCGCTGGGCATCGACGAGACCTTCTTCATCCGCATGGCGCAGGGCGGCATCCTGGTCAACCTCGTGATGTGGGCCTTCAACCTCTTTCCGCTGCCGCCGCTCGACGGCGGCCGCGTGCTCGCCGGCCTGCTGCCGCGCGGCCGCGCGCAGGACATCCTGGCGCGCATCGAGCCCTTCGGCTTCTTCATCGTGCTGGCGCTGGTGCTCGCCGGCGTGGTCGGCACCTGGTGGCTGCGGCCCCTGATGGACTTCGGCCTGAAGGCGATCGGCCTGCTCGTGTCGCCGCTCGACTTCCTGCTGCGCTAGCGACGCGGCTCTCCACCTTTTCCGACCGTTCCCATGACGACGCCCTCCACGCCGACCGCCCCCACCCGTTTCCTCACCGGCATCACGACCAGCGGCACGCCGCACCTGGGCAACTACGTCGGCTCGGTGCGCCATTCGGTGCGCTTCAGCCGCCGCGCCGACGTGCAGAGCTTCTACTTCCTGGCCGACTACCACGCGCTCATCAAGGTCGACGATCCGGTGCGCATCCAGCGCTCGACCCTGGAGATCGCCGCCACCTGGCTGGCCTGCGGGCTCGACCCCGAGCGCGTGACCTTCTACCGCCAGTCCGACATCCCCGAGATCGCCGAGCTGACCTGGTTCCTGACCTGCGTCACCGGCAAGGGCCTGCTCAACCGCGCCCACGCCTACAAGGCCTCGGTCGACCGCAACGCGGCACGCGGCGAGGACCCGGACGCCGACGTGACCGCCGGCCTGTTCATGTACCCGGTGCTGATGGGCGCCGACATCCTGATGTTCAACGCCCACAAGGTGCCCGTGGGCCGCGACCAGGTCCAGCACATCGAGATGGCGCGCGACATGGCGCAGCGCTTCAACCACCTCTACGGCGACCACTTCACCCTGCCCGAGGCCGAGATCGACGACGCCGTCGCCACCCTGCCCGGCCTCGACGGCCGGAAGATGAGCAAGAGCTACGACAACACGATTCCGCTGTTCACCCCGCGCGCCCAGCTGCAGAAGCTCATCGGCGGCATCGTGACCGACTCGCGCGCGCCGGGCGAACCCAAGGAGACCGAGGGCTCGGCCCTGTTCCAGCTCTACCAAGCCTTCGCCGACGCCGACGAGACCGCCGCCCTGCGCCGCTCGTTCGCCGAGGGCATCGGCTGGGGCGACGCCAAGCAGGTGGTGTTCGAGCGCGTCGACCGCGAGATCGCCCCGCTGCGCGCGCACTACGAGGCCCTGATGGCCGAGCCGGCGCACATCGAGCGCATCCTGCTCGCCGGCGCCGAGAAGGCCCGCGCGATCTCGCGGCCCTTCATCGCCGAGCTGCGCCACGCGGTCGGCCTGCGCCGGCTGGAGCCGGCGAAACAGGCCGGCGCCGCCAAGGGCGCCAAGGTGGCGGCACGGCCGAGCTTCAAGCAGTACCGCGAGCGCGACGGCCGCTTCCACTTCAAGTTCCTCGATGCCCAGGGCCGTCTGCTGCTGCAGAGCCTCGGTTTCGAGACGCCCCAGGAAGCCGGCCAGGCCATCGCGTTGCTGCAGCGGCAGCGCGGCGAGGCATTGAACTTGCTCGCCAACCGCCTCGAACCGGCCGACAATGAAACAATACGTATGACCATCGAAGCGTTGGAGACGTTTGCCACTACATCCGGCGGCATCTGAACCACGGCGAATCGCGTTCCGGAGCCGGCAGAGGCGGCCGGGACATCTACCAAGAGAGCAGACCATGAGTATCTATGTCATCGACGACCACCCCCTGATGCGCGACGCCATCGTCATGGTGCTGAGGCGCCTGCGGCCCGCCGAGAGCATCGTGGAGCTGGAGCGGCTCGACAAGCTGACCGCCGCCGTCAAGCAGCACGGCCTGCCCGACCTGTTCTGCCTCGACCTCAAGCTGCCCGACACCACGGGCTGCTCGGGCGTGATCGCGGTCAAGGAGGTCTATCCGAACGTGCCGATCGCGGTGTATTCGGCCTCCCCGGCGGCCGACATGGAGGAGGCCTGCATCGAGGCCGGCGCCGACACATACATCGAGAAGTCGGCCAGTTCGGCCGAACTCACCGCCGCCCTGCGCGGCCTGCTGATGGCCGACAGCGAAGCCGAGGAGCCGGTCGCGGCCGCGGCCAGCGGCAAGCTCTCCAAGCGCCAGACCCAGCTGATCGCCATGCTCGACAAGGGCATGAGCAACCGCGACATCGCTTCGGAACTGGAGATCAGCGAACACACGGTGAAGGTCCACCTGTGGCGCCTGTTCCGGCGCCTGGGCGTCAAGAGCCGCACCCAGGCCCTGCACCACGCGCGCAGCCACGGGCTGCTGTCGGGTTCGATGTAACGACAAGGATCGCAGGCCGCCCGGTCCGGGGCGGCCGGGCGATCAGCCGACGGCGCCCGAGATCCGGGTCTGGGCCGTCGACTCGTCGGCGTCGTGCAACGCGACCCGGAAGACGCTGCCCCGACCCAGGCGCGAACGCACGCTGACCGGATGACCCAGGGCGTGCGACAGGCGCGCCACGATGGCCAAGCCCAGGCCGAAGCCGTCCGACGTGCCGGCGTGGTCGGCCACCTTGTAGAACTCCAGGAAGACGTCGCGCAGGTGCTCGCGCGCGATGCCGATGCCGGTGTCCCACACCTCCACCCTCAAACCGTCGCGCGTCTGGCGCGCCGCCAGCAGCACGCCGCCCTCGGCCGTGTACTTGATGGCGTTGGCCAGCAGGTTGCCCAGCATGCGGCGCACGCGGATCGGGTCGGTCAGGATGACGCCGGAACTCGTGTGGACGCGGAAGCGCAGGCCCTTGGCCTCGGCCACCGGCCGGTACTGCAGTTCGAGGTCGTGCAGCAGTTGGGCCACGTCGACGCGCTCGATGTGCAGCTTGACCTGGCCCGAGTCGATGCGCGCCAGATCGAACAGCGAATCGAACAACGCGTTGACCGCGTGCGTCGCGCGCACGATCTTGGGCGCGATCTCCTCGACCAGCTCGGGCTCGTTGCGCAGCCAGTCGGCGTAGAGCGACAGCGCCAGCACGGGCTGGCGCATGTCGTGGGCCGCGCTGGCGAGGAAGCGGTTCTTCATCGCCACGGCCGACACGGCGGCCTGGCGCTGCTGCGTCAGCGAACTGATGAGGATGTGGTTGTGGAACAGCAATTCGAAGCTGTTGCGCGCCGTCTCGTGGATGCGGCGTCCCGAACGCAGCAGCAATCCCCAGTGCAGCACCGGCAGCAGCAGGAAGCCGTAGTGGAAGTGCGGCCGCATGAACTCCAGCTGCACCACGCGGTAGGCGACGGCCGCCATCATGGTGATGAACAGCACGTTCACGTAGCGCTTGAGCAGCGGCGGATAGAGCGCCAGGCCGTTGAGCGGGAAAGTCGCGACCCCGGCGACGATCAGCCAGCTCATGAATTGGTTCACGATCGGCGTGCGCTCGAAGAAGATCAGGATCGACAGGCCCCAGGCGAAGGCGCTGCCCATCCAGAGGAAGCTGTAGCGGTCGACGTACTCCTGCTGCGCCGTCGAGTCCTTGTCGGCGTAGTCGCGAACGTAGACGCGTTCACCCCAGACGCGAAAACCCGTGGCGACGATGCCCAGGCACAGCCACAGGAACAGCTGCCAGCGCGGCACGTGACCCCAGCTCAATCCCACCATGGCCGGCATCAGCGCGGCGGCCAGCAGGTAGGAGCCCCGCGCCGCACGCATCAGGCTGCGGATGAGTTCGCCCCGCACCCAGGGTTCGGCTTCGTCGGCCGTGGCCGGCGCGGGCGTCAGGCTGGCGAACGACGAGTTGCCAAGGCCCACGAAGGACGAATTGCCCTTCATGATTCGCCGCCTTTGTCGATCCGCCCGGGGAAGTGCATTGGATTCATCGCTCTCAGACTAATCGGACTTCATGAAGCCGGACGGGAAAGCCGGGCGTCGGAAGCAAAAAAAATGGCGCCTGGGTAGGCGCCACTGGAGGAGAGGGAGGGATTCGAACCCTCGGTACGTTCGCACGTACGCCTGATTTCGAGTCAGGTACATTCGACCACTCTGCCACCTCTCCGGTGTCTGTCGAGCCTTCGATTCTAGCAGCAAATCGCAGCGTTTCTTACGGACCCGCACATAAAAAATCCGGCGACGTCGGGGTCCGGCCGCTCAGGCCCGCAGCACGTCGAGGCCGCCGAGGTAGGGCCGCAACGCCACCGGCACGCGGATCGAGCCGTCCTCGTTCTGGTGGTTCTCCAGCACCGCGACCAGGGCACGGCCGACCGCCAGCCCCGAGCCGTTGAGCGTGTGGACCAGCTCGTTCTTGCCCTGGGCGTTCTTGAAGCGCGCCTGCAGGCGGCGGGCCTGGAAAGCCTCGCAGTTGGAGACCGAGCTGATCTCGCGGTAGGTGTCCTGCGCCGGCAGCCACACCTCCAGGTCGTAGGTCTTGCTCGACGCGAAGCCCATGTCGCCGGTGCACAGCAGCACCACGCGATAGGGCAGTTCCAGCGCCTGCAGCACGGCCTCGGCGTGGCCGGTCATGGCCTCCAGGGCGGCGTCGCTGTGGTCGGGATGGGTGATCTGCACCATCTCGACCTTGTCGAACTGGTGCTGGCGGATCATGCCGCGCGTGTCGCGCCCGGCGCTGCCCGCCTCGGAACGGAAGCACGGGGTGTGCGCGGTCAGGCGGATCGGCAGGCGCGCCTCCGGCACCACCTCGTCGCGCACGAAGTTCGTCAGCGGCACCTCGCTGGTCGGGATGAGGTAGAGCGCCGAGTGGTCGGGCACCGGCTCGCCCTCCTGGCCGCCCTTCTTGGCGGCGAACAGGTCGCCCTCGAACTTGGGCAGCTGCGCCGTGCCGCGCAGGGAGTCGGCGTTGACGACGTAGGGCACGTAGCACTCGGTGTAGCCGTGGCGCTCGGTCTGGATGTCGAGCATGAACTGCGCGAGCGCGCGGTGCAGCCGGGCGATCGGTCCCTTCATGACGTTGAAGCGCGATCCGGAGAGCTTGGCGCCCATCTCGAAGTCCAGCCCCAGCGGCGTGCCGAGGTCGACGTGGTCGCGCGGCGTGAAGCCCAACGCGACGGCCGAGGCGCCGGCACCGCCTTGCGGGCTCCAGCGCCGCACCTCGACGTTGCCGCGCTCGTCCTCGCCCACCGGCACGCTCGCGTGCGGCAGGTTGGGCACGGCCAGCAGCAGCGCCTGCAGCTCGGGCTGAATGGCCTCGAGCCGCGCGGCCTGCGATTCCTGCTCGGCCTTGAGCGCGCCGACCTCGGCCATCAGCGCGTCGACCGGCTCGCCTTTCGCCTTGAGCGGACCGATCTGCTTGTTGAGGACGTTGCGACGCGCCTGGAGTTCCTCCGTGCGGGTCTGCAGGATCTTGCGTTCGGCCTCGAGGGCGCCGAAGGCGTTGACGTCGAGGAAGGTCTGGTTCTTCTTGCGCGTTTCGAGGCGGGCCACGGCCGAGGCCAGGTCCTTGCGCAGCAGGGTGATATCGAGCATCGGGCGATTCTAGGAGAGCGTCCGGCGCCCTCCTCCGGCGCCGCCGCGTGCGTCGGCGCTCAGCCCAGCGTGGCCGGGTCGACGTTGGCGCCGCAGACGATCAGGCAGACGCGCTCGCCGGCGCGCGGCACCCAGGCGCCGCTCCGCAGCGCCGCCAGGGGCAACGCCGCGGCGGGCTCGACGGCCAGCTTCAGTTCGCGCCAGAGCCACGACTGCGCGGCGCGGATCGCCGCGTCGTCGAGCAGCAGCGCGTCGTGCACGTGACGCCGGGCGATGTCCCAGGCGAAACCACCGATGCGCCGGGCACCGAGCGAGTCGGCCGCGATGCCGCCGACCTCGACGTCCACCGGCGTGCCGGCCGCCAGGGCGCGGTGCAGCGTCGGCGCGCCCTCGGGCTCCAGCGCGACCACGCGGCTGCGCCCGGCGAACCAGCCGGCCAGCCCGCCGATCAGGCCGCCGCCGCCCACGCTCACCAGCACCGTGTCCGGCAGGCCGCCCTGCCTCTCGATCTCGCGGCCGAGCGTGCCGGCGCCGGCCACCACCTCGCGCTGGTCGTAGGCGTGGGTGAGCAGCGCCCCGCTCTCGCGCTGGCGTTCCAGGCAGGCGGCGAGCGCGTCGGCATAGGCCTCGCCCACGACGGTGACCCGGGCGCCGAGCGCGCGCAGGCGGGCGCGCTTGGCCTCGGGCGAGACGCCGGGCACGAACACCTCGCACGGCACGCCCAGCGCCCGCGCCGCGGCGGCCGTGGCGATCCCGGCGTTGCCGCCCGAGGCGACGACGACGCCGCTCGCAGGGATCGGTCCGGCCAGCAGCCGGTTCATCATGCCGCGCGCCTTGAAGCTGCCGCCGGCCTGGAGATGTTCGAGCTTGAGCCAGACCTCGACATCGGCGTCGGCGAGCGCGGCGGGCGATCCGAAGGCCTCGGCCGGCAGTTTCCACAGCGGGGTCTCGCGCACGAAGGCGCCGTGGCGCGCGCGGTGCGCGTCGAGCCGCGCGGCGGCGCATTCGATCTCGGAGCGCCAGTCGATGGCGGGCGCGGCCCCGGCGTCGGCCTCAGGCACGGCCGGGCGCATCGGGCGTGGCAGACGCGTCCGGGGATGCCTCGGCACCGCCCACGTCCTCGATCTTCAGGCCCTTGGGCAGCGGGAACTTCAGTGTCTCCTTGACACCGTCCATGGTGCGCACCGACACCGCGCCCAGCGCCTTGAGCCGGTCGATGACCTCGCGCACCAGCACCTCGGGCGCCGAGGCACCGGCCGTGAGGCCCACGCGCGTCTTGCCCTCGAACCATTCGGGCCGCAGCTCGGCGGCCGAGTCGACCATGTGGCTCTCGGTGCCCAGGCGCTCGGCCAGCTCGCGCAGGCGGTTGCTGTTGGAGCTCGTCGGGCTGCCCACCACGATCACGATGTCGACGTTCGGGCTCATGACCTTGACCGCGTCCTGACGGTTCTGCGTGGCGTAGCAGATGTCCTGGTGCTTGGGCTCGCGCACCAGCGGAAAGCGCTCGCGCACGGCGCGGGCGATCTCGGCGGCGTCGTCCACCGACAGCGTGGTCTGCGTCACCACCGCCAGCTTCTCGCGCTGCGCCGGCGCCACGCGCGCCACGTCGGCCACGTCCTCCACCAGGTGGATGCCGCTGGCGAGCTGGCCCATGGTGCCCTCGACCTCGGGATGGCCCTTGTGGCCGATCATGATGAACTCGTAGCCCTCGCGCGCCAGCTTGGCGACCTCGACGTGGACCTTGGTGACCAGCGGGCAGGTGGCGTCGAAGATGTCGAAGCCGCGCGCGCGGGCCTCGGCCTGCACCGCCTTGCTCACGCCGTGGGCGCTGAAGACCAGCGTCGCGCCGGGCGGCACGTCGGCCAGGTCCTCGATGAAGATCGCGCCCTTGGCCTTGAGGTCGTCGACGACGAAGGTGTTGTGGACGATCTCGTGGCGCACGTAGATCGGCGCGCCGAACTTGACCAGCGCCCGCTCCACGATCTCGATGGCGCGGTCGACGCCGGCGCAGAAGCCGCGCGGCTCGGCGAGGAGGATGTCGTCGATCGCCATCAGAGCACGCCGATCAGTTCGACTTCGAAGGTGACCGGCTGGCCGGCGAGCGGGTGGTTGAAGTCGAACTGCACCGCGCTGTCGTTGGACGCGACGACCGCGCCCGCGTAGCTGCCCTGGCCGTCGGGCGTCGGGAACTGGACCACGTCGCCGACGGCGTAGCGCTCGTCGGGGTCGCCCAAGCGGGCGAGCAGCGTGCGCGCCACCCATTGCAGCATCTCCGGGTTGCGCTCGCCGAAGGCCGCGCCCGCGGGCAGGTCGAAACTGGTGTGCGTGCCCTCGGCCAGGCCCAGCAGGCGCTGCTCGACGGCCGGCGACAGCTCGCCGGTGCCCAGCGACAGCGTGGCGGGCTTGTCGGCGAAGGTGTTGATGATGTCGCCCGCCGGGCCGGCCAGCCGGTAGTGCAGCGTGAGGAAGGAACCGGGGGTGACGACCGCGGAAGTGGTGGACGAAGACAAGATGGGTGTCCCTATAAACTGAACCGACCGATTTTAGGGAGCCGCTTCCGTGCCTGCCGTCGCAATGACTTTCAAGGACCTGCCGCCGGGCATGCGCCCGCGCGAGAAGCTCGTCGCGCGCGGCGCCGCCGCGCTGGGCGATGCCGAACTGCTGGCGCTGCTGCTGCGCACCGGATTGCCGGGCAAGAACGTGCTGCAGCTGGCCCACGAGGTGCTCGAGCGCTTCGGCGGCCTCGCCGGCCTGCTGCGCGCCAGCCTGGACGACCTCAAGGCCGTCAAGGGCCTGGGCGGCACCGCCAAGCGCGCCGAGCTCGCCGCCGTGCTCGAACTCGCCCGCCGCGCCCTGGCCGAGCAGCTCCGGGCGCGCGCCGTCTTCGATTCGCCCGACGCCGTCGGCCAGTACCTGCAGCTGCACCTGGGCGACCGCCCGCACGAGGTCTTCGCGGTGCTGTTCCTGGACGCGCAGCACCGGCTGATCGCGCTGGAGGAACTGTTCCGCGGCACGCTGACGCAGACCAGCGTCTACCCACGCGAGGTGGTGGTGCGCGCCCTGCACCACCATGCCGCCGCCGTGGTGCTGGCCCACAACCACCCGAGCGGCGACGTCGCGCCCTCGCGCGCCGACGAGGCGCTCACGCGCACCCTGCAGGGCGCGCTGGCGCTGGTCGACGTGCGCGTGCTCGACCACGTCGTCGTCGGCGCCGGCCGCACGCTGTCGATGGCGCAGAAAGGACTGCTCTGATGCCTTCCGCTCCCCGACCCCCGCCGAAGCCGGCGGGCCTCAAGAGCCTGTCCGACCTCAAGGGCGTGCAGCGTGCCCTGGCCGAGGCGCGCGAGCGCGAGGCCACCGAGGCCGCCGCCCGCACCGAGGCCGAGCGCCGCCGGACCAGCGAGCGCGACCTGTTCAACCGCGCCGTCGGCGCCACGCAGCCGCTGCGCCGCGTCGCCCCGGTGCCGCTGGCGCCCGCGCCGCCGCCGCCGATCCCCGTGCAGCACCAGCTCGACGAGCAGCGCGTGCTGCGCGAGTCGCTCTCCGACGAGTTCGACGTCGAGACGTTGCTCGACGTCGACGACGCCATGAGCTTCCGCCGCCCGGGCATCGGCACCGAGATCACACGGCGCCTGCGCGCGGGCGAGTGGACGATCCAGCAGCAGCTCGACCTGCACGGCATGCGCAGCGACGAGGCGCGCGAGGCCCTGGGCGCCTTCATCCGCACCGCCAACCGCCAGGGCGTGCGCTGCGTGCGCGTGGTCCACGGCAAGGGGCTCGGGTCGCCCGGCAAGCAGCCGGTGCTCAAGACCAAGACCCAGCGCTGGCTGATCCAGAAGAACGAGGTGCTGGCCTTCGTGCAGGCCAAGCCGGCCGAGGGCGGTGCCGGGGCGCTGGTCGTGCTGCTGGCGCCCGTCAAGCGCTAGCGCCGGCCCGGTCGGGACCTCAGGTCCGCATCCAGTCCGCCGTCTGGAAGAACGAGCCGCGCAGACGCTCGCGCAATGGCGGGTCGACGGCGATGTCGCCCATCGCCTGGTCCATGCAGGCGAGCCATTCGTCGCGCTCGCGGATGCCGATCGCGTGGCCGCCGATGCTGCGCGGCAGGTGGCGCGCGCGCAGCATCGGGTGGCCGAAGCGGTCGGTGTAGTGCTGCGGCCCGCCCAGCCAGCCGCACAGGAACCAGAACAGGCGCTGCCGCGCGTTCTCCAGCGTCGTGCCATGCACCGCGCGCAAGCGCGCGTAGGCCGGCTCCAGCTCCATCAGGTCGTAGAAGCGGTCGACCAGCGCCCTCACCCGCTCCTCGCCCCCGATCCATTCGAAGGGCGTGTCGAACGGCGGTTTGTCCTGGATCTGCATGACGTCGATCATCCCCTGCGCAGGGTTTCCACCACGGGGCGGCGCAGGATGTCGCGCAGGCCCCACCAGCCGGCGGCGAGCGCCAGCACGGCACCGGCCAGCGCGCCGGCGACCGGCACCAGCGGCGAGGCCGTCCAGGCGAAGTCGAAGACGTAGCGCGCCAGCCCCCAGCCGATGGCCGAGGCGGCGATGCTCGCCAGGAAGCCCGCCAGCAGGCCGACGCCCGCCAGCTCGGCGCGCTGCACCTGCCGCAGCAGGCTGGCGCGGGCGCCGACGGCGCGCATCACGGCGAATTCCCGCGCCCGCTCCTCGCGCGTGGCGGTGACGGCGGCGAACAGCACCACCAGCCCGGCCGCCAGCGTGAAGCCGAACAGGAACTCGACCGCCCGGATCACCTGGTCGAGCACGCGCTGGACCTGGCCGATGGTGGCGCTCATGTCGACGTTGGTCACGTTCGGGTAGGCGCGCACCAAGGCGTTGTCGAAGCCCTGGGTCTCCGGCGCGCGGAAGGCGCCCATGTAGGTCACCGGGATGTCGTCGGCCAGCTTCGCGGTCGTGTACATGACGAAGAAGTTGGCATGCAGCGAGCCCCAGTCGACCTTGCGCAGCGAGGTGATGCGCGACTCGTTGGGCGTGCCCCCGATGTCGAAGCGCAGGGTGTCGCCCAGCTTCAGGCCCAGGGTCTCGGCCAGGCCGTCCTCGACGCTGACCTCGCCGGGCGCGCCGGTCGTCCAGGCGCCGGCCGCGATCTGGTTGTGCGGCGGCGCCTCGGCGCTGTTGCTGAGGTTGAACTCGCGGTCGACCAGGCGCTTGGCGCGGTCCTCGGCGTAGTCGTCGGGGCCGACCGCGCGGCCGTTGATGGCCACCAGCCGGCCGCGGATCATCGGATACCAGTCGAAGCCCCTGACGCCGCCGTCGCGCAGCGACTGCTGGAAGGCCTCGCTCTGGTCGGGCATGACGTTGATGACGAAGCGGTTGGGCGCGTCCGGCGGCGTCGCCTGGCGCCAGCTGGCGACCAGGTCGGTGCGCAGCAGCACCAGCAGCACCAGGGCCAGCAGGCCGACCGCCAGCGCGCTGACCTGCACCACCGCGTAGGCCGGCCGGGCCGAGATCTGCCGCGTCGCCAGCACCAGCCAGCGCGGCGCGGTGGCCTCGTTGACGGCGCGGCGCAGCACCTTGACCGCCACCCAGCTCAGCAGCGCGAACACCGCCACCGCGCCGGCGAAGCCGCCGACGGCGATCAGCCCCAGCTTCAGGTCGCTGCTGGCCGCCAGCAGCAACGCGACGAAGCCCAGCGCGCCCACGCCCAGCACCGCCAGCGAGGCCGGCTTGAGCCCGCCGACGTCGCGCCGGATGACGCGCAGCGGCGGCACCCGGGCGAGCTGCAGCACCGGCGGCAGACCGAAGGTGAACAGCAGCGTCAGCCCCATGCCGATGCCGAAGGCGGCCGGTCGCAGGGTCGGCGCGGGCAGCGCCGTCTCGACCAGGCCGGCGAGCAGCAGCACGAAGGCGTAGTGGACGGCGAAGCCGATCGCCACGCCCAGCGCGCTGGCGCCCAGGCCGACGAGCGCGAACTCGAAGGCATAGGCGCCGGCGATGGTGCGCTGGCTCTGGCCGAGCACGCGCAGCATGGCGCAGTCGTCGAGGTGGCTGGCCGCGAAGCCGCGCGCGGCCAGCGCCACCGCCACGGCGCTCAGCAGGGCGGCCAGCAGCGCCACGAGGTTGAGGAATTTCTCGGCCCGGTCGAGCGTCTGGCGCATCTCCGGGCGGCCGCTCTCGAAGGACTCGAGCCGCGCGCCGCGCAGCCCGCCCTTCTTCAGTTCGGCCTCGGTGGCCTGGGTGAAGGTCCGGACGGCGGCGTCCGGCCCGGCGACGGCGAAGCGGTAGGTCACGCGGCTGGCCGGCTGGACCAGCGCGGTGCGCGCCACGTCGGCCTGGTTGAGCATCACGCGCGGCGAGAAGCTCATGAAGCCGCCGCCACGGTCGGGCTCCAGCACGATCACGCGCGCGACGCGCAGGCTGGCGTCGCCCAGCAGCAGCGGATCGCCCACGCGCAGGCCCAGGGCGTCGAGCAGCGAGGCGTCGACCCAGGCCTCGCCGGGGGCCGGGACGTCGCGCGTGGCCTGGCCGGGGGCGTCGGCCGCCGTGGCGGTCAGCAAGGTGCCGCGCAGCGGATAGCCGGCGGCGACGGCCTTGAGCGACACCAGCTTGCTGGCCCCGCCCTGGGCGTCGGTGGCGCGCGCCATGGTCGGGAAGCCGTAGGTCATGGCGCCCTCCAGCCCCAGCGTGCCGGCCCGCGCGGTGAAGGCGGCGGGCGTCGCGCTGTCGGTGACCAGCACGGCGTCGCCGCCCAGCAGCTGGCGGGCGTCGCGCTGCAGGCCGCCCTTGAGCCGGTCGGCGAAGAAGCCGACGGCGGTCAGCGCCGCCACGGCCAGCACGACGGCCACGATGAGCAGGCGCAGTTCGCCGGCGCGCAGGTCGCGCCACAGCGTGCGCCAACCGAGACGGAGGGAGGGGTTCATCGCGCCCACGATAGCCGAGGGGCAAAGGGCCGGGCGGTTCCGGGTTGATCGCGAGACAGGGATAAGGACCTGTCGCTAGACTGTTTCAAAATCTGCATGGCGGGCTTCCACGCCGTGCGCAAGGAGTGCAACCTTGACCCCACGACACACGATTTCCCGAACCCCCGGCGCCGTCCTGGCCGCCCTGTCGCTGGCCGCGCTGGCGGCCCTCGCGGGCTGCGACCGCAAGCCCTCCTCGCCGCCCGCGCCGTCGGCCGGCGGCGCGTCCGTCGGACCGACCGCCGCCTCGGGCGGAGCGCCGTCGGCGGGCTATCCGGCCGGCATCAAGGCCGCGCCCTCGGGCGACACGGTGGCCAAGTCGGGCTCCCGCGAGGGTCCCGGCGAGGGCGGCACCGCCATCGGCGGCGTGACCCCGAGCGCCAACGTGACGCCGCCGCCCACCGGCAACGCCACCGCCCCGACCGGCGGCGACGGCCGCCCCGCCCCGTCCGACGCCCCCAAGCCCTGAGGCCGCGCCGGCCGACCGGGTCGCCCAGGCGTCCCGTCGGCGGCACCGTCGCAGGCACGATCCGTTTCCGTTCCGTTCGCTTGTTCCCCTCACACGAGAAGAGTCACGATGAAGCACCACAACCCTCGTCCGGCGGAGGTGTCCCTATGGACATGAGTCGCCGCCAGTTCTTCCGCGTCAGCGGCGCCGGCCTGGTCGGCTCCAGCATCGCGGCGCTCGGCTTCTCGCCGGCCGCCGCGCTGGCCGAGACGCGCAGCTTCAAGCTGGCCCGCACCACCGAGACGCGCAACACCTGCCCGTACTGCTCGGTCGGCTGCGGCCTGCTCATGTACAGCCTGGGAGACAACGCGAAGAACGTCGTCCCGGCCATCCTGCACATCGAGGGCGACCCGGACCATCCGGTCAACCGCGGCACGCTGTGCCCCAAGGGCGCCGGCCTGCTCGACTTCGTGCACAGCCCCAACCGCCTGAAGTTCCCCGAGGTGCGCGAGGCGGGCAGCAACGAGTGGAAGCGCATCAGCTGGGACAGCGCCTTCGAGCGCATCGCCAAGCTGCTCAAGGACGACCGCGACGCCAACTTCCAGCGCACCAGCGCCGACGGCAAGATCGTCAACCGCTGGACCACCTCCGGCATGCTGGCCGCGTCGGCCTCCTCCAACGAGACCGGCTACATCACGCACAAGGCATTCCGCTCGCTGGGGATGCTGGTCTTCGACAACCAGGCCCGCGTTTGACACGGACCGACGGTGGCCAGTCTGGCCCCGACGTTCGGCAGAGGCGCGATGACCAACCATTGGCAGGACATCCAGCATGCGGATGTCGTGCTCATCATGGGTGGCAACGCCGCGGAGGCGCATCCGTGCGGCTTCAAGTGGGTGATCGAGGCGAAGAAGCACAACAAGGCCCGCCTGGTGGTGGTCGACCCGCGCTTCACGCGCTCGGCCGCCATGGCGGACTACTACGCGCCGGTGCGCGCCGGCTCGGACATCGCGTTCCTCTCGGGGGTGCTCAACTACCTTCTGAGCAACGACAAGATCCAGACCGAGTACGTGCGGCACTACACCAACGCGCCGTTCATCGTCGGACCTGACTACAAGTTCGAGGACGGCCTGTTCAGCGGCTACGACGCGAACAACCGCAAGTACGACGCCAAGTCCTGGGGCTACGCGCTCGACGAGCAGGGCATGGCCCGCGTCGACATGACGATGCAGGACCCGCAGTGCGTGCTGCAGGTGATGAAGCGCCACTACGCGCGCTACACGCCCGAGGTGGTGAGCAAGATCACCGGCACCCCCCAGGACAAGTTCCTCAAGGTCTGCGAGTACATCGCCAGCACCGCCGTGCCCGGGCGCACCATGACGGTGATGTACGCGCTCGGCTGGACGCAGCACAGCCAGGGCTCGCAGATCATCCGCACCGGCGCGATCATGCAGCTGCTGCTGGGCAACATCGGCGTGATGGGCGGCGGCATGAACGCCCTGCGCGGCCACAGCAACATCCAGGGCCTGACCGACCTGGGGCTGCTGTCGAACTCGCTGCCAGGCTACCTGTCGCTGGCGCGCGAGGGCGAGCAGACGCTGCCCGACTACTACAAGACCCGCGCGCTCAAGCCGCTGCGTCCCAACCAGATGAGCTACTGGCAGAACTACCCCAAGTTCTTCGTCAGCCTGCAGAAGGCCTGGTGGGGCAACGCCGCGACGGCGGAGAACGACTGGGCCTTCCACTACCTGCCCAAGCTCGACAAGCTCTACGACGTGCTGCAGGCCTTCGAGCTGATGAACAAGGGCCTGATCAACGGCTACATCTGCCAGGGCTTCAACCCGGTCGCCTCGTTCCCGAACAAGCACAAGACGGTCGCGGGTCTGTCCAGGCTCAAGTTCCTGGTCACCATCGATCCGCTGGTGACCGAGACGAGCGAGTTCTGGAAGAACTACGGCGAGTACAACGACGTCAAGCCGGCCGACATCCAGACCACCGTCTTCCGCCTGCCCTCGACCTGCTTCGCGGAGGAGGAAGGCTCGCTGACCAACTCCACGCGCTGGCTGCAGTGGCACTGGAAGGGCGCCGAGCCGCCGGGCGAGGCGATGGGCGACATCGAGATCGTCGCGGGCATCTTCAACCGCATCCGCGCGGCCTACGCGAAGGACGGCGGCGCCTTCCCCGATCCGATCGTCAACCTGAGCTGGCCCTACAAGATTCCGCACGCCCCCTCCCCCCAGGAGCTGGCGATGGAATACAACGGCAAGGCGCTGGTCGACCTGGTCGATCCGAAGGACCCGACCAAGGTGCTGGCCAAGGCCGGCGAGCAGTTGCCGGGCTTCGGGCTGCTGCGCGACGACGGCAGCACCTCCTCGGGCTGCTGGGTCTATTCCGGTGCCTGGACGCAGGCCGGCAACCAGATGGCGCGGCGCGACAACTCCGACCCCTACGGCGTCGGCCAGGCGCTGAACTGGTCGTGGGCCTGGCCGGCCAACCGGCGCGTGCTCTACAACGCCGCCTCGGTCGACCCCAGGACCGGCCAGCCGTGGATCGCCAGCCGCATGCTGGTGAAGTGGGACGGCACCAAGTGGGCCGGCTCGGACATCCCCGACATCCGCCCGGACGCCAATCCGATGGAAGCCGACGCGGTGCGGCCGTTCATCTTCACGGCCGAGGGCGTGGCGCGCCTGTTCGCGCCCACCGGCATGGCCGAGGGGCCGCTGCCGGAGCACTACGAGCCCTTCGAGTCGCCGCTGGTGAACAACCCGATGCACCCGAACAACCCGGTGGCGCGCGCCAACCCGGCCGCGCGGGTGTTCCAGGGCGACCTGGAGATGCTGGGCGTGCCCAAGGACTTCCCGTACGTGGCCACCAGCTACCGGCTCACCGAGCACTTCCACTACTGGACCAAGAACGTGCGTTCCAACGCCATCATCCAGCCGCAGCAGTTCGTCGAGATCGGCGTCGAGCTGGCCGAGGAGAAGGGCATCGCTAACGGCTCGCTGGTCAAGGTGAGCAGCAAGCGCGGCTACATCAAGGCCGTGGCGCTGGTCACGCGACGCATCCAGGCGCTGCAGGTGCAGGGGCAGACCGTGCATACGGTCGGCCTGCCCAACCACTGGGGCTTCATCGGCCTCACCAAGCCGGGCTTCCTGGTGAACACGCTGACGCCCGTCGTCGGCGATGCCAACACCCAGACGCCGGAATACAAGTCCTTCACCGTGAACATTGAGAAGGCCTGAAATGAAGCACACCCCCAGTCTTCGCGCACTGCGTGTCGCTTCGCCAACCCCCTTGCAGGGGGCAATGCCGGTGGCCCGGCAAAGCCGGTTCCACGGCATTTCTGAAAAGGCCCTCTGAGATGTCATCACTCCAGTCCCTCGACATCGCGGCGCGCTCGGCCACCACCGTGCAGCCGCCCGACGCCCGCCACCGCCCGCAGGTGCAGGAGGTCGCCAAGCTGATCGACGTGTCCGCCTGCATCGGCTGCAAGGCCTGCCAGGTGGCGTGCATGCAGTGGAACGACCTGCGCGACGAGGTGGGTGTCAACACCGGCACCTACAACAACCCCAACGACCTGACGCCGGACTCCTGGACGGTGATGCGCTTCGCGGAGGTCGAGCCCGAGCCCGGCCACCTCGAATGGCTGATCCGCAAGGACGGCTGCATGCACTGCGAGGACCCGGGCTGCCTCAAGGCCTGCCCGGCGCCCGGCGCCATCGTCAAGTACAGCAACGGCATCGTCGACTTCATCAGCGAGAACTGCGTGGGCTGCGGCAACTGCGTGACGGGCTGCCCGTTCAACGTGCCGCGCATCAGCAAGACCGACAACCGCGCCTACAAGTGCTCGCTGTGCTCCGACCGCGTCACCGTGGGCCTGGAGCCGGCCTGCGTGAAGGCCTGCCCGACCGGCGCCATCCACTTCGGCACCAAGGAGGCCATGCACCAGTACGCCGACGAGCGCATCGTCGACCTCAAGGAGCGCGGCTTCAAGAACGCCGGCACCTACGACCCGGCCGGCGTCGGCGGCACGCACGTCATGTACGTGCTGCAGCACGCCGACCGCCCCGGCCTCTACAGCAACCTGCCCCAGGATCCGCACATCAGCCCGCTGGTGTCGCTGTGGAAGGGCGTGGCCAAGCCGCTGGCGGTGCTGGCGATGGTCGGCACGGTGGTGGGCAGCTTCTTCCACTACATGAAGGTCGGCCCGGTGGAGGCCAAGGAAGGCGCCAGCGACGAGGACGAGGACGGCCACGGCGTCAAGGCCGAGATCATCGAGGCGCCGCCGACCCCGGGCCAGGCACCGCCGTCGTCCGTGCCGCCCGTGCGGACGGCGCACGATCCCGCGTCCCCGCCGCCCCGCGTCTGAACCAGGAGCCCCGCGATGTCGACCGTCCGCTACCTGCGCCGCTACCGCGACGCCACGCGCATGAACCACTGGTACGTGGTGCTCATGTTCATCGCCGCCGCGCTCTCGGGCCTGGCGTTCTTCCATCCCTCGCTGTTCTTCTTCACCGCCTTCTTCGGCGGCGGCCAGTGGACGCGCATCCTGCACCCCTTCTTCGGACTGGGCATGGTGGCGGGCTTCGCGTTCCTGTTCTTCACGATGTGGCGCGAGAACGTGCTCGACCGCGCCGACCGCGAGTGGCTCGTGAAGGCGCCGGAGATGCTCAAGGGCAACAAGGAAGGCATGCCGGCCGTGGGCAAGTACAACGCCGGCCAGAAGCTGGTGTTCTGGGCCTTCGCCGTCAGCCTGCTGCTGCTGCTGGTCACGGGCTTCATGTTCTGGAGTCCGTGGTTCGCGCACTTCTTCCCGATCACCCTGCGGCGCATCGCCGTGCTGGTGCATGCCGCTTCGGCCTTCGTGCTGGTGGTCTCGGTGATGACGCACATCTACGCCGCGATCTGGATCAAGGGCACGATGCGCGCCATGACGCGCGGCACGGTGACCGAGGGCTGGGCGAAGCTCAATCACCCGCTGTGGCACCGGAAGATGACGCGCGGCGAATAATCGCCCGATGACCCGCAACGACCACGACGACCGTCCCTCCGCCGGCGGCACCGCCCCGGGTGCCGCCCCCCCGCGACCGGCCTACACCACGCGCGTCCTCTCGGCCGAGGAGATCGCGCTGCAGGCCGGGCGGCAGATGCCCTTCCTGCGCCTGCCGCAGCGCGCGCTGGTGTTCTCCGACCGGCAGCTGCGCCTGCGCCAACTCGCCGCGTCGCACGCCATGCGCGACTACCTGCTGTTCATCGCCGACCTGGCCTCGGCCCAGCATCAGGTGCTGCAGGACTTCGCGGACGTCGCCCTGCCCGACGGCGAGGCCTGCGCCGCCGCCGCCAAGGCGCTCAAGCCCCCGGTGCCGGCCTTCGGCTGGCCGCGCGATCCGCTCTGGCGCGCCGGGCTGCGCCGCCTGCTCGGCCTGGTGCAGGACCGGCTGCCCGACAGCCCGGCGCGCGCGACCGTCGAGCGCACGATCGACAGCGCCGACGACTGGCTCGAGGACCAGGCCGACCGCCTGCTCAAGCGCCACACCCTCGGCCTCGACCTGGCCGCCGCGCCGCTGATCGCCGCCGGCCTGCAGGTCTACTGGACCCAGCTGGCCCTGCAGACCGCCGACGTCCACGGCGAGCGCGTCTTCGGCCACACCGAGCCCGCCACCCAGTGCCCGTGCTGCGGCAGCCCGCCGACGGCCTCGGTCATCCGCATCGGCGCCGACGACGCCGGCTTCCGCTACCTGCACTGCGCGCTGTGCGGCACGCAGTGGCACTACGTGCGCGTCAAGTGCGCCCACTGCGAGAGCACCAAGGGCATCCACTACGAGGCGCTCGCCCCCGCGCACGAGGGCGTGGAGACGCCCGCCACCGGCGCACGCGCCGGCGCCGTCAGGGCCGAGTGCTGCGACACCTGCGGCCACTACCTGAAGCTGGTGTCGATGGAGAAGGACCACGAGGTCGAGCCCGTGGCCGACGACCTGGCCAGCGTGGCGCTGGACCTGCTGGTGGCCGACGCCGGCTTCGAGCGCAGCGGCCACAACCTGATGCTGCTCTTCGGCGACGCCGAGACGACCGGCGACGGCGGGGACGTTTGATGGCGGCGCCCGACGAGTCCGTGGTCCACGGCTCCCAGGCGAGACCCCAGGATCTGCCGTCCGTCGATCGCCTGCTGCGCGCCCCCGGCGTGCCCGGACTGCTGGCCGAACACGGCCACACCCGCGTCGCCACCGAGGCCCGCGCCCTGCTCGACGTCCTGCGCACTCGCGCCCTGGCCGGCGCGCTCGGCATCGCCGAGGTCGCGCCCGAGGCGCTCGCCGCCGCCCTCGCCGCGCGCATCGACGCGCGCCTCGCGCCGCGCATGCGGCCGGTGTTCAACCTCACCGGCACCGTCATCCACACCAACCTCGGCCGCGCCGTGCTGGCCGACGCCGCCCTGCAGCGGCTCATGACGCTGATGGCGGCGCCCAACAACCTCGAGTACGACCTCGCGACCGGCGGCCGGGGCGACCGCGATTCGCTGGTCGAGGAGCTGCTGTGCACCCTGACCGGCGCCGAGGCCGCCACGGTGGTCAACAACAACGCCGCCGCCGTGCTGCTGACCATCGGCGCCTTGGCGCACGGGCGCGAGGCGATCGTCTCGCGCGGCGAGCTGGTCGAGATCGGCGGGGCCTTCCGCATGCCCGACGTGATGGCCGCCGCCGGCGCGCGCCTGGTCGAGGTCGGCACCACCAACCGCACGCACCCGGCCGACTACGAGCGCGCCATCGGCAAGCACACCGCGCTGGTGATGAAGGTGCACACCAGCAACTACGAGGTCCAGGGCTTCACCGCCGCCGTCGGCGAGGCCGTGCTGGCGCCGATCGCGCACGCGCGCGGCGTGCCGCTGGCCACCGACCTGGGCAGCGGCTCGCTGGTCGACCTGGCGCACCACGGCCTGCCGCGCGAGCCCCTGCCGCAGGAGATGATCGCCGCCGGCTGCGACGTCGTCACCTTCTCCGGCGACAAGCTGCTCGGCGGCCCGCAGGCCGGGCTGATCGTCGGCAGCAGGGCCGCCGTCGGGCGCATCCGCCAGTACCCGCTCAAGCGCGCGCTGCGCATGAGCAAGCTGCCGCTGGCCGCACTGGAGGCGACGCTGTCGCTCTACCTGCGGCCCGAGCGCCTGGTGCACGACCTGCCGACGCTGCGCCTGCTGACGCGGCCGGTCGCGGCCATCGTCGCGACGGCCGAGGCGCTGCGGCCGCGGGTCGCCGCCGCCGTCGCGCCGCGCTTCACGGTCGAGGTGATGGCGCTGCAGGGACAGATCGGCTCGGGCTCGCTGCCGGTCGAGCGCCTGGCCTCGGCCGGGCTGGCGCTGGCGCCGGCGGGCGTCGCGCGCAAGGGCGTGGGCGGCGCGCTCGACGCCCTGGCCACGGCGCTGCGCGGCCTGCCGCGCCCGGTGATCGGCCGCATCGCCGACGACCGCCTGCTGCTCGACCTGCGCTGCCTGGAGGACCACGACCGTGCCGCCTTCGCGGACCAGCTGGGCGCCCTGAAGGAACGCCTGGCGTGATCATCGGCACCGCCGGCCACATCGACCACGGCAAGACCACGCTGGTGCGCGCCCTCACCGGCGTCGACACCGACCGCCTGCCCGAGGAGAAGCGCCGCGGCATCTCCATCGAGCTGGGCTACGCCTACCTGCGCGCGGACGACGACGCACCGACGCTCGGCTTCGTCGACGTGCCCGGCCACGAGCGCCTGCTGCACACCATGCTCGCCGGCGCCACCGGCATCGACCACGCGCTGCTGGTGGTGGCGGCCGACGACGGCGTGATGCCGCAGACGCGCGAGCACCTGGCCGTGATGGCGCTGCTGGGCCTGCCGCGCGGCAGCGTCGCGCTGACCAAGATCGACCGCGTCGACGCCGCCGAGCGCCCCGCCCGGCTGGCGCGGGTGCGCGCCGAGATCGACGCCCTGCTGGCGCCGACGCCGCTGGCCGGCGCGCCGGTCTTCCCGCTGTCGGCGACCACCGGCGAGGGGCTCGACGCCCTGCGCGCGCACCTGGTCGACGCGGCGCGCGAGACGCGTTCGCAGGACGAGGCCCTGGCCTTCCGCATGGCGGTGGACCGCGCCTTCACGCTCCCGGGCGTCGGCACGGTGGTGACCGGCTCGGCGGTGGCCGGGCGGGTCGCCGTCGGCGACGAGCTGGTGCTGATGCCCGGCGAGCGCCGGGTGCGGGTGCGCGGCATCCACGCGCAGAACATGCCGGCCGAGCGCGCGCACGCCGGCCAGCGCTGCGCCCTGGCGCTGGCCGGCGTGGCGAAGGACGAGGTGCGGCGCGGCCAGTGGGTCTGCGATCCCGGCATCGCGCTGGCGACCTCGCGCATCGACGTCGAACTGACGCTCTGGCCCGGCGAGCCGCGCGCGCTGCGCTCGGGCACGCCCGTGCATGCGCACCTGGGCGCGAGCGACGTCCTGGCCTCGGTCGCCCTGCTCGACCGCGACGCGGTGGCACCGGGCGAGACCGCCCTGGCCCAGCTGGTGCTGCGCGAGCCGCTGAGCGCCTGGCACGGCGACCGCGGCGTGCTGCGCGACGCCTCGGCCACGCGCACCGTCGCCGGCGTGCGCGTGCTCGATCCGTTCGCGCCGGTGCGCTACCGGCGCACGCCGCAGCGCCTGGCGCAGCTCGCGGCCTGGCGCGTCGACGACCGGGCCGCGCGCGTCGCCGCCCTGCTCGACGCCACGCCGGCCGGCCTCGACACCGCGCGGCTGTCGCGCATCCTCGCGCTGCGTCCCGACGCGCTGCTGCCGCTGCCCGCCGACGCGGTGCGCCTGGAGCGCGCCGCCATCGCCGGCGCGCACGCCGAGGCCCTGCAAGGGCATGTCGTCGAGCGGCTCGACGCCTTCCATCGCGCGACGCCCGACGAGGTCGGCCCCGACGCGCGGCGCCTGAAGCGCCTGGCCGCGCCGCGCGTGGACGACGCGCCGTGGCGCCACGCGATCGAGACCTTGCTGCGGGACGGCCGCATCGCGCGCAGCGGCCACTGGCTGCACCTGCCCGCGCACGCGGCGGTGCTCGGCGCCGCCGAGGAGCGCCTGGCGCAGAAGCTGCTGCCGGCGCTGGCCGACGGCGGCTTCGACCCGCCCTGGGTGCGCGACCTGGCCCGCGACGGCGGCGCCACCGAGCCCGTGGTGCGCCAGACGCTCGCCAGCCTGGCGCGGCGCGGCCAGACCTTCCAGGTCGTCAAGGATCTCTACTACCCCGCAGGGACGATCGAGCGGTTGGCGGCACTGGCGCGCGATTGCCTGCAGAATCCGGCCGGCCTGCAGGCGGCGAGTTTCCGCGACGCGACCGGCCTGGGCCGCAAGCGCGCGATCCAGCTGCTCGAGTTCTTCGACCGCATCGGCTACACGCGGCGCGTGAAGGACCAGCACCTGCTGCGGCCCGACACGGTGCTGTTCGGCGGCGCGGACACTGCAGACAGGCGACCCGTGCCATAGATCTACGGGAGGGAAGCGTCCCCGGTGGGGCGGCCGGGCTTCAAACCCGGTGGGTGGCGCCACGCGTCGCCGGGCGGGTTCGACTCCCTCTCCCTCCCGCCCCTCGCCTTCTCCCCTGCCGCCTTCTTCTTCCTACCGCCGGCCGGTCATGGCGCCGACGCGCGCGGCGAAGGCGTCGAGCGCGAAGGGCTTGGTCAGCAGCTGGTCGTGGGGCGTGAGCAGGCCCTCGCCGACGACGGCGCTCTCGGCATAGCCGGTGACGTAGAGCACCTTCAGGTGCGGGCGCGACGGCCGGGCCGCCTCGATCATCTGGCGCCCGTTCATGCCGCCGGGCAGGCCGATGTCGGTCACCACCAGATCGACGACGGCATCCGACTGCAGGATGCGCAGGCCGGCGGCGCCGTGGTCGGCCTCGCGCACCTCCAGGCCCTGCTCGCGCAGCACCTCGGCCATCAGCAGCCGCATCGACGGCTCGTCCTCCACCAGCAGCACCGTGCCCGCGCGCTCGTTGGCGCCGTAGCTCGAATCGGCCGGCGCCTCGGGCGCCTCGCCCGGCCCGGCGTGGCGCGGGAAGTACAGCGACACGGTGGTGCCGCGGTCCGGCCGCGATTCGATGCGCGCCTGCCCGCCCGACTGCTGCGCGAAGCCGTAGACCATCGACAGCCCGAGCCCCGTGCCCTGCCCCATCGGCTTGGTCGTGAAGAAGGGCTCGAAGGCGCGCGTGCGGGTGTCGTCGGACATGCCCGCGCCGGTGTCCGCGACGCTGACCGACACGTACTCGCCGGCGGGCAGTCCGCACGCGCGGGCCGTGCGCTCGTCGAGCGCATGGTTGGCCGCCGCGATGGTGATGCGCCCGCCCCCGGGCATGGCGTCGCGCGAGTTGATGCACAGGTTGAGGATCGCGTTCTCCAGCTGGTGGCCGTCCAGCAGGGCCGTCCACAGGCCCGGCGCGGGCGGCGTCTCGACCTCGATGGTCGGCCCGACGGTGCGCTGCACCAGCTCGCGCATGTCGGCGATGCGCGCGTCGACGTCGATCGGGCGCGGGTCGAGCGGCTGGCGGCGCGAGAAGGCCAGCAGCCGGTGCGTGAGCGAGGCCGCGCGCGTCGCCGCGCCGCGCGCGGTGGCGATGTAGCGGCCCTGCGACTCGGCCGTGAGCTGGCCGAGCGCGATGCGCCGCTGCATCAGTTCCAGCGCGCCCATGATGCCGGCGAGCAGGTTGTTGAAGTCGTGCGCCAGCCCGCCGGTGAGCTGGCCGACGGCCTCCATCTTCTGCGACTGGCGCAGCTGCTCCTCCAGGTGGTGCCGCGACGCCTCGGCCTCGAGGCCGGCCGTGACGTCGCGGCCCACGGCGTGGAAGCCGCCGCCTTCCGGGTTGGGCGAGAGCGACCAGTCGATGGTGCGCCACGAGCCGTCGACGTGCCGCAGGCGGGTCGAGCGCCGGGTGGCGCGGCCCTCGCGCCGCAGGACGCGCATGTTGGCGATCACGCCTTCCACGTCGTCCGGATGCACCAGCTCCAGGTAGGGCGTCGCCGCCAGGAACGCCGGATCGTGGCCCAGGGTGCGGCTCCACGAGGGGCTGCGGCGGAAGATCGTGCCGTCGAAATCGCCATGCACCAGCAGGTCGACGCTGGTGTCCCAGAGCCGGTCGCGTTCACGCGTCCGGTCGTCGACCTGGTGCTCCAGCGACGCGGCGAAACGGCGCAGGTCGTGCTCGGCGCGCCGGCGTTCGATGTTCAGCCGGGCGCGTTCGGCCACGTTGCGGATGAAGCCCAGCTCCGAGGGCGTCCAGTGCCGCACCCGCTGGCACAGCACGAAGAACATCGCCACGTAGCGCCCGCCCTCGAGCACCGGCACGTTGACGGCCGAGCGCACGCCCAGCGCGCGCCAGCCGGCCGGGGTGGCGGCGGTGCGCGGGTCGAGCTCGATGTCGCCGACGACGAAATCGTGGCCCCGGCGCAGCAGGTCGACGAAATCGCCATAGGCCGGCAGCCGGTGCCGCCCGGCGATGTCGGCGGCCCCGGGGGCGCTCCAGCCGCGCGTGACCTCCAGCGTCTCGTCGTCCGCGAGCATGGTGCCGAAGCCGGTGATGGCGACGTCGAGCGTCTCGCCCACCACCTGCGCGCACAGCGCGGCGATGGTGTCGGGGTCGTCGAGGTCGCGCAGCCGGTCGTCGAGCCGGCCGACGACCTGGCGCAGGTCGGCGTCGTCGGCGCCGCGCCGGGCGTCGGCCAGGCTCAGGAGCATGCGCGAACGCAGGGTGTGCGCGGTCAGGTCGCGCGCCCGGTGGAAGGCGCCGAAGACGGCGCCGGTCGCGTCGCGCAGCGGCGTGTACGAGAGCTCCCACTGCGGCACGCCCCGCTCGGGCCGGCCGAAGGCCTCCACCACCGTGAAGGCCTCGCCGTCGAGCGCGCGCGCCATCAGGCTGCGCATGAGCCCCGCCTGCTCGCCGGCGAAGAGATCGGGGAAGACGTCGCCGATGCGCGTGCGGAAGCCGTTGACGCGGAAGAACTCGTCGTCGTGGGCCCGGTTGAAGGCGATCAGCCGGAAGCCGGTGTCGAAGACGCAGATCGGCTCGGGATCGAGCTGCCCCACCAGTTGCCAGAGATCGAGGTCGTTGGGTTCCATGAGACGGCGCGGCACGCCGTCGACGGATGTCGTTCGGCGGGATTCGGAGTCGGCGGATTCTGCCACCGGCGTCGTTCGCGCTGGAAGTCGGCCGACGACGGTCTCAGGCCTCGACGCGCAGCCCCGCCGCGCCGGCCTCGACGCGGCCGACGACGGCGGCCTGCGCGAAACCCTCGGCGCGGAAGATCGCCAGCACCTCGTCCACGGCCTCGCTCGCGCAGCTCACCAGCAGCCCGCCGGAGGTCTGCGGATCGGTGAGCAGGTCGCGCGCCGTGGCCGGCAGGCCGTCGGCCAACGCCACCTCGGCGCCGTAGCCGTTCCAGTTGCGGCCCGACGCGCCGGTGACGAAGCCCGCCGCCGCCAGCGCCTCGGCCTCCTCGATCAGCGGCACCTTCGACCACTCGATCACCGCCGAGAGGCCCGCGCCGCGCGCCAGCTCCAGCGCGTGGCCGGCCAGGCCGAAGCCGGTGACGTCGGTCAGGGCGTGCACGCCGTCGAGCGCCGCCAGCGCGATGCCGGGCGTGTTCAGGCGCGTGGTGGTGTCGATCATCCGCCGGTAGCCGGCCTCCGACAGCCGCTCCTGCTTGAGCGCCGCCGAGAGCACGCCCACGCCCAGCGGCTTGCCCAGCACCAGCGCGTCGCCGGGCCGGGCGTCGGCGTTGCGCCGCACGCGGTCGGGATGCACCAGGCCGAGCGCGACCAGGCCGTAAATCGGCTCGACCGAGTCGATGGTGTGGCCGCCCGCGATCGGGATGCCGGCGGCGCGGCAGACGTCCTGGCCGCCGCGCACGATCTCGCCGATGACGGCCACCGGCAGCTGGTTGACCGGCATCGCGACGAGGGCCAGCGCCAGGATCGGTCGCCCGCCCATCGCGTAGACGTCGCTGATGGCGTTGGTGGCGGCGATGCGGCCGAACTCGTAGGGGTCGTCCACGATCGGCATGAAGAAGTCGGTGGTGGCGATCAGCGCCTGGGTGTCGTTGAGGCGGTAGACGGCGGCGTCGTCGGCGGTCTCGATGCCCACCATCAGCTCCGGCGGGATCAGGCCGCCGGCGCTGTTGCGCAGAATCTCCGAGAGCACGCCGGGCGCGATCTTGCAGCCGCAGCCGCCGCCGTGGGAGAGCGAGGTCAGGCGCGGGCCGCGCGGGGTCGTCGGGGAGGCCGTCTCGGCGGTCGCCGGGGGCGTGGGGGTCGTCATGCAGAGGTCTCCAGCATTGCGGCCAGCAGGGCGCGCAGGGTCGCGCGCTCGCGGGCCGGGTCGAACAGGGGGGCGCGCAACGCGCATTGCGCGGCCAGGCGATCGAGTATCGCCCGGTCGTCGCGGCAGCCCGCGAGCAGGGCCGCCAGCCCGACGTCGTCGCCGGGCTCGAAGTAGCCGGCGTAGTCGGCCCCCAGCATGCCGACGTTGCCGGCGATGCGGCTGGCCAGCACCGGCGTGCCGCTGCGCACGGCCTCCATCACGACGTGGGCGCCGCCCTCCATCAGGCTCGGATGCACCAGCACGTGCGCGGCCTGGATGCGGCGGCGCGCCTCGGCGTGCGACCGGGCGCCGAGCCAGCGGTAGGTCGGCTGCTCGGCCTGCAGCGCCTGCGCCGCGCGGCCGAGCGCCGGATCGAGCGCGGCGCCGACGTGGTCGAGCCGGATGTCCGGGCGCCCGGCCAGCCGGCGCGCGGCGGCGAAGTAGGTCTGTGGCGCCTTCTCGGCGCGCAGGTGACCGACCATGACCGCGCGCAGGTGGCGCCGCGGCTTGGGCAGCGTGGCGCGCGAGGTCGTCGACTGGAAGCAGGCGACGGCCTTGGCGCGGAACGCCGGCGGCAGGTCGGCGACGGCGCGCTCGTGCAGCACCACCAGCCGGTCGGCCAGCCGCAGCGAGCGTTCGGCGGCGGCGTCCCGGCCGATGTCGCGGTAGAGGTCGGTGCCGGTCAGCACCACGGCCAATGGGCGGCCCGGCGCGGCCTCGGCCCAGCGCGCGACGGAGTCGGCCGAGCGCAGCGCGTGCAGGGCGATCAGGGCGTCGGCCGGCGCGCCGTCCCAGCGCTCGACGAGGTCGATCCGATAATCGCCGCCCAGCATCCGGGACCACCGCCGCGCCGTCTGCCAGTTGCCGTTGTTGGCATCGGCCAGGGCCGGCGTGACGATGCAGATCGAAGGGCGATTCATGGACGAGCTTATAGCCAAGGATGCGAATCCGGGCGCGCGTGGGGCCGCGACCGGGGCCACGGCCGGGACCGCATCCACCGGCGCGGCCGGCGAGGCGATGCGGCACGCCGGACCGGCCGCCATCGAGGCCGCGCTGACCGCCGGGCGGGCGCGGCTGCTGGCGCTGTTCGAGGGGTTCCGCGCCGCGCTCGGGCCGCAGGGCCTGCGCATCGCCCGGGACGCGGCGGTCAACCTGCCGCTGTGGGAGCTGGGCCACGTCGGCTGGTTCGAGGAGGTCTGGGTGGCGCGCAACACCGACCGGTCGTCGGGCGCGGAGGCCGACCCGCTCGCCGCGCGCACGGCCTCGGTGCTCGAGGGCGCCGACGCGTTCTACGACTCCTCGGCCGTGGCGCACGCCACCCGCTGGCACCTCGCGCTGCCCGACGTCGACGCCACGCGGGCCTACCTCGACGCCGTGCGCGCGTCCACGCTGGCGCTGCTGCGCGCGAGCGGGTCCTCCGACCGCGCGCTCTACTTCTTCCGGCTGGCGCTGTTCCACGAGGCCATGCATTGCGAGGCCTGGCATTTCATGGCCCAGCGGCTGGGGCTCGACCTGGGACCGGCGATGCAGCGGTCCGGCCCCGGGGCACGGCCCACGGCCGTGGCCACGGGCGACTGGCGGGTACCGGCGGGCCGGCGGCGCATCGGCACGACGGCGCCGGGCTTCGCCTTCGACAACGAGCTGGGCGCGCACGAGATCGACCTGGACGCCTTCGCCATCGACCGCGCGCCGGTGGCCTGGGCCGACTTCCTGCCGTTCGTCGAGGCCGGGGGCTATGCCGACGCCGCCGCCTGGACGCCGGCCGGGCGCGACTGGCTGCGCCGCGTCGGCGCTACCGCGCCCGCGCACCTGCGGCGCGGGGCGCACGGCTGGGAGCGCGAGACCTTCGGCCGCTGGCGGCCGCTCGATCCGGCCGCGCCCGCCTGCCACCTCACCACGCACGAGGCCGAAGCCTGGTGCCGGTGGGCCGGCCGCCGCCTGCCGACCGAGGCCGAGTGGGAGACCGCCGCCACGCTGGCGACGCCGGCCGACGGCTTCGCCTGGGGCGAGGTCTGGGAATGGACCGCCAGCGCCTTCGCGCCCTATCCCGGCTTCGCGCCGCACCCCTACCGCGACTACTCGCAACCCTGGTTCGACGGCCGGCGCGTGCTGCGCGGCGGCTCCTTCGCGACCGCGCCGTGGCTGCGGCATCCGCGCTACCGCAACTTCTTCCCCGAGGAGCGCAGCGACGTGTTCGCGGGCTTCCGCAGCTGCGCGCGGCCATAGCCCGGCGCGCCGCCGGGCGCGGACCCGCTTCCTACAATGCGGCCTCCTTGCGCCTCCCGCGCCCTCGATCCGTCCACCTCATCTGCCAGAGTGCCTTTCCGATGCCCCTCGCCGCCCTCCGCTCCCCGCTCCTCGGCCGCCTGGCCGCGGCCCTCGTCCTCAGCTTCGCCGCCGCCGGCGCGCTGGCCCAGGGCGTGCTGCGCGTCTCGGCCATCCCCGACGAGGCGCCGACCGAACTGCAGCGCAAGTTCACGCCGCTGGGCGACTACCTGAAGAAGGAAACCGGCATGGACGTGCAGTTCACGCCCGTGACCGACTACGCCGCCGTGGTCGAGGGCCTGGCGACCAACAAGATCGACCTGGCCTGGCTGGGCGGCTTCACCTACGTGCAGGCGCGCATCCGCACCCAGGGCGGCGCCGTGCCGATTGTCCAGCGCGCCGAGGACGAGGTCTTCACCAGCAAGTTCATCGTTCCCGTCGACAGCCCCGCCAAGTCGCTGGCCGACCTCAAGGGCAGGACCTTCGCCTTCGGCGCGCCGTCGTCGACCTCCGGCAGCCTGATGCCGCGCTACTTCCTGCTGCAGGCCGGCATCGACCCCGAGAAGGACTTCAAGAGCGTGGCCTTCTCCGGCGCCCACGACGCCACGGTGGCCTTCGTCGCCGCCTCGCGCGCCGAGGCCGGCGTGCTCAACGCCTCGGTCTGGGACAAGCTGGTCGAGTCGAAGAATCCGAACGCCGCCAAGGTCCGCGTGCTGGCCACCACGCCGACCTACTACGACTACAACTGGACCGTGCGCCCCGGCATGGACCCGGCGCTGCGCAAGAAGCTGACCGACGCCTTCCTCAAGCTCGATCCGGCCGACCCGGCGCAGAAGGACATCATGGCGCTGCAGCGCGCCAGCAGGTTCATCCCGACGAAGTCGTCGAACTACGACGGCATCGAGGCCGCCGCCAAGTCCGCCGGCCTGGTGAAGTAGGCGCCACGCGGGCCGATCCATGGGCTTCCGGCTCGACGCCGTCGGCGTGGTGCATCCGAACGGCCAGCGCGCGCTGGCCGCGCTGTCGCTCGCGGCGGCGGCGGGCGGACGCGTCGCGGTGATCGGGCCGTCGGGCGCGGGCAAGACGACCCTGCTGCGCGTGCTGGGCGCGGCGCTGCGGCCGGCCGAGGGCGCCGTGCAGCTGTTCGGCGACGAACCCTGGGGACTGTCGGCCGGGGCGCTCAGGGCGCTGCGCGGGCGCATCGGCACCGTGCACCAGGCGCCGCCGATCGCGCCGCGCCTGCGGGTGGTGACGGCGGTGCTGTCGGGCCGGCTGGGCCGCTGGTCGACCGCGCGCGCGCTGCGCTCGCTGGTGCATCCGTCGGACATCGAGGGCGCGCACGAGGTGCTGTCGCGCCTGGGGCTGGAGGAGCGCCTGTTCGAGCGCTGCGACCGGCTCTCCGGCGGACAGCTCCAGCGCGTGGGCGTGGCCCGCGCGCTCTACCAGCGGCCGGACCTGCTGCTGGCCGACGAGCCGGTCTCCGCGCTCGACCCGACCCTGGCCGACGCCACGCTCGGCGCCCTGGTCGCGCAGGCCGAATCCACCGGCGCGACGCTGGTGGCGTCGCTGCACGCGGTCGACCTGGCGCTGCGCTGGTTCCCGCGCATCGTCGGCCTGCGCGACGGCGCGCTGGCCTTCGACCGGCCGGCCGCCGAGGTCACGCCGGCGCTGCTGGAGGCGCTCTACGCCAGCGAGGGCGGGCCGGCCACGCAGGCGCCGCCGGGCGACGCGGGACCGGCGGCAACGGCGCCCTCGCCGGCGACGGCCTCCGGCACCCCGGGCACCGCCGGTCCGGCCCGGCGCCATCCGCCGGTCTGCCGTTGAACGCGCCCGCCGCCTCCCACGCGCGCCCCGCCGGGCGCGTGCCGCATGCCGATCCGCAGGCGCGCCGCCGGCTGGTGGCCACGCTCGCCGCGCTGGTCGTCGCCTGGCCGATGCTGGCGCTGTCGGAATTCCAGCCCTGGCGGCTGTTCGACCGCGGCAGCCTGGCGGTGCTCGGCGGCTTCCTCGCCGGCTTCCTGCCACCGGCGACGGCGCCGGACTTCCTGCGCCTGCTCGCTCGCGCCACGCTGGAGACCCTGGCCATGGCCACCGCCGGCATCGCGTTGGCCTTCGCCATCGGCGCGCCGCTGGCGGTCCTGGGCACGCGCGCGCTGTCGGTCTCGCGCATCGGGCCGGGGCCGGGGCGGCGGCGCGGCGCGCTGCTGCGTCAGGCGGTGCGCCTGCTGCTGATGGGGCTGCGGGCGATTCCGGAGATCGTCTGGGCGCTGCTGTTCGTGCGCGCGCTCGGCCTGGGGCCGGCCGCCGGCGTGCTGGCGCTGGCCATCACCTACGGCGGCATGCTCGGCAAGGTGTATGCCGAGATCCTCGAATCGACCGACACCCGGCCGGCGCGCGCCCTGCTCGAAGGCGGCGGCGGCCGGCTCGCGGCGCTGTGCTATGGCCTCCTGCCCAACACCGCACAGGAACTGGTGTCGTACACCGTCTACCGCTGGGAGTGCGCGGTGCGCGCCTCGGTGGTGATGGGCTTCGTCGGCGCCGGCGGTCTGGGCCAGCTGATGGACCAGTCGATGAAGATGCTCAACGGCGGCGAGGCCAGCAGCATCCTGCTGGTGTTCCTGGCCCTGGTGCTGCTGGCCGACGGCCTGAGCGGCGCGCTGCGCCGTCTGCTGGCATGAACGCTCCGCCACCCGCTCCCGTCCGCTCGCGCCCGCTGCCCGGGCGCCCGGCGCCGTGCCTGCGCTGCCGCCTGGTGCTGGCGGCGGTGCTGGCGGCGGTGGTGGCCAGCTTCGCCTACCTGGGACTGGGCTTCGGCGCGCTGCTGTCGGCGGAGTCGCTGGGCCACATGGGGCGCTTCGTCGCCGAGTTCTTCCCGCCGGACCTGACGCCCGCGTTCCTGCGCAAGGTCGGTGTCGGCGCCCTGCAGACATTGGCGGTGTCGGCGCTCGGCACGCTGCTGGCCGCCCTCGCCGGCGCGCTGCTGGCGCTGCCGGCCTCGGGCCGCGCCGGCCCGGCCGCGCGCGGTGCGGCGCGCTTCGGGCTCAACCTGCTGCGCAGCGTGCCCGAGCTGGTGTGGGCCGCCGTGATGGTGCTGGCCGCCGGCATCGGCCCCTTCGCCGGCGCGCTGGCCCTGGCGCTGCACACCACCGGCGTGCTCGGCCGGCTGTTCGGCGAGACGCTGGAGAACGTGCCGCCCGAACCCGAGGCGGCATTGGCCCTGTCGGGCGCCGGGCCGGTCGCGGCCTTCGCCTACGCCAGCCTGCCGCTGGCGCTGCCGCAGTGGGTCGCCTACACGCTCTATCGCTGGGAGATGAACATCCGCATGGCGGCGGTGCTGGGCTTCGTCGGCGGCGGCGGGCTCGGGCAGCTGCTCTACTTCCACCTGTCGATCTTCCAGCAAGCCCAGGCCATGACGGTGCTGATCGCGATGTTCGCGATCGTCGCCGTGGTCGATGCCGCCAGCGCCCGGCTGCGGCGCGGCCTCGGCCCCGCCTACGCCTGATCCGACCTCCTTTCGCATCCGATCCCATGAACTCCCACCGCCAACCCGTCCGCGTCAAGGACATCGCCGGCTTCGACGTCGTGATCGACGCCCGCACCCCGGCCGAGTTCGCGCTCGACCACATCCCCGGCGCCATCAACCTGCCGGTGCTCGACGACGCGGAGCGCGTCGTCGTCGGCACGCTCTACAAGCAGCAGGGCGCGTTCGAGGCCCGGCGCGTGGGCGGCGCGATGGTCGCGGCCAACCTCGCGCGCCACCTGCACGGCCCGCTGGCCGAGCGGCCCATCAAGTGGCGCCCGCTGGTCTACTGCTGGCGCGGCGGGCTGCGCAGCGGTTCGATGGTGGCCTGGCTGCGGCTGGTGGGCTGGGACGCGCAGCAGCTCGCCGGCGGCTACAAGGGCTTCCGCCACCACGTCCTGGAACGGATCGAGACGCTCTCCCCGCGCCTGGACCTGCGCGTGCTGTGCGGCGCCACCGGCAGCGCCAAGACGCGCGTGCTGCAGGCGCTGGCCGCGCGCGGCGAGCAGGTGCTCGACCTGGAGGACTTCGCGCGCCACAAGGGCTCGCTGCTGGGCAACCTGCCGGGCATCCCGCAGCCGTCGCAGAAGGCCTTCGAGACGCGCATCGCGACGGTGCTGGAGTCGCTGGACCTCGCGCGCCCGCTGTACGTGGAGGGCGAGAGCGCGCGCATCGGCCGGCTGTCGGTGCCCGTGCCGCTGGTCGCGCGCATGCGCGAGGCCGCCTGCATCGAGATCGCCGCCACGCCCGCCGCGCGGCTGGACTACCTGCTGCGCGACTACGCCTACCTGGGCGACGACCGCGCCGGCCTGGCCGAGAAGATGGGCGCGCTCAAGGAGCTGCAGGGCAAGGAGACCGTCGCGCGCTGGCAGCAATGGGCGCACGAGGCCGACCTGCCGAGGCTCTTCGCCGAGCTGATGTCGCTGCACTACGACCCGCACTACGAGGCCTCGCAGGCGCGCCACTTCAAGGCCTGGGCGCGGCGCCGGCCGGTGGCGGCGGCGGACCTGACGGACGCGGGGATCGACGCGGCGGCCGAGGCGGTGCTGGCGCTGGCGTCGGCACCGGACGCTCAGTCGTCCGACGCGCCTTCGCCGGGCAGCCTGTCGGCGTAGAGCACCGCGCGCGGCGCCCGGCACAGGCCCCAGAAGCGCACGCCGCAGAGCTCGGCCATGCGCACGCCCATGGCGGTCGGCGCCGAGATGGTCGCCATCGCGGCGATGCCCAGCCGGGCGCATTTGCGCACCAGTTCGTGGCTGCCCCGGCTCGACATCAGGACGAAGCCGGGCTCCCGCAGGCGATCCATCCGCGCGAGGCGCCCGAGCAGCTTGTCGAGCGCGTTGTGGCGGCCCACGTCCTCCAGCACGTCGACGAGTTCGCCCTCGACCGTGGCCCAGCCGGCGGCGTGGATGGCGCCGGCCCGGGCGTTGAGCGTCTGGCGCGCGGGCAGGTCGGCGAAGGCGCGCAGCACGGTGGCGGCGTCGATGCGCCCGATCCAGTCGCGCGAGGGCACGCGCTGCGGCGCGATGTCGAGCGCGGCGAAGCTCTCGACGCCGCAGATGCCGCAGCCGGTGCGTCCGGCGATGCTGCGGCGGCGGCCCTTCAGGCGCTCGAAACTGCGGGTGGAGATCTCCAGGCGCACCTCGACGCCGGGGACGCCCTCGGGCAGGCCGGCGTCGGCGGCGGGGACGGCCTCGACCTCGACGCCGCGGCAGTCAGCGGCCGCGTCGAGGATGCCCTCGCTGAGCGCGAAGCCGAGCGCGAAGTCCTCCAGGTCCTGCGGCGTGGCCATCATCACGGCGTGCGAGATGCCGTTGAAGACCAGCGCGACGGGCACCTCGGCGGCGAGCGTATCCTCGCGCCGCATGCCTTCGGGCGGCAGGCCGGCTTCGCCGTGGACGTGTACGGAAAGTCGGGTGAGGGGGGGGAGGATGGAATCGGCGGGCATGGCAAGGATCTTCAACTGGACAAGGGTCGATGGGAGCACCATGGCACTTTGCCGATCCATGCACGACATCCTTGCAAATCGATCACTCGCCGATCGATTTGCAAGGATGAGGAAACATGTGCCTGCCGACCGGTCATGGCCGTTGCAGCACGACCCTGTCGCTCTCGATGATCTTCCGGAACGCCTCGCTGGTGGTCGCCCAGTCCACCACGTCCACCTTCCAGGGCAGGTCGGACTCGGCGAAATCCTTGGCGAGGATCGCCCGCAGGCTCAGGTCCAGCGGCTGCCGCGTCACCACGCACAGATCGAGGTCCGAGTATTTCCGCGCCGTTCCGTTGACCCTGGAACCGAACGCCCACACCTCGTGCGTCGGCACGCGCCGCAGCAGGATGTCGCGGACGATGTCCCAGTGCCGCGGCTCGATGTCGATGGACGGCATCGCGTTCATGGATGAAGGGGATCGCCGATGCGCCCGAGCAGGAATCGCGCTTCCTCCAGGAATGGCGCGATGCCCTTGACGACCTCGATCGCGATCTTCTCGTCATGGGTATGGCTGGTCTTGGCGCGCATGTCGCGGTAGGTGCGCCAGACGGACCAATCACGCAGGAGCAATCCCTGTTCGTTGCCCGAGCGGACGAGGTACTGGAAGTCGGCGGCGTCGTACTCGCCAGGCGATGCCGACACGCTCTCCAGGAAGCGCTTGAGCATCCGGTGGCTGAGTTCGTAGGTGAACTCGAAGCGCTGGATCAGGCCGTCGCGGATCTGGGTGTCGGAGACATCGCGCAGGTAGCGCTCCAGCCCTTCGGCCAGACGCGCGACGGCGTTGGACAGGGGCGTCGGGTCGACCGCGTTCGTCATGGCAAGTCCGTTCGCATCGGCAGAACCGGCCGGCCCCTCAGGTGTCCTTGCTCACCATGATGGTCGGGAACTTGGCCGAGAAGTCCTTCGACTTCTCCGCGATGCTGACGGCCACGCGCCGCGCCACGTCCTTGTAGATGCCGGCGATCTCGCCGTCGGGCTCGGCGACCACGGTGGGCGTGCCGCTGTCGGCCTGCAGGCGGATGTTCATGGCCAGGGGCAGCGCGCCGAGGTAGTCCATCCTGTACTCGGCCGCCATCTTCTTGCCGCCCTCGGCGCCGAAGATGTGCTCGACGTGGCCGCAGTTGGTGCACACGTGCACCGCCATGTTCTCCACGATGCCCAGGATCGGCACGCCGACCTTCTCGAACATGCGGATGCCCTTCTTGGCGTCGAGCAGCGCGATGTCCTGCGGCGTGGTGACGATCACCGCGCCGGTCATGGGCACGCGCTGGCTCAGGGTGAGCTGGATGTCGCCGGTGCCCGGGGGCATGTCGACGATCAGGTAGTCCAGGTCCTTCCAGGCGGTCTGGCGCAGCAGCTGCTCCAGCGCCTGCGTGGCCATCGGACCGCGCCAGATCAGCGCCTGGTCGGCGTCGACCAGGAAGCCGATCGACATCACCTGCACGCCGTGGGCGAGGAGCGGCTGCATGATCTTGCCGTCGGTGCTTTCGGGCTGGCCGGAGACGCCCATCATCATGGGCTGGCTCGGGCCGTAGATGTCGGCGTCGAGCAGGCCGACGGTGGCGCCCTCGGCGGCCAGCGCCAGCGCCAGGTTGGCGGCGGTGGTGCTCTTGCCCACGCCGCCCTTGCCGGAGGCCACGGCGACGATGTTCTTCACGCCCGGCAGCAACTGCACGCCACGCTGCACGGCATGGCTGGCGACCCGGGTGACGACGTTGACCGAGACGTTGTCCACGCCCGGCACGGTGCGCGCCGCGGCGACGAAGGCGCGGCGCAGGGCCGCGTGCTGGCTCTTCGCCGGATAGCCCAGCTCGACGTCGAAGGCGACGTCGCCCTCGGTGATCTGCACGTTCTTCACCGCGCGGGCGGCGACGAAGGACTTGGACGTGTGGGGATCGAGGACGGACGCGAGCGCATCCAGGAGCGCCGCTTGCGTGACTGACATGTGTTCAAACTCCAGAGTGGCCGACAGTCTAGTGCGCTACCCAAGTCCTCTGGGGATCACAGTCTTGTGCGGGTGGCGCCCGGCGCGCCCAGCCGCGCGAGGACGATGTCGGCCACGCGCGCGCTGGCCGGCAGCAGCGTATGGACGACCGGCAGGCGGACCTGGTCGGTGACCCGGTCGGCCGCCACCTCCGACAGCGCCACGACGCCATCGTTGACCTCTAAGCCGAAGGGGCTGCGCGGCCCCGACCAGCCACGCGTGCCGACCACGCTGGTGACCGGCATGGCCGGCCAGCCGATCGCCGCCATGCGTGCCGGCGAGGCCAGCATCTGCCCGCAGTCGCGCGTGAGCAGGCGGTACGTCGGCCGGCTCCGCAGCCGCACGGCCAGCCGCGCCGCGCCGACCGGCGAGCCCAGCAGGAACAGGTGGCGCGGCCGCGCGGCGCCTTCCGGCAACCGCGCGATGGCCCCGCGCAGCAGCACGCCACCCAGCGAATGGCCGATCACGGCGTGCTCGCCCCGCGCGCCCAGCGCGACCAACCGCGAAGCCAGCCGTTCGACGATGCCATCGGCGTCCTCCAGGCTCGTCATGTAGCCGAAGGTGGCGGTGCCAAAACCCACGCGGCGCAGCGCCGCCAGCAGGGGCCAGCCCGAGAGCGGGCTGCGCCCCATGCCGTGGACGAACAGGATCCGCATGCGTCGGTGCCGTTCGCGGAGCCGGCCGGCCGCCTCAGGCCGACGCGATCCCGAGTTCGTCGCACACGCGCGCCAGCAGGGTGCGCAGGGCCGCCACCTCGGCCTCCAGCCGCGCCACGTTCGACTTCAGCGCGGCGACCTCGCCCAGCGCCAGGTCGGCGCCGGCGCCGCCATGGGCCCCCGCGCCGCCGCCGCCGCCGGCCTCCGCACCGCGCGCCGGCGCGAGGTCCTCGCTCGGCGCGCCGGCGAGCAGCTGCGCCCAGCGCCCCTCGCGCGCGCCGGGCAGCCGCGCGAGCTTGGCCACCAGCGCGCCGGCCGGACGCTCGGCCATCTCGTCGAGGAAGCCCTCGACCGCCGAGATGTCGGCGAAGTTGTGCATGCGGTCGCAGGCGATGCGCAGCTCGCCGGCCGTCTGCGGGCCGCGCAGCATCAGCACGGCCAGCAGGATGGTCGACTGCGAGGGCAGCTTGAGCACGCGGTCGAGGTTGTGCGAGTAGCGGAAGGTGCGCCCGCCGCTGGTCTCGCCGACCAGGCTGCGGCCCCGGAGGCTGTCGAGCGCGGCCTGCGCCTCGGCGTCGGTGACCTCGAGCACCGGGTTGCGGCTGGTCTTCTGGTTGCAGCCCGCGACCAGCGCGTTGAGCGTGAGCGGGTAGCTGTCGGGCACGGTGCGCTGCTTCTCGATCAGCACGCCGAGCACGCGCGTCTCCAGCAGCGACAGCGTCGCCAGCGCGGAACCCAGGGCGGTGTGGATGACGGGGGGCGGGAGCGTGTCCATCGGTGCGCGCGCCTCAGCCGTTGGTGATGCGGGCCACCAGCGCGCGCGTGAACTCGGCCGTGGTCGCCTTGCCGCGCAGGTCGCCGGTGCGCACCTGATCGACGTTGAGCGTCTGGTCGATGGCGCGGCGCAGGCGCGTGGCCAGCTCCGGCAGCCGCACGTGGTCGAGCATCAGGGCCGCGGCCAGCAGGATCGCCGTCGGGTTGGCGACGCCCTTGCCGGCGATGTCGGGCGCCGAGCCGTGCACGGCCTCGAAGATCGCCGCGTCGGTGCCGATGTTGGCCCCCGGCGCCATGCCCAGGCCGCCGACCAGCCCGGCCACCAGGTCGCTGAGGATGTCGCCGAACAGGTTGGTGGTGACCAGCATGTCGAACTGCCACGGGTCGAGCACCAGCTTCATCGCGCAGGCGTCCACGATGATGGTGTCGAGCTCGAACCTGCCCTTGTACTTCTCCTCGTAGAGCCGCAGGCCGGTCTCCAGGAACAGGCCGGTCAGCACCTTCATGATGTTGGCCTTGTGCACCAGCGTCACCTTCTTCCGGCCGGTGGCGATGGCGGTCTCGAAGGCGTATTCCAGCAGGCGGCGGCAGCCCTGGCGGGTGTTGATGCCGGTGGCCATGCCCACGGCGTGCGGGTCGTCGTCGATGCGCACGTAGTGCTCGTGGCCGATGTAGAGGCCCTCCAGGTTCTCGCGCACCACCATCAGGTCGATGTTGTCGAAGCGCCCGCCGGGGATGATGGTCAGCGCCGGGCGCAGGTTGGCGTAGAGCTGGAATTCCTCGCGCAGCCGCACGTTCGACGAGCGGTAGCCGCCGCCCGAGGGCGTCTCCAGCGGCCCCTTCAGCGCCAGCCGGGTGCGGCGGATGCTCTCGAGCGTGGCCGCGGGCAGCGGGTCGCCGGCGGCCTGCACGCCACCCAGGCCGGCGATCTGGCGGTCCCAGGCGAAGGGCGCGCCCAGGGCGTCGAGCGCGGCGAGCGTCGCATCGACGATCTCCGGGCCGATGCCGTCGCCGGGAATGAGGGTGGCGGGGATGGGGGTGAGGGATGTGCTCATGGCGACAACTCTAAATCCAAAGCGCACGGTCCACGTCACGGACCGGTCGCACCCTCTGCAGCCGCGATCAGCGCAAATGCAAACGGTAGGAAGCCCAAGTCATCGCAAGCATCAACAACGCCGACCCTGCAAGGAACAAGACAAGCAACAACCCTCGTTTTCGCGCGGCCTTGCGAAAAGCGAATACCAGGACCAAGCCCCAAAGGATCGGCATCGTCAGATAGACCAGGATCGCACACAGGCGAAACCAGCCCGGACAAGACTCCCTGCACAGATAGATGCCTGAGGCTTTTTCCAAGAGCGTGGGAATCACATCGAAGCAGACGCCCGTCGCAAGACCGAGATCGAACAGCGTGCGTTGAATCATCGGACCTCGAAGAACAGAATTTTTTCCCGCCGAGGGTTCGAATGATTCAAAAAAATCGTTTTTGATTCTAGTAAACAGCGTCAGAAGCCCGTTGCAAAGCAAGGCACGCGTGCCCGCCACATCGCCATTGATCTGCAAACGACAAAATTCGGACGCTTCTTCTTCGCTGTGATTGTTGGGTCGAGACGCTTCACTGAGTTCGCGCGGCCAATGCACGGATCGTGATCGATGCGCCAATCAGCATGGAGACCAGGGACACAACACCCCAAACAATGAAAAAAGCGTTTGCTGCACTCGGATTGGTGTCGAAAAGGCTTCCTTCGCCATGCAATATGAATTTGGCATAAAGCATCAATAGTCCCCAACAAAGAAGCGTAGCGATCATTCCGCTTGCAACGGCGCCCGCAATGATTTGAATGATCTTCATTTGATAGGAAAGAACAGGATGATCTTGGCCGCATTCAAGTCTGACCAAATGCCGGCAATGACGATGTTCCACCGGGCTCGGAATCCGCTCCCGAAGCCGGTCATTCCTTGGCCATTCCAAAGGTCGATGTGTCCCCCTGATCCCTGTCCCGCCACTTCGCCTTCCCGCTGCCAATAGCCACCGAAGAAGATGATTCCCGTCCGGCCGCGAACCTTGACTTCCCAGTTGGCACCCGTGATGTCTTCGGGTTGTGCCGGCAGGCCGCAAAATGGCTGGAGCTTCAACCACGCCGCCATTTCATCCGCCCGCGTCGCCGTCGCCTTGCCGTTGAGCAGGATGCGCCCGATGCTCGTCTTGCCCGGCCCGGGCTTCACCAAAGCCTGCGAAAACGATTTCATCTCGATGCCGATGCTGTGCAGCGTCGCGCTCAGACGGATCGCGCACTGGTTGTCGTAGGCCGGATCGTCGTGGGGATTGCCCGTGACGTAATGACTCCAGAGTTGCTGGAACGTGACGGCGGGCACATCGACCTTGCAGACCGAATCCTTCACGGCAGTGGTCCGCACCTGCTGCTTCTGCTTGATGGCGCCACTCATGCCTGGCTCCCGTTCATCCGCGCGAGTGCCTCGTCGCCCCAGAAGACGGTGTAGGTTTCCTCCTTCGGAGTCGCGACGCGCGGCAGCAGGCCGTTCCGATCGGCGCGCCCGGACAGCGTGCGACCACCGGCCGTCTCGACGACATACGGCAACCCCGCGAGCGCCACGTCGTCCGCACTGCCGAACTGCACCTGCTCGTCGTGGGAAGTCGTTCCGAGGTCGGCAGACGATGCGTTGCCTGCAGCATCCATCCCGGCTTCGTCGAATGCGGCGACCGTGCCCGCATCGATCATCACGCCGGCGATGTCGTTGAGCGTCGATAGCAGCGAGCATCCACCACTCGTCAGATGGCCGTGATGGACCATCTCGCGCCCGTTGGCCATCATGGTCCTGGCCCGGTATCCCACGATGACGCAATCCGGCTTGCGGCACTGCATCCGCGCACCCCTGAACGTCAACGCCCGGCCGTAAGCAACGTCCGTCGACAACCCCTCGGCCACGGTTCCACCGCATGAGGCGGCGTCGCCCTCACGCATCCATCCAACGATTCGCATCTTCGTGCTCCCTGAAAAGCAGGGATTGTTTCGTGGCGTTCCATCGGGAAGCCGCCGCCTAAAATGCCCGACCCGACCGTTCGTCGCCTCGCATCCACACAGGCGGACGCCGCCTCCACGTCCTTCGTCCCCTCCCCAGAAAGCGCCCTCCCGATGTCCCCGCGCAAGCTCTTCGTCACCACCGCCCTGCCCTACGCCAACGGCAAGTTCCACATCGGCCACATCATGGAATACATCCAGGCCGACATCTGGGTGCGGTTCCAGCGGATGAACGGGGCCGAGGTCAATTTCGTGTGCGCCGACGACGCCCACGGCGCGGCCATCACCATCGCGGCGGACAAGGCCGGCGTCACGCCGCAGGCCTTCGTCGCCGAGATCGCCGCCGGGCGCAAGCCCTACCTCGACGGCTTCCACATCGCCTTCGACAACTGGCATTCCACCGACGCGCCGGAGAACCACGAACTGGCCCGCGACATCTACCGCGACCTGCGCGACACCGCGGGCCTGATCGAGACGCGCAGCGTCGAGCAGTTCTACGACCCCGAGAAGGGCATGTTCCTGGCCGACCGCTTCATCAAGGGCGAGTGCCCCAACTGCCACGCCAAGGACCAGTACGGCGACAACTGCGAGGTCTGCGGCGCCGTCTACGCGCCGACCGAGCTGATCGCGCCCTATTCGGCGCTCTCCGGCGCCAAGCCCGAGCTGCGCAGCTCCGAGCACTTCTTCTTCAAGCTCTCCGACCCGCGCTGCGAGGCCTTCCTCAAGGAATGGACCGCCGCCGCCGGCCACGTCCAGCCGGAGGTGCAGAACAAGATCCGCGAGTGGCTCTACCGGGACGAGCCGTCCGATGCGCCCGCCGACGCGACACCCGACGCGCCGCCGGCCGGGGGCGACGCCGCCAGGCCCGCGCGCACCGGCCTGGGCGACTGGGACATCAGCCGCGACGCGCCCTACTTCGGCATCGAGATCCCGGACGCGCCGGGCAAGTACTTCTACGTCTGGCTCGACGCCCCGGTGGGCTACCTGGCGTCGCTGAAGAACCTGCTCGACCGCCGCCTCGCCCAGGCCCGCGAGGCCGGCGGCGACGGCATCGGCTATGCCGAGTACATGGCCGACCCGATGCTGGAGCAGGTGCACTTCATCGGCAAGGACATCATCACCTTCCACACGCTGTTCTGGCCGGCGATGCTGCACTTCAGCGGCCGCAAGGCGCCCGATGCCGTCTACGTGCACGGCCACCTGACCGTGGGCGGCGAGAAGATGAGCAAGAGCCGCGGCACCGGCATCGATCCGCTGAAGTACCTCGCCGTCGGGCTCGACCCCGAGCACCTGCGCTACTACCTCGCGGCCAAGCTCAATGGCCGCAACGAGGACATCGACTTCAACCCCGAGGACTTCATCGCCCGCGTCAACAGCGACCTGGTGGGCAAGTACATCAACATCGCCAGCCGCGCGGCCGGCTTCACCGCCAAGCGCTTCGGCGGCCGGCTCGGCGAGGTGTCGGCCGACGGCGCCGCGCTGCTGCAGGCCCTGCGCGAGGCCGGCGCCGCCCTGCGCACCCTGCACGACGCGCGCGACACCGCCCGCGCCATGCGCGAGACCATGGCCCTGGCCGACCGCGTCAACGAGTACGTCGACGCCAACAAGCCCTGGGAACTGGCCAAGAAGGAAGGCGCCGAGGCCCGTCTGCACGACGTCTGCACGACCTGCATCCAGGCCTTCCGCCTGCTCACGATCTACCTCAAGCCCGTGCTGCCGGCGCTGGCCGCCGACGTCGAGCGTTTCCTGAACGTCGAGCCGCTGCGCTGGCAGGACGCCGACACGACCCTGCCGCCCGGCCACGCCATCGCCGACTACCGCCACCTGACGCAGCGCGTCGATCCGAAGCGGATCGACGCGCTGTTCGCGTCCGACGAGCCGGCCGCGGCACCCGTCGCCGCCCCGGCGGCCGGTGGCACCAAGGCGGCGGGCGCGGCGACGACGGCGGCGGTCCCGGCACCCGCCGCCGGCGACGCCCCCCCGCCCGGCGGCGAGGCGATCGCGCCGGTCATCGGCATCGACGACTTCGCGAAGATCGACCTGCGCATCGCCCGCATCGTGAATTGCGAACCCGTCGAGGGCTCGACCAAGCTGCTGCGCCTGACGCTCGACGTCGGCGAGGGCCGCACGCGCAACGTCTTCAGCGGCATCGCCTCGGCCTACGCGCCGGACCAGCTGGTGGGCAAGCTCACGGTGATGGTCGCCAACCTGGCGCCGCGCAAGATGAAGTTCGGCGTCAGCGAGGGCATGGTGCTGGCCGCCAGCCACGCCGACGAGAAGGCCGTCCCCGGCATCCACGTGCTCGAACCCTGGCCGGGCGCGGTGCCCGGCATGCGGGTGCGGTGAGCGCCATGCGCCGGTCCTTCGAACGGCATGCGCGCCGGCGCCTCGCCGGCCTGGCGCTGACGGTCTGCGTCGCCTCGGCAGCGCTGGGCGGCTGCGCGGTGGTCACCGTGGCCGGCGCCGCCGTCTCGGTGGCGGGCACGGCCGTCGGGGTCGGCGCCTCGGTGGTCGGCTTGGCGGCCGACGCGGCGGTCGGCACGGTGCGCCTGGGGGGCAAGGCGATCGGCGCGGCGGCCGATGCCGTGATCCCCGACGGCACGCCCTGACCGCGGTCAGGGCGTCGCACCGGAGAGACACACCGTGGCTCCGGAACCCGATTTGTGTACTAAACGCCTAATACTTCCACGCAATTTGTAAGACTTTGTCCTACGATCACGCCCTTAGTGGTCTGATTTTGAGTACCTAGGTACTACTTTTTGGGATGAAGTCGATGCCAGGAATCCATGCAGGCGCGTCGCCGGGCGACGCCACCGCCCGCTCGCCCACGCGCCGGTCCTTCGGCCGGCCCGGTCGTGCCGGCCTCGCCGCCGCCCTGCTGCTGGCCCTGGCGACCGGCGTGGCCCTGGCCCTGCACGGCGCAGCACGGCCGAAGGTGCCCGCGGCGGCCACGGCGGCGTCGACCGCGCCCGACTTCCTCGACAACCTCGACGGGCTGCAGTTGATCGACCAGAACGGGCACGCCCTCCGGCGCGCCGGCCTGGCCGGCAAGATCGTGCTGCTCAACTTCGTCTTCACCGGCTGCGCCGCCACCTGCCCGACGCAGACGCGGGAACTCGCCGCCCTGCAGCAGGCCCTGCCCGCGCCGGTGCGCCGCGACGTGCGCTTCGTGTCGATCTCGGTCGATCCGCTGGGCGACACCCCGGCGCTGCTGCGCGCCTACGGGCGCAGCGCCGGCGCGGATTTCTCGTCCTGGACCTTCGCCACCGGCCGCCCGCAGGACATCGAACGGCTCGGCGAACGATTGCGGCTGTTCCGTGGCGGCGCGGCGCCGGTCCGTCCCGAGGACCACGCCACGGGTCTGTGGCTGGCCGACGGCAGCGGCCGTCTGATGCAGCGCTACAGCGGCCCCGGCGTCGACGTCGCGCGCCTGACCGGCGAACTGACCCGGTTGCGGGATCTGGCCGCCGAGGCGCGCCGAACGCCCTAGCCGACCCAGGCATCGGACGCTTCCGGCCGCGCCGGTCCCATGCCCGCCCGCATCCCGGGTCGGGGTCGCGCCGCGGCATCCCTCATTCCCAGCATCGCAAGAAGAAACCATGTCACACCCGTCTCGCGCTCCTGCCCATCCGCCACGCACGGAACGCCCGCCGCACCGGCGTTCCTGGGCGCGCCGGACCCTCGGCCTGCTGGTCGCCGCCGGCCTGTCCGCCTGCGGCGGCGACGGCGGCGACGCGACGAAGAACGCCGCTGTCGCGACGACCGCCACGACGCCGAGCGGCACGACCGTGGCCGCCATGCCCGAACGCGCGCCGGCGCTCAAGGCCTCGAGCTGGGTCACGGTGCCGACGGTGGCGGATCCCGTGCTGCAGAACCTGACGATCCCGGCCAACGCGCCCGCGCAGGGCATGTGGTCGGGCGTGCAGAACTGGCCGCTCAACGCCCTGCACGCCGCCGTGCTGCCCAACGGCCGCCTCCTGACCTACGGCTCCACGCTCGACGGCGGCGGACAGAACGGCCGCTACTTCGACCTCTGGGACCCGACGCTGGGTTTCGGCGCCAACGGCCACCGGACCACCTACCGCGACGGCCAGCAGGACAGCTTCTGCTCCGCATCGACCTACCTGGGCGACGGCCGGCTGATGATCTCCGGCGGCAACGGCAGCGTCACGACCACGCTCTACACGCCGGCCACGGACAGCGTGACGACCGGCAACGCCAACCTGGCCGACGAGCGCTGGTACGCCACGATGCTCAACCTGCCCGACGGCCGGCCGGTGATGCTCGGCGGCATGGTGCCCTACGCCGAGGGCATGCAGGACAACCCCAACCAGGCGGTCGCGCAGGGCCTGGCGTCGATGACGCCGGAAGTGTTCGAGAACGGTGCCTGGCGCTCCCTGTTCGGCGCCTACAGCCGCGACGCCTTCGGGCCGGACTACCTGCGCGCCTCCTACCCGCGCGCCTGGGTGGCGCCCGACGGCCGCGTCTTCGGCGTCTCGGCCGAGACGATGTGGTACCTCGACCCCGCCGGCAACGGCGCGATCACGGTCGCCGGCCGCTTCAAGGAAGCGCCCAACACCACCACGCTGCCCAACGTCGGCGCCACCAACACGGCCGTGATGTACGCACCGGGGCGCATCCTGGTGGTCGGCGGCAACGGCTCGTTCAACGGCGACGGCCTGCCCGCGAGCGCCAGGGCGACGGCGATCGACATCACCGGCGGCACGCCCCGGCTCACCGAGCAGCCGGCCATGAAGACGCCGCGCCGCTTCCCCAACGCCATCGTGCTGCCCACCGGACGCGTGCTCGTCACCGGCGGCACCCGGGTCGGCAACGCCAACGGCGCGAACGCGGTCTACGCCGCCGAGACCTGGGACCCGGCCTCGGGCACCTGGAGCACCGGCCCCAGCGCCGCCGTCTACCGCGGCTACCACTCCTTCAGCGTGCTGATGCCCAACGGCACGGTGCTCTCCACCGGCGGCGGCGCGCCCGGCCCGGTGACCAACCTCAATGCCGAGGTGTACTACCCGCCCTACCTGTTCCGCACGGTCAACGGCGCCGCGCAGCTGGCGCCGCGCCCGGTCATGGCCGGCCTGAGCGGCCTGTCGTACGTCAACGGCGACACCCTGCAGGTCGACATGAGCGGCGCCGGCGCCATCTCGCAGATGGTGCTGGTGGGCCTGAGCACCGGCACGCACTCGTTCAATTCCGGCCAGCGCCGCATCCCGCTCGCGTTCTCCCAGGACACCTACCGCCTGACCACGACCGTGCCCGACAAGGCGACCGTGCCGCCGGGCTACTACCAGCTGATCGCGATCGACGCGGCCGGCGTGCCCTCGCGCGGCACCATCGTCGCCATCGGCGCCAACACCAGCGCCCCGGCCGTGACGACCACGCCCTACAACCCGCCGGACCTGTCGGCCAGCGTCAGCGCGCCGGTCATCGTGGCCGGCGGCACGGCCAGCTACGCCGTCGCGGCGGTCGCCGGCACGACCTACAGCTGGGATTTCGGCGACGGCTCGGCCGCCACGGCCTTCAGCGCCAGCGCCGCCGCGACGCACGCCTACGCCCAGCCGGGGGTCTACGCCGTCGCGCTGACGGCCCGCGCGGCCGACGGCTCGGTGGGTCGCCGCAACTTCGTCCAGGCCGTGGGCGCGACGCCGACGGCGCGCAAGCCCAACGCCTCGGGCGCCACGGCGCTGGAGGCGCGCGCCAACGCCTCGGCACGGCTGTGGGTGGCCAACCCCGACAACGACTCGGTGGCCGTCGTCGACACCGCCACCAATGCCCGCGTGGCGGAGATCGCCGTGGGCACCTCGCCGCGCAGCGTCGCGGTGGCGCCGGACGGCCGGATCTGGGTCGTCAACAAGGCCTCGGCCACCCTCAGCATCGTCGACCCGGCCACGCTGGCGGTGGCGCGGACCGTGGCGCTGCCGCGCGCCTCGCAGCCGCACGGGCTGGTCTTCGCGCCCGGCGGCGGCGCCGCCTTCGTGGTGCTGGAGGCGCTCGGCCAGCTGCAGCGGCTCGACGCGTCCAGCGGCGCCGTGCAGGCGACGGCGGCCGTCGGCGCCAACCCGCGCCACCTGTCGATCACGGGCGACGGGGCCACCGTGCTGGTCTCGCGCTTCATCACGCCGCCGCTGGCGGGCGAGGGCACGGCGACGGTCACCACCACGACCGGCGGCGGCGAGGTGCTGGCGGTCAACGCCTCGACGCTCGCCGTCGGCAAGACGGTCGTCCTGCGCCACAGCGACAAGACCGACACCGAGATCCAGGGCGCAGGCATCCCCAACTACCTCGCGGCCGCGACGATCTCGCCGGACGGCAAGTCGGCCTGGGTGCCCTCCAAGCAGGACAACGTCAAGCGCGGCACCCTGCGCAGCGGCCAGGGCCTCGATTTCCAGAACACCGTGCGCGCCATCTCCTCGCGCATCGACCTGGCCACGCTGGCCGAGGATTACGCCCGGCGCATCGACCACGACAACTCCAGCCTCGGCACCGCCGCCGCCTTCCACCCCTCGGGCGCCTACCTGTTCGTCGCGCTGGAGACCAGCCGCCAGGTGGCGGTGGTGGACGCGGCCGGCGGCCGCGAACTGTTCAAGGCCGACGTCGGCCGCGCGCCGCAGGCGCTGTCGGTGTCGGCGGACGGCCGCACGCTGTACGTCCAGAACTTCATGGACCGCGGCATCGGCGTGCTGAACCTGGCGCCGCTGGTGGCCAACGGCGAACTGCGCCTGCCGGCCATCGCGACGGTCGTCACGGTGGGCGCGGACAAGCTCTCCGCGCAGGTGCTCTCCGGCAAGCAGCTGTTCTACGACGCCCGCGACACGCGCCTGGCGCGCGACAGCTACATGAGCTGCGCCGCCTGCCACAGCGACGCCGGCCACGACGGCCGGACCTGGGACTTCACCGGCTTCGGCGAAGGCCTGCGCAACACCATCGCGCTCAAGGGCCGCGCCGGCACGGGCCACGGCTTCACCCACTGGAGCGCCAACGGCGACGAGATCCAGGACTTCGAGAAGCAGATCCGCGATTTCGCCGGCGGCACCGGCCTGATGAGCGACGCCCAGTACGCCACCGGCACCCGCGCCCAGCCGCTGGGCGACAGGAAGGCCGGCGTCAGCGCCGACCTCGACGCGCTGGCCGCCTACCTGGGCTCGCTCGACACCTTCGCGCCCAGCCCGCTGCGCAACGCCGACGCCTCGCTGACCACGTCGGCGCAGGCCGGCAAGGCGGTCTTCGCCAACGCCAACTGCGCCAGCTGCCACGCCGGGGCGCCCTTCACGATCAGCGCCGACGCCAACGCGTTGCGCAACGTCGGCACCCTGCGCACGAGCAGCGGCCAGCGCCTGGGCGCGCCAATCGGCGGCCTCGACGTGCCGACGCTGCGCGACGTCTGGGCCACCGCGCCCTACCTGCACGACGGCAGCGCGCCGACGCTCGCGGCCGCCGTGCAGGCCCATTCGGGCACCAACCTGGGCGCGACCGACCTGTCGAACCTGGTGTCGTACCTGCAGCAGATCGGCGCCGAGGAAGCCGCGCCGGCCGGCACGGGCGGCGGCGGCTCGACCGCGCCCGCCGCCGCGCCGCCGGCCACGGCCACCGGCTGCGGCGCCGAAGGCCAGACCTGCACGCTCCCCGCCGGGGGCACCGCCACGGTCTGGTACGGCGCCAACGGCCAGTGGGCCGTCAAGGCCGGCGTCACCGGCGCCATCGCCTGCACCAACGCGGTCTTCGGCGATCCGATCCCAGGCACGGTCAAGGCCTGCCGCTATGCGGTGACGACGACCAACCTGGCGCCTTCGGCCAAGCTCGCGACCTCGCTGGTCTCGCCCTGGGAGAGCCTGGCGGCGGTCAACGACGGCTTCGTGCCGGCGAATTCGGCCGACCACAGCCACGGCGCCTACGGCAACTGGCAAGGCAAGGACGGCCTCACCGACTGGGTCAGCTTCACCTGGGCCGCGCCGAAGGCACTGAGCGCGCTGGAGGTCTACTGGTGGAACGACGGCGCCGGCATCGCCACGCCGACCACCACCACCGTGGAGTACTGGAGCGGCACCGCCTGGCTGCCCCTGACGACCATCGGCACCGCGCTCGACACCTTCAACCGCGCAACCCTCGGCGTGACGACCACGCAACTGCGCGTGTCCATGAAGGGCACCAAGGCCACCGGCATCCTGGAAGCGCGGGTGTGGGGCGCCGATGCGGCCACGGCCACGAACATCGCCTCGACGGCCCAGCTCGCGACCTCGCTGGTCTCGCCCTGGGAGAGCCTGGCGGCGGTCAACGACGGCTTCGTGCCGGCGAATTCGGCCGACCACAGCCACGGCGCCTACGGCAACTGGCAAGGCAAGGACGGCCTCACCGACTGGGTCAGCTTCACCTGGGCCGCGCCGAAGTCGCTGAGCGCGATGGAGGTCTACTGGTGGAACGACGGCGCCGGCATCGCCACGCCGACGGTGGCCAACATCGAGTACTGGACCGGCACCGCCTGGCAGAAGCTCCTGCCCGTGGGCATGGCGCTCGACACCTTCAACCGCGTCGACTTCGCCGTCACCACCACCGCCATCCGCGTGGTGATGAGCGGCACCAAGGCCACCGGCATCCTGGAAGCACGCGTCCTGGGCGCCGACGCGCCGAAGTGACCGGCGCCGGCGGCATCGACGCCGGCCTCAGTTCGGCTCGACCGCCCGGTCGGCCGACGAGCCGCTGCGCACCACGCGCTGGTCGCTGTCGAGCACGGCGGTGAAGACCATCGGCGAGTTAGGCGGCTGCACCCAGCGCCATTCCCACTCGGTCTCGCGCTTGAGCGCATAGGGCGTGACCTTGGCGGGCTTGCCCAGCAGCTTGCGCAGGTCCTCCATCGCCATGCCGGGGCGCACGCGGGCGAAGTTCTCGGGCGCGAGCACCTGGCGCAGGGCGCTCATGCGGCCGTCGGCGCCGATGGTGATCATGTAGTTCTTCTGGCCTTGCGGCTGGCGGTTGTATTCGAGGACGCGGCCGCCCGGCGCTCCCGGGGCGTCCCAGACGTTCTCCGGCTCGCCGAAGCTCGCTCGCACGTCGGCCTCGGTCGACACGCCCTCCTCCAGCCGTTCGATGCGCTTCGAATCGCAGGCCGGCAGCGCCAGCACGGCGGCCAGTGCCAGCAGCGCGGCCGCCAGCCGGTTCCCACCGGATCGTGTTGACATGCCGTCCCCCCGTAAAATCGACGCAAAGGGTCCCAGTCTATGTCCATCTTCAATCGTCCCCACTACACCTCCGAGATCACGCAGTTCATCGACGAACTCAAGCAGAAGCGGCCCCATCTCGAAGCCGACCAGCGCACCGGCCGCGCGCTCCTGTGGGACAAGCAGCCCGTCGACCTCGGCGTCCTGAAGGACGACCTGGACGCCAAGGTGCCCCAGCAGCCCTACGTCTACCAGACGCAGGCCAAGTAAGCCGGTGCACGCCCAGCCGGCCGTCGCGCCGGACGGCGCCGACCCCGCCCTCCTCCAGTCCGCCCCGGTGGACGACGTCGATCCGATCGCGCTGGCGCGCCTCTACGGCGAACCGCTCTTCGCGCTGCCGAACGACCTCTACATCCCGCCCGAGGCGCTGCAGGTCTTCCTCGACGCCTTCGAGGGTCCGCTGGACCTGCTGCTCTACCTGATCCGCAAGCAGAACTTCAACATCCTCGACATCCCGATGGCGGGCCTCACCCGGCAGTACCTCGCCTACGTCGACCAGGTGCGCCGCACGCACCTCGAGCTCGCCGCCGAGTACCTGCTGATGGCGGCGATGCTCATCGAGATCAAGTCGCGCATGCTGCTGCCGCCCAAGCGGGTGGCCGACGGCGAGGAGGCCGAGGACCCGCGCGCCGAACTCGTGCGCCGCCTGCTGGAGTACGAACAGGCCAAGCTGCAGGCCGCCGCCCTCGGCGCCACGCCGACCCTCGGGCGCGACCACTGGGCCGCCCAGGCCCACATCGAGCAGTCGCGCACCCCGCGCTTTCCCGACGTCGACCCGGTCGACCTGCGCAACGCCTGGGCCGACATCCTGCGGCGCGCGAAGCTGGTGCAGCACCACACGATCTCGCGCGAGGCCCTGAGCGTGCGCGAGCACATGAGCATCGTGCTGCGGCACCTGCAGGGACGGCGCTTCGTCGAGTTCGAGCAGTTGTTCGACGTCGCGCGCGGCGTGCCGGTGCTGGTCGTGACCTTCATCGCGATGCTGGAACTCGCCAAGGAGACGCTGATCGACATCACGCAGGCCGAAGCCTTCGCGCCGATCTACGTCCGGCTGGCCTATTCGCCGGTTCCCGCCCCGGCAACCGACTGATCGATCCCATGTCCTCGCACGAATTCGACGTCCTCGTCGTCGGCAGCGGCCTGGCCGGCCTGAGCGCCGCGCTGCACCTGGCGCCGACGCACCGCGTGGCGGCGCTCACCAAGCGCGCGCTGGCCGACGGCGCCAGCCAGTGGGCGCAGGGCGGCATCGCCGCGGTGCTCGGCGAGGGCGACAGCCTGCAGGCGCACGTGGACGACACCCTGGTCGCCGGGGCCGGCCTGTGCGACCCGGCCGCCACGCGCTTCGTGGTGGAAGGCGCTCCCGAGGCCGTCGCGTGGTTGCGCGAGCTGGGCGTGCCCTTCTCGCTGGAGAACGGCGCCTTGCACCTGACGCGCGAGGGCGGCCACGGCCAGCGGCGCGTCGCGCACGTCGCCGACGCCACCGGCGCGGCCGTGCAGCGCGTGCTGATCGACGCGGTGCGCCGCGCGCCCAACGTCACGCTGTTCGAGGGCCACACGCTGGTCGACCTGATCACCGGACGCCGGCTGGGCCGGGCGGACCCGGGCTGCATCGGCCTGCACGCGCTGGACGCGGCGTCCGACGAGGTGCGCACCTTCCGCGCCCCGCACACCATCCTGGCGACTGGCGGCGCCGGCAAGGTCTACCTCTACACCACCAACCCCGACACGGCGACCGGCGACGGCATCGCCGCGGCCTGGCGCGCGGGCTGCCGGGTGGCGAACATGGAATTCATCCAGTTCCACCCGACCTGCCTCTACCACCCGCACGCCAAGTCCTTCCTGATCAGCGAAGCGGTGCGCGGCGAGGGTGGCCTGCTCCAGCGGCCCGACGGCCACCGCTTCATGCCCGCGCACGACGCGCGCGCCGAACTGGCGCCGCGCGACGTGGTGGCGCGCGCCATCGACTTCGAGATGAAGAAGCACGGGCTGGACTGCGTCCACCTCGACATCTCGCACCAGAGCCCGGCCTTCCTGCGCGAGCACTTCCCCAACATCCTCGCGCGCTGCGCCGAGCTGGGCATCGACATCACGCGCGAGCCGATTCCGGTCGTGCCCGCGGCCCACTACACCTGCGGCGGCGTCGTGACCGACCTGAGCGGACGCACCGACGTGCCGGGCCTGCTGGCCGTCGGCGAGACCGCCTGCACCGGCCTGCACGGCGCCAACCGCCTCGCGAGCAACTCGCTGGTCGAGTGCATGGTGTTCGCGCGCGCCGCCGCGCGGGCCATCGCCGAGGCGCCGGCGCGCGCGGCCGCCGAGCCGCCGCCGCCCTGGGACGACAGCCGCGTCGCCGATGCCGACGAGCTGGTCGTCGTCGCCCACAACTGGGACGAGCTGCGCCGCTTCATGTGGGACTACGTGGGCATCGTGCGCACCGACAAGCGCCTGGCGCGCGCCGCCCACCGCATCGCGCTCCTGACCGCCGAGATCCAGGAGTTCTACGCCCACTTCCACGTCACGCGCGACCTGCTGGAGTTGCGCAACCTGGTGCAAGTGGCCGATCTCATCGTGCGCTCGGCGCAGGCGCGGCACGAGAGCCGGGGCCTGCATTTCAGCCGCGACCACCCCGCGCTCGCCGCGACGGCGCTGCCCACCATCCTGGTGCCGGCGGCCTGAGCGCACCGCCGCGTCCCGCGCGCCCTTTCTTTCTTCGGATCCCCCATGAGCTACAGCGTCAAGGAAATCTTCTACACCCTGCAGGGCGAAGGCGGCCAGGCCGGCATGCCGGCCGTGTTCTGCCGCTTCGCCGGCTGCAACCTCTGGAGCGGACGCGAGGCCGACCGCGAGCGCGCCGTCTGCCGTTTCTGCGACACCGACTTCGTCGGCACCGACGGCACGCTCGGCGGCAAGTTCGCCGACGCGGAGCGCCTGGCCGACACCATCGCCGCCCAGTGGCCGGCCGACGACGCCACGCCCGGTTCGCGCCTGACGGTGCTGACCGGCGGCGAGCCGCTGCTGCAGGTCGACGCGGCGCTCGTCGACGCCCTGCACGCGCGCGGCTTCCGCATCGCCGTGGAGAGCAACGGCACCGTCGCCGCGCCCGCGGGCATCGACTGGCTGTGCATCAGCCCCAAGGCCGGCGCGCCCTGGGTGCAGCGCAGCGGCCAGGAACTCAAGGTGGTGTGGCCGCAGCCCGGGCTCGACCTGGAGACGCTGCGCGCCGGCAGCGATTTCGCGCACCGCTTCCTGCAGCCCATGGACGGCCCGGCGCAGGCCGAGAACATCGCCCTGTGCATAGACACCTGCCTGCGCCATCCGTCCTGGCGCCTGAGCCTGCAGACCCACAAGCTGACCGGTATTCGTTGACCCCATGCCCATCCCGCAATTCACCCTCAGCCAGCGCTTCTTCTTCGACGCCGCCCACACCCTGCGGCGCGAGATCGGGGCCGAAGGCAGCCGCCGCATCCACGGCCACACCTACCAGGCCGAGGTCGCCGTACGCGGACCGCGCGACGCGGCCACCGGCATGGTCGTCGACCTGGGCCACCTGCGCGCGCGCTGCGACGCCCTGCGCGAACGGCTCGACCACCACCTGCTCGACGACGTGCCCGGCCTCGGCCCCGCCACGCTGGAGAACCTGTGCGTCTTCATCGCCGACGCCCTGGCCGACCTGCAGCCGCCGGTCCACCGCGTGCGCGTCTGGCGCGAATCCTCGGGCGACGCCTGCGTGCTCGAGCTGGCCTGAACCTGTTCCACCGCATCCAAGGAAAGATCCAACATGCCGCACCTGGTCATCGAATACACCAGCAACCTGAGCGACTTCCCGGAAGCCCGGGTCCTCGCCGAGCTCAACGCCGCCGTCACGGCCAGCCCGGAGATCCAGAACGAAGCCGACCTGAAGACGCGCTTCGTCCCGGTCTCGCGCTTCGCCATCGGCACCGCCCCCGAGGACCGCGCCTTCGTCCACGCCCAGCTGCGCCTGCTGTCGGGTCGCGACGCCGATACCAAGCGGGACCTGACCGGCCGCATCGCCGACGTCCTGCGCCGCCACGCGCCCCGCCCCGCGGGCGTACTGGTGCAGCTGAGCGTGGAGATCGTGGACATGGACCGGCCGTCGTACGTGAAGGAACGGCTGGCGTAGCACGCACGCGCGGGACGCGCGCCCCGGCGACGCCCCGGATCAGGCCGCGCCGAGGTGCGGCACCAGCGCGCCGGGCGGCAGGCCGTTCTTCAATCCGGCGGTGAAGGCCAGCATGCGGTCGATCGGCACGCGGGCGCGCAGGCCGAGCGCGGGGTCGACGTGGATCTCGCCGACGCCCGTCTCCAGGGCGCGGGCCAGGTCGGCCAGGCCGTTCATGGCCATCCACGGACAGTGCGCGCAGCTCTTGCAGCTCGCGCCGCTGCCGGCCGTGGGCGCCTCGATGAAGGTCTTGCCCGGGTTGAGCGTGCGCAGCTTGTGCAGCATGCCGCTGTCGGTGGCGACGATGAAGGTGGCGGCGTCCATCTGCCGCGCGGCGTCGAGGATGGCCGAGGTCGAGCCCACGGCATCGGCCAGCGCGACCACTTCGGCGGGCGACTCCGGATGCACCAGCACGCGGGCCTCGGGATGCGCCTGCTTGAGCAGCTCGAGCTCGAGCGCCTTGAACTCGTCGTGCACGATGCACGCGCCCTCCCAGCTCACCATGTCGGCGCCGGTCTCGCGCCGGATGTAGTCGCCCAGGTGCCGGTCGGGCGCCCAGAGGATCTTGCGGCCCTGCGCCGACAGGGCGCGCACCACGTCGAGCGCGCAGCTCGAGGTCACCAGCCAGTCGGCGCGCGCCTTCACGGCCGCGCTGGTGTTGGCGTAGACGACGACCGTGCGGTCGGGATGGCGGTCGCAGAAGGCGCCGAACTCGTCGGCCGGGCAACCCAGGTCGAGCGAGCAGGTGGCGTCGAGGTCGGGCATGAGCACCCGCTTCTCCGGCGACAGGATCTTCGCCGTCTCGCCCATGAAGCGCACGCCCGAGACCACCAGCGTGCGCGCCGGATGGTCGCGGCCGAAGCGCGCCATCTCCAGCGAGTCGCTCACCAGCCCGCCGGTCTCCTCGGCCAGGTCCTGAAGGTCGGGATGCACGTAGTAGTGCGACACCATCACGGCGTCGCGCTCGCGCAGCAGATGGCGGATGCGCTGCTGGAGCGCCTCGCGCTCGGCCGGAGCCGGCTCGGGCGGCACGCGGGCCCAGGCGTGGCGCGTGTCGCACGCGGTGCCGGCGGCCAGCGGCTGTTCGTAGTCGACGCTGATGACGGGAGACGCCATGGTTCAGTCCTGTTCCTGGAAGCGCATCGAGAGGTCGATGGCCTTCACGTCCTTGGTCAGCGCACCGACCGAGATGCGGTCCACGCCGGTCTCGGCCAGGGCGCGCAGGCCCTCGAGCGTGACGCCGCCGGAGATCTCCAGCACCGCCCGCCGGCCGGCGTCCGCGCCGTTGCGGCGCACGGCCTCGTGCAGCGTCGGCAGGTCCATGTTGTCCAGCAGGATCATGCGCGCGCCGCAGGCCAGCGCCTCGTCGAGCTGGTCCAGGGTCTCGACCTCGACCTGGACGAACTTCGCCCGCCCCGCCAGCGGTTCGGCGGCCCGCAGCGCCGCGGCGATGCCGCCGGCCGCGGCGATGTGGTTCTCCTTGATGAGGATGGCGTCGTAGAGGCCGATGCGGTGGTTGGTGCCGCCGCCGATTCCCACCGCGTACTTCTGCGCCAGGCGCAGGCCGGGCAGGGTCTTGCGGGTGTCGACGACGACGGCGCGGGTGCCGCGGAGCACCTCGGCGTGGCGGGCCGTGCAGGTCGCGACGGCGCTGAGCAGCTGCAGGAAATTCAGCGCGGTGCGTTCGGCGGTCAGCAGGGCGCGCGCGTCGCCCTCGATCTCCAGCACGGTCCGCCCGGCCTCGCAATGCGCGCCCTCGGCGCCGTGCCAGACGATGCGCGCCCCGGGATCGAGCCGGCGCACGACCGCCTCGGCCCAGGGCGCGCCGCACAGCACCGCCGGCTCGCGCAGCAGCACGCGCGCCGTCGCCCGGCGATCGGCGGGGATCAGGCCGGCCGTGAGGTCGCCGTCGCCCACGTCCTCGGCGAGCGCCCGGGCGGCGTCGGCGGCGGCGAGCGCGGCCACGCCGGCCGTCGAGAAATCGAAGAAGCGGTCGTTCATGGGGTGTTCCGGGAGCAATGGATTCGGGCTCGGCGCGCCGGTGACTGTCGCGATCCGATCGATGGCTGCGCGTCCGCGCGGTCGTCGCACGACATGGTCGGCCGCCTTCAGGGCTCGACGCCCGGCCCGCGGCCCATCAGTTCGACCACCGCCTCGTCCGGCCGCATGCGGCCGTCGAGCAGCGCGACCACGCCGCAGGCGATCGGCATGTCGATGCCCAGGTGCTGCGCGCGCTGGACCACGGTGCGCGCGCAGTAGACGCCTTCGGCCACGTGGCCGAGCGACTCCACCGCCTGCGCCAACGTGCGGCCCTGCGCCAGCAGCAGGCCGACCTTGCGGTTGCGCGACAGGTCGCCGGTCGACGTCAGCACCAGATCGCCCAGGCCGGACAGGCCCATGAAGGTCTCGGCCCGCGCGCCCAATGCCAGGCCGAAGCGCGTCATCTCGGCCAGCCCGCGCGTGACGAGCGCCGCGCGCGCGTTGAGTCCGAGCGACAGGCCGTCGCACAGCCCGGTGGCGATGGCCAGCACGTTCTTCAAGGCGCCGCCGACCTCGACGCCGACGATGTCGTCGTTGGCGTAGACGCGCAGCCGGGGACCGTGGAAGGCATCGACCAGCGCCTGGCGCACGTCCGCGTGCACGCTGGCGGCGACCAATGCCGTGGGCTGGCCGCGCGCCACCTCCTGCGCGAAGCTCGGTCCGCTCAGGGCCCCGGCACGCAGGCGCGGCGCGACCTGCGCCTGGACCTCGTGCGGCAGCAGGCCGTGGCGGGTTCGCGTGCCATCGCCCGCATCGCTCGACGAGGGGATCGGTTCGATGCCCTTGCTCAGCCAGGCGAGCGGCACGTCGAGGTCGCGCAGGGCCGTCAGTTGCTCGCGCAGGGCGGCCATCGGCGTGGCGACGACGACGAGGTCGGCCTCGCGGGCCAGCGCCGCAGCGTCGCCGCCGGCGATGCGCAGCGAGGCCGGCAAGGCGATGCCGGGCAGGTAGCGGATGTTCTCGCGCGCGGCCGACATGGCCGCGACCTGGGCCGCGTCGCGTGCCCAGAGCGTCACGTCGTGGCGCTCGGCGGCACCGACGGCCAACGCCGTGCCCCAGGCACCGGCACCGAGGACGCAGATCTTCATGGGCAGCGGCCGATCCGGCGTTCGCCTCGACGTCCGACGGCGAGCCGCGGCGCCGGGACGGGCCGGATCACTGGGTGAGGATGGAGGACGGTTGGCCGGCGGCCTGCGCCTGCTGCTGCTCGAACATGGCCTGGAAGTTGATCTCGGCCAGATGCACCGGAGGGAAGCCGCCGCGCTGGATCACGTCGGCGACGTTGCCGCGCAGGTACGGATAGACGATCTGCGGGCAGGCGATGCCCAGGATCGGGCTCATCTGGTCTTCGGGCAGGTTGCGGATCTCGAAGATGCCGGCCTGCTTGGCCTCGACCAGGAACACGGTCTTGTCGCCGATCTTGGTCTGCACGGTGGCCGACACGGTGACCTCGAAGACGCCTTCGGCGACCGGCTGGGCGTCGACGCCGAGCTGGATGTCGACGGTCGGCTGTTCCTGCTCCAGCAGGATGCCGGGCGAGTTGGGCTGTTCCAGCGACAGGTCCTTCAGGTAGACGCGCTGAATCTGGAACACGGGATCGGAGGTGTCGGCCATGGCTGAGCTTTCGAAGTCGAATGGAGAGCCTGCGGCGGGTACGGGGACGCCGGAATCGCAGGCCGGATGGGAACGAGCCGGCGATTATGGCCTGTGGCGACGCCGGTCCCGGGACGACCGGAAGCAGGCCGTCGCGCGCGGTTCAGGCGCCTTGCAGAAGGGGCACGAGACCGCCGCGGCCATCGAGCGCGATCAGGTCGTCGCAGCCGCCGACGTGGGTGTCGCCGATGAAGATCTGCGGCACCGTGCGACGCTTCGTCGACGCCATCATGGCGACGCGCGCCTGCGGGTCGCTGTCGATGCGGATCTCCTCGATCTGCTCGACGCCCTTGGACTTGAGGATCTGCTTGGCGCGAATGCAGTAGGGGCAGACGGCCGTCGTGTACATCTTGACGGTTTGCATGGGAAAGGGGTCGTGGGGTTGAGGATGCCGTCCGCGTCCCGATGGACGCCGGGGACGGCGCGGAGAGCGGGCGAGCCGTCCGGCTCAGGCCTTCTCGATGGGCAGGTTAGCCTCTTTCCACGCCTTGAGTCCGCCCGCCACGACTTGGGCCTGCTCGTAGCCGAGCTTCTTGGCCGTGGCCAGCGCGCGCTGGGCGCGCGTGCCGCTGGCGCACATCAGCAGCAGCGGCACGGACTTGTTCTTGACGGCACCGACGAGCTTCTGTTCGAGCTGGCCGAAAGGCACGTTGCGCGCGCCGGTGGCATGGCCGGCGGCGAATTCGTCGGGTTCGCGCACGTCGACCATGACCGCGCGCTCGCGGTTGATGAGCTGCACCGCGCCCTGGGCCGTGAGCGATCCGCCGCGCGCGCCGCTGATCAGCGGCCAGGCCAGCATGCCGCCCGAGCTCAGCGCGATCAGGATCAGCATCCAGTTGTCGACGATGAATTTCACGATGTTCCTTGAATGGCAAACCGCGGATTTTAGAATGCTGCCTTTCGCAGTCCGCTGCCTCCGCACTCAAAGGCCTCCCTCATGCACAAGCTGGTACTGATCCGCCACGGCGAATCGACCTGGAATCTCGAGAACCGCTTCACCGGCTGGACCGACGTCGACCTGACGCCCACCGGCGTCGAGCAGGCCAAGCAGGCCGGCCGGCTGCTCAAGGCCGAAGGCTACGATTTCGACGTCGCCTACACCAGCGTGCTCAAGCGCGCCACCCGCACGCTGTGGCACACGCTCGACGAACTCGACCGCACCTGGCTGCCGGTGGTGCATTCCTGGCGCCTCAACGAGCGCCACTACGGCGGGCTGCAGGGCCTCAACAAGGGCGAGACGGCCAAGAAGTACGGCGACGAGCAGGTGCTGGTGTGGCGCCGCAGCTACGACACGCCGCCGCCGCCGCTCGACGCCGCCGACCCGCGCAGCGAGCGCGGCGACATCCGCTACGCCAAGCTGGCCCAGGAGCAGATCCCTCTGACCGAGTGCCTGAAAGACACCGTCGCGCGCGTGCTGCCCTTCTGGAACGAATCGATGGCGCCGGCCATCCGCAGCGGACGCCGCCTGGTGGTGGCGGCGCACGGCAACTCGATCCGCGCCCTGGTCAAGTACCTCGACGGCATCTCCGACGACGACATCGTCGGCCTGAACATCCCCAACGGCATCCCGCTGGTCTACGAACTCGACGACCAGCTCAAGCCGCTGCGTCACTACTACCTGGGCGATGCCGAGGCCGTGGCGAAGGCCGCCGCGGCCGTCGCGTCGCAGGGCAAGGCCTGACGCGCGCGTAACCGGACGATGCGTCAGGGGAACCGCGCCACGCCGATCGCTTCCAAGCAGCGGGCTGTATATTGATCCGACAGCCGACAAGGAATCACACATGGGCCAGAAACTGAAAATCACCGGCTGGGTCGCCGCCGGCGCCGTCGCCGGTGTGCTGACCACCGTCTCGCTGCAGACCGTCGCGCGCGGCTCGCTCGCGCCGCTGCCGCTGGAGGAACTGCAGCAGCTCGCCGCCGTCTTCGGCATGGTCAAGAGCGACTACGTCGAGACCGTCGACGAGAAGAAGCTCATTTCCGACGCCATCTCCGGCATGGTCGCCGGGCTCGATCCCCATTCGCAGTATTTCGACAAGAAGTCCTTCAAGGAATTCCGAGAAGGCACCTCCGGGCGCTTCGTCGGCGTGGGCATCGAGATCGCCCAGGAAGACGGACTGATCAAGGTCGTCTCCCCCATCGAAGGCTCGCCCGCGTTCCGCGCCGGCATCAAGCCCAACGACATGATCACCCGCATCGACGACACCGCCGTGCGCGGCCTGTCGCTCAACGACGCCGTCAAGAAGATGCGCGGCGAAGCCAACACCAAGGTGCTGCTGACGATCTTCCGCAAGGACGAGAACCGCAGCTTCCCCGTCACCATCACGCGCGAGGAGATCCGCACGCAGTCGGTGCGCGGCAAGATCGTGGAGCCGGGCTATGCCTGGATCCGCCTGTCGCAGTTCCAGGAGCGCACGGTCGACGACTTCGTCAAGAAGGTCGACGAGATCTACAAGCAGGACCCCAACCTCAAGGGCCTGGTGCTCGACCTGCGCAACGATCCGGGCGGCCTGCTCGACGCGGCGGTCGCGATCTCCACGGCTTTCCTGCCGGCCAACGTCACCGTGGTCTCCACCGACGGCCAGCTCGCCGAGAGCAAGGCGGTCTACAAGGCGGCGCCCGAGTTCTACCAACGCCGCCCGAGCGACAGCGACGCGCTGCGCAGCCTGCCCGCCGCGCTCAAGACGGTGCCGCTGGTGGTGCTGGTCAACGAAGGTTCGGCCTCGGCCAGCGAGATCGTCGCCGGCGCGCTGCAGGACCACAAGCGCGCCACCGTCATCGGCAGCCAGACCTTCGGCAAGGGCTCGGTGCAGACCGTGCGCCCGCTCGGCCCGGACACGGGCCTGAAGATCACCACGGCCCGCTACTACACGCCCAGCGGCACGTCGATCCAGGCCAAGGGCATCGTGCCCAACGTGCTGGTCGACGAGACCGCCGAGGGCAGTCCCTACGCCGCCTTGCGCATGCGCGAGGCCGACCTGGAGAAGCATCTGGCCAGCGGCCAGGGTCCGGAGCAGAAGGACCCCGAGCGCGAGAAGGCCCGCGACGAGGCCCGCAAGCGGCTCGAGGAAGAAGCCAAGAAGCCGCCGCAGGATCGCAAGACGCCCGAGTTCGGCAGCGCCGAGGACTTCCCGCTGCGCCAGGCGCTCAACAACCTCAAGGGCGTGCCGGTGGTCGCCAGCAAGACCCAGGTCGTGGTGGAGAACAAGGAAGAGAAGAAGGAGAACTAGGAGGCCCGAGCCGGGCGGGCCGTCGACGGCCCGCATCGCGCTGCCTTCCGGTGTTTCCGGGTCTCGCATGGACGACGACGCGCTGCTGCGCTATTCGCGGCACATCCTGCTGGAGGAATTCGGCATCGATGGCCAGTCGCGCGTCGGTGCGGCCCACGCGCTGGTGATCGGCGCGGGTGGCCTGGGCTCGCCGGTGTGCCTGTACCTCGCGGCGGCCGGCGTGGGGCGCATCACGCTGATCGACGACGACCTCGTCGACCTCACCAACCTGCAGCGCCAGATCGCCCATTCGACGGCGCGCGTAGGTCAATCCAAGGTGACGTCGGCTGCGGCCGCCATGCAGGAGATCAATCCCGACATCGCCGTCACGGCGCTCGAACGGCGCGCCGACCCGGCTTGGCTGGCCGAGGCGATGGTCGACATCGACGTGGTGGTGGATTGCAGCGACAACTTCGCGACCCGGCACGACGTCAACCGCGCCTGCATGCGCGCCGGCGTGCCGCTGGTGTCGGGCGCGGCCATCCGCTTCGACGGCCAGCTGAGCGTCTACGACCCCCGGGATCCGGCATCGCCTTGCTACGCCTGCGTCTTTCCGCCCGATGCGGTCTTCGAAGAGACCCGCTGCGCCGTGCTGGGGGCCTTCTCGACCGTCGTCGGCACGATCGGCACCCTGCAGGCCAACGAGACGCTCAAGCTGCTGGCGGGCATCGGTCCTTCGCTGGCGGGGCGTCTGCTCGTCTTCGACGGGCGAAGCGTCGCGTTCGACAGCTTCGGCCTCGCACGCGATCCGCAATGTCCGGTCTGCAGCGACCGTGCTCGGTTTCCGGCCGACTGAGGCGCCCCGCTTCCTACTGCTTGGCAGCCTTGCCCTTGATCGCGCCTTCCTTGGCGGCCGCCGATTGCGGCGTGCGCGCTTCGCTGAGCACCTCCTGGCAGTCGGCGTTCTGGCCCGGTCCGGTTTCCACCGTCGCGGCCAAGGCGAGCAGCGGATTGATCGCGCCCAGCGCCAAGGCCGCCAGACCACGCGCGACCAGGGGTGCCGCTTCGACGCCCGCCGAAGGCGATCCGAGCGTGCCGCCGATGACCAGGGGCGTGCGCAGCGACAGGATGCTCATGTCCTTGGGCTGCGGCTTGATGACGAAATCGAGCGTTTCCTTGGCCAGGTTCACGTTGCCTTCGGCATGGAACACGGTGTCGGTCGTGTCGAAGACCAGGCTGCGCCCGGACATCACGCCCTTGTCGACGTCGAACGCCACGGCCGCGCAACGCAGCACGACGTTGCGGTCGCCCTTGATGAAGAACTTGACGATCTCGGCACCGTCGAGGCCCATGAATTCGAGCAACAGGTTGCTGAACTCGCCCCGTCCCGTCATGGCGGCGACGTCGCCCGACGCGCCACCCAGCCAGGAAGCCACCGAGGTGCCGCGACCCGACAGGTTGATGCGACCGTCGAGGCGGCCCAGGCTGGTGCGCATCGTCTCGACCTTGGGAATCAGACGGTTGATCTGCACCGCGCTCACCTGGAGCGACGCCCGGATGTCGGCCGGGTTCTGCGCGGCGTCGATGCGGATCGCTCCCGCCACCTTGCCGCCGGCGACGCCGAGGTCGAGCGGGTCCAGCGTCAGCAGGCCATCCTTGAGCAGCACATGCACGCTGCCACGATCGAGCGGCACGTCGCGGACGTTGCGGATGCGGTCGGCGGTGTACTTCACGTCGGCATTGACGCCACGCAGCCGGGTGAAATCCAGCGTGGCTGTCGGGAACACCTTGTCCCGGCTGCCGCTTCCCGTGCGCTTGGGTGCCTCGACGCCCTCGATCGCCTTGGCGGAGCGCTCCGTGGGCGGCAGGCCGATCAAGGGGCCCAGATCATCCATGTCGAGGATCTTGGAGCGCAATGCGCCGTTCAACTGGGGTACCTTCTGCGCCTGGTCGAACCGCATCGCACCTTCGATGTCGGAGAGTCCCAGCTTGCCCTGAAGGCCCTCCACCTTCCACAACGCGGCCTCCTTGGTGACCCGGCCGCTCAACGCATAGGGCGACGTGTCGGGCAGCGCGACGCCGAGCAGCGAGAACAGTTCGCCCAGACTCCGACCTCTCAGTGCGAAGTCGGCCTGGATGCCGTCGAAACCCTCCAGGGCCGCGACGGTGCCCTTCGCCTTCAAACGGGTCTGGCCGGCGGCGGCATCGATCTCCAACGGAAACGGCGGCGACGACCCGGCCACCTTGGTCAACTGCATCACGTTGCCGGTGCGCCCCTGCGCCGTCAAGGGCTGGTTCTTGTAGGTGCCCTTGATGCGGTAGTCGAGCGGCATCTCGTCCCGGCCGTTGTCGAAATCGACATCGGCGTGCATGTCGACACCCAGGTGCTTGGCCAGGAAGTCGATCGATCCCTTGTCGATCTGGACCAGGCCGATCTCCGGCGTCGTCTTCGGGTCCGAGGTGTCAGTGCCGAGCGCCCACGTCCGCCGCCCGTCCTCCTCCATCTGAAGGCCTACCGAAGGCGACGACAGCACGAGGCGGGGCAAGACGACACGGCCGACCAGCAACGGCCAGATGCGGACGTCGATTTCGGCGCGCTCGGCCCGCACCAGGTAGGGGTCGCGCGCCCAGGCCGGATTGGCGAATTCGATGCCGTCGAGCTTCACGGTGGCCGTGCGAAGGCCCAACCCGACATCCAGATGGCGCGTGATCTCGAACTTGCGTCCGGTCTTCTCGCTGACATAGCGATTGATCGGCCCGCGCAGCATGTCCCATGGGAAGAATGCCAGGACGAGGATCATCGCCAGCAGCAGCATGCCCGCGGCGATGCCGATGCGCCTGAGGAGATGTCGCCGCGATGTGTTCGTTGTTGTGTGCATGGGCGGTAGGCCTCCCGAATCGGAAAGAGACGACTGGACGCCGGACCCCTTCGTCCGATCATCCGTCACCTCTCGCAACTTAAAGGGTTTTGGGCCCGAATACCGGTCATCTGGGGACCGCACGACCTGTGGGGGATGGCCTACGGCGATCCGGCCTTTCCCGGTAAGAGGGCTCCTACGGTCGCAGACTTCGAAGCCTTGCAAGACTCCGGCGGGCGATCTCCAACAATCAACATGATCCCGGTTGGCATGCCAAGGTCGGCGTGCATGACACGATATGGCTTCGGCATGGACTCCAGATTGAAAACCTTCATCGTCGAAGACAACTCCACGATCCGCGAAAACCTCGTCGACGCGTTGGAAGAACTGACGTGCATCGTGGCGGTCGGCCACGCCGAGGCGGAAGACGAAGCCCGGAACTGGTTCGATCGCAACACCGACAGCTGGGAATTGGCCATCGTCGACCTGTTCCTCAAGCAAGGCAGCGGGCTGGGGGTGCTGCAGGGCTGCGTCGAGCGCAGGCCTCACCAGAAGGTGATCGTCCTGAGCAACTACGCGACGACCGACATCCGTCGACGGTGCCTGCAACTCGGTGCCGATGCGGTGTTCGACAAGTCCAACGAGATCGATGCCCTGATCGATTTTTGTGTCGCGCAGGCCTCGGCCCGGCCCGCGCGCATGGCCTGAGAAAGGAAGCCACGCGCGCCTCCGACAGGAGGTCCGGACGACCCAAAAAGGAGACGCGCCCCGAAGGCGCGTCCTGTGGCGTCATGGAAGACCGCGCGGCGCGGCCGCGCGCTGATCAGTCGATCAGCTTGTTCTTCAGCGCGTAGTAAGTCAGGTCGCTGTTGGACGACAGATTCATCTTCTCCATCAGCCGGGTGCGGTAGGTGCTGACCGTCTTGACCGACAGCGACAGCGTCTTGGCGATGTCGCCCGCCGTCTCGCCCTTGGCCAGCTTCAGGAACACCTGGAACTCGCGTTCCGACAGCTGTTCGTGGGGGGCCGCGTCGTCCTTGCGATCGAGCTGGCGAGCCAGCAGTTCGGCCACGGCGGGAGTGATGTAGCGGCGGCCCAGCGAGATCGTGCGGATCGCGTTGACGATCTCGATCGGGTCGCATTCCTTGTTCAGGTAGCCGCTGGCGCCCTGCCGGATGAGGTTCATCGCGTAGTGCTCCTCCGGATAGCCGCTCAGGATCAGGATGCCCACGTCCGGCGCCTTGGCGCGGATCATGGCCAGGGCGTCGATCCCGCTTTGGCCGGGCATCGACAAATCCATGACGAGCACGTCGAGCTCGGTGGTGCGCACCAGCTCGATGGCTTCGCGTCCCGTGCCTGCTTCACCGACCACTCTGAGGTCGACATGCTCCGAGAAAAACTGGCGCAAACCGGAGCGCACGATGGCGTGGTCGTCCACAATTCCGATCTTGATCATCATTTACCTTGTTCGTTGTCCTGCGCGGTTGAGCGTCGCAATATGCTGATTATTGGTCGGCTTCGATTATTCCCGAATTTGGATCGCTGGCATCTCGCGGAGACCTCATGCGTTGGATAGCTTTTTCGAAGATGGCCCTGGGCCTCACGCTGGCCACATTGGCCGCGGTGGCGGTGGTGGGCATCAACGAAGCGGGCTACCTGCGGTCCAGCGACGCGCTCGAGGCCGTGCGCAATGCGCAGAAGGTGCGCACGACGCTGCTGCGGCTCATGCAGAACATCCTCGATGCAGAAACGGGCCAGCGAGGCTATCTGTTGACCGGCGAACCGAGTTATCGCGAGCCTTACGACAACGCCGTCGCGCAGGTGGACGGCAGGATGGCCGAACTGCGGCGTCTCTATGTCGACCGCCAGGAAGACCTGAAGCGCCTCGATGACCTGCAACGGCATGTCGCGCGCAAGCTGGCCGAGATGGACACCAGCGTCCGGCTGCGCCGCAGCGGCGACGAACAGGCCTGGAAGTTCGTCATGACCACCGATGTCGGCCGCGAGGAGATGGTCGCCATCCGCACCCAGACCGAAGCGCTCATCGGCGGCAGCGACGTGGCCATGCGGGAGGGCCAGAAGCAGATCGAGCATGCGCTGCGCTTCGGACGCCTGGGCATCGTGGCCATCGTCCTCACCGCCTGGGTCGCCTTCTGGCTCTACCTGCGCCAGACGCACGCCTTGCGGTCCATCGGCGAACGTCAGCAGGACACCCTCCAGCGCGAACGCAACGCGCTCGAAGTGCAGGTCCAGGAACGCACGGCGAACCTGAAGGAACTGGCGACTCACCTCCAGGAAGTGCGGGAAACCGAGCGCGGCTATCTGGCGCGCGAGCTGCACGACGAACTCGGCTCGCTCCTGACCGCCGCCAAGCTCGATGTCGCCCGGCTGAAATCGCGGCTCGCCGAGGCGCCCGATGCGATGCAGCGCCTGCAGCACCTGACGGAACTGCTCAACAGCGGCATCGCATTGAAGCGGCGCATCATCGAGGACCTGCGTCCCTCGTCGTTGTCGAACCTGGGGCTCGTGGCATCGCTGGAAATCCTCGGCCGCGAGTTCGCGGACCAGTCCGGTCTGCAGGTCGAGATGGTGCTGGAGCCCATCGAGACCGACGAATCCCGCCAACTCACGATCTACCGCATGGTGCAGGAGAGCCTGACGAACATCGGCAAATATGCTCAGGCGACCGAGGTGATCGTCGCGATGAGGAATCACCAGGACCACGCGACGGTCGAGGTGACCGACAACGGTGGCGGTTTCGATACCCTCCACATCCGCGCCTCGACCCATGGACTGGCGGGAATGCGGCACCGTGTCGAGGCGGCGGGCGGCACGCTGACGGTGGCGTCGACCCCGGGAAACGGTGCCCGGCTGGTCGCGATGCTGCCGTTGAAGAACTGAGACGAATTATTCCTTGCGCGACCTCATTCCTCTCATACGTCGCTCTCCTACGACCCTAATCCCATGCTGCTGACAGGAGATTTCCCGTCCCGGGGTAGATTTCATTTCGCGTCTTTATTTCGTGGATTTTGAAGTTCTTGAAATGCTTCACTGACAGAAATTTGGCCGGTATATTCAATGGAACCAAGGAAAGGATTTCTTCATGAACACCAAGTCAGCCTCGCAACTCGCCGATGATGCCGGCAAGACCGCCAACGACGCCATCGAGACCACGCGCAACTACGCACAGAACGCCGTGAACGCGGCAGGCGAGAAGGTCCGCGACCTGCGCCGCGAAGCGGAGCCCGCCGTCGAACAGATCGCCGCGCGTGTCCAGCAGGCCGTGCAGCGTGGCCTCGAAGCAGCCTCGACCACGAGCGCACGCGCCCAACGTCGTCTGGAGCAGGCGGCGGACGTCACCGGCAAGTACATTTCCGATCAACCCGTCCGCTCGGTGCTGATCGCTGCTGCAGCGGGTGCGGCCATCACCGCGCTCATCGTCCTGGCCAGCCGCAGCGGCCGCGACGAATACTGAACTGATCGTTCGATCTGAAGAAGCCTCGATTCAGACACGCCGGGCGTGTCGACGAGGCTTCAATTGATTTTCTTTCGACTTTCGTCTGCGGGCAGTTGATTCCATGTTCCATCCTATTTATTCCACACTGCTCGGTCATCCCGAACTCGTTGCGGATCACTTGGCCAATTACGGCGCGCTGATCAAGGCAGAGGCATTGGAGGCCAAGCGCAGTGTCGTGAAAAGGGCCATCGCCGGCGCCATCGCCGTGGTGGCGGGATTGCTGGGACTGGTCTTCGCAGGCGTCGCCATCATGCTCGGAGGGGTGAACGGCTCTTTCCATTGGGTGCTGGTGCTGGTGCCCGGCTTGACCTTGCTGGTCGCCGCCGTGGCGGCTTCCATCGCCGCCCGCCCTTCCACTTTCCATGGTTTCCAGGATTTGCAAGCCCAATTGAGTGCCGACATGCACGCCATGCACGTTGCCGGAGCACGCAATGGCCATTGATCGATCGAGCTTGACACCCCAGCAGCGTTTGGCCATTTCGCGCCGTGCGCTTTTCAACCAGATCGACTCGGCATCGGAACACGACGCCGCGCCGGCCGGAAATTCGCGCTCAGCGGCGACGACATCGGCATACGCGGAGGCTTCTGGAGGATCGCCATCCCATGTCCCGCGAAAGAAAAAACGCGGCCTTCTCGATGGCCTACCCTGGCTTTCGGTGGCGCAGAGCTTCGGTGCCCGCTGGTGGCGCCGGCACCCGGCCAATGCCGTGGTACAGCTGGCACAACCGCTGCTCCAGCGCTATGCCAGAAAACAGCCGGGCAAGTTGATCGCGATCGCGGCAGGCACGGGAGCGGTCATCATGCTGGTCAAGCCGTGGCGCCTGCTGTCGGTGACGGCCTTGGTCGCGGCGGTCCTCAAGACCTCGGACGTGGCCGACATGGTGACGACACTGATGCACGGGCAGCTGGCCGAGCGGGACGACGACAGACCTTGATTTGCCTTGGATCGGGTCCTGTCGAGTCGAGGCATCACCGGACGCCGAAGTCCCTGCCGAAGGGGCTTCGGCGTTTTTCCTTGGCCACTTCGGACTCCCAGGTTCGCTCCAAGAATGAAAAGCCGAAAGCGCCATGAAAGAAGGCCTGATACAAGATCAGGCCTTCTTTCATGGCGCTTTGGATGTCAGAGCTTGTCGGCTCCGGACTTGACGGCATCCTTGGCCTTTTCCTTGGTGTCGCCATAGGTGCTCTGGACCTTGCCCGAGGCTTGGTCCACATTGCCCTTGGCTTCGAGTTCCTCGTTGCCGGTCACGCGGCCCGCGACTTCCTTGATCTTGCCCTTGACTTGGTCAACACGGCCTTCGACTTGGTCTTTGTTCATGGCTGTTCCTTGGTTGCGGTGGATGGAATGCATGGCGTTTCGGCCATGGAGTGAATCTAGGCACCTCGTCGTCCGACGCACGTTGGCTGTTGTCCCAAGCGACTGTAGGACTCCAACAAGTCATCTCGCCCTGTCGGATGCCGCGACCGGAACCCTCAGTTACGCACGCCCACCGCGGCGGTCGCCATCAGCTCTTCCAGCAGGGCCAGTGAGACCTTGCCCGACACCGCGTAAGGATCGAGTTCGGCCCGCTCGGAAAAACGCATCAGCGTCGACGCGTGGACGCGGGTCAGATGCACCTGGCCCATGGTCCACCCACCGAAGCGGCGTTCGGCGATCTCCTCGAAGTACAACAGGGCCACGTCCTTGTGCCGCGGGTCCTTCTGGATGTGGCCATAGAGGTCGTTGACGGCATTGCGGCTGCCCTCGATGGCCTGCAGGAACACCCCGTTGCCGTAGCACAGGATGCCCGTGAGACCGCAGGCCGTGTTGTGGATGCGGGCCTGGGCGAGGATGGCGTCGATGGAACGGGGACTGTCGTCGACGGCGCGACTGGCGTACAGGAGACGGACGAGCATGGGTTTCCTTCAGCGTTGACGAGGCAGCAGCGACAGGAATTCGCGGCGCAGGTTGGGATCCTTGAGGAACACGCCGCGCATGACGGAGTTGATCATCTTGCTGTCCATTTCCTTCACGCCGCGCCATGCCATGCAGAAATGCTCGGCCTCCATGACGAGCGCCAGGCCGTCGGGCTGGGTCTTCTGCTGGATCAGGTCGGCGAGTTGCACCACCGCCTCCTCCTGGATTTGCGGCCGTCCCATGATCCATTCGGCCAGGCGAGCGTATTTCGACAGGCCGATCACGTTGGTGTGCTCGTTGGGCATCACGCCGATCCACAGCTTGCCGATGATCGGGCAGAAATGGTGCGAGCAGGCGCTGCGGACCGTGATGGGGCCGACGATCATCAGTTCGTTGAGGTGCTCGGCGTTGGGAAACTCGGTGAGCTTGGGCGGCGGCACGTAGCGGCCCTGGAACACCTCGTTGAGATACATCTTGGCCACCCGGCGCGCCGTGTTGTCGGTGTTGTGGTCGTGGTCGATGTCGATCACCAGGCTCTCGAGCACGCCCCTCATCTTGACCTCGACCTCGTCGAGCAACGCGGCCAGATCGCCGGGTTCGAGGAATTCCGCGATGTTGTCGTTGGCGTTGAAGCGGCGCTGGGCCGCCTTCAGGCGCTCGCGAATCCTGACCGAAACCGGCGTGCCCTCCTCCTCTGCACCGGCGCTGGGGCTCGGGAGGGCATCGATCTTCCTTGACATGTACAAATCCTATCAGCGGGACAAGCGTCTTCCGAAGACCGCCGGAAAGCTCGTCCGGCGGCCTGGAAGGCTCAGGGGGCGGGGAGCGAGAACTCGGTGAGCAGCGGCAGGTGATCCGACATGCGGGCCCAGACCGGACCGCGCGGGACGCTGCAGGACACCGGCACCACCTGGCGGGCGTAGATGAAGTCGAGCTGCGTCACCGGCAGGCGCGAGGGGTAGGTCAACGTCGGCGGGCCGCGCAGGTCGCTGGAATCGCGCATGCCCATGGCGTTCATCGCCAGGCGCATGCGCGCGCCCCAGTCGTTGAAGTCGCCGGCCACGATGACCGCTTCGTTAGCGGGGATCTCGCGCTCGATGAACTCGCGCAGCCGGCTCACCTGCCGCACGCGACTGCCCTTGATGAGGCCCAGATGGACCACGATGGCATGCACCGGCACACCGTCGACGTCGATCAGCACGTGCAGCAGACCACGCTGTTCGAAGCGGTGGTCGGAGATGTCCTGGTGCCCGGTCCGGATCACGGGCCAGCGCGTGAGCAATGCGTTGCCGTGCTCGCCGTGGCGCGTGACCGCGTTGGTTTCGTAGACGGCCGTGTAGCCCTCGGGCGCCAGGAAGTCGGCCTGCGGCTGATCGGGCCAGCGGGCGAAGCGCTGCGCGCCCATCCGGTTCATCTTGCGCACTTCCTGCAGGCACACGATGTCGGCGTCGAGCTGTTCGATGGCGTGACCGAGGTTGTGGATCTCCAGCCGGCGCGCAGGGCCGATGCCCTGGACGCCCTTGTGGATGTTGTAGGTCGCCACCCGTAGAAGGGGGGCCGTCGTCGCGTTCATGGCGCGAATTGTGGCAGCAGCAGGATGGCTTCGGCGTTCGAAGGCGAAAAGCAGCGGTCGGCGGCCTCGCGGTGGGGCAACCACTGCCACGCCGTGTGCTCGCGCGGCGCCAGCACGGGTTCGATGCGATGCGGCAGGCACAGCCCGAACAGGTGCTCGGTGTTGCGCGTCACGCCCGGGGCGTAGCGGTGACGCCACCGCGGATAGATGTCGTAGACGTTCTGGAGATGCCAGTCGGTCAGGCGCGTCCCGAACGGGCTGTCGGGACCGCAGTCGATCCCGGTCTCCTCCATCACCTCGCGCGCGGCGGTGAGCGCGAGCGGCTCGTCCTCGGCGTCCTTGCTGCCGGTGACGGATTGCCAGAAGTCGGGCGCGTCGGCGCGGCGGATGAGCAGCACGTCGAGGGCCGGCGTGTACATCACGACCAGCACGGATTCGGGGATCTTGAAGGGACGCATCGTCTGCAGGTGATCGGGAAACCCGGGAGCCACACGGTAGCGCATCGGGTTCGGTTTCCCGGGTACACGCATGGCCCCTGTAAAATCCGCCTCCTGCGCATCGATCGCGTGGCCGGGTCCGACCCGGCGCATCGCGAATCCCAAGGAGCCCCCCGGACGTTCACCGTCCGCCGCGCGAGCTTCCAGCGTCCCGCCACCCTCCGACGTGTCCGGGCCGCCGATGCGGGAGACATGAGCCTTTTCCCCCGTCCGAGGCCCGAGCCATCGGGCCTGCCTTGCCGTTTCCGTATCCCGAAGAGATGAATCAGATGATGTTGAAGAAAACCTACCCGGCCCTGGTGGGCGTGACCCTGTCGATGGCGCTCGCCGGCGCGCATGCGGCCGAACCCCGGAAGGTCGATGTGCTGCTGATCGGCGGCGGCATCATGAGCGCGACCTTGGGCGTCATGCTCGGCGAGCTCGAACCCGGCTGGTCAATGGAGATGGTCGAGCGCCTCGACGGCGTGGCCAAGGAGAGCTCGAACGGCTGGAACAACGCCGGCACCGGGCATTCGGCCCTGGCCGAACTCAACTACACGCCGGAGAAGGACGGCAAGGTCGAGATCGTCAAGGCCATCGAGATCAACGAGGCGTTCCAGATCTCGCGCCAGTTCTGGGCCTCGCAGGTCAAGGGCAACGTGCTGAAGAACCCGCGCTCGTTCATCAACTCGACGCCGCACATGAGCTTCGTCTGGGGCGACGAGAACATCGCCTTCCTGAAGAAGCGCCATGCGGCGCTGCAGGCCAGCCCGCTGTTCCGCGGCATGCAGTATTCGGAGGATCCGGCGCAGATCGGCAAGTGGGTGCCTCTCATGATGGAGGGCCGCGACGCCACGCAGAAGATCGCCGCGACCTGGACGCCGGTCGGCACGGACGTGAACTTCGGCGAGATCACGCGCCAGTTCGTCGGCCATCTGCAGACGCGGCCGAACTTCTCGCTCAAGCTCTCCAGCGAGGTGCAGGACATCACGCGCAATGCCGACGGCACTTGGCGCATCGGCTACAAGAACCTGAAGGACGGCAGCACCTCGCAGACCGATGCGAAGTTCGTCTTCGTCGGTGCGGGCGGCGGCGCTCTGCACCTGCTGCAGAAGTCCGGCATCCCCGAGGCCAAGGACTACGCGGGCTTTCCGGTGGGCGGCTCCTTCCTGGTGACCGAGAACCCGGCGATCACCGAACGTCACCTGGCCAAGGCCTACGGCAAGGCGTCGGTGGGATCGCCGCCGATGTCGGTGCCGCACCTGGACACGCGCATCCTCGACGGCAAGCGCGTCATCCTCTTCGGCCCCTTCGCCACCTTCTCGACCAAGTTCCTCAAGGAAGGCTCCTACCTCGACCTGCTCACCAGCACGACGCCGCACAACGTCTGGCCGATGGTGAAGGTCGGCACGGCGGAATACGCGCTCGTCGAGTACCTGGCCGGTCAGGTCATGCTGTCGGACGACGACCGGATGAAGGCACTGCGCGAGTACTTCCCGAACGCGAAGAAGGAGGACTGGCGCCTCTGGCAGGCGGGCCAGCGCGTGCAGATCATCAAGCGCGACAAGGCCAAGGGCGGCGTGCTGAAGCTCGGCACCGAGATCGTCAGCTCGCAGGACGGCAGCATGGCCGGCCTGCTGGGCGCCTCGCCCGGCGCCTCCACCGCGGCGCCGATCATGCTGGACCTGATGAAGCAGGTCTTCAAGGACAGGCTGGCCACGCCGGCCTGGCAGTCGCGCATCCGCGAGATGGTGCCCAGCTACGGCACGGCGCTCAACGCCAGCGCCGAGAAGGTCCAGCAGGAATGGACGGCGACCAGCCAGGTCCTGCAACTGACACCGCCCCCCGCGCCGGACGCCGCGACGGCATCGCCGGCACAGCCAACGGCACCGACGGCCCGCACCGCACCGAGCGGCCAGCCGGCCACGCGCCAGCCATCGAAGGCGGCGACCGACATGGCGCTCTGAGGCTCGATGCGTCGATCGCCGCGGGGCGACGACGACGAACGAAAAAAAAGGGGCACCCGTCGGTGCCCCTTTTTTCTTTCCGGCGCGCGACGTTCGCCGCGCGGCGTCTCGGTCAGGCCTTGGCCTCGACGTTGCGCAGGCGGATGTGCAGTTCGCGCAGCTGCTTCTCGTCGACCGGGCTGGGCGCCTGCGTCAGCAGGTCCTGCGCGCGCTGGGTCTTGGGGAAGGCGATGACGTCGCGGATCGAATCGGCGCCGGTCATGAGCATCACCAGGCGGTCCAGGCCGATGGCGATGCCGCCGTGCGGCGGCGCGCCGTACTGCAGCGCGTCGAGCAGGAAGCCGAACTTCAGCTGCGCGTCCTCGGCGCTGATCTTCAGCGCGCGGAAGACCTTGCTCTGCACTTCCTCGCGATGGATACGGACCGAGCCACCGCCCATCTCGATGCCGTTGAGCACCATGTCGTAGGCCTTGGCGATGCACTTCTCGGGCGCGGTGTCCATCAGGTTCTCGTGGCCGTCCTTCGGCGCGGTGAACGGGTGGTGCACGGCGGACCAGCGCTGGCCGTCCTCGTCGAACTCGAACATCGGGAAGTCGACCACCCACAGCGGTGCCCAGCGGTCGTCGAACAGGCCGCTCTTGCGGCCGAAGGCGCTGTGGCCGATCTTCACGCGCAGGGCGCCGATCGCGTCGTTGACGACCTTCTCCTTGTCGGCACCGAAGAACAGGATGTCGCCGTTGCGCGCGCCCGTGCGCGCGACGATCTCGGCCAGCGCAGCGTCGTCGAGGTTCTTGACGATCGGGCTCTGCAGGCCGTCGCGGCCGGCCGCCGCGTCGTTGACCTTGATGTAGGCCAGGCCCTTGGCGCCGTAGATCTTGACGAACTCCTGGTAGGCGTCGATCTCGCCGCGCGACAGGCCGCCCTCGCCACCACCGCCCGGCACGCGCAGGGCGACGACCCGGCCGCCCTTCATCGTCGCGGCGTTGGAGAAGACCTTGAACTCGACGCGCTTCATCAGCTCGGTGAGTTCGGTGAACTCGAGCTTGACGCGCAGGTCGGGCTTGTCCGAGCCGTACTTGAACATGGCGTCGCCGTACGTCATGGTCGGGAACACCGGCAGATCGATGTCCGCGGCGTTGCGGAAGACGTTGCGGATCATTCCCTCGAACATCTCGCGGATCTCCTCCTCCGCCATGAACGAGGTCTCGATGTCAATCTGCGTGAACTCGGGCTGGCGGTCGGCACGCAGGTCCTCGTCGCGGAAGCACTTGACGATCTGGTAGTAGCGGTCGTAGCCGGCCACCATCAACAGCTGCTTGAAGAGCTGCGGCGACTGCGGCAGCGCGAAGAAGCTGCCGTCGTGCACGCGACTGGGCACGAGGTAGTCGCGCGCGCCCTCGGGCGTGGACTTGCCCAGCATCGGCGTCTCGATGTCGATGAAGCCGTTGGCGTCGAGGAACTTGCGCGCCTCCATCGTGACCTTGTAGCGCAGCATCATGTTGCGCTGCATGGCCGGACGGCGCAGGTCGAGCACGCGGTGCGTGAGGCGCGTGGTCTCGCTCAAGTTGTCGTCGTCGAGCAGGAAGGGCGGCGTGACCGACGGATTGAGCACCGTCAGGTCGTGGCAGAGCACCTCGATCTTGCCGCTCTTGAGGTTGTCGTTGGTGGTGCCCTCGGGACGCGCGCGCACCAGGCCCGTGACCTGGACGCAGAACTCGTTGCGCAGGTCCTCGGCCACGCCGAAGGTGGCGGCACGGTCGGGGTCGCACACCACCTGCACGTAGCCTTCGCGGTCGCGCACGTCGATGAAGATGACGCCGCCATGGTCGCGGCGGCGGTTGACCCAGCCGCAGAGGGTCACGGTCTGGCCCATCAGGGCTTCGGTCACGAGACCGCAATAGTGGGAACGCATGGTCATGGGATCGATTCCGGCGCCGGGGGCGCGATGTGTCTGTCCGGGTCTAGGTGTGGGTCGCGAGGGTCGCGGGGCCGCCGGGGACCACCACGCCCATCGAGACGATGTACTTGAGCGCGTCGTCCACGCTCATCTTCAGTTCGATGCAGTCGCTGCGCTTGAGCATCACGAAGTAGCCGCCGGTCGGGTTGGGCGTGGTGGGCACGTAGACGCCCAGGTAGTCGCCGCCGCCGAGCTGCTCGCGCACCTCGTTGCCCGGCGTGCCGGTGACGAAGGCGATGGTCCACGATCCCTCGCGCGGCCACTGGATCAGCACCGCCGTGCGGAAGGCGTTGCCGTTCTCGGAGAACAGCGTGTCCGAGACCTGCTTGACGCTCGAGTAGATCGAGCGCACCACCGGGATGCGCCGCACCAGGGCGTCGCCCCAGCCCAGCAGGCGCTTGCCGACGAAGTTGCTGGCGACCGCGCCGACCAGCAGCAGGATGGCCAGCGTGAGCAGCACGCCCAGGCCGCGCACGCGATGGGCGTTGAGCCAGTCGGTCCACTCGGTGGGCAGCAGCCAGAGCGTCTGGTCGAGGGTGCCGATGATCCAGTTGAGCACGCCCAGCGTGATGACCAGCGGCACGATGACCAGCAGGCCCGAGAGCAGCCATTTGCGCAGCGCGTGCATGCCGACGGCCTTCAATCGCTCTTCTTAGCGGGCGCGGGCGCGGGCGCCGGCGCCGGCGCGGGACTGGCCGCGGGCGCCGGTGCGGCGACGGGCGCGCTGCCGCCCGAAGGCGCGGCGGCATCGGACGGCGTGGCAGCGGCCTTGCCGGCATCGCCCTCGCCGCTTTTCGCGGCGGTCGATTCGGCGGGCTTCTTGCCGCTGCCGCCTTCGCGGAAGTCGGTCACGTACCAGCCGGAGCCCTTGAGCTGGAAGCCGGCGGCGGTGACCTGTTTCTCGAATGCGCTCGCGCCGCACGCCGGACACACCGTCAGCGGGGCATCGGACATTTTCTGCAGGGCGTCCTTGGCGAAGCCGCAGGCGCTGCACTTGTAGGCGTAGATGGGCATGGGATGGGGGTGAGGAAACGCGGCGCGGCGGCCGCTCGCAAAGCCCGCGATTATAGGTCGGCGGGTACGGGACACGGCCCGCCGCGGGACGGTCCGGCAGGTGCCGCGCCGCCCCCATCCGCAGCGTTCGTCAGGCCGGGTCGGCCGCCAGCGGGCGGTGCGGCGTGCGCACGTTGGTCAGCCATTGCGGCGCCAGCGACCCGGCCGCCATGCCCGCGAACGCGGCCAGCACGCCGGCGAGCTGGGCCGGGAACGCCTCGCCCCAGGGCAGCGCCAGGAACGCCAGCCAGACACCGATGCCCAGCGCCACCGCCGCCACCGCGCCCTGGGTGGTGGCGCGCCGCCAGTAGAGCCCGCACACCAGCGGCACGAAGGCACCCACCAGCGGCACCTGATAGGCGCCCGAGACCAGCTCGTAGATCGGCGTGCCCTGCATGCGGATGGCGTAGGCCAGCACGGCGGCGCTGAACACCAGCACGGTGACGCGCATGGTGCGCAGGTTCTCGCGGTCGGTGCCGGCCGGGCGGAACTGGCGCCAGATGTTCTCGGTGAAGGTGACGCTCGGCGCCAGCAGGGTGGCCGAGGCGGTCGACTTGATCGCCGAGAGCAGCGCGCCGAAGAACAGCACCTGCATCGCGAACGGCATCTTCTCTAGCACCAGGGTGGGCAGCACCTTCTGCGGATCTTCTCTGAGCAGCGTCTGGGCCTGCTCCGGCATGATGAGCAGGGCGCTGGCCACCAGGAACATCGGCACGAAGGCGAACAGGATGTACGCCACCCCGCCGATGACCGGACCGCGCGTCGCCGAGCGCAGGTTGTTGGCGGACATCACGCGCTGGAACACGTCTTGCTGCGGGATCGAGCCCAGCATGATGGTGATGGCGGCGGCGAAGAAGAACACGATGTCGTGGAAGCTCGGCTCCGGCCAGAAGCGGAACAGGTCGCGGCTGATCGCGAACGCCACCACCTTGTCGGCGCCGCCGGCCATGTGTCCGGCGAACACCGCGATCACGCCCAGGCCGACCACCAGGATGATCATCTGGATGAAGTCGGTCACCGCCACCGACCACATGCCGCCGAACAGCGTGTAGGCCAGGATCGAGACGACGCCGATCACCATGCCCATCGGGATCGAGACGACGCCGGCCGACAGCACGTTGAACACCAGCCCGAGCGCCGTCACCTGCGCCGACACCCAGCCGAGGTAGCTCACCATGATGATGAGCGTGCAGGCCACCTCCACCGTGCGGCCGTAGCGCTCGCGGTAGTAGTCGCTGATGGTCAGCAATGTCATGCGGTAGAGCTTGCCGGCGAAGAACAGCCCGACCAGGATCAGGCAGGTGCCGGCGCCGAAGGGGTCCTCGACCACCCCGTGCAGGCCGCCGCCGATGAACTTGGCCGGGATGCCCAGCACGGTCTCGGAGCCGAACCACGTCGCGAAGGTGGTGGTCACGATCATGAACAGCGGCAGGTGCCGCCCGGCGATGGCGAAGTCGGCCGTGTTCTTGACCCGCCGGGCCGCCACCAGGCCGATGGCGATCGTGAACAGCAGGTAGACGGCGACCAGGGTCAGCAGCACGGGGACTTCTCCGGGAAAGCGGAACGGGCGGAACGGACGGACGGGAGGGCTACAGGAACTTCACGCGCAGCAGCAGCTGCATCGCGAGCAGCCCCAACGCAAAACCCACGCCACCGTAGATCATCCCCTGCAGCAGGCCGATGGTCTTCTTCTGCGCCTGCAGCAGCTCGAGCAGCTCGCGGCGGTGGTCGTCGGGGCGATGCTCCAGGTACTCGTGCAGCAGGCGCGGCAGCTGGGGCAGCAGCTTGGCGTAGCGCGGGGCCTCCTCGCGCAGCTGGGCGAAGAGCTTCTTCGGCCCGATCTGGTCGAGCATCCACTTCTCCAGGAACGGCTTGGCCGTCGCCCAGAGGTCGAGGTCGGGGTCGAGCTGGCGGCCCAGGCCCTCGATGTTGAGCAGCGTCTTCTGCAGCAGCACCAGCTGCGGCTGGATCTCGACGTGGAAGCGGCGCGAGGTCTGGAACAGGCGCATAAGCACCATGCCCAGCGAGATTTCCTTGAGCGGCCGGTCGAAGTAGGGCTCGCAGACGGTGCGGATGGCGGCCTCGAGCTCGTCGATGCGCGTGCCCTCCGGCACCCAGCCGCTCTCCAGGTGCAGTTCGGCGACGCGCTTGTAGTCGCGCCGGAAGAACGCGACGAAGTTCTGCGCCAGGTACTCCTTGTCCGACTCGGTCAGCGTGCCGACGATGCCGAAGTCCAGCGAGATGTAGCGTCCGAAGGTGGCCTCCTCCAGGCTGACCTGGATGTTGCCGGGATGCATGTCGGCATGGAAGAAGCCGTCGCGGAACACCTGGGTGAAGAAGATCGTGACGCCGTCGCGCGCCAGCTTCGGGATGTCGACGCCGGCCGCGCGCAGGCGGTCGAGCTGGGCGATGGGCACGCCGTTCATGCGCTCCATCACCATGACCTCCGGGTGGCAGAAGTCCCAGATCATCTCGGGGATCAGCACCAGGTCGAGTTCGGCCATGTTGCGCCGCAGCTGGGCGGCGTTGGCGGCCTCGCGCACCAGGTCGAGTTCGTCGTGCAGGTACTTGTTGAACTCCGCGACCACCTCGCGCGGCTTCAGGCGCTTGCCATCGGCCGACAGGCTCTCGACCCAGCCGGCCATCATGGCCATCAGCGCCAGGTCCTTCTCCATCACGCGGCGCATGCCCGGGCGCAGCACCTTCACGGCGACGTCGCGCACGCGGCCCTTGGCGTTGCGGATGGTCGCGAAGTGCACCTGCGCGATCGAGGCGCTGGCCACCGGGGTCTCGTCGAAGCGCTCGAAGACCTCGCCCACCGGGCGCTTGAAGGCACGCTCGATGGTGGCGATGGCGACCGACGAAGGGAACGGCGCGACCCGGTCCTGCAGCCAGGCCAATTCGTCGGCGATGTCCGGGGGCAGGAGGTCGCGCCGCGTCGAGAGCACCTGGCCGAACTTCACGAAGATGGGACCGAGCCGCTCCAGCGCCTCGCGCAGGCGCTGGCCGCGCGGCGCGTCCAGACGCCGTCCGACCGAGAGGACGCGCGCCACCACGCCGAGCCACGGCTTCTGGAAGCTCGTGAGCACCAGCTCGTCGAGCCCGTAGCGCAGCGCGATCCAGACGATGTACAGACCGCGGGAAAAACGATTCATTCGCGACCCGCGCCGCCGGACGCCGCCGCGCCCGGGCGACCCGGGCCGCCGGCCGCCTTGCCGACGAACTGGCGCAGGGCCGCCGCCACGCGGCGCGCGACGTTGCCGAGGGTGTGCGCGGGCACGTCGCCGATGACGCGCGCGAGGTCGTCCTCGACGTCCCAGCGCACGTGGTCGACCAGCCAGTTGACCTCGGCGGCGAGTTGCACGTCGCCGACGATGCGCACCGAGGGCTTGTCGCCGCGCAGGGTCGCGCCAGCCAGCTTCAGCGGCGAGGTCTCGGTGACGATCAGGGTGAGTTCGGGAACGGCGCCCTCGGGCGCCAGGTCGAGCAGGCCGGCGGGCGTCGCCACCAGCTGCAGGGTGACGAAGCGCCATTCGAAACGCACCACGCGGCCCTTCTGGCGCACCAGGCGCTGCTGGGCCTCGGGTTCCTGCTGCAGGACGTGGTTGAGGAACAGCACGGCGCGCTGCTGGATCTCGTGGACCGCCCAGGTCGGCGGCCGCAGGCGGCTGCCGATGCGATCGAACAGACCGTCGAGAAAAGAAAAAGGGGACGATGGTGTAGCCATGTCCCCATTATCCCGTCCGCCTGCGCACCGACCGTCGGCCGGTGCGCCGCGATGGCGCCGCGTCAGGTCATTGCAGGGCCTGGACGCCCGCCACCAGCCAGCCACCCGAACCGTTGGTGGGCTTGGTCATGTTCCAGACCTCGCGGAACGGGCTCGGGCCGGCCGAGGCGTCCTCGCGGATCATGCCGGAGAACTCCACGCTCGCCATGTAGACGTCGGGCAGCTCCTCGATGCCCAGCAGCTTGGCGTCGAGCATCACGACCTCGGTCTTGTTGGGCTGGCCACCGGTGTGCGTCTCGCGTTCGGCGAGCTGCGACTTGATCTCGCCGAGCATGCCGTCGGTCATCATGGCGCGCAGGCTGCCGACGTCGGCGCGATCCCAGGCATCCTGCAGCGTCACGAAGTTGCGCTTGGCGGCGGTCAGGAAACCGTCGGCGTCGAATCCCGCCGGAACGCCCCACGACTGGGCGCCACCCAATGCCGAGCCGATCATGCTGCCGCCAGCGGCACCCACGGCACCGGCGCCGGCCGCGTTGGCCATCGACGAGATGCCCGAGGAAGCGCCGGGACGCTGCGCGTTGGCGTCGAAGGACGTGGCGCCCGTCTCCCAGGGCCGTGCCGAGGCGTCGTTGCCGACCTTGGCGGGGCTGTACTGGGTGGGCGTCGGCGCGTCGGCGGGGCCGTTGCCGGCACCCTGGAAGGCGAAGTCGCCGTTGCGCTGGCCACCGCCGTTGCCGGCGCGCGAGCGGGCCGCGAAGAAGCGCCAGGCCATGAAGCCGGCCATGACCACCAGGAGGATCAGCAGGATGTTGCCGAATCCTTCGCCCAGACCGAGCGAGTGCGCCAGCCAGGCCAGGCCCAAGCCGGCGGCCAGACCGCCGAGCATGCCGCCCCAGTTGCGCTTGGGCGCAGCGGCAGCGGCCGGAGCGGCGGCGCCGGGCCGTGCGGCCGCGTTGTTGGCGTTCTGCGTCGGCGCGCCGGGCGCCGTCGGCGGTGCCGCCTCGCGCTGCGTCACGTTGTTCGACTGGCGGCCCATCGACTGGCCGCCTCCCATGCGCTTGGCATCGGCCTGGGCGCTCACGAGCACCATCGCGCACACCAAGCACGCGGTCCAGAAGTTCTTTTTCATCTCATCGTCTCCTCAACGGGAAAATCCCGGAAAAAGTCAGTACTCAACACTTGATTCCAACATGCAGGGCGACGATGCCGCCCGTCATGTTGTGATAGTCCACGTGGCCGAAACCGCCCTCCTTCATGAGGGTCTTGAGTTCGTCCTGGGACGGGTGCATGCGGATCGATTCGGCCAGGTAGCGGTAGCTGGCATCGTCGCCCGCCACCACCTTGCCCAGGCGCGGCAGCACCTTGAAGGAATACCAGTCGTAGGCCTTGCGCAGCGGCTGCGCGACCTTGGAGAACTCCAGCACCAGCAGCTTGCCGCGCGGCTTGAGCACGCGGTTCATCTCCTTGAGCGCCAAGTCCTTGTGCGTCATGTTGCGCAGGCCGAAGGCGACCGTCACGACGTCGAAATGGTCGTCGGGAAACGGCAGCTTCTCGGCGTCGCAGACCATCGTCGGCAGGCTCACGCCGGCGTCGAGCAGGCGCTCGCGGCCGGTGCGCAGCATCGCTTCGTTGATGTCGGTGTGGACCACCTGGCCGGAGGCGCCGACCTTCTTCGAGAACGCCAGCGCCAGGTCGCCCGTGCCGCCCGCGATGTCCAGTACGCGCGAGCCTTCGCCGACGTTGGCCACCATCACGGTGTAGGCCTTCCAGGCGCGATGCATGCCGACCGACATCAGGTCGTTCATCAGGTCGTAGCGCGTGGCGACCGAGTCGAAGACCCCCCGCACGCGACGCGCCTTGTCGCGCTCGTCGACGTTCTCGAAACCGAAATGGGTGGTGCTCATGCCTGTCATGTTAGGGCGGAAGCACTCACCTCAAGCCGACGACCCCGCAAGGACGGCGGACATTGACGACGGACGCGGTTCGTCAGTGGCTGCTGCAGGCGTGTCCGCCGCCGCCCGACGCGGCCATCGGCGTGTCGCGATCCGCCCCGGCGGCGGCCAGGCGCTGCTCGTAGCGCGCCCACAGCGCCTCCTGCTGCGAGCCCAGCTCGTAGAGCAGCGTCCACGTGAAGATGCCGCTCTCGTGGCCATCGGTGAACACCGGCTTGACCGCGTAGTTGCCCACCGGCTCCAGCGACAGCAGACCGACCTCGCGCTTGCCGGTCTGCAGCACCTCCTGGCCGGGGCCGTGGCCCTGCACCTCGGCCGAGGGCGAGTACACGCGCATCAGCTCGAACGGGATTCGGAAGGTCGCGCCGTCGGAAAAACCCACCTCCAGCACGCGCGACTGGCCGTGGACGGTGATCGATTGGGGCGTCGGTGCGCCGATGTGCAGGCCTGCCATGGGAATGTCCTCGGATGGGTTTCAGTGGATGTCGGCGGCGCGCAGGCGCTCGGCGAGCGTCCGCTCGAACGCCGGCAGCGACGCGGCGACGGCGGCTTCGCGCGCGGCGTCGCGGGGGCGTCGGGCCTCGGCCCAGACCGGCGCGGGAAAGTGGCTGTCGTCCTCGAAGCGCGCGATCACGTGCCAGTGCAGGTGCGGCACCATGTTGCCGAGCGCGGCGAGGTTGACCTTGGCCGGCGCCAGCCGCTCGCGCAGGACGCGCTCGACCATCGCCACGGCCGCCATGCAGCGCGCACGCGCGGCCGCGTCGAGGTCGGAGAACTCCGCCACGTGATCGCGCCAGACGACGCGGTAGAAGGCCGGGAAACCGGCCTCCTCGGCATGGACCACGCGGAAGTCGGCCGCCTCGAACACGACACGCCCGCCCGCGGCGTCGCACAGCGGGCAGCCGCCCTGGCGCCGCGCGGCAGGCGTCGTCGCTCCGGCGCTGCTCACACCAGCACCCGCTCGATGCCGCCGGCGTTGGCCGCGGCGACGTACTCGGGCAGCCACTGCTCGCCGAGGATCTTGCGCGCCATCTCGACGACGATGTAGTCGGCCTCCAGCAGGCCGTTGTTCAGGTCGTTGCCGTAGCGCGACAGCCCCTGCAGGCAGCTCGGGCAGCTGGTGAGGATCTTGACGTCGCCCTGCGCCGGCGCCTTGCCGGAAGCGCGCAGCGCGGCCTCGCCCTTCTTCAGTTCCTCCTCCTTGCGGAAGCGGATCTGCGTGGAGATGTCCGGCCGCGTGACGCCCAGCGTGCCGGACTCGCCGCAGCAGCGGTCGTTCTTCTGCACGCCATCGCCCACCAGCGCCTTGACGGTCTTCATGGGGTCCTGCAGCTTCATCGGGCTGTGGCAGGGGTCGTGATAGAGATAGCCGCCACCGCCGGCGTCGCCCAGCGTGATGCCCTTCTCCAGCAGGTACTCGTGGATGTCGATGATCCGGCAGCCGGGGAAGATCTTGTCGAACTGGTAGCCCTGGAGCTGGTCGTAGCAGGTACCGCAGCTCACCACCACCGTCTTGATGTCGAGGTAGTTGAGCGTGTTGGCCACGCGGTGGAAGAGCACGCGGTTGTCCGTGATCATCTGCTCGGCCTTGTCGAACTGGCCGCTGCCGCGCTGCGGATAGCCGCAGCAGAGGTAGCCGGGCGGCAGCACCGTCTGCACGCCGGCGCGCCAGAGCATCGCCTGCGTGGCCAGGCCGACCTGCGAGAACAGCCGCTCCGAGCCGCAGCCGGGGAAGTAGAAGACCGCTTCCGTCTCCGAGGTGGTGGCCTTCGGATCCCGGATGATCGGCACGTAGTCGGCGTTCTCGATGTCGAGCAGCGCGCGCGCGGTCTGCTTGGGCAGGCCGCCGGGCATCTTCTTGTTGATGAAGTGGATCACCTGCTCCTTGACCGGCGCCGGTCCGAGCGTGGCCGGCGGCAGCGCCGTCTGCTTCTTCGCCGGCAGGCGGAAGAAGTCGTGGGCCAGGCGCTGCGCCTTGAAGCCGATGTCGACCATGCCCACGCGCATCGCCTTGATGGTCGACGGGTTGGTGGCGTTGAGGAACATCATGGCCGCGGCGTTGCCGGGGCGGAAGCTCTTCCGGCCCATCTTGCGCAGCAGGTTGCGCATGTTCATCGAGACCTCGCCGAAGTCGATCTTCACCGGGCAAGGCGTGAGGCATTTGTGGCAGACCGTGCAGTGGTCGGCCACGTCCTCGAACTCCTCCCAGTGCTTGATGCTGACGCCGCGCCGGGTCTGCTCCTCGTAGAGGAAGGCCTCGACCAGCAGCGAGGTCGCCAGGATCTTGTTGCGCGGGCTGTAGAGCAGGTTGGCGCGCGGCACGTGGGTCGCGCACACCGGCTTGCACTTGCCGCAGCGCAGGCAGTCCTTGACCGAATCGGCGATGGCGCCGATGTCGCTCTGCTGCATGATCAGCGACTCGTGGCCCATCAGGCCGAAGCTGGGGGTGTAGGCGTTGGTGAGGTCGGCGTTCAGGCCGTGCGCGGCCGCCTCGTCACGCAGCAGCTTGCCCTTGTTGAAGCGCCCTTCCGGATCGATGCGCTGCTTGTATTCGGTGAACGGCCGCAGCTCCTCGTCGGAGAGGAATTCCAGCTTGGTGATGCCGATGCCGTGCTCGCCGGAGATCACGCCGTCCAGGCTGCGCGCCAGCGCCATGATGCGCACCACCGCCGCGTGGGCGGTCTGCAGCATCTCGTAGTTGTCGCTGTTGACCGGCAGGTTGGTGTGGACGTTGCCGTCGCCCGCGTGCATGTGCAGCGCGACCCACACGCGGCCCTTGAGCACCTTCTGGTGGATGGCGGCGCACTCGGCCAGGATCGGCGCGAACTCGGCGCCCGTGAAGATCTGCTCCAGCGGCGCGCGCAGCTGGGTCTTCCAGCTCGCGCGCAGCGAATGGTCCTGCAGCTGCGGGAACAGCGCGTCGACGTCGCGCAGCCACAGCGCCCACGTCGCGCGCACCTCGCGCACCAGGGCCACGGCCTGCGCCACGCGGTCCTCCAGCAGCTCGGCCGGCGGGATGTCGTTGGCGTCGTCGCTCTTGCCCAGCGGCAGGTTGCCGCGCGTGAAGAAGTCCTCCAGCGCGTCGGCGAAGGCGATCTTGTTCTGCAGCGACAGCTCGATGTTGATGCGCTCGATGCCGTCGGTGTACTCCGCCATGCGCGGCAGCGGGATCACCACGTCCTCGTTGATCTTGAAGGCGTTGGTGTGGCGGCTGATGGCCGCCGTGCGCTTGCGGTCGAGCCAGAACTTCTTGCGCGCCTCGGGGCTGATGGCGACGAAGCCCTCGCCGCTGCGCGAGTTGGCGATGCGCACCACCTCCGAGGTGGCGCGCGCCACGGCGTCGGCGTCGTCGCCGGCGATGTCGCCGAACAGCACCATCTTCGGCAGCCCGCCGTGCTTCTTCGACTTGGTGGCGTAGCCGACCGCCTTCAGGTAGCGGTCGTCGAGGTGTTCGAGGCCGGCCAGCAGGACGCCCGAGCGCTTCTGCTCGGCGAACATGAAGTCCTTGATCTCGACGATGCTGGGCACCGCGTCCCTGGCGTTGCCGAAGAACTCCAGGCACACCGTGCGCGTGTGCGAGGGCATGCGGTGGACGATCCAGCGGCAGCTGGTGATCAGGCCGTCGCAGCCTTCCTTCTGGATGCCCGGCAGGCCCGAGAGGAACTTGTCGGTCACGTCCTTGCCCAGGCCCTCCTTGCGGAAGGTGCGGCCGGGGATCTCCAGGCGCTCGGCGCGCAGCTTCGTCGTTCCGTCGGCGGCGAAGTACTGCAGCTCGAAGACGGCCGATTCGGCGTCGTGGATCTTGCCCAGGTTGTGGCCGATGCGCGTGACCTCCAGCCACTCGGCCTGCGGCGTCACCATGCGCCAGGAGGCCAGGTTGTCCAGCGCCGTGCCCCACAGCACGGCCTTCTTGCCGCCGGCGTTCATCGCCACGTTGCCTCCCACGCAGGAGGCCTCGGCCGAGGTCGGATCGACCGCGAAGACGTAGCCCGCGCGCTCGGCCGCGTCGGCCACGCGCTGCGTGACCACGCCGGCGCCGGTCCAGATGGTCGGCACGGGATCGGCCAAACCCGGCAGCGCGACCAGCTCGACCTCGGTCATCGCCTCCAGCTTCTCGGTGTTGATGACCGCGCTGTTCCAGGTCAGCGGGATCGCGCCGCCGGTGTAGCCGGTGCCGCCCCCGCGCGGGATGATCGTCAGGCCCAGCTCGATGCAGCCCTTGACCAGCAGCGCCATCTCGGCCTCGGTGTCGGGGCACAGCACGACGAAGGGGTACTCGACGCGCCAGTCGGTGGCGTCGGTCACGTGCGACACGCGCGAGAGGCCGTCGAACTTGACGTTGTCCTTGGCCGTGAGCTTGCGGAAGGCGCGCGTGGCCTTGCGCCGCAATGCGGCGACGTCGCGGAACATGGCGTCGAAGGCGGCGATGGCGCCCGCCACCAGCGCCGAGAGCTCGCCCACCAGCGCGTCGCGCTGCGCGTCCACCTCGGGGGTGCGCCGCTTGCCGACCTCGCCCAGGCGATGGTTCAGCGCCTCGACCAGCTGGCCGCGCCGGCGCGGGTTGTCCAGCAGGTCGTCGATCAGGTAGGGGTTGCGCTGCACGACCCAGATGTCGCCGAGCACCTCGTAGAGCATGCGCGCCGAGCGGCCCGTGCGGCGCTCGTCGCGCAGCGACTGCAGCAACGTCCAGCCGCGCTCGCCCAGCAGGCGGATCACGATCTCGCGATCGGAGAAGCTCGTGTAGTTGTAGGGAATCTCGCGCAGTCGCGCAGGCTCTGCGGCCTGCGACAACAACGCCGTCAGCGCGGTGGGTGCATTCATCGGGGAGTTGGCCTCGGCCGGGCGCTGCGCACCCGCTTGCCGGGCCGGGGATTTTAGGTCAGCGGGGGTTTCGCGACCGCGGAAGGGTCACCCCCCCGGACGCCATCCCTAGAACAGCACCCGGCTGCGGATCGTCCCCGGCACCGCCGCGAGCTTCTCCAGCGCCAGGTCCGACGACGCCGCGTCGATGTCGGTCACGACGTAGCCGACCTTCTCGTTGGTCTGCAGGAACTGCGAGGCGATGTTGATGTGGTTCTCGGAGAAGATGCGGTTGATCTGCGACAGCACGCCCGGCACGTTCTCGTGGATGTGCAGCAGCCGGTGCTTGCCCGGATGCGCCGGCAGCGCCACCTCGGGGAAGTTGACCGACGAGATCGAGGTGCCGTTGTCGCTGTACTTGACCAGCTTCTCCGCCACCTCGCCGCCGATGTTGGCCTGCGCCTCCATCGTCGAGCCGCCCACATGCGGCGTCAGGATCACGTTGTCCAGCCCACGCAGGGGCGAGACGAACTCCTCGTTGTTGCTGCCCGGCTCGACCGGGAACACGTCGATCGCCGCGCCCCAGAGCTTCTTGGCCTTCAGCGCCGCGGCCAGCGCGTCGATGTCGACCACCTTGCCGCGCGCCGCGTTGATCAGGATGCCGCCCGGCTTCATGGCGGCGATCTCGTCGGAGCCGATCATCCATTGCGTCGACGGCAGCTCGGGCACGTGCAGCGTCACGATGTCGCTCTGCGCGAGCAGGTCGTGCAGGCGCTGCACCTGGCGCGCGTTGCCCAGCGGCAGCTTGTTGACCACGTCGTAGAACGCGACGTGCATGCCCAGCGATTCGGCCAGCACCGACAGCTGCGTGCCGATCGAGCCGTAGCCCACGATGCCCAATGTCTTGCCGCGCGCCTCGTGCGAGTTGGCCGCCGACTTCAGCCAGCCGCCGCGGTGCGCCAGCGCGTTCTTCTCCGGCACGCCGCGCAGCAGCAGGATCGCCTCGGCCAGCACCAGCTCGGCCACCGAGCGGGTGTTGGAGTACGGCGCGTTGAACACCGCCACGCCGCGCTCGCGCGCCGCGTTCAGGTCGACCTGGTTGGTGCCGATGCAGAAGCACCCCACGGCCACCAGCTTGGGCGCCGCGGCCAGCACGTCGGCCGTGAGCTGGCTCTGCGAGCGGATACCCAGGAAATGGACGTCGGCCAGCTTGGCCTTGAGTTCCTCGCCCTGCAGCGCCTTGGGCAGGGTCTCGATCTGCGTGTAACCCGCGTTGCGCAGCACCTCCACGGCCGAGGGATGGATGCCCTCGAGCAACAGGAAACGGATCTTGCTTTTGTCGAGTGAGGTCTTGGTCATGGCGCGTGCCGCGAGAAGGCGGCCGGTTCGCCCCGATGCCGACCCGGTCGGAGCCGACGCGGGGCCAGCCGGAGGCTGGGAAAAGGGAGGGCGATGCTAGCATGGTGCATCGCAGCAAGCGGGTGCGGTCGCCGTGGCGCCAGGAGGGTTTCCCCCCTTGGAGAAAGTGCCGTCCGGCCGCACAAACCGGGGTCGCCACCGTGTCACGAGCACGGTGCAGCATGCGCGTCTTTTCGCGCCCCTGCGCCCATCCGCGCTTTTCCCTTCAGGAGTTCCTTCTCATGCGATTCAAGACGACGCTCGCCCTGTGCTCCGCACTGGCGGCCACCACCCTCGTGGCCGGCACGGCCCAGGCCCAGACCGAGATCCAGTGGTGGCACTCGATGACCGCCGTCAACAACGAATGGGTCAACGACCTGGCCAAGCAGTTCAACGAGAGCCAGAAGGACTACCGGATCGTCCCGACCTACAAGGGCCTGTACGAGGAGTCGATGACCGCCGCCGTCGCCGCCTTCCGCGCCGGCAACGCGCCGGACATCCTGCAGGTGTTCGAGGTCGGCACCGCCACCATGATGGCCAGCAAGGGCGCCATCGTGCCGGTGGGCAAGGTCATGAAGGACGCCGGCGAGAAGTTCGACCCGGCCGCCTACATCCCCGCCGTCGCCGGCTACTACACGGCGCCAGGCGGCCAGATGCTGAGCTTCCCGTTCAACAGCTCGACCACCGTCTTCTATTTCAACAAGGACGCCTTCAAGGCCGCCGGCCTGCCCACCGACAAGGCGCCCTCGACCTGGCCCGAGGTGGTCTCCGCCGCCGCCAAGCTCAAGGCCAGCGGCCACAAGTGTCCGTTCACCACCGCCTGGCAGAACTGGACCCAGATCGAGAGCTTCTCGGCCTGGCACAACGTTGAGTTCGCGACCCGGAGCAACGGCCTGGCCGGCCTCGACGCGCGCCTGAAGGTCGACTCGCCGCTGCACCTGCGCCATGTCGAGAACCTCGCGAGCATGGTCAAGCAGGGCCTGTTCATCTACAAGGGCCGCTCCAACATCCCCGAGGCCTCGTTCATCTCCGGCGAGTGCGCCATGATCAACACGTCCTCCGGCTTCTACGGCAACGTCGCCAAGAACGCCAAGTTCGGCTACGGCGTCGCGCCGCTGCCCTACTACCCGGACGTGCCCGGCGCGCCGCAGAACACCGTCATCGGCGGCGCTAGTCTGTGGGTGATGTCGGGCAAGACGCCCGAGAAATACAAGGGCGTCGCCAGGTTCTTCAGCTTCATCTCGACGCCCGAAGTGCAGTCGGCCAGCCACAAGCGCACCGGCTACCTGCCGGTCACGACCGCCGCCTACAAGCTCACCGAGGACTCGGGCTTCTACAAGCAGAACCCCGGCACCGACGTCGCCGTGACGCAGATGATCCGCAAGGTGACCGACAAGAGCCGCGGCATCCGCCTGGGCAACTACGTGCAGATCCGCGCCATCGAGGACGAGGAGCTCGAACAGGTCTGGAACGGCAAGAAGACCGCCAAGGAAGCGCTCGACGCCATCGTCAAGCGCGGCAACGAGCAGCTCGAACGTTTCCAGAAGGCCAACAAGGGCTGATCCGCGCTCGCGGCCTCGTGAAGCCACCGCTCCCCGCCGGGGATACCGCGGAACCGGCTTCGCCGGGCCGCCGGTATCGCCCCCTGCGAGGGGGTTGGCGCAGCGACACGAAGTGCGCGAAGACTGGGGGTTAGTTTCAACTTATGGACAAGCGTGTCTTCTTCCGCTCCGGCTGGCTGCCGTGGGCGTTGCTGGCGCCGCAGATGGCGGTCATCCTGGTGTTCTTCTTCTGGCCGGCCGGCCAGGCGCTCTACCAGTCGCTGCAGCAGCAGGACCCGTTCGGCACCTCGGTCGAGTACGTCGGACTGGACAACTTCCGCCAGCTGTTCGCCGATCCGGGCTATGTCGATTCGTTCAAGACCACGGCGCTGTTCTCGGTACTGGTCGCGGGCATCGGCATCGCGCTGTCGCTGCTGCTGGCCGTCTTCGCCGACCGCATCACGCGCGGCGGCACCTTCTACAAGACCATGCTGATCCTGCCCTACGCCGTGGCGCCGGCGGTGGCGGCGGTGCTGTGGGTGTTCATGTTCTCGCCCTCGCTGGGCGTGGTGGCCTATGCGCTGGGCCGGCTCGGCATCGACTGGAACCACCTGCTGAACTCCGGCCACGCCATGACGCTGATCGTGATGGCGGCGATCTGGAAGCAGATCTCCTACAACTTCCTGTTCTTCCTCGCCGGCCTGCAGTCGATCCCGAGGTCGCTCATCGAGGCCGCCGCCATCGACGGCGCGCGCCCGTGGCGCCGCTTCTGGACGGTGCAGTTCCCGCTGCTGTCGCCCACCACCTTCTTCCTGCTGGTCATCAACATCGTCTACGCCTTCTTCGACACCTTCGCCATCGTCGACGCCGCCACGCAGGGCGGCCCGGGCAAGGACACGGCGATCCTGGTCTACAAGGTCTACTACGACGGCTTCAAGGCCATGGACCTGGGCGGCTCGGCCGCGCAGTCGGTGGTGCTGATGGGGATCGTGGTCGTGCTGACCGTCATCCAGTTCCGCTACGTCGAGAAAAAGGTCAACTACTGACATGGTCGAAAAACGCGGAACCCAAGGCCTCCTGGCGCACGTCATCGTGATGCTGGGCGTGCTGATCGTCGCCTTCCCGCTCTACCTGGCGTTCGTCGCCTCCACGCACACGGCGCAGGAGATCGTGCAGGCGCCGATGCCGCTGCTGCCGGGTTCGCACCTGAAGGAGAGCTACACGGCGGCGCTGTTCGGGCGCGAGAGCAGCGTCGGCTCCAACGCGCCGGTGGCGCACATGATGTGGGTCAGCCTGGTGACGGCGCTGGTCATCGCCGTGGGCAAGATCGCGATCTCGCTGCTGTCGGCCTTCGCCATCGTGTACTTCCGCTTCCCGTTCAGGAAGACGGTGTTCTGGGCCATCTTCGTGACGCTCATGCTGCCGGTGGAGGTGCGCATCCTGCCCACCTACAAGGTGCTGGCCGACCTGCACCTGCTCAACACCTACGCCGGGCTCACGGTGCCGCTGATCGCCTCGGCGACGGCGACCTTCCTGCTGCGCCAATTCTTCATGACGGTGCCCGAGGAGCTGACCGAGGCCTCGCGCATGGACGGCGCGAGCCCGATGCGCTTCTTCTTCGACGTGCTGCTGCCGCTGTCGAAGACCTCGATCGCGGCGCTGTTCGTGATCCAGTTCATCTACGGCTGGAACCAGTACCTCTGGCCGCTGATCGCCACCACCGGCGAGGACATGTACCCGGTGGTGGTGGGCATCAAGCGGATGATCGCCGGCGGCGACGGCCAGAACGAATGGAACGTGGTGATGGCCACGGCCATCCTGGCGATGCTGCCGCCCGCGATCGTCGTCGTCGCCATGCAGAAGTGGTTCGTCAAGGGTCTCGTGGACACTGAGAAATAGCTCGCCCCCAGGCTGCGCGCACTTCGTGTCGCTTCGCCAACCCCCTGCCCGGGGGCAATACCTGCGGCCCGGCAGAGCCGGTTCCGCGGTATTTCTGGCACAGGATTCAGGGCCCTCCCGGCAGAGGGCGTTTAACGGAAAAAAATGGCTGCTCTTTCGTTTCGCAATGTCATCAAGCGCTACGGCGCCGGCCCGAAGGCCAACCAGGTCATCCACGGGGTGAGCGCGGAGATCGGGGACCGGGAGTTCGTAGTCATCGTCGGGCCGTCGGGCTGCGGCAAGTCGACGCTGCTGCGCATGGTCGCCGGGCTGGAGGAGGTCTCCGCCGGCGAGATCGCCATCGGCGGGCGCGTGGTCAACCAGCTCGAGCCTTCCGAGCGCGACATCGCGATGGTGTTCCAGAACTACGCGCTCTACCCGCACATGACGGTCTTCGACAACATGGCCTACGGGCTGAAGATCGCCAAGGTGCCGCGCGACGAGATCAAGGTGCGCGTGGACAAGGCCGCACGCATCCTCGAGCTCGGCGCCCTGCTCGCGCGCAAGCCGCGCGAGCTCTCCGGCGGCCAGCGCCAGCGCGTGGCCATGGGCCGCGCCATCGTGCGCCAGCCGCAGGTCTTCCTGTTCGACGAGCCGCTGTCCAACCTCGACGCCAAGCTGCGCGCGCAGACCCGCATCGAGATCCAGAAGCTGCACCGCGAGCTCGGCATCACCTCGCTGTTCGTCACGCACGACCAGGTCGAGGCGATGACGCTGGCGCAGCGCATCATCGTGATGAACGGCGGCGTGATGGACCAGTTCGGCACGCCCGAGGAGGTCTACAACCGCCCCGCCACCACCTTCGTGGCCAGCTTCATCGGCTCGCCGCCGATGAACCTGCTGCGCCACGCGCCGGGCGTGCGCCCGGGGCAGATCCTGGGCGTGCGGCCGGAGCACCTGAAGCTCGACCCGGCCGGCTGGTCGGTGCAGGTCGAGTACGTCGAGCTGCTGGGTGCCGAGCGGCTGGTGTACGGCCACATCGGCGAGGAGCCGGTCATCGTGCGCATCGACGAGGCCGACGCGCCGCCGCGCGCGGGCGACACCGTGCACGTGGGCGCGCCGCCCGAGCGACTGCACGCCTTCGACGCCGGCTCCGGAAAGCGCGTGGACTGAACTCGGGCATCGTCATCCGGATCAGGACCCCACCATGACCGCCATTCCCTCGCCCTCGCCCGATTCCCCGGTCGCCGCCGCCCCCCGGGCCGACTGGCCCTATCCGCGCTGGATCGCCCATCGCGGCGCCGGCCGCCTCGCGCCCGAGAACACGCTGGCCGCCTTCCGCGCCGGCGCCGCCCACGGCTTCCGCATGTTCGAGTGCGACGTCAAGCTCAGCGCCGACGGCGTGCCCTTCCTGCTGCACGACGCCACGCTTGGGCGCACCACCGACGGCCACGGCGACGCCGGCGAGCTCGACTGGGCCCAGCTCTCGCGGCTCGACGCCGGCGGCTGGCACTCGCGCGCCCACGCCGGCGAGCCGCTGGCGCGGCTGGAGAACGTGGCGCGCTTCTGCCTGCGCAACGGCCACCACCTGAACATCGAGATCAAGCCCACGCCCGGCACCGAGCGCCGCACCGGCGAGGTGGTGGCGCAGGAGGCCGCGCGCCTGTGGGACGGGCAGCCGGTGCCGCCGCTGCTGACCTCGTTCCAGCCGCTCTCGCTCGAAGGCGCGCGCCACGGCGCCGCGCACCTGCCGCGCGGCCTGCTGCTCGACACCCTGCCCGAGGGCTGGCTCGACGAGGCGCTGCGCCTGGGCTGCGTCGCCGTGGTCTGCCACCAGGCGCTGTGGAACGAGCGGACGGTGGCGCGGGCGTGCGAGGCCGGCCTGCGCACCCTGAGCTACACCGTGAACGACGACTGGGCGGCGCAACGGCTGATCGCGCTCGGCACGGACGGCGTCATCACCGACCGCGTCGACCTCTTCGCTCCGGCAAGCTAGCGGGTTTCCCGCCCGCCGCCCCGTCACCGATGAGAACGACCTCCCGACCGACCTCCTTCCTCGCCCTCCTCTTCCTCTGGCTGACGCTCGCTCTGGGCGCTCCGGCCGCGGCGCAGCAGCCGTCGACGTCGCAGTCCGCGCAGCAGCAGCAGCCACCGTCGGCGGCGGGCGGCGACGCCGCCCAGGCCGCGCCCGAGGTCACCGTGCCCGCGCTGCGCAAGCGCCTCGACCAGCTGCCCGAGACCGTCGACGACAGCGCGGACGTGCCGCGCCTGATCGGCGAGACGCAGGACATCGTCGCGCAGGCGCAGCGCTTCGTCGGCTCGCGCGAAGGGCAGCTGGCCGACCTGAACGCGCGCCTGGGCGAACTCGGCGCCGCGCCGGCCGCCGGCGCGACCGAGGACCCCAACATCACGCGCCAGCGCGCCGCGCTGGAGAAGGAGCGCAACGCGCTCGACGCCGACATCCGCCTGGCCCGCCTGGTCGCCGTCGACGCCCAGCAGCGCACCGCCGACCTGCAGGCGCGGCGCCGCGCGCTGTTCGAGGCGCGCATCCTGGAACGCGTCGAGTCCCCGCTGGGCGCGGTCTTCTGGCGGCGCATCGGCGCGGCCTGGCCGGCCGACCAGGCGCGCCTGCGCGCGCTGCGCGACGACCTGCGCGCCGGCCTGGCAAGCGCCTGGCGCGACGACGGGCGCGGCGTGTTCCTGGCCTCGCTCGCCGGTGCGCTGCTGCTGGTCGTGCTGGGCAGCTGGGCCGCCGAGCACGCGCTGATCAAGCTGGCGGTGCGGGTCTTCCCGGTCGGGCGGCTGCGGCGCTCGCTGCTGGCCGTCGCCACCGTGGCGGCCACCACCGCGATCACCGCCTTGGGCACCGAATGGGCCTGGCAGACGCTGCTGCGCCAGGGCGACTGGTCGCCCGTCGCGCAGGCCCTGGGCGATTCGGCGACCCGCTTCGCCGCCTTCATCGGCTTCGTGGTCGGTCTAGGCCGCGCGCTGCTGGCCAATCACCGCACGAGCTGGCGCCTGCCGCCGATGTCCGACGCCATCGCCTCACGCCTGGCGCCATTGCCCTGGGTGATCGCCGGGGTCGCGACGCTGATCTGGACGGTCACGCAGGTCAACACCGCCGTCGAGGCGAGCCTGGCGGCGGTCGTGGCCACGCACGCATTGACCGCGCTGGCGCTGGCCGCCCTGTCGGCCTGGATGCTGCTGCGGCTGCGCAGCTCCAGCGTCGTCGACGCGGCGGGCGGCACGGCGGTGGTGGCGGCCGCAGCGGACGCATCGAACAAGTCGGGCGCGCCGGACGCGAAGGCCGCCGCCCGGACCGACGCCGACGCACCGCCGACCGAACACGAGGCGGTGGCCGCCGGCCGGCCGCTCTGGGTGGGCATCGTCACCGGCGTGATGACCGCCGTGCTGATCGCGATCTGCGCGCTGGTCGCGCTGGGCTTCGTCTCGCTGGCGAGCTTCGTGGCCAGCCAGCTGACCTGGACCGGCATCGTCGCCGCCGCGGCCTATCTGCTGTTCAAGTTCGCCGACGACCTGTTCATGGCGCTGCTGTCCTCGCGCGGCCCCACCGGCCAGCGGCTGCAGAAGAGCTTCAACATCGCGCCGCACACGCTCGACCAGGCCGCCGTGGTGCTGTCGGCGGTCAGCCGCGTCACGCTGTTCTTCTACCTGGTGATCGCCCTGCTGGCGCCGTTGGGCACCACGCCCGACGAGCTGTTCCAGCGCAGCGGCACCCTCGGCGCCAGCCTGAAGGTCGGCCAGTTCGAACTCGTGCCCGGCGCGCTGCTGGGCGCCTTCGCGGTGCTGGTGGGCGGCTTCGTCGCCATGCGCGTGACCAAGCGCTGGCTCGACGACAGCTACCTGCCGACGACGACGCTGGAGCCCGGCATGCGCAGCTCGCTGCTCACGCTGCTGGGCTACGTGGGCGGGGCGGTGGTCATCGGCTCGGCGCTGTCGGCGCTGGGCCTGGGCATCGAGCGCATCGCCTGGGTGGCCAGCGCGCTGTCGGTGGGCATCGGCTTCGGCCTGCAGGCGATCGTGCAGAACTTCATCTCCGGCCTCATCCTGCTGGCCGAGCGGCCGGTGAAGGTCGGCGACTGGGTGGTGCTGGGCAACGCCGAGGGCGACGTGCGGCGCATCAACGTGCGCGCCACCGAGATCCAGCTGGGCGACCGCTCCACCCTGATCGTGCCCAACTCGGAATTCATCACCAAGACGGTCCGCAACATGACGCTGGTCAACGCCGAGGGCCGGGTCTTGATCCGCCTGCCGATGCCGCTGTCCACCGATGCCAACCAGGCGCGCGAGGTGCTGCTCGGCGCCTGCACCGACCACACCGGCGTGCTGGCGACGCCCGAACCCTCGGTCACGCTCGACGGCATCGAGGGCGGCTTCCTGATCTTCCAGGTCATCGCCTATGTCGCCAGCCCGCGCCTGGCCGGCGGCGTGCGCAGCGACCTGCTCTTCACGATGCTCGAGCGCCTGCGCGAACGCGACCTCCCCCTGGCCGCCTACGCCGCCGCGCCGGCGCCCGCCCCCGTCGCCCCGTCGTCGCCGTCGAGTCCCCTGCCCCCGCCCGTCGCCGCGGCGGGCTGATACCCCCACCCGTCAAAACTGGCGCATTCCAGGCGGGGGATACCGCGGAACCGGCTCCGCCGGTCCGCCGGTATCGCCCCCTCGAGGGGGTTGGCGAAGCGACACGAAGTGCGCGCAGACTGGGGGTGGAACCTACCTCCAGCCGCGTGCCGAAGCCCACTGCACGCTGCCGCAGACCACCACCAGCGCGACGTAGCTGGCCATCCGGCCGTCGCGTCCGAAGAAGAACAGCCCGAGCGCCAGCACCGCCACGCCGGCGGCGAAGTTCAGTCCCGCCTGCGCCCAGAACCCCGGCGCACCGGCGTCGCGGCGCAGCATCCAGCGCGCGGCCAGGGCCAGCACCGGCGCCAGGACCAGGGCGGGCGCGACGAAGTTCAACAGGGCGTCGAGGAGCTGGAGGAAGGACATGGCGCGAGCGGCCGGCGATGGCCCGGCGATGAGAGGGAGTGGCATTCCGCAGCCCCCGGGCGGGGCATGCGCGGCGCCCGCGGGCAGGGGCGACGACAAATTTTATAATCGGAGACCATGTCAGTCTGGGCCCTCGGCTTGAACCACACGACCGCGCCGCTCGATCTGCGCGGTCGTTTCGCGTTCGCGGTCGATCAGATCCCCCCGACCCTGCACAGCCTGCGCCAGTCCTTCGCCTCCGGCCATCACCCGGAGGTCGAGGCGGCCATCATCTCCACCTGCAACCGCACCGAGATCTACTGGGTCTCCGACCACCAGGCCGCGCTCGACCACACCGTCGGCTGGCTGGCCGACAGCGGCGGCGTCAGCCGCGACGTCCTGCGCTCGCACACCTACGCCCTGCACGACGACGCCGTCGCGCGCCACGCCTTCCGCGTCGCCAGCGGACTCGACTCGATGGTGCTGGGCGAGGCGCAGATCCTCGGCCAGATGAAGGACGCCGTGCGCGCCGCCGAGACCGCCGGCGCCCTGGGCAGCACGCTCAACCAGCTGTTCCAGCGCTCCTTCGCCGTCGCCAAGGAGGTGCGCACCGCCACCGAGATCGGCGCGCACTCCATCAGCATGGCCGCCGCCGCCGTGCGCCTGGCCGGGCAGCTGTTCGAGGACCTGCGCGAGACGCGCGTCCTGTTCGTCGGCGCCGGCGAGATGATCGAGCTGGCCGCGACGCACTTCGCCGCCCGGCAGCCGAAGTCGATCACCATCGCCAACCGCACGGCCGAGCGCGGCGAGCAGCTCGCCGTGCGCTTCGGCGGCCAGGCGATGCGGCTGGCCGACCTGCCCGCCCGGCTGGGCGAGTTCGACATCGTCGTCAGCTGCACCGCCAGCACCCTGCCGTTGATCGGCCTGGGCGCGGTCGAGCGCGCCCTGCGCCAGCGCCGGCACCGCCCGATGTTCATGGTCGACCTGGCCGTGCCGCGCGACATCGAGCCCGAGGTCAAGGACCTGGAGGACGTCTACCTCTACACCGTCGACGACCTCGCCGCCGTGGTGCAGCAGGGCCAGGCCAGCCGGCAGGCGGCGGTGGCGCAGGCCGAGGTCATCATCGACGCCGGCGTCGACAGCTTCATGCACTGGCTCGGCCAGCGCGGCACGGTGCCCCTGATCCGCCAGCTCCAGGCGCGCACCGAAGAGTGGCGCACGCTGGAACTGGCGCGCGCCCGCAAGCTGCTGGCCAAGGGCGAGCCGGTCGAGGCCGTGCTCGAGGCCCTGGCACGCGGCCTGACGCAGAAGATGCTGCACGGCGCCATGGCCGAGCTCCACGCCGGCGATGCCGACGCGCGCGAGCAGACCGCGCAGACCCTCTCGCGCCTGTTCCTGCGCGGCGACGCCACGCGCAAAGAGCGTTAGCGACGCCGTCCTTCCACACGGACGGGCCTGGCGACGGGCGGCGGCGAAGCGCTCCGGCGCCGGGTCCGCTTCCCGGTCGATCCGGACACTCCCTCGGCGAGACGGGTCGGACAGGCCGGCCGCCTCCCGCGTCGACCGCGATACCGCCCTACCCGGCCCGCCGACCCCCCGTCCTTCGAATCTTTCCAGCCTTCCGCTTTCCGTCCTTCGAGGTCCGCCGTGAAACCCTTCCTCCGCCACCAGCTCGAGCGCTATGCCCAGCGCCTGGGCGAACTCGACTTCCTGCTCTCGCGCGAGGACATCATGGCCGACATGGCGCAGTACCGCGCCATCTCGCGCGAGCACGCCGAGGTCACGCAGATCGCCGGGCGCCACGCCCGCTTCGTGCAGCGCGAGGCCGACCTGGCCGGCGCGCGCGAGATGCTCGCCGACCCCGAGATGGCCGAGATGGCGCACGAGGAGATCGCCGCCGCCGAGGCCGACCTGCTCAGGCTGGAGGACGAACTGCAGCGCCTGCTGCTGCCCAAGGACCCAGACGACGCGCGCAACGCCTTCCTGGAGATCCGCGCCGGCACCGGCGGCGACGAGTCGGCCCTCTTCGCCGGCGACCTGCTGCGCATGTACACGCGCCACTGCGAGCGCGCCGGCTGGCGCTGCGAGATCGTCAGCGAGAGCCCGAGCGAGCTCGGCGGCTTCAAGGAGGTGGTGATCCGCATCGTCGGCGAGGGCGTCTTCGGCCGGCTGCGCTTCGAGTCCGGCGGCCACCGCGTGCAGCGCGTGCCGGCCACCGAGACGCAGGGCCGCATCCACACCAGCGCCTGCACCGTCGCCGCGCTGGCCGAGCCTGACGAGGCCGTCGCCGTGCAGATCAACCCGGCCGACCTGCGCATCGACACCTACCGCGCGAGCGGCGCCGGCGGCCAGCACATCAACAAGACCGACTCGGCCGTGCGCGTCACGCACATCCCGACCGGCATCGTGGCCGAGTGCCAGGACGACCGCAGCCAGCACCGCAACAAGGCCAAGGCGCTGCAGGTGCTGTCCGCGCGCATCCAGGAGAAGGACCGCAGCGAGCGCGCCGCCAAGGACGCCGCCCTGCGCAAGGGCCTGGTGGGCAGCGGCGACCGCAGCGACCGCATCCGCACCTACAACTTCCCGCAGGGCCGGCTCACCGACCACCGCATCAACCTGACGCTCTACAAGCTGCAGTCGATCATGGAAGGCGATCTCGGCGACGTGCTGGCCGCGCTGGTCGCCGCGCACGAGGCCGAGCAGCTGGCCGAACTCGAATCGAGCCTGCCGGCATGAGCGCCGCGACGCTCGCGCAGGCGCTGCGCGCCGCGGCGGCGGCGGGCCTCGACCGGCTCGACGCCCAGCTGCTGCTGCTGCACGCCCTCGGCCGTCCCGCCCACGACCGCGCCTGGCTGCTGGCGCACGACGACGACGCCCTGCCCGACGCGGTCCGGGTGCGCTTCGACGCCCACGCCGCGCGCCGCGCCGCCGGCGAGCCGGTGGCCTACCTCGTCGGCGAGAAGGAGTTCCACGGCCTCGCGCTGCGGGTCGACACCCGGGTGCTGGTGCCGCGTCCGGACACCGAGACGCTGGTCGAATGGGCGCTGGCGGTGCTGCCTCCGGCGCGGCCGGCACGGTCGGCCGACGCGCTCGTCGATGCCGCCGAAACGACGGGTGCGGCCGGTGCGGCCGCCGCCCTGCACGAGGCGGCCGCGCCGTCGGTGCTCGACCTGGGCACCGGCAGCGGCGCCATCGCGCTGGCCTTGCAGCGGGCCCGGCCCGACCTCCGGGTCGAGGCGGTGGACGCGAGCGCCGAGGCGCTCGAGGTCGCGCGCGACAACGCGGCCCGGCTCGGGCTGCCGGTGCGCTTCCGGCAGGCCGACTGGCTCGACGGCACCCCCGCCGGCGCCTGCGACCTGATCGTCTCCAACCCGCCCTACATCGCCGCCGGCGATCCGCACCTGCCGGCCCTGGCGCACGAGCCCGCGTCGGCGCTGGTCGCGGGCGCCGACGGGCTCGACGACCTGCGCCGCATCGTGGCCGCCGCCCCGTCCCACCTGCGCACGGGCGGCTGGCTGCTGCTCGAACACGGCCACGACCAGGCCGCCGCGGTGCGCGCCCTGCTGGCGGCGCACGGTTTCATCGACGTCGCCAGCCGGGAGGACCTCGCCGGCATCGAGCGCTGCTCCGGCGGCCGGCGGGCCGCGCCGTCCGGGCTTCCGACGGGCGAGGACTTGGGGCCCGCGACGGGCGCCGCCGCCGCCACGGTGAAATAATCCGCGCAGTCCATTCTTCCCTTCAGGAGCCTTCCCATGTCCGATTCCCAGCAACGCATCGACGACCTCGTCAAGACCAACGACATCGTGCTCTTCATGAAGGGCAACGCCAGCTTCCCGATGTGCGGCTTCTCCGGCCGCGCCATCCAGATCCTCAAGGCCGTCGGCGTCGACACCCGCTCGCTCAAGACGGTCAACGTGCTCGACGACGCCGAGATCCGCCAGGGCATCAAGGAATACAGCAACTGGCCCACCATCCCGCAGCTCTACGTCAAGGGCGAATTCATCGGCGGCTCGGACATCATGATGGAGATGTACGAGTCGGGCGAGCTGCAGCAGGTCGTCGGCGGCGGCGCCGCGGCCTGACCGGCCGCCCGGCGCGCACCGGGGCCACGGCGGCCTCCCGCGTCCATGCCCGTGCCCGGCCGGGCCGCGCGCACGCCTCAAGCGCCGTGCCGCCCCGGGCCGCCACCTCTCTCCCATGAGCCTGATCCAGAGCCTGCTGCTCATCGCGGCGCTGATCGTCACGAGCGCCTTCTTCTCGCTGGCGGAGATCACGCTCGCGGCCTCGCGCCGCCTGCGGCTGCGTCAGATGGCCGACGAGGGCGACGCGCGCGCCGAACGCGTGCTGCGCGTGCAGGAACAGCCGGGGCACTACTTCACCGTCGTGCAGATCGGCCTGAACGCGGTCGCGATCCTCGGCGGCGTGGTCGGCGAAGGCGCCCTGAGTCCGTACTTCGCGCGCCTCTTCGCGCTGTGGCTGAGTCCCGAGACCGCCGCCGGCGCCGCCTTCGCGGCCTCGTTCGTCACCATCATCTCGGTCTTCCTGGTCTTCGCCGACCTGTTCCCCAAGCGCCTGGGCATGAGCGAGCCGGAGCGGCTGGCGGTGCGCATGGTGGGACCGATGCAGGTGCTCATCACCACCTTCAAGCCGCTGGTGTGGCTGTTCACGCGCAGCACCGACGGCCTCTTCAAGCTGATGGGGCTGCCGCTGCACCGCGTCGAGCAGATTACCTCGGCCGACATCCTGGCCATGACCGAGGCCGGCGCCCGCGCGGGCGTGCTGGCGCTGCGCGAGCAGCAGGTGATCGCCAACGTCTTCGAGCTCGACACGCGGCTGGTCAGCAGCGTCATGACGCCGCGCGAGCGCGTCGCCTGGTTCTTCGACGACGACCCGGAGTCGGTGCTGCGCGCGCGCATCGTGGCCGAACCCTTCTCCGCCTACCCGGTGTGCGACGGCGACATCGACCACGTGCTGGGCTACGTGGACGCCAAGGACATGTTCCAGCGCGTGCTGAGCGGCCAGCCGCTCGCGCTCGACCAGGGCGTGCCGCTGCACAAGGCGCTGGTGGTGCCCGACCGGCTCTCGCTCACCGAGGTGCTGGAGCAGTTCCGCCAGGCGCGCGAGGACTTCGCCATCGTCGTCAACGAGTACAGCCTGGTGGTGGGCGTGATCACCCTGAACGACGTCATGAGCACCGTGATGGGCGACCTGGTCGGCCCGCAGGACGAGGAGCCGCAGATCGTGCGGCGCGACGAGCGCTCCTGGCTGATCGACGGCGTGACGCCGATCCAGGACGTGCTGCGCGCGCTCGAGATCGACGCCCTGCCCCATCCCGACGAGTACGAGACCCTCGCGGGCTTCCTGATGACGATGCTGCGCCGCGTGCCCAAGCGCACCGACAGCGTGACCTGCGCCGGCCACACCTTCGAGGTGATGGATGTCGACAGCCACCGCATCGACCAGGTCATGGTGACAAGGCTCGACCCCAGGCTTGCTCACTCCGTGTAGCAGCGCCAACCCCTTTCCAGGGGCGACACCGGCGGCCCGGCGGAGCCGGTTCCGCGGTGTCTCCGGCGTTGAAAAAGGGGAGCCGTTTGAAGCGGCAGCGAGATAGCGCCGTCAGGCGTCCGCACGGTCCTTGAACAGCCAGAGGCGCTGGTTGGCGAAGACGGCGTCGGGGTACGGGGCGCGGCCGCGGCTGCCGTTGTAGCGGCCGAGGGTGAGGAAGAGGTCGCCGCGCTCGCGGTCGAGGTAGTGGCGCAGGATGACGCAGCCGAAGCGCAGGTTGGTCTGCATGTGGAAGAGCTTGGCCGGGTCGGCGTCGCCGATCACGCGGGTCCAGAAGGGCATGACCTGCATGTAGCCGCGCGCGCCGGCGCTGGAGACGGCGAACTTGCGGAAGTTGCTCTCCACCTGCACCAGCCCCAGCACCAGGCTGACGTCGAGTCCGGAGCGCTTGGCCTCGTACCAGGCCGTCTGCAGGAATTCGATCCGCGTCGCCGCGTCGGGCAGCTTCTTCTTCAACCGCTCGCTCATCTCGCCGAGCCAGCGCAGGTGGGCGAGCCGGGCCTCGGTGCTGGCGAATTCGGGCACCGGAGGCGCGGTGTTGCGCACCGCCGAACTCAGCGCCGTGCGCACCGAATCGATCAACGGCTCCTCGATCTGCGCGCCGGCCCGCGCCGGGCGTGGCAGCGCCGCCAGCCACGGCATCAGGACCGCGCCGGCCGCGCCGCCGAGACACTGGCGCCGCGACGGGCCCGGATTCATCGCGCGGCGAGCCGCTTCTCGATGAAGCCGGTGATCGCGGCGACCGGCACCTTGGTCGCGGCGGTGTCGCGGCGGCCCTGGTACTCGACCTCGCCTTCCTTCAGCCCCCGGTCGGAGAGCACCACGCGGTGCGGCACGCCGATGAGTTCCCAGTCGGCGAACATCGCGCCCGGGCGCTCGCCCCGGTCGTCGAGCAGCACGTCGACACCGGCCGCGCGCAGCTGCTCGTAGAGCGACTCGGCGGCGGCCTTGACCTCGGCGCTGCGGTCCATGCCGATCGGGCAGACCACCACCGTGAACGGCGCGATGGCGTCGGGCCAGACGATGCCGCGCTCGTCGTGGTTCTGCTCGATGGCGGCGGCCGGCAGGCGGGTGACGCCGATGCCGTAGCAGCCCATCTCCAGGAACTGCGGCTTGCCGCCCTCGTCGAGGAAGGTGGCGCCCATCGGCTTGCTGTACTTGGTGCCGAGGTAGAACACGTGGCCGACCTCGATGCCGCGCTCGATCGCGAGCGTGCCTTTGCCGTCGGGTGAGGCGTCGCCCGCGACCACGTTGCGCAGGTCGGCCACCAGGTCGGGCTCGGGCAGGTCGCGGCCCCAGTTGACGCCGGTGACGTGGAAGTCGACCTCGTTGGCGCCGCAGATCCAGTCGGCCATGACGGCGACCTCGCGATCGGCGACCACCTTCACCGGCCGCAGGAGGTTCAGCGGGCCGAGGTAGCCGGGGCGGCAGCCGAAGTGCTCCTCGATCTCCGCCGTCGTCGCGAAGCGGAAGCCCTGGTCGAGCCCGGGCAGCTTGCCGACCTTGATCTCGTTCATGTCGTGGTCGCCGCGCAGCAGCAGCAGCCAGACCTGCGCGGCCCGGGGGTTGCCGGCGGCGTCGAGCGCGTCGGTGGCCAGCACCAGCGACTTCACGGTGGTCGCGAGCGGCACGCCCAGCAGCGCGGCGACGTCGGCGCAGGTGCTCGCGCCCGGCGTCGGCGTCTTCGCGAGCGGCAGCGTCGCGGCACCGCGCGGGGCAGCGGGCGCCAGCGCCTCGGCCTTCTCCATGTTGGCGGCGTAATCGCTCTCCGGGCAGTAGACGATGGCGTCCTCGCCGGTCGCGGCGATGACCTGGAACTCCTCGCTCAGATCGCCGCCGATGGCGCCGCTGTCGGCCGCCACGGCGCGGTAGCGCAGCCCGAAGCGGTCGAAGATGCGGCGGTAGGCCTGCGCCATGACCTGGTAGCTGGCCTTGGCGGCGTCCGGGCTGCGGTCGAAGCTGTAGGCGTCCTTCATGATGAATTCGCGCCCGCGCATCAGGCCGAAGCGCGGCCGGCGCTCGTCGCGGAACTTGGTCTGGATCTGGTAGAAGTTCTTCGGCAGCTGCTTGTAGCTGCGGAATTCCTGGCGCGCGATGTCGGTGACGACCTCCTCGCTGGTGGGTTGCACGACGAAGTCGCGGTCGTGGCGGTCCTTGATGCGCAGCAGCTCCGGGCCCATGGCCTCGAAGCGCCCGGTCTCCTGCCAGAGTTCGGCCGGCTGGATCACCGGCATGGTCAGCTCGACGGCGCCGGCGCGGTCCATCTCCTCGCGCACGATGGCTTCCACCTTGCGGATCACCCGCAGGCCCATGGGCATGTACGTGTAGACGCCCGCGCCCAGCTTCTTGATCATGCCGGCGCGCATCATGAGTCGGTGGCTCGCCACCTCGGCATCGGCCGGCGCTTCCTTCAGGGTGGAGACAAAGAAACGGGAAGCTTTCATCGATCGCGTTCGGAAAAAGAGGGAAGGAGGAAGCGTCGCGACGGAGGCTCCGGGACAAGCGGCCGGATGGCGATGCCCCGACCTTCCCGGACCGCACCGACGACACGACGGTGGGTTCACTGCCGACGAGACGGGCCACGAATGTGGCCCGGCATGCATAATCAAAGCAGTTTAAAAATTGGGGTTTGATTATGCTCGACCGTGACGGCTTCAGGCCCAACGTCGGCATCATCCTGCTCAACCAGAGAAACCAGGTTTTCTGGGGCAAACGCATCCGCACCCACTCCTGGCAGTTTCCGCAAGGCGGCATCGACCGCGGCGAGAGTCCCGAGCAGGCCATGTTCCGGGAACTGCATGAAGAGGTGGGCCTCCACCCGGAGCACGTGCGGATCATGGCCCGTACCCGTGACTGGTTGCGCTACGAGGTGCCGGATCGCTTCATCCGACGCGACGCCCGTGGTCACTACAAGGGCCAGAAGCAGATCTGGTATCTGCTGCAGCTGGTCGGCCACGACTGGGATCTCAACCTGCGCGCCACCGACCATCCGGAATTCGACGCCTGGCGCTGGCACGACTACTGGGTGCCGCTCGACGTCGTGGTGGAATTCAAGCGCGGCGTCTACGAGATGGCGCTGACCGAGCTGTCGCGCTACCTACCGCGCCAGGACTTCCGCAACCGCTTCCTGCGCAGCAACTCGCGTGCGCGCGATCTCGACCGTTCGTCCGCGAACGGCATGGACCCCCACTTCGACCTGCCCCCGGGCGCCACCTTCGACCCGGACCCCAATGCCAGCCTTCCACCTGCCGCGAACGATCTCCCGCCTTTCACCGCCTCTTCCGCCGACGGTCTCCGTGGATCGGGCGATCGGTAGCCCCCGTCGTCTCGCGGCCCTGCTCGCGGTCTGCCTGTCGTGCATGGCCGGCAGCGCCTCGGCGCAGTTGTTCGCCAACACCGATTGGCAGGAAAGCCCGGCACCGCCGCCGCCCGCCTTCGACGTCGCCCGCCTGGTGACGATCGGCATGCCGGGCTACATGACGCTCAATTTCGGCGTCGATCCGGCGACGATCGTCATCACCGGCGATGGCGTCGTGCGCTACGTCGTCGTGGCACGCAATCCGGCGGGCGGCGCGGTCAATGCCTTCTACGAGGGCGTGCGCTGCGCCACGGAAGAGATGAAGGGTTACGCGCGATCGAGCGGCGGGGGCTGGGAGACGGTGGCAGATCCGCAATGGCGATCCTTCCGCGCCATGAATTCGAGTTACACCAAGGCGATCGCACAGCAGGCCCTGTGCCAGGGCGGCGCGCCGCGCTCTTCCGTGAGCGAGATGATCGGCCGCTTGAAGAAACCGGTCCGCGAATCGGAGTGACGGGAACGACGGCCTGCCATCGCTCCCGTTGCCGCTTGCCGACCAGGGGCGACGACGGAGGCGACGCGGCTCAGCGAGGCGTGGCGTCCCGGGCGAGCACCATGTTGTCGCGGTGCACCATCTCCGGCTCGGCGGCATAGCCCAGCAGCCGCTCGAAATCGGCCGACGGCTTGCGGCACAGCAGGCGCGCCTCGGCGCTCGAATAGTTCGCCAGTCCGCGCGCCAGTTCGATGCCCTGCGCATCGCGCACCGCGATCACGTCGCCGCGCGAGAAATCGCCCTCGACGCCGGTCATGCCGATCGGCAGCAGGCTCTTGCCCTCGGCACGCACCTTGTCGGCCGCGCCGCCGTCGACCGTCACGGACCCGCGCAACTGCAGGTGGTCTGCCATCCAGCGCTTGCGCGCCTGGTGCTTGGCGGTCTGCGCCACCAGCAGCGTGCCGATCGACTCGCCGCGCATCAGGCGCAGCAGGGCGTCGGGCTCGCGGCCCCAGGCGATGACGGTCGACGCACCGGAGCCCGCCGCGCGCTTGGCCGCCAGGATCTTGGTGATCATCCCGCCGCTGCCGATCGCCGAGCCGACGCCGCCGGCCATCGCCTCCAGCGCCGGATCGCCGGCGACGGCCTCGTGCACGAAGCGCGCGTCGGGGTCCCGCCGCGGATCGGCGGTGAACAGGCCCTTCTGGTCGGTCAGGATGACAAGGGCATCGGCTTCCACCAGGTTGGCGACCAACGCGCCCAGGGTGTCGTTGTCGCCGAACTTGATCTCGTCGTTGACGACGGTGTCGTTCTCGTTGATGACCGGCACCACGCCGAGCTTGAGCAGGGTCACGAGGGTCGAACGCGCGTTCAGGTAGCGCTCGCGGTCGGCCAGGTCGGCGTGCGTGAGCAGCACCTGCGCGCTGCCCGCGCCGTGCTCGCGCAGCTTGGTCTCGTAGATCTGCGCCAAGCCCATCTGCCCGACGGCGGCGGCGGCCTGGAGTTCGTTGATCTCCTTCGGCCGCGTGCGCCAGCCCAGGCGCTTCATGCCCTCGGCGATGGCGCCGCTCGAGACCATCACCACCTCGCGGCCCTCGCGCATCAGCGCGCCGAGCTGTCGGCACCACTCGCCGATGGCGACGTCGTCGAGCCCCCGGCCCTCGTTGGTGACGAGGCTGGAGCCGACCTTGACCACGATGCGCCGCGCGTTGCGCAGCGCCGTCGAGGAGGAAGCGATGACGTTCTGCGGCGTGCTCATGCGAAGCGCGGGTCGATGTCCTCAGGCGGCTGCTCGGCCACCTGCTGCGCCTTCACGTGCTGGTAGATCGCCTGCACCAGCGGCTCGCAGCCCTCGCGCGTCAGGGCCGAGATCTCGAAGACCGGGCCCTTGAAGCGCATGCGCTTGACGAAATCCTTCACGCGCGCGGCGCGTTCGTCACCGGGCACCATGTCGAGCTTGTTGAGCACCAGCCAGCGCGGCTTGGCATGCAGGCCGGCGTCGTATTTCTTGAGCTCGCCGACGATGGCCTTGGCTTGCGCGACCGGGTCCACGCCCTCGTCGAAGGGCGCGATGTCGATCACGTGCAGCAGCAATCGCGTGCGCTGCAGGTGGCGCAGGAACAGGTGGCCCAGACCGGCGCCCTCGGACGCGCCTTCGATCAGGCCGGGCAGGTCGGCGACGACGAAGCTCTGCTCGGGACCGACGCGGACCACGCCCAGGTTGGGGTGCAGGGTGGTGAAGGGATAGTCGGCGATGCGCGGCCGGGCGTTGGAGATGGCGCTGATCAGCGTCGACTTGCCGGCGTTGGGCATGCCCAGCAGGCCGACGTCGGCCAGCACCTTCAGTTCGAGCTTCAGGCTCTTCTTGTCGCCGGGCCAGCCGGGCGTCTTCTGGCGCGGTGCGCGGTTGATGGCGCTCTTGAAGCGCATGTTGCCGAAGCCGCCGTCGCCGCCCTTGGCGATCATGACCATCTCGCCGGGCACCAGCAGTTCGTAGAGCACCTCGCCGGTCTCGGCGTCGCTGACGATGGTGCCCACGGGCATCTTGAGCACCACGTCGTCGCCGGCGGCGCCGAACATGTCGGAGCCCATGCCGTGCTGGCCGCGCTTGGCGTCGTGCCGGCGCGAATAGCGGAAATCGACCAGGGTGTTGAGGTTGATGTCGGCCACCGCGAACACGTGGCCGCCCCGGCCGCCGTCGCCGCCGTTGGGGCCGCCGAATTCCTTGTACTTCTCATGACGGAACGACACGCAGCCGTTGCCGCCATCGCCCGCGGCGATGTCGATGAAGGCTTCGTCGACGAACTTCATGATGGACTCAGTCTACAAATGAGTGCCGCAGGGAGGCGCGGCGAGAAACGAAGAAGCCCCGACGAGCGGGGCTTCGATCCGGTCAGGACGACGCGCTCAGGCCTGTGCGGCCGCCGGCGTCACGCTGATCGTGTGCTTGTTCAGCGAACCCTTGAAGCCGAAGGACACATGGCCCTCGACCAGGGCGAACAGCGTGTGGTCCTTGCCCACGCCGACGTTGGCGCCGGGGTGGAACTGGGTGCCGCGCTGGCGCACGATGATCGAGCCTGCGCTGATCAGTTCGCCGCCGAACGCTTTCACGCCGAGCATCTTGGGCTTGGAATCGCGCCCGTTTCGCGTGGAGCCGCCGCCTTTTTTCTGTGCCATGGTGTGGGCTCCTGCTTAACCGGCGATCGCGCCGATTTGCAGTTCGGTGAACTGCTGGCGATGGCCTTGACGTTTCTGATAGTGCTTGCGACGGCGCATCTTGAAGATGTGCACCTTGTCGTGCAAGCCATGGGACAGCACCGTGGCTGTGACCGTTGCGCCGGACACCAGGGGCGTACCGATCTTGATGTCCGAGCCGTTGCCGACTGCGAGGATCTGATCGATCACGATTTCCTGGCCTACGTCCGCAGCAATCTGTTCTACTTTAATTTTTTCGCCGGCGGCAACGCGATACTGCTTGCCTCCGGTTTTTATGACCGCGTACATGTTGACCTCTTGAAAAAGATGGTTCCGCGGCGAATTCCGCAGAGCCCAAGATTCTAGCACGACGCGCGTCGGACGAACACCCGTCCCGGCCGCGCCGGAGGTCCGGGAAGACGGCGCTCTTTATAATCCCCGGGTTCCGGCCGCTCGCGCCGGCGTCCCTCCTTCGCTGTACCCAGGCGCCCTCGCTTTGCCAGTTTCCGATACCGACAACTCCTCCACCGCCGCCATCCTCGGCCTCATCGCCGACGACATGGTGCAGGTCGATCGCGTGATCTCCGAGCGGCTCGACACCGGCGTGCCGCTGGTTAGCGAGGTGTCGCGCTACATCATCTCCGCCGGCGGCAAGCGCCTGCGCCCGGCGCTGCTGCTGCTCATGAGCGGCGCGCTCGGCTACACGGGCGCTCAGCGCTTCAACATCGCCGCCGTGGTGGAGTTCATCCACACCGCTTCCCTGCTGCACGACGACGTCGTCGACGAGTCGACCCTGCGCCGCGGCCGGCCGACCGCCAACGAATCCTTCGGCAACCCCGCCAGCGTGCTGGTGGGCGACTTTCTGCATTCGCGCGCCTTCCAGATGATGGTCGACTGCAACGACATGCGCGTGATGCAGATCCTGGCCGACGCGACCAACGTGATCGCCGAGGGCGAGGTGCTGCAGCTCATGAACATGCACGACGCCTCGCTCGACGAGGAGGCGTACCTGCGGGTGATCCGCTCCAAGACGGCCAAGCTGTTCGAGGCGAGCACCCGCGTGGCCGCCGTGCTGGCCAAGGCCCCGCCCGACATCGAGGAAGCCTGCGGCGTCTACGGCCAGGCGCTGGGCACGGCCTTCCAGGTCATCGACGACGTGCTCGACTACGCCGGCGACGCCAGCGAGACCGGCAAGAACATCGGCGACGACCTGCGCGAGGGCAAGACCACGCTGCCGCTGATCCTCGCGATGCAGCGCGCCGACGCGGAAGCGGGCGAACTCATCCGCAAGGCCATCGAGGCCGGCGACACGACCCAGCTCGAGCGGATCGTGGAGATCGTCCGCACCACGGGTGCGCTCGACGCCACCCGCGCCGCCGCCGCGGCCGAGGCGCAGCGCGCGATCGATGCATTGATCGGACTGCCGCGGAATTCGTACACGCAAGGTTTGCTACAATTAGCGGCTCAGCTGCTTGAGCGCCGCGCCTGATCCACTTCCCGCCCTCGGGAATGCGATGCGGCCCTCTCGTCGAGACACCATCGGGGTGTAGCTTAGCCTGGTAGAGCGCTACGTTCGGGACGTAGAGGCCGGAGGTTCGAATCCTCTCACCCCGACCAAGAAAAGATGAAAAGCCCAAGTGAATCCACTTGGGCTTTTTTCGTTTCAACGCCTCGTCACGCCCCGACGACGTCCCCCGCCCCGCTCGCCACGCAGCTGCGCACCAGCAGCAGCAGCTCGTCCTCGGCATAGGGCTTGCCGATGTAGTGGTTCACGCCCAGGCGCTGGGCGTGCTCGCGGTGCTTGGGCGCGATGCGGGAGGTGATCATGATGATCGGCAGGCCGGCGAGCGCCGCCTCCGCGCGGATGTGGCGCGCCAGGTCGAAGCCGTCCATGCGCGGCATCTCGATGTCCGAGAGCACGACGGCCGGGCGCTCCCGGCGCAGGAGTTCCAGCGCCTGCAGGCCGTCGGCGGCGAGCGCGACGCGGAAACCTTCGCGCTGGAGCAGGCGCTGCGTCACGCGGCGCACGGTCAGCGAATCGTCCACCACCAGCACCAGCGGCGTGGTCGGCTGCGACGGATCGAGGCCGATGCCGTGCGCGGCCGCGTCGCCGGACTGCAGGTGCCAGGCCGCCTCGCCGTGCACGTCGGCCAGCGCGACCGGGTTGTAGATCAGCGCCACGGCGCCCGACGACAGCACCGACGCGGCCGCCATGCCGGCCAGCCGCGAGAGCTGCGGGCCGAGGTTCCGCACCACGACGTCCTGATTGCCCTGCACCTCGTCGACGTGCAGCGCCACGCGCCGCGCGGCGCTGCGCACGACGACGACGAAATGCGTGCGCGCGGCGAACGGGTCGCTGCGCGCGGACGACTGCAGCAGCGCGCCGGCCCAGTAGAACGGCACGCGCTCGCCCTCGAACACGTGATGGCGCTCGGCATAGGCGACGGTCAGGTCGTCGGCGCTCGCGCGCTGCACGCGCTCGACCAGGTTCGACGGCACGCCGATGGTCGTGTCGCCGGCGCGCACCATGACGACGTGCGTGACGGCGGTGGTCAGCGGCAGCACCAGCTTGAAGCGGGTGCCCTGCCCCGGCGTGCTGTCGGTCTCGATGCGCCCGCCCAGCGCGGCGACGCTGGTGCGCACCACGTCCATGCCGATCCCGCGCCCGGACAGCTCGGAGACCGCACCGGCGGTGGAGAAACCCGGCGTGAAGATGAAGTCGGCCGCCTGGTCGCTGGTGAGCCGGGCCTGCGCGCCGACCAGCCCGAGCGCACGCGCGCGCTCGGCGATGCGCGCCACGTCCAGCCCGCCGCCGTCGTCGCGGAAGCTCACGGCGACGTCGTTGCCTTCCTGCTGCAGGTCGATGGCGATCAGCCCGGCCGGCGGCTTGCCGGCGCGCTCGCGCACGCGGGCGCCCTCGATGCCGTGGGCCACGCAGTTGCGCAGCAGGTGCTCGAAGGCCGGCGTCATGCGCTCGAGCACGCCGCGGTCGATCTCGGTCGAGCCGCCGTGGATGTCCAGCCGCACCTGCTTGCCGCTGTCGCGCGAGGCCTGCCGCACGACGCCGTAGAGGCGCTCGGCGATGCTCTCGAACTCGACCATGCGCGTGCGCAGCAGGTCGCGCTGCAGCTCGCGCGTCTGGCGCGCCTGCGAGCCCAGGGCGTCCTCGCTGCCCTGCAGGCTCTTCTGCAGGGCGCGCTGCACCGTGGCCACGTCGTCGACCGATTCGGCCATCATCCGCGTGAGCTCCTGCACGCGGGTGAAGCGGTCGAATTCGAGCGGGTCGAAGCCCTGCTGCGAGTCCTTGGCCTGGGCCAGGCGCGACTGCATCCGGCTCTCGGCCTGCAGCTCGACGTCGCGCAGCTGCTGGCGCAGGCGGTCGAGGTTGCCGGTGAGTTCGCCGAGCGAGACGCGCATCTGCGCCAGCCCGGTGACCAGCCGCGAGCGCGTGACGACCACCTCGCCGGCCTGCGCGACCATGCGGTCGAGGAGCTGCGTGCGGATGCGCACGGTCTGGCCGGCCGTGGTGGCATGCGGTGCCGGCCCCTCGCCGGTGCCGGGATCGGCCGATGCATCGGCGCCCTCCGGCCCGGGCACGCCGCCGCCGGCGCGCAGGTGGTCGAGCGCCGACTGCAGCGCGTCGAAGCGCTCGAACAGCTCCTCGATCGCCGCCGGAGCGGCCACGCCCTTGCCGCGCGCGAGGAGCTCGATGGCCGATTCCATGCGGTGCGCGCGCTCGCCCAGGCGCATCGCGCCGGCCAGCCGGGCGCCGCCCTTGAGCGTGTGCAGCGTGCGCAGCGCGGAGGCACGCGGCGCGTCCGCGCCCGGCTGCCGCGCCCATTCGCGCAGGGCGCCGCCGAGCTGGTGCAGCAGCTCGACCGCCTCCTCCTCGAACACCGGGAACAGGTCGGCGTCCACCGCGTCGGTGGCGTCGAAGGGATCGTCGCCCGGCAGCGGCGGCACCGCCGCGCGCGCCGGCGCCGCCTGCGCGACGAGGTCGTCCAGCGCCCGCCGCGTGGCCGGCGCCGGCGCGTCCAGGAAGCCGGCGGCGAAGCGGTGCAGCAGCCGGCGCAGCTCGTCGACGCCCGCGACCACCGCCGCATCCTGCAGCGCCGTGCCGCGCCCCTGGCGGCGCAGCTGCTGCAGCGCACGCTCGACGCGGCGCGCCAGGTCCGACAGGTCCCGCAGTCCCAGGGTGGCGGAGCTGCCGACGAGCGCGTGCGCGAGGCCGATCGCCGAGGCGGCGACCGGCTGGCGCGGGTCGCCCGCCCAGGCGGCGACCTCGGCGGCCAGCGCGCCCGACCAGGCCTCGGCCTCGGCGAGGTACACGTCGTGGAGCTTTCGGTCGATGCGCAGCGGCCCGACCACCCGGACGTCGCCGTCGGCGTCGTCGGCCTGCGCCCGGGACGACGGCCGCTCCCGCCCGGCGCGGCGCGGCGCGGCCAGGACGTCCTGCGGCGTCGCGCCCGGCACCTCGCCCTTCAGGGCGTCGGCGGCATGGCGGAACGGCGCCGCGCGCCAGTCCTGCGCCCGCCCGGTCCGGATGGCGTCGATCCACTCGGCGAATTCCCCCAGGGCGGTGCCGATCGCGGCCAGCAGCACGGGCGTCGCCGGGCGCTGGTCGGCCAGCCAGGTGTTGAGCACCTGCTCGAAGGCCGCCGCCGCCTCGCCCAGCTCCGTCAGCGCGACCATGCGTGCGCTGCCCTTGAGCGTGTGGAAGGCGCGGCGCAGCATGGTCATGCGCGCGGTGTCGGCGGCGTCGGCGGCCAGGGCCGCGGCGGCATCGCCGGCATTGCGCAGCACCTCGCGCGCCTCGTCGAGGAAGATGGCGAGCAGTTCGGCATCCTCGTCGTCGGGCGCCGCACCGGCGCCGGAGTCGGCCGCTTCGCCGGTGCCGGTCGAGGTCGACGCTGCAGCGGAAGGCGCGCCGGTGGCCTCGTCGGTCGCAGCGTCCGACGACAGCGCCCGCAGCTCGCCGGCCGCCGCATCGAAGGCGAAGGCGCGCCGTGCCAGCTCCGGCTGGTGGCCGAGCATGTCGACCAGCAGGCCCAGCGCGTCGAGGTTGCCGCCCAGGGCGTCGACGTCCTGCGGCCGCACGTCGTCCTGCGCGGCGTCGGCCGCCAGCAGGCCCCGGACGTCCGCGTGCATGCGCCGCGCGGCGTGCGCGCCGTCGGCGAGGCCGAGCACCGACAGCGCCGCCTCGAGCTCGTCCAGCTGCGCCACGACGGCGTGCAGCGGCGTGCGGGTCTCCGGACGGCGATAGAAGCGGTCGAGCCCGCGCCCGATGCCGTCGAGCCGCTCGCGCAGCTCGGCCAGCGCCGGCCGGCTCACCTCGGCGAAGAGCGTGAAGAGCGCGAAGTGGTCGGGAGCCGGTATCGCACGGTCCGCGACCGCTGCCTCCAGATGTCCGACCAGCGCGCGCGCGATGCGCTCGATCGCGTCCAGGCCGGCATCGGCGGTGGACGCGTCGCGGGTCGCGGCGGCATCGGCACGGTCGATCCAGGCCCGGGCGGCGGCCTCCAGGGCAGCGGCCACGCGCGCCGCGTCCGGCCGCCGGACCAGGGTCAGCACGCCGGCGGCCTGGTGCAGCGCCTGCAGGGCGGCCTGCCGCGCGGCGGCGTCGCCGGAGCGTTCGCCGCCGGCGGCCTGCCGCAGGGCCGGCACGACGCCGTCGAGCGCGATGCGCAGCTCGTCGAGCACCCAGCCGAGCGACTCGCGCCGAGCCTCGTCGGCCACGGGATGACCGGCGGCGGCGGGGCTCCGGGCGGGATCGAGGGGCGTGGCCGGCACGGGCGGTGATCCGGCCATCACGCGATCTTGAAGCGCGCGACCGACAGGCGCAGCTCCTCGGCCATGTGGGAGAGTTCGCGCACCTGCCGGGCGGTGGCGCGCGTGCCGTCGCCGGTCTGCTCGGTGACGGCGAAGATGTGCTGGATGTTGGCCGCCACGACGTTGGCCGACGTCGCCTCGTGCGAGGCCGAGCGCGTGATCTGCTCGATCAGCTCGGCCAGGCGGCGTGAGACGCGGTCGATCTCCGACAGCGCCGTGCCCGCGTGGTCCGACAGCCGCGCCCCCTCGACCACGCCCTGCGTCGAGCGCTCCATGGCGCCGACGGCGTCCTGCGTGTCGGTCTGGATGGCGCGCACCAGCGCCGCGATCTGGCGCGTGGCGTCGGCCGAGCGCTCGGCCAGGCGCTGCACCTCCTCGGCTACCACCGAGAAGCCGCGCCCGGCCTCGCCGGCCGAGGCGGCCTGGATCGCGGCGTTGAGCGCGAGCACGTTGGTCTGCTCGGTGATGTCGGAGATCAGCTCGGTGATCTCGCCGATCTCCTGCGACGACTCGCCCAGGCGTTTCAGGCGCTTGGCGGTGTCCTGGATCTGGTCGCGGATGGCGTTCATGCCGCCGATGGCGTCCTCCACGGCCTGCAGGCCGGTCGCGGCGGCCTGCAGCGACTGACGCGCCACCGTGGCCGACTCCTGCGACTGCGAGGCCACCTCGTTGATGCGCTCGGCCATCGTCAGCACCGCCTGGCCGGTCTCGCGGATCTCGCGCAGCTGCTCGGTCGAGGCGGCCAGCAGCTCGGTCGACGTGCTCTCGACCTGCGAGGTGGTCTCGGCGACGCGGCCGGCCGTGTTCTGCACGTTGCTCACCAGCAGGCGCAGTTCCTCGACCGTGTAGTTGACCGAGTCGGCGATGGCGCCGGTGATGTCCTCGGTGACGGTGGCCTGCTGCGTGAGGTCGCCCTCGGCCACCATCTGCAGCTCGTTCATGAGGCGCAGGATGGCGGCCTGGTTGGCGGCGTTGACGCGGCTGGCCTCCTCGCCCAGGCGCTCGGCCTCGGAGCGGGTGCGCTCGGTGGTGGCGACCCGCTCGCGCCCGGCGCGCAGCTGGGCCAGGCCGGCGATGGCCGCCATCGCCAGCGCGGCCAGGGGCAGCAGCGCCAGCCCGGCGACCGTGGCCAGGTCCAGGCCGGTGCGCGCCGCGTGCAGCAGCAGGATGCCGGTGACCACCACCAGCAGCAGCACCGCGACGCCCAGGGCGATGGCGAACGGGCTGCGCGGGCGGGCCGCGGCGAATTCGGGCCGGGCGTCCTTGCGCTCGGTCGCCGTGGTGTCGGCGTGCAGGACGCCGGGCGATAGGACCGGGTCGCCGGCGGCAGTGGCCGTGTGGGCGGTGGCCGCCATGGGGTCGGGCACGGCCGGCGTCACGGGCGGGATCGGAGGCGTGGGATCGGTCGTCGGGTTCACGGTCGGTTCCTCGGGGAGGCGGTCGGTCGTCATGCGTTCAGAAGCCGACGTTCAGGAAGCGGGGATGCCGCGCGAGCGCCTGCAGATCGAGCACCTGCCAGCGCGTGCCGGCGGTGTCGACGCAGTGGCGGGAACGCCAGGCCGATGCCTCGCCGGCGCCCGCGCTGGCATCGGCGGCGAAGAGCTCGGCCCCGCGCAGGCCGAGCACGCGGTCGACCTGCAAGGCGCAGTTGACGTCGAAGCGCGCGTGCAGCGCGACCAGGCGCGTCGACGTGGGCGCGTCGCCGGTCCGTCGCGCGGTGCGGGCGCCGTCCGGGCCGGCATCGGCCGCCGCGAAGGCGTCGAGGTCCACCACGCCGTAGAGGCCGCCGCGCAGGTTGGACACGCCCAGGAACCACCCCACGGTGTGCGGCACCGGCTGCGGCGCGGTCCAGGGAAAGATCTCGCCGGTATCGCCGAGCGCGAGCAGGTAGTGGTGGGCGCCCGCCTCGACGGCCAGCCAGGCGGTCGAGGCGTCCTGCAGACCGGCGGCCGGCGCGGGGGCGGCGGGGGGGACCTGGAAGGCGCGGGGCATGTCGCTGGCAACCATGGACGATGGGCGAGGGTGGAGGAAGGCGTTGGGAAGGCGTCGGGGGAGCGGCGGGGCGGATCGGAGGGCGGCGGCCGCGTCGGTCAGCCCAGCGCGGCGATCTTGGCCAGCAGGATCGCGGGATCGACCGGCTTGACGACGAGGTCGCGCGCCCCCTGGCGCAGGCCCCAGATGCGGTCGGTCTCCTGGTTCTTGCTGGTGCACAGGATGATCGGCACCGCCGAATAGACCGGATCGCGCGTCAGGGAGCGCGCGAGCTGGAAGCCGTTGCGCCCGGGCATGACGACGTCCAGCAGGATCAGGTCGGGCCGCTGCTGCGCCAGGCAGCGCATGGCCTCGTCGGCGCTGTCGGCCGTGCGCACCGAGAAGCCGTGGCCCTGCAGCAGGCGGGCGAGGAACAGCGATTCGGTCTTCGAGTCGTCGACCACGAGCACGTCGCGCACCGGCATCAGGCCCCCGCCGCGGCCGGGGTGCCGGCCAGGCGCCGCACCGCGTCGAGCAGCTGCTCGCCGGTGAAGGGCTTGACGATGTGTTCCCGCGCGCCAGCCTCGTGGCCGCGCCGGTCGTCGAACGCGCTGTCGCTGGCCGACAGCATCACCACCGGCAGGTCGTAGAAGCGCGGATGGCGCCGCACGATGGCGCAGGTGCGCCAGCCGTCCAGGCGCGGCATCTGGACGTCGCAGAAGACGATGTCGGGCCGGTCCTCGGCCACGCGCGCGAGGCCCTCGAAGCCGTCGGCGGCCAGCAGCACCTCGCAGCCGCCCTGTGCGAGGAAGATCTCGGCGCTGCGCCGGACGGTGTGGCTGTCGTCGATGACCAGCACCCGCCTCGGCGATCCGTTCGTGCCCATCGTCCGGCTCCTTGGTTGTCGGAAACGGCACCGGCGGCCGCGAGTCCCGGTGAGGATCGGGGCCGCCGGCGCTGTGCCATGCTTCAGATCTCGACCATTTCGAAATCTTCCTTGCGCGCACCGCATTCGGGACATGTCCAGTTCATCGGCACGTCGGCCCAGGCCGTGTTGGGCGCAATACCATCCTCCGGCACGCCCGCCGATTCGTCATAGATCCAGCCGCAGATCAGACACATCCAGGTTTTCGTATTCATCGCTACTCAAAGTCCGTATTCTAAAAATGCAACCCATGTATTCAATCGCATCCAGGCTCGCGGCATATCGTTTTCAAGAATCTCCCCGGAGAGGCGAATGAGAAACCAATTACTACCGGCAAGTGGCAGCGTCGCAGGGTCCGCGGATCTTAACGACCCCCCCGCCGGCGACACCGGAATCGACGCCGAGGCCGACGACGGCGTGGAGGTCGAACTCGACCTCGATCCGCCCTGCGTCCTGGTCTTCAACGCCAGCGATCCGAGCGGCGCCGGCGGGCTGAACGGCGACGCCCTGGCGATCGCCTCGGTCGGCGCGCACATGCTGCCGGTCGTGACCGGCGCCTACGCGCGCGACACGGCGGAGATCTTCGACCACTTCGCCTTCGACGAGGAGGCCGTGGCCGAGCAGGCCCGCGCCATCCTGGAGGACGTCGAGGTCCAGCTCATCAAGATCGGCTTCGCCGGCTCGCCCGAGAACCTGGCCGGCATCGCCGGCATCGCCGCCGACTACCCCGACACGCCCGTCGTCGCCTACATGCCCAACCTCTCGTGGTGGGACGAGAACCGCATCGAGGCCTACCTCGACGCCTTCCGCGAACTCGTGCTGCCGCAGGCCACCGTGCTGGTGGGCAACCACAGCACCCTGCGGCGCTGGCTGCTGCCCGACTGGGCCGGCGAGCGCCCGCCGACCGCGCGCGACATCGCCCGCGCCGCCGGCGAGCAGGGCACGCCCTACACGCTGGTCACGGGCATCGTGCTGCCCGACCAGTACTTCGACAACGTGCTGGCATCGCCCCAGGCGGTGCTGACCAGCGAGAAGTACGAGCGCCTGGAGGCCGTGTTCGCCGGTGCCGGCGACACGCTGTCGGCCGCGCTCGCCGCGCTGCTGGCCAGCGGCACCGACCTGGTCGCCGCCACCGGCGAGGCCCTGAGCTACATGGACCGCTGCCTCGACGCGGGCTTCCGCCCCGGCATGGGCCACGTGCTGCCCGACCGCCTGTTCTGGGCCCAGCCCGAGGACGACGAAGACGAAGGCGACGACGACGCCGGCAGCCCGCCCGATCCGTCCGACTTCGGGCTGCCGCCCCACGACACCCGGCACTGAGCGCCCGGTTTCCCCCCTCCTCCACCCGCCTCCCCCTTCCCCTCCGAGCCCCATGGCCCACACCGACACCAACGACATCCTCTTCGAGCGCGCCCGCGCCGTGATCCCCGGCGGCGTGAACTCGCCCGTGCGCGCCTTCAAGGCCGTCGGCGGCACGCCGCGCTTCGTGCAGCGCGCCCGGGGCGCCCATTTCTGGGACGCGGACGACCGGCGCTACATCGACTACATCGGCTCCTGGGGGCCGATGATCCTGGGCCACGGCCACCCGGCGGTGGTCGAAGCGGTGCAGAAGGCGGTGCTCGATGGCTTCTCCTTCGGCGCGCCGACCGAGCGCGAAATCGAGCTGGCCGAGGCCATCTTGGACCTCGTGCCTTCGATGGAGATGGTGCGGCTGGTGAGTTCGGGCACCGAGGCGGCGATGAGCGCGCTGCGCCTGGCGCGCGGCGCCACCGGGCGCAAGATGATCGTCAAGTTCGAGGGCTGCTACCACGGGCACGCCGACGCGCTGCTGGTGAAGGCCGGCTCGGGCCTCGCGACCTTCGGCAATCCGACCTCGGCCGGCGTGCCGCCCGAGGTGGTGCAGCACACGCTGGTGCTCGAGTACAACAACCTGACGCAGCTGGAGGAGGCCTTCGCGCTGCACGGCCCCGACATCGCCTGCCTGATGATCGAGGCCATCGCGGGCAACATGAACTTCATCCGCGCCACGCCGGAGTTCGCGCGCCGCTGCCGCGAGCTGTGCACGCGGCACGGCGCACTGCTGGTGTTCGACGAGGTGATGACGGGTTTCCGCGTCGGACTGCACGGCGCGCAGGGCGTGCTGGGCGTGACGCCCGACCTCACGGTGCTGGGCAAGGTGATCGGCGGCGGCATGCCGCTGGCGGCCTTCGGCGGGCCGCGCGCCATCATGGAACTGCTCGCGCCGCTCGGGCCGGTCTACCAGGCCGGCACGCTCTCGGGCAATCCGGTGGCGACCGCCTGCGGCCTGGCGACCCTCAAGGAAATCGCCCGCCCCGGCTTCTACGAGGCCCTGTCGGCGCGCACGCGCTCGCTGGTCGAGGGCCTGAAGGACGCCGCCGATGCCGAGGGCGTGCCGTTCAGTGTCGACAGCGAGGGCGGCATGTTCGGCTTCTTCCTGATGGACGCGCTGCCGCAGAACTACGCCACCGTCATGACCACCGACAACGCGCGGTTCAACACCCTCTTCCACGGCCTGCTCGACCGTGGCGTCTACATCGCGCCGGCGCTCTACGAGGCCGGTTTCGTGAGTTCGGCGCACACCGGGGAAGACATCGCGGAGACCGTCGCGGCGGCGCGGGAGATCTTCCGCACGCTGGGTTGAAACGGGCGGGCGGGCTGTCCGGCGAGGCGGGACGCCCCGGCACCGGTGCCGGCCTCAGCCGCCCATCAGTCGCCAGCCGATGTTGAGCATGCCGGCCATGACCGTCGCCATGACGACCACGATCAGCCAGGCCACCCAGCGCGGCCGGGGCGTGTCGACGGCATCGTCGTCGTGCTTCGGGGCCATCGGGCTCAATGCCGGAAGTGGCGCACGCCGGAGAGCACCATCACCACGCCGCGCTCGTCGGCCGCGTCGATCACCTCCTGGTCGCGCATCGAGCCGCCCGGCTGGATGACGCAGCTCGCGCCGGCGTCGACCACCACGTCGAGGCCGTCGCGGAACGGGAAGAAGGCGTCGCTCGCCACCGCCGTGTCCTGCAGCGACAGGCCGGCGTGCTCGGCCTTGATGCTGGCGATGCGCGCCGAGTCGAGCCGGCTCATCTGGCCCGCGCCGACGCCCATCGTCATGCCGCCGGCGCAGAACACGATGGCGTTGCTCTTGACGTACTTGGCGACCTTCCAGGCGAACAGCAGGTCCTGCAGCTGCGCGGGCGTCGGCTGGCGCTTGCTGACGACCTTGAGCTCGCTCTCGGCCAGCACGCGGTTGTCGGCCGTCTGCATCAGCAGGCCCGAGCCGACGCGCTTGACGTCCACGGCGTTGCGGCCGTTGTCCCAGTCGGAGGCGCCGCCCGCGGGCAGCGCGATCTCCAGCACGCGCACGTTGGCCTTGGCCTTGAAGACGGCCAGCGCCTCGGGCGTGAAGCCCGGCGCCATCAGCACCTCGACGAACTGCTTGCTCACGGCCTGCGCGGCGGTGGCGTCCACCGGACGGTTGAAGGCGATGATGCCGCCGAAGGCCGAGGTCGGATCGGTCTTGAAGGCCTTGGCGTAGGCCTCCGACGCGTCGGCGCCGATCGCCACGCCGCACGGGTTGGCGTGCTTGACGATCACGCAGGCCGGCGCGTCGAAGCTCTTGACGCACTCCCAGGCCGCGTCGGCGTCGGCGATGTTGTTGTAGCTCAGCTCCTTGCCCTGCAGCTGCTTCGCGGTGACCAGCGAACCGGGCGCCGGATGCAGGTCGCGGTAGAACGCGGCCTGCTGGTGCGGGTTCTCGCCGTAGCGCAGGTCCTGCAGCTTGACGAAGCGGCCGTTGGACTGCGCCGGGAACGGCGTGCGCACCGGCGCGGCCTGGCCGATGCTGGCGTCGAAGTCGATGGCCGAGAGGTAGTCGCTGATGGCGCCGTCGTAGTCGGCGATGCGGTTGAAGGCGGCCACGGAGAAGCCGAACTTCGTCCGGTCGCTGAGCTTGCCGTCGGCTTTCAATTCAGCCAGGGCGGTCGCGTACTGCGAGGCGTCGGTCAGCACGCCGACGTCCTTCCAGTTCTTGGCCGCGCTGCGCACCATGGCCGGGCCGCCGATGTCGATGTTCTCGATCGCGTCCTCCAGCGTGCAACCGGCCTTGGCGACGGTGGCCTCGAACGGATAGAGGTTCACCACCAGCAGGTCGATGGCGTCGATGCCGTGCGCCTCGATGGCGGCGACGTGCGCCGGCAGGTCGCGCCGCGCCAGCAGGCCGCCGTGGATCTTGGGGTGCAGGGTCTTCACGCGGCCGTCGAGCATCTCGGGAAAGCCGGTGTGGTCGGCCACCTCGGTCACGGGCAGGCCGGCATCGGCCAGCAGCTTCGCGGTCCCGCCGGTCGACAGCAGCCGGATGCCCAGCGCGTGCAGCGCCTGCGCGAATTCGAGGATGCCCGTCTTGTCGGAGACGGAGATGAGTGCGGTCGATGCCATGAAGGGAGGTTCTCGGTTGATGCGATGGAAATCGGGGGTATGGAGGCCAGGGCTGCCGCGGAACCGGCTCCGCCGGTCCGCCGGCAGCGCCCCCTGCAAGGGGGTGGGCGAAGCGACACGCAGTGCGCGCAGCCCTGGGGGTTATTTGATCAATTTGTGGTCGACGAGCTTCTTGCGCAGCGTGTTGCGGTTGAGCCCCAGCCATTGGGCGGCGCGCGACTGGTTGCCCTCGGCACGCGCCATGACGACCTCCAGCAGGGGTTTCTCCACCACCCGCACGAGCATGTCGTACATGCCGTCGGGCTCGATGCCGTGGAGGTCGCGGAAATAGATTTCGAGGCTGTTCCTGACGCACTCGTCGATGTTCTTCTTGCTCATGTGCCCAAGGCCTGTTTTGGTTTCGTCGTGTCGGCGGACCCGGTCGGTCGCTCACGCTCACCGTGCGGCCGCGGTGGCGGCCTTCGGGTGCGGATCTTTGTCGTCGTCGGTATCGGTGTCGTCGTCGCGCGTCGGCTCGTCGCGGTGGGCCGGGATGCGCTCCATGCGGGTGGCGAGGTCCTCGAAGTAGTCCGACACCGCCCGCCACTGCGCCTCGCAGTCCTCGATCGCGTTCATGCCGGCGCGGAAGGCTTCGCCCCCGGGCAGGGCGCGCACGTACCAGCCGATGTGCTTGCGCGCGGTACGCACGCCGCTGTGCTCGCCATAGAGCGCGTGGTGCTCGCGCAGGTGGTCGAGCAGCAGCCGGCGCACCTCGGCGACGAGCGGCGGCGCGAGGTGCGTGCCGGTGGCCAGGAAGTGCCCGATCTCGCGGAAGATCCACGGCCGGCCCTGCGCCGCGCGGCCGATCATCACGGCGTCGGCGCCGGTCGCGGCGAGCACGTCGCGCGCCTTCTCGGGCGTCGTGATGTCGCCGTTGGCCACCACCGGCACGCGCACGGCGGCCTTGACGGCGGCGATGGTGTCGTACTCGGCGGCGCCCTTGTAGCCCTGCTCGCGCGTGCGACCGTGGACGGTGAGCATCCGCACGCCGGCGGCCTCGAAGTCGCGCGCCAGCTTGACGGCGTTGCGGTGGTCGGCACTCCAGCCGGTGCGCATCTTGAGCGTCACCGGCACGCCGTGCGGCGCGGCGGCGGCGACCACGGCGGCGGCGATCTCCAGCGCCAGCGGCTCGTCGCGCATCAGGGCCGAGCCGGCCCACTTGTTGCAGACCTTCTTGGCCGGGCAGCCCATGTTGATGTCGATGACCTGGGCGCCGCGATCGATGTTGTAGCGCGCCGCGTCGGCCATCATGGCCGCGTCGGTGCCGGCGATCTGCACCGCGATCGGGCCGGGCTCGCCGGTGTGGTCGGCGCGGCGCGAGGTCTTGAGCGTGTGCCAGAGGTCGCGGCGCGAGGTGACCATCTCGCTGACCGCGTAGCCCGCGCCGAGCGACCGGCACAGGCTGCGGAACGGCCGGTCCGTGACGCCCGCCATGGGCGCGACGAAAAGACGGTTCTCCAGCGCGACGGGGCCGATCTGCATGGTGGGGAAAAGGAGGGAGCGAGCGGGTCGCTGCTGAAAAATGAGGCACGATTGTAACGAATCCGCATTCCGGAGAGTGAAACGATTTGCACCCCCGGCGTCGGCCGCGCCGCGCCCGGGCGGGCGGCGCGTCCTCCGACGCGGGCGCGCCGGAGGCGTTCCTATACTGCGGCGCACATGCAAGCCTGGCTCGACTCCCTCTTGGCGCTGCTGGCGCTGCCCGAATACGGGCTCTCCACCGTCTTCATGGCGGCTTTCGTGTCGGCGACGCTGGTGCCGGTGGGCTCGGAGCCCATCCTCTTCGGCCTGCTCAAGCTCAACCCGGACATGCTCTGGTCGGCGATCGCCGTGGCCACCGTGGGCAACACGCTCGGCGGCATGGTGACCTGGTGGATGGGCTATGGCGCCCACCAGGTGGCCGACAAGTATTCGCATTCCAAGCACCACGTGCGCGTGCTCGGCTGGCTGGAACGGCTCGGCCCCAAGGCCTGCCTGCTGAGCTGGCTGCCGCTGGTGGGCGATCCGCTGTGCGCGGTGGCGGGCTGGCTCAAGATGCCTTTCTGGCGCTGCACCGGCTACATGGCCATCGGCAAGTTCGCGCGCTACGTGACGATGACCTTCGCGCTGCTCTACATCTTTCCGGAGTGAGCCGGTCGCGCGACCGTCGGACCCGTGGCGCGCACCGCGACGTCCGGACGGCGCCGACGACGGACTCCGACCTCCTCTTCCTTCCCGCCTCATGACCTCTTCGACCGACACGTCGCCACGCATCGTGGTGCTCGGCAGCCTCAACATGGACCTGGTGCTGCGCGTGCCGCACGCCCCCGCCGCCGGCGAGACCCTCCAGGGCCGCTCGATCGACCACGTCCCCGGCGGCAAGGGCGGCAACCAAGCCGTCGGCTGCGCGCGCCAGGGCGCCCGGGTGCGGCTCGTGGGCTGCGTCGGCGACGACGCCCACGGGCGGGCGCTGCGCGAGGCGCTCGAGGGCGACGGCATCGACACCACGGCCGTCGCCGTCGATGCCACCGCGCCGACGGGCACCGCGCTGGTGATGGTCGACGACGCCGGCCAGAACCGCATCGTCGTCATCGCCGGCGCCAACGCGCGCGTCGAGATCGACGAGGACGCGCTGGCCGCACGGCTGCAGGGCGCGGACTTCCTGATCGCCCAGTTCGAGACGCCGCTGCCCCAGGTCGAGCGCGCCCTCCACGCGGCATGGCGTGCCGGCTGCAAGGTGCTGCTCAATCCGTCGCCGGCGCAGCCCGTCGCCGAGGACTGGTGGCCGCTGATCGACACGCTGGTGGTCAACGAGGTCGAGGCTCGCATGCTCAGCGGCCTGGCCGCCGAATCGCCCGAGGACGCCGCCGCCGCCGGACAGGCGCTGCGCCGGCGCGGCGTGGCGCGCGTGGTCGTGACGATGGGCTCGCGCGGCGCGGTGTCGGTCGATGCGCAGGGCGCACGCCATCACGCCGCACCGGAGGTCGAGGTGGTCGACACCACCGCCGCCGGCGACACCTTCCTGGGCGCGCTGGCCGTGGCGCTGGCGCGCGACGGCGCCGACCTCGACGCCGCCGTGCGCCTGGGCATCCGCGCCGGCGCGCTGTGCGTCGGGCGGCCCGGCGCGCAACCTTCCATCCCGCGGCGCGACGACGTGCTGCGCAGCCCGCCGCCGCCCGACCGGACCGTCTTGCCATGAAACGCACCGCCCTCCTCCACGCCGAACTCTCCCGGGTCATCGCCACGCTCGGCCACGGCGACATGGTCGTGATCGGCGACGCCGGCCTGCCGGTGCCCGACGGCCCGTGCCGCATCGACCTGGCGCTCACGCCAGGCATCCCGCGCGTGGCGGACGTGCTGCGCGTGGTGCTCACGGAGATGCAGGTGGAACGCGCCGTGATCGCCCGCGAGGCGCTCGACGCCGCCGGCGGCGCATTGCCGGCATGGTGCGAGGGTCAGCTCGGAGACCTGGTGCCCGAGACGCTGTCACACGACGACTTCAAGCGCCTGAGTGCGCGGGCCAAGGCGGTGGTGCGCACGGGGGAGTGTTCGCCCTACGCCAACATCGTGCTGGTCGCGGGCGTGACGTTCTGAACTCGGGCGACGGGCCGGACGGACGGCCCCGCCGTCGGGCGACCGCGTCGCCCGGTCGACCCGCTCAGGAGCTGAACAGGAAGTTCATCACGTCGCCGTCCTTGACGACGTAGTCCTTGCCTTCGGCGCGCATCTTGCCGGCGTCCTTGGCGCCCTGCTCGCCCTTGAAGGCGACGAAGTCGGCGTAGGCGATGGTCTGGGCGCGGATGTAGCCCTTCTCGAAGTCGGTGTGGATCACGCCGGCCGCCTGCGGGCCGGTGTCGCCGACGTGGATGGTCCAGGCGCGCACTTCCTTCACGCCGGCGGTGAAGTAGGTCTGCAGGCCCAGCAGCTGGTAGGCCGAACGGATCAGGCGGTTGAGGCCCGGCTCCTCCTGCCCGATCTCGGCCAGGAACATCGCCTTGTCCTCGTCGTCCATTTCGGAGAGCTCGGCCTCGATCTTGGCGCAGATGGCGACCACCGGCGCCTTCTGCTTCGCGGCGTACTCGCTCAGGCGGTCGAGGAAGGGGTTGTTCTCGAAGCCGTCCTCGGCCACGTTGGCGACGAACATCGCCGGCTTGGCCGTGATGAGCGTGAAGGACCTGACCAGCGGCTGCTCCTCCTTGGTGAAGGACAGCGCGCGCACGGGCGTGTTCTCGTTGAGCGCGGCCTGGCAGCGCTCGAGCAGGCCGACGAGCTTCTGCGCTTCCTTGTCGCCCGAGCGGGCCACCTTGGTGTGGCGGTGCAGCGCCTTCTCGACCGTGGCCAGGTCGGCCAGGCAGAGCTCGGTCTGGATGACCTCGATGTCGGAGATCGGGTCGACCTTGCCGGCGACGTGGATCACGTTGTCGTCCTCGAAGCAGCGCACCACGTTGACCGTGGCGTCCGTCTCGCGGATGTGCGCGAGGAACTTGTTGCCCAGGCCCTCGCCCGTGCTGGCCCCGGCCACGAGGCCGGCGATGTCGACGAACTCGACGATGGCCGGCACGACGCGCTCGGGCTGCACGATCTGGCTCAGGGCCGCGAGGCGCGGATCGGGCACCTCGACCACGCCGACGTTCGGCTCGATGGTGCAGAACGGATAGTTCTCCGCCGCGATGCCGGCCTTGGTCAGCGCGTTGAAAAGGGTGGATTTACCGACGTTGGGCAGGCCGACGATGCCGCACTTCAAGCTCATGGATGTCCTCTGGAATCAACCCGCGATTTTAGGGCGCGGGTGGAGGGGCCGGTCCGGCGACGGTCGATTCGACCTTTCCGGATGCCTTTCCGGCCCGTTTCCGCATTACTCGAACACGTAGTTCGCGTGCACCGCCTGCCCCACCCGCAGCACCTGGTCGATGCCCGCGACGACGGTCGCGTTCATGCCGAAGGTGACCGCGCCGCCCACGCGCGCGTCGGCGCGGTAGGTGCGCAGGGTGTCCCCCACCTCCGGGCTGCTGCGCGCCGTGGCCGGGTCGATGTCGGGGATCGGGCAGCGCGTGCAGGGCTTGGCCGGCCGCAGCACGGCGCCGGTGCCCTCGCCCGTGACGATGCGCAGCAGGTCGACGCGGTCCTCGTCGTGCGATTCGACGCCGGCGAGCACGATGTTGGGCCGGAAGCGCTCGATGCCCACGGCATCGTGCCCGGCCGCCGCGAGGCGTTCGTTGAGTTCCCCGAGCGAGGCCTCGCTCGCCACCAGCACGGCGAAGCCGTCGGAGAACTGGGTCTGCGCCTCCATGCCGCCGGTCCACGCCGGATTCGACAGCCGGCGATGCTCCGGGTCGAAGCGCACCAGCCGCAGGGCCCGCGGCGCGCCGGGCTCGGAGAGGAAGTCGCCGAACCACTGCGCGGCGACGTCGCCCATGTCGTAGGCGGCCACCTCGTCCTTCCAGACGCGCACGCGCACCGGCTGCTCGACGCGGTCGAAGGCGACGTGCAGCGCCAGCATGCCGGGCGCGCGCAGCACCATCTCGAAGTGCTTCAGCTGCGGCCGGATCAGCGCCATGCGCGGCAGCTCGCGCTGGCTGACGAAGACGCCCTCGGCATCGACCACCATCCAGGCGCGGTCGAACTCGAGGCCGGTCTCGGTCAGCAGCGCCTCCTTCACCTCGACGCCCGCGCAGGACTTGACCGGATGGACGAACAGCCGCGCGATGGTGGAGCGCACGTCGAAGGCGAACGCGTCGGATGCGTCCGGGGTGACGGGGACGACGCCATCGGCGGCGGCGGAAGAAGGAGCAGCAGCGGGAGTCACGCGGAAGGGCCTCGGACGGGAATGGGAAGACGCCGCGAAGGGCAAGGAGGGAACGATTGTCCCCTGCCGGAACCCCCCTCCTACAATGCCCCGATGGCACCATCCCCCGAGGTTTGCATCCGTGGCGGCGGCATCGTCGGCCGCACCCTGGCACTGCTCCTGGCCCGCGAACGCGTGCGCGTGGCGCTGGTCGCGCCGGCGCCCTCGGCCGACCGCCGGGCCCACGACGACGTGCGCGCCTATGCGCTCAACGCGGCCTCCAAGGCCCTGCTCGAATCGCTGCGCGCCTGGCCCGACGCGGCCCATGCCACGCGGGTCGGCGGGATGCGCGTCCACGGCGACGACGGCGGCCAGGTCCGCTTCGACGCCGCGCAGCAGGGCGTCGAGGCCCTGGCCTGGATCGTCGACGTGCCGGCGCTGGAGCACCGGCTGGCCGACGCGGTGCGCTTCCAGCCACAGGTCGAGGTGGTGGACGCGCCCGTCGCCGCCGCGCTCACGGTCGTGTGCGAGGGCAAGGCCAGCGCGACGCGCGACGCGCTGGGCGTCGGCTACGAGGTCACGCCCTACCCGCAGCACGCCATCGCCGCGCGCCTCACGGCGCAGCGGCCGCACGGCGGCATCGCGCGGCAGTGGTTCGGCCCCCGGGGCGAGGTCCTGGCGCTGCTGCCGCTCGGCGCGGCGGACGGCGCCGGCGCCGCCCCGGCCGGCGACGCCGGCAGCGACGGCGTCGACGATCCGCTGGCCACCGCCGCCGGCGCCAGCCGCGCGCTGGCGCTGGTGTGGTCGGTCGACCAGTTCCGCGCCCCGGCCCTGCTGGCGCAGAGCCCCGACGAATTCGCCGCCGCCCTGCGCAAGGCCAGCCACGACGCATTGGGTGCACTCGCGCTGACGAGCGAGCGCGCCGCCTGGCCGCTGCAGCGCGCCATCGCCGACCGCTGGACCGGCCGCTTCGCCGCCGATGCCGCCGATCCCGCCGCCGGCAAGCCCTGGGCGCTGGCCGGCGATGCGGCCCACACCGTGCATCCGCTGGCCGGCCAGGGCCTCAACCTGGGCTTGGCGGACGTCGCCATGCTTGCGCGCGCGATTCGCGAGCGCGACTACTGGCGCGGCGTCGGCGACGCCCGGCTGCTGCGGCGCTACGAGCGCTCGCGCCGCACCGACGTGCTGTCGATGAGCCTGGCCACCGACGGCCTGCAGCAGCTCTTCTCCCATGGCGCCGAGCCGCTGCCGGCGCTGCGCAACTGGGGCATGCGCGGCTTCGACCGCACGCGGCGGGTCAAGCAGTGGATCGCGCGCCAGGCCATGGGCCTGGGGGCGTGAACCCGCCTCGCGCGCGCCTTCGCGACCGCCTTCCTCCGATCTGCCTCCGCATCCGTCCCACGACTCCCTCACTGGACCCCCGATGACGCCTCTCCGCTCCGTCTTCCGCCACTGTCTCCTGGCCGTCGCCGCCCTGGGCGCGAGCGGCCTGCTCGCCGCCCATGCCGGCGAGGCCGAGATCCGCAAGAACCTCGCGGCGCAGATCCCGCAGTTCGCCAAGATCGACGAGGTCCGCAAGACGCCCGTCGACGGCCTCTACGAGGTGCGCATCAACAACACCGAGATCTACTACGCCGACGAGCAGGGCACCTACCTGCTGCAGGGCAACCTGATCGACGTGCAGGCGCGCAAGAACCTCACCGAGGAGCGCGTCGACAAGCTCAGCCAGGTCGACTTCGACAAGCTGCCGCTGAAGGACGCCTTCAAGATCGTGCGCGGCAACGGCAAGCGCCAGCTGGCGGTGTTCGAGGACCCGAACTGCGGCTACTGCAAGCAATTCGAGCGCGACCTGAAGAACGTCGACAACGTCACCGTGCACCTCTTCCTCTACCCGGTGCTCGGCCCCGATTCGACGGCCAAGTCGCGCGACATCTGGTGTAGCAAGGACAAGGGCAAGACCTGGAGCGACTGGATGACCGCCGGCACCCGGCCCGAGGCTGCCGCCGCCAACTGCGACGCGACGGCGTTGCAGCGCAACATCGAGTTCGGCCGCAAGCACAACATCACCGGCACGCCGACGCTGATCTTCAGCGACGGCACGCGCGCGCCCGGCGCGATTCCCTCGGCGCAGGTCGAGAAGCAGCTGACCGCGGCCGCCGCGGCGGCGCCCAGGCGATGAGCCGGGCCCGCACGGCCGCCGCCGTTCCCGCCGCCGCATCGCCGGGCGTGCGCTACCGCGTCGAGTGCGCGGACCGCAACGCCCACCTCTTCGCCGTCACGCTGACCATCGACGACCCCGCGGCGTCGCAGCGCGTGTCGCTGCCGGTGTGGATTCCCGGCAGCTACCTGGTGCGCGAGTTCGCCAAGAACCTGCAGGACCTGCGCGCGATGCAGGGCCGCCGCCCGGCCGCCGTGACGCAGCTCGACAAGCACAGCTGGACCGTCGACGCCACGCCCGGCAAGCCATTGGTGCTGCGCTACGAGGTCTGCGCCTACGACCACTCGGTGCGCACCGCCTGGCTCGACGCCGACCGGGGCTTCTTCAACGGCACCAGCCTGTGCCTGCGCGTGGAGGGCCGCACCGACGCCCCGCACGCGCTGGAGATCGTCGCGCCGCCGACGCCCGCCGGCACGGCGCGCTGGTCCTGCGCCACCGCCCTGGCGCCGCAGCGCTGCGATGCGCAGGGCTTCGGCCATCACCTCGCCGCCGACTACGACGAGCTTGCCGACAGCCCGGTCGAGCTGGGCGCCTTCTGGAGCGCCGACTTCGAGGCCTGCGGCGTGCCGCACCGCTTCGTCGTCGCCGGCGCGCCGCCCTCCTTCGACGGCGCGCGCCTGATCGACGACGCGCGCGCCATCTGCGAGACCCAGATGCGCTTCTGGCACGGCGCCGAAGTCGGCAAGGGCCGCCACCGCGGTGTCCCCAAACCGCCGCACGACCGCTACGTCTTCATGCTCAACGCCGTCGACGACGGCTACGGCGGGCTCGAGCATCGCCACTCGACCGCGTTGATCTGCACGCGGCGCGACCTGCCCCAGGCCGGGGCGAAGAAGCAGCCCGAGGGCTACACGACCCTGCTCGGCCTGATCAGCCACGAGTACTTCCACACCTGGAACGTCAAGCGCCTGCGGCCGGCCGAGTTCGCGCGCTACGACTACGACCGCGAGAACTACACGCGCCTGCTGTGGTTCTTCGAGGGCTTCACCAGCTACTACGACGACCTGCTGCTGCGCCGCGCCGGTCGCATCGACGACGCCACCTACCTGAAGCTGCTCAACAAGACCGCCAACCAGGTCCTGCAGACGCCCGGGCGCCAGGTGCAGTCGGTCGCCGACGCCAGCTTCGACGCCTGGGTCAAGTATTACCGCCAGGACGAGCAGACCCCGAACCAGACCGTCAGCTACTACACCAAGGGTGCGCTCGTCGCGCTGTGCCTGGACCTGACGCTGCGCCGCGAGGGCCACGGCACGCTCGACGACGTCATGCGTCACCTGTGGGAGCACAGCGGCGGCGGCGGCCCGATCGACGAGGCCGCCATCGCCGGTGCGCTCGAAGCGGTCGGCGCCCGCTCCTATGCCGAGGAACTCGCGCGGTGGGTCCACGGCACCGGCGAGCTGCCGCTGTCGGAACTGCTGCGCGTCCACGGCGTGGCGACATTGGACGATCCGGCCGTGCGGGCGCAGGAACTCGGCCTGCGCGTGGCCGAGGCCAACGGCGGCGTGCAGGTCAAGGTGGTGCTGCGCGGCGGCGCGGCCGAGCGCGCCGGCTTCGCCGCCAACGACGAATGGATCGGCATCGAGGGCGCCGCCGCCAAGGGTCGCCCGGCGCAGGGCTGGCGCCTGACCAAGCTCGACGACCTCGCGCTCTACCTCGGCGCGCAGAAGAAGGTCACGGCGCTCGTCGCGCGCGACCGGCGGCTGCTGCGCCTGCCGCTGACGATCCCGACGGGCGTTACGACGTGGCGGCTGTTCGCGCAGGACGCCACGAAGCTCGGCGCCTGGCTGGCCCCGCCGACCTGAGGCCGAAGCGCCCTTCCGTTCACGTCCACGCGTCCTTTTCCCTTCACCCTCACGGAGACACCATGAGCTACGACACCATCGAAGTGCGCACCGAGGCCGGCAAGGTCGGCATCGTCACCCTCAACCGGCCGAAGGCGCTCAACGCGCTTAACGACGCCCTGATGACCGAACTGGGCGCCGCGCTGCAGGCCTTCGACGCCGACGACGCCATCGGCTGCATCATCGTCACCGGCAGCGAGCGGGCCTTCGCCGCCGGCGCCGACATCGGCGCGATGGCCAAGTTCAGCTTCGTCGACGCCTACAAGGGCGACTACATCACCCGCAACTGGGAAACCATCCGCTCGATCCGCAAGCCGGTGATCGCCGCCGTGAGCGGCTTCGCCCTGGGCGGCGGCTGCGAGCTGGCGATGATGTGCGACTTCATCATCGCCGCCGACAACGCCAAGTTCGGCCAGCCGGAGATCAAGCTGGGCGTCATTCCCGGCGCCGGCGGCACGCAGCGCCTGCCGCGCGCGGTGGGCAAGAGCAAGGCCATGGACATGGCCCTGACCGGCCGCATGATGGACGCCGCCGAGGCCGAGCGCGCCGGGCTGGTCAGCCGTGTCGTGCCCTACGAGAAGCTGGCCGACGAGGCGCTAGGCGCCGCGCTGGTCATCACCGACTTCTCCCAGATCGCCGTGATGGCGGCCAAGGAGTCGGTCAATCGCGCCTTCGAGAGCGGTCTGTCCGACGGCGTGATGTTCGAACGCCGGCTGTTCCACGCCCTCTTCGCCACCGCCGACCAGAAGGAAGGCATGGACGCCTTCGTCAACAAGCGCAAGGCTGCGTTCACGCACGGATGACCCCACCGGCCGGCCCGCACGCGGGCCGGTCGACCGATCACCGGCTCTGGACCTCGACCGGCACCAGGGGCGCCAGCTTCGAGGCGCCGCCCGACGCAGGCTCCTCGAACACGTTCTCCAGCATCTCCCGCACGCTGTCGAGCGACCCCGCCGGCGGCGTGCCGGTGCCCGGGGCGGCGTTGTTCTCGATCCAGCGCACCTGGTTGCCGGCCAGTTCCACGCGGGCGAGCGTCTGTCCGTTGCGCTCCAGGCTGACGCGCCAGTCGACGCGACCCCGGATCGGCTCGGCGCCGCCGCCGGCCAGCGCCGCCGATCCCAGCAACGCGCCGAGCTCGCGCGCGTCGGCCTTGGACCGCCGGCGCGTGGTGCCGTCGGCGCGCGTCATCGTCAGCTGGGTCCATTGCGACAGGGCCGCGAAGGTCGGCGGCGACGGCGGCGCCGCGTCCGCCGCCGGCTTCGCGGCGGTGGACGGCGTGGCGGCCGAGCCGGCGGGCGCGGCACCGGTGCCGCCCGGCGCGGCGAAGGACGCGGCGGCGCGGCCGGCGGGCGTGGTTGCCGGTGACACCGGCGGCGTCACCGGCGTCGCGGTCGCCGCTGCAGAAGCAGCGGCGCCCTTCGCGCGTTCGGCCGCGGCGCCGGGCGACGTGCCGGAGACCGGTGCCGGCGTGGAAGGCAGCGCGGCCATGGACGTCTTCGGCTGCTGCGCCGCCGGTGGCGTCGTCGGGGTCGGTGTTGTCGCCGCCGGCGTGGCGGATGTCGGCGCTGTCGACGGCATCGAAGGTGTCGCGACCTTCGGCGCCCTGGAGGGTGCCGATGCCGCGGGCGACGCGGGTTCCGGCAGCGTGACGCGCGGCGCGAACAGGATCTTCTCGGCTTCGGACAATGCCGGCGCGCCCGCCGCTGCCGATGCCGGCGCGTTCGCCGTCGCCACGGCTGCCGCGGCGCTCGCCGCCGACGCCGTCGGCGCGACGGGTTCCACCGCCGCCTCGGGTGCCGTGGCGGCCGGCCGCACGTTCCCCGGACCCGGCTCGCGATGCCAGGTCACGGTCGCCACGATCACCACCAGCACCGCGGCGACGATCAGGTTGCGCAGCAGGCGGCTGCGCCGGGCCCGGGTGCGCGCCTCCAGGCCCGTGGCGCCCTCGCCCGCGCGCCGCCCCAGCAGGCCCGTGCGGCCGGAAGGCAGCGAGGGCGCGACCGACTCGTGCGCGAAGGACCGGATGGCCTGGCGGAGTTCGTCGTCGGGCTCGCTGCCCCGGTCGGGCGCGTGGTCGAGCGCGCGGCGCAGGGCGGGATGGCCGGGATGCACGGCGGGATGGCCGTCGCCGAACACCGGCGCGGGATCGAAGCGGGGGTCGGTGTCGGCCGTGCCGGTGTCGGATTCGGAAGTGCGGTCGTCGGTCATGCGTGTTTCTCCGTGCGGTCGCCGCCGCTGCCGTCTGGATCGGCCATGCAGGCGTGCAGGACCCCGGCGCCGTGGCGCAGCCCGCTGCGCACGGTATCGATCGGGAGTCCGAGCGTGTCGACCAGCATCGGCGTGGTGAAGCCGTGGTCGTGGCGCAGCAGCAGCATGGCACGCTGTTCGGCGGGCAGGCCGTTGAGGCCGTCGAGCAGGCGGCGTCCGGCGGCGCGCCACAGCGCGGCGTCGTCGAGCGCCGGATAGCGGGTCGTCGTGCCGCCGGCGACGTCGGGCGGGACGCCGTCCAGGTCGTCGGGGCGTTCGTCCTCGTCGTCGCCATCGAAGTCGGTGTCGTCGCGCGGCGGGAAGAAGCGGACCTGGCGGCCGCTCGCGCCCAGCCGGTCGAGCGCCAGGCCGCAGACGAAGGCGAAGGCCCAGGTGCGCCAGGCCAGCGACTGCTGCGCGAATCCGGAGCGCGCCGCCACGATGCGCACCCAGGCTTCCTGGAACACCTCGTCGCCCTCGGCCGCCTGTGCGCCCAGCAGGCGCCGCACGAAGCGGTAGAGCGGCGTCTCGTGGCGCGCATACAACGTGTCGAAGGCGCCGATGTCGCCCTCGGTGGCATAGGCGAGCATCAGCGCCTCGTCGGAGCGCTCGGCGGTCGCCGTGGACGACAAAGGCGGCAGGAGGGTGTCGGCGGTGGTGGACATAGGCACGAATTCTTACATCGGCACGCCCTGCCTGGTGCGGTGGTGACATTGCGAGGCACCAAATAGGACCGACTTGCGCACTACTTGCCGCACGGCCTCCGACGCGGACACCCGAAATCGCCGCCGGCAGGCCTCGTCCGAAAAGCTCTGGTCAAGACGAAAAAGTCCGGGCTATAATCCTGGGCTCGGCTCTTTAGCTCAGTCGGTTAGAGCGATGGAATCATAATCCACAGGTCCGCGGTTCGAATCCGTGAAGAGCCACCAGTCATAAAAGCCCTGCAAGTCGTCGACTTGCAGGGCTTTTTGTCTTTCGGCCCTGGGGTGACCATGATCCTGCATGTCCCCCTCCTGCTGCAGGAGCGGCGTTTCGCGTCGGTCTTCGTCTTGGCACGCAACCGAAGACCGATCGATGCCCGCCCTCGCGAATGCGCGGCGGGCCTCTTCGGTCAGCTGCAGCGGAACCGGGCCGCGCCGATGTACAGCGCGCCATTGGCGAGCGAGACCGCGTAGCTGCCCACCACGAGGTAGGCGCCCGCCCCGGCATCGCCGACCTGGAGGTAGGCTCCGGCACCGTTGCTGAGGTAGTTGCCGCTGATCGACGAACCGTTCACCGTCACACCGGAGGCTTTCAAGGCGATCGAGCCGCTGCTGCCCGCGGCAGTCACGTTGATGTTTCCGCCCACGGACGCACCGGTGGAGCCGAAGGTCAATGTCACCGCTCCGCTGGCGGCGCCACTGTCGAAGGCGCCGTTTCCGACGCCACCGCTGGCATAGGTGGGTGCGCTGAACACACCCGCGTCGCACGTCAGCGTGCCCGAGGTGGGAAGGGCGCTCGGGACGTTGAAGGCGATGTAGTGATAGGCCTTGTTGTCCGCGCCGGTCAGCGTGGCAGCACCCGAGGAGTTGGTGACGGTGCCGGCCGTCCACCGGCCCAGTGCGTAGGTCGCATCGCCACTGATTTCCTTCACCACCTTGCTGCCGCTCAGCACATTCGATCCGAGCGTCGTCATGGCACCGTTCGTTTCCTGGACGCTGGCGTCGAGTCTGCCGAAGACCTGGCCGCCTGCGTTGGTCAGGTGGTAGCGTGCCGTGGCGCTGCGATTGAAGGTCGCCGACACCGAGCCGGTGTTCGTGCTCGTGCTTGAAGTCGAAGACGTGCTCGTGCCGGCACTGCCGGTTGACGACACGTTCATGGAATCAGAATCTCCGCCACCGCCGCCGCAAGCTTGCAGCAACGCGACGGAAATCACGGAAAGCACGAAAGAGATCTTGTTCGTCATGGGAAGTCGATTCGAGTTCGAAGGTTGGGATGAGTCTGGAAATGAAGTCCCGATGGCGTGGATTTCCAATGCGAATCCGAGTGACGGCATCTCGTTGCATGCCTCCAAGCCGACGGATTCCGCCCTTCGTTTCGCGCCTCCGCCATCGACCGCCCTGAATGCGGTGCGGGAGTATCGGCAGATACGCGAAAACGAACTCTGAACTTTTATTGACTCATGACTTCGCCGCGCGCGAATCGCAATTCGTCTCGAATGGCATTGCGCGATGGCGTACCTGGAACGTGTCCAATGCGTCGAGAGGATCGTGCCGGTGGAATCTCTTTGCTCTTTCCTGCCGCCGTGCGGGTGACGAGGGGGCAATGCCGAAACGCCATTGCCGATCGCAATGAACGGAGAGACAAACAGGGAGAGAGAACTCGGACCGGCCTCAGACGTCTTCGCAGCGCTGCACCTCGACCGTCGAATGCACGATCTCCTCGTGCATCGAGAACCGCGCACGCACGTCGTCGGCCGTGAGCGTGGGCGAATGCGTGACGACCGTGAGCGCGCATGCATAGGCGTTGCGGCCGACGCGCCAGACGTGCAGGTCGGCGACGCGCGTGTGCGAATCGGCCAGGCCGTGTTCGATGCCCTCGCGGATCTCCTCGACCACCGGATGGTCCATCTCGCGGTCGAGCAGCGCGCGGCCGGTTTCCTTGAGCAGTCCGTGGGCCCAGCGCGCGACCAGCACGGCGCCGACGATGCCCATGGCCGGGTCGAGCCAGGACCACCCCCCGATCCAGCCGCCCACGAGCGCGACGATCGCCAGCACCGACGTGGCGGCGTCGGCCAGCACGTGGAGGTAGGCGGACTTGAGGTTCAGGTCGGTGCCTCGCTCGTGACCATGGTCGTGGTGATAGTCGGCATGCGGGTGGCCATGTTCGTGGCCGTGCGGATGCCCGTGCCCCGGCCCGTCGTGCGCATGGTGCGCTCCACCCAGCAGGTAGGCGCAGAACAGGTTCACCAGCAGGCCCAGCACCGTCACGGCGATCGCCTCGCGGTAGTGGATTGGCGCGGGCGACCACAGCCGCTCCACCGACCCCACCACCATCAGCGCCGCGACGCCGAGCAGGAACAGGGCGCTCGCGAAGCCCGCCAGCACCTCGATCTTCCAGGTGCCGAAGGCGAAGCGGGGATCGCTCGCATGGCGCCGCATGGCCGCATAGGCGAAGGCGCTCAGGCCGATCGCGAAGGCGTGCGAACTCATGTGCCAGCCGTCGGCCAGCAGCGCCATCGAGTTGAACCACCAGCCGGCGCCGATCTCGACCACCATGACCACCGCCGTGATCCACATCACGAGGCGCGTCCCGCGCTCCCCGGCCGAGTCGTCCGAGCCGAACCGGTGGCTGTGGCGCCAGGGCGAGAGATCATGGGTGTGCATGCAGGGCCTTCCTTGGCTTCGGTGTCTGGAGTCCGGGACCTTGTCGGTCAGCCGAACAGCCCGCCCTCGGCGCGCTGCGGCGGCGCCACGCCCAGGTGGCGGTAGGCGGCCAGCGTGGCGATGCGCCCGCGCGGGGTGCGCTGCAGATAGCCCTGCTGGATCAGGTAGGGCTCGATCACGTCCTCGATGGTGCCGGGCTCCTCGCCGATGCTGGCGGCGACGTTGTCCAGGCCGACCGGGCCGCCGTCGAAGCGGTGGATGATGGCCTCGAGCATCTTGCGGTCCATCAGGTCGAAGCCCTGGGGGTCGACGTCGAGCATGGCCAGCGCGCGGTTGGCGATGTCCGCGGTGATGCGGCCCTCGCCCTTGACCTGGGCGTAGTCGCGCACGCGGCGCAGCAGCCGGTTGGCGATGCGCGGCGTGCCGCGCGAGCGCCGCGCGATCTCGAAGCCGCCGGCCACGTCGGTCGGCACGTCGAGCAGCCGGGCGCTGCGCGTGACGATGAGCGCGAGCTCCTCGGGCGTGTAGAACTCCAGCCGCGCGACGATGCCGAAGCGGTCGCGCAGCGGATTGGTGAGCATGCCCGCACGCGTGGTGGCGCCCACCAGCGTGAAGGGCTGCAGGTCCAGCTTGATGCTGCGCGCGGCCGGGCCCTCGCCGATCATGATGTCGATCTGGTAGTCCTCCAGCGCGGGATAGAGGATCTCCTCGACCACGGGCGAGAGCCGATGGATCTCGTCGATGAACAGGACGTCGTTGCGCTCCAGGTTGGTCAGCAGCGCCGCCAGGTCCTTGGGCTTCTCCAGCACCGGGCCGGAGGTCTGGCGCAGGTTCACGCCCAGCTCGGCGGCGATGATGTGCGAGAGCGTGGTCTTGCCCAGGCCGGGCGGGCCGAACAGCAGGACGTGGTCGAGCGCTTCGGCGCGCTTCTTGGCCGCGCCGATGAAGATCTCGAGCTGCTCGCGCGCCTTGGCCTGGCCCACGTACTCGTCGAGCAGCTTGGGACGCAGGGCGCGCTCGATGGCCTCCTCGTTGGGCGAGGCGGGTGCGGCCGACACCATGCGAGGCGGGGCCGGGGCGAAATCGTCGGTCTGGATGGTCATGGTGCGCGGGGGTTGCAGGACAGTTTAGTAGCCCGCCCCCGATTCGGGCACAAGTGCGGTTTTCCCGGGAAGGCGCTGGCAGAATGCGCCCCTTGTCACGGCGAGCCGCCGGCACCGAACGCACCGGAGCGCGAGGCCGCCGCCGTCGACGACCCGCCTCCCCGCGCGCGCATCCGCCTTGCCGACATCGACGACGCACGTCGAGCGTTCCTTGAATCACAGAGACCCATGATCCAGCCCCGCGTGCCGCAGGAGCACCATTTCCTGACCCACGACGGCGTCGCGCTCTTCTACCGCCACTGGCCCGCCACCGCCCGTCCCCGGCGCGGCGCCCTCATGCTGCTGCACCGCCCCCACGAGCACGGCGAGCGCATGGCGCACCTGGCCGACGAGCTCGACCTGCCCGACTTCGACGTCTTCGCCTGGGATGCGCGCGGCCACGGGCGCTCGGTCGTCGCGCGCGGCGAGGCGCTCGACTTCGCGACCGCGGTGCGCGACCTGCAGGCCTTCGTCGACCACCTCGCGCTCGCCCACGGCGTGCCCGCGCGCGTCCTCCACGTCGTCGCCGAGGGCGGCGGCGCGGTGCTGGCGGCGACCTGGGTGCACGACCACGCGCCCCGGGTGCGCGGCCTGACGCTGGTGTCGCCGGCCTTCGTGAACCGACGCCACGCCGGACTGCGGCTGACGAGCCGGCTGCGCGGGACACGGACCATCGACGGCCCCGGCGGCGGCGCCCTCACCCGCGACCCGCGGCGCCGCGCCGACCACGATGCCGATCCGCTGGCCCGGCAGCCGCTCGACGCGCGCTTCCTGCTGGGGCTGCGGGAAGCCGCCCTGCGCGTGGTGGCCGACGCCAACGCCATCGTGCGACCGGTGCAGCTGCTGGTCTCGGGCGCCGACCGCATCGCGCACGCGCGGCCGCAGCATCGGTTCTTCGACCGCCTGGGCAGCGCCCACAAGAGCCGGCTCGAACTGCCGGAGGCGCGCCACGACGCCCTGGGCGACCGGGACCGCGAGACCGCCGTGCAGGCCGTGCGCGCCTTCGTGCTGCGGCTCATCGACGCCACGCCCGCGGACGTCGACCTGCGCGAGGCTCACCTGCGCGGCGACACGGCCGACGAGTCCCAGGCCCTGGCGCTGCCGCTGCCGCTGCTGTCGCCGCGCAACCTGCGGTGGTCGCTGATGCGCCTGGGCATCCGGGCCGGCACGCTGTCCTCGCACGGCCTGAAGCTGGGCCACGCGACCGGCTTCGACTCCGGCGCCATGCTCGACTACATCTACCGCGACCAGGCCGGGGGCCGGCACGCCCTCGGACGCCGCATCGACCGGCACTACCTCGACGCGCTCGGCTGGCGCGCCCTGCGTACGCGCCGCCAGCACGTCGAGGAACTGATCCGCGACGCCATGGAGTGGCTGGCCGAGCGCCACCGGGACGTCCGCATCCTGGACATCGCCTCGGGCCCCGGCCGCTACGTGCTCGATGCCGTGAAGGCCAGCCCGATCCGCACCAGCTCGGTCCTGCTGCGCGACGTCAGCGAGGAGAGCGGTCGCGAGGCACGCGCCCTGATCGAGGCGCGCGAACTGGCGCACGTCGCCCGCTTCGAGCTTGGCGACGCGTTCGACCGCCTGGGCCTGGCCAACCTGCGGCCGCGGCCGACGCTCGCCGTGGCCTCGGGCCTCTACGAGCTGTATCCGGCCAACGAGATGGTGCGGCGCTCGCTCGCCGGCGTCGGCGACGCGGTGGAGGACGGCGGCTATTTCATCTATACCAACCAGTCCTGGCACCCGCAGCTCGAACTGATCGCGCGCGCGCTCGTCAGCCGGCGCGAGCACGACGGAGAACCCTGGGTCATGCGCCGGCGCACGCAGGCCGAGATCGACCAACTCGTCGAGGAGGCCGGTTTCAGGAAGATCGCCATGCGCATCGACGCGCATGGCATCTTCACGGTCTCGCTGGCCATCCGGCGGGAGTGAATGCCGCCCCCTCACCGATCGTCAGGAGACCGACGCCATGAACGAACCGGACCGTGCGCTGTGCGCCGCCACCGCGCACCTGCTGCGCGCCGCGGGCGCCATGGCCGCGTGCGGCCTGGCGCTCGGCCTCATCGCGGTCGCGGTGCTGGCCCTGACGGGACGCTCGCTGTCGCTGCTGTCGTGCATGGGCTTCGGCGCCGTCGCGGTGATCGGCGTGCTGGAGCGCTACCTGGCCCAGCGCGTGCGGCTGGAGGCCGGCCTGTTCGAGGGCTTGGCCGGCGGCGGCATCGCCTCGCTCGGCGTGCTCGACGGCGCGCTGGAGCGGCTGGGCCTGCGCTTCGCGGCGAACGCGCCGCGCCAGCTCGACGATCGCGTCGTCCTCGCGCGGCAGCTGATGCAGCGCCACGCGACGGCGGTGGCGTGCCAGGCGGCGATGTTCCTGCTGGCGCTGCTGACGCAGGACCTGCGCTGAAGAGCGGCGGCGCGCGCGCCCTGCCTCCCTACTTCGCCAGCGCCCGCAGCGCCAGCTTGATGCCCTCGCCCACCGCCACGTCCTTGGGCAGCGCCTTGAGCGAGGCGGCGGCCTCCTTGTCGCTGTAGCCGAGCGCGACCAGCGCCTGCAGAATGTCGGCCTGCGCGTCGGTGTCGGCATGGGCCGGCAGGGCGAGGTCGGCGCCGAGCTTGCCCTTGAGCTCGAGCAGCAGGCGCTCGGCCGTCTTCTTGCCGATGCCGGGCAGCTTCACCAGCCGGCCGGTGTCCTGCAGCGTGACGATCTGCGCCAGTTCGCCCACGCTCAGGCCGGAGAGCACGCCCAACGCCATGCGCGGGCCGATGCCGGTGATCTTGATGAGGTGACGGAACGCCGCGCGCTCCTGGTGGGTGGCGAAGCCGTAGAGGATCTGCGCGTCCTCGCGCACCACGAAATGCGTCAGCAGCGAGATGCGCTCGCCGGTGTGCGGCAGGTTGTAGAACGTGCTCATCGGCACGTCGACCTCGTAGCCGACCCCGTTGCAGTCCACCACCACCTGCGGTGGATTGCGCTCGGCCAGCGTGCCGGTCAATTTGCCTATCATGGGTTCCCTTCATCGAGCCCGGAATTATCCTTTGATCGTTCGCCACACCTTCAAGCCCCTCAACAACGCGCGCCTGGGCCACCTCTGCGGCCCGCTCGACGAGCACCTGCGCCGCATCGAGGACGCATTGGGCGTGACGATCGCGCACCGCCACGAGCAGTTCAAGGTCGACGGCCCCAAGGCCATCGCCGACCAGGCCATCGAGGTGCTGCAGGCCCTCTACGAGATCGCCGACCGGCCGATCGACGCCGCCGTGGTGCAGCTCACCCTGGCCAGCGATTCGGGCATGGGCGCCGACGGCGAGGACGGCCCGATGCTGGTCACGCGCCGCGCCGACCTGCGCGCGCGCACGCCGACGCAGGCGGCCTACCTCGCCAACATCGCCGCCCACGACATCACCTTCGGCATCGGCCCGGCGGGCACCGGCAAGACCTACCTCGCGGTCGCCTGCGCGGTCGACGCGCTGGAACGCAGCGCGGTGCAGCGCATCGTGCTCACGCGCCCGGCGGTCGAGGCCGGCGAGCGCCTGGGCTTCCTGCCGGGCGACCTGTCGCAGAAGGTCGACCCTTACCTGCGCCCGCTCTACGACGCGCTCTACGACCTCATGGGCTACGACAAGGTGCAGAAGGCCTTCGAGCGCAACGCGCTGGAGATCGCGCCGCTGGCCTTCATGCGCGGACGCACGCTCAACAACGCCTTCGTCATCCTCGACGAGGCGCAGAACACCACGCCCGAGCAGATGAAGATGTTCCTCACCCGCATCGGCTTCGGCGCCAAGGCGGTGGTGACGGGCGACGTCAGCCAGATCGACCTGCCCAAGACGCAGCTCTCCGGGCTGGTCGACGCCGAGCGCGTGCTGAAGCGCGTCAAGGGCATCGCCACCACCCGATTCACCAGCGCCGACGTGGTGCGCCATCCGCTGGTGGCGCGCATCGTCGACGCCTACGACGGCGTGCGCAAGCGCGCGGGAGCGGCCTGAGCATGGCCGCCGCGCCCTTGCAGCAGCTGTCGCTGTCCTTGCAGTTCGCCCGTTTCGACGACGTCGCGGCGCACCGCGCCGTGCTGCCGCGCCACCGCGTCGCGCGCTGGATCCGCCATGCGCTGGCGGTCGACGGCGAGATCACGGTGCGCATCGTCGGCGCCGAGGAGGGCCAGCGCCTGAACCGCGAGTTCCGCGGCAAGGACTACGCCACCAACGTGCTGACCTTCGACTACGCGCAGGAGCCGGTGGTGATGGCCGACCTCGTGCTGTGCGCCCCCGTGGTCGCGCGGGAGGCCGCCGAGCAGGGCAAGCCGCTGGCCGAGCACTACGCGCACCTGCTGGTGCACGGCGCGCTGCACGCCCAGGGCTGGGACCACGAGACCGGCGAGGCCGACGCCGAGGAGATGGAAGCCTGCGAGACGCGGATCCTGGCCGGCCTCGGCATCCGCGACCCGTACGAGGACCCGGGCGCCGAAGCCGCCTGACCCCCTGGCGTCAGGTCATCTGCAGCGGGATCGTCACCGGTCCGTCGTTGACCAGGTGCACCTGCATGTCGGCCGCGAACACGCCCGTCTCGACCACCGGATGCGCCGTGCGCGCCTGCGCCACGAAACGGTCGTAGAGGCGCCGGCCTTCGTCGGGCGCGGCCGCCTGCGTGAAGCTCGGCCGGTTGCCGCCACGCACGTCGGCCGCCAGGGTGAACTGGCTCACGATCAGCAGGCCGCCACCGACGTCCTGGACGCTGCGGTTCATCCTGCCGGCCTCGTCGGCGAAGACACGCAGCTTCAGCAGCTTGGCCAGCAGCCGGTCGCCGACGGCGTCGGTGTCCCCGCGCTCGGCGCACAGCAGCACCAGCAGGCCGATGCCGATCCGGCCGACGACGTCGCCGTCGATCTCGACCCGCGCCTCGCGCACGCGCTGCAGCACGGCCTTCATGCGGCGCCCTCACCCTCGGCCAGCAGCACCGCGCGCGCCTCCATGTCCAGCGGCAGCAGCTGGATGGTGACGCGCAGGCCGGGCAGCGCGTCCATCAAGGCTTGCTCCAGCCGGTCGCGCAGGGCGGCGGCGTGCCGCAGCGACCAGTCGCCCGGCACGTGCATGTGCAGGTCGGCGAAGCGGCGCTGGCCGGCGCTGCGGGTCGCGATGTCGTCGAAGCGCAGGGTGACGCCGCCGGGCTGCGCGGCGAAACGCGCCAGCACGGCGTCGAGCGTGGCCAGCGACTCGGCGTCGAGCGCCCGGTCCATCAGGCCCTGCGACGAGCGCCACACCAGGTGCACGCCCTCGCGCGCGATGTTGATCGCCACGCCGATCGCCAGCACCGGATCGAGCCAGAGCCAGCCGGTGAAGTGGACGCCGACGATGCCCACGACCACGGCGGCCGAGGTCCAGACGTCGGTCACGAGGTGGCGCGCGTCGGCCTCCAGCGCGATCGAGCGGTGCTCGCGCCCGGCCCGGAACAGCATCCAGGCCAGTGCGCCGTTGAAGCCGGAACTGACGATCGACAGCGCCAGCCCCCAGCCGAGGTCCTCCAGCGGTTCCGGCGACAGCAGCCGCAGGACCGCCACCACACCGATGGCCACCGACGCGCCCAGGATCAGGATGCCCTCGAAGCCGGAGGAGAAGTACTCGGCCTTGTGGTGCCCGTAGGGATGGTCGTCGTCCGGCGGCCGGGTCGCGATGGTCACCATGCCCAGCGCGAAGGTGGCGCTCGCGAGGTTGACGAAGGACTCCATGGCGTCGGAGATGAGGCCCATGGAATTGGTCACGTACCCGGCCAGACCCTTGAGCACGATGGTCACCAGCGCCACCGCGATCGACAGCCGCAGCAGGGTGCGCGGCTGCGGCAGGCGGCTTGGGCTCATGGATTCGGGAAGGAGGGACATCGGCGGTGTCGATGGACCGATGTCGTCCGGCCGCTCAGGCCAGCGTCACGCGCGCGAACTTGCGCTTGCCGACCTGCACGACGTAGCGGCCGGCCTCGAGCTTCAGGCCGCGGTCGCTCACCACGGCCGAATCGACGCGCACGCCGCCACCGTCGATCAGCCGGTTGCCCTCGGACGTCGACGGCGCCAGGCCGGCCTGCTTGAGCAGCTGCGCGATGCCCAGCGGCGCGCCGGAAAGCGACAGCTCGGGCATCTCGTCGGGCACGCCGCCCTTGCTGCGGTTGACGAAGTCCTGCTCGGCCGCGTCGGCGGCGGCGGCGCTGTGGAAGCGTGCCGTGATCTCGCGCGCCAGCGCGACCTTGGCGTCCTTCGGATTGCGCCCGGCGGCGACCTCGGCCTTCAGCGCGGCGATGTCGGCGAGCGAGCGGAAGCTCAGCAGCGTGTACCAGCGCCACATCAACTCGTCGGAGATCGACAGCACCTTGGCGAACATGGCGTTGGGCTCCTCGGTCACGCCGATGTAGTTGCCCTTGCTCTTGGACATCTTCTCGACGCCGTCCAGGCCCTCGAGCAGCGGCATCGTCAGGATGCACTGCGGCTCCTGGCCGTGCTCCTGCTGCAGGTGGCGGCCCATGAGCAGGTTGAACTTCTGGTCGGTGCCGCCGAGTTCGAGGTCCGACTTCAGCGCCACCGAGTCGTAGCCCTGCAGCAGCGGATACAGGAACTCGTGCACCGAGATCGACTGACCGCCCTTGTAGCGCTTGTCGAAGTCGTCGCGCTCCATCATGCGCGCCACGGTGTACTTGGCCGCCAGCTGGATCAGGCCGCGCGCGCCCAGCGGATCGTTCCACTCGGAGTTGTAGCGGATCTCGGTGCGCGCCGGATCGAGCACCAGGCTGGCCTGGCGGTAGTAGGTCTGGGCGTTGGCCTCGATCTGCTCGCGCGTGAGCGGCGGCCGCGTGCTGTTGCGGCCCGACGGGTCGCCGATGGTGGTGGTGAAGTCGCCGATCAGGAAGATCACGGTGTGCCCGAGGTCCTGCAGCTGGCGCATCTTGTTGAGCACCACCGTGTGGCCGATGTGGATGTCGGGCGCCGTCGGGTCGAGCCCGAGCTTGATGCGCAACGGCGTTCCGGTGGCTTCCGAGCGCTGCAGCTTGCGCACCCACTCGGACTGGGGCAGCAGTTCGTCGGCGCCCCGCAGGGAGGTTTCGAGCGCGATTCCTACACGATCGGACACATTTTGGTCTGTAACAGGAGCGGCGGTCATGGGGGGTTTGGGACGGTTTCCGGGTGGCCGAAGCTATACTCACCCCGACTTTTTCTCAGGCGCCGGATTCTAAGCGGCGCTCCCGTCCGTACTGTCCTACCACCTCGCTTCGCGAGTTCCTGCAGCGCGGATCCGCCGACCCAAACGGAATTCAGACGTTGATCCATGCCATTCTTGCCGCCGAGGAGCTGATCGCTTCCCGCATTTCCCGGACCTTCCGAACCTATCCCAAGCAGATCACCGCCGCCATCGGCACCCTGTTGCTGTGCGCCGGCGGCGGCGCCTTCGCCGTGGCCTCGCTGGGCGACGATCCGGCCGACCTGCCGGTCCGTCAGGTGCTCGAAGCCGTCAAGCCCTTCGCCGCCGCTCCCCAGACCGAAGCCCTGGAGTCGCACGACTTCACGCTCTTCCGCACCGAGATCACGCGTCCGAGCGACACCGTCGAGGCCCTGTTCAAGCGCCTGGGCATCTCCGACCCCGCCGCGGCCGCCTTCGTGCGCGGCAACGCGCAGGCGCGCGGCGCGCTGCTCAGCCGTTCCGGGCGCACCGTCACGGCCGAGGCCGCGCGCGACAACTCGCTGCAGCGCCTGATCGCGCGCTGGATCCCCGACGGCACCGGCGCCTTCAAGCGCCTCGTGGTGACGCAGACGGCCGGCGGCTTCACCGTCCGCACCGAGAACGAGCGGCTCGTCGCCGCCAGCAAGCTCGCCAGCGGTGTCCTGCGCACCACGCTGTTCGCCGCCACCGACGACGCCGGCATCCCCGACGCCGTCGCCAGCCAGCTGGCCGACGTGTTCGACGGCGCGGTCGATTTCCGCTCGCTGCGCAAGGGCGACCGCTTCGCCGTCGTCTACGAGACCTTCGAGGCCGACGGTCAGGCCCTGCGCACCGGCCGCGTGCTTTCCGCCGAGATCGAGAGCGGTGGCAGGACGCACCAGGCGATCTGGTTCCAGGAACCGGGCCAGAAGGGCGGCTACTACCAGCCCGACGGCAAGAGCCTGGCGGCGGCCTACCTGGCCTCGCCGGTCGAGTTCTCGCGCATCTCCAGCGGCTTCGCGATGCGCCTGCACCCCATCCTCAACAGCTGGCGCCAGCACAAGGGCACCGACTTCGCCGCGCCCACCGGCACGGCCGTGCGCACCGTGGGCGACGGCGTGGTCGAGTTCGCCGGCACGCAGAGCGGCTACGGCAACCTGATCGTCATCAAGCACCGCAACAACCAGGAAACGGCCTACGCCCACCTCAGCCGCATGGACGTGAAGGTCGGCCAGAGCGTGAGCCAGGGCCAGTTCATCGGCGCCGTCGGTTCGACCGGCTGGGCCACCGGTCCGCACCTGCACTTCGAATTCCGCATCAACGGCGAACAGGCCGATCCGGCCACCCTCGCCCAGCAGACCGGCGTCGCGCCCCTGAGCGCCTCGGCCCGGCCGGCCTTCGAGCGGCTGGCGGTATCGACCCGCATGGAACTCGCCGCGGCCTTCTCGGTGGTCCAGGCCAGCGCCGACTGACGCCCGTCCCCGGCACGCCCGACCGCCTCGCGCGTCGATCGACCTCACGCGCATGACCGGCGGCGATCGCTACATCGGACTCATGTCGGGCACCTCGCTCGACGGCATCGACGGCGTGCTGGTCGACTTCGACGCCGACGGCCGCCCCGACGTGCGCCGGCATGCGAGCGCCGAGCTGCCCGCCGCGCTGCGCGCCGAACTGCTGGCACTCAACACGCCCGGCGGCGACGAGATCCACCGTGCCGCGCTGGGCGCCAATGCCTTGGCACGGTGCTATGCCGAGGTCGTCGCGCAGTTGCTGCGTCCGCCGGACGGCACCGGCACGACCCACGCGCACATCGTCGCCGTCGGCGCGCACGGCCAGACGGTGCGCCACCGGCCCGGCGAGTTCGACGGCATCGGCTACACGCTGCAGCTCAACAATCCCGCCCTGCTCGCCGAACTGACCGGCATCGACGTGATCGCCGATTTCCGCACCCGCGACGTCGCGGCGGGCGGCCAGGGCGCGCCGCTGGTGCCGGCGTTCCACCGCGCCGTCTTCGGACGCGCCGATGCCACGGTGGCGGTGCTGAACATCGGCGGCATCTCCAACCTGAGCGTGTTGCCACCTTCCATCGTCGACGCCGGGGCGGGAGCCGATCCAGTCGGCCTCGTGCTCGGCTTCGACTGCGGTCCCGGCAACGCGCTGATGGACCATTGGTGCCAACGCCACACCGGCGAGCCCTTCGACCGCTCGGGCCGTTGGGCCGCCAGCGGCGAGGTCCTGCCCGACCTGCTCGCCGATCTGCTGTCGGACCCCTACTTCATCAAGGCGCCGCCCAAGAGCACGGGGCGCGACCTGTTCCACCCGGACTGGCTCGCCGCGCGGCTCCAGGGCCGGACGGTGGCGCCGGCCGACGTTCAGGCGACCCTGACGGAACTCAGCGCCGCCGCCTGCGCCGACGACGTGCGGCGCCATGCCGGTGCCGCGCGCGAACTCGTCGTCTGCGGCGGCGGCGCCTTCAACGACAATCTGATGGCACGCTTGTCAGCCCGGCTGCCGGGTGTCGACGTGATCTCCTCGGCAGTGCGCGGACTACCGCCGCAGCAGGTCGAGGCCGCGGCCTTCGCCTGGCTGGCGCGCGCCACGGTGCGACGCGAGAACGGCAACCTGGCCAGCGTCACCGGGGCGCGAGGCGGTCGGGTGCTGGGCGCCCTGTACCCGGCCTGAACGCCCAAGAAAAAACCGCCCGGAGGCGGTTTCGATGGAGCGGCGCCCGCGTCGATGGGACGCGAACCGCATGCGCTTCAGGCCGAGAAGCTCGATCCGCAGCCGCAGGTGCTGGTCGCGTTCGGGTTCTTGATCACGAACTGGGCACCCTGCAGGTCTTCCTTGTAGTCGATCTCGGCGCCCACGAGATACTGGTAGCTCATGGCGTCGATCAGCAACGAGACGCCGTTCTTGCTCATGATGGTGTCGTCCTCGTTCGTGATCTCGTCGAACGTGAAGCCGTACTGGAACCCCGAGCAGCCGCCACCCTGGACGAACACCCGCAGCTTGAGGTCCGGGTTGCCTTCCTCGGCGATCAGGTCGGCCACCTTGGCGGCCGCGCTGTCGGTGAACAGGATCGGCTCGGGCATCTGGGTCTGGATATCTTCTGCAAGTGCGCTCATGGGATGGAACTCCGGTGGGGGGTGCGTCGACGCATCGAGAGTTCGACGCAAGGAGAAATGCTATCGCAATCGGCCGATTGCAAGGCCGAGGCACGAATTTGCCGCTGATCGCAGTGCGGGCTCTCGCGACCGGATGCCAGGAACGACCGTCCAAAGAAAAACCGCCCGAAGGCGGCCTTTCGTGCAACCGGCGAATGCCGATCAGCGCTTGGAGAACTGCTTGCGGCGACGTGCCGAATGCAGACCGACCTTCTTGCGCTCGACCTCGCGCGCATCGCGCGTCACGAAACCGGCCTGGCTCAGCACCGGCTTGAGCGTCGCGTCGTAGTCGATCAGCGCACGGGTGATGCCGTGGCGCGCCGCGCCGGCCTGGCCGGACTCGCCGCCGCCGTTCACGTTGATCATGATGTCGAAGGCTTCGACGTTGTTCGTCAGAAACAGCGGCTGCTTCGCGATCATGATGGAGGTCTCGCGGCCGAAATAGGCCTGGATGTCCTTGCCATTGACCGTGATCTTGCCGGTGCCCTTTTTCAGAAACACGCGGGCGACGCTGGATTTGCGACGGCCGGTGCCATTGTTCCATTCACCAATCATCTCAAGGCTCCTTACAGTTCCAGCGCTTTGGGCTGTTGGGCGGTATGCGGGTGCTCTGCGCCACCGTAGACCTTGAGTTTCTTGATCATGGCGTAACCGAGCGGACCCTTGGGCAGCATGCCCTTGACGGCCTTTTCCAGGGCGCGGCCCGGGTGCTTGGCTTGCATGTCGCGGAAGTTCGTCGCGGTGATGCCGCCCGGGTAACCCGAGTGACGGTAGTACACCTTGTCGATCGGCTTGGCGCCGGTCACGCGGAGTTGCGATGCGTTGATGATGACGATGAAGTCACCGGTGTCGACGTGAGGCGTGTAAATGGCCTTGTGTTTGCCGCGCAAACGGAGAGCAACTTCGCTGGCTACTCGTCCGAGGACCTTGTCGGTCGCGTCAATCACAAACCACTCGTGCGTCACGTCAGCGGGCTTGGCGCTGAACGTTTTGGTCATGAGTTTTCTCTGTTGGAGAGGAGGTTTGCGGGGCCCTTTTCCACGGTCGGCGTTCCTCTGACGGGAATCTCTTAGGTGGGTTTCAAGCTTCGCCGCGGGGCCGCTCGAGCGCTGCGAAGCCTTCGATTCTATGCCGCTGGCGTCTTCGCGGCAACAAAGACCCCGGAATTCGGCCCTTGCGGCACTCAGAAGCGGTGGCGCATGCCCACGCCCACGCTGTTGCCGCTGTTGCGGTCGGTCACGCGGTCGCGCATCGCGATGGCGTAGAGGTCGGTGCGCTTGGACAGGAAATAGTCGTAGCCGATGCTGCCGGTCGTGCGCGTGCCTTCGAAGGTGCCCTCGACCTTGGTGCGCGCCACGGCGCCGATGAGGCTGCCCAGGCCGATCGGCACGCTCACGCCCGCCGACGCGGTCTTGGCGTCGTAGTTGGCGACCTCGGTCTTGGCGCCGCCGTAGGTCAGGAAGAAGCGGGCGAAGTTGGCGTTGTAGCTGCCGCCGACCATCCAGTCCTTCTTGGTCTCCGGCACGGCGACGTTGTTGATCGTCGTGGTCAGCAGACCCGTGACGGGATTGTTGACCTGGTCGCGCTCGTAGAAGGCCACGGCGGTCCAAGGGCCGCTGATGTAGAGCACGTTCATGCCGACGTTGTGCTTGCCCTTGTTGCCGGTGTCGCTGCTCTGTTCGCCGAACTGATACTGGACCGTCGCGGCGAGGCCGTTGTAGTTCGGCGTGGTGTAGGCGATCTGGTTGCCCCAGCCGGTGTCCGACGGCGTCGTGCGGAAGCCCCAGGCGGCCGTATTGACGTTGGCGTGCAGCACCAGGGGCGAGTAGGCGAAGGAGTCGCCGAACGGGTTGGCGAAGATCGTCGGCAGGAAGTTGGGAGCGGTACCGCGACCGAGGCGCACCGAGCCGAAACCGCCCGTCAGGCCGACATTGGCATCGCGCGAGAACGACGTGTCGCCGTTGAAACGGCCGTAGACGCCGCTGTCGGCGCGGATGAAGGACGTCAGCGCATAGGTGGCCTTCAGACCGCCGCCCAGGTCCTCGGTGCCCCGAAAGCCGATCCACGACGTGGTCAGGCCGCCCGAGCCGACTTCGGTGACCCGGCCCGGCGCCCCCGCCATGCGGGTCGAGGCGACATAGACGTCCACGAGTCCGGAGATGGCCACGCTGGATTGCGCATGGACCGGAGCGGCCATGCCGATCAGGGTTGCAGCGGAAGCGAGGACGCTCAGGCGGGAAGAATTCATGACGGGATTCCGTTGGAAGTTGAAAGTATCTGGAAGCAAATGTAATCGGCGCGGTGGTCGCACCCACTCTTTCCGCGAAGCAAGCGTTGTGCCAATGCCAATGTAGGCGCAGGACGCGAGTCGACGGGGCGACCCGGACGACGTGACGACGCAGGAACCGCCGGCAACCGGAACACCGGGGGCTGGCAGTTACCATCGCCGCATGTTCAGTTATCGCCACGCGTTCCATGCCGGCAACCACGCCGACGTGCTCAAGCACACGGTGCTGATCGCCACCCTCGACCACCTGCTCGAGAAGGAAGCCCCGCTCACCGTCGTCGACACGCACGCGGGCGCCGGCCTCTACCGGCTCGACGGCGACTACGCCGACACGAGCGGCGAGGCGGCCCAGGGCGTGATCCGGCTGGTCGGCGCGCCGGCCTCCTCGGTCGCCGCCGGCGCGGCACCGGTCGCCACGCCCCCTGCCGACGCCCTCGCGCGCTATCTGGAGGTGATCGCCGACTTCAATCCCAAGGGCGGTGCGCGCATCTATCCCGGCTCGCCCTTCATCGTGCAGCACCTGCTGCGCGACCAGGACAAGCTCAAGCTGTTCGAACTGCATCCGACCGATTCGCGCACGCTGTCGGCCAACATCGCCCAGCTCGAAGCGGGCCGCAAGATCGCCGTGCTGATGGAAGACGGCTTCGGCAGCGCGACGAAATTCCTGCCGCCGCCGTCGCGCCGCGCGCTGGTGCTGTGCGATCCGAGCTACGAGATCAAGAGCGACTACGCACGCGTGCTCGACTTCGCCGCCGAGGCGCTCAAGCGCTTCGCCACCGGCACCTACGCGGTCTGGTATCCGATCATCCCGCGCCCCGAGGCGCACGACCTGCCACGCCGCCTGAAGACAATGGCGACCAAGGCCGGCAAGTCCTGGCTGCACGCGACGCTCACGGTCAAGTCGAGCAAGCTCGTGACGACGCCGACCGGCGAGACGCGCCGCCCCGGCCTGCCGGCGAGCGGCATGTTCCTGATCAACCCGCCGCACACGCTCAAGGCCAAGCTCGCCGCCGCCCTGCCACAGATGGTCGAGCGCCTCGCCCAGGACCGCAACGCGACCTTCTCGCTCGACGCGGGCGGCTGAGCGGGCGGTCCAGGCCGAGGCCAGGCGTCGTCTACGGCGCCTGGACCTGCACCTGGATCGACGCGAACCAGGCCGCCAGGTCGTCGATGTCGGCGTCCTTCAACGGCTTGGCCATCATCGACATCACCTCGTGCTTGCGCGCGCCGCTGCGGTAGGCCTTGAGCTGCTCCACCAGGTACATCGCCGGCTGCCCGGCGATGTTGGGCGCGTCGGGCATCGTGGCCTTGCCCAGCGGGCCGTGGCAGGCGGCGCAGGCCGCCGCCTTGGTCTTGCCGGCGGCGGCGCTGGCGGCCAGCGCCGCCGGTGCGGTCGTCGTCGCGGCCGCCAGGGCGACCGCCCATGCGATGAGCTGCCGGTTCATGGCGCCTGGTAGGTGATGCGGTAGATGGCGCCGACGTAGTCGTCGGAGACGAAGAGCGAGCCGTCCTTGCCGACCGCCACGTCCACCGGACGGCCGCGGTAGGTGCCGGTGGCGTCGTCGAGCCAGCCCTCGGCGAAGACCTCGTTCTTGTCGGCCGTGCCGTCGGGCTTGAGCGAGGTGTAGAGCAGGCGCGCGCCGATCGGCTTGGTGCGGTTCCAGGAGCCGTGCTGGGCCGAGAAGAAGCCGCCCTGGTACTTGGCCGGGAACTGCTTGCCCGTGTAGAACGCCATGCCCAGGTCGGCCGCGTGCGCGACCGTCGTGACCTGCGGGTCCACCGCGCCGGCGGGGATCGGGTCCTTGTCGTAGCCGTGCTCGGTGATGCGGGTCTTGGCCACGATGTAGGGGTAGCCGAAGAACTGGCCCGCTTTGGTGGCGCGGTTGATCTCGCCGAGCGGGATGTCGTCGCCCATGCCGTCGGTCTGGTTGTCGGTGAACCAGAGGCTGCCGTCCTTGGGGTTGAAATCCATGCCCACGCTGTTGCGGATGCCGGTGGCGAAGACCTCGCGGCCGGTGCCGTCCTGGTTCATGCGCACGATGCCGCCGATGCCGGTCTTGGTGTAGAGCGCGAGCTTCTCGCGCGGCTGCACGTTGAAGGGCTGGCCCAGCGTGATGTAGAGCTTGTTGTCCGGGCCGATGCGGCAGGTGCGGCCGCTGTGGTTGAAGGACTCCTCCTCCGGCGGGATCAGCTGGCCCTGCGGCACCACCTCGGCCACCGCCACGTCGGGCGTGTCGTAGAAGAACTCGGCGCCCGGGAAGGAGTAGACGTGGTTGCTCTCGACCACGATCAGGAAGCCGTCCCGGGTCCAGCACACCGCGTTGGGGTTGCGGAAATTGAGCGAAGGCGCGAACTGCTTGACCTCGGTGGCCATGTCGCCGCCGTTGCGGTTGGTCACGGCCCAGACGTTGGTCTTGCGGGTGCCGACGAACATCATGTTGGCCGCCGGCGCCACGGCGATGGAGCGTGCGTCCGGCACCACGGCGTAGAGGTCGATCTTGAAGCCCGGCGGGAGCTTGATGGCCTTCAGGTTGGCGCGCAGCTGGTCGGCGTTCTTGCCGGTCTGCGCGACCGTCGGGATGTTGGGGTCGGTGCCCGACACCTTCATCTGCTTGAGCTTGTCGATGTTCTGCGCCACGGCGGGCAGGGCGGTCGCCATCGCGGCCGCGAGGGCGACGACGGTGAGGGTGAGGCGCGCGGGGCGGCGCGCTCGCGATGGTGCGGACATCTCTGGTCTCCTGTTGTTCGTGCGATGTGGGCGGACACACCGGCCGGTCGTGTGGCCGGCCGATCGACTGTGCTGCGCCACCCCATCGGCTTCGATCGGGACTTGCCCTATGAACATCGGGCCTGGTGTAACGGCCTGTTTCCTCCGGGACGTCGATGCGCTCGCACCGGCCGGTGCCCCGGCGGCGGATCAGCGCGTGCGCCGGCGTGCTCGCGCGACCTCGCGTCCTCAGCGATGGCCGCGCTTGCGGCCCACGCGACGCGGGGCGGCAGGCTCGGACGCCGCCCTTTCGTCGCCGCCGCCCAGGGCCGTCAGCGCGGCGCGGTCGACCGGCGCCCCGCCACAGCGCGTGCCGGCGTTCTCCTTGCCGATCACGGTGATCGCCACCTGCTTGATGCCCAGGCCGACCATGTCGATCGCCTCGGCCGCCGCGCGGCTCAGGTCGATGACGCGGCCGGGTCCGAAGGGCCCGCGGTCGTTGACGCGCACCAGCACCTCGCGCCCGTTGGTGAGGCTGCGCACGCACACGGCCGTGCCGAAGGGCAGCGTGCGGTGCGCGGCGGTGAAGGCCGACATGTCGAAGCGCTCGCCGTTGGCCGTGCGGCGCTGATGGAACTGGATGCCGTACCAGGAGGCGCCGCCGCGCTGGAAGAACTCCCCGGACGACCGGTCGCCGGGGACGCCGTCGTCCACCCCGGCGAACGGGTCGTCGTTGCCGCTGGAGGAGAGGTCGTAGCTCACCGTCGCGACGGAGGAACGCGGCGGCGCGCCCGAGGGCACGCTGATGTCGCGCGCCAGCGGGCGCAGGCCGGTGCCCGACGAGGGCGCCGTCGCGGGCGCGGAGGCCGTCGTCGCGGCTTCCGGCGTGGCGGCGGGGTCGGGCGTCGCGCTGCAGCCGTCGAGCAGCAGCAGGGCCGCGACCGAACAGGCGACGGACACCGCGCAGGCGACTCGGCGCCCGGGTCGGCCGCGCCGGACCTCCGCGCTCATCGTCCGGACTCCAGGCCCTGCGCGACCGTGCGGCCCGGTCCGGGACGCCCTGCCCTCACCCTCATGCCTAGTCGCTCCAGCCGAGCCGATCGAGCACGGCCAGCGGCGCGGCGGCCTGGTTCATCGTGTAGAAGTGCAGCGAGGGCGCACCGCCGTCGCGCAGGCGCTCGCACAGCGCGGCCACGACGTCCAGGCCGAAGGACTTGATCGACTCGACGTCGTCGCCGAAGCCGTTGAGCCGCAGCCGGATCCAGCGCGGGATCTCGGCGCCGCAGGCGTCGGAGAAGCGCATCAGCTGGGTCGAGCTGGTGATGGGCATCACGCCCGGCACGATGGGGATGTCGACGCCCAGGCGGCGAACGTCGTCGACGAAACGGAAGTACGCCTCGGCGCCGAAGAAGTACTGCGTGATCGCCGAGTCGGCGCCGGCGCGCGCCTTGGTCGCGAAGGCCTGCAGGTCGGCCTCGGGCGAACGCGCCTGCGGGTGGATCTCGGGATAGCAGGCGACCTCGATGTGAAAGTCGCGACCGGTTTCCGCGCGGATGAATTCGACCAGGTCGCTCGCGTACTGGAACTCGCCGCCGATGCCGTAGCCGCTGGGCAGGTCGCCGCGCAACGCCACCAGGCGCCGCACGCCCATCGCGCGCAGTTCGGCCAGCTGCGCGCGCACCGTGGCGCGCGTGGCGCCGATGCACGAGAAGTGGCTGGCCGCGGGGACGCCCTCCTCGATGATCTCGCGCACGGCGGCGAAGGTGCCCGCGTGCGTCGAGCCGCCGGCACCGTAGGTCACCGAGCAGAACTCGGGATTCAACGCATAGAGTTGCTGGCGCACGGCGCGCAGCTTGACCGCGCCTTCGGGCGTCTTGGTCGGGAAGAATTCGAAGCTCAGGGGAAGGCGCATGCGCGGCTCCTGGATGAGGAAACGCCGTCGCCCTAGAGGACGCGAACGGCGTGGAGGAAGAATTCGCGGTTGCCGTCGCCGCCGGCGATCGGGCTGTCGAGCCAGCGCGCCACGCGCAGGCCGAGCGCCGCGCAGGCCTCGCGCAGGCGCGCCTCGACCACCGCGTAGAGCGCGGCGTCGCGCACGATGCCGCCCTTGCCGACCTGGCCGGGCTGCAGCTCGAACTGCGGCTTGACCAGCAGCAGCAGGTCGCCGCCGGGCGCGAGGAAGGGCACGACGGCCGGCAGCACCAGCGTCAGCGAGATGAACGACAGGTCGCCCACCACGAGGTCGAAGTCGGCGCGCTCGTCCTCGGGCAGGTCGGCGACGGTCAGCGCGCGCGCGTTGACGCGCTCGACGGCCGTGACGCGCTCGTCCTCGCGGATGCGCGCGTGCAGCTGGCCGTGACCGACGTCGACGCCCGTGACGTGGGCCGCGCCGTGCTGCAGCAGGCAGTCGGTGAAGCCACCGGTCGACTGGCCGACGTCGAGGCAATGCCGCCCGCGCGGGTCGATGCCCGTGGCCGCCAAGGCGCCTTCGAGCTTCAGCCCGCCGCGCGAGACGAAGCGCGACTCGGCCGCGTCGGCCAGGTCGAGCTCCGCCGTCTCCGGGATGTCGTCGCGGTTCTTGCCGACGTCGCGCCAGGCGTCGGCGCTGCCCGCGTCGCGCCAGCGCAGCCCGCCGGCGATGAGCCGCACCGCCTGCGACCGCGACGCGGCCATGCCGCGCTCCACCAGCAATTGATCGGCACGCATGGCGCGGCGATCAATAGCGGTAGGTGTCCGCCTTGTACGGACCCGCCTTGTCGACGCCGATGTAGGCGGCCTGGGCGTCGCTGAGCTCGGTCAGCATGGCGCCGACCTTCTTCAGGTGCAGGCGCGCGACCTTCTCGTCGAGGTGCTTGGGCAGCACGTAGACCTTGCCGGACTCGTAGGCGTCGGGCTTGGTGAACAGCTCGATCTGGGCGATGGTCTGGTTGGCGAAGGACGAGGACATCACGAAGCTCGGGTGGCCCGTGCCGCAGCCCAGGTTCACCAGGCGGCCCTTGGCCAGCAGGATGATGCGCTTGCCGTCGGGGAACTTGACGTGGTCGACCTGCGGCTTGATCTCCTCCCACTCGTACTGCTCGATCGACGCGATGTCGATCTCGTTGTCGAAGTGGCCGATGTTGCAGACGATGGCCTGGTCCTTCATGGCCACCATGTGCTCGTGGCGGATGACGTCGCGGTTGCCGGTGGTGGTGACGAAGATGTCGGCCTTGTCGGCGGCGTACTCCATGGTCACGACCTTGTAGCCTTCCATGGCGGCCTGCAGGGCGTTGATGGGGTCGATCTCGGTGACCCACACCTGCGCCGACAGGGCGCGCAGGGCCTGCGCCGAACCCTTGCCCACGTCGCCGTAGCCGGCCACGACGGCCACCTTGCCGGCGATCATGACGTCGGTCGCGCGCTTGATGCCGTCGACCAGCGACTCGCGGCAGCCGTAGAGGTTGTCGAACTTGCTCTTGGTGACCGAGTCGTTGACGTTGATGGCGCGGAACTTCAGCAGGCCCTTGGCCGACATGTCGTTCAGGCGGTGCACGCCGGTGGTCGTCTCCTCGGTCACGCCGATGATCTCGGCCGACTTGCGGCTGTACCAAGTCGGGTCCTCGGCCAGCTTGCGGCGGATGGCGGCGTAGAGGATGCGCTCCTCCTCGCTCGAATGCGTGTCGATCAGCGACAGGTCCTGCTCGGCGCGCTGGCCCAGGTGCATCAGCAGCGTGGCGTCGCCGCCGTCGTCCAGGATCATGTTGGGGCCTTCGCCCTTGGCGCCCTTGGGGCCGAAGTCGAAGATGCGGTGGGTGTAGTCCCAGTAGTCCTCCAGCGACTCGCCCTTGATGGCGAACACCGGCGTACCGGCCGCGGCGATGGCGGCGGCGGCGTGGTCCTGCGTCGAGAAGATGTTGCACGAGGCCCAGCGCACGTCGGCGCCGAGCGCCTGCAGCGTCTCGATGAGCACCGCCGTCTGGATGGTCATGTGCAGCGAGCCGGTGATGCGCGCGCCCTTGAGCGGCTGGGCGGCGGCGTACTCGGCGCGGATGGCCATCAGGCCGGGCATCTCGGTCTCGGCGATGCGGATCTCCTTGCGGCCCCAGGCGGCGAGGGTGATGTCGGTGATGGCCTGGTCGGCGGCCGAGGCGGGCTTGGCGGCGGGCAGCAGGGGGGAGACGGAGGACGGGGATTCGAGGACGGCGCTCATGAGGAAAGGGACTCCAAGGCTGATTGCGGATGCCGCTGGATCGGGGGGACGTCGATGCCGGCAGGGTGCCTGGCAGGGACGGGACTCACCGCGATGGACAGCGGATGAGCGTGGTTGCGATGTGTTCCGAGCCTCACGCCTGACGGCGCTGCAACGCTCCTCGGAGCCGGGATTTTAGCCCGACACCGGTTTCGCCCTGCTTCGGGCCGGCCCGAATCCCTGCACGCCCGGGGGACGCGTCCTGCCTACAGTCGCGGCCGACGCGCGTTCCGGAGCCACCCGGCGACCGGCGCGGTCCACCTTCTTCGACCGAGGCCTTCCATGACACGCACCCAGACCGCCGCCCTCCTCCGACCGCTTCCGACGCTGTCGCGCTTCCTCCGCACCCCCCGCTCCTGCGCCACGGCGATCGCCGTGGCGGGCCTCGCGGGCGCCCTGGCCCTGCCCCAGGCGGCCTGGAGCCAGCCCGCCCCGCCGGCGCCCCCCATGGGCATGGCGCCACCGGCGCCGATGGGCGCGGCGCCGGCGCCGGCGCGCGCCGCGCCCGCGACGCCCACCGTGCGCATCCGGGGCACGGTCGTCTACGCCGACGCCGCCCAGCTGATCGTCAAGGACCGCGGCGGCGAGGTCGTGACCCTGGCGCGGGTGCCCGACCTGCCCGTCTCCGAGGTCTATGCGATCAAGCTGGCCGACATCACCAAGGGCAGCTACGTCGGCACCGCCGCCATGCCGCAACCCGACGGCACGCAGCGCGCCCTCGAGGTGCTGGTGTTCCCGCCCGAGGCGCGTGGCACCGGCGAAGGCCACTTCCCCTGGGACCTGGAACCGAAGAGCACCATGACCAACGCCACCGTCGCCGACCTGGCGGCGGCGCCGGCGTCGGTGCGCGGCGGCCAGCAGCTGCGCCTGGCCTACAAGGGCGGCGAGAAGACCGTGATCGTGCCGCGCGACGTGCCGGTCGTGACCTTCCGCCCGGCCACCGACGCGCTGCTGGTGCCCGGCGCGCGGGTGCTGGTCAACGCGCAGGAGCGCAACGGCACGCCGACGGCGGTGCGCGTGCTGGCCGGTCGCAACGGCTTCGCGCCGCCGATGTGAGGACCGGCGAGGGACATGGGGCGCGAGAATCGCGTCCCATGTCCCTGTCCGACCAGCTCCAGATCGCCGCCCCGAATCCCGACGGGTCCATCACGCCGCCGCCCAGCGCGGACGACCTGCGCCAGGCGCTGGAGGCGCGCAACGAGGAACTCGTGGAGAAGCTCGGCGGGCTCCAGGAGATCCTGGCCAAGCCGCTCGATCAGATCCTGGCCGAGCGCGACCGCTTCAAGGACGCCGCGGCGGCCTGGGACTCTTTCGGCGCGATGTGGATGCTGTCGCAGCGCGCGATGAAGCGCGTCGCGCTGGACCTCGCCGCGCAGCAGGGCGTGAGCGAGGAGGAAGTGGTCGCGCGCGCGCTCGATCTCGCCAACGAGGTGCTCAACGGCGACGGCGTCGACTTGGGCGGCGCCATCGCCGAGCCGCAGATGGCGCACATCGCGCGTCACCGGCCGTTCCTGCGGAAGCAGTTCAGGCGAACCTGAGTCACCCAGGGGCGGGCCGGCGACGAAACCTGCCCTGAGGGACAATGTCGTCCCTTCCCGGCCCTCCGCCCGCCGCACCCGCCGGCCTCCCGGCGGTCGCGCACCTCGCACGTCCCATTGAGTCCGCCCCGATGTCGAACGACAAATTCCTCGAAGAAACCCAGCGCCGCCGCACCTTCGCGATCATCTCCCACCCCGACGCCGGCAAGACCACGCTGACCGAGAAGCTGCTGCTGTTCTCGGGCGCGATCCAGATCGCCGGCTCGGTCAAGGCGCGCAAGGCGACGCGCCACGCCACGTCCGACTGGATGGAGATCGAGAAGCAGCGCGGCATCTCGGTGGCGTCGTCGGTGATGCAGATGCTCTACCGCGAGCACGTCATCAACCTGCTCGACACGCCCGGCCACAAGGACTTCTCGGAGGACACCTACCGCGTGCTGACGGCCGTCGACTCGGCCCTGATGGTGATCGACGCGGCCAACGGCGTGGAGGCGCAGACGCGACGCCTGATCGAGGTCTGCCGCCAGCGCGACACGCCCATCATCACCTTCGTCAACAAGATGGACCGCGAGGTGCGCGAGCCGCTGGACATCCTCGACGAGATCGAGCGCGAGCTGGGCATGCCCTGCGTGCCGATGACCTGGCCGGTCGGCCAGGGCAAGAGCTTCGGCGGCATCATGAACCTGCGCACGCAGACCATGACCGTGTTCGACTCCGGCAAGGAGCGCCTGCCGCAGGAGTTCGAGACGATCCGCCTCGACGACCGCGACGAACTCATCAAGCGCTTCGGCGCCGAGTTCGAGAACGCCGAGCAGAGCATGGAGCTCGCCGCCGGCGCCTCGCCGGCCTGGGACCGCGCGGCCTTCCTCGCCGGCAGGCAGACGCCGGTGTTCTTCGGCTCGGGCGTGAACAACTTCGGCGTCATGGAGGTGCTCGACGCGCTGGTCGACCTCGCGCCCTCGCCGCAGTCGCGCACCAGCACCGTGCTGGTCAACCGCCAGCCGGTGGTCAAGGAGATCCAGCCGGCGGACAAGGACTTCGCCGGCGTCGTCTTCAAGGTGCAGGCCAACATGGACCCGGCGCACCGCGACCGCATCGCCTTCGTGCGCATGGCCTCGGGCCGCTACACGCCGGGCATGAAGCTCAAGGTGCAGCGCACGGCCAAGGAACTGCGCCCGACCAGCGTCGTGACCTTCATGAGCCAGCGCCGCGAGGCGGTGGAGGAGGCCTTCGCCGGCGACATCGTCGGCTTCACCACGCACGGCGGCGTGCAGCTGGGCGACACCATCACCGACGGCGCCAACCTGATGTTCACCGGCCTGCCCTTCTTCGCGCCGGAACTCTTCATGACCGTGATCCTGAAGAACCCGCTGCGCACCAAGCAGCTCCAGCAGGGCCTGGCGCAGCTCGGCGAGGAAGGCGCGATCCAGGTGTTCCGCCCCGAGATCGGCGGGCCGATGCTGCTGGGCGCCGTCGGCCAGCTGCAGTTCGAGGTGGTGCAGCACCGCCTGAAGGGCGAGTACGACTGCGACGTGCGGCTCGAGGGCTGCCAGTACACCGGCGCGCGCTGGATCACCGCCGACACGCCGGCCGAGCTGCGCGAGTTCGTCAACGCCTACCCGGCGCGCATGGCGCTGGACGCGGCCAACACCCTGGCCTACCTCTGCACCTCGCCCTACGACGTGCGGCTGGCGCAGGAGCGCTTCCCGAAGATCCATTTCCATCCGCTGCGCGAACACGCCGGCCTGTCGCTGCAGAACGCGGGCTGACGCGCGGGAGCCGCCGCCCGTGCCGTCGTCGAATCCGCTGGCCTTCGCGCTCGCCCAGTACGCGTTGCTGGGCGTCTGGCTGTTCGGCTGCTGGGGCATCGGCCGGTTGCTGCTGCCGGGCAATCGCGCCGCGGCGTCCGCGTCGATGCCGGGGGCGGACGACCCGATCGGATCGCTCGCCCATCCGATCGCCATCACGCTGGGGATCGGCGTCTGGGTCTGCGCGCTGCAGGGCCTGGGCATCGCCGGCGAACTGACGAGGGCGCCGGTGCTAGGGCTGGCGGCGGCGGGCCTCGGCCTGGGTGCCTGGGCGATGCTGAAACGTCGGCGCGATCGCCCGACGACGGCACCGGGTGCGCCGCGACATTCCCTGCGTGGCGCCCGGGCTTCCCGCACCACCGCCGAGCGCTGGACCCTCGTCGCCGTCGCGCTGCTGGCCCTGCCCACCCTGCTCGCGCCGCTGTCCCCGCCGATGGCCTGGGACGAGCTGGCCTACCACCTGCCGCACGCGCGCGAGTGGGCGCGCACCGGCCGGCTGGTGGTCAGCGACTGGCTGCGCTATCCCTGGTTCCCCTACAACCTCGACCTGCTCTTCGCCGTGCCGCTGCTCTGGGGCGAGGACGTGCTGCCGCATCTCCTGCACGCCGCGACCGGCTGGCTCGCCGCGGCGCTGATCTACGGGCTCGGCGTGCGCCACCTGCGGGACCGCGTGGTAGCCGGCGTCGCTGCCGCCCTCTGGCTGCTGCTGTCCAAGGGCCAGTACGACCGCGCCTATGTCGACATGGGCGCGACGCTGTTCGTGACGGTCGGCTTCGTCGCACTGCACGCCTGGCACGTCGACGCGGCCCGCGACCGGCGCTGGCTGCTCGTCGCCGCCTTCTGCCTGGGCATCGCGGCGGGCGCCAAGTACCAGGTGCTGGCGCTGCTGCCCTTCTTCGCGATCGTGCTGGCATTGCGCGACCGCCGGCCCACGACCTGGCTGCCGGTCACCGGCGCGCTCCTGCTGCCCTGCGTCTACTGGTACGCGCGCAACACCGTCCTCACCGGCGACCCCTTCAACCCGCTGGGCGGCAAATGGTTCGGCTTCACCGACTGGAACCTGGCCGACTACCAGGGCCAGCTCGCCGACCTGCGCGACAAGGCCGGCTGGCCCGATTGGCTGCTCTGGCCGGCGCTGGCCGTGCCCTTCATGCCGACGTTGCGCCGGCAACCGGCCGTGCGCGGCGCGCTGTGGGCGAGCGCCTGGATGCTGGCCGTGTGGGTCGCGAGTTCGCGCTATCCGCGCTATCTGATGACCGCCTTCCCGCTGCTCGCGCTGCTCGCCGCCGTCGGCTGGGTGCGGGGCGTGCGCGGGCTGCGCGAGCGCGTCGCGCTCCTGCGCACGCCGCGCGCCGCGCGGGTGGCCGGTGCGCTGCTGATGGCGTGCGTCGGCGTGGCGAGCCTGGCCTGGAGCGTGCGCCACGCGCAGCGCGTGGTGCCGGCGCCGGCGGCGCGCGAGGCGCTGCTGCGCGAGCGCGTCAACGCCTACGGCCTGTGGGCCTGGCTGCGCGACCACGCGGCCAAGGCCGGCGTCCGGCGCGTCTACCAGCTGGGCTTCGAGGAATCGCTCTACTACGTCCCGACGGCGCTGCTGCCGGTCCGGGGCGACACCTTCGGCCCCTGGCGCTACGGCGACGTCGTCGCGCTGCCGACGCGCGAGATGCACCGCAAGCTGGCGACACAGGGCTTCGACACGCTGGTGCTCAACGCCGAGCGCTGGCCGGACCTGCCGCTGCGGGCCGACTTCGAGCGCTTCTTCGTCCCGCTGCACACGGACGGCACGGCGCGGCTCTACCGCCTGGCGCCGACGCCCCCTCCCTGAGCGGCCCGCCGCCGACCTGCACCGCACCGCCTTTCGCCCTTCCCCGACCCCGTACCCGCCCTTCGACGACCGCCCGCCCATGACGCCCCTCCCCCGCCCGGCCCTCGCACCGCCGTCCGTCCCGCGCGACCCGCGCATCGCCGTCGTCATCCCTTGCTTCAACGAAGAAGGCGCCATCGCGCAAGTCATCGCCGACTGCCGCGCCGCGCTGCCCGGCGCCGCGATCCACGTGTTCGACAACCGCTCCACCGACGGCACCGCCGCCGTCGCGCGCGCGCACGGCGCCCGCGTCGCGCACGTGGCCCTGCGCGGCAAGGGCAACGTGGTGCGTCGCATGTTCGCCGACGTCGAGGCCGACCTCTACGTCATGGTCGACGGCGACGCGACCTACGACGTCGGCCGGGCGGCCGAAATGGTCGACCTGCTGCTCGACGACGGGCTGGACATGGTGGTGGGCACGCGTTTCGACGACGGCCGCAACCCGCAGACCTACCGCCCCGGCCACCGCCTGGGCAACCGGTTGCTGACCTCGAGCGTCGGCCTGCTCTTCGGCGGCCATTTCAGCGACATGCTCTCGGGCTACCGCGTGTTCTCGCGCCGCTACGCCAAGTCCTTCCCGGCGGCGGCGCGCGGCTTCGAGACCGAGACCGAACTGACCGTGCACGCCCTGGAACTGCGCATGCCCTGCGGCGAGCTGCCCGTGCCCTACCTGGCGCGGCCCGAGGGCACGCAGAGCAAGCTGTCGACCTTCCGCGACGGCGGCCGCATCCTGCGCACCATCCTGCGGCTGTTCATCAGCGAGCGTCCGCTGGCCTTCTTCACCGCGCTGGCGGCGCTGTGCGCCCTGGCGTCGATCGGCCTGGCCGTGCCGCTGGCCGTCGAGTACTGGCGGACCGGCCTGGTGCCCCGGCTGCCGACGGCGGTGCTGGCCACGGGCACGATGCTGGCGGGCATGCTGGCGCAGGTCTGCGGCGCGGTGCTGCACACCGTGACGCTCGGCCGGCAGGAGGCCAAGCGGCTGGTGTACCTGTCGATCCCGGCGACGCTGCGCGCGGCGGCCGGGCTGTCGGACGCGGAGGGGACGGGAGACTCGACAGTCGTGGCCGACGCGTCGGTCGACGCCGACCCCGCGAGCGCGGCGGGACGCGCCGCATGAAGGCGACGCCGATCTCCCTGGTGCACAGGCTGCTGAAGGGTCGGTTCCTGCGCTTCGCCCTCGTCGGCGTCGTCGGCCTGGCGGTCGACCTGGCCGTGCTGCACGTGCTCGCGCCGCTGCTGGGCTGGTACGCCGGACGCGTGGTGTCGTTCCTGGCCGCCGCCTCGGCGACGTGGTGGCTGAACCGGCGCTTCACCTTCGCCGAGCGCTCGCGGACGCACGCGACGGTGCGCTCGGTGGGCCGCGAGTACCTGCGCTACATCGCCTCGATGCTGGGCGGCGCCGCGATCAACTACGGCATCTACGCGCTGACGCTGCGCGGCGTCGACGCCGCGTTCGCGCCCGCGTTGGGCGTGGCGCTGGGCAGCCTGGGCGGCATGTTCGCGAACTTCGCGGCGGCGCGGTACCTGGTCTTCGGCGCGGACGGCGACGGCGCGGCGCAGGCCCGGTCGCCGGACCGGGTCGATCCCGGCGTCGCACCGGCGTCGGGCCCGCGCATGCGTCCGCTCGCGACCTGGCCCGCGGCCGAGCGTGCCGCGCTCGCGGGCGTCTTCACCGACATCGACGACACCCTCACCACCGACGGCGCCATCACGCCCGACGCCCTGCGCGCCCTGGCCGAGCTGCGCGCCGCCGGGCTGAAGGTGGTCGCCGTCACCGGCCGGCCGGTGGGCTGGAGCCTTCCTTTCATCGCGACCTGGCCGGTGGACGCCATCGTGGCGGAGAACGGCGCCGTGGCCCTGCTGCCGCCACCGCCCTGGCGGCCCGGCGACAGCCTGCACCCGGTGCCGCCCCGGCGCTACTTCCTGAACGACGCCACGCGGCGCGCCGCGAACTTCGCGCGCATGCAGCGCGTGCTCGAACGCATCGAGCGCGAGATCCCCGGCGCCCGCCGCGCCACCGATTCGGCCGGCCGCGAGACCGACATCGCCATCGACCACGGCGAGTTCGCGCGGCTCGACGAGGCCACCATCGACGCCGTCGTCGCGCTCATGCGCGCCGAGGGCCTGCACGCCACCGTCAGCAGCATCCACGTCAACGGCTGGCTGGGCGACAACGACAAGCTCGCCGGCGCCCGCTGGATCGTGCGGGAACTGTGGGACCGTCCGCTCGACGAGGAGATGGACCGCTGGGCCTATGTCGGCGACTCGACCAACGACCAGGTCATGTTCGGCGCTTTCGCCCACAGCATCGGCGTGGCCAACGTGGCGCGCTTCGTGCCGAAGCTGGCGCACCTGCCGCGCTACGTGGCGCGGGGCGAGCGCGGGGCGGGGTTCGCGGAGGTGGCGCGGGCGGTGCTGGGGGTGCGGTGAATCCGCTTCACTGCGGCTTCGCCAACCCCAGTTTGTCGATCACCGCCTTCTCCTTGGCCATCGTGTCCTGCGCGAACTGCGTGTACTGCGCCGTGCTCTTGTAGTCGGGCAGCATGTCGTAGCGGTTTAGGGCGGCGACGTAGCTGGGATCCTCCATGGCCTGCTTGAAGGCGTCGTGCAGCTTCTTGACCACCTCCGGCGGCGTGCCCTTGGGCGCGCCGATGCCGAAGGGCGAGTTCTGCACGATGTCGTAGCCCAGCTCCTTGAGCGTGGGCGCGTCGGGGAACTTGGCCAGGCGCGTGGCGCCCCAGGTGTTGAGCACGCGCAGCTTGCCGGCCTCGACCTGCGGCGCGAAGCCGGTGCTGTCGGCCGCGGCCATCAGCTGGCCGCTGACGGTGGCGAGCATCAGGTCGGCGCTGCCCTTGTAGGGCACGTGCTGCAGCTGGATGCCGGCGCGCTGGGCCAGGGTCTCCATGGTGAGGTGGGGGCTGGTCAGGTTGCCGGTGGAGCCGTAGGTCAGCTTGCCGGGGTTGGCCTTGGCGTAGGCGACGAAGTCGGCCCAGGTCTTGAACGGGCTGTCGGCCGGCACCACCAGGCCGAAGGCGTAGCCGGTGACGTTGATGACGTAGCTGATGTCCTTGATCGGGTCCCAGTTGAGCTTGGTGGTGTAGCCCAGGCGGAACACGCCCAGCGGGATCTGCGCGACGGTGTAGCCGTCGGGCGCCGAGGTCTGCAGCGACTGCGCGGGCAGCGTGCCGCCGGCGCCGGGCTTGTTGTCGACGATGACGGGCTGGCCGAGGATCTTGCTGGCGTTGTCGGCGAGCTGGCGCATCGTGATGTCGGTCGGCCCGCCGGCCGGGAAGGCGATGACGAGCTTGACCGGCTTGGCGGGAAAGCCCTGCGCCTGCGCGGCGACGAAGGGGACGGCGGCCGCCACGGCGGTCAGGCAGACAGCGGCGGCGCGGACGATGGAACGGCGAAACATGGAAGCGGGCTCCTGGAGGCACATGGATCGCGCCATTAGAGACTTCCCTGAGGCGCCGGCCCATCGGGTTTCACCCGCGAGACGGGTCGCATGGGCGACTCGCGTCGCGGATGAGATGCAGACACCGACATGGCCCAACGTAGCCTGAAACCGATCTTGGCGGCCTATGAAGCGCAACAGCGCATGAAGAAAGAGTCGTTTTCGCTCTTTATTTGTCGATCTCGATCTGCAACCTGTAGGCTCTTCCTAGACTCCCGCCGCGATCGATTCAGTACAGGGTCATGGATGACCCGCCGATCGCGCTACAAACAAGGGAGTTCTTCATGAGAAAGTTTTTGCTTTGGCCCGGTGCGGCCTTGCTGGTGGCCACACTGGCGGCATGTGGTGGCGGCGGCGACGATGGTGGAGGAGGTGGCTCCGCAGCGACATCGGCGCTCGCAACACCCCAGGCAGCGGTCCCTGTGGCCCAGATCACCGATTTCGATCTGGCTGGCGCCTATGCCAGTTATCTGGCCGGATCGGCTCACTACACCGTGAGCGGGCGTGCGACCAGCCTGGGTGAAGTGATCGATTTCCAGGGCTCGCTGGACATGGGCTCGCCCGTGGCGAGCAACTTCAATGGCAAGCCGACACTGCGCAAGACCATCTCCACCACGCTGACCGGTACCGATCGACGGGGCAAGTCGCAAACCCAAAGCTCCAGTGCCGACCGTCATTACGACAGCAATTACCAGCACATTGCGACCACCGCGTCCGGAACGGCAGGCGATGTGGAGGTCGTGACGATGGCCGTGCTGCCCACCAAGGTGCAACCCGGCGCAAGCGGCGAGTGGGCCCACAGCACCCTCTACAGCAACGCCACGTTGACCCGGGCGCTCGGCACCGTGACGACGCGCTACACGGTACAACGTGAAAGCGACACCACCGCTGTACTGACCGTCATCGGCACGACGACGATCGTCGGCGCTCGCATCGAGGTGACAGATCGGTATCGCCTGCAAGCGGACCGCTCGATGCGCCAGATCTCGCAGCACATCGATACCGGCAGCATCGTCTCGAACCTGGACTATCGCTGAGCCCGTCGACGCGGCTCAATTCCGAGCCAGCACCGGCGCCAGCGCCACGCCGGTGTGCGTGCCCAGGCGCACCACCTCCTCCGGTGGCGCCGCCGCGACGATGCGGCCGCCGGCGTTGCCGCCTTCCGGGCCCAGGTCGATCAGCCAGTCGGCCTCGGCGATGACGTCGAGGTCGTGCTCGATCACCACCACGCTGTGGCCGCCATTGACCAGCCGGTGCAGCACGTGGATCAGCTTCTCGACGTCGGCCATGTGCAGGCCGACGGTCGGCTCGTCGAGCACGTAGAGCGTGTGCGGCGGCTTCTGGCCGCGGCGCGTGACGTCGTCGCGCACCTTGCTCAGTTCGGTCACCAGCTTGATGCGCTGCGCCTCGCCGCCCGAGAGCGTGGGCGACGGCTGGCCGAGCGTGAGGTAGCCCAGGCCGACGTCCACCAGCAGCTGCAGCGGATGCGCGATGTTGGGCATGCTGGCGAAGAAGCCGACCGCCTCGTCGACCTCCAGCTGCAGCACGTCGCCGATGCTCTTGCCGCGCCAGGTGACGGCCAGGGTCTCGGGGTTGAAGCGGGCGCCGTGGCAGACCTCGCAGGGCACCTTCACGTCGGGCAGGAAGCTCATCTCGATGGTGCGCACGCCCGCGCCGTCGCAGCCCGGGCAGCGGCCCTCGCCGGTGTTGAAGCTGAAGCGCGCTGGCGTGTAGCCCCGCGCCTTGGCCTCCAGCGTGTCGGCGAACAGCTTGCGGATGGTGTCCCAGAAGCCGATGTAGGTCGCCGGGCAGCTGCGCGGCGTCTTGCCGATCGGCGTCTGGTCGACCTCCAGCACGCGGTCGACGCTCTCGTAGCCCTCGACCGTGTCGCAGCCCGTCCACGCCGGGCGCTTGCCGGCGGCATCGGCGTCGCGGCCGGCCTTGGTCATGCGCTGGACGACGATCGCCTGCACGTTGGCCAGCAGCACGTCGCGCGCCAGGGTCGACTTGCCCGAGCCGCTGACGCCGGTGATGGCGACCAGGCGATGCAGCGGCAGGGTCGTGGTGACGTCCTGCAGGTTGTGCAGGTCGGCGCCGCGCACGGTCAGCCAGGTGTTGGCAACTTCTCCCTCCCCCGGGAGGGGAGGGAGCAAGACCGCACGGCGCGCCTGCAACGGATGCCGGATGGCGTCGCGCAGGTAGCGGCCGGTCTGCGAGTCGGCGGCGGCCTCGATGTCGGCGACGGCGCCCTCGGCGACCAGCCGGCCGCCGCGCTTGCCGGCGCTCGGGCCGATGTCGATGATGTGGTCGGCGCGGCGGATGGTGTCCTCGTCGTGCTCCACCACCACCAGCGTGTTGCCCTTCTCGCCGAGCTTGTGCAGCGCGTCGAGCAGGATGCGGTTGTCGCGCGCGTGCAGGCCGATGGTCGGCTCGTCGAGCACGTAGCACACGCCCTGCAGGTTGCTGCCGAGCTGCGCCGCCAGCCGGATGCGCTGGGCCTCGCCGCCCGAGAGGGTCGGCGCGCCGCGGTCGAGCGTCAGGTAGCCCAGGCCGACCTCCTCCAGGAACTCGAGCCGGCTCCGGATCTCCGGCACCAGGTCGCGCGCGATCTCGGCGTCGCGGCCGGTGAGCGCCAGGCGCTCGAACCACTTGCGGATGTCGGTGACGCTCAGGCGGGCGATGTCGGTGATGGCGATGCCCGGACCCTCACCCCCGCCCTCTCCCGCAGGCGGGAGAGGGAGCAAGCCCCCTTCGAACAGCACCGCGCGCGCCACGGCGTTGAGCCGCGTGCCCTGGCAGGTCGGGCAGACGACGTCGCCGACGTCCTCGGCCTCGGGTTCGGCGAAGGTCTGCTCGCGGCCCTTCTGGTCGTCGGCCAGCACGGAGTCGTCGAAGACCTGGCGCTGGTCGCGGGTGAGCTTGACGCCGGTGCCCACGCAGTCGGGGCACCAGCCGTGCTTGCTGTTGTAGCTGAACAGGCGCGGGTCGAGCTCGGCGTAGCTGGTGCTGCAGACCGGGCAGGCGCGCAGGGTGGAGAACACCTGCGTGCGGCCGATGCCGGCGGTCGGGGCGCCGCTGGTCAGCGCCTCCTGCAGGCCGTCGAGCTCGCTCATGACGTGCACCACGCCCTTGCCGTGCTCCAGCGCGCGGGCCAGGGCCTCGCGCAGCGCCGCCTCGTTGGCGGCGGAGACGTCCAGGCTGGCCACCGGCAGCTCGATGCTGTGCTCCTTGAAGCGGTCCAGGCGCGGGAACGGCGTGATCGGCAGGAAGCCGCCGTCGACCCGCAGGTGCGTGTAGCCGCGCGGACGCGCCCAGTCGGCCAGCTCGGTGTAGACGCCCTTGCGGTTGCTCACCAGCGGCGCCAGCAGGCCGATGTGCTGGCCGTGGAAGCGGCGCATGAGCTGCGCGACGATGCTGTCGGGCGTCTGCGGCTGCACGGCCGCGCCGTCGTGGATGCAGTGCTGCGTGCCGAGCTTGACGTAGAGCAGGCGCAGGAAGTGCCAGACCTCGGTGGTGGTGCCCACCGTGCTCTTGCGCCCGCCGCGCGACAGGCGCTGCTCGATCGCCACCGTCGGCGGGATGCCGTAGACGGCGTCGACCTCGGGCCGCCCGGCCGGCTGCACGATGCTGCGCGCGTAGGCGTTGAGCGATTCGAGGTAGCGCCGCTGGCCCTCGTTGAACAGGATGTCGAAGGCCAGCGTCGACTTGCCCGAGCCGCTCACGCCGGTGACGACGCTGAACTTGCCGCGCGGGATGTCGACCGAGAGGTTCTTGAGGTTGTGCTCGCGGGCGTTGACGATCTGGATGCTGTTCGACGGCGACGGCGACGTCGAGCGCGCCTCGGCGCAGGCTGCACGCGGCTCGGCCGCCACGAAGCGCGACGGCCCGATCGCCAGCTCGTAGTCCCGCAGCGCCTCGCCCGTGAGCGAATCGGCGCGCTCGCGCACCTGCTCCGGCGTGCCGACCGCCACGACCTGGCCGCCGCCGTCGCCGCCCTCGGGGCCGAGGTCGATCAGCCAGTCGCTGGCGCGGATGACGTCGAGGTTGTGCTCGATCACGACCAGCGAATGGCCGGCGTCGAGCAGCTTGCGCAATGCGCGCATGAGGCGCGCGATGTCGTCGAAATGCAGTCCGGTGGTGGGCTCGTCGAACAGGAACAGCGTGCCCTTGCGCGCCAGCGCCTGCCGGCTGGCCGAGGCGTTCTTGACCGACTCGGCCAGGAAGCCCGCCAGCTTCAGGCGCTGCGCCTCGCCGCCCGAGAGCGTGGGCACCGGCTGGCCGAGCTTCACGTAGTCCAGGCCGACGTCGACGATGGGCTGCAGCACGCGCAGCACCTCGCGGTCGCCGGCGAAGGCGAAGGCGGCCTCGGCCACGGTGAGGTCGAGCACGTCGGCGACGTTCATCGCCACCGGACGCACGGTGCCGGCCGCGACGGGCGCGCCGTCGGCCTGGGTGGCGCCGGCGCGCGCGGGCAGCGGGCGCTCGATGGTCACCTCCAGGATCTCCGGCCGGTAGCGCTTGCCGTCGCAGTCGGGGCAGCGCAGGTAGACGTCGGAGAGGAACTGCATCTCGACGTGCTCGAAGCCCGAGCCGCCGCAGGTCGGGCAGCGCCCGTCGCCGCTGTTGAAGCTGAACTTGCTGGCCGTGTAGCCGCGCTGGCGCGACAGGGGCGCGGTGGCGAAGATCTCGCGCACGGCGTCCCAGGCGCCGACGTAGCTCGCCGGGTTGGAGCGCGCGGTCTTGCCGATGGGCGACTGGTCGACGAAGACCACGTCGCCGAGCTGCTCGGCGCCCAGCAGGCGGTCGTGCGCGCCGGGCGTCTCGGTGGCCTTGCCGAAGTGGCGCATCAGCGCCGGCGCGAGCACGTCCTGCACCAGCGTCGACTTGCCCGAGCCGCTGACCCCGGTGACCACCACCAGGCGCTGCAGCGGGAACTCGACCGAGACGTCGCGCAGGTTGTGCTCGCGCGCGCCCTCGAGGATCAGGCGCGCGGTGTGGTCGGTCACGGCGCGCTTGAAGCCCATGCCGATCTGGCGGCGTCCGCCGAGGTAGTCGCCGGTGAGCGTGGCGGCGTCGCGCAGGGCGTCGGTGGTGCCGTCGAACACGATCTGCCCGCCGCGGATGCCGGGACCGGGCCCCATGTCGATCACGCGGTCGGCCGCCAGCATGACGGCCGGGTCGTGCTCGACCACCACCAGCGTGTTGCCGGCGTCGCGCAGGCGCAGCATGGCCTCGGTGATGCGGTTCATGTCGCGCGGGTGCAGGCCGATGCTGGGCTCGTCGAGCACGAACAGCGTGTTGACCAGCGAGGTGCCCAGCGCGGTCGTCAGGTTGATGCGCTGCACCTCGCCGCCCGAGAGCGTGCGGCTCTGGCGGTCCAGCGTGAGGTAGCCGATGCCGACGTCGTGCAAGTAGCGCAGGCGGGTGGTGATCTCCTCGAACAGGAGCTTGAGGGCCTGGGCGTCGCCGGAGGAGGTGCCGGGGGTCGGGAGACCCTCACCCCGGCCCTCTCCCGCGGGCGGGAGAGGGAGTGAAGTCATGGCGTCGTCGGATGGGGCGGCGGAAGCGCGCAACCCTTCATCGACGGGCGGAGGAAGGACGTGCGGCGTCTCGGTCCGGCTCCCTCTCCCGCTCGCGGGAGAGGGTTGGGGTGAGGGAGACTGCAGGTCGAAGAACTTCCGCAGCCGCTCGATCGGCAGCAGCATCAGGTCGTGCAGGCACAGGCCCGGCAGGGCTTCCAGCTGGGCGCGCGACCACTGCACGCCCGCCGGCATGAAGCGCTTCTCCGGCGCCAGCACGGCGTCGGCCTCGGCCTTGCCGCCGATGCGCCACAGCAGGCTCTCCAGCTTCAGCCGCGCGCCCGCGCAGACCGGGCACGGCGTGTAGCTGCGGTACTTCGACAGCAGCACGCGGATGTGCATCTTGTAGGCCTTGCTCTCCAGGTACTCGAAGAAGCGCTTGACGCCGAACCACTGCTGGTTCCACTTGCCGTTCCAGTTCGGCGAGCCGTCGATGACCCAGTCCTTGTGCGCCTGCGAGAGCTTGTTCCAGGGCGTGTCGCGCGGGACGCCGGCCGCCTCGGCGTGGCGCATGAGGTCGTCCTGCGCCTCCTTCCAGGCCGGCGTCTGGATCGTCTTGATGGCGCCCGCGCGCAATGTCAGTCGCTCGTCCGGGATCACCAGCCCGTAGTCGACGCCGATCACGCGCCCGAAGCCGCGACAGGTCTCGCACGCGCCCACGGCCGAGTTGAACGAGAACATCGACGGGATCGGGTCGGTGTAGCGGATGTCGCTCTCGGGGCAGTGCAGGCCGGTGGAGAAGCGCCAGATCTCTGGCTCGGCCGCCGCTGCCGTGCCGCCGTCTCCCGCCGCCTCCGGCGCCGTGGTGGGCAGGACGTAGACCATCAGCCGGCCGGTGCCGCGCTTGAGGCCCGTCTCGATCGCCTCCAGCACGCGCACGCGCTCGGCGCCGCCGATGCGGAAGCGGTCGGCCACCACGTCGAGCACCTTGCGCGCGCCGGTCGGCGTGGCGACCTCGCGCTCGGCCTGCACGCGCGTGAAGCCGCTGGCCGACAGCCACTGCGCGACCTCGTCGGCCGAGGTCGCGGCCGGCAGCTCGACCGGGAAGGTCACGACCAGGCGCGGATCGCCCGCCGCCGCGGCGCGCTCGGCCAGGGTGGCGTAGATGCTGTCGGGCGAATCGTGGCGCACCGGCAGCGCGGTCTCGCGGTCGAACAGGTTGGCCGCCCGCGCGAACAGCAGCTTCAGGTGGTCGTTGAGCTCGGTCATCGTGCCGACCGTCGAGCGCGAGGAACGCACCGGGTTGGTCTGGTCGATGGCGATGGCCGGGGGCACGCCCTCCACGCGGTCGACCGCCGGCTTGTCCATGCGATCGAGGAACTGCCGCGCGTAGGCCGAGAAGGTCTCGACGTAGCGGCGCTGGCCTTCGGCATACAGGGTGTCGAAGACCAGGCTCGATTTGCCCGAGCCGCTCGGCCCGGTGACCACCGTCATCTCGCCGGTGCGGATGTCGATGTCGAGGTTCTGGAGGTTGTGCTGGCGGGCGCCGCGGATGCGGATGGAGCCTTGTGTCATGCGTGCCTTGGGGGGTGGGGCAAACATTCTAGGAAGGGGTTCCCACGCCCGCGCCGCAGGGCGACATGCCGCACGCGGGAGAGGGTTTTCCCCACACGGCCGGGCACGGACGCCCCGTCGCGGCCCCGGATCGCACGGCCGTCTCCCGGTTCGCGATCCCTTCCCTGCCCGCCATCGGCTTCCCGCGACGCCCGCGCGGGACGCCGGCTCAGAAGTTGTGCCGCACCCCCACCGCCACCGAGCGGAAGTCCGCCCCCACCACGCCGCTCTGGTAGGACGCCGCCGCGCCGTTGTTCACGCGCGTGTAGTAGCCGTAGATCTTGGTGCGCTTGCTCAGGTTGTAGTTGTAGCCCAGCGTGTACTGCGTGGCGGCGCTGTCGGGCACGTTGTCGTAGTCGCCGGCGCGGCCGACGTTGAGGTGGAATTCCGAGGCGCCTAGCAGGTAGGCGCCCGACAGGCGCACCGAGTCGCGTTTGCCGCCGTTGGCGAAGAAGGCGTTCTCGTCGCGCTGGACGTAGCCGCCCAGCAGGAACGGACCGATCGCGTAGAAGGCCCGCAGCGCGAACTGGTTGATCTGGTCGAGCTTGGTGTAGCCCGCGCCCAGCGCCAGGGCGCCGAGCTTGTAGTTGGCCGCGAAGTCATAGGAATTCCTGCCGTTGGCGCCGGCGGCGGCGGGCGTGCCGGAAACCTGCTCGTGCAGGCCCACCGAGCCTTCGAGCGTGAAGTCGTTCCACACCGGCGTGCGGTAGGCGACCTTGTTGCTGTCGCGGCTGACGTAGGCGTAGAGCGCGTCGGCCGACGAGCCGGTGTCGTGGTTGTGCAGGCTCACGTAGTCGGCCGTCGCGAAGTACGACTCGGCGATCCAGCGGCCCAGGCGCAGGCGGCCGAACGCGCCGGAGAGGTCGACCTCGCTGCGGCGGGCGAAGAAGGGGCTGGCGGCGATGCCGGTGTCGGAGGCGAAACCGCTCTCCAGCCCGAAGCCGATCTTCAGGCCGCCGCCCAGGTCCTCCACGCCCCGGAAGCCGAAGCGCGAGGAGTTGTTGAACAGCCCGGTCGTGCTCGCCTCCCCGACCTTCTGGTTCTCGACCGTGGTGTTGACGCGGCCGTAGAGCGTCACGTCGCTCTGCGCGGCGGCGGTGGTGGCGGCGAGCAGCGCGACGGTGGTGGTCGCCAGCGTGCGGTGACACGTCTTCTTCATTCGCTTCATGCGATGTCCTTTGGAAGCACCCTGCGACCGCCCGGGATGGACGGCCCTCTCCTCCGGTCGGCGAGGCGACCGGTGCGGGGTCGGGCAATGTTCGTGGAAACGCACGGCGGACATGCCGAACGGCTCATCCGCCTTCGTCGGCCACGGTCACGGCCACGGATCGACCATCGCAAGAATCGAACCCGCGCTCCGTCAGGGCGCGCGCGGGGCGTCTGCAAGCCGCGGAGCAAGCGTCGTCGGGCGGGTCCCGGGCCGCGTCAGCCTCGTGGGACGCCGGGCGCGGGTGCCCGGGAACGCACGTCGGCGTCGTCCCACTGCGGTCCGTCGAACCAGGCATCGCCCTGCAACGCCGCGCGCAGCATCGCCAGACCGTCGAAGCCCCAGAACGACCGGCCGTCGGCCACGCAGGACGGCACGCCGAAGACGCCCTGCGCGATGGCCTCGGCCGTGTTGGCGCGCAGCTGCGCCTTGACCGCGTCGCCGCCGGCGTCGCGCACCGGCGGCGGCAGGCGCTGCGCCAGTGCCGCGAGCCGCCCGGGGTCGGCCGCGTCGGCGCCGCCGCGCCAGACGTCGCGGAAGACGGTCTCGGCGACGAGGCGGCTGATCGCGCCGTCGGCACTCGTCGCCAGCGCGAGCCGCAGGTGCGGCAGCGGGTCGTAAGGATGCACGGCCGGCAGGTCGATCGGGATGCCGTGCGCGTGGCCGAGCCACAGCGCCTGGCGGTAGACCCAGGCGCGCTTGGCCGGCAACGCCACCGGCGGCGTGTGGCCGTGGTGCTTGAACAGCGCGCCGAGCAGCACCGGCCGGTAGCTCACCTCGCAGCTGAGACCCTCGAGCACCGCGGGCAGGTGCTCGAAGGCGAGGTAGGCGTAGGGCGAGACGAAGTCGAGATGGAAATCGATGTGGGTCATCGCGCGGTCTCCTTTGTCGGGGGGTCTGGGGGGTCGGTGTTCAGGACGGCGACGGCAGCGGCCGCGCGCGCAGCTCGATGGTGCGCCAGACGCCGCGCTTGCCGGCGTCGGGCATGCGGCTCCAGCCGGCGATCTCGTCGAGCGTGCGCAGGCAGCCCGTGCACAGCCCGCTCGCCGCGTCGATGCGGCAGACCGAGATGCAGGGCGAGGGCACGTCCCGCACCGCGCGTCGTGCCACGGCGGCGCGGACCGCGAGCGCGCGGCGCTCCTCGCTCCGTCCCAGGGCCGCGGCGGCGTCAGTCGAGGTCACCGCGCCGTCGCCGTCGCCGCCGGCGTCGCCGATGCCCGTGTCCGCCGCGTCCGACGTCCGCGTGTCCGACGTCATCCGGTTCATCCCAGCCGCTTGTTGCGGATCGCCTTGGAGGCGCGCGAGTTCGGTTCGCGGCCGAGCGCCTCGCTGATGTAGACGCCGGCGTCGATCAGCCGGTCGAGGTCGATGCCGGTCTCGATGCCCATGCCGTGCAGCAGGTAGACCACGTCCTCGGTCGCGACGTTGCCCGTTGCGCCCTTGGCGTAGGGGCAGCCGCCCAGGCCGGCCGACGAGGACTGGAAATTCCACACGCCGAGCTCCAGCGCGGCCAGCGTGTTGGCCAGCGCCTGGCCGTAGGTGTCGTGGAAGTGACCGGAGACGGCATCGATGTCGAAGTGCGACAGCGCGGCCTCGATCGCCGCCTGGACCTTGCGCGGCGTGCCGATGCCGATGGTGTCGGCCACGTCCACGCGCTGGACGCCGATGTCTTTCATCAGCCCGGCGAGCCGAGCCACCGCTTCGGGCGCGATCTCGCCCTCGTACGGGCAACCGACCGTGCACGACATCGCGCCGCGCACGTGGATGCCCTTCTCCCGCGCGGCGGCGACCACCGGCGCGAAGCGCTCGATGCTCTCGGCGATCGAGCAGTTGATGTTGCGCTGGCTGAAGGCCTCGCTGGCCGCGCCGAAGACCACGATCTCGTCGGGCCACTCCTCGCGCGGCGCGGCGACGGCGGCCTCGAAGCCCTTCATGTTGGGCGTCAGCACCGAGTAGCGAACGCCCGGCTCGCGCGCGATGCCGCGCATGACCTCGGCGTTGTCGGCCATCTGCGGCACCCATTTCGGGCTGACGAAGCTGGTGACCTCGATCTCGCGCAGGCCCGCCGCCTGCAGGCGGTGCACGAGGCCGATCTTGACGTCGGCCGGGACCGGCTGCTTCTCGTTCTGGAGGCCGTCGCGCGGGCCGACGTCGACGAGTCTGACGCGGGTGGGGAGGGTGTGGGATGTGGTCATGGAATCGCCTTTCATCGCTTCAATACCCGCGCGCGCCGTCGACGACGCCCGGCAGATCGTCGAACCCCGCACCGCCCTCCACCGCGCGGATCTTTCCCGCGATCTGCGCGATCGACTCGTCGCGCAGCGTGCGCGCCGAGGCGTGCGGCGTCACGGTGATCCTCGGATGGCGCCAGAACGGATGACCGGGCGGCAGCGGCTCGGTCTGGAAGACGTCGAGCGTGGCACCGGCGAGCCGGCCATCGTCGAGCAGCGGGATCAGGTCGTCCTCGACCAGGTGCGCGCCGCGCGCCACGTTGATCACGTACCCGCCGGGAGCGCCGCCGTGGAGCTTCTCCAGCGTCTCGCGCCGCAGGATGCCGCGCGTGTCGTCGGTCAGCGGCAGCAGGCAGACGACGACGCGGCTCGCGGCCAGGAAGTCGTCGAAGCCCGCCGCGCCCGCGAAGGCGCGCACGCCCTCGACCTCGCGCGGCGTGCGGCTCCAGCCGTTGACCGGGAACTCGAACTGCGCGACGGCTTTCGCGACGCGCCGGCCCAGCACGCCCAGGCCCATCACGCCGACCGGGAAGTCCTGTCGCGGGCGTGGCCGGCGGAAGCCCCAGCGGCCCTCCTTCGCATCGGCCTCGTAGCCGTCGAACTCGCGGAAATGCCGGATCAGCGCGTGGCAGACGTACTCGGCCATCTGCACCGACATGCCCGCGTCGTCGAGCCGCACGATGCGCATCGAGTCCGGGATGCGCAGCGCCAGCAGCGCGTCGACGCCGGCGCCGATGTTGAAGAGGCCGCGCAGGGTCGGCGCCTGCTCGTCGATGAACCGCTGCGACGGCGCCCAGACCACCGCGTGGTCGGCCGGCGCCGCGCCCGGTTGCCAAGCCTCGACGACGGCGCCGGGCAGTTCGCGTTGCAGGCCGGCGATCCAGGCGTCGGGGCGTTCGGGGAGGGAGACGGTGATGTGCATGGGCAATCGAGCTTATCCAGTCAGTCAGGCCGCGACGGCGGCGGGGACGGCAGCGGCGGCGCCGACCGCGATCCGCAGCAATTCAGCCCCCTCCGCCACCTGGTCGCCCGGCGCATACAGCAGTTCCTCGACCGTGCCGTCGGCCGGCGCGGCGATGGTGTGCTCCATCTTCATGGCCTCCATCACCGCCAGCGGCTGGCCGCGCGAGACGGCGTCGCCGGCCTTCACGGCGAAGGACACGACCTTGCCCGGCATCGGCGCGGTCAGGCGGCCGCCCTCGGCCTGCGCCTCGCCGGCGTGGGCCAGCCGGTCGACGCGCGTGATGCGCGTGGCGCCCCGCGCCGTGAAGACGTGGCCGACGCGCAGGCCGTGGCCGCCGTCGACCCAGGCCACCTGCACGACGTGGCGCGTGCCGTCGTCGAAGCGCAGCTCGAAGTCGTCGTCGCTGCCGTCACCCCCGCTGCCGCCCTCCCCGCCCGGCGCCGGCGGCAGCCCGCCGATCGACAGCCCCCGCTCGACGCCGCCCACCGCCAGCCGCAAGCCGCCGTCGCGGCCGTAGGTCAGCGTGGCCGGCTCGGTCGCGCCGTGGAATTCGAGCTCGAAGCGGCGCGTCGATCCGCCGTGCGAGCGCCAGCCGTCGCGCCGCGCGAACGGACCGCCATCGGCCGACGCGATGCGGCGCTCGTCGAGCAACGTGCGCGCCACCACGGCCGCCGCCGCCAGCGGCAGGCCCAGCGGCTCGCGGTCGAACAGCACCGCGCGCTCGCGCTCGATCAGCGCCGTGTCGAGGTCGGGCTTCGCGAACGACGCCGTCGCCAGGATGCCGCGCAGGAACTGCACGTTGGTCGCCAGGCCGACGATGCGCGTGCGCGCCAGCGCCTGGTCGAGCCGGGCCAGCGCCTCGTCGCGCGTCGCGCCGTGGACGATCAGCTTGGCGATCATCGAGTCATAGAAGGGCGAGATCGCGTCGCCCTGGCGCACGCCGTCGTCGATGCGCACCGGCGCCCGGCCGCCGCCCGGCGCCAGGCGCTCGAAGGCCGTGGCCGGCGGCTTGCGGTAGACCTGCAGCGTGCCGGTGGCGGGCAGGAAATCGTTGTCGGGGTTCTCGGCGCAGATGCGCGCCTCGATGGCGTGGCCGGTGATGGCGAGCTGGTCCTGGCGCAGCGGCAAGGGCTCGCCCGAGGCGATGCGCAGCTGCCACTCGACCAGGTCGAGCCCGGTGATGGCCTCGGTCACCGGATGCTCGACCTGCAGCCGCGTGTTCATCTCCATGAAGAAAAAAGACATGTCGGCCCCCTCGCTCGGCACTGACGTGTCCTCGCTGCCCCCCGAGGGGGTGCTCGCTTGCTTGGGGCGGCCCAGCGCGGCGCTCGTCTCGCCGCCCGCGCGCTGCTCGACGATGAACTCCACCGTGCCGGCGCCGACGTAGTTCACCGCCCGGGCTGCCGCCACGGCCGCCGCGCCCATGCGCTGGCGCAGCGCCTCGGTCATGCCGGGCGCGGGCGCCTCCTCCAGCACCTTCTGGTGGCGGCGCTGCACGGAGCAGTCGCGCTCGAACAGGTGGACGCAGCCGCCGTGCGCGTCGCCGAAGACCTGGATCTCGATGTGGCGCGGGCGCTGGACGTACTTCTCGATCAGCACCGCGTCGTCGCCGAAGCTGTTGATGGCCTCGCGTCGGCACGAGGCCAGCGCGGCGGCGAAGTCCTCCGAGCGGTCGACCGCGCGCATGCCCTTGCCGCCGCCGCCCGCGCTGGCCTTGATGAGCACCGGGTAGCCGATGCGGTCGGCCTCGCGCTGGAGCAATGCCGGGTCCTGGTCGGCGCCGTGGTAGCCGGGCACCAGCGGCACGCCGGCCCCCTCCATCAACCGCTTGGACTCGGCCTTCAGGCCCATCGCCTGGATCGCCGAGGGCGGCGGGCCGATGAAGGCGACACCGGCGTCGGCGCAGGCCTGGGCGAAGGCCTCGTTCTCGCTCAGGAAGCCGTAGCCCGGGTGGATGGCCTCGGCACCGGTCGCGCGGGCCGCCTCCAGGATCTTTTCCCAACGCAGATAGCTGTCCTTGGGCGCGCTGCCGCCCAGATGTATCGACTCGTCGCAGGCGCGCACGTGGCGGGCGTCCGCGTCGGCGTCGGAATACACGGCGACGGTGCGCACGCCCAGGCGGCGCGCGGTCGCGGCGACGCGGCAGGCGATCTCGCCACGGTTGGCGATCAGGATCTTCTTGAACATGTCAGGGGTCTCCGGGGGGATTTTTCTTGAGGAGCTGAAAGGCGGGCGTGACGCCCGGATCGGGCCGGCCGCTGAAGATGCGCGCGACGCGCGTGACGAGGCCGCGCAGGAAGCGCCAGCTGCGCAGGATCAGCCACACGCTCAACGCCAGCACGGCGACGAACATGGCGCCGAAGACCAGCGGGTGCATCACCGCCAGCCACAGGCCGGCGGGCACCGCCGTGTCCTCGATCAGCGAGGCGCCGACGTTGGTGAAGGGCTCGGGCGAGGTGTTGAGGGCGGCGCGCGTGGTGGCCTTGGCGGCGTGTGCGGTGGCCGCGAAACCGCCGCCGAGCAGGGCCGCGACCAGCGCCATCGCGCCGTGGTCGGCACCGAAGACGCCCGCCGCCAGCGCCGCGCCGGCGGGGATGCGGATGGCGGTGTGGACCAGGTCCCAGAGCGAATCCAGCCCCGGGATCTTGTCGGCGAAGAACTCGACGAACACCATGAAGCCGCTCACCGCCAGCACCGCCGGATGCCCCAGCAGCTGCAATCCGCCCGGCAGCGGCACCCAGCCGAAATACCCTGCCATGCCCGTCAGCAGCACCACCAGGTAGAGCCGCACGCCGCTGGCCCAGCCGAGCGCCGCGGCCAGCGCCAGCAGTTGAGGAAGATCGAGCTGCGCCATCACCGCCGAGCCCGCTTCAAGGTGCAAGCACCCCGTGGAACGCCGCCGAACCGGCTCCGCCGGGCGGCTGGTGTCGCCCCCGGTGAGGGGGAGTGCGAAGTGACACGAAGTGCACGCAGCATGGGGGTGAATCCATTCCTCCCCGGCGAGGGGGCGTGCGAAGTGACACGGAGTGCATGCAGCATGAGGGTGATCTCATGTCTCCAGCCACGACGGCTTGCGCTTCTGCAGGAAGGCCTGCACGCCCTCGCGGCCCTCGTCGCTGGCGCGGATGTCGGCGATGCCCTCGACGGTGCGCGCGATCAAGGCGGCGTCGATCTCGCGACCGGCGACATCGGCGACGAGCCGCTTGCAGGCGCCCACGGCGGCCGGGCCGGCGCCGCGCAAGGCCTTCAGGAGCCGGTCGACCTGGGCGTCGATCACCTCGGCCGCGTCGACCACCTCGTGCACCAGGCCCAGCCGGTGCGCCTCGGCCGCCGTGAAGCGCTCGGCCGTCAGGAAGTAGCGCTGCGCCGCGCGCGTGCCCATCGCGCGGATCACGTAGGGGCTGATGGTGGCGGGCACGAGGCCGATCCTGACCTCGCTCAGGCAGAACCAGGCGGTGTCCAGCGCCACGGCCATGTCGCAGGCCGCGACCAGCCCCACGCCCCCGGCGTAGACGTCGCCCTGCACGCGCGCGATGGTCGGCTTGGGGCACTCGGCGATGGTGCGCAGCATCGCGGCGAGCCAGCCGGCGTCGGCGAGGTTCTGCTCGCGCGTGTAGCCGGCCATGCGGCGCATCCAGTTGAGATCGGCACCGGCGCAGAAGGCCGGGCCGCGCGCGCCGAGCACCACGGCGCGCACCGCCGGCATGGCGCCGACCTCGACGAAGGCACGCGTCAGCTCGTCGATGACGACGTCGTCGAAGGCGTTGCGCGATTCGGGCCGGTCGAGCCAGATGCGGGCGACGGCGCCGTCGTCGTCGAGCGCGAGTTCGAGGGTGGTGAAGGCGGGCAGGGTCATGGTCGGGCTCTCGCTTCGCTCTGCAGCAGATAGACCCAGTCGAGCGACGGGCCGGGGTGGCCCAGCATCGTCACGGCCGCCGTCAGCTGGCCGCGATGGTGGGTCGCGTGGTTGAAGACATGGCCCAGCGCCGCAGCGAAGGGCAGGCGCATGGTCTCGCCGTTGTTGCGCGTGTAGGTCAGTTCGCCGTCGAGGCACGCCGCGTCGAGCGTGTCGGCCCAGCCGGCCCAGCGATCGACCGCCGCCGCCAGCGCGGCGCATGCCGGCGCGCGATCGGCATGCGGCTGGGCGTCGAGCGCGATGCGCGGCGACCGGCCTTCGGCGAAACGCGCGTGCCAGATGTCGTCGGTCACCAGCAGGTGGTTGACGGTGCGATGCACCGAGCCGAAGAACAGGCGCAGGTCGCGGTGCCACTCCTCGTCGCTCAAGGCCGCCAGGTCGTCGGCGAGCAGCTTGCGCGTGGCCCACGCGTGGTAGCGCGCGAGGCGGGCGAAGTAGCGCGGGAGCTGCATGGCGCCTACATCCGGAAGACGCCGAATCTCGGCTCGGGAACGGGCGCGTTGCGCGCGGCGGCCAGGCCCAGCGCCAGCACGCGGCGCGTGTCGGCCGGGTCGATGACGCCGTCGTCCCACAGGCGCGCGGTGGCGTAGTAGGGGTGGCCCTGCTCCTCGTACTGCCGGCGCAGGGGCGCCTTGAAGGCCTCCTCCTCCTCGGCGCTCCAGGTGCCGCCCTTGCCCTCGATGCCGTCGCGCCGGACGGTCGCCAGCACGCTGGCGGCCTGCTCGCCGCCCATCACGCTGATGCGCGCGTTGGGCCACATCCAGAGGAAGCGCGGCGAGAACGCGCGGCCGCACATGCCGTAGTTGCCGGCGCCGAAGCTGCCGCCGATGATCACCGTGAACTTGGGCACGTTGGCCGTGGCCACGGCCGTCACCATCTTGGCGCCGTGGCGCGCGATGCCCTCGTTCTCGTACTTGCGCCCGACCATGAAGCCGGTGATGTTCTGCAGGAACACCAGCGGGATCTTGCGCTGGCAGCACAGCTCGATGAAGTGCGCGCCCTTCTGCGCCGATTCGGAGAACAGGATGCCGTTGTTGGCGACGATGCCCACGGGCATGCCCTCGATCGCGGCGAAGCCGCACACCAGCGTGGCGCCGAAGCGGGCCTTGAACTCGTGGAACTCGCTGCCGTCGACGATGCGCGCGACGATCTCGCGCACGTCGAAGGGCTTGCGCGTGTCGGTCGGGATGACGCCGTAGAGCTCCTCGGCGGGCAGGGCCGGCGGCGCGCCCGGCGGCGCGGCGACCACGGGCCGGTTCAGGTGGGCCACCGCCGAGCGCGCCAGCGACAGCGCGTGCAGGTCGTTCTGCGCCAAGTGGTCGGCCACGCCCGACAGCCGCGTGTGCACGTCGCCGCCGCCCAGGTCCTCGGCCGTCACCACCTCGCCGGTGGCCGCCTTCACCAGCGGCGGGCCGCCCAGGAAGATGGTGCCCTGCTCCTTGACGATGATCGACTCGTCGCTCATGGCCGGCACGTAGGCACCGCCGGCGGTGCACGAGCCCATCACCACGGCGATCTGCGCGATGCCCCGGGCGCTCATCTGCGCCTGGTTGTAGAAGATGCGGCCGAAGTGGTCGCGGTCGGGGAAGACCTCGTCCTGGTTGGGCAGGTTGGCGCCGCCGGAGTCGACCAGGTAGATGCACGGCAGCCGGTTCTGCTCGGCGATCTCCTGCGCGCGCAGGTGCTTCTTGACGGTCAGCGGGAAGTAGGTGCCGCCCTTCACCGTGGCGTCGTTGCACACGATCATGCAGTCGACCCCGCTGACGCGGCCGATGCCGGCGATCAGTCCGGCGCCGGGCGCGGACTCGGCGCCGGTCGGGTCGAGGTACATGCCGCAGGCCGCCAGCGGCGCGATCTCCAGGAACGGCGTGCCGGGGTCGAGCAGCTCGGCCACGCGCTCGCGCGGCAGCAGCTTGCCGCGCGCGACGTGCTTGGCGCGCGCGGCCTCGCCGCCGCCGGCCTCGACCCGGGCGAAGCGCTGGCGCAGGTCGTCGACCAGCGCGCGCATCGCGGCGGCGTTGGCCTGGAAGTCCGCGGAGCGGGCGTTGAGTCGGGTCTCGATTCTGCTCATGGGTTCTGGTCCTTCATGCGGTCTTCACCTCGTCGAGCCCCAGGCGCTCGCGCATGGCCTCGCGGATGCGGAACTTCTGGATCTTGCCGGTCACGGTCATCGGGAAGGCATCGACGAACTGGATGTACCTCGGCACCTTGTAGTGCGCGATGCGGCCGGCGCAGAAGGCGCGGATGCCGTCCTCGGTGGGCGTCTGGCCGGGGCGCGGGATGATCCAGGCGCACAGCTCCTCGCCGTATCGGGCGTCGGGCAGGCCGACGACCTGCACGTCCTGCACCTGCGGGTGGCCGTAGAGGAACTCCTCGATCTCGCGCGGGTAGATGTTCTCGCCGCCGCGGATCACCATGTCCTTGCTGCGCCCGACGATGTTGACGTAGCCCTCGGCGTCCATGGTGGCGAGGTCGCCGGTGTGCATCCAGCCCTCGGCGTCGATCGCCTCGCGCGTGCGCGGCGCGTCGTCCCAGTAGCCGTGCATCACCAGGTAGCCGCGCGTGCACAGCTCGCCCGAGGTGCCGCGCGGCACCGTCTCGCCGGTCGCGGGGTCGACGATCCTCACCTCGACGTGCGGCTGCACCGTGCCGACGGTGGCCACGCGCTTTTCCAGCGGCGTGTCGGTCGAGCTCTGGCAGCTCACCGGACTGGTCTCGGTCATGCCGTAGGCGATGGTGATCTCGCGCAGGTTCATGCGCTCGACCACGCGCTTCATGACCTCGATCGGGCAGGCGGTGCCTGCCATGATCCCGGTGCGCAGGGTCGACAGGTCGAATTCGGCGAATCGCGGATGGTCGAGCTCGGCGATGAACATGGTCGGCACGCCGTGCAGGCCGGTGCAGCGCTCGGCCTGCACGGTCTCCAGCACCGACAGCGCGTCGAAGCCGTCGTTCGGGAACACCAGGGTGCTGCCGTGCGTGAGGCAGGCCAGGCTGCCCAGCACCATGCCGAAGCAGTGGTACATCGGCACCGGCACGCACAGCCGGTCGGCCGGCGTCAGCTTCATGCATTCGCCGATGAAGAAGCCGTTGTTCAGGATGTTGCGGTGCGTGAGCGAGGCGCCCTTGGGGAAACCGGTGGTGCCGCTGGTGAACTGGATGTTGACGGGTTCGTCGGCGCGCAGGGAGCGCTGCACCTCGGCCACGCGCGGATCGTGCGGGTCGCCGCCGGCGAGCAGGCGCGTGAAGCGGCGCATGCCGGGGACGTCGTCGCCGGCGCCCCCGCCTCCGTCGACGCGCGCGTCCGCGACCGCCGGCGCCCGGGCGGCCGGCACGGCGCCGTCGATCCACACCACGTGGCGCAGCGTCGGCAGGCGCGCGGCGCGCAGTCCGACCCCGCCCTCCGCATCGGTGTCGGCCAGCTCCGGCGCCAGCTCGCGCAGCATGCCCAGGTAGTCGCTGGTCTTGAAGCGCGCCATCGTCACCAGCGCGGCGCAGCCGACCTTGTTCAATGCGTACTCGACCTCGCTCGTGCGGTAGGCCGGGTTGATGTTCACCAGCACCAGGCCGACCTTGGCCGTGGCGATCTGCAGCAGCACCCAGGCGGCGTTGTTGTGCGACCAGATGCCCACGCGCTCGCCCGGCGCCAGGCCCAGGCGCAGCAGCGCGCTGGCGAGGCGGTCCGCGGCCTCGCCCAGCGCGCGGTAGGTGAAGCGCAGGCCCTCGTGGCGGCTGACCAGCGCCTCGCGGTCGGGCTGGCGCGCGACCATGGCGTCGAAGAAGTCGCCGATCGTCCGCTCGATGAGCGGGACGTCGGTGGCGCCTTGCGCGTAGCTCCGAGTCGATGACATCGCTTGTCTCCTTGTCTGGCATTGGCGGGGAAAGTGCCGCTGCCGGTAACACCGCGGAACCGGCTTTGCCGGGCCGCTGGTGTTGCCCCCTGGAAGGGGGTTGGCGAGAGCGACACGAAGTGCGCGAAGCCTGGGGGTCAGCTTGTTTCCGCGAACAGCTCCCGCCCGATCAGCATGCGCCGGATCTCGCTGGTGCCGGCGCCGATCTCGTAGAGCTTGGCGTCGCGCCACAGGCGCTCCACGGGGAAGTCCTTGGTGTAGCCGACGCCGCCCAGGGCCTGGATCGCCTCGCCGGCCATCCAGGTCGCCTTCTCGGCCGAATACAGGATGGCGCCGGCGGCGTCCTTGCGGAAGCTGCGCGCGTGGTCGTTGCGATCGCAGGCCTTGCCCACGGCGTAGACGTAGGCGCGCGTGGCCTGCCAGGTCGAGTACATGTCGGCGAGCTTGCCCTGCATCAGCTGGAACTCGCCGATGCTCCGGCCGAACTGCTTGCGCTCGTGGACGAAGGGGATCACCGCGTCCATGCAGGCGGCCATGATGCCCAGCGGGCCGCCCGAGAGCACGGCGCGCTCGTAGTCGAGGCCGCTCATCAGCACCTTCGCGCCCTGCCCCTCGCCGCCGAGCACGTTCTCCTCCGGCACCTCGCAGTCGTCGAAGAACAGCGGATAGGTGTTGGAGCCGCGCATGCCCAGCTTGTCGAGCTTGGTGCCGGCGGAGAAGCCCTTGAAGCCGCGCTCGACGATGAAGGCCGTCATGCCGCGCGCGCCCATCTCGGGCTCGGTCTTGGCGTAGATGACCAGGGTGTCGGCGTCGCCGCCGTTGGTGATCCACATCTTGCCGCCGTTGAGCACGTAGCGGTCGCCGCGCTTCTCGGCGCGCAGCTTCATGCTCACGACGTCCGAGCCGGCGCCGGGCTCGCTCATGGCCAGCGCGCCGACGTGCTCGCCGCTCACCAGCCTGGGCAGGTACTTGTCCTTCTGCGCCGCGCTGCCGTTGCGGTGGATCTGGTTGACGCACAGGTTGGAGTGCGCGCCGTAGGACAGGCCGACCGACGCCGAGGCGCGCGAGACCTCCTCCATGGCCACGATGTGGGCCAGGTAGCCCAGTTCGGTGCCGCCGTATTCCTCCTTCACGGTCATGCCGTGCAGGCCGAGCTCGCCGAGCTTGCGCCACAGGTCGTGCGGGAAGAGGTTGTCGGCGTCGACGGCGGCGGCGCGCGGCGCGATCTCCGCGGCGGCGAAGTCGGCGATGGCCTCGCGCAGGGCGTCGACGGTGTCGCCGAGGTCGAAGTTCAGTCCGGGCAGGCCGGTCGGGCTGGACGAGGGCATGTGGTGTCTCCTCTGTGGGGGTGGATCGCAGGGCCGCAGCTTACGCCCGGCGCGAGCGCAGATGGCGCCACGGAGGTTGCGGATCGTGCCACGCCGCCGCCGGAAATCCGGGGGCGGCCGATGGTCTTTCGCCGGCCGGCGCGGGCTGCTGCATGATTTTGCCGATTCAACTTCCTCGGGAATTCCATGGACAGCCTGCAAGCCTTGTTCTCCGACCCCACCGCGTGGGCCGCCCTGCTGGCGCTGGTGATCATGGAGGTCGTGCTGGGGATCGACAACCTGATCTTCATCTCCATCCTGTCGAACAAGCTGCCCGAGCACCAGCGCAAGAACGCCCGCCGCATCGGCATCGGCCTGGCGCTGGTGATGCGCCTGATGCTGCTGTCGATGATCGCGTGGATCGTCGGCCTGACCGCGCCGGTGTTCGACCTGGGCTGGAGCGGCCCGCCCGACGCCGCCGGCCGGCCGGGCTTCGAGACGCAGTTCTCCTGGCGCGACCTGATCCTGATCGTCGGCGGCCTGTTCCTGATCTGGAAGGCGACCAAGGAGATCCACCACGCCGTCGACCCCGCGCCCACCGACAGCGTCTTCGACACCACCGCCGCCAAGGCCACGGTGGCGTTCTCGTCGGTGCTGGTGCAGATCGTGCTGCTGGACATGGTGTTCTCGGTCGACTCGATCCTCACCGCCGTGGGCATGACCGACAACCTGGCCGTGATGGTGATCGCCGTCATCACCGCCGTGACGGTGATGCTGCTGGCCGCCGAGCCGCTGGCCAACTTCATCAACCGCAACCCGACGGTGGTGATGCTGGCGCTGGGCTTCCTGCTGATGATCGGCGCGGTGCTGATCGCCGACGGCTTCGGCGTGCACGTGCCCAAGGGCTACATCTACGCGGCGATGGCGTTCTCCACGCTGGTCGAGGCGCTCAACATGTTCTCCCGCCGCGCGCAGCAGCGCAAGGCGGCGCCGCCTCCCGCGTCGACATGACCAGCGCGCGGGCGCACGCGCCCCGCGCGGCGACGCCGATGGCCTTCGTGCGCGCCATCGTCGCCGCCTATGCCCGGTACGGCCGCGACCCCGCCGGCGCCCTGCGCGCGGCATCCATCGCGCCGCGCGACGTCGACGATCCCGCGGGGCGCGTGACGGCGGCGCAGTTCGAAGCCCTCAACGCCCACGCGATGCAGGAACTCGACGACGAGGCGCTCGGCTGGTTCTCGCGCCGCCTGCCCTGGGGCACCTACGGCATGCTGTGCCGCGCCTCGCTGGGCGCGCCCGACCTCGGCGTCGCCCTCAAGCGCTGGTGCCGCCACCACCGGCTGCTGACCGACGACGTCGTGCTCGACCTGGCGGTGGCCGGCGGCGTCGCCACGGTGCGCATCGAGGAGCGCCGCGCGCCGGAGGCCGACTTCCGCGAGTTCTGCCTGGTGTCGAGCCTGCGCTTCCTGCTGGGCTACGCCTGCTGGGCCATCGACTCGCAGATCGCGCTGCGCGAGGCGCACTTCCCGTTCCCGGCGCCGCCGCACCGCGACGCCTACGCGCTGATGTTCGGCCCCGTGGTGGCCTTCGATTCGCGCCGGGGCGCCGGCATCGCCTTCGACGAGCGCTATCTGGCGCTGCCGCTGCGGCGCGACGAGCGCGCGCTGCGCGCCATGCTGCGCCGCGCCCTGCCGCTGACGGTGCTGCAGTACCGGCGCGACCGGCTGCTCGGGCGGCGCGTGCGCGAGCTGCTGCGCGCGCACGGCACCGAGGCGGCGACGGCGCAGACGGTGGCCGGCTGGCTGGCGATCTCCCCGCGCACCCTGCACCGCCAGCTGCGCGACGAGGGCGTCTCGCTGCAGGCGCTCAAGGACGAGGTGCGCCGCACCGGCGCCTGCGACCTGCTGCGGCGCACCACGCGGCCCGTGCGGCAGGTCGCGCTGGCAGTGGGCTTCCGCAGCGAGAAGAGCTTCTCCCGCGCCTTCCGCCAGTGGACCGGCACGACGCCGGGGGACTTCAGGAGCGGCGGCGATGCCCCGACGCCTCAAGTCGACGTGCGATCGGCCGATATCCCTCCCATGAAGGACCGCGCCGGCGGGCCACCCGCCGGCGACATCCCCACCGCAGCTCCCAGACGACGCAGACCGTTGGACCCATGAACGAAGACGCACACCGTGACGATCCGAGCCCCGACGGGGCGCCCAGCGTGCTGCTGGGCCGGCAGCCGATCGTGGACCGCTCGGGCGCCCTGGTCGCCTACGAGCTGCTGTTCAGGGGCGGTTTCGACAACGCGGCCACGGTCGACGACGACGGCATCGCGACCGACCAGGTGATCGTCAACGCCCTCGCGCAGTTCGGCGTCGCGGCCACCCTGGGCGCGCACCGGGGGTTCCTCAACGTGGGGCGCGCCTCGCTCGGATCGGACAGCCTGTACCTGCTCGAACCCGGCCGCTTCACGCTGGAGATCCTGGAGGACGTCGTCATCGACGCCGAGATCGAGGCGGATTGCCGACGGCTGCGGCGCTCCGGCTTCCAGATCGCGCTCGACGACGTGGTCTCGATCGACCGCATCCCGGCGCGGGTGCTGGCGCTGGTGGACGTCGTCAAGATCGACCTGCACAACGTCGTCGCCGCCGAGCTGCCGCTGATCATCCACATGGCCCACGAGGCCGGCTGCCGGGTGCTGGCCGAGAAGGTGGAGACCCAGGAGGAATTCCGCCGCATCCTGGCGCTGGGCGCGGACCTGTTCCAGGGCTACTTCTTCGCCCGCCCGGAGGTCCTGCGCCAGAGCCAGGCCAGCGCCTCGCAGATCGCGCTGCTCCAGCTGAGCCAGGTGCTGGCGGACGATCCGAGCCTGGCGGACCTGCAGCAGGAGGTGAAGCGCAATCCGATGCTGCTGGCGCAGCTGATGAAGTTCGCCAGCTCGGCCTTCGCGGCGGCGCGGCCCGACCTCACGGTGGGCGAGGCCATCGCGCGCGTGGGCACGCGGCAGCTGGCGCGGCTGGCCCAGCTGCTGCTGTTCGCCGACGGCGGCCACGACCGGCTGGAGGAAGACCCGCTGCTGCAGCTCGTCAGCACGCGGGCGCGCTTCATGGAGCTGATGGCCCAGGAGATGCGGCCCCACGACGACGCCTTCGCCGACGTCGCCTTCCAGACCGGCATCTTCTCGCTGATGCACGTGGTGGTGCGGCAGTCGAGCGCGCGGATGCTCGACCAGATCCGGCCGGGCCCGCGCGTCCAGGCCGCCATCCTGCGCTTCGAGGGCGAACTCGGCGACCTGCTGCGCATCGCCCAGCGCATGGAGGACTTCGAACCGGTGGGCGCGGCCCTGCCGCTGCGGCGCTGCGGGCTCGACCCGGAACGCCTGAACGCGCTGTTCGCCCGCGCGGCGATCGAGGTCCTCGGCAGCGCCTGAGCGCCGGCGCGCCGGCGCCGCCGGACGCCCGGTTCGCGACTCCCCTTCGCCGAAGGGGTCAAGTCGGCGCCCGCGACGCCGATAGAGAAGCCAGAATGACCGCAGATTCCGGGACGCGCCGCACCGCGCATCGCCCGCCTCCCCGCAGCGCCCGGCACGGCGTCCCTCGTCGCGCCCGGTTTTCCTCTTCAGACAAAGGTACCTCCATGAACGAGACCCAGGCACCGACCTTCGACGCGCCCGGCCTCATCGGGCGGCTCGACGCCCTGCCGGACGACGCGCTCGACATGCTCGACTTCGGCGTCATCGGCTTCGACGCCGGGACCGCCGTGCGCCGCTACAACGCCTTCGAATCGAAGGCCGCCGGCCTGTCGCCGCAGCGCGTGCTCGGCCACGCCCTCTTCGCGGTGGTCGCGCCCTGCATGAACAACTACCTCGTGGCGCAGCGTTTCGAGGACGCGGCGGCCGACGGCGGCGAGCTCGACGCCACCATCGACTACGTGCTGACCCTGCGCATGCGCCCGGTCAAGGTCAAGCTGCGCCTGCTGGCGGCCCCGGGAGCGGCGCACCGCTACGTGCTCGTCCAGCGTTCGGTGTGAGCATCGCCGCCATGCCGCAAACCGACCAGGATGAGTACGAGGCGCTGCTGCAGTTCCTCTACATCGCGCCGATCGGTCTGGCGCAGCTGCGCGCCGACGGCGAGATCGTGATGGTCAACCCGCTGTGCGC
>NZ_JBNDLF010000004.1:0-471585 GCF_050435945.1 Variovorax sp. PvP013
TCGCCGCCGTCAGCGTCGTCTTGCCATGGTCCACGTGGCCGATCGTGCCCACGTTCACGTGGGGCTTGGTGCGGGTGAATTTACCTTTTGCCATTTTTCAAATCCTTGGAAAGAGCAGTTCCCGTGTAGTGGTTTTACGTCTGCATCCGATTGCTGATTCATCCCGCACGGGAACAGGATGGCACCGGATCGCAGACAAAAATGAACCCCTGTCGACGCGTCTGGATCTCTTCGCGAGACACCGCAGAACCGGCTTTGCCGGGCTGCTGGTGTCGCCCCCGGAAGGGGGTTGGCGAAGCGACACGCAGTGCGCGCAGCCTGGGGGAGAGCCTTACTTGGCGCGGGCGGCCACGATGGCTTCCGCCACGTTGCGCGGCGCTTCGGCGTAGTGCTTGAACTCCATCGTGTACGTGGCGCGGCCTTGCGACATCGAACGCAGCGTGGTGGAGTAGCCGAACATTTCCGACAGCGGCACTTCGGCCTTGATGGCCTTGCCGCCACCGATCATGTCGTCCATGCCCTGCACCATGCCGCGACGGCTGGACAGGTCGCCCATCACGTTGCCGGCGTAGTCCTCGGGCGTCTCGACTTCCACGGCCATCATCGGCTCCAGGATCACGGGGCTGGCCTTGCGGGCGCCTTCCTTGAAACCGAAGATCGCGGCCATCTTGAACGCCATTTCGTTCGAGTCCACGTCGTGGTAGGAGCCGAAGTGCAGCGTCACCTTGACGTCGACCACCGGGTAGCCGGCAAGCACGCCCTGGCCCAGCGCTTCGATCACGCCCTTCTCCACCGCCGGGATGTACTCGCGCGGCACCACGCCGCCCTTGATGGCGTCGACGAACTCGAAGCCCTTGCCCATCTCCTGCGGCTCGAGCTTCAGGATGACGTGGCCGTACTGGCCCTTGCCGCCCGACTGACGCACGAACTTGCCTTCGGCGTCCTCGACGGTCTTGCGGATGGTCTCGCGGTAGGCCACCTGCGGCTTGCCGACGTTCGCCTCGACACCGAACTCGCGCTTCATGCGGTCGACGATGATTTCGAGGTGGAGCTCGCCCATGCCCGAGATGATGGTCTGGCCGGATTCCTCGTCGGTCTTGACGCGGAACGACGGATCTTCCTGGGCCAGGCGCTGCAGCGCGATGCCCATCTTTTCCTGGTCGACCTTGGTCTTGGGCTCGACGGCCTGGGAGATCACCGATTCCGGGAACACCATGCGCTCGAGCGTGACGACGGCCGCCGGATCGCACAGGGTCTCGCCCGTGGTCACTTCCTTCAGGCCCACGCAGGCGGCGATGTCGCCGGCGCGGATCTCGCTGACTTCCTCGCGGTTGTTGGCGTGCATCTGCACGATCCGGCCGATGCGCTCCTTCTTGCCGCGCACCGGGTTGTAGACGCTGTCGCCCTTGGAGAGCACGCCAGAATAGACGCGCACGAAGGTCAGCTGGCCCACGAACGGGTCGGTCATCAGCTTGAACGCGAGGGCCGAGAACTTCTCGCCGTCGTCCGCCTGGCGGACCACGGGCGCCTCGTCCTCGTCGGTGCCGCCGACGGGCGGAATGTCGGTCGGCGCGGGCATGTATTCGATGACCGCGTCGAGCATCGCCTGGACGCCCTTGTTCTTGAAGGCCGAGCCGCACAGCATCGGCTGGATCTCGCCGGCGATGGTGCGCTGGCGGATGGCGGCCTTGATCTCTTCCTCGGTCAGCGTCTCGCCTTCGAGGTACTTGTTCATCAGCTCTTCGCTGGATTCGGCAGCCGCTTCGACGAGCTTCTCGTGGTATTCGTCGCAGACGTCTTTCAGGTCGGCGGGGATCTCGCCGTACTGGAAGGTCACGCCCTTGTCCTCGTCCCAGATGATGGCCTTCATCTTCACGAGGTCGACAATGCCCTGGAACTTGTCCTCGGCGCCGATCGGGATCTGGATCACGACCGGGTTGGCCTTCAGCCGGTCGATCATCATCTGGCGCACGCGCAGGAAGTTCGCCCCGGTGCGGTCCATCTTGTTGACGAACGCGAGGCGTGGGACCTTGTACTTGTTGGCCTGGCGCCAGACGGTTTCCGACTGGGGCTGCACGCCGCCGACGGCGTCGTAGACCATGACGGCGCCGTCGAGCACGCGCATCGAGCGCTCGACCTCGATCGTGAAGTCGACGTGGCCGGGGGTGTCGATGATGTTGATGCGGTGCTCGGGGAACGTGCCGGCCATGCCCTTCCAGAAACAGGTCGTGGCGGCGGACGTGATCGTGATGCCGCGCTCCTGCTCCTGTTCCATCCAGTCCATGGTGGCAGCACCGTCGTGCACTTCGCCGATCTTGTGGTTGACGCCCGTGTAGAACAGGATGCGCTCGGTGGTCGTCGTCTTGCCGGCGTCGATGTGCGCCGAGATACCGATGTTGCGGTAGCGCTCGATGGGGGTCTTGCGTGCCATGAAATTACTCCGTTGAAAGATGGAAAGCCCGCCCGCCACAGGGCGGGTCGGGCTTGCATCCGATCTGGTTTGAGGGACGGTTCTTTAGAAGCGGAAGTGGCTGAAGGCCTTGTTGGCCTCGGCCATGCGATGGACTTCATCGCGCTTCTTCATGGCACCGCCACGGCCTTCCGTGGCTTCCATGAGTTCGTTGGCCAGACGCATGGCCATCGACTTCTCGCCGCGCTTGCGGGCGGCTTCCTTGATCCAGCGCATCGACAGCGCGAGGCGACGGACCGGGCGCACCTCGACGGGCACCTGGTAGTTCGCGCCACCGACGCGGCGCGACTTCACTTCAACCATCGGCTTGACGTTGTTGATCGCCATGGTGAAGGCTTCGACCGGGTCCTTGCCCGGGTTCTTCTTCTCGATCTGCTCCAGGGCACCGTAGATGATGCGCTCGGCCACAGCCTTCTTGCCGCCTTCCATGATCACGTTCATGAATTTGGACAGCTCGACGTTGCCGAACTTCGGATCCGGCAGGATTTCACGTTTGGGGACTTCGCGACGACGTGGCATGTTACTAACCTCTTTGCTTCAGTTGGTGCCATCTCGGCACCGCGAGAGACGACATCGATCTCTCACTTACTCGACCCAGGATCGGGTCACTTCGTTCGATGCACCCGCCAAGGCACGCCGAACACCGCTGAATGGAAAACAGAAGGACTTAGGCCTTCTTGGGACGCTTCGCGCCGTACTTGGAACGCGACTGCTTGCGGTCTTTCACGCCTTGCAGGTCGAGCGAACCGCGCACGATGTGGTAGCGCACGCCGGGCAGGTCCTTGACACGACCGCCGCGAACCAGCACCACGCTGTGTTCCTGCAGGTTGTGGCCTTCGCCGCCGATGTAGGAGATGACTTCGAAGCCGTTGGTCAGACGGACCTTGGCGACCTTGCGGAGCGCCGAGTTGGGCTTCTTGGGCGTCGTGGTGTAGACGCGGGTGCAGACACCGCGGCGTTGCGGCGAGTTCTGCATGGCAGGGCTCTTCGAGTTGATCTTTTCGACCGTTCGACCCTGACGCACCAGTTGATTGATGGTTGGCATGAATGAATGAATCCCAAAACAGTCCCGGCCGTGGCCCTCACCGTGACATGAGGAACCGGGAAGTGACAAAAACGTGAAACCCTTCGGAATTTTTTCCGAAAAGCCCGCGAGTATAGCAGGCCCGAAAAGGCCCGCCCGTTTTTCGTCCTGCCTACTTGATCCAGAGGCGGACGGCGTCCCAGGCCCGACCCAGGATGCCGGCCTGCTCGACGGCGTCGAGCGCCACCAGCGGCACCTCGGTGACCGGCTCCTCGCCCAGCATGACCTTCAGCGTGCCGACGTTCTGGTTCTTGGCGAACGGCGCGACCAGCGGATCCGGCCGGGCGATCTGCGTCTTGATCCGGGCGGCGGAGCCCGCGGGCACCGACACGACGATGGCTTCGGGCCGGCCGAGCTTGAGCGTGTCGGTCTTGCCCTTCCAGACGGCGGGGGTGGCGGCGGGCTGGCCGGCCTCGAACAGGCGCACGGCGTCGTAGGCGGTGTAGCCCCAGTTCAGGAGCTTCTGCGACTCGTTGGCGCGCGCGTTCTCGCTCGACGTGCCCAGCACGATGGTCAGCAGACGGCGCCCGCCCGTGCCCAGGTTGGGGAAGTCGCGCCTGGCCGTGACGATCATGCAGTAGCCCGCGGCGTCGGTGTGGCCGGTCTTCAGGCCGTCGACCGTCGGGTCGCGGAACAGCAGCAGGTTGCGGTTGGTGTCGTTGGTCGAGGGCGTGCCGGGATAGCGGTACTTCTTGATCGAGTAGTAGTGGACGTACTCGGGGAAGTCGCGCATCAGCCGGGTCGCGAGGATGCTCAGGTCGCGCGCCGTGGTCGTGTGGCCGGGTGCCGTGAGGCCTTCGGGATTCTTGTAGCCCGTGTTCTTCATGCCCAGCACCTTGGCCTGGTCGTTCATGAGTTCGACGAAGCGCTCGACGGAGCCGGCCACGCCCTCGGCCAGTGCCACGGTCGCGTCGTTGCCCGACTGCACGATCAGGCCCTTGATGAGGTCCTCGACCGGCACCTGCATCTTCGGATCGATGAACATGCGCGAGCCGGGCATCTTCCAGGCGCGCTGGCTCACCGGCAGCGTCTGCGCGAGCGTGAGCTTCTTGGCCTTGAGGGCGTCGAACACGAGGTAGGCCGACATCAGCTTGGTCAGCGAAGCCGGCTCGACCGGGCTGTCGATGTCCTTCTGCGCCAGCAGCTGGTTGGACGTGACGTCAAGCAGCAGGTAGCTGCGCGCGGCGATCTCGGGCGGCACGGGCACGGTCTGGGCGTGCGCGGCCAGCATGCAGAAGGAGGCGGCGACGGCCAGCATCAGCGCGCGCAGCGCGTCGGAAAAGCGATTCATGGGGGGATGCGGGGAGAAACCGGAAAAGCTAGCCCGCGCGGAGGTGGCGGGCGACGAGGTTCTTGAGGAGCGGCAATTGTCCGTGAAAGAAATGACCGCCCCCGGGGACGACTGTGACAGGAAGTGACTGCGGCCGCGCCCAGTCCATGAGCGCCGACAGCGCGACCGTGTCGTCGGCCTCGCCGTGCACGACCAACGTGCGATCCAGCGCGTCGGCCGGCAGCGGCGGCGGCACCACGCGCGCCACGCTGGCGCCGACCAGCGCGATCCGGCCCACCTCGCGCTCGCCCCACAGCGTCTGCAGCGCGTTGATGGCGACGAAGGCACCGAAGGAGAAGCCGGCGATCGCCAGTGTTCCTTCGGGCGCGACTTGCGCGACGACGGCGCGGTAGTCCTCGGCCTCGCCGCGCCCCTCGTCGTGCGCGCCCGCGCTGGCGCCGACGCCACGGAAGTTGAAGCGCACGGCCGTCCAGCCGGTGGCGACGAAGGCGCGCGCCAGGGTCTGCACGACCTTGTTGTCCATCGTGCCGCCGAAGAGCGGATGCGGATGGGCGATGACGGCGATGCCGCGCGGGGGCGTGCCCGCGGGCGGCAGGTCGCGCAGGGCTTCGATGACGCCGGCGGCGCCTTCGAGTCGGAGTTTCTCGGTCTGGGAATTCATGGGCGTCGTCCGTCGAGCTGCGTGATCCTGGCGATGGCCACGGCCCTCATCGGCCCACGTCCGGGGGCAGCACGAGCCGCTCGACGACGCGGCCGTTCTTCAGGTGCGACTCGACGATCTCGTCGATGTCGTCCTTGTCGACGAAGGTGTACCAGACCGCCTCCGGATAGACCACCGCGACCGGGCCGCCGGCGCAGCGGTCCAGGCAACCGGCCTTGTTGACGCGCACCTTGCCGGGACCCGACAGGCCGGCTTCCTTGACGCGCGACTTGCAGCGATCGAAGCCGCTCTGCGCGTCGTGCAGGGCACAGGAATCTTCGCCGCCCTTGCGTTCGTTCAGGCAGAAGAAGATGTGGCGCTCGTAGTAGCCGGGCGCGTCCGGGGCCTGCGTGGCGGCCACGGGGGAAGTGACGGGGGTGGGAGGCATCGATCGATTCTAGGTTTGGCGCGGACGCCGGGACAGCGCTGCGACCACGTAGCCCAACGTCGCGAAGGGCCAGAGCCAGCCGACCCACTGCGCCAGGCCGTGAAAGCGGATGAAGCGGCCCTGCTCCCAGCTGGCCAGCGTCTCGGCGAAATAGGCGCTCTCGGGCGCCTGGTTGAGCAGGCCCAGGTGCAAGGCCAGGGCCACCAGCAGCAGGGCCGCGCAGAGCCGGCGCGGAGCACCCAGCAATGCCGTGCCCCCCACCGCTGCGGCGGCGATGCCGACCTGCACCGGCGGGCTGAGCCAGGCCCAGGCGTGCTCAGGCCCGTAGCTCAGCGCCGCCGACAGGGCGCTCGCCGCGACGCCGGCCGACAGGGTCAGCGCCAGCACGATCGCGCGGCGCGGCGCCGAGCGCGTCACCATGAACGCCAGCAGGCACGGCACCAGCGCGCCCAGCATCACGCACAGCAGTTCCACGCCCGGCACCAGCGGTTCGAGCTCGAACTGGCGCACCGGCAGCCAGTCGATGAAGGGCGTGTCGAGCAACCCCTCGGCGATCGCCGTCTCCAGCCGCTCGAAGACCTGTCCCAGCCCGAAGGTGACCGCCGCCGGGAACAGCAGCGCGAACGGCCACAGCGCCAGCAGCACCAGCGCGCCGCTGGCGTCGGCGACGAACCAGTGCGAACGCACGCGGCTCCAGTGCGCGATCGCACCGGCGCGCTCCAGCCCCGCGGCCAACGCGGCGCCCGCGAAGGTGCCGGCGGTGTTGAGCGCCAGGTCGACGTTGGACGGGATGCGCACCGGCAGGTAGCTCTGCAGGGTCTCCATGGCGAAGGACACCGCGCCGCCGGCGAGCGTGGCGCGCAGCACCGCCTGGGACACGCCGGCGTCCGGACGCGTGCGCAGCACGGCGAGCGCGGCGAGGAACCCCATCGGCACGTAGCCCGCGACGTTGATGCCGAGGTCGAACCCGGTCCAGTACCTGGGCCACGGCGCAGCGAGGTAGGCCCACGGCGCGATGCCCTGGTCGCGCCAGTCCGCGAACGGATACAGGCTCGCATAGGCGATCAGCGCCGCGTAGGCAAGCGTCAGGGGCAGTGCGGCGGAGACGAGGCGCGGCAGCTTCACGCGGGAGGATTGGGCAACGGACACGGCATCGCCCCGTGCGGGCATGGCTTTCCTCAGAACGGCTTGACGACCACCAGCACGACGATGGCCAGCAGCAGCACGACCGGCACTTCGTTGTACCAGCGGTACCAGCGCTCGCTGCGCCGGCTGGTGCCGTCCGAGAAACGCCGCAGCAGCACGCCGCAGCTGTGGTGGTAGCCGATCACCAGCAGCACCAGCGCCAGCTTGGCGTGCATCCAGCCGCTGCCCGGCCCGCGCCCGATGCCGTAGACCCCCCACAGCCACAGTCCGAGCCCCAGCGCCGGCACGGCCAGGATCGTCGTGAAGCGCAGCAGCCGGCGCGCCATCAGGAGCAGCCGCGCGCGCTCGGCGACGGAGCCGGCGGGCACCTGCGCCAAGTTGACGAAGATGCGCGGCAGGTAGAACAGGCCGGCGAACCAGCTGGCGATGAAAACGATGTGAAGCGACTTGATCCAGAGCATCGCGGCAGTTTAGTGGGCCGCCATGACACACCCCGCCGGCCGTCGCGGGCCCCGGGCGACGGGCAAAAAAAAGCCCGACGTGAAGACGTCGGGCTGGGAAGCCCTTTTGCTGTCACACATCAAGGCACCCGCTCAGGGAGGAAAAGCGGGGAGCGGCAAGCCGCCCGGCGCGAAATTTAACAAATACTTCAATGCCGATCAACCTCATTTGTAGGAAATTATTGTTAGCCAATTGGCTTGGCTTCCAGCATTTGGAACCTTTTTGGCATGCATGGATGCAAAAGGTCGTCATCCGCTCGCACCCCGACGCGCCGACCACATGGGGCACAATTTTCGGCATGACCTTCCACGCCCCCTTCCCCGCCGGCCGGCCCCGTCGCCTGCGCCGCGACGCCTTCACGCGCAATCTCGTCCGTGAGCACGCGCTCACCGCGCACGACCTGATCTACCCGGTGTTCGTGCAGGAAGGCGAACGCCGCCGCGACGCGATCGCCTCGATGCCCGGCGTGGAGCGGCTGAGCCTGGACACGCTGCTGCCGGTGGCCGAGGAATGCGTCGCGCTGGGCATCCCGGTGATGGCGCTGTTCCCGGTCATCGACCCCGACCTCAAGACCCCGAACGGCGACGAGGCCTTCAACCCCGACGGCCTGATCCCGCGCGTAGTCGCCGCGCTCAAGCAGCGCTTCCCGGAACTGGGCGTGCTCACCGACGTCGCCCTCGACCCCTACACCAGCCACGGCCAGGACGGCCTGCTCGACGACGACGGCTACGTCATCAACGACGCCACCGTCGAGGTGCTGGCCCGGCAGGCACTGGCGCAGGCCGCCGCCGGCGTCGACATCGTGGCGCCGAGCGACATGATGGACGGGCGCATCGGCGCCATCCGCGACGCGCTCGAGGCCAACGGCGACATCCACACGCGGATCATGGCCTACAGCGCCAAGTACGCGAGCGCCTTCTACGGCCCGTTCCGCGACGCCGTGGGCTCCGCTGGCAACCTCGGCAAGAGCAACAAGAAGGTCTACCAGATGGACCCGGGCAACACCGACGAGGCGCTGCGCGAGGTCGCCATCGACATCGCCGAGGGCGCCGACATGGTGATGGTCAAGCCCGGCATGCCCTACCTGGACATCGTGCGCCGCGTGAAGGAGGCGTTCCGCGTACCCACCTTCGCCTACCAGGTCAGCGGTGAATACGCGATGCTGACGGCGGCGGCGCAGAACGGCTGGCTCGACCGCGAGGCCGTGATGATGGAGAGCCTGCTGGCCTTCAAGCGCGCCGGCGCCGACGGCGTGCTGACGTACTTCGCGCTCGACGCGGCCCGCCTGCTGCGCGGGCAGCGCTGAGAGGGACCGGTTCCTCCGTGCGCATCTTCGAGATCCACGGCTCGCAGGTCGACGAGCATCCCGCGCTGGCCCCGCTCGCGCGGCCCGGCGCCTGCCGCGGCGGCTACCTGTGGCTGTCGCTCACACGCTCCGAACTGCGCGCCGAGCTGGCCGCGGTGCAGCCGGTGCTGGAGGCGCTGTGCGGCACGCAGCTGCTCGACCTGCACGTGAGCGACCTGCTCAACGACCAGCTGCCCTCGCACTACGACTACACCTCGCGCTACGACGTGCTGGTGCTGCGCCGGCTGGCCGCGGGCGCGCTGGCGACGGAGCCGGCCGGTGGCACGGCGACGACGCTCGGCACGCCCGCCGCCGGCCCCTCGCCCGCGCGCGGCGGCGGCCCGCCCGTGCTGCGGCGCGTGGACACGCGGCCGGTCGGCTTCGCGGTGTTCGATCGCGTGCTGCTGTCGGTGCATCCCGAGGACGGCGCCGTGCGCGACGCCTACGCGCAGAAGCTGCTGGCCGCCGTGCGCGGCAACGGCAACGGCAACGTCGCGCGCGAGGGTTCCGGCACCGGAGCGCCGGCGCTCGACGCCCGTGCGGTCAGCGCCCGCATCCCGACCAGCCCGGCCGACCTCATGCTGCGTCTGGCCAACCAGATCGTCGACGGCTACCTCGACCTGCGGCGCCAGCTCACCAAGCAGCTCGACCACTGGCAGGCCGAGCTGATCGACCCCAAGAGCCGCTTCACCAACTGGAGCGCCCTGATGGACGCGCGCCAGTCGCTGCACCACCTCGACGAGATCTGCGAGGACCAGCGCGCCGCCCTGCAGGACTGGATCGACGCCCTGGAGACCCTGCCGCCGCCCGAGTCCGCCGCCGAGGCGCGCGAGCACGAGCTGGTGCTGGTGCGCAGCCGCGACGTGCTCGAGCACATCGAGCGCGTCGTCCACCACGTGCGCCGGCTCGAGCAGAACGCCGAGACCGCCGTGCAGATGCACTTCAGCGTCCAGAGCCACCGCACCAACGACATCATGCGGGTGCTCACCGTGCTGACGGCCGTGTTCCTGCCGCTCAACCTGATCGCCGGCATCTTCGGCATGAACTTCGAGTTCATCCCGCTGGTGCACAAGGCCGACGGCTTCTGGATCGCGATGGGCTCGATGGGCTTCACCGCCGTCGCGCTGGTGGCGGTGTTCTGGCGCAAGCGCTACCTGGCGCGCACCGCGCGCTGAACGTCCAGCGCCGGGGACGCCGCATGGACACGCTCGAACTGCTCAAGACCTTCCGCGACGTCGCCGAGCAGGGCAGCTTCTCGCGCGCGGCCACCCGCCTGGGCCTGGCCAAGGCCACCGTGAGCAAGTACGTGGCCGAGCTGGAGGCGCGCCTGGGCGTGCGGCTGCTCAACCGCTCGACGCGCTCGGTCAGCCTGACCGACGCCGGCGCCCTGCTGCTCGAGCGCAGCGGCCCCGTCATGGAGATGCTCACGCTCACCCGGGACGAGCTGCAGGCGCACGCGAGCCGGCCGACCGGGCGGCTGCGCATCTCGGCGCCGCACGGCATGGGCCAGGGCGACCTGCCCCGGCTGCTGGCCCGCTTCATGGGCCACTACCCGGACGTGCGCCTCAGCCTGCACCTGAGCAACCGCACCGTCGACCTGGCCGACGAGGCGATCGACCTCGCCCTGCGCTTCGGCCCCGTCGCCGACGAGAACCTGATCGTGCGCAAGCTGCGGCAGGTACCGCTGGTGGTGTGCGCCTCGCCGCGGTACTGGAAGCGGCACGGCGTGCCGGCGCATCCGGCCGACCTGGCGCGGCACGACGCGCTGACCTACTCGCGCCTGGGGCCGCACCCGCACTGGCGTTTCGAGGTCGACGGGCGACCCATGGACGTGCCGCTGAAGAGCCGCATGGACGCCACCGAGCTCGCGCCGCTCATCCAGGTGGCGATGGAAGGCTTCGGCGTGCTCTACGTGCCGTCGATGCTGGTGCGCTCGCAGATCGACCACGGCGAGCTGGTGGCCGTGCTGCAGGGCCACGCGCGCAGCGACATCTGGCTGTCGGCCGCCTACCTCCAGCGCCGGCACAACAGCGCCGCCCTGCGCGCGCTGCTGGACTTCCTGCAGACCCACCTCGCCGACAGGCCGGCCCCCGGACGCGCCCGCTGAAAAGCACAAAGCCGGACGACGCGTCGAGCGCCGTCCGGCTTCCTGGGTGTCGTGCGGGCCGGGCGGAGGCGCCCGGCGCGGAAACGGTCGATCAGAACGTCGAGAAACCGTTGCCGCGGTCGGCCGGCATGCGGCTGTTCACGAACGACGACGGCTGCATGTTCTGGTAGGGCGCGTGCGCGGCGGCCACGGCGCCGACGCGGACGGCCGCGCGGTCCTGGGCCGACGTGCGGGTGGGCACCACGCCGGACATGGCGCTCTGGCGGTAGATGTCGGCGCCGTGCGCGGCGGCCACGGCCTGCGCGCTGGTCTCGGAGCGCGACACCACGCTGGTGGTCGGGACGTTGGGCACATAGTCGTAGACGTCCGCGTGCGCGCCGGCGGCGGCGAGCAGGGCGAAGGCGGCGGTGGCGATGATCTGGGTGGTCTTCATGTCGGCTCTTTCAATTCCTTGGGGTTTGTCAGGCTGGCGTCGAGCGCCAACCCGTGCATGGAATTCTGAGCCGGATCGACACCGGAAACCGCCTCGGAGCGCGACCACTGCGTTCACGGAACGCGAACAATCGAGTGCTCCGATCGCCTCCGGAAATCAGCCGACGTGCCGGGCGAAGAACGCCAGCGTGCGCTCCCTGGCCAGCTTCGCGGACTCGGCGTCGTAGGAGCCGCGCTGGTCGCAGTTGAAGCCGTGGTCGGCGGCGTAGACATGCACCTCGACCTCCGGGTGCGCGGTCTTGAAGGCCTCGACCGTGTCGACCGGGATCCAGTGGTCGCGGCTGCCGAAATGCGCCAGCACCGGCACCTTCGGCGCGCGCGCCGATTCCTCCGGCGTGGTCATGCCGCCGCCGTAGTAGGGCACCGCCGCCGCGAGGCCCGACACCGACGCCGCCGCGCGCCAGGTCAGCAGGCCGCCCCAGCAGAAGCCGACGATGCCGACCTTGCCGGCGCGCGCCGCGTAGTCGACGGCGGCCTGCACGTCCTGCAGCACGCCGGGCGCGGGCAGGGCCTCGACGGCCGCCTTCAGCGCCGAGCCGGCCTGCATGTCGTCGCCGGTGTAGCCGAGTTCGACGTCCGGCTTCACGCGGTGGAAGGTGGCCGGCGCCACGGCCAGGTATCCGGCGGCCGCGTAGCCGTCGGCGACCGAGCGGATGTGCGAGTTGACGCCGAAGATCTCCTGCAGCACGACGATCGCGCCCTTGGGCCGGCCGGCCGGTTCGGCGACGTAGGCGGGAAACCGGAAGCCGTCCTTGGCGTCGAGGTCGATGAATTGGCTCATGGTGGGGGGTCTCCTGGAGAGCGGGGGTGGAATGGAATCGGAAAGAAGGAAGAGGTGCATGGCGGAGCCTCCGGAGGCTGGCGCTCAGGTCCGCGCCCGCAGCGCGCGCTCGACGAAATCGAGCCGGTCCTGGCCCCAGAAGATCTCGCCGTCGACCACGTAGCTCGGCGCGCCGAACACCTTGGCCTCGATGGCCTGGCGGGTGTAGTCGTCGTAGCGCTCCTGCACGGCCTGGCTGTGCGACTGTTCGGCGCGTCGGGCATCGAGACCGCATTCGGCGGCGATGGCCTCGAGCACCGCCGGGTCGGCGATGTTGCGCTCCTGCACCCACACGGCGGCGAAGATCGCGCCGCACAGCGCCATCGCGGCCTCGGTGCCGTCGTGCAGGTCGGCGGCGATGATGAGCCGGGAGGCGTCGTCGCCCGAGACCGGGAAGAACTTCGGCTGCGGGTTGATCGGCAGGTCCAGGTGATGAGAGAAGCGCGTCATCTCGACCAGGCGATAGGCCTGGCGCTGCGGCGCGCGCTTGCCCAGCGGCAGGCCGCCCGAGACCGGGAACACGGCGCCCAGGTCGACCGGCCGCACGCGCACCTCGGCCCCGGCGCGCCGCGCGATGGCGGCGAAGCGCGCGTGGCCCAGGTAGGTCCACGGGCTCTGCGGCGTGAAGTAGTAGTCGACGGTGGTGCGTGTCATGCGATCGCTCCTCGGGTGATGTAATCCGGACGGGTTTTTTAACTGACGCGCAGTTTCTGTGCAGGAGGTGGGCTTTGGAGACTTCAGGATCGAACGTGCTGCTGGTGACCGGCGGGAGCCGCGGGATCGGCGCCGCCACCGCCCGCCTCGCCGCCCGCCGAGGCTGGGCCGTGGCGGTGAACTACGCCAGCAACTCGCTGGCCGCCGACGAGGTCGTGCGCGCCATCCGCGCCGAGGGCGGCACGGCCATCGCGGTGGCGGCCGACGTCGGCGACGAGGCGCAGGTGATGGCGATGTTCGAGCGCATCGACGCCAAGCTCGGCCGGCTGACCGGGCTGGTCAACAACGCCGGCGTGGTCGACCTCACCGCGCGCGTCGACGCGATGGACGTGGCGCGCCTGGAACGCATGCTGCGCATCAACGTCGTGGGCAGCTTCGTCTGCGCGCGCGAGGCGGTGCGGCGCATGAGCACGGCGCACGGCGGCGCGGGCGGCGCGATCGTCAACGTCTCGAGCGTCGCGGCGCGCCTGGGCGCGCCCGGGCAGTACGTCGACTACGCCGCCAGCAAGGGCGCGATCGACACCTTCACCATCGGCCTGGCCCGCGAAGTGGCCGACGAGGGCATCCGCGTCAACGCGGTGCGCCCCGGCCTCATCGACACCGAGATCCACGCCTCCGGCGGCCTGCCCCGGCGCGCCTTCGACCTGGCGCCCACCGTGCCGATGAAGCGCGTCGGCCGCGCCGAGGAGATCGCCACGGCCATCGTCTGGCTGCTGTCGGAAGAGGCCAGCTACACCACCGGCACCCTGCTCGACGTGACCGGAGGCCGCTGAGGGCACGCCGGCGATGGCGACCATGGACCTCATCAAGCCGCTGATCACGCTGCTGGCGATCGTCAATCCGCTGGCCATCGTGCCCTTCTTCATCCACTACACGCAGGGCTACACCGAGCGCCAGCGGCGGCGCACGGCATGGGTGTCGGCCTTCAGCGCCTTCATGGTGATCGCGGTGAGCGCGCTGCTGGGGCTGCAGCTGCTGGGTTTCTTCGGCATCACCATCGCCAGCTTCCAGGTCGGCGGCGGCATGCTGCTGCTCATCAGCTCGCTCAACATGCTCAATGCGCAGCCGGCCGAGGCCAAGACGAGCAAGGAGGAGATCCGCGCCACCGAGGTGAAGGCGTCGCTGGGCGCCTCGATCGCGGTGGTGCCGCTGACCATCCCGCTGCTGACCGGTCCGGCCACGATGTCGACGGTGGTGATCTACGCCGAGAAGACGCAGCACTTCTGGCAGCTCGCCACGCTGGTGGGCTACGGCGTGGTGATCGGCCTGGCGACCGGCGTGGCCTTCTCGCTGGCGGTGCCGATCGCGCGCGTGCTGGGCAAGACCGGCATCAACGTCATGACGCGGCTGATGGGCCTGATCCTGGCCGCGCTGGCCGTCGAGGTCATGGCCGACGGACTGGGCAAGTTGTTCCCGATCCTGGGACGCGCGGCGGCGGGCTGAGGCGCGCGGCGGCGACGCCGGGACGGCGGCGGCTCAGCGCGTGGCGTCGACCCAAACCACCAGCTCGTCGATCGCCGCGTCGCTCGCCGCGGCCAGGGCCTTGACGCCGCCGGCGGCGTCGGCGCTCGGCGCCGGCCAGCGCGCCGCGAAGACGCGCTGCGCCAGCACGCGCTCGCCGGCGGGCGTGCTCTGGACCAGCGTGGCGCGCAGCCGCACCAGGCCCGAGCTGGTGCTCGGTGTGTCGAAGTAGTGCGAGAACTCCTCCAGCGACACGCGCAGCGTGTGCGGTCGCTGGCCCTGCGCGCGCGCGAGGGTCGCGCTCTCGCCGGTGGTCAGCACGGTGCGGTTCGCAGCCAGGGCGTCGCGCAGACGGTGCTGCACCAGCTGCACCGGCGTCACGCTCCAGCGCGCCTGGGCGTAGGGACGCAACTCGTTGGCATCGGCATAGCCGAGGCGGTAAAGCACCTGGGTGCTCTCCAGGCGCGTGCCGGAGTCGATCTCGGCCAATGCGAGGGTCGGTTGCCGGTCGGCGACGGCCACGGCGGCGGACGGCGCCAGCGCCCCCGCGCCGGGACCGAAGTCGTAGAGCACGACGCGCGCCGGCCGGTCCGGCAGCGCGCCGCAGCCGGCCAGCGCCAGCAGCGCGGCCAGGATCAGGGCGGCAGGGGAGACGCGGGAATGGGCAAAGCGTGTCATGGTCGTCGTCACCTTGGTCTGGCTGCGTGCTTCGGTGGGCGCTGGGGGGATCAGGGTCGTGCCGCCGCCGGCGCGGCGAAGCCCGGCTCGCCCGGCCCGGCCGCCGTGCCGCCGTTGCCGAACAGCAGCGACTGCGGGTTGTCGTTGATGCCGTCGGCCGCGCGGCCCAGGCGGCGCACGGCGCGCGAGGTGTCCTCGGCGACGCGGTTCAGGCGCGGCAGGGTCGCATTGTTGAAGGAGTCGACCGCCTGCGCCAGGCCCTGCGTGCCGGTGCCCAGCCGGTCGAGCGGGCCGTCGGCGGCGGTGATGCGCCCGACCGTGGCGTTGAGGTTGTTGGCCACGCGCGAGATGTCGCCGGCGGCCGTGCGCACCGTGCCCATCGTGTCGCCGGCGCGCGCCATGAGCGGCGGCAGCGCGGCGAGCGCGGGCTGCACGCCGGTCTTCATGGTCGCGTCGAGCTGCTTCGTGAGCTGGGCGACGCTGCCGGTGGCCTGCGCGACGTTCTCCAGCGCGTCGGCGATGCGCTTCTGGTTGTCGTCGCCCATGAGCGTGTTGGCGCGCCGGGTGACCTGCTCGACCTGGTCGAGGATGGCCTGGCCGCGGTCCTGGAGCTGCGCCATCATCGACTGGCGCAATGGCAGGCGCGGCGGATCGGCCTCGTCGGGCACCAGCGCGACCTGCGACTCGCCCTTGTCGTCCAGCGCGATGAAGGCCAGTCCCGTGACGCCCTGGTAGCTCAGGGTGGCGAAGCTCGACTGCGTGAGCGGAACGCGGCGATCCACCGTCAGGCGCACGCGCACGTTGCCGCGCACCTTGGGGTCGAAGTCGATCGACGTCACCTTGCCCACGCCGATGCCGCGGAAGCGCACCATCGCCTGCGGCTGCAGGCCGCTGACGGCGTCGCGCGTGGAGAGTTCGTAAGTGTCGCGCACGGTGTCGTCGCGCGTGAGCCAGACCACCAGCGCGACGAGCACGGCGAGCAGGCCGAGCACGAAGGCGCCGGCGGCGAGGGCGTGGGCCTTGTTTTCCATGGCGTCGATTCCTCAGTGGGGAGCGGCGCCGGGGGGCGCCTCGTGCAGGGCTTCCAGCGCGCGCCGGCCACGGCCGCCGAGGAAGTATTCGCGGATGAAGGGATGCGGATGGGCGATCACCTCGCGCGGGCGGCCGGCGACGATCACGCGCTTGTCGGCCAGCACGGCGATGCGCGTGCTCAGGTCGAACAGGGTGTCGAGATCGTGCGTGACCATCACCACCGTCAGGCCGAGCTCGCGGTGCAGGCCGCGCAGCAGGTCGCAGAAGCCGTCGGAGCTCTCCGGGTCGAGCCCGGCGGTGGGCTCGTCGAGCAGCAGCAGCGGCGGGTCCATGATGAGCGCGCGCGCCAGCGCCACGCGCTTGATCATGCCGCCCGAGAGGTCCGACGGCCGCTTGCCGGCGTGCTCCGGGCCGAGGCCGACCATCTGCAGCTTGACCAATGCCGCGTCGCGGATGAGCGCGTCGGGCAGCAGATGCAGCTCGCGCAGCGGGAAGGCGATGTTCTCCAGCACGCTGAAGGCCGAGAACAGCGCCCCGCGCTGGAACAGCATGCCGACCTTCGCCGCCCCGCCGGCGCCGTGCTGGCCGGGCTTCTGGCCGAGCACGCGCACCTCGCCGCGCGCCGGATGCTCCAGCCCCAGGATCTGGCGCAGCAGCACCGTCTTGCCGGTGCCCGAGCCGCCCACCAGCGAGAGCACCTCGCCGCGACGGATGTCGAGGTCGAGGTCCTGGTGGACGACCTGCTCGTCGCCGTCGGGCGACTCGAAGACCGTCCACAGCCGGCGGATCTCGACCAAGTGCGGGGCGTCGGGCGTCGGCGTCTCGATCATCGGAATCCCGTCCCCCGGAACAGCACCGCGAACAGCGCGTCGATCAGGATCACGACGGTGATCGAGGTCACGACCGAGGAGGTGGTGCGGCGCCCCAAGCTCTCGGTGTTGGGCTGCACGCGCATGCCGAAATGGCAGGCCACCAGCGCGATCATGATGCCGAAGACCGCCGACTTCGCCAGCGCCAGCCACAGGTTGGTCATGGCCACCGCGCGCGGCAGGGCCTGCAGGAAGAACGCCGGCGAGATGCCCAGCGACAGGTCGGCCACGATCATGCCGCCGAAGAGCGCCGCCATCGAGGTCCACAGACTGATCAGCGGCATCGCGATGGCCAGCGCCAGGACGCGCGGCATCACCAGCCGGAAGCCGTGCGGGATGCCCATCACGCGCATGGCGTCGAGCTCCTCGGTCACCCGCATCACGCCGATCTGCGCCGTGATCGCCGAGCCCGAGCGCCCCGCCACCAGCACGGCCGCGAGCACCGGCCCCAGCTCGCGCACCAGCGCCAGGCCCAGGATGTTGACGATGAAGGTCTCGGCGCCGTACTGGCGCAGCTGCTGCGAGGTCAGGTAGGCCAGCACGACGCCGATCAGCAGCCCGACCAGCGCCGTGATCGGCAATGCCGTGGCGCCGAACTGGTAGAGCTGGCCGGAGATGTCGCGCCACGGTCCGCGATGCGGCGCGCGCGCCAGCGTGCCGACGTCCAGCGCGAACTGGCCGATCAGCCGCACGAAGTCGCGCACCACGATCGCCATGCGCGTGCCGGTGTGGGCGAACGACTTCAGGCGCTCGGCCGTCGTCGGCGGCACCTCGGGCGGCAGGCTGCAGGTGAACTGCGCGCACTGGTCGAGCACGGCCTTGTGCGGCGTGTCCATCGCCAGGCGCGCCGGCCAGGTCTGGCCCCAGTGGTTCCACAGCAGCTGGGCGCCGATGTGGTCGAGCGGCTCGATGCCGCGCAGGTCCCAGCCCAGGCCGTCGCGGGGCGGCACGCGCTGCAGCGCGCCGGACAGCGCGGTCCAGGTGGCGCGCGAGGACAGCGCCGCCGCCGTCCAGCGCCCGCCCGCCACGGCCCATGCGATGCCGTCGACGTCGCGCGGCGCGACCGTCGGCGCAGCGCCCGCCGACGGCGCGCCGGACGAACCGGAATCGGCGGTGTCGGGCGCGTCGGCGGTCGGCGGTGCGGGCGGCATGGCGCGTGGGAGGCGTGGAACGCTTGGAAGTCGGTCGGAGGGCGTGAACGTTCATCCTAACCCCCGGTCGCCGCCACCGGCTCCCGTCAAATCCCCAGGATCCGAACGCCGCCGGACGCCCGGACGACACACGCGCCGGCGCCCCGGTGCTACCCTCGTCCGCACACGGACCGCCGGCCGTCCACGGGACGGGTCGAACGCGCCACCCGAGCGGAGACAACGCGTTGAACGACACCACGACCTTCGACTACCTCGTCATCGGCGGCGGCACCGCCGGCGCCCTGATGGCCAACCGCCTGACGCAGGACGGCCGCCACCGCGTGCTGCTGCTAGAGGCCGGGCGGCGCGACGACTACCACTGGATCCACATCCCGGTGGGCTACCTCTACTGCATCGGCAACCCGCGCACCGACTGGCTCTACAGCACCGAAGCCGACGCCGGCCTCAACGGCCGCGTGCTGCGCTATCCGCGCGGCAAGACGCTCGGCGGCTGCTCCAGCATCAACGGCATGATCTACATGCGCGGCCAGGCGCGCGACTACGACGGCTGGGCGCGGCTCACCGGCGACGACGCCTGGCGCTGGGACCACGTGCTGCAGGCCTTCAGGCAGCACGAGGACCACTACCTGGGCGATCCGCGCGCCGTCGCGGCGGCCGGCGCGGCCGGACCCGACCCCGACTTCGCCACCTTCCACGGCGTCGGCGGCGAATGGCGCGTCGAGAAGCAGCGCCTGCGCTGGGACATCCTCGACGCCTTCGCGCTGGCCGCGCAGGAGGCCGGCATCCCGCATTCGAGCGACTTCAACCGCGGCGACAACGAGGGCGTCGGCTACTTCCAGGTCAACCAGAAGGACGGCTGGCGCTGGAACACCGCCAAGGCCTTCCTGCGGCCGACCTGCGAGAAGCGCCCCAACTTCACGATGTGGACCGGCGCCCAGGTCGCGAAGCTGATCGTCGAGCCCCTCTCCGACGGCCGCCTGCGCTGCACCGGCGCGGAGGTCTGGAACGGCCGCGAGACGGTCGTGGTGCATGCCGCGCGCGAGGTCGTGCTGTGCGCGGGCAGCATCGGTTCGCCGCAGGTGCTGCAGCTCTCGGGGATCGGTCCGGCCGCCCTGCTGCGCGAGCACGGCATCGACGTCGTGGCCGACCTGCCCGGCGTCGGCGCCAACCTGCAGGACCACCTGCAGATCCGCGCCGTCTACAGGATCTCGGACGCGCCCACGCTCAACGTCCTGGCCTCGACGCTCTACGGCAAGGCCAAGATCGGCCTCGAATACCTGATGAAGCGCAGCGGCCCGATGAGCATGGCGCCCTCGCAACTGGGGGCCTTCACGCGCAGCTCGCCCGACCGGCCCTGGCCCAACCTGCAGTACCACGTGCAGCCGCTCTCGCTCGACGCCTTCGGCGAGCCGCTGCACAGCTTCCCGGCCTTCACCGCGAGCGTGTGCAACCTCAACCCGACCAGCCGCGGCACCGTGCGCATCCGCAGCCCGCGCTTCGCCGACGCGCCGGCCATCGCGCCCAACTACCTGAGCACCGAGGACGACCGGCAGGTCGCCGCCGACTCGCTGCGCGTCACGCGCCGCATCGCCGCCCAGCCCGCGCTGGCGAAGTACCGGCCCGAGGAATGGAAGCCCGGCGTGCAGTACCAGAGCGACGCGGACCTGGCCCGGCTCGCGGGCGACATCGCCACCACCATCTTCCATCCCGTGGGCACCACGAAGATGGGCGCCGACGGCGATCCGATGGCGGTGCTGGATTCGCGCCTGCGCGTGCGCGACGGCCGGGGCGGCCTGATCGCCGGCCTGCGCGTGGTCGACGCCGGCGCCATGCCCACCATCACCAGCGGCAACACCAACAGCCCGACCCTGATGATGGCCGAGCAGGCCGCGGCCTGGATCCGGGCCGACGCGGCGACGCGGCCGGCGTTCCAGATTCCGGCATCCACTAAAACCAAAGCTTTCGCCAGCGGGTAATTCCCGATGCACTGCGACGGTGCGTCCCTTAAAGTCCTGCCACTCGCAAACGGGCACCCCCCGTGGCGCGGGAGGTTCCGAGGAGACACTTCGCCAACCAATTCGAATCAAAGATCCAAATACAGGCGTCCATCAAGAGATGCCCGGTTTTTCACAAGGCGCCGCTTCTGTCGGCGCCTTTTTTTTGCCGGCGACAATCCCGCCCATGGAATGGCTGATCCTCCCCCTCGCCTCGGCCTTCGCCGGGTTCATCGATTCCATCGTGGGCGGTGGCGGCCTCATCCTGGTGCCGGTGCTGTTCGGCGTCTTTCCCGGCGCCGCACCGGCCACGCTCCTGGGCACCAACAAGAGCGCCTCGGTCTGGGGCACGGCGGCCGCCACGGTGCAGTTCAGCCGCAAGGTCGAGATGCGCTGGCGCGCGCTGGGCGTGGCCGCGGCGCTGGCCTTCGCCGGCTCGCTGCTCGGCGCCTGGACGGTGACGCTGGTCTCCGGCGAGTTCCTGCGCCGTCTGCTGCCCTTCATCCTGATCGCCCTGCTGGCCTACACCCTCGCCCGCAAGGACATGGGGCGCCACCACACACCGCGCTTCACGGGCCGCGCCGAACTCGCGGCGACCGGCGCCGTCGGGCTGGCGCTGGGCTTCTACGACGGCTTCTTCGGCCCGGGCACCGGCAGCTTCTTCGTCTTCCTGTTCGTGCGCTGGCTGGGCTACGACTTCCTCAACGCCTCGGCCTCGGCCAAGCTGCTCAACACCATGACCAACCTGGGCGCGCTGCTGCTGTTCGGCGCCAAGGGCCACGTGTGGTGGCACTTCGGCCTGGCGATGGCGGTGACGAACGTCGCGGGCAGCCTGATCGGCGCGCGCGTCGCCCTGCGGCACGGCGCGGGCTTCGTGCGCGCGGTGTTCATCCTCGTGGTGAGTGCGCTGATCCTGAAGACCGGCTACGACGCGTTCCTGCGCTAGGTGCCGCGCCGACGCCGCGTGCAACCCGGGCGCCGGTTCAGGGCGCGGTGGCGGGCGTGGCGGTGCCGACCGACGCCGCCGACACCGGCGCCGGCCCGGCGACCTCGCTCGCCGCGCGCGGCTTGCCGATCGGCGCGGTCGCCTTGCCGACCCGGATGGCGGCCATGTCGGCCTCGCTCGGATACTGGTCGAGCAGCCAATAGTCCATCACGCGGCGCGCGATCGGGGCGGCGGCGCCGGCGCCCCAGCCGGCGTTCTCGACGATCACGGCCAGCGCGATCTTCGGCGCGTTGGCCGGTGCGAAGCCCATGAACAGGGCGTGGTCGCGCTGGTGCTCCTCCAGCGCGCGGGCGTTGTAGCGGGTGTTCTGCGCCTGCGTCACGGCCTGCGCGGTGCCGGTCTTGCCGGCGGCGACGTAGCCCGCGCCCGCGAACACGCCGCGCGCGGTGCCGGCGGCCACCACGCTCATCAGGCCCTCGCGCACCACCGCGACGTTGGCCGGCGCGTAGCCCAGGCTCTCGGCCGGCGGCTGCACCACCGACTTGACCTGTCCGCTGACGGTGTCGCGGATCGACAGCGCGACGTGCGGGCGGTGCCGCTTCCCCACGTCGGCGACGATCGAGGTCGCCTGCGCGAGCTGCAGCATCGTGAAGGTGTTGTAGCCCTGGCCGATGCCCAGCGAGATGGTCTCGCCGGCATACCACTTCTGCTGCTCGGGCCGGCGGTAGGCGTTGCGCTTCCACTCGGTGCTCGGCAGCACGCCGCGCACCTCGCCGCCCAGGTCGATGCCGGTGATCTGGCCGAAGCCCAGCGGCTTCATGAAGTCGTGGATCCTGTCGACGCCCATCTCGTTGGCCAGCGAGTAGTAGTAGATGTTGCTCGACAGCTGGATCGAGCGGCGCATGTCGACGCCGCCGATGTTGCCCTCGGGGCTGCCGAAGCGGTGGCCGCCGAAATTGAAGAAGCCGGGGTCGTTGACCACCACGTTGGGCCCGCGCGTGCGGGTCTCCAGCGCGCCGAGCGCCATGAACGGCTTGTAGGTCGAGCCCGGCGGGTAGGTGCCGCGCAGCGCCCGGTTCAGGAGCGGCTTGTCCGGCGACTCGTTGAGCTCCTTCCAGCTCTCCGAATCGATGCCCTCGACGAACAGGTTGGGGTCGAAGGTCGGCTTGCTGACGAAGGCCAGGACCTCGCCCGTGCGCGGATCGATCGCCACCAGGGCGCCGCGCCGGTTGCCGAACATGTCCTCGATCAGCTTCTGCAGCTTGATGTCGATCGACAGCATCACGGTGTCGCCGGGCGTGGCCGGGTGGCTGGCGAGACGGCGCACGGCGCGCCCGCCGGCGGAGGTCTCCATCTGCTCGACGCCGGTCTGGCCGTGCAACGTGCGCTCGTAGCTCTGCTCGACGCCGAGCTTGCCGATGTGGTCGGTGCCCTTGTAGTTGGCGATCTCCTCGTCCTCCCAGTCCTCCATCGCCGCCTTCTCGCGCTGGCTGATGCGGCCGATGTAGCCCAGCACGTGGCTGGCCGTCTCGCCCAGAGGGTAGTTGCGGAACAGGCGCGCCTTGATCTCGATGCCGGGGAAGCGATAGCGCTGGGCGGCGAAGCGGGCGACCTCCTCGTCGCTCAGGCGGGTGCGGATGGGCACCGAGTCGAAGCTGCGCGAGTCCTCGCGCAGGCGCTTGAAGCGGCGCCGGTCGCGCGGCGTGACGTCGACCACGCCCGCCAGGGCGTCGATCGCCGCCTCCACGTCGCCGGCCTTCGCCGGCGTGATCTCCAGCGTGTAGGCCGAGTAGTTGGTGGCCAGCACGACGCCGTTGCGGTCGAGGATCAGGCCGCGATTGGGCACCACCGGCACGATCGCCGTGCGATTGCTCTCGGCCTGCTCGGCCAGGTCGGCATGACGCACCACCTGCAGGTAGACCAGCCGCGAGGACAGCAGTCCGAAGGCGCCCAGCACCACCAGCCCGATCACGACCACGCGCCGCTTGAAGCGGGACAGGTCGGCGGCGACGTTGCGCAGTTCGGTCGACATCCTCGGTGCGTCCAGGGCTCGGGGTCAGAGGGGGCGGTTGGCGTCCGGGTCGGGCGTGCGGCGCTGGGGGGCCAGCAGCAGCACGCTGGCCAGCGGCCACAGCGCGGCCTCGAGCGCCGGCGCCACCAGCATTGTCCAGCCGGGGAAGATGCCCCCACCGATCATGCGGATGGCCAGCTCGATGACGTGCGACAGCAGGAACAGCGGCAGCACCTGCGGCGCCTGCGACAGCACCGAATACCAGGTCAGGCGGCGGTGCATCATGATCGCCAGGAAGCTCAGCGTGGTGTAGGAGAGCGCATGCTGGCCCAGCATGGCCGACTGGTGCACGTCCATGCACAGGCCGAAGACGAAGGCCGCGCCCATGCCCACGCGCGCGGGCTGATGCACGCTCCAGAAGACGATCACCAGCGCCAGGACGTCGGGCATCCATGCGATTCGGCCGAGCGGCAACATGGCCAGCAGCAGCGCCACCACCAGGCTCGCCCACATGAAGAAGGGGCTGACGGGCAGCAGGAGCTGCTGCTGGCCGGGACGCATGATCATGGGGTGACGCGCCTGTCGGCGGGGTTCGCGGGCGACGGGACCGGCCGCGCGGCGCTCGCGCGGGGCGCCGCGGGCGCGGGGGTGGCCGGTCGCGCGGCCGGCGTCGTCGCGGCGGCCGGTCGCACGGTCGTGGACGGCGGCGCGACGGGCCGGGTGGCCGGCGGCGGCGTGGCCGGTCGGGCGGCGGCCGGCGCGGCGGCGGGCCGGCTGCCCGACGATGCGGGCGCGGCCGCCGGCGGATTGGCGGCGCGCGCCGGTGTCGGTGTCGGCGCAGGGCTCGGGACCGCGCCGCGCACGGCCGCCCGGCCGGTGGCGGGCGGCGTGGCCGGGACGCCCGCGGCGGCCCCCGAAGCCGTGGCGGACGACTTGGCGGCGGCGGCCGTCGAGGCACCGGCAGCGGCAGCGGATGCCGCCGGCGCCGACGGCGCCGTGCCCTGGCCCTGTCCGCCCACCGGCGCCAGCACCAGCACGTAGCGCGCCGCGTTGACGTCGCCCAGCGGCTGGCAGTAGATGCGGGCGAAGCCGGAATCGGCGCGGCGCTCGATGCGCTCGATGCGCGCCACCGGCAGCCCGGGCGGATAGACGCCGTCGACGCCGCTGGTGGTGAGCATGTCGCCCTCCTGCACGTCGGAGTTCGCGGCCATGAAGCGCAACTCCAGCCCGCCGCCGTGCGCGTTGGCGTCGCCGAAGGCCACGCTGCGCGCGCCGGTGCGCGTGTTCTGCACCGGGATGGCCTGGTCACGGTCCACCAGCAACGTGACCTCGCTGGTGAGCGGCTGCACCAGCGTGACCTGGCCGACCACGCCGCTCGGGTCGATCACCGGCGAACCCGCCACCACGCCGTGCGCGACGCCCTGGTCGATGACGACCTTGCGGGTGTACGGGTCGGCCGAGTCGTAGAGCACCTCGGCCGCGCGGCCGGGCGTCGAGGTGGTCTGGCGCAGTTCCAGCAGGGCGCGCAGGCGCTCGTTCTCGCGGGCCAGCACGTCGGCCTGGCCGGCGCGCTCGGACTGCAGCGCCAGCGCGCGGCGCGCATCGGCCTCGTTGCGCTGCGCGAGCTGCAGCTCCTCCAGGTAGCGCCCGCCCTCGGCCACCGCCTGCACCGGCTTGAGCGCCAGCCACTGCACCGGATAGAGCACCGTGCCGATCGCCAGCCGGATCGGCCGCACCATGCCGAACCGCGCGTCCGCCACCATCAGGAACAGCGCCAGCGCGCTGAAGAAGATCAGCTTGCTCAGCGCCGAAGGCCCCTGGTTGAACAGCGGCGGCGTGGAGCGGTCGAGCGTGCCCAGCGGCATGAGGTCAAGAACCCGTCAGGGCGAAGAGCGGGCTGGAAAGATGGCAGCGGCGTCAGCGGGCCCGGTGGTTTCCGCTTTCGCGAGGGTGTCGCGGAACCGGCTCCGCCGGGCCGCAGACACCGCCCCCGGTCGGGGGAAGGCGAAGGCGACACGCAGTGCGCCGCAGCCTGGGGGCGAGCTCATTCACTCGTGAAGATGCTGCCCAGCCGGTCCATGCGCTCGAGCGCCATGCCGCAGCCGCGCACCACGCAGGTCAGCGGTTCCTCGGCCACCAGCACCGGCAGGCCGGTCTCCTCGGCCAGCAGGCGGTCGAGGTCGCGCAGCAAGGCGCCGCCGCCGGTCAGCATCATCCCGCGGTCGGCGATGTCGGCGCCGAGCTCGGGGGGCGTCTGCTCCAGCGCGTTCTTGACGGCCGAGACGATGTTGTTGAGCGGGTCGGTCAGCGCCTCCAGCACCTCGTTGCTGCTGATGGTGAAGCTGCGCGGCACGCCCTCGCTGAGGTTGCGGCCCTTGACCTCCATCTCCTTGACCTCGGAGCCCGGGAAGGCCGAGCCGATGGTCTTCTTGATGACCTCGGCCGTCGGCTCGCCGATCAGCATGCCGTAGTTGCGGCGGATGTAGTTGATGATGGCCTCGTCGAAGCGGTCGCCGCCCACGCGCACGCTGCCCTTGTAGACCATGCCGCCCAGCGAGATCACGCCCACCTCGGTGGTGCCGCCGCCGATGTCCACCACCATCGAGCCGCTCGCCTCGCTCACCGGCAGGCCGGCGCCGATCGCCGCGGCCATGGGCTCCTCGATCAGGTAGACCGCCGTGGCGCCGGCGGCCTCCGCCGCGTCCTTGATGGCGCGGCGCTCGACCTGGGTCGAGCCGCAGGGCACGCAGATGATGATGCGCGGGCTGGGCGCGAGCAGCGAGCGCGGATGCACCATCCGGATGAACTGCTTGATCATCTGCTCGGTGATCACGAAGTCGGCGATCACTCCGTCCTTCATGGGACGGATGGCCTCGATGTTGCCGGGCACCTTGCCGAGCATCGCCTTGGCTTCCCGGCCCACGGCCTGGATCACCTTCTTGCCGTGCGGGCCGCCCTCGTGACGGATCGCGACGACGGACGGCTCGTCCAGGACGATGCCCTTGTTGCGGGCGAATATCAGGGTGTTGGCGGTGCCGAGATCGATCGCGAGGTCGGTCGAAAAGTACCGACGGAAAGCTCCGAACATGTGGGATTCCTCTGGGGCACGGCACGCGCTTCGGCATGGCGCCGCCCTCTATCTGGGTCGTCTGACGGGGTGGATGGGGTCGCTCTTGCGGCAAAAACCGGCGCGTTCGCGGGGGGTGCGGCAAAGGCGGGATAATACCCGAATCCCCTCGGCGACCCCTTGCTCCGCCCTCTGAAGGACGGGGTACGCACCCCTCGCCGGCGCCCGGTTCCGGCGTGCCGGACCGGTGTCCGAGGCCGCGTTCCAGACCTTTTCCAGACCCCTCCATTCCTGCCCTCTCCCCATGTCGCTCCAATCCTCCGACATCGCCCGCATCGCCGCGCTCGCGCGGCTGCGGCTGACACCCGACGAAAGCACCCGGATGCTCGGCCAGCTCAACGGCTTCTTCGACCTGGTCGAGACGATGCGCGCCGTCGACACCGCCGGCGTGGAGCCGCTGGCGCACCCGGTCGCCGCGATCGGCGACATCGCCCTGCGCCTGCGCGACGACGTGGCCAGCGAGCCCGACGCCCGCGAGGCCAACCAGCGCAGCGCCCCGGCCGTCGAGCGCGGCCTGTTCCTGGTGCCGAAGGTGATCGAATGAGCGACGTCAAGCACACCCCCGAACTGCACGCGATGGGCGTGGCCGAACTGGCCGCGGCGCTGGCCGCGCGCGAGGTCTCGGCGGTCGAGGCGGCCGGCCACTTCCTCGCGCGCATCCACGCCAACGAGGCCCTGGGCGCCTTCGTGGCGGTCGACGACGAGGCGACGCTCGCCCAGGCGCGCGCCGCCGACGCGCGCATCGCCGCCGGCGATGCGCCCGCGCTCGCCGGCGTGCCGATCGCGCACAAGGACATCTTCGTCACCACCGACTTCCCCACCACCGCCGGCTCGAGGATGCTCGCGGGCTACCGCTCGCCGTTCGACGCCACCGTGGTGCGCCGTCTGGCCGAGGCCGGTGCCGTGACGCTGGGCAAGCTCAGCTGCGACGAGTTCGCGATGGGTTCGGCCAACGAGAACGTGGCGGTGCCCGCCGCCGGCCACGACCGCGCCGCGCCGGTGGAGAACCCCTGGGACCGCGAACGCATCCCCGGCGGCTCCTCGGGCGGCAGCGCCGCCGCCGTGGCCGCGCGCCTGGCGCCGGCGGCCACCGGCACCGACACCGGCGGCTCGATCCGCCAGCCGGCGTCCTTCTGCGGCATCACCGGCATCAAGCCGACCTACGGACGGGCCTCGCGCTACGGCATGGTCGCTTTCGCCTCCAGCCTCGACCAGGCCGGTCCGATGGCACGCTCGGCCGAGGACTGCGCGCTGCTGCTGTCGGCGATGTGCGGACCCGACCCCGACCGCGACTCGACCTCGCTCGACCGGCCGGCCGAGGACTTCTCGCGCTCGCTCGCCGACTCGCTCGACGGCCTGCGCATCGGCGTGCCGTCGGAATTCCTGGGCGAGGGCGTCGCCCCCGGCGTGCGCGCGGCGGTCGACGCCGCGCTGGCCGCGTACGAGCGCCTGGGCGCGAAGCGCGTGGCCGTCACGCTGCCGCGCACCGAGCTGTCGATCCCCGTCTACTACATCCTGGCCGCGGCCGAGGCGTCGAGCAACCTGAGCCGCTTCGACGGCGTCAAGTTCGGCCACCGTGCCGCGCAGTACAAGGACCTGGCCGACATGTACGCCCGCACGCGCGACGAGGGCTTCGGCGACGAGGTCAAGCGCCGCATCATGATCGGCACCTACGTGCTCTCCCACGGCTACTACGACGCCTACTACCTGCAGGCGCAGAAGGTGCGCCGCCTGATCGCCGACGATTTCCAGCAGGCCTTCGCGCAGTGCGACGTGATCGCCGGCCCGGTGGCGCCGACGGTCGCCTGGAAGCTCGGCGCGCACGGCGACGACCCCGTGGCCGACTACCTGGCCGACATCTTCACCCTGCCCGCCTCGCTCGCCGGCCTGCCCGGCATGAGCGTGCCGGCGGGCTTCGGCGAGCACGGCATGCCCGTGGGCCTGCAGCTCATCGGCAACTACTTCGGCGAATCGCGGCTGCTCAACGCGGCCCACCGCTTCCAGCAGGCGACCGACTGGCACACCCGCGCCCCGCAGGGCGTCTGACGTTTCCCCGACCGATATGACCGATTCCTCCCTGAACACCTTCGAAGCGCAGCAGCAGGGCCGGCCGACCGGCCCGCTGGTGCGGGGCTACGAAGTCGTCATCGGCTTCGAGACGCACGCCCAGCTCTCCACCGCCAGCAAGATCTTCAGCCGCGCGTCCACCGCGTTCGGCGCCGAGCCCAACACGCAGGCCTGCGCCGTCGACATGGCGCTGCCGGGCACGCTGCCGGTGATGAACCGGGGCGCGGTCGAGCGCGCGATCCGGCTCGGCCTGGCGCTGGGCTCGACCATCGCGCCGCGCAGCGTCTTCGCGCGCAAGAACTACTTCTATCCCGACCTGCCCAAGGGCTACCAGATCAGCCAGTTCGAGATCCCCGTGGTGCAGGGCGGCGCCGTGAGCTTCTTCGTCGGCGACGAGCCCCGGACCGTGCGCCTGGTGCGCGCGCACCTGGAGGAGGACGCGGGCAAGTCGCTGCACGAGGACTTCGTCGGCCAGTCGGGCATCGACCTGAACCGCGCCGGCACGCCGCTGCTGGAGATCGTGACCGAGCCCGACATGCGCTCGACCGCCGAGGCCGTGGCCTATGCGCGCGAGCTGCACAAGATCGTGACCTGGATCGGCATCTGCGACGGCAACATGCAGGAAGGCAGTTTCCGCTGCGACGCCAACGTGTCGGTGCGCCGGCCCGGCGAGCGGCTGGGCACGCGGCGCGAGATCAAGAACCTCAACAGCTTCAAGTTCATGCAGCAGGCGATCGACTACGAGATCCGCTGGCAGATCGAGGAGATCGAGGACGGCCGCGCCATCGAGCAGGCCACCGTGCTGTTCGACCCCGACACCGGCGAGACGCGCGCCATGCGCACCAAGGAGGACGCGGCCGACTATCGCTACTTCCCCGATCCGGACCTGCCGCCGCTGGTGATCGCATCGGAGTGGATCGAGCGCGTGCGTGGCGAGATGCCGGAGCTGCCGCGGGCGATGGCCGAGCGCTACGTGCAGTCGCACGGCCTGTCGGCGTACGACTCGGCGCAGCTCACGCAGAGCGTCGCGCTGGCGCGCTACTTCGACGCCGCCGTGGAAGCCGGCGCGGCGCCCAAGCTGGCGAGCAACTGGATCACCGGCGAACTCGCGCGGCGCCTGAACGCGCAGGACATCGGCATCGAGCAGGCGCCGGTGGGCGCCGTCCAGCTGGCGCAGGTCATCGTGCGCATCGCCGACGGCACCGTCTCGAACAACGCCGCGCGCCAGCTGTTCGAAGAACTGTGGAAGGCGGGCTCGACCACCGACGGCACCACCGCCGAGTTCGTCGACGCCCTGATCGATCGCCTGGGCCTGCGGCAGATGAACGACAGCGGCGCCCTGGAGTCGATCGTCGACGAGGTGCTGGCGAAGAACGAGAAGAACATCGCCGAATACCGCGCCGGCAAGGACAAGGCCTTCAACGCGCTGGTCGGCCAGGTCATGAAGGCCAGCCAGGGCAAGGCGAACCCGGCGCAGGTCAACGCGCTGCTGAAGGCGCGGCTGGATCGCTGAGCCGCACCCGTCCGCGCCTGCCGGTCACGCGCCTCAGCGCGACGGCGACGCGGAGGCTTCGGTCGCGGGCCAGAACTGCCGAAGCCGCTCGCGCTCCTCGTCGAAGCGCGCATTGACGCGTCGCTTCTCCTCCTCCTGCCCGGCCAGCAGGTCGATCTGCGTCTTCATGCTGGCGGTGTTGTCCTCGAGCCTGCGGCGCACCGCCATCGGTGCGCGCGTGACGTCGCGGCGATAGAACTCCAGTTCGTCGTCGAGCGGCTTGCGCTCGGCGGCGATCTCGGCCATCCGCTTGCGGGTCATGTCGATCGTCGCGTCGACCTGCGCGACGGCCACGGCACGCTCGCGCGCGTGCGAGGCGGCATTCGGATAGCGCGCCAGCAACGCGCGGTCGCGGCGGCGCTCCTCCATCAGGCGAGCGACCTTCTGCGCCGACTGGCGGGCGCGTTCGTCGCGCTCGGCCTGCTCGTGCAGGGTGTAGGTGGGCTCCACGGTGCGGCGCACGACGCCGCTGGGGCCGAGCTCGCGCTGCTGACGATCGGCACAGTCGGGAATGGGACGGTCGGCGGTGAGGGTGCGGCCCCGCGCGTCGGTGCAGGTGTAGATGCCCGCCTCGTTGGCCGTCTGCGACCTGGGCTGCGACGACGCGGCACCGACCCACGAGGCGGTCAGTCCGACGGCGACGATCGCAGACCAGGGGGTTGTTCGCAGCGGCATCCGGACGTCCTTCTCGACAGGGGGGGCTTCAGGTGGCGCCGTACCTCGCACGGTAGGCCAGCACGTCGTCGCGATGGACCGCCAGGGCGGCGTCCTCGCTCCGGTCCAGATATTGCAACAAATCGTCAAGATTGGCGATGGCGGCGACCTCGAGACCCAGGGCATTCCGGACATATTGGACGGCGCTGTGGGGCACGTCGGCGCCGTTCTCGGTCGCCTGCTCCTGGCGGTCGAGGGCGATCGCCACCGCGTGGGGCTGCGCGCCGGCGGCGCGGATGGCCGCGATCGACTCGCGCACGGCGGTGCCGGCGGACATGACGTCGTCGACGATCAGCACGCGCCCTCGCAGGGGGGCACCCACCAGCGTGCCGCCCTCCCCATGGTCCTTGGCTTCCTTGCGGTTGTAGGCGAAAGGCACGTTGCGCCCGCGCCGAGCGAGCTCGGCCGCGACGGTCGCGCCCAGCGGGATGCCCTTGTAGGCCGGGCCGAAGATCATGTCGAATTCGATGCCGCCGTCGGTCAGGAGGTCTGCATAGAATTCCGCCAGCCGCAGCATGCGCGCGCCGTCGTTGAACAGACCCGCATTGAAGAAGTAGGGGCTCGTGCGGCCGGCCTTGGTCTGGAAACTGCCGAAGCGCAGCACCCCCGCGTCGATCGCGAAGCGCACGAACGCCTGGGCGCGCACCCGGTGCGCCTCGCTCGCGGCCGATCCCGTTTCCCCTGTCCCCGTCACATCAGCCATCGGAATTTCCTCGTGTTCAAACTGACCAGCCTCAACCTCAACGGTCTGCGCTCGGCCGCCACCAAGGGCGTCGCGGACTGGGTCGCCGAAGCGGCGCCGGATTGTATTTGCATGCAGGAGACGCGCGTCCAGGCCAGCGACATTGAGGGTCGCTTCGAACGCATGGCCGGCCTGCAGGGGCATTTCCACTTCGCCGAGAAGAAGGGCTACTCGGGCACCGCCATCTACACGAGGCACGCGCCCAGCGCCGTCGTCACCGGCTGGGGCGACGCCGAGTTCGACGCCGAGGGCCGCTACATCGAGCTGCGTTTCGACACCCCGATACGCAAGCTGTCGATCATCAGCTGCTACTTCCCCAGCGGCTCGTCGGGCGAGGAGCGCCAGGCGGCCAAGTTCCGCTTCCTCAAGGGCTTCTTCCCGCACCTGAGGGCCCTCAAGCGCGAGCGCGAGTTCGTGCTGTGCGGCGACATCAACATCGCCCACCACGAGATCGACCTGATGAACTGGAAGGGCAACCGCAAGAACAGCGGCTTCCTGCCCGAGGAGCGCGCCTGGATGACGAACCTGCTCGACGCCGGCGCCGAGGGCGCGGGCCTGGTCGACGTCTACCGGCTGCTCAAGCCCGAGGCCACCGGCGACGCCTACACCTGGTGGAGCAACCGGGGGCAGGCCTATGCGAAGAACGTGGGGTGGCGGCTGGACTACCACCTGGCGACGCCGGCCATCGCCGCGCTGGCGCGCAGCGAGCACATCTACAAGACGGTGAAGTTCTCGGACCACGCGCCGATCACGGTGGATTACGACTTCCAGTTGTAGCTTCCCACGGCGTTGACGGCGTCTCCAGGGACGAGAGTCGGACGACCCTCGCCTTCCTCGCAGTGGATCGAGCAACCCGAGTTCGTCCACGCCCATGCGTGGGAAGCGCAGGGCATCGCGGTCTGGGACAACCGCACCACCCAGCACGACGCGCATGCCGACCACTGGCCGCACCGTCGCATCAACCAGTGCATGACCTTCGACGCGCACGGTCGCGCGCCGCAGGACGGCACCACCACCCTGGATCGGGTGAGCACGGCCGACCGGCACGGCGAAGCCGCCTGCGGCGCATGACGGCGGGCGGTAGAGTGCGGCGGGCCGATCGAAGCCCTCCGCCGGCGGCGTCCGCCAAGCCACCCATGACCCTGCCCCCGAGCCTTCCCCTCCCCCTGCTCCTGGCGATCCTGTTCGCCGCCCTGCTGCACGCCGGCTGGAACGCGCTGATCAAGTCCGGCGGCGACAAGTCGCTCGACACCGCGCTCATCCACGGCCTGGGGGTGGGCCTGGCCGTCCCGGCGGTGCTGTGGTTCGGTCTGCCGGGCGCCGCCGCGTGGCCGTACATCGCGGCCTCGACCGCGATCCACGTGGGCTACTACACCGCCCTGGCCGGCGCGTACCGGCACGGCGACCTGGGGCTGACCTATCCCGTCATGCGCGGGTCGGCGCCGCTGCTGGTGGCGCTGGGGAGCTCGGCGCTGTTGGGCGAGCCGCTGTCGTGGCGGGCCTGGGCGGGCGTGGTGGTGCTGTCGGCGGGCGTGCTGCTGGTGGGGCTGGGCCGTGTCGGCGGCGACGCGGCGGACGCCGGCCCACGGCGCAAGGCACTGGGCTTCGCCCTGGCGAACGCCTGCATCATCGCCGGCTACACTGTCGTCGACGGGCTGGGCGCACGCGCGGCGGGCGATCCGTTCGCCTACGTGGCGGCCCTGTTCCTGGTCGACGGCCTGCCCTACCTGGCGCTGGTGCTGTGGCGCGCCGGCCCGCGGCGCGGCGAGGCGATCCGCTACATGCGCTCCCGCGTCCGCTTCGCCCTGGGCGGCGCCGCCGCCTCGATCGGCAGCTACGGCATCGCGCTCTGGGCCATGACCCACGCGCCGGTGGCGCTGGTGGCGGCCCTGCGCGAGACCTCGGTGATCTTCGCCGCCCTGATCGGCACCCTGCTGCTGGGCGAGCGCTTCGGCTGGTCGCGCGCCGCGGGAACCAGCCTGGTGGTGGCGGGCGTCGTGACCCTGCGCTTCGGCTGAGGGGAAAGCGCGCGCCGTTCCCTCAGCCGCGCCCGGAAGCGGCGCGGTACAGCCCGTCGACCTTGGGCACGTTGCTCTCGAGGATGCGGATGCGGTCGCTGCCGCTCGGGTGGGTCGACAGGAAGCCGATCCCGCCCTGGTTCTTGGAGGCGGTGGCCATCTTGCGCCACAGGGTCACCGAGGCGCGCGGGTCGTAGCCGGCGCGGGCGGCGAGTTCGAGGCCGACCAGGTCGGCGTCGGTCTCGTCGCTGCGGCTGAACTTGAGCGTGATGAGTTCCGTGCCGGCGCGCGCGGCGAGGTCGCCCACCTGACCCAGGCCGAGGATCTGCGCGCCGAGCGACAGCGCCGCGCCGGTGCCGGCGTTCTTGGCCACCCGCGCGCGGGCGTGCTCGCGCAGGGCGTGGGCCATCTCGTGGCCCATGACCATCGCGACCTCGTCGTCGCTCAGGTTGAGCTGGTCCAGGATGCCGCTGTAGAAGGCGATCTTGCCGCCGGGCAGGCAGAAGGCGTTGATCTGCGGACTGCCGATCAGGTTGACCTCCCACTTCCATTGCGCGGCGCGCGGATTCCATTGCGCCGCGAACGGGGTCAGGCGCGCCGCGATGCCGCGCAGGCGCTTGACCTGCGGGTGGTCGTCCGGGGCCAGCATGCCCTTGGCGCGGGCCTGCAGGGTCAGCTCGGTGTACTGCTGGGCACCGGCCTGCTCGATGTCGTCGGCCGGCACGAGGTTGCGCGCCACGGAGGACTTGCCCACGCTGACCTGCGCCAGCGCGGGCGCGGCGGCCAGGGCCGACGCCGCGCCACCGGCGGCCAGCAGCAGGAAGGAACGGCGGCCGCGCCAGGGCCCGGATAAGCGCATGCAGTTGGAACACATGCGGGAATAATAAGCAGCCGTCCGCCGGCGGCGCGATCCGGCGCATCCACCGTCTTCGTGCGGGAATGGACGCCGTCACGGTCGCCGCCCGCTGCCGATCGGGCGTTTCCCCTTCCTCGCGACGCCGCCCGGCAGCACCCGGTCCGCTCCCTCGCCCTCCTCCAGCCACGCCCGCCCATGTCCTCCCCCTCCCCGGTCGCCGCCGCCGACACCGTCGCCTCCCCCGCGCCCGCCGACGCCGCCGCGTCCGTGGCGCCGGTCTCCTGGCGCGAGGCGCTGCGCGTCTACCTCGAGCCCGCCACGCTGCGCATGCTGGCGCTGGGCTTCTCGGCCGGGCTGCCGTTGCTGCTGGTGCTGGGCACGCTGAGCTTCCGCCTGCGCGAGGCCGGCATCGACCGCACCACCATCGGCTACCTGAGCTGGGTCGGCCTGGCCTACGGCTTCAAGTGGGTCTGGGCGCCGCTGGTGGACCGGCTGCCGCTGCCGCCGCTGACCACGCTGCTGGGCCAGCGCCGCGGCTGGCTGCTGCTGTCGCAGGGCATGGTCGTGGCGGGGCTGGTCGGCATGGCGCTGACCGATCCGGGCGCGGGCGCTGGCCTGGGGCCGATCGTGGGCTTCGCGGTGCTGGTGGCCTTCGGCTCGGCGACGCAGGACATCGCGCTGGACGCCTTCCGCATCGAGTCGGCCGAGACGCGCAAGCAGGCCGCCCTGGCCGCCGCCTACCAGACCGGCTACCGCCTGGCGATGATCTGGGCCGGCGCCGGCGTGCTGTGGATCGCCGCCTGGGCCGAGCTCGCCGGCGCCACCGGCTACCAGAATGCCGGCTGGAAGGCCGCCTACCTCGCCATGGCGGCGTCGATGGCCGTCGGCGTGCTGACGGTGCTCGTGTCGGCCGAGCCGGCGCGGCGCACGCTGCCGCGCGCGCGCAACGCCGCCGCCTGGCTGCACGACGTGCTGGTCGCGCCCTTCGCCGACTTCTTCGGACGCTACGGCTGGCAGGCCGCGCTGATCCTGGCGCTGATCGCCATCTACCGCATCAGCGACGTCGTGATGGGCATCATGGCCAACCCGTTCTACGTCGACATGGGTTTCACCAAGGAGCAGGTGGCCTCGGTGAGCAAGGTCTTCGGCGTGGTCATGACGCTGGTGGGCGCCTTCGTGGGCGGGGTGCTGTCGATGCGCCTGGGCGTGATGCGCGTGCTGATGCTCGGCGCCGTGCTCAGCGCGGCGAGCAACCTGCTGTTCGCCCTGCTGGCCACGCGCGGGCACGACCTGACGATGCTGGTGATGGTGGTCTCGGCCGACAACCTCGCCGGCGGCATCGCCTCGGCGGCCTTCATCGCCTACCTCTCCAGCCTGACCAACGTCACCTACTCGGCCACGCAGTACGCCCTGTTCAGCTCGCTGATGCTGCTGCTGCCGAAGTTCATCGCCGGCTACTCCGGCCGCTTCGTCGACGCCTACGGCTACGTGCCGTTCTTCGTCGGCACCGCCGCGCTGGGGCTGCCGGTGCTGGTGCTGGTGGCGCTCGCCATGCGGGCCCGGCGCGGGGCCTCCGGGTCCTGAATCCCCAGGCCGGCCGGGGCTGCTGGTAGGCTGCAAAACTTTCCACGTCGGAAACCTTTCCTCACACCATCGTGCCCAACCGAATCACACCCCTCCGGATCAGCGCCTACACCGCCACCTCGGCCGTCGGCGTCGGCAAGGCGTCGCTGCTCGCGGCGCTCGAGAGTTCGCGCAGCGGCCTGCGCGCCAACGATTTCGTCGACGAGGCGCCCGGGCGCACGCCCCCGCCGCCGCTGCCGACCTGGATCGGCCGGGTCGACGGCTTGGAGGCGATGCGCCTGCCCGAGGCGCTGGCGTCCTGGGACTGCCGCAACAACCGGCTGGCCTGGCTGGGCCTGGAAGCCGACGGCTTCCTCGACGCCGTGGCCGCCGCGCGCGCGAAGTACGGCCCCGCGCGCATCGCCGTGATCCTGGGCACCTCGACGTCGAGCATCGGCGAGACCGAGGCCGCCTACACCCGGCTCGACGCCGACGGCGGCTTCCCCGCCGACCAGCACCGCCCGCGCGTGCACACGCCGCACTCGCTGTCGATGTTCGTGCAGGAGGCGCTGGGCCTGGAAGGCCCCAACGAGACGATCTCCACCGCCTGCTCGTCGAGCGCCAAGGCCTTCGCCTCGGCCGAGCGGCTGATGCGGCTCGGGCTGATCGACGCGGCGGTGGTCGGCGGCGTCGACACGCTGTGCGGCAGCGTGCTCTACGGCTTCAACTCGCTCGAGCTGGTGTCGCTGCGGCCGTGCCGACCGTTCGACGCCGGACGCGACGGCATCAGCCTGGGCGAGGCGGCCGGTTTCGCGCTGCTCGAACGCGCGGATGCGGATGCGGGCGCGGGCGCGGCCGACGGCGCCGACGCCCGTCTCCTGCTGCTGGGCTACGGCGAGGCGAGCGACGCCCACCACATGTCGACGCCGCACCCCCAGGGCCTGGGCGCCGAGCGCGCGCTCGACGACGCCCTGGCGCGCGCGGGCGTCGCGCCCGAGGACATCGGCTACATCAACATGCACGGCACGGCCAGCACCAAGAACGACGAGGTCGAGGGCGCGATGGTCAAGCGCCGCTTCCCGGCCACCACGCACGCCAGCTCCACCAAGGGCTTCACCGGCCACACGCTGGGCGCGGCGGGCATCGTCGAGGCCGTGATCAGCCTGCTGGCGCTGGAGACCGGCCTCCTGCCCGGCACCATCAACACCACCGTGCTCGACGCCGACTGCGGCCCGCAGATCCGGCTCGAACCCGCGCGCGCCGACGTACGCCTGGCGCTGTCGAATTCGTTCGGCTTCGGCGGCAACAACTGCTCCCTCATCTTCGGCAAGGACCTCCCCGCATGAGCGCGATACCGACGAACCGCACCCCCACGCTCTACATCGAGGGCCCGGCCTTCTGGGCGCCGACGCTGCCGGGCTGGGACATCGCCCGCGCGGCCTTCACGGGCGCCGGCGGGCCGGTCGATCCGCCGGCCAAGCGGCCCTCGCCGCAGGTGCTGGCCCCGGCCGAGCGCCGCCGCGCGCCCGACACCGTGGCGCTGTCGCTGGAGGTGGCGGCGCAGGCTGTCGCCGCCGCCGGACGCGAGGCGCGCGACCTGCCCTGCGTGTTCGCCTCGGCGCACGGCGACCTGGGCATCAACGACTACATGTGCGGCACGCTGGCCAACGACCCCACGCTGCTCTCGCCGATCAAGTTCCACAACTCGGTGCACAACGCCGCCGTGGGCTACTGGACCATCGGCACGGGCTGCATGGCGGCGAGCAACTCGCTCGCGGCCTACGAATCCACCTTCGCCGCCGGCCTGCTGGAGGCCGCCGCGCAGTGCGCCGCCGACGCTCGGCCGGTGCTGCTGGTGGGCTACGACATGCCGGCGGTCGGCGCGCTGGCCTCGGTGACGACCAGCCGCGGCCTGCTGGCCGTGGCGCTGGTGGTCGCGCCCGAGCGCACCGAGCGCACCGTCGCCGCCTTCGACTGGTCGCTCGAGCCCGGCGAGGCGACGGCCGCCACGCCGCGCTCGGTCGCCGCGCAGGCCCTGGCGGGCAACGCGATGGCCGATGCGTTACCGTTGTTCGAGGCATTGGCGGACACCGGTGCCTTCCCGGCGACGGTATCGATGCCGCTGGCAGCCCGACTTTCCCTGAGGCTGCAGTTCCACAGCCACCAGTGACGAGAACCATGCTCCAAGACGCTCCGCCCACCCGACCCGGTGACACCGCCATGCACGACGTGGTCATCATGGGCGGCGGCCTCGCCGGCCTGACGCTCGCGCTGCAGCTCAAGCGCCGGTTCGGCGACATCGACGTGCTGGTGCTCGAACGCCGCGCGCACCCGGTGCCGCATGCGACGCACAAGGTGGGCGAGTCGTCGGTGGAGATCGGCGCGCACTACTTCGACACCGTGCTGGGCCTGAAGCCGCACCTGCAGGGCGAGCAGCTGCGCAAGTTCGGCTTCCGCTTCTTCTTCAGCGAGGGCCGGCGCGACATCGACCGGGTGACCGAGGTCGGCGCCAGCCGCTACATGTCGGTGCCCAGCTACCAGATCGATCGCGGCATCTTCGAGAACTACCTCGCCGAAGAGGCCGCGCGGCGCGGCGTGAAATTCCTCGACCACGCGATGGTGCGCCAGCTCGACCTGGCCGAGGACGCGCACACGCCGCACCGCCTGAGCTGGACGAAGGACGGCGCAACCCACGCCATCGAGGCGCGCTGGGTGGTCGACGCCTGCGGCCGCGCCGGCATCATCAAGCGCAAGCTGGGCCTGGCCGAACCGAACGCGCACGACGTCAACGCCGTGTGGTTCCGCATCGGCGAGCGCATCACCCTCGACGCGTGGAGCGATGACCCGCAGTGGCGCGAGCGCTGCGACCCGCAGGCGCGCTGGCTCTCGACCAACCACCTGGTCGGCGCGGGCTACTGGGTCTGGCTGATCCCGCTGGCCTCGGGATCGCACTCGGTGGGCATCGTGGCCGACCCCCGGTACCACCCGCTCGACACCATCGACACCTTCGACAAGGCGATGACCTGGCTCGCGACCTACCAGCCGCGCCTGTTCGACGAGCTCGACGGCCAGCGCGACAAACTCCAGGACTTCGCCTTCTTCCGCAAGTTCTCCTACGGCTGCAAGCAGGTGTTCTCGGGCGACCGCTGGGCGCTCACGGGCGAGGCGGGGCTGTTCCTCGACCCGTTCTATTCGCCCGGCAGCGACTTCATCGCCATCGGCAACACCTACATCTGCGACCTGATCGCGCACGACCGCGCCGGCCATTCGGTCGCAGCGCGCGCCCAGCTCTACGACCAGATCTACCACTCGTTCTACGAGAGCACCCTGGCGCTCTACCAGGACCAGTACGGCCTCTTCGGCGATCCGGAGGTGCTGCCGGTGAAGGTGATCTGGGACTACACCTACTACTGGGCCGTGCTCTCGCGGATCTTCTTCCACGACCGCCTGACCGACCTGGCCCTGCTCGGCCGCGTGAAGGACGAGATGCTGCAGTGCCAGCAGCTCAATGTCGCCGTGCAGGACTTCCTGCGCGCGTGGTCGGACGTCACCGAGAAGAAGAACCCGGCCGTGATGCTCGACCAGTCGAAGCTGCCGTGGTTCGCCGAACTCAACCGCAGCCTGAACGACACCCTGGACGACGAGGCCTTCGTCGAGCGCATGCGCGCCGCGCTGGACCAGCTGCGCGCGCTGGCCGGCGAGATCCTCGCGCGGGCGCGACAGGGCCATCCCGGCCTGGCCGCCGAGGCGCTCGACGCCCTGCTGGACGCGCCGGGCCCGGCCACCCGTCGCGCCGAGGCCGCCGGCAGCGCGGCGCGACCGATGCTCTTCGGCATGGACGTCGCGACCGCCGAAGCGGCCTGAACACCGGCCTGCGAAGACGCTTCGGAGACCATCGAGAATGACCGCCCCCGGGAGCCAGCGACCGGCGCGGGCGTCCGGTCACGCCATTTACCCCATCTTTACGGCGCATTCAAGCCGGCTTGCCGGCCGCGAATCATCATGGCCCGCATGAGCACCCCCCAACTCCTGATGATCGAAGACGACGCCCGCCTGGCGCAGATGGTGAGCGAGTACCTGACGCAATCGGGCTTCGCCTTCGCGCACGCGGCCGACGGCACGAGCGGCATCGAGCAGCTGCAGCAGCGTTCGCCCGACCTGGTGATCCTCGACCTGATGCTGCCGGACATCGACGGCCTGGAGGTGTGCCGCCGCATCCGCGCCCTGCCCGGGGCGCTCTCGCGCGTGGCGATCCTGATGCTGACGGCCAAGGGCGATCCGATGGACCGCATCATCGGCCTGGAGATCGGCGCCGACGACTACCTGCCCAAGCCCTTCGAGCCGCGCGAGCTGCTCGCGCGCATCCGCGCCGTGCTGCGCCGGCGCGGCGAGGGCGGCCTGCACGGCGGCAACGCCGCCGACGCGGCCGCCGCCGAGAACCTGCTGATGCGCTTCGGCTCGTTGGAGATCGACCGCAACAGCCGCACCGTCACGGTCGGCGGCGCGCCGGCCGAACTCACCTCCTACCAGTTCGACCTGCTCGTGGCCATGGCCGAGCGCGCCGGCCGCGTGCTCACGCGCGATCAGATCATGGAGGCCGTGCGCGGGCGCGAGCTGGAGGCCTTCGACCGCTCCATCGACGTGCACATGGGCCGCATCCGCGCGGCCATCGAGGCCGATGCCAAGAACCCCAAGCGCATCCTGACCGTGCGCGGCGTGGGCTATGTCTTCGCCAAGCAGCAGGACTGAGTCCGTGGTCGGGCTCTTCACGCGCCACCTCTACGTGCGCATCTGGCTGGCGGTGCTCGCCGGCGTGGCGGTGGTCGCGCTGGCGGCGGGCTGGGCCTGGCAGATGGCCGACGAGCAGCGCGCGGCGCCGCTGCCGCGCGAGGTGGTGCTGCGCGACGCGCAGGACCGCGTGATCGGCACCGGCGAGTCGCTGCGCACCAGCCGGCCGGGCGAGCCGCTCGAGTTCACCGTCACGCTCAAGGACGGGCAGGCCTTCCAGATGCAGTTCGGCCCGCGCCCCGACCGGGGCGGCGGACCGCCCCCCTGGGTGCGGCCGCAGACCGGCTTCTTCTGGCTCATGGGCCTGGTCGGGCTGGCGGTGGCGATCGGGCTGTTCCCGATCGTGCGGCGCCTCACGCAGCGCCTGGAGGCCTTGCAGCGCGGCGTGCAGCGCTGGGGCGAGGGCGACCTCGCCGCGCGCGTGCCCGAGGATGGCCAGGACGAGGTCGCCGACCTGGCGCGCCGCTTCAACGCCGCCGCCGCGCGCATCGAGACCCTGGTGCGCTCGCACAAGTCGCTGCTGGCCAACGCCTCGCACGAGCTGCGCTCGCCGCTCACCCGCATCCGCATGGGGCTGGAGCTGATGGGCGGCGGCGGGCGGCCGAACGACGGCGCGCGCGGGGAGATCGCGCGCAACATCGGCGAGCTCGACCAGCTCATCGACGAGATCCTGCTGTCGAGCCGGCTCGACGCCCGCGAGGCCGACATGGGCACGGTCGAGGCGGTCGACCTGACCGGCCTGGCGGCCGAGGAATGCGCCCGCACCGAGGCCGAACTGGACCTGGCCGAGGGCACCGACAACGCCGCGCTGACGGTCAGCGGCGTGCCGCGGCTGCTGCGCCGCGCCATCCGCAACCTGCTGGAGAACGCGCGGCGCTACGGCGCGGGCGACATCTCCGTGCGGCTCGACGCCACCGAGCGCTTCGCGCGCATCCATGTCGACGACCGCGGTCCCGGCGTGCCCGCCGCCCTGCGCGAGCGCATCTTCGAGCCCTTCTACCGCCTGCCCGGCGCCAGCGAGCGCGAGGGCGGCGTCGGCCTGGGACTGGCGTTGGTCAAATCGATCGTCGAGCGCCACGGCGGCACGGTCGCCTGCGAGGACCGCCCGGGCGGCGGCGCGAGCTTCGTGATCGCGCTGCCCCGTCCGCTGGCATGAGGGCCGCGGACGCCGCGGCGGCGCCGGCGGAGCGCTCCGGCGGCAATGGGAAAATACCCGGCATGAGATCGTCCATCGTCGGCCCCGCGGCCATGTTCTGGGGGCTGGCGGTGTTCGCGCCGGTGGGTGTGAACTACCTGGCCGCCACGCTCCTGCTCGTCGCCCTGCTGGCCGCCGGTGGCGTGCGCGAACGCGCCGCGCGACTGCGCGCCTCGCCGCTGTGGTGGCCGATCGTCGCCTACGTCGGCTGGACGCTGGTGGTCTTCGCCATCGGTCCGCACTACCCGCAGACGCCGTCGAACCTCTGGCACGGGATGCGCATCGCGCTGACCATGCTGATGGCGCTCTCGCTCGACCGGGACGAGGCGATCCGGGTGGTGCGCGGCTTCTTCGTCGCCGCGCTGGGCAGCCTGGCGATCGTGCTGCTCTACCGCACGGTCGGCTTCCCGCTGTGGACGCTGTGGCGCGCCACGCTGGAGGTGGAAGGCAACAAGTCGATCAACAACGCCCTGCTGTTCACGCTGTTCGGCGCCACCGCCGCCGTGGCGGGCCTGGCGCAGTTCGGCGAGCGCGGCGCGCATCGGCCCGGCCGCGCCCTGGCGGCGTTCGCGCTGATGGCCCTCGCCGGGCTGGTCATCACGGCCTGGCTGACCTCGCGCACCTCGCTGCTGGCGCTGCTGGTGGCCGTGCCGGCGGCCTGCGTGCACCAGTGGCGGCGCCAGCTGCGCACGCTGGCGGTGGCATTGGCGATCGGCGGAGCGGTGGCGGCGATGGCGCTGTGGCAGTCGCCGCAGGTGCAGCAGAAAGTGGCGCTGGGCATCCAGGAGATCGAGGCCGCGCAGGGCGGCGCGGTGTCGGAGGGCAGCTGGGTCGTGCGCTTCTACATGTACCGCGACACCGCGCGCATGATGATCGACCGGCCCTTCGCCGGCTGGGGCATCGGCGGCTGGACCGACCAGTGGCACGCGCGGGGCCCGGCGCTGCTGGCCGACTACAACATGCCGCACAACGACTTCCTGTGGATGGGCGCGCAGGCCGGGGTGCCGGGGGCGCTGACGCTGCTGGCGATCCTGCTGGTCGGGCTCTGGCAGGGCTGGCGCCGGCCGGACCTGGCCGGCCGGCTGGGTTTCGTCGCCATGATCGCGATGGCGATCGCCACCAGCGTGAATTCGGCCATGCGCGACGCCCAGATCGGCCTGGGCATGCTGTGGATGACCTTCGTCTACCTGCGCCTGGCCCACGAGCCGGGCGCGCCGTGGGACGGCCTGCTGCCGGCGCGCTGGCGGCGCGACGGCACGGCGAACGTCGCCGCCGGCACCGTCCGTGCCCGGGCTCAGTGGCCGTGCGAGACGGACTCGCCGGCCCTGAGCCGGTAGACGGTGCCGCAGTAGGAACAGCGCGCCTCGCCAGTGCGGGCGACGTCGAGGTAGACCTTCGGATGCGTGTTCCAGAGCTTCATGTCGGCCAGGGGGCTCGGGCAGAACACGCCGCCCTGGTGGTTGAGGTCGCTGGCGCGCACCTCGACGACGGCGACGGGACGGGGGACGGGGCTGGAGGTGGTGTTGCTCATGGCGTTCAGACCTTCGCGAGCCAGTGGGCGTACTTGGGATTCCTGCCGTTGACGATGTCGAAGAAGGCGCTCTGCACCTTCTCGGTCACCGGGCCGCGCGAGCCGCCGTCGCCGCGGTTGCCGATCTCCACGCGGTCGAGTTCGCGGATCGGCGTGACCTCGGCGGCGGTGCCGGTGAAGAAGGCCTCGTCGGCGATGTAGACCTCGTCGCGCGTGATGCGCTTCTGCACGACCTCGATGCCGAGGTCCTTGGCGATGTGCAGGATCGTGTTGCGGGTGATGCCGTTGAGCGCGCCGGCCGAGAGGTCGGGCGTGTAGATGGTGTCGCCCTTGACGATGAAGACGTTCTCGCCCGCGCCCTCGGAGACGAAACCGCTGGCGTCGAGCAGCAGCGCCTCGTCGTAGCCGTCGTCGAGCGCCTCCATGTTGGCCAGGATCGAGTTGCTGTAGTTGCTCACGGCCTTGGCCTGCGTCATGGTGATGTTGACGTGGTGACGCGTGTAGCTCGACGTCTTCACGCGGATGCCGCGCTTGAGGCCTTCCTCGCCGAGGTACGCACCCCAGGCCCAGGCCGCGACCATCGCGTGGATGGTGTTGCCGCGCGGGCTGACGCCGAGCTTCTCCGAGCCGATCCAGACCAGCGGGCGCAGGTAGCAGCTCTCCAGCTGGTTCTCGCGCACGACCTGCTTCTGCGCCTCCATGAGTTCCTCGCGCGTGAAGGGCAGCTTCATGCGCAGGATCTTGGCGCTGTTGAACAGGCGCTCGGTGTGCTCCTCCAGGCGGAAGATGGCGGTGCCGTCGACCGTCTTGTAGGCCCGCACGCCTTCGAAGGCACCGCAGCCGTAGTGCAGCGTGTGCGTGAGGACGTGGATCTTGGCGTCGCGCCACTCCACGAGTTGGCCATCCATCCAGATCTTGCCGTCGCGGTCGTCCAGCGAGGGGGGGAGCACGCTCATTTCTTGTCCTTTGGGGGGAGGGCGACGGGGCGTCGCAAAGCCCGCGATTTTACGGCGGACGTGCGCCGGTGCGCTGGCGGCCGGACGCACGGGCGCGACGACAATGGCCCGTTCCGTCCATCGCCAGATAAAGGTTGCATCCCGTGTCCGTATTCAAGAACGTCATCGTCTATCGCATCGAGGCGCCCTGGTCGCAGTCGCTCTCGGACGCCGAGGAGGCGCTCGCGGCCCAGCGCTTCGTGCCCTGCACGCCCTCGCAGGAGAAGTCCGCCGGCTGGGTCGGCCCGCGCGGCGACGAGCACGGCCTGCTCGTCGAATCGGTGGGCGGTCAGTGGATCCTGGAATTCATGGTCGAGTCCAAGACGCTGCCGGGCTCGGTGGTGCGCCGCAAGGTCGACGAGCGCTGCGCGCAGATCGAGGCCGCCACCGGCCGCAAGCCCGGCAAGAAGGAAAAGAAGGAGCTCAAGGAGGACATCACCCACGAGCTGCTGCCGATGGCCTTCACGCGCCACGCCCGCATCGCGGTGTGGATTGACCCCGCCGAGCGCCGGCTGATCGTCAACGTCGCCAACGCGGCGCGCGCCGACGAGGTCGTGACCGGCCTGGTCAAGGCGTTCGAGGGCTTCGCGGTGACGCAGATCAACACCCTCGTCGAGCCGGCCGCCGCGATGGCGAACTGGCTCTCGACGCAGGAGCCGCCGGCGGGCTTCACCATCGACCGCGAGTGCGAGCTGCGCGCCACGGACGAGTCGAAATCGGTGGTGCGCTATGCCAAGCACCCGCTCGACATCGAGGAGGTGCGCCAGCACATCGCCGCCGGCAAGCGACCCACGCGCCTGGCCATGACCTGGGACGACCGCGTGTCCTTCGAACTGACCGAGGGCATGCAGATCCGCAAGATCGCCTTCCTGGAAAGCACCGACCGCGCGGCGGACGGGAAGAAGGAGGACAACTTCGACGCCGACGCGGCCATCGCCACGGGCGAGCTCGGCCAGCTGGTGCCGGAACTGCTGGAGGCGCTCGGCGGCGAGGCGGCGCTGGGCCTGTCGGCCGCCGACATGCCGTCGGTGACGAAGGATGCGAACGACACGATCGGGGCACCGGCCAAGACGGCGGCGCCCGGGCCGGCGGCACCGACGGACGCGGCCACCGAAGAGGAAGACGCGCCCTTCTGAGTCCTGCGGGCCGGTGCGGCGACCGGCCCGCCGGCGCGTGTCAGTCGGCCGTCGGAGGCCGCACCAGCGTCCACTCGCGCAGCTTGCCGTCGACGAACACGCCGTCGACGTGCGACTCGCCGCCGTCCTTCCAGCGGTAGGTCTCGGGCTGGGTGTCCGGGGCCGAGCGCAGCTCGCCGAGCGAGCGCGTCATCGCCACCACGTGCAGCAGTGTCACGCCCGGCTTGAGCTTGGCGTTGAGCATCACGGCGCTGGCGACGTAGCCGATCGGCCGGGTCGCGGCGCGCTTGAGCACGGTCATCGTGCGCGTGAAGTGCAGCAGCAGGAACATCACGATGCCGCCGGCGACCACCGCCACGCCGGGCCAGCCGTACTGGCGCCAGGCGAAGCCGAGCACGACCAGACCGGCGACCGGAACGAAGACTTTCTGGAGATTCATGACGCGCATTGTCGGTGCGCCATCGCGCGTGCCGATGAGGGATGACCACATGCCGGAGCTCAGGATTGCAGCCGCCGCACCACCTCCATCGCCTCCTCCACGCGCTCGACGGCATGGATCTCCAGCCCCTCGATCGGCTTCTTCGGCGCGTTGGCCCGGGGCACCACGGCGACGCTGAAGCCGAGCTTGGCGGCTTCCTTCAGCCGCTCCTGGCCGCGCGGCGCCGGCCGCACCTCGCCGGCCAGGCCGACCTCGCCGAAGGCGATGAAGCCCTTGGGCAACGGCTTGCCGCGCAGGCTCGACGTGATCGCCAGCATCACCGCCAGGTCGGCCGCCGGTTCGGTGATGCGCACGCCGCCCACCGCGTTGACGAACACGTCCTGGTCCATGCAGGCGATGCCGGCGTGGCGGTGCAGCACGGCCAGCAGCATCGCCAGACGGTCGCGGTCCAGGCCCACCGACAGCCGGCGCGGGCTCGGCCCGCCGCTGTCGACCAGCGCCTGGATCTCCACCAGCATCGGCCGCGTGCCCTCCAGCGTGACCAGCACGACGCTGCCGGGCACCGGCTCGGCATGCTGGCTCAGGAAGATCGCGCTCGGGTTGGCCACGCCCTTCAGGCCGCGCTCGGTCATGGCGAAGACGCCGATCTCGTTGACCGCGCCGAAGCGGTTCTTGATGGCGCGCACCAGGCGGAAGCTCGAATGGGTGTCGCCCTCGAAGTACAGCACCGTGTCGACCATGTGCTCCAGCACGCGCGGGCCGGCCAGGGCGCCCTCCTTGGTGACGTGGCCGACCAGCACGATCGCCGTGCCGCTGGCCTTGGCGAAGCGCGTGAGGTGCGCCGCGCACTCGCGCACCTGCGCCACCGAGCCGGGCGCGGAGGTGAGCTGGTCGGAGTAGACGGTCTGGATCGAGTCGATCACCGCGATGGCCGGGCGGTGGGCGTCGAGCGTGGCGATGATCTTCTCCAGCTGGATCTCCGGCAGCACCTGCACCTGCGAGTGGTCCAGCCCGAGCCGCCGCGAGCGCAGCGCGACCTGCGCGCCGCTCTCCTCGCCGGTGACGTAGAGCGCGTTCTGCCCGGCGCGCTGCAGGGCGTCGACGGCCTGCAGCAGCAGGGTCGACTTGCCGATGCCCGGGTCGCCGCCGATGAGCGTCACGCCGCCGGGCACGATGCCGCCGCCGAGCACGCGGTCGAGCTCGTCGATGCCCGTGGGCGTGCGGTCGACGTCGCTGGCCTGGATCTCCGAGAGCACCGCGATCTCGCTGGTGCCCGCCAGCGCCGCGAAGGGCGCGCTGAAGCGGTTGTTGGCCGGACCGCCGCCGGCGGCCTGCGCCACCTGTTCGACGAGGGTGTTCCAGGCGCCGCAGTGCGGACACTTGCCCAGCCATTTCGCGCTGGTGCCGCCGCAGGTGCTGCAGACGTAGTTGGTTTTTTCCTTGGCCATCGAGGGAGTGTAGGGAGGCCGAAAGACCGGTGCCGGGTATGCCGCCGGAGCAAGGCAGACGTGGCGTAAACGTGGGGGCGCCCTCACGCGGCTTGCCGGAAAATCCGCCGCATCCACCGATTCCAACCATCCCGACGGAGACATCCCCCATGACCTTCACCCGCCGCCAAATGCTGCAGACCACCGGCGCCGGTGGCGCCGCCGCCCTGCTCGCCGGCATCGGCCGGACGGCCTTCGCGCAGGCGTCCGGCGCGCACATCGAGACCGCGTCCATCGTCACCGGTTTCGCCGCCGGCGGCACCTCCGACAACATCTGCCGGCGCATCGCCCTCAAGCTGGCGCCCGACTTCGCGAAGACCGTGGTGGTCGAGAACCGCACCGGCGCCGGCGGCCAGATCGCCATCGGCTACGTCAAGGGCCGGCCGGCCGACGGCACGGCGATCCTGCAGACGCCGACGTCGATGCTCACGATCTATCCGCACATCTACAAGAAGCTGCCCTACGACTTCGCCACCGACCTGACGCCGGTCTCGCTGGGCTGCTCGTTCGACTTCGGCTTCGCCGTCGGCCCGTCGGTGCCGGCGAACGTGAAGACGGTGCCCGACTTCCTCGCCTGGGCCAAGGCCAACCCGGCGGGCGCCAACTTCGGCTCGCCGGCCGCGGGCTCGACGCCCCACTTCATCGGCGCGCTGCTGGGCAAGGGCGCCGGCGTCGAGCTCAAGCACGCGGCCTACCGCGGCACGCAGCCGGCCATGCTCGACCTGCTGGGGGGCAACGTCTCGGCCGTCTCCGGCCCCGTCGGCGACATCACGCAGCACCTGGCCAGCGGCAAGGTGCGCATCCTGGGCGTCTCGGGCGAGAAGCGCAGCCGCTTCGCGCCGGACGTGCCGACCTTCGGCGAACAGGGCATCCCCGACATGGCGCACAGCGAGTGGTTCGCCTTCTTCCTGCCGGCCAAGGCGTCGCCCGAACTGGTCGCGCGCCTGAACGCGTCCATGCGCGCCGCGCTGGCCTCCAAGGACGTGATCGACGGCCTGGGCACCTTCGGCCTGGAAGCGATGTCCTCCTCGCCCGAGGAACTCATGGCGCTGCTCAAGAAGGACACCGCCAAGTGGGGCCCGATCGTGAAGAAGGTCGGCTTCACCGCCGAGGCCTGACGCGGGACCCGGCATGAAGGCCTGCATCTACGGCGCCGGCGCCATCGGCGGCTGGATCGGCGCGGCACTGGCGCGCGCGGGCGTGCCGCTCCACGTGGTGGCGCGCGGCGCGACGCTCGGCGCGCTGCGCCACGAAGGCCTGTCGCTGGTGCGCGGCGCGCCCGGCGGCGAGGGAGAGGGCTCGACGCGCGAGCGTTTCGCCGTGCACGCGACCGACGACCCGGCCGAACTGGGCGTGCAGGACCTGGTCGTGATCGCGGTGAAGGCGCCGGCGCTCGCCGGCGTGGCCGCGCGCATCGCGCCCCTGCTGGGCGACGACACGATCGTGCTGACGGCCATGAACGGTGTGCCGTGGTGGTTCCTCGACGGCGGCTTCGGCGGCGCGCTGGCCGGCACGCGGCTGGCGGCGGTCGACCCCGACGGCGCCATCGCGGCGGCGATCCCCGCGCGCCACGTGATCGGCGGCGTGGTGCACGCGAGCTGCTCGCTCGACGCGCCGGGCGTGGTGCGCCACCACTTCGGCAACGGCCTGCTGCTGGGCGAGCCCTCGGGCGAGGCGACGTCGCGCGTGCGCGACCTCGCGGCGCTGCTCGCGCGCGGCGGCATCGAGGCGCGCGTGTCGCCGCAGATCCAGAAGGACGTCTGGTTCAAGCTCTGGGGCAACATGACCGTCAACCCGGTCAGCGCGCTCACCGGCGCCACCACCGACCTCATCATGGACGACGAACTGGTGCGCGGCTTCATCTCCACCGTCATGTGCGAGGCGCGCGAGATCGGCGCGCGCATCGGATTGCCCATCACCGACAGCCCGGAGGACCGCCACGCGGTGACGCGCAAGCTCGGCGCCTTCAAGACCTCGATGCTGCAGGACGTGGAGGCCGGCCGCGCGGTCGAACTCGACGCGCTGGTGGGTGCGGTGCGCGAGCTCGGGCGGCTCACCGGCGTCGAGACGCCGTTCACCGACGCGCTGTTCGGACTGGCCCGGCTGCAGGCGCGCCAGCGCGGCCTGTACTGAGGGCCCCGGCGCCGGTCTCCTCAGTCGCCCACGACCACCGGCACGCGCGGCGCCACCGCGCACATCAGCTCGTAACCCACCGTGCCGGCCGCGTGCGCCACCTCGTCGATCGGCAGCACGGCGCCGTCGGCCGCGCGGCCCCACAGCGTGACCTCGCTGCCGATGCCCGGCGCGCGCGCCGCGCCGGCGCCGCCGCGCGCGCGCAGCACCGGCTCGAGGTCGACCGTCACCATGTCCATGCTCACGCGCCCGACCACCCGGGTGCGCACGCCATCGACCAGCACCGGCGTGCCGGTGGGCGCATGGCGCGGGTAGCCGTCCGCGTAGCCGACCGCGGCGACGCCGATGGTCATGTCGGCGTCGGCGACGAAGTTCGAGCCGTAGCCCACCGTCGCGCCGGGTGCGAGCGACTGCACGCCGATGAGCTTCGTCGCCAGCGTCATGCCGGGACGCAGCTGCCAGTGCGCGCTGTCGTGCGCGGGGAAGTCCGGCGCGCTGCCGTAGAGCACGATGCCCGGGCGCACCCAGTCGGCGCGCGTGCGGTCGGCATGGCGCAGCACGGCCGCGCTGTTGGCGATCGAGCGCTCGCCCGGCAGGTCCTGCGTCACGCGCTCGAAGACGGCCAGCGCCTCGTCGATGCCGCGCGCGCCGTCGGCATCGCTGAAGTGCGTCATGAGCGAGATCTCGTCGACCTGGGGCAGCGCGTTCAGGCGCGTCCAGGCGGCGCGGTAGCGATCGGGCGCGAAGCCCAGGCGGTTCATGCCGGAGTTCATCTTCAGGAACACGCGCTGCGGCACCTGCGTCTTGTGCGCGGCGAGCATGTCGATCTGCGCGTCGCTGTGCACCGTGTGCCAGAGGCCCAGGCGCGAGCAGAGTTCGAGGTCGCGTGGCTCGAAGACGCCCTCGAGCAGCAGCACCGGACCGCGCCAGCCCAGGGCGCGCACGCGCTCGGCCTCGGCCAGGTCCAGCAGCGCGAAGCCGTCGGCGCCGCGGAAGCCGTCGAACACGCGCTCGATGCCGTGGCCGTAGGCATCGGCCTTGACCACCGCCCACACGCGGGCATCGAGCGCCGAGCGGCGCGCGCGGTCGAGGTTGTGGCGCAATGCGTCGGAATGAACGGTGGCGAGAATGGGGCGGGGCACGGGCGGAGAACCTCTGGATGGGGATGACGGAACCCGTGAATTCCTGCACGCAACACGCAGGAACCCTGGGGTTTTGCGCCTGATTTTGGCATTTCACCCCATGCTATAACCGCCTTCACGAACGTGCGTTCTTTTTACTTAAGACGCGTTTTTCCCGCCCCACACGCCAGTCCACTGGCCAGCCAGCCCATCGATGAAGCGCGGTTTCTACACCATCATGTCGGCCCAGTTCTTCTCGTCGCTGGCCGACAACGCGCTCTTCGTGGCTGCCGTCGAACTGATGCGAACCTCGGGCGCGCCCGAGTGGCAGCGCGCCGCGCTGGTGCCGATCTTCACGCTCTTCTACGTCGCGCTGGCGCCCCTGGTGGGAGCCTTCGCCGACGCCTTTCCCAAGGGCAAGGTCATGTTCGCCAGCAACGCCATCAAGGTGGCGGGCTGCCTGATGATGCTGTTCGGCTCGCACCCGCTGCTGGCCTACGCGGTGGTCGGGCTGGGCGCGGCGGCGTACTCGCCGGCCAAGTACGGCATCCTCACCGAACTGCTGCCGTCGTCGCAGCTGGTCAAGGCCAACGGCTGGATCGAGGGCCTGACCATCGCCTCGATCATCCTGGGCATCGTGCTGGGCGGGCAGCTCGTCGGCCACATGGTGTCGAGCCACCTGCTGGCGCTGGACTTCCCGGTCATCGACACCGCCATCGACACGCCGCCCGAGGCCGCGATCTCGATGCTGATCTTCATCTACGCGCTGGCGGCCTGGTTCAACACACGCATCCCGCACACCGGCGTCGAGATGCGTCCCCTGCGCGCCAATCCGCAGCACGGCATGGCGCGCAACGTCGTCGCGCTGCTGCCGGATTTCTGGCAATGCAACATGCGGCTGTGGCGCGACAAGCTCGGCCAGATCTCGCTGGCGACGACCACGCTGTTCTGGGGCGCGGGCGGCAACCTCAAGTACATCGTGCTGGCCTGGGCCTCGCTCGCCCTGGGCTACAACACGGCGCAGGCCTCCTCGCTGACCGGCGTGGTGGCCATCGGCACCGCCGTGGGCGCCATCGTGGCGTCGATGCGCATGCGCCTGGACATGGCCACGCGCGTGATCCCGCTGGGCATCGGCATGGGGCTGCTGGTGATCGGCATGAACTTCATCGGCAACATCTGGGTGGCGGTGCCGTTCCTGATCCTGCTGGGCGGCTTCGGCGGCTTCCTGGTGGTGCCGATGAACGCCCTGCTGCAGCACCGCGGCCACAACCTGATGGGCGCGGGCCGCTCGATCGCGGTGCAGAACTTCAACGAGCAGGCCTGCATCCTGGTGCTGGGCGCGTTCTACACCGCCTGCACGGGGCTGGGCCTGTCGGCGTACACGGCGATCACCGCCTTCGGCATCGTGGTCGCGGGCTTCATGTGGCTGATCCGCCGCTGGCACCAGAACAACCTGCGGCGCTACCCGGAAGAGGTCGAGCACCTCCTGGCGATCGCCCGCAGCGACAAGCATCACTGACCCTCGCGATGAACGACGAACCGACGATCTACGACTTCGAGGCCGACGACATCGAGGGGCAGCGGGTGGCGTTCGACGCCTTCCGCGGCCGGGTGCTGCTGATCGTCAACACGGCCAGCCAGTGCGGCTTCACGCCCCAGTTCGACGGCCTGGAAATCCTGCACCGCACCTACGCCGAGCAGGGCCTGGTGGTGCTGGGCTTTCCGTCGAACCAGTTCGGCGCCCAGGACCCGGGCAGCGATGCCGAGATCGGCGCCTTCTGCCGGCGCAACCACGGCGTGAGCTTCCGGATGATGCACAAGGTCGACGTCAACGGCGACCACGCATTGCCGCTCTACCGCTGGCTGACGCACGAGAAGCCGGGCCTGCTGGGCACGGAAGCCATCAAGTGGAACTTCACGAAGTTCCTGGTCGGGCGCGACGGCCGGGTGGTCCGGCGCTATGCGCCGCTGGACAAGCCGGCCTCGCTGGCCGGCGACATCGAGGCGGCACTGGCCGCATCCCCGCCGGCTTGAGCGCGCCGTGCGCGTGACCCCTCGCCGGCTCTCGCCCCGAGGCGGTCTCGCGGCCTAGAACCGGAAATCCGCCGTCGCCGGCATGCCGCCCAGCGTCACCTCGTGCGTCAGCGTGCGGCCGTCGGCCCGCGCCTCGACGCCGTAGCGCCCGGCGGGCAGGTCGACCAGGCAGATCGGACCGGCCGCGCGCAGCGCCAGCGCGGTGTCGCCCTTGGCGTCGCGGATGGTGACGTCGACGTCCGCCACGTAGGCGCCGTCGGCACGCGCGAACAGCAGCGACAGCGGATGGGATTTCATCGCCAGGCGCATCGCGGTCGACTCGTCGGAGCCGATGCCGCCGCAGGCGTGGCGCGCGACACCCTCGCCGCGCATCGGCGGCACCTGGGCATGGGCCGACAGGGCCAGGCCGCCCAGCCCGGCCGCCAGCGCGAGGACGGCGGTGCGCGCGAAGGCGCCACGGCGGACGACGGTGGAGACGGAAATCGAACGGATCAGACGGGACGTGCTCGGCATGGCGGAGGTGCTCCTCGAATGGCTTGAGCGCCGATTCGACCCGACCGGCGCGGTGCCGTGCGTCGTCCGCCAGCGGACATCGTCGTCCGGCGGTGGCGACGGCGACCCGTTCAGGCCGGCGCCAGTGCCGCGTCGAGCAGCTCGACCCAGTGCCGCACCGGCACCGCGCTGCCGCTCTGCAGGTGCGTGATGCAGCCAATGTTGGCCGAGGCGATGGCGGTCGGCTGCAGCTGGTTCAGGTGCCCCAGCTTGCGGTCGCGCAGCGGGTAGGCGAGCTCGGGCTGCAGCACCGAGTACGTGCCGGCCGAGCCGCAGCACAGGTGCGCCTCGGCCTTGGCGACCTGCACGTCGAAGCCCAGCGCGCGCAGGTTCACCTCGACGCCGTTGCGCAGCTTCTGGCCGTGCTGCAGCGTGCAGGGCGGGTGGTAGGCGACGACGCCCTCGGGCGCGCGCACGCGGGCCTTGAGCACCGGCACGAGTTCGGGCAGCAGCTCGCTCAGGTCGCGCGTGAGTTCGGCGATGCGCTTCGCCTTGGCGGCGTAGGCCGCGTCGTCCTTCAGGATGTGGCCGTAGTCGCGCACCGTGACGCCGCAGCCCGAGGCGTTCATGACGATCGCCTCGACCTCGCCGCGCGCCACGTACGGCCACCAGGCGTCGATGTTGACGCGCATGTGGGCCCGGCCGCCTTCGTGGTCGTTCAGATGGAACTTCACCGCGCCGCAGCAGCCGGCCGTCGATGCGACCACGGTCTGGATGCCGGCCGCGTCGAGCACGCGCGCGGTGGCGCCGTTGATGTTGGGCATCATCGACGGCTGCACGCAGCCCGCGAGCATCAGCACCTTGCGCGCGTGCGTGGCGGTGGGCCAGCGCCCGGCGTCCTGGCGCGCCGGCACCTTGGCCTTGAGCTTGTCCGGCAGCAGGCCGCGCACCGACTGGCCGAGCTTCATCGCCGGGGCGAACAGCGGCGAGGTCAGGCCCTCCTTGAGCAGCCAGCGCGTGGCCCGCTCGGCGGCCGGGCGCGGCACCTTCTCGTCGACGATCCGGCGGCCGATGTCGACCAGGTGGCCGTACTGCACGCCGCTCGGGCAGGTGGTCTCGCAGTTGCGGCAGGTCAGGCAGCGGTCGAGGTGGAGTTGCGTGGCGCGCGTGGGCTGCTTGCCTTCGAGCACCTGCTTCATCAGGTAGATGCGTCCGCGCGGGCCGTCGAGCTCGTCGCCGAGCAGCTGGTAGGTGGGACAGGTGGCGGTGCAGAAGCCGCAATGCACGCACTTGCGCAGGATGGCCTCGGCTTCGCGACCATCGGCCGTGCCCTGGAATTCGGGGGCGAGTTCGGTTTGCATCGTGGGCGTCTCGTGTTCTTGTCGGTGGGGAAGAGGGAGAGGATCGCAGCCGCCGGTGTTCCCGTCAGGCGGAGGGGAATGAGGGCGGCGGCGATGTCGTCGGACGTGGCGGCCGCGCGGACGACGGCGCGGGCGGCGGTGCCGACACGGGCGCCACCGACGCCGGCGGCGCGGAGACCGGCGGATCGAAGGACGGCCCGTCCGCATCCGGTGACCGCACGGGCGCGGAGGGCGACCGAGGTTGGCCGAAACGCCGTCCGAACGACGCCAGCCGCTGCCGCAGGTAGGCCGAGCGGCGCAGGTCGCGGCGCAGCGGCGGCAGCGACAGCGCCAGCAGCAGCGCGGCCAATGGCATCACCCAGACGAAGCCGACGTACTTGAAACCCGCCGCGCCGACGATGCCGCCGGCGACGAACATGCCCAGCAGGCCGCCGTGGAAGCGCAGGGCCGGACGGCTGGCGCGCACGCGCTCGCCCGCCGGCAGGCCGCGCGGATTGCGGTAGAACAGCCGGCCCAGTTCCAGTCCCAGGTCGGTGACGTGGCCGGTCATGTGGGTGGTGCGCAGCCGGCCGTGCGACATGCTCGAACTCAACCCGTTCTGCAGGCCCATGATGTAGGACAGCAGCAGCACCGTCAGCGGCACCGAGAACGGCGTCGGCCAGGTCAGCGTGAGGGCGCCCAGGAGTCCGAAGACCAGCAGCAGGCCGGCCTCCAGCAGCAGCGGCACGGCGTAGGCGCTGCGCAGGTGGTGGCGCTGCGCCCAGTGGACGATCACCGCCGTGCTGGCCGCACCGCCCACGAAGGCCAGCAGCGCGCCGGTGGCGCCCAGCAGCAGCGTCGCGTTGCCCAGCACCAGACCGTCGGCCACCTGCGAGGCGAAGCCCGACATGTGCGAGGTGTACATGTGCACCACCAGCAGCCCGCCGGCGTTCACCGCGCCGGCGTTGAAGGCCAGCAGCAAGCCCAGCAGGTTGTCGATCGACGCCGTGCGGTGCCGGCCGGAGAGATGGAGCAGGCGGCGCATGGGGTCGATGGAGGCGCTGGCGATCTCGCGGGCGGCGGGACGTCAGCCGGCGAGGGCCGCGGCCGCCGGCGAGCCTTCGCCGGGCACGCCGAGGCGGCCACGGTCGAACACGCCGGCCGGGTCGAACTCCTGCTGCAGCGCGCGCTGGATGCGGGCCAGCGCAGGCGACAGGGTGTCGCCGCGCTGCACGGCCGCGCCGGCCGCCTCGGTCGCCGCGCCGCCGCGGAACAGCGTCGCGTGGCCGCCCACGGCCTTCGCCGCCGCGCGCCAGTGCTCGCCCTGGCCGGGTCGCGCGCGGTACCAGCGCTGGCCGCCGTGCCATTCGATCAGCGGGCCGGCGTCCTCGCCGGCACCGGCCGGCGACGCGATCACCGGCGCGGTCTGCGGCACCGACAGCCGCCAGAGGTCGCGCGCGTCGCCGCGGTCGGCGAACCACGGCAGGCGCTGGTCGCGGCACAGCGTCCAGTCGCCGGCGGCATCGGGCTGCGGCTCGCCGCCCAGGTGCGCCCGGGCGGCCTCCACCGCCGCGACGGCGCCGCGCAGGCGCAGGTAGAGCGTGCCCCGGCCCGCGTCCTCGACCCAGCAGCTGGCGTTGAGCGGCAGCGGCCGGCCGCCCCAGCCGTTGAGCAGGTCGATCGCCTCGGCCTGGGTGCATTCGAAGCGCAGCGTGGCCTCGGCCGGCGCGACGGGCAGCACCTTGAGGCTGACCTCGGCGATCACGCCCAGGGTGCCGAAGGAGCCCGCCAGCACGCGCGAGACGTCGTAGCCGGCGACGTTCTTCATCACCTGGCCACCGAAGCTCAGCACCTCGCCGCGCCCGTCGACCAGCTGGACGCCGAGCACGTAGTCGCGTACCGCGCCGACGCTGGCGCGCGCCGGACCGGACCACCCGGCGGCCACCATGCCGCCGACCGTGCCGCCCGCGCCATCGACGCCGAAGTGCGGCGGCTCGAAGGGCAGGCACTGGCCCTCGGCGGCCAGCGCGACCTCGAGCTCGGCCAGGGGCGTGCCGGCGCGCACGGTCACGACCAGTTCGCTGGGTTCGTAGGCGGTGATGCCGGCGAGGGCGCGGGTGTCGAGCACCGGGACGCCGGTACCGGCGGGGACGCCGTGGAAGTCCTTGGTGCCGCCCCCGCGGATGCGCAGCGGGGTGGCGTCGGCGGCGGCACCGCGGATGCGCTCGACGATCTGTTGAAGCTCGGAGTCCATGCGGTCGATGGTACTGCCGGGAGGGCTTTCGGCGGTCGCGATGAGGACGTCGCCGATGCGGTCTTCAGTCCTCGAAGAAATTCACCGGCAGTCCCGGCGTCTCGACGCGCGAGGCGAGCACGCAGCCCGACGCCGGTAGCCGCGCGAGTTCGTCGGCCGGGCGCCCCTTGGCGCCGGTGGTGACGTAGAGCATGCGCAGGTCGTCGCCGCCGAAGCAGGGCATGGTCGGGCACTGCGCGGGCAGGGCGAGGGTTTCGATCCGTTCGCCCGCCGGCGAGAAGCGCAGCAGCTGTCCGCCCTCGAACATCGCCGCCCAGTAGTCGCCCCGGCTGTCGACGGCGGCGCCGTCGGGCCGGCCGTCGTAGGGCACCGGCGAGGCGGAGGTCCAGCCCTCGGGCCTGGCGTCGAATCGGGCGAAGGTGCGTTCGCGCGCCAGCGTGTTGGCCTCGGCGTCCCAGTCCCAGGCCCGCACCCGGTGCGCCGCCGTGTCGGCCCAGTAGGCCGTGCGCCCGTCGGGCGAGAAGGCCAGTCCGTTGGCGGTGGTGACGCCCGTGGCCAGCGTGGCGAAGCGCGGAGCGCCCGGCGGCCGGTCGGGCCGCAGGTCGAGGCAATGCAGCGCCCCGGTCGCGCCGTCCTTGGCCTCGTTGAGGGTGCCGGCCCAGAAGCGGCCGAGCGGGTCGCACTTGCCGTCGTTGAAGCGCATCGTGCGGGTGTCGTGCACGGCCGGCTCGAGGCATTCGAGCGCGCCGCCCCAGTCGCGCGCGCGGTAGATGCCGTCGCGCAAGGCGATCACCAGGCCGCCGCGGCGCGCGGGCGCCATGCAGCCGGGCTCGCTCGGCAGCGCCCAGCGCTCCACCGCGCGGACGCGGGGCGGGGCGTCGCCGCCGTCGTCCGCGTGCATCGGCGCGCGCAGCACGGCGCGCCCGGGGATGTCGAGCCAGTAGAGCGCACGCTCGTGCGGATGCCAGAAGGGGGATTCGCCGAGCTGGCAGAGGCTGTCGTCGAGGGGTGTCCAGGTCATGCGGGACATTGTGGCTCCGCGCCGGCGTCCATCGACCCAAAAAAACAGCCCGCGGGCGCTGGGCGCCGGCGGGCTGAACATCCAAGGAGACACTCGCTGAAGAACTCGTTGCGTCCGGATGTGGAGGGTGGGTTGGCACCGTGGCCGGGCCGCCCGCGGGCGGCGCCGGGCACGGATCAGCGGTTGTAGGCCGTCTCGCCGTGCGACGAGATGTCCAGGCCTTCGCGCTCTTCCTCTTCGGTCACGCGCAGGCCGATGGTCAGGTCGGCGATCTTGAAGGCGACGAACGAGACGACGCCCGACCACACCATCGTGAACAGCACGCTCTTGACCTGGATCCAGACCTGGCCGCCCATCGTGAAGGTGTCGGGGGTCAGGCCGCCGGTGCCGCCCAGGCTCTGCGAGGCGAACACGCCCGTCAGGATGGCGCCCAGGATGCCGCCCACGCCGTGCACGCCGAAGACGTCGAACGCGTCGTCGACCTTGAGCATGCGCTTGAGACCGCTGACGCCCCACAGGCAGACGATGCCGGCCAGCAGGCCCAGCACGATCGAGCCCATCGGGCCGACGAAGCCGGCGGCGGGGGTGACGGCCACCAGGCCGCCGACCGCGCCGGAGGCGGCGCCGAGCATCGACGCCTTGCCGCGGTGCAGGCTCTCGCCCAGGCTCCACGACAGGGTGGCGGCGGCGGTGGCGAGCACCGTGTTGATGAACGCCAGGCCGGCCGAGGCGTTGGCCGCGCCGGCCGAGCCGGCGTTGAAGCCGAACCAGCCCACCCACAGCAGCGAGGCGCCGACCATGGTGAGCGTCAGCGAGTGCGGCGTGAACGCCTCGCGGCCGAAGCCCAGGCGCTTGCCGACCATGTAGGCACCCACCAGGCCGGCGACGCCGGCGTTGATGTGCACCACGGTGCCGCCGGCGAAGTCGAGCGCGCCGTCCTTGGCCAGCAGGCCGCCGCCCCAGACGATGTGCGCCATCGGCACGTAGCTGAAGGTGAACCACAGCACCGAGAACAGGATCACGGCCGAGAACTTGGCGCGTTCGGCGAAGGCGCCCACGATCAGCGCCACGGTGATGGCGGCGAAGGTGCTCTGGAACGAGACGAACACGTACTCGGGGATCGTCGTCAGCGCGCCGAAGGTCTCGGTGGTGACGCCCTTGAGGAACATCTTGTCGAGCCCGCCGAAGAAGTTGCCCTCGCCGGTGAACGCCAGGCTGTAGCCGTAGACGGCCCACAGGATGCTGATGAGCGAGAAGATCACGAAGACCTGCATCAGCACCGACAGCATGTTCTTCGAGCGCCCGAGGCCGCCGTAGAACAGCGCCAGGCCCGGCAGGACCATCAGGATCACGAGCAGCGTGGAGGTCAGCATCCAGGCGGTGTCGCCGGAGTCGATCTTGGGTGCCGGCGCGGCGGCCGGGGCCGAGGCGGCGGCGGCAGCCGGTGCGGCCGAGGCGGCGACGGAGGCCGAGGCCGGCGCCTCGGCGGCGGTCGCGGCCGTGGCGGCCGGTGCGGCGGCCGGCGCGGTCTGCGCGAAACCGGTGATGCCGGCGGTGAGGACGCTCAGGCCGAGCGCCAGTGAGACAAGCAGTTTTTTCATTTGTTTCGTTCTTTCGTGCCGTGTCGGGTCACCGACCTCAGAGCGCCTCGCGGCCGGTCTCGCCGGTGCGGATGCGCACGACCTGCTCCAGGTCGTAGACGAAGACCTTGCCGTCGCCGATCTTGCCGGTGCGGGCAGCGCTCTCGACCGCCTCGATGACGCGCTCGACCAGGTCGTCGGAGACGGCCGCCTCGATCTTCACCTTGGGCAGGAAGTCGACGACGTACTCGGCGCCGCGGTAGAGCTCGGTGTGGCCCTTCTGGCGTCCGAAGCCCTTGACCTCGGTGACCGTGATGCCCTGGACGCCGATGGTCGACAGGGCCTCGCGCACCTCGTCGAGCTTGAAGGGTTTGATGATGGCCGTGACCAGCTTCATTTGAAATTTCTCCTGGAATGGAATGGCGAAGGCGCGGCAGCAAGGCCCGCGCCCTCCTGGAGGCTCAGAGTGCCTTGCTCACCGTGACGATGGCGCGCGCCTTGTTGATGTCGCCGAAGTAGTTCTTCTTGGTGGCGCCCTGGACGCCGCCGTACAGCGCCAGGCCGTTGCCGAAGTCGTAGGACACGCCCAGGGCGTAGTCGACGTAGCTGGGCACGCCGCTGCCGCGGATGTCGCTGGAGAAGCGCGTGTAGTTCACGGCGCCCTTGAGCGTCAGGGAGGGAGCGATCTCCTGGGCCACGATCAGGCTCAGGTAGCCGGTGCCGGTGCCCTTGAGGCCGGAGTCGTTGCGGTAGTTGGCATAGCCGAAGTAGTCCTTGGACACCGTGGCCGCGTACTTCAGGGTCACCGGGCCCAGGGTGCCCGCGCCGTAGAGTTCGGTCGTGTTGCCGGTGCTGTTGCCGGCGTAGACGTAGGTCAGCGCGCCCACGTCCCAGGCGATGCCGCCGGCGGCGAACTTGTAGCCGCCGTAGAAGTCGCTCTCGATGCTGTTGCCCGGCAGCCAGTTGACGCTGGAGTTCCAGTTGCCCACGTACCAGCCGGTCTCGCCGAACGCATAGTCCAGACCGCCCTGGATCGCCGGCTTGAACGCGCGGTTCTTGCTGGTGTCCTGGTCCTGGCCACGGAACTTGTAGTTGCTCGTCAGCGCGACGTTGCCCGTGAACTGGGCGGCGGCGAGCATGGGCAGCGACGCCAGGGCGGCGACGGCCAGGGCCTGGGCGGTCTTGCGGTGCATCATCGGGTGACTCCTCGGGATTTAATAGGTTGGGAAGTCCTTCAAAGCAGGGAGCGTGCCAAAGGGTCGGAAACGCGTGTCACCGCGTTTCGCACGTCCCTCGGCCCGGGCGCACCAAAAGAGCGGCCCGGCTGACACCGGACGATTCGCGCACCATGTTGGTGATGTAAAGCAAGCAGGGAGAACAAAATGAGTCTGTCTTTGGTGCAGAGCCGCGCGCTGCTCGGCCTGGAAGCGCCTTCGGTCACCGTCGAGGTGCATCTGGCCAACGGCCTGCCGAGCTTCACGCTGGTCGGCCTGGCCGACGTGGAGGTCAAGGAAGCGCGCGAGCGCGTGCGCTCGGCCATCCAGAACGCGGGGCTGGAGTTCCCCAACAACAAACGCATCACGGTGAACTTGGCGCCGGCCGACCTGCCCAAGGACTCCGGCCGCTTCGACCTGCCGATCGCGCTGGGCATCCTGGCGGCGAGCGGACAGATCGAGGCGGCGAGGCTGGCCGGCCACGAGTTCGCGGGTGAGCTGTCACTCTCGGGCGAGCTGCGCCCCGTGCGCGGCGCGCTGGCGATGGCGCTGGCGCTGCTCACGCACCGGATCGCGACCCAGCTGGTGCTGCCCCCGGACAGTGCGCGCGAGGCCGCCCTGGTGCCCGGCGCTGAGGTCTACGGTGCGCGCCACCTGCTCGACGTGGTCGACCATTTCCGTCCGCCGCCGGCCGAGGGCGAGGCGGCGGACGGACCCGCCGCCGACGGCGCGGCCGCATCCGGGACCGGCTGGGTTCGCCTGCATCCCGCCACCGACGCCGCCGCCGTGGCCTATCCCGACCTGGCCGACGTCAAGGGCCACGCCGGTGCCAAGCGCGTGCTGGAGATCGCGGCGGCCGGCGGCCACAGCCTGCTGATGGTCGGCCCGCCGGGCTCGGGCAAGTCGATGCTGGCGCAGCGCTTCGCCGGCCTGCTGCCGGCCATGACGGTCGACGAGGCGCTGCAGAGCGCGGCCGTCGCCAGCCTGGCCGGGCGCTTCTCGCCGGCGCACTGGATGCGCCGCCCGACCGGCAGTCCGCACCACACCGCCAGCGCCGTCGCGCTAGTGGGCGGCGGTTCGCCGCCGCGGCCGGGCGAGATCTCGCTGGCCCACCACGGCGTGCTGTTCCTCGACGAGTTCCCGGAGTTCTCCCGCGCCGCGCTCGAGGCCCTGCGCGAGCCCCTGGAGACCGGCACCATCACCATCGCACGCGCCGCCCGGCGCGCCGAGTTCCCGGCCCGCTTCCAGTTGGTCGCGGCCATGAACCCCTGCCCCTGCGGCCACCTGGGATCGGCGCAGAAGGCCTGCCGCTGCACGCCCGACCAGGTGCTGCGCTACCAGGGCAAGCTCAGCGGTCCGCTGCTCGACCGCATCGACCTGCACATCGAGGTGCCGGCCATTCCCGCGCAGGAGCTGCTCGACACGACGGCCGCCGCGGCCGGCGAGTCGACCGCCGCCACCCGCGAACGCGTCGCCGCCGCGCGCGGCCTCGCCGTGGCGCGCCAGGGCCGGCCCAACCAGGCGCTGCAGGGCGCCGACATCGACCGCCACGCCGCGCTCGACGCCGCCGCGCTGAAGTTCATGCACGCCGCCGCAGCGAAGCTGGGCTGGTCGGCGCGCGGCACGCACCGCGCCCTCAAGGTGGCGCGCACCGTGGCCGACCTGGCCGGCGCGGCCGAGGTGCAGGTCGCGCACGTGGCCGAGGCGGTGCAGTACCGGCGGGCGCTGCGCGGGGCGACATAGACAGCGCCTTCCGGCCGCGCCGTCAGAGCAGCCCGCGCCCCGCCAGGTTCTTCATCAGCGCCGCGATGCCGAAGGTCCAGCGCGGCGCCCGGTCGGCGTGCACCACGCGGTTGACCAGCGCGCCGAGCTCGGGCGCGGCGATGCGCACGCGGTCGCCCACGACGTGGGTGAAGCCCTGGCCGGGGCCGTGGCGGTCCTGCGTCGGCGCGAACATGGTGCCCAGGAACAGCATCAGGCCGTCGGGATAGTCGTGGTGCGCGCCGATGGCCTGGCCCACGAGGTCGAGCGGGTCGCGGCTGATCCTCGAGAGCGAGCTCGACCCCTCCATCACGAAGCCCTCCGGGCCGTCCACGCGCAGGGCGACCGTGATGCGGCGCACGTCGTCGATGCCGAAGTGGTCGTCGAACAGGCGGATGAACGGGCCGATGGCGCAGGAGGCGTTGTTGTCCTTGGCCTTGCCCAGCAGCAGGGCGCTGCGGCCCTCGAAGTCGCGCAGGTTGACGTCGTTGCCCAGCGCGGCGCCCCGGGCGCGGCCCCGGCTGTCGACGGCCAGCACGACCTCCGGCTCGGGGTTGTTCCAGACCGAGCCCGAATGGATGCCGACCTCCGCGCCGGTGCCCACGGCCGCCAGCACCGGCGCCTTGGTGAAGATCTCGGCGTCGGGGCCGATGCCGACCTCCAGGTACTGCGACCACGCGCCCTGCGCGATCAGCACCTCCTTCACGCGCGCCGCCTCGGCCGAGCCCGGCACGATGCCGCGCAGGTTGTCGCCCAGCACGTCGCCCAGGGCCGCGCGGGTGGCCTCGGCGCGCGAGGCGTCGCCCCGCGCCTGCTCCTCGATCACGCGCTCGAGCAGGCTCTCGACGAATGTCACGCCGCTGGCCTTCACGGCCTGCAGGTCGCAGGGGGCGAGCAGGTGGGGCGTCGCGTCGTCGTCGCGGCCGGCCTGCGGGTCCCGCGCCAGGACGTCGTCGAGCGCGGCGATGCGCGGCACCGCGCCGGCCGCCAGCGCGGCGCGCACGGTGCCGGCGGGGTCGTCGCCCTCGAGCAGCTGGCTGGCGGTGGGCGCCAGGCGCGAGAGGTCGTACAGGGCGCCCTCGTGCGCGGCCACCAGCACCGGTCCGACGCCCGGCCGCCAGAGGCGGCCGACGAGCGTGGCGCGGTGGGCGTCATGGGGCAGCGTCGTGGCGGCGTCGAGCCGGAAGGGCGTCGGCGAGGCGGAAGCGGAATCGGAAACGGCGGCGTCGGGCGTGGCGGAGGGCATGGGTCTTGTCTCGCGATGCGGTGTCGTTGGAAAGCCTGGAGCGGAACGGGATTCTCGGCCGCTTCGGCGGCCGGACAATGCGCGGTTGTCCTCACCTCACCTTTCCTGCCCCATCTCCATGCTCGGCTTCCTTCCCCCCGTCGTCCGCGGCGTCCTCGCGTTCCTGCTGCTGGTGATCAACACGCTGTTCTGGTGTGCCCTGCTCTTCGTGTGCGCGCTGGTGAAGCTGGCGCTGCCGTTCGCGGCGGTGCGGCGGCGCATCGACCCGCTGCTCAACGCCATCGCCACGGCCTGGATCGCCTGCAACGGTGCCTGGATGCGGCTGACCCAGCGCACGACCTGGGACGTGGCGGGCGTGGACGCGCTGGCCTACCGGGGCTGGTACCTGGTCAACGCCAACCACCAGTCGTGGGTCGACATCTTCGTGCTGCAGCGCGTGCTCAACCGGCGCATCCCGCTGCTGAAGTTCTTCCTCAAGCAGCAGCTGATCTACGTGCCGGTGATCGGCCTGGCGTGGTGGGCGCTCGACTTCCCGTTCATGAAGCGCCACGGCAAGGCGGAGCTGCGAAAGAACCCCGCCCTGCGCCAGCAGGACCGCGAGACCACGCGCCGCGCCTGCGAGAAGTTCGCCCTGGTCCCCACCAGCGTGATGAACTTCGCCGAGGGCACGCGCTTCACGCCGGCCAAGCACCGCGCGCAGTCCTCGCCCTACCGCCACCTGCTCAAGCCCAAGGCCGGCGCGCTGGCCCTGGCGCTCGACGCCATGGACGGCAAGTTCCAGTCGCTGGTCGACGTGACGATCGTCTACCCCGGCGGCGTGCCGAGCTTCTGGGACTTCCTGTGCGGCCGCACGCCGCGCGTGGTGCTGCGCGCCCGCGAGGTGCCCATTCCCGCGGCCTTCGCCCACGGCGACTACGAGGGCGACTCGGCCTACCGCGGCGACTTCCACCGCTGGCTGGCGGAGATCTGGACGTTCAAGGACGCGCAGATCGAGCGGCTGCTGCAGTCCGACGCGAAAGCTTGAGCGGAACCACTGCAACGCCACGCCAGAAACACCGTGGAACCGGCTTTGCCGGGCCACCGGTGTTGCCTCCTGGAAGGGGTTGGCGCAGCGACACGGAGTGCGCGAAGACTGGGGGTCAGCCAATCTCCGCTGAACGGATCCGCTTGACGCCCTTGGCCGCCATCTGCTTCCACGCCGCCGCGAGCGAGCCGTTCAGGTCGATGGCGCGCGTGGCGTCCTCGATCACATAGGCCTCGAAGCCGGCCTTGCGGGCGTCGAGCGCCGTCCAGGCGACGCAGAAGTCGGTCGCCAGCCCGGTGACGAACACGGTCCTGATGCCGCGCTGCTTCAGGTAGCCGCCCAGGCCGGTGGCGGTCTTGCGGTCGGCCTCCTCGAAGGCGGAGTAGCTGTCGACGCCCTGATAGAAGCCCTTGCGCACGATGACCTGGGCCGCGGGCAGCCGCAGGTCCTTATGCAGCGCGGCGTCCTCCGTGCCCTGCACGCAGTGGTCGGGCCACAGCACCTGCGTGCCGTAGGCGAGCTTCGTGGTCTCGAAGGGCTTCTTGCCGGCGTGGGCGGTGGCGAAGGACGCGTGGCCGGGCGTATGCCAGTCCTGCGTGACGACGATGTTCTCGAAGGCGCCGGCCAGCCGGTTGATGACCGGCACGACCTCGGCGCCGCCCTTGACCGGCAGCGTGCCGCCCTCGACGAAGCAGTTCTGGACGTCGACGACGATCAGCGCGGCCTTCGCGCCCGGCGTGATCCTCGCCGCGGCGAAGGCCGGGGTGGCGAAGTGCGGCGACAGGCCGACGAGCCCGAGCGCGGCGCCGGCGTGGAGGAAGGTTCTGCGATGCATGGGCACTCCTTGGGAACGGGGTGGAACAGGGAAGGTGGCGCGAGCGGAAGCGCGGGTGGCGCGAATCGACGTCGGCACCGCTCCGGACGCTACAGGTCCAGGAACTGGCGTCGCACCTCGGCGTTCGCCGCCAGCTCGTCCATCGAGCCCCGGAAGCGGACCTCGCCCTTCTCCAGCACGCAGGCCCGATCGGCCACCAGCGCGGCGAAGCGCGTGTTCTGCTCCGACAGCAGGATGCTCACGCCCTCGGCCTTGAGCGCAAGGATCATGCCGGCCATCTGCTCGACGATGACCGGCGCGACGCCCTCGGACGGCTCGTCGAGCAGCACCACCCAGGGGTTGCCCATCAGCGTGCGCGCCACGGTCAGCATCTTCTGTTCGCCGCCGCTCATGCGCCCGCCGGCGCGCCGGGGCATCTCGCCGAGGTTGGGGAACAGCGCGAACAGGCGCTCGGGCGTCCAGGCCGGAGCGGGGGCCGCGCCGGCGCCGTCGCCGGGCCGGCGCCGGGCGGGTTGCCGCCCGACCTCCAGGTTCTCCAGCACGCTGAGGTCGGTGAAGATGCGCCGGTCCTCCGGCACGTAGCCCAGGCCCCGACGCGCGGCCTCGTGCGGCTCGGCGCCCGCGATGTCGTGGCCCATGAAGCGCACCGTGCCGCCGCGCCGCCCCCGGGGGCCGAGCAGGCCGATCAGCGCCTTGAGCGTGGTCGACTTGCCCGCGCCGTTGCGCCCCATCAAGGCGACGACCTCGCCGGCGCGCACGTCGAGGTCGACGCCGTGCAGGATCTGCGCCGCGCCGTACCAGGCGCACAACCCGCGGGCCTCGAGCAGCACCTCGCCCGGCGCGTTCGGCACGGACTGCGGTTGCGGCGGGGACGATGAAGACGTGGTCATGACGCCGTCGCCGCCTCGAACGTCCGCCCGCTGCCGAAGTAGACCTCCTGCACCTTCGGATGGGCCCGGATCTCCAATGGCGAGCCCTGCGCGATGAGCCGGCCGCGCGCCAGCACGATCACGCGGTCGGCGTGCGCGAAGACCACGTCCATGCTGTGCTCGGTGAAGAGCACCGCCGTGCCGCGCTCGTTGACCAGCCGGCGCGTCAATGCCATCAGCGCGTGGCGCTCGCCCGGCGCCATGCCGGCGGTGGGCTCGTCCATCAGCAGCAGGCGCGGGTCGTGGGCCAGCGCGATGGCCAGCTCGATGCGCTTGACATCGCCGTAGGCGAGCTCGCCGGCCGGCCGGTCGGCCTCGGCGCGCATGCCGACCTGGTCGAGCAGTGCCAGGGCGTCGTCGCGCCGGTGGTCGGCGGCGCGGCGCCACATCGACCACAGCGCGCGGTCGTGCGAGAGCAGCGCCATCTGCACGTTCTCCGCCACGGTGAGCGAGGCGAAGGTCTCGGCGATCTGGAAGGTGCGCCCGACGCCCAGGCGCCAGATGTCGCGCGGCCGGCGGCCCACCAGCTCGGCGCCGCCGAGCGCGATGGAGCCCCGGTCGGCGCGCAGCTGGCCGTTGAGCATGTTGAAGGTGGTCGACTTGCCCGCGCCGTTGGGGCCGATCAGCGCCAGCAGCTCGCCCGGCGCGAGATCGAAGGACACGTCGTCGACCGCGCGGACGCCGCCGAAGGACTTGCCCAGGCCGGCGACGCGCAGCAGGGGCGGGGAGGCCGTCGTCGTCACGATGCGCGCCTCCCGCGCTGCGCCACCCATTCGGCGAGCTGCTGCGCCGCGCCCGCGATGCCGCGCGGGAACAGCAGCACCAGCATCAGGATGATGCCGCCGAGCACGCCGCGCCAGTAGTCGGTGTTGCGCGCCACCGTGTCGTGCAGCCAGGTGAAGGTGACGGCGCCGACCACCGGCCCGGCCAAGGTCTGCACGCCGCCGAGCAGCACCATCACCAGGGCGTCGACCGAGCGGCCGATCGACATCGATTCCGGCGAGATGCTGCCCTTGGAGAACGCGTACAGCGCCCCGGCCAGCCCGGCGACCGTGCCGGCGACGACGAAGGCCGCCCACTGCAGGCGCTTGACGTCGATGCCGATGGCGTCGGCGCGCAGCGGCGAGTCGCGGCCCGCGCGCAGGGCCTGGCCGAAGGGCGAGAACAGCAGCCGGCGCAGCCCCCACACGCCCAGCGCGACCAGCGCCAGCACCAGCGCGTAATAGGCGCGCCGGTCGGCCAGCCAGGCGGCCGGCCAGACGCCGGTCAGGCCGTTGCTGCCGCCGGTGAAGGCGTCCCACTGGTAGGTGACGGCCCAGGTGATCTGCGCGAAGGCCAGCGTCAGCATCGCCATGTAGACGCCCGACAGGCGCACCGAGAACCAGCCGAAGACCAGCGCGCCGGCGGCCGCCACCAGCGGCGCGGCGGCCAGCGCCAGCACCATCGGCACGCCGCTCGCGCGCGCCAGCAGCGCCGCGCCGTAGGCCCCCAGCCCGAAGTACGCCGCGTGGCCGAACGAGTGCATGCCCGCCGGCCCCATCAGGAAGTGCAGGCTGGCGGCGAACAGCGCGGCGATCAGCAGGTCGACCAGCAGCACCAGCGTGTAGGGCGAATCGGCCGCCAGGAAGGGCACCGCCGCGAGCGCCGCCATCAGGGCGCCCACGGCGACGACATAGGCGCGGTGCGGGCGGCGCAGGGGCGCCTCCTGCGCCGCCACCGCGTGCCGCACGGCCGCCTGCGGCCGGCCCATGAGGCCCCACGGGCGCCACACCAGCACCACCGCCATGACCAGGAAATCCACCACCAGCGTCAGCTTGGAGAACGACACCTCGACGCCCCACAGGTCCACCACGCCGAGCCAGATGCACACCGCCTTCAGCTCGGCGATGAGGAGCGCCGCCACGTAGGCGCCGGGCAGCGAGCCCATGCCGCCGACCACCACCACCACGAAGGCGGCGCCGATGACGTTGAGGTCCATCTCCAGCGTCGCCGGCTCGCGCGGCAGCTGCAGCGCGCCGCCCAGGCCGGCGAGCATCGCGCCCAGGGCGAACACCGCCGTGAAGAGCCAAGCCTGGTTGACGCCCAGCGCGCTGACCATGTCGCGGTCCTGCGTGGCCGCGCGTACCAGCGTGCCGAAGCGCGTGCGCGTGAGCAGCAGCCACACCGAGCCCAGCACCACCGGGCCGACGGCGATCAGGAACAGGTCGTACGACGGGAACTGCCGCCCCAGGATCTCCACCGAGCCGCGCAGGCCCGGCGCGCGCGGGCCCAGCAGCTCCTCCGGCCCCCACAGCCACAGCGCCGCGTCCTTGATGACCAGCACCAGCGCGAAGGTGGCCAGCAGCTGGAACAGCTCGGGCGCCTTGTAGATGCGACGCAGCAGCAGCACCTCGACCGCCGCGCCCAGCACGCCCACGGCCGCCGCCGCCGCCAGCAGCGCCGGCCAGAAGCCCAGCACGGCGCCGAAGCGCTCCACCAGCGTGTAGGCCGTGTAGATGCCCACCATGAAGAACGAGCCGTGCGCGAAGTTGACGATGCGCGTGACGCCGAAGATCAGCGACAGCCCGGCGGCCACCAGGAACAGCGACGACGCGCCCGCCAGCCCGTTGAGCAGCTGGACGACGAAGCCGGAGAAGCTCATGCGCGGTCGGTCAGTCGGGGGTGCGCGACTTCTTGATTTCAGCGGCGCTCGGCTGGTACTTCGCGCCGTCGAGGTAGGTGTAGTCGACCATCACGCCCTTGCCGTTGTCGTTCTTCGTGCGGCCGACGAAGGCGCCCATGGTGGACTGGTGGTCCTCGGCGCGGTAGGTGATGCGGCCGAAGGGCGTGTCGACCTGCAGGCCCTTGAAGGCCTCGACCAGCTTCGCGCTGTCGGTGCTCTTCGCCCGGGCGAGGCCGGCGGCGGCCGACTTGATCATCGCGTAGCCGACCACCGAGCCCAGGCGCGGATAGTCCTTGTACTTGTCGTGGTAGGCCAGGAAGAAGGCCTTGTGCTCGGGCGTCTGGATGCCGTACCAGGGGTAGCCGGTGACGATCCAGCCCTCGGGCGTCTCGTCCTTGAGCGCGTCGAGGTACTCGGGCTCGCCGGTCAGCACGCTGACCACCGGGCGGTCCTTGAACAGGCCGCGCGTGTTGCCCTCGCGCACGAACTTCGACAGGTCGGCGGCGAACAGCACGTTGAAGATGGCGTCGGGCCTGGCGTCGGCCAGGGCCTGCACGACGCTGCCGGCGTCGACCTTGCCCAGCGGCGGCGCCTGCTCGGCGACGAACTCGACGTCGGGCTGCGCCGCCTTCAGCAAGGTCTTGAAGGCCGTCGCGGCCGACTGGCCGTACTCGTAGTTGGGGTAGACCACCGCCCAGCGCTTCTTCCTCAGCTTCACGGCCTCGGGCACCAGCATGGCCGCCTGCATGTAGGTGCCCGGGCGCAGGCGGAAGGTGTAGGCGTTGCCGCCCTGCCAGGTCATCTTGTCGGTCAGCGGCTCGCCGGCGAGGAAGAAGAATTTGCGCTGCTTGGCGAAGTCGGCCACGGCCAGGCCGGTGTTGGAGAGGAAGGTGCCGGTGAGCACGTCGACCTTCTCGCGCGAGACCAGCTCCTCGGCCACGCGTACGGCGTCGCCGGGATTGGCGTTGTCGTCGCGCGTGACGAGTTCGAGCCTGCGGCCGTTGACGCCGCCGGCGGCGTTGATCTGCGCCACGGCCAGCTCCATGCCCTTCCGGTAGGGCTCCAGGAAGGCGGGCTGGGCCTTGTAGCTGTTGAGCTCGCCGATCTTGATCACGCCCGGCGTGTTGCCCTGGACACCCTGGGCCTGCGCGTGCGCGGGGAACAGCGCGGCGGCGAGCGTGGCGGCGGCGAAGGCGGCCGTGGCGACGAGGGCGGAGGACGGATGGGTCACGGGAGAGCTCCTTGGGGATCCTGGGATGGGCGGACGGGCGGACGGACCGTCGTGTCGCGCGGCGGACACGGCACGCGGTGCGGGAGCATAAGGGCATCGGCGCGATGCCGGCCTTAGACCCCGTCGCCGGTGCCGGCTCGCGGGTCGAAGACAATCGGAGGCCTCCGACCGGTTGACGCCGCCAGCCCTTCCGCCAAGCATTCGTCGCCGCCATCCCGTCAACCTTTCCCTCCGAGTCTTTCCTCTCATGAGTGCATTCAGCGAAGAACGCGTCCTGTCCGTCCACCACTGGACCGACCGCCTGTTCACCTTCACCACCACGCGCGACCCGGCGCTGCGCTTCTCCAACGGCCACTTCACCATGATCGGGCTGCGGGTCAACGACAAGCCGCTGCTGCGCGCCTACAGCATCGCCAGCGCCAACTACGAGGAGTACCTCGAGTTCCTGAGCATCAAGGTCGACGACGGCCCGCTGACCTCGCGGCTGCAGCACATCCAGGTCGGCGACACCGTCATCGTCGGGCGCAAGCCCACCGGCACGCTGCTGATCGACTACACGCTGCCCGGCAAGCGGCTCTACCTGTTCGGCACCGGCACCGGCCTGGCGCCCTTCATGAGCATCATCCGCGACCCGGAGACCTACGAGAAGTTCGAGAAGGTGATCCTGGTCCACGGCGTGCGCCAGATCGACGAGCTGGCCTACCACGACCTGGTGGTCGACCACCTGCCGCGCCACGAGATCCTGGGCGAGATGATCGAGAAGCAGCTGCTCTACTACCCGACCGTGACGCGCGAGGAGTACCGCAACATGGGCCGCATCACCGAGCTGGTGGAGAGCGGCAAGCTCACCGACGACCTCGGCCTGCCGCCGCTCAACGCCGCCGAGGACCGCGTGATGCTGTGCGGCAGCCCCGGCATGCTGGTCGACCTCAAGCACATGCTCGAGGGTCGCGGCTTCAAGGAAGGCAACACCTCCACGCCCGGCGACTTCGTCGTCGAGCGGGCCTTCGCCGAGAAGTGATCCGGCACCCGGGAAGGGCGGTCCGCGCGGACCGTCCCTCCCGGTATCGCGGCACCCGGCCGCTCAGGCGCCCAGGTGCTTGCCGACGATGCCGGCGAGCTCGAACATCGTCACCTGGTCCTTGCCGAACACCGCCTTGAGCTTGGCGTCGGCGTTGATGGCGCGCTTGTCGGCCGCGTCCTGCAGGCCGTGGGCCTTGATGTAGTCCCAGAGCTTCTTGATGACCTCGGTGCGCGCCACGGGCTCGGCGCCGATCACCGCGGCCAGCGCCTCGCTGGGCTTCAGGCCGGCGCCGGGCGTCGTCTTGCGCGGCGCCTTGGGGGCGGCGGTCTTCTTCGCGGCGGTGGTGGTCTTGGCCGTGGCGGTCTTGCCGGCCGCCGTCTTCTTCGCGGCGGGCGCGGCCTTGGCGAAGGTCTTGCGCGGCGGGAACTTGCTGCCGCCCTCGCGCGGCGCGAACTCGAAGATCACCTTGCCCTCGTCCTTGCTCCACGTCAGGAAGGCCTTGAAGGCGCGGCGCGTGCGCATCGAGACGAACTTGTCGAGCAGGTCGGTCTTGCCGGTGGCCAGCAATTTCTCCATCTGCTCGCGCTCGACCGGCTGCGTCAGGATGACCTTGCCGGTCTTGAAGGTGCAGCTCGGCGTGGGCTGGGCCAGCGTGGGCACCGACTTCTCGCAAACGTAGTTGGCGCCGTGCTCGAACACCGGCGCGCCGCACACCGGGCAGGGGCCGAGCGTGTCCTGCTGGCTGAAGTCGACGATCTCGCCGGACTCGGCGTTCCTGTCGTCGCCGAAATCGAACTCGAGCTTGAAGTTCTTCGCCTCCTCGTCGTACTTGATGACGATCTCGGAGGTGAAGGGCCAGCCGGCCTTGGAGCGGAAGCCCTCCAGCGGGCCGATGCGCTTGTCGGCCAGCAACTGTTCGGCCTCGGCGACCTCGAAGGTGCGGCCGGCCGGCGACTTGCCGAACGAGAAGCCGCAGCCCTCGGGCGCGCCGGGCTTGCCGACGCAGGTGTAGCGGCGGTAGTTCTCCTTGACCACGCCGCCGCAGTTGGGGCAGGGCGACTGCAGCGTGGCGTAGTCGCCGGGCACGGTGTCGCGGTCGTACTCCTTGGCCTTGCGCACGATGTGCTGCGTCATCTCGGCGATCTCGCGCATGAAGGTCTCGCGGCTGAGCGCGCCGCGCTCCATCTGCGCGAGCTTGTACTCCCAGTCGCCGGTCAGCTCGGCCTTGGAGAGTTCCTCCACGCCCAGGCCGCGCAGCAGCGTCATGAGCTGAAACGCCTTGGCCGTCGGGATCAGTTCGCGGCCCTCGCGCAGCATGTACTTCTCGGCGATCAGGCCTTCGATGATGGCCGCGCGCGTGGCGGGCGTGCCCAGGCCCTTCTCCTGCATGGCCTCGCGCAGCTCGTCGTCGTCGATGGTCTTGCCCGCGCCTTCCATGGCGCCGAGCAGCGTGGCCTCGGAGTAGCGCGCGGGCGGGCGGGTCTTGAGCGCCTTCGGATCGGCGGCGACGGTCTTCACGACCTCGCCCGGCTTCACCGGCACCAGGTTCTTGCCGTCCTTCTCGTCGTCATCGCTCACGGCCTCCTTGCCGTAGATGGCCAGCCAGCCCGGCTTGACCAGCACCTTGCCGTCGCTGCGGAACGGGTACTTTTTCCCGTTCGTCTCGACCGTGCTGATGCGGGTGGTGACCTGGAATTCGGCGCTCGGGAAGAACACCGACAGGAAGCGGCGCACGACGAAGTCGTAGAGCTTCTGCTCGGCCTCGGACAGGCCGCTGGGCGCCTGCAGCGTGGGGATGATGGCGAAGTGGTCCGACACCTTGGCGTTGTCGAAGATGCGCTTGGTCGGCTTGACGTAGTTGCCCTCGACGGCCTGCTTGGCGAACGGCGCGAGGTGCCGCATGCCGCTGTCGGCGAGCATCGCCATCGTGTTCTTCACCACCGGCAGGTAGTCCTCGGGCAGGGCGCGCGAGTCGGTCCGGGGATAGGTCAGCGCCTTGTGGCGCTCGTAGAGGCTCTGCGCCAGGGCCAGCGTGGTCTTGGCCGAGAAGCCGAAGCGGCCGTTGGCCTCGCGCTGCAGCGAGGTCAGGTCGAACAGCAGCGGCGAGGCCTGCGTGGTGGGCTTGCTCTCCTCGGTGACGGTGGCGGGCCTGCCGCGCGCGGCGTCGGCGATCTCGCGCGCCTCGCGCTCGTTCCAGACGCGGTCGGCGCGCTGCTCGGGGTCTGCGACGCCGTCGGGGCCGGGCGGCGGCTTCCTGAACTGCGGGTCGAACCACTTGCCCGCGTAGGTGCCGGCCTGGGCCTCGAAGGCGCCGTGGACCTCCCAGTAGTCGCGCACGACGAACTTGCGGATCTTCTCCTCGCGCTCGACCACCACCGACAGCGTGGGCGTCTGCACGCGCCCCACGGTCGTCAGGAAGAAGCCGCCGTCGCGCGAGTTGAACGCGGTCATGGCGCGCGTGCCGTTGATGCCCACGAGCCAGTCGGCCTCCGAGCGCGAGCGCGCGGCGTCGGCCAGGCCCTGCATCTGCGCCTCGCTGCGCAGGTGCGCGAAACCGTCGCGGATGGCCTGCGGCGTCATCGACTGCAGCCACAGGCGTCGCACCGGCTTGCCCAGCGGCTTGGCGCCGCCGGCGTACTGCTCGATCAGGCGGAAGATCAGCTCGCCCTCGCGGCCGGCGTCGCAGGCGTTGATGATCTGCGTCACGTCCTTGCGCTTGGCCTGCTTGACCACCGCGTTCAGGCGCGTCTTGGTCTTGTCGACCGGCTTCAGGTCGAAGCGCGGCGGGATCACCGGCAGGTTGGCGAAGCTCCACTTGCCGCGCTTGACGTCGAATTCCTCCGGCGCCTGGATCTCGACCAGGTGGCCGACCGCGCTGGTGACGACGTACGCGTCGCTCTCGAAATACTCGTCGTGCTTCTCGAACTTGCCGGCCGTGGGCGTGAGCGCGCGGACGATGTCCTGCGCCACCGAGGGCTTTTCTGCAATTACCAAGGTCTTCATGGATCCGTCATTCAAGGTGGGGGCGAAACCGGCGCCGGACGCCCGGCGGGGCCGGGATGGCGTCCTTACAATGCGCCGCTCTCGCGGGCGCACGCATGCACGCGCATGTGTGCCTATTCAAACTATCAGACTTCGGCGATGCCTTCAAAAACCTCACCCGCCGCCGGCCGCCGCATCCAGACCCGACGCTCGGGCGTGCACGGCAAGGGCGTCTTCGCCGTGCGCGACATCGCCGCGGGCGAGACGATCATCGAATACAAGGGCGAGGTCATCAGCTGGAAGGAGGCCCTGCGCCGCCACCCGCACGACCCGTCCCAGCCCCAGCACACCTTCTACTTCCACGTCGACGACAAGCACGTGATCGACGGCCGCGTCGACGGCAACGCCGCCCGCTGGATCAACCACGCCTGCGATCCCAACTGCGAGACCGACGAGGTCGACGGGCGCATCTTCATCAAGGCCGCGCGCGACATCGCCGCCGGCGACGAACTCAACTACGACTACGGGCTGGTGATCGACCTGCCCTACACGCCCGAGCTGCTGGCCGAATTCCCGTGCTGGTGCGGCGCCGACGCCTGCCGCGGCACGCTGCTCGCGCCCAAGCCGGAAGCGGACAAGAAGAAAAAGAAGAAGAAGGACCGCAAGAAGGGCGGCAAGGACAAGAAGGCCAGGTCCAAGGGCGGCAAGCGCAAGGACGCGAAGAAGGCCGGGAACGAAGGCACGGACAACGCCGTCCGGGCCGGCGATCCCGCAGGGGACTGACATGAACGGCGCCTGGTCCGTCACCGACCTCTCGGCCGCCCTGGCGCCGCTGCTGCCGGGCCTGCGCGTCGAGATCGTTCCCGAGATCGACTCCACCAACACCGAGCTCATGCGCCGCGCCCGCGCCGGCGACACCGCCCCGGTGCTGCTGGTGGCCGAGCGCCAGACCGCCGGGCGCGGCCGGCTCGGCCGGGCCTGGAGCATCCAGGGCGTCGAACCCGGCACGCAGGCCGTTTCTCTCATGTTCTCCCTCGGCCTGCCGTTCGCGCCGAGGGACTGGTCGGGCCTGTCGCTCGCCGTCGGCGCCAGCGTGGCCGACGGCCTCGATCCCGACGGCACCGCGGGCGTGCGCCTGAAGTGGCCCAACGACCTCTGGATGGCCGACGACCGCAAGCTCGCCGGCATCCTCATCGAGACCGCCTCGCCGGTCGCCGGAAGCGGGGCCGCTGCCGCCACCGCCGTCGCGCCGCGCCAGCTCGTGATCGGCATCGGCATCAACATCGGTCCGCGCGACGCGCAGGGCCTGCGCGCGCCGCCGGCCTGGGTGCGCGAATGGCGGCCCGACGCCACCGCCGGCGACGTGCTGCGCGACATCGCGCCGCCGCTGCTGCGCGACGTGCTGGCGTTCGGTACCCGGGGCCTCGCGCCGTTCGCCGAGCGCTTCGCGGCGCGCGACGCCTTGCGCGGGCGCGAGGTCGATCTCAGCGACGGCACCACCGGGCAGTGCGAAGGCATCGGCTGGGGCGGCGAACTGCGGGTGCGCACGGCCGCGGGCCTGCAGTCGGTCACCAGTTCCGACATCAGCGTGCGGCCGCGCCGCGCCGGGGACTGAACGGCCATGGGGCGCGCGGCGGTCATCGTGCTGGCGCTCGCGAACCTGGGGTATCTCGCCTGGAGCAGGGGTGCGCTGGCGACCTTCGATCTCGTGCCGGCCGACCTCGCCGCGCGCGAGCCGCAGCGGCTGGCCCGGCAGATCCTGCCCGAGCGGCTGCGCGTCGTCACGCCGGCGCAGGAACGGGAGGAAGCCCGCGCGCGGGCGGAGGCCGAAGTCCAGGCGCAGGCGCGACTCCGGGCCCAGACGCGGGAGATCCGCACCACCGCCTCGGCGACGCTGGCGGGGTCCGGCACCGTGATCGGGGTGTCGGAGCCGGTCGTGCTGTCGGTGCTGCCCGATCCGTCCGCTCCGACCGACCGGTCCGCGTCGCCGAGGCCGTCCACGCCGCCGGCCCCGGCGGCATCCGCGCCCACGTCCGAACCCTCCCGGCCGGCGTCGGCGGCCCGGTAGCCGGCGCCGGCGTCAGCCCGGCTCGGGCCGCAGCCAGAGCCAGCCCAGCACCGCCGCCATCGTGCCCAGGACCAGCCCCGCCACCCACGTCGTGCGGATGCCGTGCCAGACCAGCACGGCGCTCGCGCCCATGGTGAACGTGGCGATCCACTTCACGCGCCGCGCGACCCTGCCGCCGTCATCCCAGTCGCGCAGCAACGGGCCGAACAGGCGGTGCGCGTAGAGCCAGGCGTGCATGCGCGGCGAACTGCGCGCCGCGGCCCAGGCGGCCATCAGGATGAAGACGGTGGTCGGCATGCCCGGCACGATCGCGCCGATGAGGCCCAGCACCACGCACAGCCCCGCGAACGCCATCAGGAGCCAGCGCGCGACGCGCGGCAACGGCTTGCGCGACGCCATGACGGGCGTCGGGTCCGGGGCGGGAGGGGTCGGGTCCGGCTCGGAAGGCACGGCGCGCCGCGCGGGTCGCGCGCCGTCTTCTTCAGGACGCATAGGCCTCCAGGCCGATCGTCACGACGGTGGCGATGTCGTCGCCCACGCTGGCGCGGAATTCGGCCTCGGCCTGCGCCACGGCCTTGCGGAAGGCTTCCAGCCAGGCCAGGCCGTCGGCGGTGAACAGCACGCGGCGCGCCCGCGCGTCGAGCGGGTCGGGCCCGCGCGTGACCAGGCCCCAGGCCTCGCACTGGTCGACCAGCGTGCCCATGGCCTGCTTGGTCATGCCCGCGCGCGCGGCCAGTTCGGTCAGGCGCGAGCCGCCGCGTTCGAGGTGGCGCGTGATGTGGACGTGGGCGGCGCTGACCTGCGAGCGCGCGGCGAGGTTCGACAGCGCCAGCGGCACGTCGACGTCGTGCGCCATCAGCGTCAGCACGCGCTCGTCGAAGCGGCGCATCGCGTGGCCCAGCAGACGGCCCAGGTGGGTCTGGCGCCAGTCGTCGGTGACGTCGAGAAGGGACGTTTCGGTCATCGGAAAATGGTCATCCAAACTGACCAAAAAACGCTCTTGTTCTTTGGCACACCGTCTTAAACTACTGTTCAAGCATCCAGCGAGTCCTTTCAAGACCCGGGGTGCCGACATCACAACCCGTTGATTTTAAAGGATTTCTCATGGACGCACTCGTCAAGGGCAGCAGCATCTCCGTCGCCGGGAGCGAAAAGGCTAAGGCCCTCCAGGCCGCGCTGGCGCAGATCGAAAAGCAGTTCGGCAAGGGCACGATCATGCGGCTCGGCGAAGGCGAGGCGCTGGAGGACATCCAGGTCGTCTCGACCGGTTCGCTCGGCCTGGACATCGCGCTGGGCGTGGGCGGCCTGCCGCGCGGCCGCGTGATCGAGATCTACGGTCCGGAATCCTCGGGCAAGACCACGCTCACCCTGCAGGTCATCGCCGAGATGCAGAAGCAGGCCGGCACCTGCGCCTTCGTCGACGCCGAGCACGCGCTCGACGTGCAGTACGCCCAGAAGCTGGGCGTCAACCTGTCCGACCTGCTGATCAGCCAACCCGACACCGGCGAGCAGGCCCTGGAGATCGTCGACTCGCTGGTGCGTTCGGGCGCCGTGGACCTGATCGTGGTCGACTCGGTCGCCGCGCTCACGCCCAAGGCCGAGATCGAGGGCGAGATGGGCGACTCGCTGCCCGGCCTGCAGGCCCGCCTGATGAGCCAGGCGCTGCGCAAGCTCACCGCCACGATCAAGAAGACCAACTGCATGGTCATCTTCATCAACCAGATCCGCATGAAGATCGGCGTGATGTTCGGCTCGCCCGAGACCACCACCGGCGGCAACGCGCTCAAGTTCTACGCCTCCGTGCGCCTGGACATCCGCCGCATCGGCACCATCAAGAAGGGCGACGAGGCGATCGGCAACGAGACCAAGGTGAAGGTGGTGAAGAACAAGGTCAGCCCGCCCTTCAAGACGGCCGAGTTCGACATCCTGTTCGGCGAGGGCATCAGCCGCGAGGGCGAGATCATCGACATGGGCGTGACCGCCAAGATCGTCGACAAGTCCGGCGCCTGGTACGCCTACATGGGCGAGAAGATCGGCCAGGGCCGCGACAACGCGCGCGAGTTTCTGCGCGAGAACCCGGCGCTGTCGCGCGAGATCGAGAACAAGGTGCGCGAGTCGCTGGGCATCCCGATGCTGGCGGCGGAAGCGGGCACGGCCGACGCCGCGGGCGCCGCTCCCAAGGCGGACAAGGGCGACAAGGTCGAGAAGACCGACAAGGCCGAACCGAAGGCCGACGCCAAGGCACCGAAGCCGCCGCTGTCGCAGCAGCAGCCACTGGCGTCCTGATCGTCCCTGGTGCCTCGAAGGCGCCCGCGCTTCTGGCGACGGGCGCCTTTTCCTTCGCATCGCCACCACTCACGTCGCCGAGGATCGATCCTGCCATGGCCTTCGCCGCTCCGTCCCTCAAGGGTCGCGCCCTGCGCCTGCTGAGTCAGCGCGAGCATTCGCGCGCCGAACTCGCGCGCAAGCTGGCGAAGTACGAGGAGGAGCCCGGCACGCTGGCGGCGGCGCTCGACGAGCTCGAGGCCAAGGACTTCATCAGCGAGGCGCGCGTGGTGCAGTCGGTGGTCCACCAGCGCGCGCCGCGCATGGGGGCAATGCGGGTGCGCCAGGAACTGCAGAAGAAGGGCATCGCGCCGGAGGCGATCGGCGAGGCGGTCGCCGGCCTCAAAGACACGGAACTGGCCCGCGCTGGCGAGGTGTGGCGCCGCCGCTTCGACGGGCCGGCCGTCGATCAGAAGGAGCGCGCCCGGCAGGCGCGCTTCCTGATGGCGCGGGGCTTCTCGGGCGCGGTCGTCGCGAAGGTGCTGCGCGGGGCCACGGACATGGATGCCGATACCGGCACCGGTTTCGAGGACTGAGCCGCGCTCAGAGCTTGAGCATCAGCTTCAGGTTCTGCACCGCGGCGCCGCTCGCGCCCTTGCCCAGGTTGTCCAAGCGCGCGATGACGACCGCGTGGCGGTGGTCCTCGTTGGGATAGACGCGCAGTTCGAGTTCGTTGGTGTCGTTGAGCGCGGTGGGTTCGAGCTTGCCGTCGGCCGTGGGCGGCAGCACCTTCACGAAATGCTCGGGCGTGTTGCTCCTGGCGTAGTGCGCCGCCAGCGTGTCGTGCAGGTCGGCGGCGCGGGGCTTGCCCGGCAGGTCGTCGAGGTGCAGCGGCAGCTGGACCAGCATGCCCTGGCGGAAGTTGCCCACCGACGGCACGAACATCGGCCGGCGCGAGAGACCGGTGTATTTCATGATCTCGGGGATGTGCTTGTGCTTCAAGCCGAGCGCGTAGACCTCGTAGGGCGGTGCTTCGCCCTTCTCGTAGGCCTCGATCATCGGCCGTCCGCCGCCCGAGTAGCCGCTGACCGAGGGCAGCGCCAGCGGGAAGTCGGCCGGGATCAGGCCGGCGTCGATCAGCGGCCGCACGATGGCGATGGCGCCGGTCGCGTAGCAGCCCGGATTGGCCACGCGATCGGCCCGCGACACCGCCTCCCAGTGGCCTTCCACCAGTTCCGGAAAGCCGAAGGCCCAGCGCGCGTCGGTGCGATGGGCGGTGGAGGCGTCGATGATCTTCGGCCTGGCGCCGGGCAGCTGGTCGATCAGGGCCACCGACTCGATGGCCGCGTCGTCGTGCAGGCACAGCACGACGAGATCGACGCCGGACATCAGGTCGCGCTTGGCGTTCGTGTCCTTGCGCAGCTCGGGCGCGATGCTCACCAGCTCGACCTGCGGCATGGACTGGAGCCGTTCGCGGATCTGCAGGCCGGTGGTCCCGGCTTCGCCATCGATGAAGACTTTGGGCATGATTGAAGTGGGTGAGTTCGTTGAAACCAGGGAACCAATGCCGAGCCGCCGGCTCGCGTTGGTGCAGCGCACCATGATACATTTCCACGGTTAATCGCCGCCCCCGTCCTCCGAGACGCCGCGGCCCGCGATCGACATCCCTTTCATCGCCCGTTCTCAACCTCCGTCCCGAGAGACCCCTCATGAAGATTCACGAGTACCAAGGCAAGGAAATTCTTGCCAAATTTGGCGTGCCCGTGCCGCGCGGCATCGCGGCCTACACGGTCCAGGAGGCGGTCGAAGCCGCCCAGAAGCTCGGCGGCCCGGTCTGGGTCGTCAAGGCCCAGATCCACGCGGGCGGCCGCGGCAAGGGCGGCGGCGTCAAGGTCGCCAAGACCATCGAGGACGTCAAGCGCATCGCCGGCGAGATCCTGGGCATGCAGCTCAAGACGCACCAGACCGGCCCCGAGGGCCAGAAGGTCCGTCGCCTCTACATCGAGGACGGCGCCGACATCCACAAGGAATACTACGTCTCGGCCGTGACCGACCGCGCGACGCAGAAGATCGCCTTCATCGCCTCCAGCGAAGGCGGCATGGACATCGAGGAAGTGGCCCATTCCTCGCCCGAGAAGATCATCACCGTCTACGCCGACCCCAAGGACGGCCTGACCGACGCGCAGGCCAAGGAGATCGCCGACGGCATCGGCATGCCGGCGGACTCCACCGCGCAGACGGTCGACATCCTCAAGAAGCTCTACACCTGCTACATGGAGACGGATGCCGCGCTGGTCGAGATCAATCCGCTCAACCGCGACAGCAAGGGCAACGTGATGGCGCTGGACGCCAAGTTCAACTTCGACAGCAACGCGCTGTTCCGCCACCCCGAGATCGTCGCCCTGCGCGACCTCGACGAGGAGGACGCGGCCGAGGTCGAGGCCTCCAAGTTCGACCTCGCCTACATCAGCCTGGATGGCAACATCGGCTGCCTGGTCAACGGCGCCGGCCTGGCCATGGCCACCATGGACACCATCAAGCTGTTCGGCGGCGAGCCGGCCAACTTCCTCGACGTGGGCGGCGGTGCCACCCCCGAGAAGGTGACCGAGGCCTTCAAGATCATGCTGAAGAACAAGAACGTGGAAGCCATCCTCGTGAACATCTTCGGCGGCATCATGAAGTGCGACACCATCGCCACCGGCGTGATCGCAGCCTGCAAGGCCGTGAACCTGCAGGTGCCGCTGGTCGTGCGCATGAAGGGCACGAACGAGGTCGAAGGCAAGAAGCTGCTGGCCGATTCGGGCCTGCCCATCATCAGCGCCGACACCATGGCGGACGCGGCCCAGAAGGTCGTCGCAGCGGTCAAGAAGGCCTAAGGAACACAGTCATGTCGATCTACATCAACAAAGACACCAAAGTCATCACCCAAGGCATCACCGGCAAGACCGGCCAGTTCCACACGGAGAAGTGCCAGGAGTACGCGAACGGCAAGAACTGCTTCGTGGCCGGCGTGAACCCGAAGAAGGCCGGCGAGTCGATCTTCAGCATCCCGATCTTCGGCTCGGTCAAGGAAGCCGCCAAGGAGACCGGCGCCACCGTCTCCGTGATCTACGTGCCGCCGGCCGGCGCCGCCGCCGCGATCTGGGAGGCCGTCGAGGCCGACCTCGACATGGCGATCTGCATCACCGAAGGCATCCCGGTGCGCGACATGCTCGAAGTGCGCAACAAGATGAAGGCCAAGGAAGCCGCCGGCGGCAAGAAGACGCTGCTGCTGGGCCCCAACTGCCCCGGCCTGATCACGCCCGACGAGATCAAGATCGGCATCATGCCCGGCCACATCCATCGCAAGGGCCGCATCGGCGTGGTCTCGCGCTCGGGCACGCTGACCTACGAAGCCGTGGCCCAGCTCACCGAGATCGGCCTCGGCCAGTCGAGCGCCGTCGGCATCGGTGGCGACCCGATCAACGGCCTGAAGCACATCGACGTCATGAAGGCCTTCAACGACGACCCCGAGACCGACGCCGTCATCATGATCGGCGAGATCGGCGGCCCCGACGAAGCCGACGCGGCGCGTTGGTGCAAGGACAACATGAAGAAGCCGGTGGTCGGCTTCATCGCCGGCGTCACGGCGCCTCCGGGCAAGCGCATGGGCCACGCCGGCGCGCTGATCTCGGGCGGTGCCGACACGGCCGACGCCAAGCTCTCCATCATGGAAGAGTGCGGCTTCACCGTGACGCGCAACTTCTCCGAACTGGCGAAGCTGCTCAAGGCGCGCATCTAAGACGCCTCGGGCGTATCGCACACCGAGTTCGCGCACGTCCCTCACGCCGACAGCGCGTTCCCCCAAGCCACCCCAAAAGAAGAGCGCTCGCAATGACCCATTGCGAGCGCTTTTTCAATACATAACAACGGGACATCGACATGGAATTCCTCAACACCTCCACCTTCTGGATCGGTCTCCTCGAGATCGTCTGGATCAACATCATCCTGTCGGGCGACAACGCGGTCGTGATCGCGCTGGCGGCCCGATCGCTGCCGCCCGAGCAGCAGCGCAAGGCCGTGCTGATCGGCTCGGGCGCCGCCGTCGTGCTGCGCATCGTGCTCACGATCGTCGCCGCCAAGCTGCTCGCGCTGCCCTACCTGCAGATCATCGGCGGCCTGCTGCTGCTGTGGATCGGCCTGCAGTTGCTGGGCGAGGAAGACGAGGGCGAAGGCCACGGCAAGCACCACGGCACCATGTTCTCGGCCGTGCGCACCATCCTCATCGCCGACCTGGTCATGAGCCTGGACAACGTGATCGCCGTCGCGGCCGCCGCGCACGGCAACTCGCTGCTGCTCATCCTGGGCCTCGCGATCAGCATTCCGCTGGTGATCTTCGGCAGCACGATCATGATCAAGATGATGGAGCGCTTCCCGATCATCGTGGTCCTCGGCGCGGCGCTCATCGGCTGGGTCGCCGGCGAGACCATCATGAACGACGTGGCGCTGCATGGCGTGCTGGAAGCGAAGCCCTGGCTGCACTACATCGGCCCCGCGGCCGGCGCGGCGTTCGTGCTGCTGGTGGGCAACTGGCTCAGGCACCGTGCGCGCCGCACCGCCGCCGACTAGGCGGCGCTGACCTCCTGCGGCACCGTGTGCCGTTATAAACACGTCCCATGACGCACTTCGCACCCTTGACCGATGATGCAGCCGGCGCGGTGCCGTCATGGAGCTTCGCGACGCTCACCGACCGGGGCCGGCTGCGCGCCAACAACGAGGACGCCGTCTTCGCCGATCCGCGCCAGAGCCTGGCGATCCTGGCCGACGGCATGGGCGGCTACAACGGCGGCGAGGTGGCCAGCGGCATGGCCATCGCGCTGCTCTCGGCCAGCTTCGGCCGCTGGCTGGCCCACACCGACCTGTGTGACCAGACCCGCGCCGTGCGCCGGGCCCTGCAGATCGGCACCGACGAAGCCAACCGGGCCATCCTCGAAGCCGGCGCCATCGACGCGCAATTGCTGGGCATGGGCACGACGCTCGTGCTCGCCTTCTGCGGCACGCGGCGCATCGTCGTGGGCCACATCGGCGACTCGCGCTGCTACCGCCTGCGCGATCGCCGCCTGGAGCAGCTCACGCGCGACCACTCGCTGCTGCAGGACCAGCTCGACGCCGGCCTCATCACGCCGGCCGAGGCCGCCACGTCGCCCCACCGCAACCTGGTCACGCGCGCCCTGGGCATCGAGGCCCGCGTCACCCTTGAGACCAACGACTACCCCGTGCAGCCGGGCGACCTGTACCTGCTGTGCTCCGACGGCCTCAGCGAAATGGTCTCGGATGCCGACATCTGCACAGTTTTATTACAAAAGAACTCACTTTCAGACAAAGCAACACTTTTGGTTTCAATGGCAAATGACAATGGCGGTCGTGACAACATTTCAGTGATCCTGGCCAAGGCCGAGACGGCATCGTGATGCCTGCGGACGCACTGGAAACCGGGCGACGATGCAGGGAAGCACGACGTTCCTGAGGTCGCCCGCCGCATTCAACCTCGCAGATTTCAGGAGTCGGCCATGCCGAAAATGATCGTTTCGATCGACGGTGTCGTCATCAAGGAAGTCTCGTTGGTCAAGGACCGCACGACCCTCGGCCGACGACCCTACAACGACATCGTGATCGACAACCTCGCCATCAGCGGCGAGCACGCCGTGCTGCACATGATCGACGGCGCGGTCTACCTCGAGGACCTCAACAGCACCAACGGCACCTACGTCAACGCACGCGCCGTGCGGCGCCACATGCTCGAGCACAACGACGTGGTGGAGGTCGGCAAGTACAAGATCCGCTTCCTCGCCGGTCACCAGCCCTTCGCCGCCTCGCGGCCGATGACGATGCCGGCCTCGCTGCAGGCGGTGGCGCCGGTCCAGCCGGTCGCAGCGACGACGCTCTCGAACGTGGCGGCTTCCGCGCCGCTGGGCGGTGGCGTCGCGCCCGCGGCCATCCGCGTGCTCTCGGGCGCCGGGGCCGGACGCGAACTCACGCTGGCCAAGGTCGTCACCACCATCGGTCGCCCGGGCGTGGCCGTCGCGGCGGTCACGCGGCGCCTGCACGGCTACGTCGTCGCCCCCATCGATGGCGGCACCCTGCTCAACGGCGAGCAACTGGGCCAGGAGGCCGTCGCACTGCAGGACGGCGATGTCCTGGAGCTGGGCGGGACGAAGATGCAATTCGTCCGAGTCTGAAAAGCGAAGGCGCAATGCCAAAAAATTCCTTTGCTCGATCCGGATCCAGCGTTTAGCCTCGATCCCGGTGCGCCCCGCGATCCGGACGGGAGACGTCGTCATCCGGTTCGAGCGAGTTCATGCCAATCCAAGGATCCCCGTCGATGCAGGTGCGTGTCCTGGGCTGCTCAGGCGCCATCGCCAAGGACTGCCGCACCACCGCCTTCCTGATCGACGACGACCTGCTGGTGGACGCCGGCACCGGCGTCGGCGACCTGACGCTCGACGAGATGGCCGGCATCGACGACGTGGTGCTCACGCATTCGCACCTCGACCACATCGCCGCGCTGCCTCTGATGATCGACGCCGTGGCCGGCCGCCGCCGGCAGCCCCTGCGCGTGCATGCGTTGGTCCCCACCATCGACGCCCTGCGTGTCCACGTCTTCAACGACGTCGTCTGGCCGGATTTCGCCCGCATTCCCAGCCCGGAACGGCCCTTCGTCTGCTTCCACCCCATCGACGTCGGCGCGACCCTGACGCTGGGGAGCCGCCGCGCCAAGGTGATCGAGGTGCTGCCCGCCGTCCATACCGTCCCGGCCTGCGGCTTCGCCGTGCGCAGCGCCGCCGGCGGGCCGCACTGGGCCTTCAGCGGCGACACCGAACGCAATCCGCCGTTCTGGGAGCGCATGAACGCGCTCGACATCGGCATGCTGGTCATCGAGACGGCCTTCAGCGACCGCGACCAGCCTCTGGCACAGCGCAGCCTGCACCTGTCGCCCGCCACGCTGGCCGGCGAACTCGCCTGCATCGATCCGGGCCGACACTACCCGATCTACATCACGCACACCAAGCCGGCCGAGACCGACGAGATCATGAGCCAGATCGAGGGCCTGGCCTCGGGCAGCACGATCGACCCGGCACGCGTCCGGAGCATCCGGTGGCTGCGGGCGGCCGAAGTACTGACGCTCTGATCGACACATTGGGCTGCACTGACAAATTTGTCAGTAACTTATTTCTTACATCCGACCATTTTTGTCACCTGCGTAAGAAAATGTGATCTATCGGTTTACAGCCGATGCACGTTCAACCGACCTCCGGCGGTTGGCACGCCAGATGCAGTAGGGAAAGGGCACCGCGGGTCCGATGCCCGGGTCTTTCCAACTGCAACTTCCTTCTGGAGTAATGAATGAACCGTCGTTCCATCGCACGCAACGTGCAAAAGGGTTTCACCCTGATCGAATTGATGATCGTCGTGGCGATCATCGGTATTCTGGCTGCGGTGGCGCTGCCGGCTTATCAGGATTACACGGTGCGGGCGCGTGTAACTGAAGGTCTTGTACAGGCATCTGCTGTGAAAGCAACAGTCTCAGAAAATATTGCCAATTCTGGCGGCGTAATCGATGCTGACTCATGCAAAGGATTCACTAATGTTTCTACTGCTGTCAATCACGTTGCTTCGCTTACCTGTGCGAGTGGAGTTATCACTGCAACAATGGACGCTACCGCAAAAAGTGCTGTTTTGACTCTTACTCCTACTTTGATTTCTAGTGCCGCAAGCGGAACTGGTGCCAGTGCAACCGCAGCATCTGTTGTTGGTACCAAGTGGGTTTGCACCACAACGACTGACAAGAAATATGTGCCTGCCGAGTGCCGTGGTTAAGTAGTCTTTTCCAAAAAGCCGCCTCGGGGCGGCTTTTTTTATTTTTGAATACGATTGGTTTTTCGCATTTCGAAAAATTCCTGTCCGTATCGTATTGAATTCATAGCAATTCATTCTTATTTTTTACATGCAAATCCTTCACGTCATCCCCAGCATGGACCCCGCCCAGGGCGGCGTTGCACAAGCCGTCCGAAACATGGTCCCGGCGCTGGCACGACTCGACGTGCGGAACGAAGTGTTGAGCTTCGACGCGGCCGATGCCGCCTTTCTCGGCCGCGACGACTTTCCCGTCCACGCCATCGGGCCGGCGAAGGGCGGCTACGGCTACTGCCCGGCCCTCGGGCCCTGGCTCGCCGCCAACCTGCAACGCTTCGACGTGGTCATCGCCCACGGTCTGTGGCAACACCATCTCGCGGGCTCATGGCGGGCCGTGGCCAAGTTCCGTCGATCGCACGCACCGGCCGCCGGATCGCCGCGCTTCTACGTCATGCCCCACGGCATGCTCGACCCCTATTTCCAGAAAGCACCGGGCCGCCGCATCAAGGCGCTGCGCAACACGGTGTTCTGGAAGTTCATCGAGGCCAAACCCGTGAACCAGGCCGACGGCGTGCTGTTCACCTGCGCCGAGGAGCTGACGCTGGCGCGCGAGCCGTTCAGGCCCTACCGGCCACGCCGCGAGCTCGACGTCGGCCTGGGCATCCAGGCCCCGCCGCCCCGGCATCCGAACATGGCGCCGGCCTTCGCCGAGCGCTGTCCGCAGGTCGCGGGGCGTCCCTACCTGCTGTTCCTGAGTCGCCTGCACGAGAAGAAGGGCACCGACCTGCTGATCCGCGCCTACGTGCAGCTGCGGGCGCAATGGCGCCGCGACGGCAAGGGCCGCGCGCTGCCCGCGCTGGTCGTGGCCGGCCCGGGCCTGGACACCGACTACGGCCGCTCGCTGCAGCAGATGGCCGCGCCCCAGCCGGGCGAAGCGGATGGCGCCTCCGACATCCATTTCCCCGGTATGCTCAGTGGCGACGCCAAATGGGGCGCGCTGTACGGCTGCGACGCCTTCGTGCTGCCGAGCCATCAGGAGAACTTCGGCATCGCGGTGGTGGAAGCCATGGCCTGTGGCCGGCCGGTGCTCATCAGCCGGCAGGTCAACATCTGGCGCGAATGCGAGCCCGGCGGCATCGTCGCCGAGGACACGCAGGCCGGCGCGCTGGAATTGCTCACGCGCTGGCTGGCATTGACCCGACAGCAGCAGGCGATGCTCGGCGATGAGGCGCGTGCCGCATATCAGCGACACTTCGAGGTTGGCGAAGCCGCACGACGCCTGAAGGAAGCACTCCAACCCGGAACGCCACCCGTTTCAGAGAGGCTGCCGACAGCATCGACAGTCCCATGAAACTCGTATTCTTCACGCACCCCCCCTTTCTCGCGATCTCCAGCATGACGCGCTATGCGTCGTGGCTCGTCGACGACATGAAGCGGCGCGGCCACGAAGTGCAGACCTGGACGCCCACCGCCGTGTTCTACCGGTTGCCGGTGCCCGAGCGCCTGAAGAAGTGGATGGGCTACATCGACCAGTTCGTGGTGTTCCCCGCCCAGGTGAAATGGCGTCTGCTGCGCCAGCCGCGCGCCACGCTCTACGTCTTCGCCGACCATGCGCTCGGCCCCTGGGTGCCCTTGGTCGCCAGGCGGCCCCACGTCGTGCACTGCCACGACTTCCTGGCCCAGGACTCGGCGCTCGGACGCATTCCGCACAATCGCGTGAGCCAGACCGGCCGGCTCTACCAGCGCTACATCCGCAACGGCTTCCGCCAGGCGCACGCCTTCATCGCCATCTCGCAGAAGACCCGCGAGGACCTGATGGACGTGGTCGATCCGTCGAGCCGCTGCGACGTGGTCTACAACGGCGTCAACCCGCGCTTCAAACCCGCCGCCGACGTGCCGGCCCAGCGCCGGGCGCTCGGCCAGGCGCTGGGCATCGACCTGTCGCGCGGCTTCGTGATGCACGTGGGCGTGAACACCTGGTACAAGAACCGCCAGGGCGTGCTGGCGGCCTACGAGGCGTGGCGGCGCACGCGGGCGCAGGACGCAGGCGCGTCGGGGGAGGTGGGCACCGCGGGTGTCGCCGGCGATGCGGAAGCCATCCCGCTGCTGATGATCGGCCCGCCGCCGCCCGATGCACTGACGGCGCTCCAGGCCGGCATGCACAGCGCGGCCGACATCCACTTCCTCTCCGACGTGTCCGACGAGCAGCTCGCCGCGCTCTACGGCGCGGCCACCGTGTTCCTGTTCCCGTCCATCGCCGAGGGCTTCGGCTGGCCGATCGTCGAGGCCATGGCCTCGGGCTGCCCGGTCATCACGACCGGCGCGGCGCCGATGACCGAGGTGGCCGGCGACGCGGCGGTGCTGATCCCTGTCTCGACGCTTCAGGACACGGAAGACCCGGCCCCCTGGGCCACGCCGTGGGCGGCGCGCGCCGGCGCGGCGCTGGCACGGGTGGCGGGCCTGTCGGCACCGGAGCGCCAGGCGATGGTGGAGCGCGGCCTGGCGCAGGCGAAGCACTTCGATTCCGCCAAGGCGCTCGATCGCATCGAGGCCATCTACGCGTCGCTGCTGAAGAAGGTCTCGGCGCGCTGAAGTCGCGACGCGGCGCGCCGACGTTCGGGCTCAGTCGGTGGCGCCGTCGATGCAGGTCGTGTCGGTCGAGGGCTTGCAGGCGCGGGCACGGCCCGTGCGCGCGACGATGACGCGCCGTGTCTGTTCGGCCAAGGCGGTCCCCGTGAGGTCGTTGCGGGCGATGCTCAGCGTCAGTTCGTTGAAGCCTCCGCCCTTGGTCTTGGTGTAGCCCGAGGGGTCGAACATCATGTAGGGGGCCGTGCCGGTGGCGGTGCCGCTGCCGGCAACGGCGAAATAGCTCGCCAGCGCGGGTTGCTGCTGCACCACGAGGTCGCTCGCGTCCAGCGTGCCGTTGCGCGTCGTGCTGGTGTCGACGAAGACGGTCCAGCCGTTGCGCCAGCTGGCCCCGTCGGTGGGCACCACCACCGCGTTCAGGCCGCGCTTCATGGCTTCGCCGCGCGCCGCGTTGATGCCGGCCACCAGCGCGTTGGCGGCCGCCGTGAGCTCGGAGTTGCGCTGCATCGTGACGAAGCTGGGCACGCCCACCATCAGCAGGATCGCCGCGATGGCGATGGTCACCATCAGTTCGATGAGGGTGAAGCCATCGGGCCGGCGGGGCCGGCCGTGGCGGCGGGAGAGGGTCATGGCCAGCAGAGCTTGGGGTTGGCGGGGCTGGCGGTCATGGCGGTGCCGCTGCAGTCCTTGAAGCCGGTGCTGGTGATGCGCAGTGCCCCCGCCACGGGGTCGGACGTCGCGGGCTGCGGCGTCGCCACGAGCTGGATGCAATCAGTCAGAGGTTGCGCCGCGCCGGTGGCGCCGACGGCGGGGCATTGGTTGGCAGACAGCACGTACCTCGCACCGGCGCTGGTGCCGGCGTCTCCCGAGTAGATCTTGAAGTTCGTCGCGGCGGTCGCGTCGTTGGCTGCGAAGGCCAGGTATGTCCCGCGCTGCGTCATGTAGCGCTCCTGCTGCTGCATCAGTTCGAGCAGTGCGGTGCGGGCCTCGGCACGGCGGCCCTTGAGGATCGAGTCTTTGTACGACGGGTAGGCGATGGTGGCGAGGATGCCGACGATCGCCACCACGATCATCAGCTCGATCAAGGTGAAGCCGCGTTGTCGCGTGGCTTGCGTCCTCCTTCGCTGCAGGGCGCGTCCGGCAGGGCCGTGGGGGTTCATGGCGTGCTGCCTTTCAGGTCCTGGTAGTTGTTGATCTGGCGCCAGCTCAGGCGGCCGGCGGCGAAGACGTTCTTGATAGGCACAGGCGTGCCAGGACCCTTGTCGCCCACGGGGCTCGCCGAACTGGTGATGCTGCGCATACGCCGGCCCGTCCCAATGCTGACCTCATCGACGGCAACCGCGTCCAGTACGATCGAAGGACCGAGGATGCCCACCTTCGAGATGAACACATTGGCATCTCCTGTGTCGATGTTGAAGAAGTAGCTGGAGCCGCCTCCGCCGCTCACGCCGCACACGGCGGCGACGCCCGCGCTGCCGGGGATGAGGCTAGGCACGACCAGCGTGTCACCGCGCAACTGCGCGCTGCTGATCTGTCGTTCGCCGGTGGTGGGATAGTCGAAGTACCAGCCCGAACGTTGCGTCGCGTCGCTGTCGCTGGTCGCCCGGCCGGCCACGAAAGCCGGTGCCTCGATGGTGTTGTCGCCTGCGGTGGTGGTGATGTCGCTCTTGTAGCCGGCCGTGGTGTAGACACCCCGCGCCAGACGCGCCCGACTGCTCACGGCGGCGGCTCCGCCCGAAGTGTCGAGCGTGGCGCTCGCGTTGTCGTAGATCGCGTAGAAAGTCTGTGGCTGCACCGAGACACGATCGTCGGATTCGATGAACTTACCGGTGCCGAAGGCCACGTAAGACGCCGCGCTGCCGCGCACGGCGGACACGATCGACGGCGTCATGGAGATCGGCTGCACGTTGTTGTTCGCGTCCCGCGCCACGAAGAGCGGGACCGGCGTGGCACCGGAGAGGAAGGCCGACAGCTTGGCGAGCGTCCAGTCGGCCGTGCCCCAAGGGCGGAAGTCGAGCTTCCACATGTTGCCGTGCAAATCGCCGGCATAGATCAGCGTGACCTGTCCCTGGGCACCGTTGACGGCCTCGAAATTGATCATGCCGGGTGCCGAGGTCGCCGCGAGCGTGGCGTTCACCGGGAACAGGATCTTGTAGTAGTTGGAGTTCAGGGTCCAGGCCGTCGACGCCGGCTTGGCCAGGTCGAGCAGGAACAGCGCGGGCTGTCCGGTGGCGCTGAACACGCCGGCCTGGCTGGTGTAGTTGTTGACGCCGCTGGTCACGACGGCGAACCATTTGTAGGTGGCGGTGGTCGCGTTCGCCGCGCTGGTGCGCAGCTTCAGAATCTGTGGCCGGCCGACGACGAAGCCCATGTCGCGATCGTCGTTCTGCGTGAATTCCCACATCACCTTCGACGCATTGAAATTGGCGGGCTGTGTCACGTCAAGAGCGAACACACCACGTCCGCCCGCACCGGTGCCGGAGACGAGCACCGTGCGCCAGTCCGCCTTGGTGTTGGCGGTGCCGACCTCGGCCTGCGCCACGACCGGCGTGCCGTCCACGTAGCTCTGGTGCGCGCTGTTGTAGGTCGGGCTCGTCAGCGCTGCCAGCTTGGGGCCCATCCAGCTCGGGATGTAGGCGAATACTTCGTTGCCAGCGGCGGCGTTGAACGCATGCAGCATGCCATCGTTGGCACCCACGAAGACGACAGGCGCGCGCGTGAGGTTGTCGGCCCGGAAGCCGGCATAGGTCGTCGACGTGATCGTGGCGGGGGGCGGACCCGAATACGCCGCGCCCGAGTTAATGATGTCGCCCAGGAACTTGTTATTGCGTGCCCGGAAAACGGAGCCTTCGCGGGTGACCGCACCGCGCAGGTAGTTCAGGCGATCGTTTGCCAAGCCGTCGGTGGTGGTCGACGTGGGCTTGCCGAGCTGGGTCTTGAGGTCGGCAGAGATGGCATCCCAGGTGAAGGGCACGGCCGTCGCCGTGGCGGTGGCGCCGGCATTGCCTACGACGATGTTGCGACCAGTATTCGACAGAATCTGGGCCGTCAACTGTGCAGCAGCGCTCCATGTTGGCGTCGAGGACACGCTGGCGTTACCGGCGGTGTCGACCGCAGTCGGCAAAGCCTTGAGATCCCCGCTCCAGTCGGACGTGTCGAACGATCCCTGGTAGACGACATTGCCCTGCGCGGTGGAACTGCCTGCCAATGTGGCACCGGCAATGTTGCTCGCGCGCGTGACTGCGTTGCTGAAGATGCTTTCGAACGCCGCGAGCACTCCGCGCGCGTCGCTCTGCAGGAAATAGCTGCCGGCCTCGCCCGGCGTGGCAGTGTTCTGCCAGACGTTGTTGTCGGCCGTGCCATCCATGCGGCGGAACGGGTTGCCGTAGGTGTTGAAGGCCTGGCTGGCGTTGGAGATCGACTCAAAACCGCCGTACTTGGCGGCGGTGAAGAACTGGTTGTTGTAGCGGCGTTGGTTGGCGTCGTTGCCGGTGCCGTATTCGTTGACGTCGAAGAGGAAGGTCTTCACGCGCAGGCCGGGACGCTGCAGCGCTTCGTTTCCCGTCCAGGCCTTGCCGCGGATGTCCTGGGTATGGGCCCAGTAGGCGTAGCCGATGATGGCGTCGCCGCGCGGCGAGGTGTCGACGTAGCCGCTCGGGTTGCTGGTCGTGCGCGCCACGCCCTGGCCGTCGGTGTAGCTGCGCGTGCCGCCGCTCTCGAAGCTCTGGACCACGCTGGTCCAGCCGGCGCGGTCGGGGATGTTCGCCGCCGCGTTGGCGGCCGGGAAGGCGTTGATGTTGTCGTGCGTGTTGATGTCGCCCACCACCACCACGTTGCTCCTGAGGCAGGAGTAGTCGCTGTCCTTCGACCGCGGCGCCGCGTAGGGATCGAGGCCGGTCCAGCTGGTGAAGACCGGAAAGCCGTCGTACATCGCCTCGGTGATGTTGCTGACCGCCGCCGGGCTGGGCGGCAGGCCCTGCATGTAGCGCAGCGTCTCGTAGTAGAGCTCGCTGACCGGGTCGTAGATCTTGTAGAGGCCCCGGGTGCCGGTGCGGCCGAACTTGTTGAGGTAGTTGATGACGCCGCTGATGCCGCGCGCGTTGGCGTCGGGATTGATGGCGAAGACGCCGGTGTCGGTGCTCCATTCGGCATTGGGATTGCCGGTGGCGGGCGTGTTGTCCTGGCCGTAGACGTCGAAGGTCTTGCCGCCGACGTACTTCATGGGCGCGCGCAGCACGCCGCCGTAGCGGCCGCCGTCGGGGCTGCGGGTCTGGTCGAGCAGGTAGCCGAAGGCGGCCAGGCGCAGCTGGTCGCTGTACTTCTGGATCACGCCGGTGGGCTTGAAATTGCCGCTCGGATAGCGCGTGCAGAACGTGCTGGCGTTGAGATAGACACGGGTGTCGGCGAGGTCGGCACCGGTCTTGTTGCAGACCTGGACGCGGGCGTAGAAGAAGCCGTCGGGGTTGAGCCCCGTGGTGGCGGCGGCCGGACGCCAGGTGCCGGTGTAGGCCCGCGTGTAGCAGCGCTTGACCGTCCCCGGGATCGGGTCGCCGAAGACGCCGTTGGTGCAGGCCGTGCCATTGTTCGCGGGAGCGACCTTCCACGAGGTCAGGGCGCCGTACCAGACCTCGCGCAGACCGGAGAAGCTGCAGGTGCCGTTTTCGGAGGCGCAGACGCCGCCCAGCAAGGCGTCGGCGGGCAGGATCGAGGCATCGCTGATCGGTCCCAGCGTCGTCGCCGGGGCCGCGGCGCCCAGCGTGTAGGCGCTGGTGTCGTTGCAAGATCCGGTCCTCGAGGTGCCGAAGTAGATCCGGTCAAGCGTGTTGGCCACCCAGATGTCGTTGCTGCCCGCCGCCGTGGCCATCGCGTTGGGCACGGCGCCCCAGTAGGTGCCTGCGCCGCCGCCGTTGCGCGTGAGCTGCTTGGCCGGGAAGTTGCTGGCGCTGTTCCACATGCAGGTCGGATTGCCGTTGGGAAGGATGGCGCGCTGCAGGATGGTGAGGTCGGTGGTGTCGATGTAGCGGTCGCCGCCCGACAGCGCCAGGCGCAGCATGTCGATGGCCGAGCTGCTGGCCCAGTTCAGGAAGTTGCCGCTGAAGGCGTTGCTGCAGGACCGCACGGTGGCCGAGGTGGTGGGACCGATGCGGTCGAAACGCCGGTAGTCCGATGCGGTGAGCCCGGTCGCGGGCGTCTCCGTGGGACTGGCGTTGTAGCTGTAGCAGCTGTTGACGTCGTAGTAGCCCAGGTACTCGGTGGTGTTGCTGTAGGTGCTGTCGGTGTCGGTGCCCGTGGTGTATTGCGCGCCCACGGTCGGGTACTCGACCGACAGCGACAGCGCCATCGCCGGCTTGTCGCCGGTGGTGGTGGCGTAGAGCGGGTCGCTCGCCAATGCGACGGCCTTGAACGCCGGCGCCGTGTTCTGGCCGACGGCGCCGAACGACACAAGCAAGACGATCGCGGCGACCGGGAACGCCGCCCAGACCCAAGCGCGGCGGGGAAGTCTGCGAAGGAGGTTTGTCGTCATGGCGGAGAAGGGAAGGGCGATGGCTCGATGCGGATGGATGAACGCGCGCGCTCAGTCGCGGTAGAGGATCTGGTTGATGGCCTGGATGTCCGCGCGCGGCCCGAAGCCCATGGCGGTGACCCGGTAGATGAATCCGGGCTGCTTGTTGGCGTTGGCCTTGCCGGAAACGCCGGCCTCGCGCTCCAGAATGTCGGGGAGCGGCTCGATGACATAGCGCGGCGCCTTGGCGGGCTGCACGCCCGTCGCCGTGCCCCCCGCGGCGACCGATGCGAAGCTCCGACCCGTGAACGTGCCGAAGGCCGTGCTGGGCGCAGTCGCCGAGTCGAGCGTGAAATCGACGGTCAGCCAAGCCGGCTTGCCGGTCAGGGGCAACTGGCACAGGCCCCGGTTCTTGTCGGTCGTGCTGGTGCCGCAACCGGCGACGAAGGCGTTGGTGTTGTTCATCCCATCGAACGTGGCGCGGCGACTGGCGGCGGCAGTGTTGGGGCCATGGATGTCGAACTCGGCGTCCATCAGTGCCGCCTCGGCCGCCTGCCAGGCGACCTGCATGTCGCGGTCGTTGCGCGAGCCGCGCTCGGCCATCAGGGCGATCTGCGCGCCGCCCACGCCCAGCACCGACACCACCACCAGGATCAGCAGGACGACGATCAGCGAGACGCCGCGCTGGGACGGATCAGAGGGTCTGGTCATTGCGCAGGTGGAAGGTGAAGGTGACGCTCTGACGCAGGCGGCCGTCGGGTGTCTGCGGGAAGTTGGTGCCAGGGTCGCGGCCTTCCGTCGTCGCGAGGGCGGCACTCACGTTGCCCGACGCGTCCTTGACCCTGCCGAAGGGAAGGAAGGTCTGTGGGTCGCGGTCCTGCGTCGCACCGGGCGGCGTGCGCAGCACCATGCCGATGCGCACGCTGCGCACGCGCCGCCAGTTGTCCCGGGTGTCGTTGGCCGACGTGGCAACGCCGATCTGGTCGGCACGCAGGTAGCGGTCCGGCACGTCGGGCGCGCTGGCGGCGACGGCCGGCGTCAGGGCCGTGTTGGCGACGACGCGATCGACGCCGTAGAGCACCTGGAAATTTTCCACGCCCTGGATCAACGGCACCGTGGTCCAGGAGCCCACTGCGCCCGTGGGCGAGTAGGTGCACATCAGCGTCGGCTCGCCGTTGTTGAGAGCGACGTGGAAGATGCTGACGATGCGGTTGTCGGCGGCCAGGCCGGGATTGCGGGGGTCGGGAACGGTGGCGACGTTGTTGCCCGCGCAGTCGATCATCGACTTGTCGGACACCGTCGCCAGCAGCGGATCGTCCGTGTTGGGATAGAGCTGCGAAGCCTGGTAGCGCAGGATCAGGATGTCGCTGCCATAGCCCACCGTGCCGCTCGTGCGGGCGGTCGCCGCGGTCGTGGGCGTCGCCGCGATCAGCAGCGAATTGTTGAAGCCCGCGATGCTCGGCTCGCGCGTGGCGTCGGTGGAGAGCTTGCTGGCAACGACATTGAAATCCCGGTAGCCGGCCTGCTCGCCGATGCGCTGGATCAGGTCGGAGGCGAAGCGGCCGTTGTCGCGAAGTTGCGAGGCCGCGTCGACGGTGGTGAAGCCGCGTCGCGCCACGGTCAGGGCCGCGACGGCGGCCAGCACGATGACCAGACCGATGACCATCGCCACCATCAGTTCGATCAGCGTCAGGCCCAAGGCGGACCGGCGCGGGGCGGAACGATGACGCGCGATCACTTCGTGCTGCCCGGCGTCACGGGAACGATCACCGACGGCACGTCGGCGTACTTGAGCGCATCGGCGTCGTTGGCCGACGTCGCCCGTCGGAACGACGGGCGCGTCCAGCCGATCTTGATGACCACCCCGTTCGGGGCCGCGCCGGCGGCGGCGGCGGAGCAGGTCCAGACCGGCAGGCCGGCCGTGTCGAAAGGCGCCGAGTCGGCACAGATCGATACGCGCGCGCCGGGCAGCTGGTCGTTGACGCGGGCGAGCCATTCGGTCAATTGGGCTCGGGCGACGTCATCCGAGGTGGGGCACGGCGTCGCGCCGACGTTCAGGCAAGAGGATGTCGTGGGCGGCACCAGGGCGCCGGTGGCGAACTGGCCCAGGTACGCATTGCCGGCCTTCAGGGCCACCTCCTTGTTCCCCCGCATCATCTCCGCCAGCTCCCGCGCCAGCAGAATGGCGGTCGACTGCAGCCGCGCGTCGCGGTTGGCCTGCAGCGACGCCGCCTGCAGGCCCACCATCCCCAGCAGGCCGAAGGACAGCACCACGATCGCGACCAGCACCTCGATCAGGGTGAATCCCGCAACTCGCTGGGGTCGCGACCCCGTCTGGGCAGACCGTGTGCTCATCGTCGAATGTGCCCAAATATGACCAATTGTTAAGAGGGTGGATACTAACCTTCGACTTCCGCTGACGCTGACCGCTTATCGCAATATGAATACCGTCAGGCTACAGATTTCGGATCCGCGATAAATGCACGTACTTTCGATTGAGCAAACAGCCCCGATGGACCGCCATCGCGCGATGTCCGCGGTCGCGACGCACGCCGCGCTGGTCGCCTTTCCCTTTCTTTCCCCCTTCGTCGCCGGACCGTCGGTCAACGTCTGGCAGCTGCTGGGCGCCTGGGTCTGCGTGGCGGCGCTGGTGCTGCTCGCCGGCCGGTCGCAGGGCGGCGGGGTCGCTCCGGCGCGCCCGCTGCTGTGCTGGCTCGGCGTGGTGCTGGCGGCGATCGCCTGGCGCCACGGGCGCGATCCGGCCCTGTTCCTGGGTGCCATGGGCGCGGTCGTGGCGGTGGCGCTCGCCGCCTGCGTGGGCGCGGGCTGGGCCCGGGCACCGCGGACGCGCCCCGCGGCGCTGGCCTGGGGACTGCTCGCGGCCGGCCTCGCGAGCGCGGTGCTGGGGCTGTGCCAGTACTACGGCGCCGCGACGGCGCTGGTGCCGTGGACCACCGCCCCGGAAGTCGGCCAGGCCTACGGCAACCTGCGCCAGCGCAACCAGTTCGCCACCCTCGTCGCCATGGCGCTGGCGGCGGCCCTGTGGCTGTACGCCGACCGGGCCGCGCGCGGCGCGCCGGGCCGCGCGGCATCGGGGGCGGCCACGGCGGCGATCGCCCTGCTGACGCTGGCGGCGGCGGCGTCGACCTCGCGCACCGGCCTGCTGCAGTGGATGTCGATCAGCCTCGCCGCCGCCGCGCTGGCCTGGGGCGAGCGCCGCGCGCGCGCCCGGCCGCATCGGCTGCCGCATCCGGCCCTGCTGCTGGCGCTGATCCCGGCCTACTTCGCCGCCGCCTGGGCGCTGCCGCTGGCCGCCGGCCCCGAGGTGGAGGGCATGCTGCGGCGCCTGCGCGACGGCCTGCCCGAAGGCCACGGGCGGATGCTGCTGTGGCGCAACGTGGTCGACCTGATCGCGCTGCATCCGTGGGCCGGCTGGGGCTGGGGAGAACTGAGCTTCGCGCACTTCGACACGCTCTACGCCGGTCCGCGCTTCGTCGAGATCCTGGACAACGCGCACAACCTGCCGCTGCATCTGGCGGTGGAGCTGGGCGTGCCGGCGTCGCTGGCCATCTGCGGCGGCTTCGCGGTGCTGGCGCTGGCGGCGCGGCCCTGGCGCGAGCGCGAGCCGACGCGCCTGCTGGCCTGGGCCGCGCTGGGCGCGATGGTGCTGCACAGCCTGCTCGAGTACCCGCTCTGGTACGGCCCGTTCCAGCTGGTCTTCGGCCTGTGCCTGGGCCTGCTGTGGCCGGGCGCCGCCGCCGCCGCCGGTCGCGACGCGGGTGAGGCGGCGATGGTCGAGGCCGCGGCTGCCGGCGTCGCGCGCCGCCCGACGCCGACGTCCGCATGGATGCAGCTGCCGCGCGCGGCGGCGGTGCTGCTGCTGGCGGCCGTCGCCTTCGCCGCCTGGGACTACACGCGCATCAGCCAGCTCTACCTCGCGCGCGCCGATCGCCTGGCGCCGTGGCGCGACGACACGCTGGCCAAGCTGCGCTCGTCGTGGCTGTTCGCGAGCCAGGTGCGCTTCGCCGAACTCTCGATGACGCCGGTGACGTCGGCCAACGCGGCGGAGGTGCATGCGCTGGCGCAGCGCATGCTGCATTTCTCGCCCGAGCCGCGCGTGATCGTCCGGCTGATCGACAGCGCCACGCTGCTGGGCCGCGACGACGAGGCCGCCGCGCTCGCCGCCCGCTTCAAGGTCGCCTTCCCGGCCGAGTACGCCCGATGGCTGCGCGGCAAGCCGCCGACTTCGTGAGCTAGCTGCGCCGGCCGAACGCCCGGCTCAGGAACCGTGAGCCGCGCTCGCCGAAGCGCCAGGGCACGTCGACGGCCTTGGAGATGCCGATGCGGGGACCGACGTCGACCAGGACGGCGGGGTGGTCGTCCGGCGCGGCGATCAGCACGAAGGGCGGCGCGTCCAGCGGCAGGCCGTCGAGGCGCCGGTCCACCCCCAGCGCCTGGCCGACGCGCCCCGGCCCGGCGCACAGCAGGCGCACGTCCTGCAGGCCACGCCGCTCGCGCATCCGGTCCAGCCCCACGGTCGGCTCGATGGCGCGGATCAGCACCCCGGCGCCGTGGCCCGCCTCGCGGCAGACGAAATTCAGGCACCAGTGGATGCCGTAGGAGCGGTAGACGTAAACCCGGCCCGGCGGGCCGAACATGGCCGCGTTGCGCGGCGTCGGGCCGCTGAAGCTGTGCGAGGCCGGATCGTCGCGGTCGTAGGCCTCGGTCTCCACGATCCGGCCGCCGATGCCGTCGACCAGCAGCGTGACGCCGACGAGCCGTCGCGCCACCTCGTGCGAGGGGGCGGCGAAGTCGATGCCTTCGATGACGGCGGCGGTCGGCGGGAGCGCCGCCGGTTCGGATGGAACGCCGGCAGGCGACGAAGCGACACGACGGTGGGAAGAACGGGTGACCATGGCCGCCACGCTAGCGCGGAATGCGTCGCGCCCGCGCCGGACGGCGCCGCCGATGCGCGGCCCGGTGCTGACCGCCGTCCGATCCCGCGCGAGGCCCTGTCCATCGTCCTGCCAGCGGAACGCCGTGTCCCCGGCGGCCGTCTTTTGCGCCCCGGCATCGGCCCCATGTGAGGTCGATGCCGTGCCGCGCGTTCCGCGCGACGCGGCGCCCCACCACGAAAGGACACACGCCATGGCCGCCACCCTTCACGCCACCTCGCCCGCCGGCACGCCCGCACCGGACGCCATCGTCAGCGCCCGGCCCCTGGGCTTCCCGTGGGCGACGATCGATCCGTTCCTGTTCTGCGCCTACCACGACGACGGCTATCCGCAGGCCAATGCCGACATGGGTCCGGCGACGCCGCTCGCCGGCCGCGCCATCGGCCAGGACTTCAGCCGCAAGGACGGCTGGAGCATGTATCACGGCGAGACCGTGCCGGGCTTCCCGGGCCACCCGCATCGCGGCTTCGAGACGGTGACCATCGTGCGCAAGGGCCTGATCGACCACGCCGATTCGCTGGGCGCGGCGGCGCGCTTCGGCGGCGGCGACGTGCAGTGGGTGACGGCCGGGCGCGGCATCGTGCATTCGGAGATGTTCCCGTTGCTCGACGAGCAGGCAGGCAATCCGCTGGAGCTGTTCCAGATCTGGCTCAACTTGCCCGCGCGCCACAAGATGGCGGAGCCGCATTTCACGATGTTCTGGGCCGAGGACATCCCGCGCGTCACCGCGACCGACGCCGCCGGCCGCACCACCGACGTGGCCTGCGTGGCCGGGCGCTGGGCACCGGCGACGGCGCCCGGCGAGCCGGCCGCGACGGCGGACGCCGCCGTGCAGCCCCTGGCGCCGCCGCCCGATTCCTGGGCCGCGCAGGCCGATGCCGACGTCGCCATCTGGACGTTGCGGATGGCCCCCGGCGCGCGTTTCACGCTGCCGGCCGCCACCGGTGCCGGCACGCGCCGCAGCCTGTACTTCTTCAAGGGCGCGCGCGTGTCGATCGGCGGCCGGACCCTGGCGGACCACGCCGCGATCGAGCTGCGCGCCGGGCAGCCAGTGGAACTGGTCAACGAAGGCGACGCACCGGCCGAGTTCCTGCTGCTGCAGGGCCGCCCGATCGGCGAGCCGGTGGCGCAGTACGGCCCGTTCGTGATGAACACGCAGGCTGAGATCGCCCAGGCGATGCAGGACTACCGCCGCACCGGCTTCGGCGGCTGGCCGTGGCCGGACGAAGCGCCGGTGCACGGGCGCGATCCGGCGCGCTTCGCCCGGCACCCGGACGGGCGCGAGGAACGGCCGGCGGCACCGGCAGCAGAGGCGGCAATGGCGTCTCGCTGACGGCATGCCGGCGCGGCGGGCCGGGGTCGCTCGCGTCGGCGCGACGGGCAGGCCAGGGCGCTCGCTCGCGCCGGGGCCGACCGCCTTGTCGCTGATCGGACGCACCGGGCGGCACGCCCGGTCGTAGATTCGGACCTCCCGGCCCCTGCGCCATTCCCGAAAGCCCACCGACATGATCCACGTCGTCGCCGTCATCACCGCCAAGCCCGGCCTGCGCGCCCAGGTGCTCGAACATTTCGCCGCCAACCGGCCGGCCGTGCTGGCCGAGGAGGGCTGCATCGAGTACGTCGCCACCGTCGACGCCCAAGGCATGCCCGCCTCCAAGGGCACCTTCGGCGAGGACACCTTCGTCGTCGTCGAGAAGTGGGCCAGCCTTCCCGCCCTGCAGGCCCACGCCGCCGCGCCGCACATGGCGGCCTACGGCGCGAAGACGAAGGAGCTGCTCGCCGACCGCGTGATCCACGTGCTGGAGCCGCTGGGCTGAGTGAGACGAAGCCCGCGTCGGATCACCCGGCCGCTTCGCGCGCGAACACGTCCTTCGCGGCCGCGAGGCCGTTGAGCGCGGCCGGGAAGCCCGCGTAGACCGCCATCTGCATGATGGTCTCGACGACCTCCTCGCGCGTGACGCCGACGTTGAGCGCGCCCTGGATGTGGACCTTCAGCTGCGGGGCGGCATTGCCCAGCGCGGTCAGCGCGGCGACCACCGCGATCTCCCGGCTGCGCAGGTCCAGCCCCGGCCGTGAATAGATGTCGCCGAAGGGGAACTCGATCAGGTAGCGCGCGAAGTCGGGCGCGATGTCGGCCAGGCCGGCGACGACCTGCTCGCCGGCCTCACCGTCGATCTCGCGCAGCCTGGCGAGGCCTCGTTCGTAGCGGTCCGGGATCTGCGTCGTGGGCGTCATGGGGATTTGCTCCTTTCGGGATGGATGAATCAGGCGCCGGGGACCGCTCCAGTCGCCGGTAGTGGTCGATCTTGGCCGTCAGGGCCTCGGCCGCCTGCCGCATGGCGTCGATCCGCGCCAGCACGTCCGCCCGGTGCGCCTCCAGCATCCGGCGGCGTTCCGGGACGGTCGCATCGCCGGTCGCGCGCAGGGTCGCGAAGGCGCGCATCCGTCCGATCGGCATGTGCGTCGTGCGCAGCCGCAGCAGGAACTCGATCCAGGCCATGTCGGCGGCCGCGTAGCAGCGCTGCCCGCCCGGCCCGCGGGCGACCGGCGCGATCAGCCCGATGCGCTCGTAGTAGCGCAGCGTGTGCGCCGTCAGCCCCGTGCGCCGGGCGACTTCCTCGATGCTCAGGTGCGATGCCATGCGCCGATTCTGGAAGTTCGAGCGCGCTCGAAGTCAAGGCTTTTCCCATCGCGTCCGCACGCCGTGGCGGACCGCCCTCAGCACGTCGGGCGGCGGGCACGCGCCGACCGGACCGGTGCGCGTTCCAGGGCCGCGACCCACGCCACGGCGAGCGCCACCGCCAGCAGCGCCAGCACGACCGGCGGGAACGCGCCGGCGCCCAGCCGGTCGAGCAGCACGCCGCCGACGAGGCCGCCGCCCGCGATGGCCAGGTTCCAGGCCGTCACCAGCATCGACTGGGCGACGTCGGCGGCGGCCCCCGCCGCCCTGGCGAGCGCCGTCTGGAACAGCGTCGCGACGCCGCCGAAGCCCAGCCCCCACAGCCCGGCCGCCGCGCAGACGGTCGGGAGATCGCCGGCCACGCCCAGCGCCGCCGTGGCGAGACCGAACAGCAGGATGCTGGCGAGCGTCAGCGCCCTCGGATGGCGGTCGATCAGCCGCCCCACGAGCCAGAGGCCGGCCAACGACATGACGCCGAAGACCAGCAGCACGAGGTCCGTGCGCCCGGACAGGCCGGCGGCGGCCAGGAACGGGGCGATGTAGGTGTAGAGGATGTTGTGCGCCAGCACGAAGGTCAGCACCATGGACAGCACCGGGCGGACGCCCGGCAGCACGAAGACGCCGCCGAGCGTGGCGCGTTCGCCCTTCGCCTGGCCGTCGAAGTCCGGCACCCGCAGCCGCACCCAGGCCATGAGGACCAGCGCCAGCGCGCTCATGATGCCGAAGCAGGCGCGCCAGCCGACCCACGCGCCCAGCCAGGCGCCGGCGGGGATGCCGAGCGACAGCGCCAGCGGGATGCCGACCATGGCCAGGGCGATGGCGCGCCCCTTCAGGTGCTCGGGCACCAGGCGCGCGGCGTAGCCGGCCAGCAGGGCCCACAGCAGGCCCGCCGCGACGCCCGCCAGGAACCGCGCCAGCATCGTCGGCACGGGGCTGGCGGCGAGCGCCGTCACCGTGTTGGCGACGACGAAGCCGGCCAGCGCGGCCAGCAGCAGCGGTCGGCGGCGCAGCCCCTGGGTGGCGACGGCCAACGGCATCGCCGCCGTCAGCGAGCCGAGGGCGTAGACCGTGATGGTCTGGCCGACCCAGGCTTCGGAGACGGCCAGCCCGCGCGCCATCTGCGGCAGCAGGCCGGCGGGCAGGGCCTCGGTCAGGACGGTGATGAAGGCGGCCATGGCCAGCGCCAGCAGCGCGGCCAGCGGCAGGCGGTCGGCGGCGGCGGGGCCTACCGCCATGGACCGCTGCGCGTGCGGCCGGCCGTTCCTGTCGAGACGCTCGGCCTCCCGCCGGCGCGACGGCGCCGCCGTCACCGTGCCTCCCGTGCGCCGTAGACCGCGTCGCGCAGGTCCGTGACGAAGCGCCCCGACATGCCTTCGTACAGCGTGTTCGTGAGGGCGACCACGCTCAGGCCGCGCGCCCGGTCGACGAACCACGAATGCCCGTAGGCGCCGCCCCAGCGCCAGGTGCCCGCCGACTCGGGCGAGGCGGCCAGCACCGGATCGCGCAGCACGGAGAAGCCCAGGCCGAAGCCGAAGCCCGGCGCATCGGGCAGCGTCAGGCCGCCGGTCTGGTCGCGGCCCATCGCCTCGACCCATTCGGCCGGCAGCAGGTCGCCGCCGCCCCGGCGCAGCACCTCCAGCAGCCGCGACACGTCCCCGGCCGTGCCGGCCATGCCCGCGCCGCCGGACGGAAAGGCGCGTGCGTCGAGGATCCGGGCCGGGCTGTAGGTGACGCCGACCGTGCCTTCGAAGGGCGCCACGGTCTCGCCCTCGGCCAGGCGACGGGGCTGCGGCGCGTCGTTCACGTAGGGCGTGGCCAGCCGGTGCGGATCGCGCGCGACGAAGCCGGTGTCGGCCATGCCGAGCGGTCCGGTCACCAGCTCGCGCACCGCCTCGTCCAGCGGCAGGCCCCGCACGCGCTCGATCAGCGCGCCCAGCACGTCGGTGGCCAGCGAGTAGCCCCAGTCCGTGCCCGGGGCGTAACGCAGCGGCACGCCGGCGAGACGGCGCAGGTTCTCGGCCAGGCCGATGCCGGCGGCGTCCATGCCGTCGGACACGCCGGCGCGCGCGTGAGGTCCGTCCGCGTCGGCTTCGAGGAAGCGGTAGCCCAGCCCGGCCGTGTGGCTGAGCAGCTGGCGCGCCGTGATGCGCGCGGCGCGGCCATCGGCCAGTCGGGGCCGGAACCCGGGCAGCCAGCGCTCGATGCCCTCGTCGAGGTCGAGCCGGCCCCGCGCCGCCAGCACCAGCGCCGCGGTGGAGACGATGGGCTTGCTCACCGAGGCCAGGCGGAAGATCGTGTCCGGCGCCATCGGCAGCCCGCGCTCGCGATCGGCGAGGCCGTCGGCCTGCTCATGGACCGGTTCGCCGTCGCGCATCACCAGGACGACGGCGCCGACCAGCCGTCGCTCGTCCAGCGCCTGCCGGACGACGGCCCCGACGCGGACGGACAAGGCGCTGGTGGAAAGACCGGAAGATGGCCGTGGAAGGGAGGTCGGATGTGTCATGCCCCGACGATAGGAATCCGGCGACAGGAGATAAAGACGGCTAGAGTTCCTGGCTCTGCGGACGAACCTGTCCGCAATCGACATAGGAGCAGGGGAGCGACATGGACAGCCTGAACGGCTTCGCGGTGTTCGTGCAGGTGGCCGAGACGCGCAGCTTCGTCGCTGCCGGCCGGCTGCTGGGGATCTCGGCCTCGGCCGTCGGCAAGAGCGTGGCGCGGCTGGAGGACCGGCTGGGCGTGCGCCTGTTCCACCGCAGCACGCGCAGCGTCGCGCCGACGGCCGAGGGTCTGCTGTTCCTGGAGCGCAGCCGCCGCATCCTCGACGAGATCGAGGCGGCGCAGCAGGAGCTGTCGCAGGCCGGCGCGGCGCCGCGCGGCCGGCTGCGCGTGAGCCTGCCGCTGGTCAGCTCGCTGGTGCTGCCGGTGCTGGCCGACTTCATGCGCGCCCATCCGCAGATCGAGTTGGACCTGGACTTCAGCGACCGCCTGGTCGACGTCATCGACGAGGGCTTCGACGCCGTGGTGCGCACCGGCGAGCCGGCCGACTCGCGGCTGGTGGCGCGGCGCCTGGGCACCTTCCGTGCGTGCCTGGTGGCCTCGCCCGACTACCTGGCGCGGTGCGGCACGCCCCTCCTCCCTGCCGATCTGGAGGCGCACAGCTGCCTGCACTACCGCTTCCCCCACAACGGCAAGCTCGAGGCCTGGGCGCTGCGGCCGGCGCCCGGCGCCCCCGACCTGCGGCTGCCGACGTCGATGGTCTGCAACAACATCGAGACGCGCCTGTGCTTCGCGCTGCGGGGACTGGGCATCGCCTACCTGCCGGACTTCGCGGTCGCGCAGGCGCTGGCCGAGGGACGGCTGCGCGCGCTCCTGGGCGAGCACGTGATGCACACGGGCGTGTTCCACGTGCTGTGGCCGGCGAGCCGGCACCCTTCGCCGAAGGTGCGGGCCTTCGTGGACTTCCTCTGCGAGCGGGTGTTCCCGGCGGCTGGGGTCGGGGTCGGGGTCGGGGAATCGGACGCCGTCGACCGCTAGCGACGGGCGGGTCGGTGCGGGCCAGTGCGGGCCGCTATCGAACCGCCTCCTCGACATGGATGCCGAAGCCCGACGCGCCCGGCCCGAGCTCCTCGCGCAGCGTCAGCTCGGGAATCCGGTAGTCGCCGGCGTTCTGCCTGCGGAACGCGATCGGTGCGGTGGTCGCGAGCGTGTCCAGGCGCTCGCCCAGGGCCTCGCAGGCCTGCGCGAACCCCGCCGCGTCGACCTTGCCGGTGCGGTGGATCACGTGCGGCGGCAGCACGTCGAAGCCGGGATAGAACAGGATGCCGTGCTGGATCGGGAACAGCAGGTCGTCGATCGGTCCGTTGATGCCCCGGGGCGCGTAGTGCGAGGCCCAGCCGCCCGTCGTCACCACCAGCATGGCGCGCTTGCCGGCCAGGGTGCCCTCGCCGTAGCGGTCGCCCCAGTGCGTGTCGGAGTGCTCGCCCACGCCATAGGCGAAGCCGCAGGCGTACACGCGGTCGACCCAGCCCTTGAGGATGGCCGGCATCGAGAACCACCACAGCGGGAACTGCAGGATGACGGCGTCGGCCCGGCGCAGCTTGTCCTGCTCGCGCGCGATGTCGTTGCTCTGCGTGCCACCGTCGAAGGCCGCCCTGGAATGCAGCGACGCATCGAACCGCGCCTGCGGCGCCAGCGCGGGACCGTCGTCGGCGTCCAGCGCGGCCTTCCACCGCATGGCGTACAGGTCGGACACCTCGACGGTGTGGCCGGCCGCCTTCAGGCGGCGGATGGCGAAATCCTTGAGCGAGCCGTTCAGGGAACGGGGTTCGGGATGGGCGTGGACGAGAAAGACGTTCATGGCGGGTCGATGCGAAGCCGGGATGGAGGAAGAAGGGACGCACGATAGGTCGCGCCGGGTCATGTGGAAAATGAATTCCCCGCATGCCAGGTATTGCCATGAATGATTCCCTGCGTCGTCTCGACCTCAACCTGCTGGTCACGCTCGACGCCCTGCTGGCCGAGCACCACGTGACCCGCGCCGCCGAGCGCCTGCACCTGTCGCAGCCGACGGTGAGCGTGCAGCTCGCGCGGCTGCGCGAGGTCTTCGGCGATCCGCTGCTGCTGCCCGGCCCGCGCGGCATGCGCCCCACCGCCCGGGCCGACGAGCTGCGCGAACCGCTGCGGCAGGCGCTGGAGACCCTGCGCGCGGCCGTCGCGCCGTCCACCCCGTTCGACCCCGTTCGGTCCACGCGGACCTGGCGCGTCATGGCGTCGGACTACGGCGAATCGACGGTCGTGCTGCCGGCGCTCGCCGGGCTGCGCGCGGCGGCGCCGGCCACGCGGCTGGCGATCGTCGAGCTCAACCCGCGCACCCTGGCGCGCCAGGCCGAACAGGGCGGCATCGATCTGGCCTTCCACGTCGCCACCAATGCGCCGCCGGACCTGCGGCGGCGCTCCATGTTCACCGAGCGCTACGTGCTGGCCGGTCGCGCGGACCATCCCCGGCTCCGGCGCCGCCCGACATTGACGCAGTTCTGCCGGCTCGGCCACGTGATCGTCTCGCCCGACGGCGGCGGCTTCCACGGCGCGGCCGACGCGGCGCTGGCCGAACGCGGCATGGCGCGGCACGTCGCGCTGTCGGTGCCGCACTTCCTGTTCCTCGAGGCGGCGCTCGCGGCCACGGACCTGGTCGCGCTGGTGCCGTCGCGGCTGGTGCGAGGCCGCGCCGCGCTGCGGGTGATCGACCCGCCGCTGGAGGTGCCGGGCTTCGAGCTGCTCATGCTGTGGCACGAGCGCGTGCATCGCGATCCGGCGCACCGCTGGCTGCGCGAGCACGTCGCGAAATCGATCGGCGCGGGCGATACGGCGGCGCCATGAAAAAACGCGCCCGGAGGCGCGTCTTTCCTGCAGACCGGGCGCGGTGAGCGCCCGGTGACGACGTGCGATTACTTCGAGACGACGCGCACCATCTCCAGGCACTTGTTCGAGTAGCCCCATTCGTTGTCGTACCAGGAGACGAGCTTGACGAAGGTGCTGTCGAGCGCCAGGCCGGCCTCGGCGTCGAAGATCGAGGTGCGCGGGTCGCCGCGGAAGTCGGTGGCCACCACCTTGTCCTCCGTGTAGCCCAGCACGCCTTTGAGCGCGCCTTCGGACTGGGCCTTCATCTCGGCGCAGATCTCCTTGTAGCTGGCTTCCTTCTCCAGCTCGACGGTCAGGTCGACCACCGACACGTCGGAGGTCGGCACGCGGAAGCTCATGCCGGTGAGCTTCTTGTTGAGCTCGGGGATCACCACGCCGACGGCCTTGGCCGCGCCGGTCGACGACGGGATGATGTTCTCCAGGATGCCGCGGCCGCCGCGCCAGTCCTTGTTGCTCGGGCCGTCGACGGTCTTCTGCGTCGCGGTGGTGGCGTGCACGGTGGTCATCAGGCCGCGCTTGATGCCCCACTTGTCGTTGAGCACCTTGGCCAGCGGCGCGAGGGCGTTGGTGGTGCAGCTGGCGTTGCTGATGATGGCCTCGCCGGCGTACTTGGCGTCGTTCACGCCGTAGACGAACATCGGCGTGTCGTCCTTGCAGGGGGCCGACATGATGACCTTCTTCGCGCCCGCGTCGATGTGCTTCTGGCAGGTTTCCTTGGTGAGGAACAGGCCGGTGGCCTCGAGCACGATGTCGGCGCCGACCTCGTTCCACTTCAGGGCCGCCGGGTCGCGCTCCTGCGTCAGGCGGATCTTCTTGCCGTTGACGATCAGCGTGTTGCCGTCGACCGAGACCTCGCCCTTGAAGCGGCCGTGCACCGAGTCGTACTGGAGCATGTAGGCCAGGTAGTCCGGCTCGAGCAGGTCGTTGATGGCGACGATCTCGATGTCGTTCTTGAAGTTCTGGACGGCGGCGCGCAGCACGTTGCGACCGATGCGGCCGAAGCCGTTGATACCGAGTTTGATAGCCATGTGGACTGAGCTCCTGGAGGTTGAGAAAAAGGGCGGAAAGGATCGGTCGGGTTCAGCGCTCGAGCGCTTTCTCGACGGTGGCGGCGACGTTCTCCGGCGTGAAGCCGAAATGCTTGAACAGCACGCCCGCGGGCGCCGACTCGCCGAAGGTGTCGAGGCCCACGACGGCGGCGCAGCCGTACTTCCACCATCCGTCGGTCGAACCCATCTCCACGGCGATGCGCGGCAGGCCCTTGGGCAGCACGCGCTTCTTGTAGGCGAGGTCCTGGCGGTCGAAGGTGGTGGTGGAAGGCATGGAGACCACGCGCACGCCGATCTTGCGCGTCGCCAGCAGTTCCTGCGCGCGCAATGCGAGCTGCACCTCGGAGCCGGTGGCGACGAGGACGGCCTTGACCTTCTTGTTCTTGATGCCGACGCGCTCGGGCTCGGCCAGCACGTAGGCGCCGCGGGCGATGTCGCCGAGCTCGTTCTTGGCGGAATACGGCAGGTTCTGGCGCGACAGCAGCAATGCCGTCGGGCGCGTGGCGTTCTGCAGCGCGACGGCCCAGGCCACCGCCGTCTCGGCCGTGTCGCCCGGACGCCAGACGTCCAGGTTGGGGATCAGGCGCAGGCTGGCCGCGTGCTCGACCGACTGGTGCGTCGGGCCGTCCTCGCCCAGGCCGATGGAGTCGTGCGTGAAGACGTGGATCACGCGGCGCTTCATCAGCGCGGCCATGCGGATGGCGTTGCGACTGTAGTCGCTGAAGGTCAGGAAGGTGCCGCCGTAGGGGATGTAGCCGCCGTGCAGCGCCACGCCGTTCATGATCGCGGCCATGCCGAACTCGCGCACGCCGTAGTTGATGTGGCGCCCGATCAGGCCGTGCGGCGCGGGAGCGGCATCGGCGCTGCTGGCGGGCTTCTTCTCGTCCTCGGCACCCTGCGCGGCGGCCTTGGGCGCGTCGAGCGTCACGGCGCCGGTGGCGGCGTCGAAGCGCAGCGCGGGCGTGCTCTTGGTGTTGGTGAGGTTCGAGCCCGTCAAGTCGGCACTGCCGCCGAGCAGCTCGGGCAGGGCGGCGGTGAAGGCTTCCAGGGCGATCTGCGAGGCCTTGCGGCTGGCCACGGTCTCGGCCTTGGCGTGCGCGGCGACGACGGCGTCGAACGCGGTCTGGTGGAAGTTCTTCGGCAGCTCACCCTTCATGCGGCGCGAGAACTCATCGGCCAGCTCGGGGAAGGCGGCGGCGTAGGCGGCGAAGCGCTCGATCCACTCGGCCTCGGTCTTCGCGCCGGCGGCCTTGGCGTCCCACGCGTCGTAGACGGCCTGGGGCAGCTCGAAGGGCGCGTGCGCCCACTGCAGCGCGTCGCGCGTGAGGGCGATCTCGTCGGCGCCCAGCGGCTCGCCGTGCGCCTTGGCGGTGTTGGCGCGGTTGGGGCTGCCCTTGCCGATGTGCGTCTTGCAGATCACGAGCGTCGGGCGGTTGCCGGCGACGCCCTGCAGCTTGGCCTCGCCGATGGCGCGCGAGACGGCGCCGGCATCGTGGCCGTCGACCGGACCGATCACGTTCCAGCCGTAGGCCTTGAAGCGCGCGGCGGTGTCGTCGACGAACCAGGGATTGACGGGGCCGTCGATGCTGATGCCGTTGTCGTCGTACAGCGCGATCAGCTTGCCCAGTCGCCAGGCGCCGGCGAGCGCGGCGGCCTCGTGGCTGATGCCTTCCATCAGGCAGCCGTCGCCCAGGAAGGCGTAGGTGTGGTGGTCGACGATGGCGTGGCCGTCGCGGTTGAACTCGGCCGCCAGCAGCTTCTCGGCCAGCGCGAAGCCGACCGCGTTGGTGATGCCCTGGCCGAGCGGTCCGGTGGTGGTCTCGACGCCGGGGGTGACGTCGACCTCGGGGTGGCCGGCGGTCTTGCTGTGGAGCTGGCGGAACTTCTTCAGCTCGTCTACGGCCAAGTCGTAGCCCGACAGGTGCAGCACCGCGTACAGCAGCATCGAGGCATGGCCGTTGGAGAGCACGAAGCGGTCGCGGTCGACCCAGTGCGGGTTGGCCGGGTTGTGGCGCAGGTGGTCGCCCCAGAGCGCCGCGGCCATGTCGGCCATGCCCATCGGGGCGCCCGGATGACCGGAATTGGCGAGTTGAACGGCATCCATCGCCAGCGCGCGGATCGCGTTGGCCATCAAGGCTTGGTTGGCCATCTGTACAGGCTTTCGGGGGAGGGGAAGAGGAAAAGCCAACAATTTTAACGGCCGGGTCCTTGCGGCGTCATGTCGCGGGGCGCTGCTAGAGTCGCCGCCCATGCAGGGACCGTCCGACCACCGCCATTCTTTTCCTCCGAGCGGGTCCGGCGCCCGCGCCATGATCCTCGCGGCCGGCCGCGGCGAACGCATGCGACCGCTCACCGACCATGCGCCCAAGCCGCTGCTCGAGGTGCGCGGTAGACCCCTCATGCAATGGCCCCTCGAAGCGCTGGCCCGGGGCGGGTTCACCGACATGGTCGTCAACACGGCCTGGCTCGGCGACCTGATCGAAGCGCGCTTCGGCGCCACGCACCGCGCGGCCGACGGCGCCGCATCGACCTCGATCGTCTATTCCCACGAGGGCCGCGACTTCGGCCGCGCGCTGGAGACCGCCGGCGGCATCGCGCGCGCGCTGCCGCTGCTGGGCGAGGTCTTCTGGGTCGTGGCCGGCGACGTGCACGCGCCGGACTTCGTCTTCACCCGGTCCGCGTTCGACCGTTTCGCCGCCAGCGACCGGCTCGCGCACCTGTGGCTGGTGCCCAATCCGGCGCACCACCCGCGCGGCGACTTCGGCCTGGCCGGGCCGCGCGACGGCGTCGCGCTGGCGCTGAACGAGGCACCGCCGGGCGGCGAGCGCTTCACCTTCTCCACCATCGCGCTCTACCGGCGCTCCTTCTTCGAGGCGCCGAACGGCGCCATCCCGCCGGGCAATCCGGAGGGCATCGCCACGCCGCTGGCGCCGCTGCTGCGCGCGGCCATCGCCGCCGGACGGGTGAGCGCCGAGGTCCACGCGGGCGCCTGGACCGACGTCGGCACGCCCGAGCGCCTGGCCGCGCTCCACGTCGCCGGCTGAAACCGCCCCCGCGCGCCGCGCCGGCGCGCGAGCTGTGGCATCGTGGCGGCATGACCTCCAGCACCTCCCTCCATGCGCAGCGCCGCGCGCGACTCGCGGCGCAACTCGGCTCCGACGGCATCGCCCTCGTCCCCACCGCGCCGGAGCGTCCGCGCAACCGCGACAGCGACTTCCCCTACCGCCACGACAGCTATTTCTTCTACCTGACCGGCTTCAGCGAACCCAACGCCTGGCTGGCGATCACGGGCGACGGCCGCTCGACGCTGTTCTGCGCGCCCAAGGACCTGGAGCGCGAGATCTGGGACGGCTACCGCCTGGGCCCGGAGGCCGCGCCCGAGGCCCTCGGCGTCGATGCCGCGCACTCGGTCGACGAGCTCGACCAGCGCCTGCCGCGCCTGCTGGAGAACCGCGACGCCGTCTGGTACCCGTTCGCCACGCACAAGGGGCTGGAGACGCGCGTCGACGGCTGGCTTGCGACCGTGCGCGCCCGCGTCCGCATGGGCGCGCTGTGCCCCGAGCAGCAGCGCGACCTGTGCGGTCCGCTCGACGAGATGCGCCTGTTCAAGGACGCGCACGAGCAGGACACGATGCGCCGCGCCGCGAAGATCAGCGCCGCCGCCCACGTGCGCGCCATGCGCACCAGCGCCCGCATGCTGCGCGAGGGCCGGGACGTGCGGGAATACCACCTCGAGGCCGAGTTGCTGCACGAGTTCCGCCACGGCGGCTCGCAGTTCCCGGCCTACGGCTCGATCGTCGCGGCCGGCGCCAACGCCTGCGTGCTGCACTACCGCGCCGACGTCGCCCCGGTGCGCGCCGGCGAGCTGGTGCTGATCGACGCCGGCTGCGAGCTCGACGGCTATGCGAGCGACATCACGCGCACCTTCCCGGCCGACGGCAGGTTCACCGGGCCGCAGCGCGCGCTCTACGACCTGGTGCTCGCGAGCCAGGCGGCCGCCGTCGCGGCGACGCGTCCCGGCGCCCGCTTCAGCGACCCGCACGACGCCACCGTGCGCGTGCTCTCGCAGGGCCTGCTCGACCTCGGCCTGCTCGACGCCGCCCGGGTCGGCGGCGTCGACGACGTGATCGAGCAGCGCGCGTACTTCCCGTTCTACATGCACCGCACCGGCCACTGGCTGGGCATGGACGTGCACGACTGCGGCAGCTATGTCGAGCCGACGCAGCGCGACGACGTCACCGAGCGCCGCGACCCGCTCTCGGGCGAGACCGTCCGCAACCGCCCGAGCCGCATCCTGCGGCCCGGCATGGCGCTGACCATCGAGCCCGGCCTCTACGTGCGCCCGGGCGAGGGCGTGCCGGAGGCCTTCCACCACATCGGCATCCGCATCGAGGACGACGCGATCGTCGACGACGCGGGCTGCGAGCTGATCACGCGCGACGTGCCGGTGGACGGCGACGCGATCGAGGCGCTGATGCGCGATTGAGCGTCCCGTGCGGCGGGTTTTCCCCGAGGCGGGAAGGCCGGACGGCGAGGCGGCGAAGGCCCTTCCGGCGCAGGTGCGAGGTCTACAATCGCGCCCCCTACAACACCGTCGCACAGGCGCCGCTCCCAGTGCGCCAGCGACGGCAGGAGCCCGCCGCCCATGTCCGATTCCGCCTCCCTGAGTACCTCCACGCTGGCCACGCCGAGCGCCGAAGACAAGCGCGCCGAACTGCGCCGCGCCGCACTCGCCTATCACGAGTTCCCGACCCCCGGCAAGATCGCCATCGCGGCCACCAAGCAGATGATCAACCAGCGCGACCTGGCGCTGGCCTACTCGCCGGGCGTCGCCGCGCCGTGCGAGGAGATCGTCAAGGACCCGGTCAACGCCTTCAAGTACACCGCGCGCGGCAACCTGGTGGGCGTCATCTCCAACGGCACCGCCGTGCTCGGCTTGGGCGACATCGGCCCGCTGGCGTCCAAGCCGGTGATGGAGGGCAAGGGCGTGCTGTTCAAGAAGTTCGCCGGCGTCGACGTCTTCGACATCGAGATCGACGAGAAGGACCCGGTCAAGCTCGTCGAGGTCATCGCCGCGCTGGAGCCGACCTTCGGCGCCATCAACCTCGAGGACATCAAGGCGCCCGACTGCTTCTACGTCGAGCGCGAGCTGCGCAAGCGCATGAAGATCCCGGTCTTCCACGACGACCAGCACGGCACGGCCATCACGGTCGCGGCGGCACTGCTCAACGGCCTGAAGGTCGCGGGCAAGGACATCGGCAAGGTCAAGCTCGTCACCTCCGGCGCGGGCGCCGCGGCGCTGGCCTGCCTGAACCTGCTGCTCAAGGTCGGCCTGCAGCGCGAGAACGTGTTCGTGACCGACCTCGCCGGCGTGGTCTACGAGGGCCGCACCGAGCTGATGGACGACGACAAGCGCCAGTACATGCAGAACACCGAGGCCCGCACGCTCACCGACGTCATCGACGGCGCCGACGTGTTCCTCGGCCTGTCGGCCGGCGGCGTGCTCAAGCCGGCGATGGTCGCCAAGATGGCCGCGCGCCCGGTGATCTTCGCCCTGGCCAACCCCAATCCCGAGATCGCTCCCGAGGACGCCCACGCGGTGCGCGGCGACGTGATCATGGCCACGGGCCGCACCGACTACCCGAACCAGGTCAACAACGTCCTGTGCTTCCCCTACATCTTCCGCGGCGCGCTCGACTGCGGCGCCACCACCATCACCGACGAGATGGAAGTCGCCGCGGTGCACGCCATCGCCGAACTCGCGCAGGCCGAGCAGAGCGAGCGCGTGGCCGCCGCCTACGTGGGCGAGAAGCTCAGCTTCGGTCCGGAATACCTCATCCCCAAGCCCTTCGACCCGCGCCTGATGATGAAGATCGCGCCGGCCGTGGCCCAGGCGGCGGTCGAGAGCGGCGTCGCGATGCGCCCCATCGCCGACCTCGACGCCTACCGCGACCAGCTCCAGAGCTTCGTCTACGCCTCCGGCACGATCATGAAGCCCATCTTCGACGCCGCCAAGCGCGCGACCAAGAAGCGCGTGGCCTATGCCGAGGGCGAGGAGGAGCGCGTGCTGCGCGCCGCTCAGATCGTGGTCGACGAAGGCCTCGCGCGCCCGACGCTGATCGGCCGTCCGGCCATCATCGCCCAGCGCATCGAGAAGTTCGGCCTGCGCCTGAAGGAGGAACTCGACTACGACATCGTCAACGTCGAGCAGGACCACCGCTACCGCGACTTCTGGCAGACCTACCACCGCATGACCGAGCGCAAGGGCACGACGGTGCAGACCGCCAAGATCGAGATGCGCCGGCGCCTGACGCTCATCGGCTCGATGCTGCTGCACAAGGGCGAGGTCGACGGCCTGATCTGCGGCACCTGGGGCACCACCGCCATCCACCTGCACCACATCGACCAGGTGATCGGCAAGCGCCCGGGCGGCTGCGCGAGCACGCCGCAGGACCTGCCCATCTACGCCTGCATGAACGGCCTGCTGCTGCCCGGGCGCCAGGTGTTCCTGGTCGACACCCACGTCAACTACGACCCGACGCCCGAGGAACTCACCGAGATCACCACCCTGGCCGCCGAGGAGATGGTGCGCTTCGGCCTGAAGCCGAAGGTGGCGCTGCTGTCGCACTCGAACTTCGGCAGCAGCAACGAGGCCAGCGCGCTCAAGATGCGCCGCACGCTCGAGCTGCTGCGCGAGCAGTCGCCGTGGCTGGAGGTCGACGGCGAGATGCACGGCGACGTCGCCCTCGACGGCAAGGAACGCGCCGCGGTCATGCCGCACAGCGCGCTCGCCGGCGACGCCAACCTGCTGGTGTTCCCCAACCTGGACTCGGCCAACATCTCCTACAACCTGCTCAAGACGGCCGCCGGCGGCAACATCGCCATCGGCCCGGTGCTCCTGGGCGCCGCCAAGCCGGTCCACATCCTGACGGCCAGTGCCACCGTGCGGCGCATCGTCAACATGACGGCGCTGACGGTCGCCGACGCCAACGCCGATCGCTGAAGCCGAAGACGCGCGCGGATCCACGCGTCCGCGAGCGTTTTTACAGGTCTCTTCAAGACCTTGCGCGCCTGCCCAAAATTTGGGCAGGCGCTTGCTATTTGAGCGCCCCTGATGCAAACTGCCGGGCTCGAATTCGAGGGTTAACCCTCCAGCCCAGCCCGATTCGAGCCCCCGCGTCCTTCCTTCTGGTGCCTCATGGCGGCTTACGCCTTTATCACGTCTTTCTCGTCCCGACTCGTCATGGCCGGCCTCGTGCTGGCAGGCTTGGGGATTGGAACGGCAGGTCCGAGCATGGCGCAGTTCCGCGATGCCGAGCGTCCGTCACACGATGCGACGACCACGCCTTCGATTCCGTTGGCCGAACTGCCGGTGCAGGGCCAGCGCACCTACCAGGCCATTTTCCAGGGCGGTCCCTTCAGGCACGACAAGGACAGTGCGGTGTTCGGGAACCGGGAGCGCCTGTTGCCATCCCAGAGAAGGGGCTACTACCGCGAATACACGGTCGACACGCCGGGCGCATCCAATCGCGGGGCGCGGCGCATCGTCTGCGGCGGTGAACCCAGGACGGCACCGACCCTGTGCTGGTACACGGCGGATCACTACGCGAGTTTCAGGCGGATCGTGCCGTGAACGGATCACACAGCGACGCCTTCCGGATCGAGACAGCACGCTCCCGTGCCCCGATCGAATGACGACAAAGACAACAACCATGGAAAGACCAGCGGAGATGACCTTATCCCTTCGTGCCGTGCGCCCCAACATCGTGCAGTCGATCCGCGCTTTCCGCGTGAACGATCTGCAGGAAGCGGCGCAAGAGGCAGGACAGCACTTCCTGTACGCGAACCTGGCCCAGGCGCAGAGCAAGCAGGACGTGCTCGACCTCATCGCACAGCAATTCACCTTCCCGGCTCATTTCGGCAAGAACTTCGACGCGCTCTACGACTGCATGACCGACCCGCTGCACAAGTCGGGACCGCAGCCCGGCTTCATCGTCGTGCTCGAGCAGATCCCGGCCAACGGCAAGTTCGACAAGGAAGCGCGCGAGCAGCTGCTCGACATCTTCCGCGACGCCTCCGACTACTGGGGCGACCGGAAGATACCGTTCAGGTGCTTCTATTCTTTTCTGTAGCCCGTTCTGCAAACACCAGCCAAGCAGAACGGGCGAACGAGGCTCAGCAGGGCAACGGCCCTGCGGCGACGACCCCCACCACCCCGGCCGGCATCGAGATCGCGTCGGCCGACCCGGCCGCCGAGAAGATGCCCACGGACAAGCTCCTGGACGTGTCGCCCCTGGCGCTGCGCATGAGCAGCCCCTTCAACGCGGAGTACTGGCTGGCCACGGCCTGACCCCCCGTTCGACCGGGCTGGACGCCCCGGCCGCCGGCCCGAGAAAAGCCCGTTCCTTCCCGGACGGGCTTTTCTCTTTTCAGGCGGTTCGTGGTTCCGGGTCGCCCGGCGCGGGCGCGACGGCCTGCGCCAGTGCCACGTACTCGGCCACCGGCACTTCCTCGGCGCGGCGCTGGATGTCGAAGGTGCCTTCGAACCCATGCTCGCCGAGCCAGCGGCCCAGGGTGTGGCGCAGGATCTTGCGCCGCTGGCTGAAGGCGACCTGGACGATCTCCCCGAGCCGGGCGGCATCGACCCGCGGCGGCTCGGCCAACGGCACCATCCGCACGACCGCGCTGTCCACGCGGGGCGGCGGGGCGAAGCTCTCCGGCGGCACGAACAGGATGTTCTCCATCTCGTAGCGCCACTGCAGCATCACGCTCAGGCGGCTGTAGTCCGACGTGGCCGGCCGCGCCACCATGCGGTCGATCACCTCCTTCTGCAGCATGAAGTGCTGGTCGATCACCCGGGGCGCGAAGCCCAGCAGGTGGAAGAGGATCGGCGTCGAGATGTTGTAGGGCAGGTTGCCGACCACGCGCAGACGTTTCGTGGCGTCGTCCGCGCCCGGCATGCCGGCCAACAGTGCCGCGAAATCCACCTTCAGCACGTCCGACTCGATGACGTCGAGCTGGCCGTGGCCGCGCAGGCGCTGCGCCAGGTCGCGGTCGAGCTCGACGACGGTGAGGCGGCCGAGGCGCTCGACCAGCGGCTGCGTCAGCGCGGCGAGACCGGGGCCGATTTCGACCATCGCGTCGCCCGGCTGGGGCGCGATGGCATGGACGATCGCATCGATGATGCCGCCGTCGCACAGGAAGTGCTGGCCGAAGCGCTTGCGCGCGACGTGGTGCTGGGCCGCCATCAGAGCGGCGGCTGACGGAACTCCACGTACGCCCGGGCGCGCACTTCCTGCGCCCAGGTTTCGTAGGCCTCGTCCATGCGCTTCTCGCGCAGGGCGGCACGGGCGGCTTCGCGCTGCTCGGCCGGCGTCAGGGGGGCATCGCGCCGCCCCGTCACCTGGATCAGGTGCACGCCGAAGCGCGAGACCACCGGATCGCTGATCTGGCCCGGCTGCAGCCGGTTGACCATCTCCTCGAACTCGGGGACGAACTGGCCGGCGCGGGTCCAGCCGAGGTCGCCGCCGTCCTTGGCGCTGCCGTCCTGGGAGTTGTCGCGCGCGAGGCCGGCGAAATCGGCCGTGCCGGCCTGCAGGCGGCGCTTGAACTCGGCGAGCTGGGCCACGGCCTGGGCCGTGTTGCGCTGGGCGTCGGTGCGCAGCAGGATGTGGCGGACCTGGGTCTGCGCGGTGGTCGCGTCGGTCGCGCCGGCCTGGCTGCGGGCCAGCACCTTGAGCACGTGGAAGCCGGCGCTCGAGCGCACGGGGCCGACGATGCCGTCGACCGGCGTGGACTGCGTGGCTTCCACGAAGAGCGTGGGATAGCGCTGCGCGCTGCGCAGGCCGAGCACGCCGCCGCTCGCACGGTCGGCCGCATCGGAGTTGTCGCGCGCGAGCGCGACGAAATCCTCGCCGGCGCGAGCCCGGCGGGCGATGGCCTGCGCCTTCTGCTCCAGCGCGGCGACCTGCGCGTCGCTCGCGTTCTCCGGCACGGCCACCAGCACCTGGGCCAGGTTGATCTGCGCCGGCGCCGTGGCGGTGGCGCCGCCGCGCTGGTCGCGCAGGAACTGCTCGACCTCGACGTCGCTGATCCTCACGCGGGCGTTGACCTCGCGTTCGCGCAACCGGGTGAGCAGCAGCTGGTTGCGCAGGTCGTTGCGGAACTCGCTCCACGACATGCCCTCGGCGGTCACGCGGCGGCGCAGTTCCTCGCGACTGACCTGGTTCTGCCGGGCCACCGTCTCCTCGGCCTGGTCGACCGTCACGTCGTCGACCCGGATGCCGTTCTCCTTGGCCAGCTGCAGCTGCGCGCGCTCCAGGATGATGCGTTCGAGCACCAGGCGCGTGAGTTCGGCGGCCGGCGCGCGCCGGGCCTCGGCGTTCTCGGCCAGGATGCGGTTGACGCGCGTCTGCACCTCGGTGTTGGTGATGGGCTCGGAATTGACCAGCGCGACGATGAACTCGGCCGCGCGCTGGCCCTGCACCGGTGCGACGGCGGCCGGAGCGGGGATCGTGGGCGCGATGCCGCGTTGCGGGTTGTTCATGATGTCCGTGATGCCGCTGCGCGCGTTGCCGGGTCGCAGGCCCAGTCCCTGCGCCTGGGCGCCGCAGGAAGCGGCGCCGAGTGCGATCAGGCAGGCCAGGGTGAGGGCGGAGGGGGTGGATGTGTTCATGGCGATGGGGTGCGGGGCGGCCGCGGGGCCGGGGACCCGGGTTCAGTCGTATTGCGTGTAGCGGCTCGGTGTTTCCATCAGTCCCGGCTGGCGCAGGGGCTGGTAGCGCTGGATGTTCTGCGTCAGCGTCCGGATCGGGCTCGATCCGACGCTGGCGAAGCCGACGAATTCGAGCTGGAACATGATGCGGGTGTTGGCTGTGACCCGTCCGGTGGTCAGACGTTCCAGCACCACCCGGCCGATGTAGCAGCAGCCGTCGTACTCGAAGCCGATCACGCCGTCGGTGAGCTTGCTGTCCTGCAGGTTGTAGTTCATGCGGCCCACCGCATACCAGCGCCCCCCGCCTTCGCCACGGCCGGGACCCAGGTCGCGGCCCTTGTCGCCCCACAGGTCGTTGAGCGGCCACTGGAAGCCGACGTCGAGCGACTTGTTGCCGATCAGCGTCGGCGTGGCCGACTGGTAGCGGAACGCCGCGTTGAGGGTGTGATAGGGCGCCGGGTGATAGCGGGTGCTCAGGGCCACGCGCTCGGAGCGCTGGGTGTCGGGGTTGTACTGGACGGTGGTGTCGACGCTCAGGCGCGGCGTCCAGTTGACCTGCGCGCCCAGCAGCACGTCGCTCAGGCGGTCGGTCACGGGCAGGCCGCCGGGCAGCGTGACGTTCTGGTCGGCGAAGCGCAGGCGCTGGGCGATGCCGAAGCGCGCGGCCTCGACGCCGCTGTCGGGATCGATCAGGCGCGTGCTGACGCCCAGGGTGAGCAGGTTGCTGTCCGAGACGCGGTCGTTGCCCGAGAACGCGTTCTCGGTGTAGATGGTGGCGAAGTTGAAGTCGTTGGCCGCGCTGTCGTACACCGGCAGCTGGCTCTGGTCGCGGTAGGGCGTGCGCACGTAGAAGGCGCGCGGCTCCAGCGTCTGACGGAACGAGCGCCCGAAGAAGCTGGCGTCGCGCTCGAACACCAGGCCGCTGTCCAGGCTCAGGGTCGGCACGGCGCGGCTGGCCGAGGTCTGGCCGCCGGCCAGCGGCGCGTCGAACTGGTAGGACGTGCCGTTGAGGATCAGCTTCGGGATCACGAAGGTGCCGGGCGTGAGCCAGGGCCGGCTGACCTGCACGATGCCGAAGGCGCGCTCGCCGTTGGGCTGGACGATGCCGTTCAGGTTCGGCGCGAACTGCCGGTCGGCCCGGAAGCGCGTGTAGTCGAGCGAGGTCGAGACGTCGAAGCCGCCGACGTCGTACTTGGTGTTGTTGGCGGTGAGCTGGGGCAGGCGATCGTAGGGCGGCGTGATCGGCGACAGGTCGTACTGCAGCGTCTGGTAGGACAGCAGGCGCACCTGGCCGGTCCAGTCGCTCTTGCCCCAGTAGAGCGCCGCCTGGCTCTCCAGCAGTCGCGTGGAGAGCGTCGGCGTGCGGGAGAAGTCGCGCCAGTAGTTGTCGTCGCTCACGCGGTTGATGTTGAGCAGGCCGGACAGCGAGTCCAGGCCGAGCGGCTTGGGATCGAAGACCTGGCGGTGCGTCGTCCACAGGCCCCAGCGGTCGCGCTCGCGCAGCTGGTCGGCGGGCATGACGTCGGCGCGCACCATGCCGTTGTAGGTGTTCTCGAGATAGCGGAACTCGCTGCCCACGTTGATGCCGCGCTTGCTCATCAATGTCGGGTAGAGCGTGGCGTCCCGGTTGGGGGCGATGTTCCAGTAGTAGGGCTGGGTCAGCTCGATGCCGTTGACGCTGTCGACGCCGAAGAAGGGCGACAGCAGGCCGCTCTTCCTCTTCTCGTCGAGCGGGAAGCTGAACGACGGGAAGGCCGGCGTGCTCACGCCCATGAACTTCATGCGCGCGTTCGTCGCGATGCCCACGCCCTCCTCGGTGTCAGTGGTGAGCGTGGCCGCGCTCAGCAGCCAGGCCGGCATCCAGCCGGGGTAGTCCTCGATGCGGCAGGTGGTGTAGGTGACGCTGCGGGCGACCGAGACGTTGGCGTCGACGAAATCGATGCGCTCGGCCTCGCCGTGGCCGCCGTTGACGAGGAAGCGGTAGCGCACGTTGCGGAAGAAGCCCTCGAAGGTCTCCAGCTTGAGCTGCAGTTCCGGGCCCTCGTAGACGTTGCCCGCCTGGTTCACGCGCACGTTGCCCGTGGCGGTGGTGAGGTCGTCGGGCTGGTAGTACTCCAGCCGGTCGGCGTTGATGACGGTGTCGCCGCGGCGCACCGAGGCGTTGCCGACGATCACGGTCTCCAGGTCGGGGCGACCGGTGATGCTATCGCCGGCAACGAAGTTCGGCCGCTGCGCGCGTTCGGACTGCGGGATCACCTCCAGCAACTGGGCCGAGCGCCTGAGCACGAGCGGCTCGTCGGCCCAGGCGGCGGACGCCGCCGGTTGCTGCGCCCAGGCGCCCTGCGCCTGCAGCAGCGCCAGCGACAGCACGGCCAGGGGCAGCGGCGGACGGTTCGGCGACCTGCGGGCGCGGCGGCGGTTCGGTTCAGACATGGGCAGGAGACGTCACGGGTCGGCGGGAGGGAGACGCCGGCCACTGCGGCGGGCGGCAGGCGGCGGGCTGCGCGGCATCCGCGAGCGGCGGATTTGTAGAATCGATTATCCATGACCGCATCCCCGCCCACGCCCCCCGGCGGCGCCGCTTCCGCACGGGCCGCCGCCGTGCCCACCCCCGATGCCGTCGCTCCGGCCACCCCCGTGACCTGGGCCGACCCGGCGCGCGAAGCCGCCTTCGACGCCTGGCTGGCACGCGTCGCGCCGGCCCACGGTCTCGTTCCCGACACGGTGCGCCCGGCCTCGGCCGACGCCAGCTTCCGCCGCTACTTCCGCATCGACGGCACCGCCGGACCGACCCGCATCGTGATGGACGCCCCCCCGGCGCAGGAGGACAGCGAGCCCTTCGTGCGCGTCGCGCAGCTCCTGCACGACGCCAGCGTGCGCGCGCCGCAGGTGCTCGACTGGGACCGCGCGCACGGCTTCCTGCTGCTCGACGACCTGGGACGGCGCACGATGCTCGACGCCATCGACCCCGCCGACCCCAGGGCGGCCCTGCCGCTGTACGAGGCCGCCATCGACGAGCTGATCCGCTGGCAACTGGCCTCCAAGCCCGGCGTGCTGCCACCCTACGACCGCGCGCTGCTCGAGCGCGAGCTCGCGCTCTTTCCCGAGTGGTACATCGGACGGCACCGCGGCGTGGCGATCGAGGGCCGGCTGCAGGAGCGGCTCGAACGCAGCTTCCGGCTGATCGTGGAGAACAACCTGTCGGTGCCCGCCGTCCACGTGCATCGCGACTTCATGCCGCGCAACCTGATGCTGGCCGACGATCCCGAGGCGGCGCGCGGCCGCCTGGGCGTGCTGGACTTCCAGGACGCCGTCCACGGCCCCATCACCTACGACATCGCCAGCCTGATGCGCGACGCCTTCCTCACCTGGGAGGAGGACTTCGTGATCGACGTGACGGTGCGCTACTGGCAGGCCGCGCGCAAGGCCGGGCTGCCGGTGGACGCCGACTTCGGCGCCTTCTACCGCGACGTCGAGTGGATGGGCCTGCAGCGCCACCTGAAGGTCGCGGGCATCTTCGCGCGCCTGACCCTGCGCGACGGCAAGCCGAAGTACCTGGCCGACACGCCGCGCTTCATCGCCTACATCCGCGCCACCGCGAGCCGCTACATGGAGCTCACGCCGCTGCTGCGCGTGATCGACGAGGTCGAGGGCACGCAGGCGCTCTCCGGCTTCGCCTACGGCCGGGTCTGACCGCGTGCCGCGCTTCCACTGCGCCACCGCGCTGCATCCCGGCACCGACCTGCTGCTGCCGGCCGGCGCCGCGCGCCACGTCCAGGTGCTGCGCCTGCAGCCGGGCGACGCCATCACCCTGTTCGACGGCGCCGGCGGCGAGTACGCGGCGGTCGTCGAGCGCATGGGCCGCAGCGAGGTGGCGGTGCGCGTCGGGGCGCACGATCCGGTGGAGCGCGAGGCGCCCCGCGCCGTGCACCTGGCCGCCGGCATGCCGGCCAACGAGCGCATGGACTGGCTGGTCGAGAAGGCGACCGAGCTGGGCGTCGCCAGCATCCAGCCCCTGATGAGCGCCCACGGCGTGCTGCGGCTGGCCGGCGAGCGCGCCGAGAAGAAGCGCGCCCACTGGGAAGCCATCGCCGTCGCGGCCTGCGAGCAGTGCGGGCGCAACCGCGTGCCGGTGATCCATCCGGTGCAGGCCTTCGGCGACTGGATCGCGCGGCCCGGCGATCCGGCGGCGCGGCCCCTGGTGCTGAGCCTGGCATCGGGCACGCGCGGCATCGCCGACGTCGCGGCCGACGGCGACGCCGCGCCGGACGCGTCCGGGACGCCGGGCGTCTGGCGCGTGCTCAGCGGCCCCGAAGGCGGACTGAGCGCGGCCGAGGAGCGGCAGGCGCTGCAGGCCGGTTTCGCGCCCGCCACGCTCGGCCCGCGCGTCCTGCGCGCCGAGACCGCCGCCCTCGCGGCGCTCATGGCCCTGGCCGGGGCGCCGCCCGCATGAGGTGCCGCCGCCGCGCCCCGGCGGTGCTGGCCGGCCTCGCCGGCCTGTGCCTGGTGGGCGCGATGCGCATGGCGCAGGCGCAGGGCGCGGGCCTCGGATCGTCGCCCTGGCCGGTCAGCCCGCAGGTCGAGCGCACCTACGTGCGGCTGCTGGCGGCGCCGGCGGTGCAGGCGGTGCTCGACGCCGTCGCGGCCGACCACGCGCGTTCCATCGACGACCTGCGCCGCCTGACCGAGATCGAGGCCCCGCCCTTCGGCGAGCAGGCGCGCGCCGCGGCCTTCCTGGCGCGCCTGAAGGCGCTGGGCCTGCCCGAGGCTTACATCGACACCGAGGGCAACGTCGTCGGCCTGCGCCGGGGCCGGCCCACGGCCACGGGCCACGAGGTGCCCAAGCTGGTGGTGACGGCGCACCTGGACACGGTGTTCCCGGCCGGCACCGACGTGCGGGTCAAGGCGCGTGGCGACCGGCTCCACGCGCCGGGCATCTCCGACGACGCGCGCGGCCTGGCGGTGCTGCTGTCGTGGCTGAAGGTGCTGGAGGACCGGCGGCTGCGCACGGTGGGCGACCTGCTGTTCGTCGGCAGCGTCGGCGAGGAGGAGCTGGGCAACCTGCGCGGCATGCGGCACCTCTTCGCCACCCACCGCGACATCGACGGCCTCGTCGGGCTGGAACCCGCGCCCGACCACCACGTGATCGTCGCCGGCACCGCCAGCCGGCGCCACGAGGTCGTCTTCGAAGGCCCGGGCGGCCACAGCTTCGGCGCCTTCGGGCGGGTGCCCAGCGCGGTGCACGGCATGGGCCGCGCCATCGCGCGCATCGCCGACATCCGCACGCCGGCCTATCCGCGCACCACCTTCACCGTCGGCACGGCCTCCGGGGGCAGCGCGGTCAACGCCATCGCCGCCGAGGCCCGCATGGGGGTCGACATCCGCTCCGACGACGACGCGGTGCTCGACCAGGCCGAGCGCCGGGTGCTGGGCGCCGTCAAGGCCGCCGTCGCGGCCGAGAACCGGCGCTGGGGCGTCGACACGCTCACCGCCTCGGTGCGGCTGATCGGCGACCGGCCGGGCGGGCGCACGCCGCCCGATTCGCCGGTGGTGGAGGCGGCCGTGCGCGCCAACACCGCCTACGGCCTGCGCAGCGTGCTGCAGGCCTCCAGCACCGACGCCAACGTGCCGATGTCGCTCGGCGTCCCGGCGGTGGTGTTGGGCAGCGGCGGGCGTACCGGCGGCTTCCACACCACCGGCGAATGGATCGAACTCGACGGCGCCTGGCTCGGCGCGCAGCGCTCGCTGCTGACGGTGCTGGCGCTCGTCGGGGTCGAGGGCACCAGCGAGCCGCTGCTGCCCCGGCGCGCGCCGCGAGCGCCGTGAAGGCTCGCGCGGGTGTGCGTCCGGTTGCAAAGCCGTCGCACGGGGAGCCTGCCGGCATCGGACAATGAAACGGAACACGGCCGGGCGTCGCGCGGCCGGGCCTCCTCGATCCACGGATCGATCACCTCGAACGGAAGAAACACATCATGGGATTGCTCGACTCGGTACTCGGTCAGGTCCTCGGCGGCGGTCAAGGCGCGTCGTCCACGCCGGCGGGAGCCCCGGAAGCGGGCCATGCGGGAGGCGGCATGGGCGGCGGGCCCGGCGGACTGGGCGGCCTCGGGGGACTGGCGGGCCTGGGCGGGGCCGGCGGCCTCGGCGCCATCCTCGGCAGCCTGCTGGCCAACGACGGCGGGCAGGGCGGCCTCGGCGGCCTGGTCTCGAAGTTCGAACGCGCCGGCATGGGCGACGTGATCGGCTCGTGGATCGGCAAGGGCGAGAACCGGCCGGTCTCCGAGGGCCAGCTCGGCAACGTGCTGGGCGGCGACGTGGTGTCGGGCCTGGCGCAGAAACTGGGCATGAACGCCGGCACGCTGCTGCCGCTGCTCGCCTCGCTGCTGCCGATGCTGATCGACCGCCTCACGCCGCACGGCCAGGTGCCCGCGAACGGGCTGGGCGATCTGAGCGAACTCGGCGGCGGGGGCGGCTTCGGCACCTTCGGCCGGGGCGGCGAGGGCACGGATGCGACGCCGTCCAGCGCGTCGGCGCAGGACACGCCCGGCTCCGAGAGCGAACTGCTCGCCTCGCTCAGCGCGCTGCTGCAGAAGCGCTGAACGGCGGGACGGCGCGACGGGCGCCCGGTCGCGCCGTCCGCCCGCTCAGGCCGAGGCGGCCGCCAAATGCTCGGCCCGGTGCGCCGCCGGCAGCGCGGCGATCACCTCGGCCACGGCGGCCGTCAGCTTCTTGGCATAGGGCACGTGCAGGAACTCGTTGGGACCGTGCGCGTTGCTCTTGGGGCCCAGCACGCCGCAGACCATCATCTGCGCCTTCGGGAAGCCCTCGCTGAGCATGTTCATCAGCGGGATCGTGCCGCCCTGGCCGATGTAGCCGCAGGGCGCGCCGAAGTGCGCCAGCGACGCGGCGTCGAGCGCGCGCTCGAACCACGGCGTGATCGTCGGCGCGTTCCAGCCGGTGGCGCCGCCGCCGCCCTCGAAGGTCACCTTCGCCTGGTAGGGCGCGTTGTCCTCCAGCAGCGCCTTGAGCTCCTGCACGGCCTGGCCGGCGTCGACCAGCGGCGGCAGGCGCAGCGACAGCTTGAAGGCGGTGTAGGGACGCAGCACGTTGCCGGCGTCCTTCAGCGCGGGAAAGCCGTCGGCGCCGGTGACCGACAGCGTCGGCTTCCAGGTGCGGTTGAGCAGGCCCTCGACCGGGTCGGTGGTGGTGGGCAGGGTGAAGGCGGTGGAGCCCTCGCAGTCGTAGTGCGCCCAGGGGAAGCGCTTGTGGATCTCGTCGCCGAGGATGGCGGCCGTGACCCTGGCCTGCGCCAGGCGGTCGGGCGGCACCTCGCAGTGGAAGCTCGCGGGCAGCAGGCGGCCGGTGGCGCTGTCCTCCAGCCGGTCGAGCACCTGCCGCATGATGCGGAAGCTCGAGGGCACCAGGCCCGAGGCGTCGCCGGAGTGCACGCCCTCGGTCAGCACCTCGACCTTGAGCAGGCCGCCGGCCATGCCGCGCAGCGAGGTCGTCAGCCAGAGCTGGTCGTAGTTGCCGGCGCCCGAATCCAGGCAGATCACCAGGCCGACCTCGCCCAGGCGGCCGCGCAGGGCCTCCACGTAGGGCAGCAGGTCGTAGGAGCCGCTCTCCTCGCAGGTCTCGATCAGGCCGACGATGCGCGGATGCGCCGCGCCCTGGGCCTTGAGCGCCTGCACGGCGGCGATGCTGGCGTAGACCGCGTAGCCGTCGTCGGCGCCGCCGCGGCCGTAGAGCCGGCCGTCCTCGTACTTCGGCGTCCAGGGACCGAGGTCCGAGCGCCAGCCGGTGAACTCGGGCTGCTTGTCGAGGTGGCCGTACATCAGCACCGTGTCGGTCATCGGCGTGCCGGTGGCGGCGATCTCGAAGAACAGCACCGGCGTGCGGCCTTCGAGCCGGACGATCTCCAGCGTCAGCCCCTCGACCTTCTGCGCCTCGACCCAGGCGGCGGCGTTGCGCAGCACGGTGTCGATGTGGCCGTGGGCGGCCCAGTCCTTGTCGAAGCCGGGCGACTTGGCGGGGATGGCGATGTAGTCGGTGATCTGGCGCACGATGTCGCCGTCCCACCGGGCCGTGACGTCGGACAGGGCGCGGCCGGCGTCGAGCAGGCCGGCGGGCATTTCGCGGTGCATGGGAGCGTTCATGGGGAGGGTTCTCCGCAGGATGGAGGGATGCAGGGGGTGCATTCCATTCTGCGCCCAAAGAAAAAGCACCCGGATCGCGGGTGCTTGTTCGAAACCGGAGCCCGGAGGTCCCGTGCGGCGCCCGCTCAGGCGGCCTGCAGCGACGGCTTGCGGCCGTCGGCGGCGCCGAAGGTGATCTCGCCGGAGAGCTGGCCGCCTTCCTCGATCACGATCTTGCCGTAGCGGATCTTGCCGGTCACGCGGCCGGTGGCGTGGATCACCAGCTTGTCGCGCACGATCAGGTTGCCGTCGAACACGCCGCGGATCTCGGCGATGTCGATGTGGGCCGAACCCTTGAACTCGCCCTGCTCGGAGATCTGGATCACGCGCGAGTCCATCGTCGCCTCGACCAGGCCCTCGACCACCAGCGTGTCGCAATCGGTGATCTCGACGCCCTTGAGCTTGATGTTCGGTCCGACCGTGAGCTTGCTGCCTTCCTTGGGCGCGGGCGCGGCCGCTGCGCCGCTCGCCGACAGGGGAGACGAAGCGGGCTGCACCGGCGTGCCGCCGAGGCCGCCGCCACCGCCCACCAGGGGTGCGGGACGGGAGGAGTTGAAGTTGTCGGGTTCGCGATCGCGCTTGCCGAAGAAGGGGGACTGTGAAGCCAAGAGATTGCTCCTCTCAAAAGCGCCTATCGTATGAACGCCCGAAGGCACCCCGGCCATAGACTGGAAAAAATTCGTAACCAAATCGGTCGGCCTCTTTCTCCACCACCCCTTTTCCGACGATTCGCCAGCCCTCGCGCGATGCTCGCCGGGCTCGCCGATCGGGACGGTGCCGGCGCATCCGAGAATGCGCGGCGCCACTCTCGCGGACTCGCCGTCCGAATGCCGCCATGTCCCCGTCGCCGTCCGCCGATCCCTCCCTCCGCACCCGACCCGCCGTGGAGGACGTGACCCGCGTCGAGGAACGCTTCGGCAAGCCCTCGGGCGGCTGGCGGCTCGCCCTGTACGCGGTCATCTTCGAGTCGGAGACGCGCGCCGGCCGCGCCTTCGACCTGGCGCTGATCGCGGTCATCCTGCTGAGCGTGGCGGTGGTGGTGCTCGACAGCGTGCAGGCCATCCACGTGCGCTGGGGACCGATCTTCGGCGTCATGGAATGGGGCTTCACCTGCGTCTTCACGATCGAGTACGTGGCGCGCCTGGCCTGCCTGAGCCGGCCGTGGCGCTACGCGCGCAGCTTCTACGGCGTGATCGACCTGCTGGCGCTGCTGCCGACCTACATCGCCATCCTGGTGCCGGGCCTGGCGGTGCTGATCGACGTGCGCATCCTGCGGCTGCTGCGGGTGTTCCGCATCTTCAAGATGTCGCGCTACGCCCAGGAGTACCGCACGCTGGCCACGGCCCTGGCGGCGAGCCGGCGCAAGATCATGGTCTTCGTCGGCTTCGTGCTGATGGTGGTGCTGGTGATGGGCACGCTGATGTACGTGGTCGAGGGGCCGCAGCACGGCTTCACCAGCATCCCCGTGGCGGTGTACTGGGCGGTCTCGACCATGACCACGGTCGGCTTCGGCGACCTGGTGCCCAAGACCGGCCTCGGTCGCGCCATCGCCTCGGCCATGATGCTGCTGGGCTGGGGCGTGCTGGCGGTGCCGACGGGCATCGTGTCGGCCGAGATGGTCAAGCACGGGCGCGAGGCCGCCGGCGACGCCTCGCGCGATGCGCCCGGGACGGCGGCTGCGGCGGACCCGGCCGGTCGTGCGGTCGAATGCACCGCCTGCGGCAGCGGCGCGCACGCGGCCGATGCGCGCTTCTGCCGCCGTTGCGGTGCGGCGCTGCCGCCGCGCTGACGCCGGACGATGGGAAGGCACTCGGTGCGCCGTGCCACGGTCGGCACGGTGCCGGTCGACGGCGCGCCGGCGCGTGGCCTCGGCCGGTCCGACGCCTTCAGTCGACCCAGCCGGCCCGGTCCTGCGTGGCGTCGTCGATGCGCGCGCGCAACGCCTCGGCGGCGGTGTCGTCGATCTCGAACGACAGGCGCACCAGCGCGCCGTGCTCCACCGCCCGCAGCGCCGCCCCGGCGCCGGCGAGCTCGCGCCGCAGGGCGCCTTCGAGCGCGTAGGGCACGGCGCAGGCGAGCGTGCGCCGGCGCCGCAGCGGCCGCTTGTCGGCGCCCAGCAGGGCCTGCGCGACGGCGTCGGTGTAGGCCCGCACCAGACCGCCGGCGCCCAGCTTCACGCCGCCGAAGTAGCGCACCACGGTGGCCAGCACGCCTTCGAGGTCCTGGTGGCGCAACACCTCCAGCATCGGCCGGCCGGCGGTGCCGCCGGGCTCGCCGTCGTCGTTGGCGGCCGACTGGCCCCCGGCCATCAGCGCCCAGCACACGTGCGCGGCGCCGGGATGCGCGCGGCGCAGGCCGTCGACGACCGCCAGCGCGGCCGCGCGGTCGGCCACCGGCTGCACGCAGCCGACGAAGCGGCTCTTCTTGATGACGAGCTCACTGTGGACCGCGCCGGCAAGCGTCTGCGCCACGGGCGTCAGCCCCGTTCCAGCTTGAAGACCGCCGTGCCGGCGCGCGCGTTGGGCAGCCAGCGCACCTCGCGGCCCTGCTGCACGCCGAAGGCGTCAAGCACGCGCAGCCGGTTCTTGCGCGCCAGGACCTCGAAGTCCTTGAAGGTGCCCACGCGGATGTTGGGCGTGTCGTACCACTCGTAGGGCAGGCGCCGCGTCACCGGCATGCGCCCGCGCGCGACGCTCAGGCGGTTGGGCCAGTGCGCGAAGTTGGGGAAGGCGACGATGCCCAGGCGCCCGACGCGCGCCGTCTCGCGCAGCATGACCTCGGCGTTGCGCAGGTGCTGGAGCGTGTCGATCTGCAGCACGACGTCGAACGAGGCGTCGTCGAACATCGCCAGGCCCTCGTCGAGGTTGAGCTGCAGCACGTCGACGCCGCGGCGCACGCACTGCAGCACGTTGCCGTCGGCGATCTCCACGCCGTAGCCGGTGCAGCCGCGCTCGCGCTGCAGCAGGTCGAGCAGGGCGCCGTCGCCGCAACCGAGGTCGAGCACGCGCGCGCCCTCGGGCACGAGGCGGGCGACGAGGCGCTGGAGGCCGGGATCGCTCATCGCGCGGCTCCCGCGTCGAGTTCCAGCGCCACCCGCTCGAAATAGGCGCGCACCACGCCCATGTAGCGCACGTCGTCGAGCAGGAAGGCGTCGTGGCCGTGCGGGGCGTCGATCTCGGCGTAGCTCACGCGGCGCCGGTTGTCGACCAGCGCCTTGACGATCTCGCGGCTGCGCGCGGGCGAGAAGCGCCAGTCGGTGGTGAAGCTCACCAGCAGGAACTGCGCGGTGGCGCGCGCAAAGGCGGCCGCGAGGCTGCCGCCATGGGCCAGCGCCGGGTCGAAGTAATCGAGCGCGCGGGTGATGAGCAGGTAGGTGTTGGCGTCGAAGTACTCGCTGAACTTGTCGCCCTGGTGGCGCAGGTAGCTCTCGATCTGGAACTCCACGTCCTGGGTCGAGTAGCGATAGCCCCGGCCCTGGCGCTCGCCCTCGACGGCGCCGCGCAGCTCGCGGCCGAACTTCTCGTTCATGACGTCGTCGCTCAGGTAGGTGATGTGGCCGATCATGCGGGCGATGCGCAGGCCGCGCTTGGGCACCACGCCGTGCTCGTAGAAGTGGCCGCCGTGGAAGTCGGGGTCGGTCACGATGGCGCGCCGCGCAACCTCGTTGAAGGCGATGTTCTCGGCCGTGAGGTTGGGCGCGCTGGCCACCACCACGGCGTGGCGCACGCGGTCGGGGTACTGCAGCGTCCACGACAGCGCCTGCATGCCGCCCAGGCTGCCGCCCATCACGGCGGCCAGCGTGCGGATGCCCAGCGCGTCGAGCAGGCCGGCCTGCGCGTCGACCCAGTCCTCGACAGTCACCACCGGGAAGTCGGCGCCGTAGACGCGGCCGGTCGCCGGGTCGACGTGCATCGGTCCGGTCGAGCCGAAGCACGAGCCCAGGTTGTTCACGCCGACGACGAAGAAGCGGTCGGTGTCCAGCGGCTTGCCCGGGCCGATCATGTTGTCCCACCAGCCCTCGGATTTCGGCTGGCCCGCGTAGACGCCGGCGAGGTGGTGCGAGGCGTTGAGCGCGTGGCACACCAGCACGGCGTTGCCGCCGTCGGCGTCGAGCGTGCCGTAGGTCTCGTAGGCCAGCACGTAGTCGCGCAGCACCGCGCCGCTGCGCAGGGCCAGCGGACCGGCGAAGGACATCGACTGGGAAACGACCTCGAAGGAAGACACGGGCGGCGATCGGCGGTGGTGGGTGGATCGGAGGTCGGCCGGGCACCAACGAGAAAACCCGGCCTCGCCAAAGAAACGAGCCGGGTTGAGCGGGAACGTCTTTAGCTGGATTTGTAGAGCGCCCGCAAGCTGAAGCAAATCGGCGCCGCGGCAGTATATCGCCCGACTCCCGCCGTCACCGCCGCCGGACGACCGGCCGGGTTTTTCGAATGGCGCCGCCATCCGGATGGATTTCGTTTTTGCGTGCGCATCATTTCACCCATAATGCGCGAGTCTCCCTTCAAATTTCCGGGAGTCAACTCGGTGATTGGACAGTTTCGCGCAGCCCGGCGGATCCGCCGTCATTGTGCTTTCGGGACTCCATCGCTTTTATTGATGTTTATAGGAGTCCCTCGATGGGCAACAAACTGTACGTCGGCAACCTGCCGTATTCGGTGCGCGACGGCGACCTGGAACAGGCCTTCGGTCAATTCGGTTCGGTCACCAGCGCCAAGGTCATGATGGAACGCGACACCGGCCGCTCCAAGGGCTTCGGTTTCGTCGAGATGGGCAGCGACGCCGAGGCGCAGGCCGCCATCAACGGCATGAACGGCCAGCCGCTCGGCGGCCGCAGCGTGGTGGTCAACGAAGCGCGTCCGATGGAAGCGCGTCCCCCGCGCAGCGGCGGCGGTGGTGGTTATGGCGGCGGCGGTGGCTACGGTGGCGGTGGTGGCGGCTACGGTGGTGGTGGCAGCGGCGGTGGCGGCTACGGCGGCGGCGGCAGTGGTGGTGGCGGCTACGGTGGCGGCGGTGGCCGCAGCGGCGGTGGCGGTGGTTACGGCGGCGGTGGCAGCGGCGGCGGCGGCTACGGTGGTGGCGGTGGCCGCAGCGGTGGCGGCGGTGGCGACGGCGGTTTCCGCAGCCCCTACGGCTCCGGCCCCCGCGGCGGCGGTCGCAGCGGTGGCGGCAACGGTGGTGGCTACGGCGGCAACGGCGGCTACTGATCGATCGTTCCGCGGTCGACCCGGTCCCGGGTCGATGACGAAAGGCTCCTTCGGGAGCCTTTTTCGTTGCTCATTCGCCCAGGCGGCGTTTCCGTCCCCGGCCCTGCGCCAGGCGATCGAACAGCGCGTCCGGCAGCACCCGCATCAGGCGCGCGACGATGCCCATCTGCCAGGGGATGACGCGATGGCTGGCGCCGGCCTCGATGGCGCGGAACGCCCGCTCGGCGAAGGCCTCGGGCGTCATCAGGAAGGGCATGGCGTAGCGGTTGCCGCGCGTGAGCGGCGTGTCGATGTAGCCCGGACTGATCGTCACCACGCGCACCCCCGAGCCGCGCAGTTCGCCGCGCAGGCTTTCGCAGTAGGCGATCGCCGCCGCCTTGCTGGCGCAATAGGCGCCATGGCCGGGCAGCCCGCGGATGCCCGCGACGCTGGCGATGCCGACCAGCCGCCCGCTGCCGCGCGCCGCCATGGCCGCCACGAACGGGTGGAAGGTCGCGACCAGGCCGGTGTCGTTGACGGCCAGGACGCGCGCGAAGACGTCGACGTCGCCGCGCTCGGCGGTGTCGATGCCGATGCTGATGCCGGCATTGGCGATCACCACGTCGGGCAGGCCCTGCCGCGCGATGCAGGCGGCACCGGCCGCGACGATGGCGTCGATGTCGGCCACGTCGGCGCCGTAGACGCCGCAAGCGTCGCCGCCGGTGACGATGCCCCGGGCCGTCGCCCAGGCCTCGATCTCGCCGGTGCGCCGCGCCGCCAGCGCCAGCCGCCAGCCCGCGTCGTGGAACCGCCGCGCCAGCGCCTGGCCGATGCCGCTGGAGGCGCCGGTGACGAAGACCAGCGGGGCCGTGCCAGCCATCAGCGCCGTGCCGCGCCCAGGGCGGCGGGCGAGGGCATCAGCACGCCGCGCACCCGACCCTGCAGGTTGGCGACGCCGCTGAGGTTGTCGTAGTCCATCGCGTCGGAGGTGAACTGGTCGGCACCCCGGATGAGAACGACGGGCTTGTTCGACCGCACGCGCTCGGTGTTGACGAAGACGTGCAGGAACTCGCCGCGGAACTCCAGGCGCGGCAGCGGCTGGCCGCTCGGTCCGACGGCGGCGTCGCGCACGACGATCGCGTTGCCGAAGAGCTGGATCTCGCTGCCGTCGCCGTTCGACAGGCTGCGGTCGGCCGTGGCGCGCGTGACCAGGCCGATCGGCGACACCGAGCGCATGCGCATCTGGTCGACCTCCAGGGTGTCGTTGTCGGGATAGTGGCGACCCTCCTTGCCGAACAGCTCGCTGCGCAATTCGCCGGTCGGCAGGAAGTTCTTCACGACGAAGTCGCGCATGAAGTAGTCGGGCTCGTGGGTGACGGGACGCGCGACGGTGGGTTCGAGCAACTTGGGCGCGTTGCGCGCCAGCCAGTAGGTGCCCAGCGCCAGCAGCGCGGTCAGGATGACGGGCAGGTAGAGCGTGGTGCGATCGAGCGCGTCGCGCACCATCCTGCCCAACGGCCGGCGCTGCCTCATGCGACTGGGCCGCGCGCCGCGTCGAGCAGGCGCCGGTAGTGGCCGCCGGCGGTCAGCAGCAGGTCGCAGAACTCGCGCGCCGCGCCCTCGCCGCCGCGCGCGGTGGTGACGTGGTGGGCGATGGCGCGCACCTCGGCGTGCGCGTTGGCCGGCGCCGCGGCGAAGGCGGCGCGGCCGAGCACCGGCAGGTCGGGCCAGTCGTCGCCGATGGCGGCGGCCCGGGTCCAGTCGAGGCCCAGCTGGGCGAGCATGGCCTCGGCGGCGGGCAGCTTGTCCTCGGTGCCGTAGCGCACGTGCTCGATGCCCAGGGCCGCGAGGCGCACGCGCAATGGCTTGGAATCGCGCCCGGTGATGACCGCCGGCACGATGCCGGCCGTGCGCAGCAGCTTCAGGCCGTAGCCATCGAGGATGCTGAAGCGCTTGAGCGTCTCGCCGTGCTCGCTGAAGAACACGCCGCCGTCGGTGAGCACGCCGTCGATGTCGAAGAAGGCGATGCGGATGTCCTGCGCCGCCAGCAGGGTCTCGGGGGGGAAGGCGATCGCGGGCATCAGATGACTTTCGCGCGCATGAGGTCGTTGATGGTCAGCGCGCCGGTCAGCCGGCCGTCGGCGTCGACCACCAGCAGGCTGTTGACGCGGTGCTGCTCCATGAGCTCGGCCGCCTCGACGCCCAGCGCGTCGGCGCGCACGGTGCGCGGGTCGCGGTGCATGACCTCGGCGGCGGTCAGGGCGCGCAGGTCGGCGCCGGTCTCGACCAGCCGGCGCAGGTCGCCGTCGGTGAAGATGCCCAATGCCCGGCCTTCGTCCGAGACGACGGCCGCCGCGCCCAGGCCCTTGGCGCTCATCTCGCGCATCAGCGCGCTGAAGGTGGCCGAGGGCGCGATGCGGGGCACCTCGTCGCCGGTGCGCATGAGGTCGCCCACCAGCGTGAGCAGCTTGCGCCCCAGGGCGCCGCCGGGATGCGAGCGCGCGAAGTCCTCGGCGCCGAAGCCGCGCGCGTCGAGCAGCGCGACGGCCAGCGCGTCGCCCATCGCCATCTGCGCCGTGGTGCTGGCGGTGGGGGCGAGATTGAGCGGGCAGGCCTCCTTCTCGACGCCGCTGTCGAGCACGATGTCGGCATGGCGCGCGAGCATGGAATCGGGACCGCCGGTGATGGCGATCAGCGGCACGCCCTGGCGCTTGACCACCGGCAGGATGGCGGCGAGTTCGTTGCTCTCGCCGCTGTTGGAGATGGCGATCACCAGGTCGACCGCCTGGATCATCCCAAGGTCGCCGTGGCTGGCCTCGGCGGGGTGGACGAACATCGCCGGCGTGCCGGTCGAGGCCAGCGTGGCGGCGATCTTGCGTCCGACGTGGCCGCTCTTGCCCATGCCCATCACGACCACCCGGCCGCGCACATCGAGGATGCGGCGCACCGCCTCGACGAAGCCCGCGCCGATGCGCGATTTCAGGCCGCGCACGGCATCGGCCTCGATGTCGAAGGTCGCCCGCGCGCGATCCAGCACGGTCTCGGAATCGGGCGGCGCGACGGCCGGGGCGGGGCGGGAAGTCATCGAAAGATTCTAGGTGCGCCCAGGCCGTAGCATCGGGCGCATGTCCTCCCTCGATCTCACGCTGCTCTATCTGCTCGCCGCGGTGATCGGCGTGGTGGCGTGCCGTTTCCTGCGCCTGCCGCCGATGCTGGGCTACCTGTCGGCGGGCATCCTGATCGGGCCGCACGCGCTGGCGCTGGCGCAGAACACCGAGGGCATCCGGCACCTGGGCGAGTTCGGCGTGGTGTTCCTGATGTTCGTGATCGGGCTCGAGTTCAGCCTGCCCAAATTGCGCGCCATGCGCCGCCACGTCTTCGGGCTGGGATTGCTGCAGGTGCTGCTGACGATGGGCCTGGCGACGGCCGGGGCGCTGCTGGTCGCCGCCCACCTGCCGCCGGCCTGGAACCTCGGCTGGCAGACCGCGCTGGCGCTCTCGGGCGCGCTCACCATGAGCAGCACCGCCATCGTCGTCAAGCTGATGGCCGAGCGGCTGGAGCTGGAGAGCGAGCACGGCCGCCGCGTGATGGGCGTGCTGCTGTTCCAGGACCTGGCGGTGGTGCCGCTGCTGGTGCTGATCCCGGCGCTGGGAGCGCCTCCGGAGGCGCTGTTCAAGGCACTGTCGATCGCGCTCGTCAAGGCCGCCTTCCTGGTCGGCGTGCTGCTCTACGGCGGCCCGCGCGTGATGCGCTGGTGGCTCACGCTGGTGGCGCGGCGGCGCAGCGAGGAGCTGTTCATGCTCAACCTGCTGCTGGTCACGCTGGGCCTGGCCTGGCTGACCGAGCTCGCCGGCCTGAGCCTGGCGCTGGGCGCCTTCATCGCCGGCATGCTGGTGTCGGAGACCGAATACAAGCACCAGGTGGAGACCGACATCCGGCCCTTCCACGACGTGCTGCTGGGCCTGTTCTTCATCACCATCGGCATGTCGCTCGACTGGCACATCGTCGTCGAGCGCTGGCTGCTGGTGGCGGTGCTGCTGGTGCTGCCGCTGGCCTTCAAGCTGCTGCTGGTGACATTGCTCGCGCGCGGGCTGGGCGCGACGGCGGGGGTGTCGCTGCGCACCGGACTCTACCTGGCGCAGGCGGGCGAGTTCGGCTTCGTGCTGCTGGCGCTGGCGCAGGACCGCAGCCTGCTGCCGCCGTGGCTGGCCAATCCGGTGCTGGCGTCGATGGTGCTGTCGATGCTGGCGACGCCCTTCATCGTCATGTACAGCAACGCCATCGTGCGCAAGCTGGTGGCGAGCGACTGGATGCAGCAGTCGCTGCAGATGACGAGCATCGCGCGCAAGACCATCAACACCTCGCAGCACGTGATCATCTGCGGCTACGGGCGCTGCGGCCAGAACCTCGCGCGCATCCTGGAGCGCGAGGGCATCCCGTACCTGGCGCTCGACCTCGACCCCGACCGCGTGCGGCAGGCCGCCGCCGCCGGCGACTCGGTGGTCTTCGGCGACGCCGCGCGGCTGCAGGCGCTGATGGCCGCCGGCCTGGCGCGCGCCAGCGCGGTGGTGGTGACCTACCTCGACGTGCCCGGCGCGCTCAAGGTGCTGGCCCACACGCGCTCGCACGCGCCGCAGGTGCCGGTGATCGTGCGCACGCAGGACGACCGCGACCTGGAGCAGCTGCAGGCCGCGGGCGCCACCGAGGTCGTGCCCGAGGCCATCGAGGGCTCGCTGATGCTGGCCAGCCACGCCCTGGCGCTGGTGGGCGTGCCGATGCGGCGCGTGATCCGCGTCGTGCAGGACCAGCGCGACGCGCGCTACAACCTGCTGCGCGGCTATTTCCACGGCGCCGACGACGACACGGCCGACGAGCTCGAGAACCAGCGCCTGAACAGCTTCACGCTCGCCGCCGGCGCGCGCGCCATCGGCCAGACGCTCGGCGCCCTGGCGCTGCCGGAGCTGGACGTGCGGGTGGCGGGCCTGCGCCGCCGCGACGGCACGGCCACGCCGCCAGACGACGCGGCGACGCTGGACGACGGCGACACGCTGGTCCTGTCGGGCCGCCCGGAGGCGCTGGCCGTGGCGATCGAGCGGCTGCAGAAGGGCTGAGACGGGCCGCGCCCGGCATCCGGCACGGCATGTTCAGAAGCGCATGCCCGGCGTCTGCCACGGCCGTGCCGGTCCGGCGGACCCGCCTACTTGCCGATGCAGAAGCGCGAGAAGATGACGCCCAGCAGTTCGTCGGCGCCGAACTCGCCCGTGATCTCGTTGAGCGCGTTCTGCGCCAGACGCAGTTCCTCGGCCAGCAGGTCGAGCGCCGGCTGGCGCGCCGCCAGCACGCCGGTGGCGATGTCGAGGTGCGTCGCCACGCGGCCGAGCGCATGCACGTGGCGCTCGCGCGCGAGGTAGAGGCCCTCGGGCATGGCCTGCCAACCGGCGAGTTCGAGCAGCCGCCGACGCAGGGTGTCGATGCCCTGGCCGGTCTTCGCCGAGATCGCGATGCCGGTGGAGGTGGCGGTCGAATCCCTGGCCGGGGCCGCGACGGCATCGGCGTTCGCCGCCGGGTCCGCGAGGCTCGCGGCGAAGGCCGTGGCGTCCGGCGCGGCGTCGAGCTTGTTCCAGACGTCGAGCACCGGCACGCCCCCCGGCAGCCTGGCGGCGATGTCGGCGTCGGCGGCGCGCCAGGCCGGCTCGGCGGCGCGCGTGAGGTCGTGCAGGAACAGCACCGCGTCGGCGTCGCCGATCTGGCGCCAGGCGCGCTCGACGCCGATGCGCTCGATCTCGTCGGCGCTCTCGCGCAGGCCGGCGGTGTCGGCGACGTGCAATGGCACGCCCTGGATCTGGATGGTCTGCGACACGACGTCGCGCGTGGTGCCGGCCACCGCGCTGACGATGGCCAGCTCGGCGCCGGCGAGCGCGTTGAGCAGCGAGCTCTTGCCCGCGTTGGGCTGGCCGGCGATCACCACGCGGATGCCTTCGCGCAGCAGGGCGCCCTGGCGCGCGCGCGCGCGCACGCCGCCGAGCCGAGCGGCGAGCGTGGCGAGCTGGCCGGCGGCGTCGGCCTGCTGCAGGAAGTCGATGTCCTCCTCGGGGAAGTCGAGCGTGGCCTCGACCAGCATGCGCAGGTGGATCAGCGCCTCGCGCAGCGCGTGGATCTCCTGCGAGAAGGCACCGGCGAGCGAGCGGCTGGCGCTGCGCGCGGCGGCCTCGGTGCTGGCGTCGATCAGGTCGGCGATGGCCTCGGCCTGGGCGAGGTCGATCTTGCCGTTGAGGAAGGCGCGCCGGCTGAACTCGCCCGGCTCGGCCACGCGCAGGCCGGGCAAGCGATGTGCCTCGGGCGCGCGCGGGTCGATGGCCTCCCCGGCCGCTTCCAGGCAGCGCGCGACGAGCAGCTGCAGCACGACCGGGCCGCCGTGGGCCTGGAGCTCCAGCACGTCCTCGCCGGTGAAGGAATGGGGGGCGGGGAAACGGATCGCCAGGCCGTGGTCGACCGGCTCGCCCGCCGCGTCGCAGAAGGCGAGGTAGGTGGCCTCGCGCGGCCTGAGCGGCCGGCCGCACAGGGCGTCGATCAGCGGTCCCAGCGCGCGCCCGGAGACCCGCACGATGCCCACGGCACCACGTCCGGGTGCGGTGGCGATGGCGACGATGGGGTCGGCGTTGCGGGCGAGCATGACGCTATTCTTTCATTTGGAAGCGTTGCGACGGCGGCAACGAAAAGGGCCGCTTGCGCGGCCCTTGGCGGGAACAGATGAATGCGGCGCGACGACCGCATCGGCACGTCCGCGCTCGGGACTACTTGCCCAGCACCCCAAGGCGCTTGTTGATGAACCACTGCTGCGCGATCGACAGCACGTTGTTGGTGATCCAGTAGAGCACCAGCCCGGCAGGGAAGAAGATGAACATCACGCTGAAGGCCAGCGGCATGATCCACATCAGCTTGGCCTGCATCGGGTCCGGCGGCGTCGGGTTCAGCCAGGTCTGGAACAGCGAGGTGGCCGTCATGACGATCGGCAGGATGAACCACGGATCGGGCGCCGAGAGGTCGTGGATCCAGCCGATCCACGGCGCGTGGCGCATCTCGACCGACGACAGCAGCACCCAGTAGAGCGCGATGAACACGGGGATCTGGATCACGATCGGGAAGCAGCCGCCCATCGGGTTGACCTTCTCGTCCTTGTAGATGCGCATCATCTCCTGCTGCATCTCCTGCGGCTTGTCCTTCAGGCGCGCGCGCATCTCGGTGATCTTCGGGTTGATGGCCTTCATCTTGGCCATGCTGGCGTAGGCCTTGGCGTTGAGCCAGTAGAAGGCCGCCTTGAGCAGCACCACCAGCGCGACGATCGACCAGCCCCAGTTGCCCAGGATGCCGTGGAGCTGGTTGAGCAGCCAGTAGAGCGGCTTGGAGATGATCGTGAAGATGCCGTAGTCCTTGACCAGCTCCAGGCCGGGGGCGAGGGCTTCGAGCTTCTTCTCCTCCTCGGGGCCGGCGTAGAGGCTGCTGTCGACGCTCTGGCTGGCGCCCGGGGCGAGCTTGGTCAGCGGCACCACCATGGCGACGGAGAACAGGTTGTTGCCCAGGTCGGCCACGCGGAACTCACGCCGCAGCGTGTCGCTGCCCGGCACGTTGAGCAGCCAGGCCGACACGAAGTAGTGCTGGACCATGGCGACCCAGCCGTTGTTGGCGGCCGGCGGCAGTTCGGCCTTGTTCTTCGTGATGTCGGTGAAGGCGACCTTGTGGAACTTCTTCTCGTCGGTGTAGAGCGCCGGGCCGGTGAAGGTGTTGGTGCCGAACATGGTGCTGCTGGGCACCGTGCCGTGGCGCACGAACTGCAGGTAGAGCTGGGCGTCGAGCGGCTGGGCGCTGACGTTGACGACCTGGTGGCGCACGCGGATGGTGTAGTCGCCGCGGGTGAACACATAGGTCTTGACGTACTTGAGGCCGCCCACGGGCTGCGACTCGAAGCTCACCTCCAGCGTGTTCTGGCCCTCGGCCATCTCGCGCGGACCGGCCACCGGCGTCATCGGCGTCAGGTGGTTCGGGAAACGCTCGCCGCTGTCGACGACATTGATCAGGCCGGTCTGGGCGACGTAGCGCGTGGCGGGCGAGCCGTCGGCCATCAGCGTCACGGGCCTGGAACTGGGCGCCACCGGCGTCTGGCCGGTCATGTCGTGGAAGGTGTCGAGGAAACCACCGCTGTGGAACTCGTCGAGGTACTGGAGCAGTTGCAGCTCGGACAGGGTGCCGCCCTGGCTGTCGATGACGGCGGCGAACACGTCGGTCTTGACGCGCACCTTCTCGCCGGCCGGCGCGGGCGCCGTCTGGGCCGGCAGCGCCATCGGATTGCCCGGCGTCGCGGCGGCGCCCGGCAGCGTGTCGGCCGATCCGGCGCCCGCCGGCGTGGCGGGCGTGTTGGCGGCGGTCTGCACCGGCTTCGACGAGGGCAGGAAGGTCGGCTTGTTGCCGTTGTGGACCTGCCATTGGTCCCACAGCATCACCAGCGAGAAACCAAAGATCACCAGCAGGATGGTGCGGCGTATATCGTTCATGAAGAAGACTTCTTGTCTGAGGAGGCGTCGGAGGGAGAGGGAGAAAGAAGCGAGGTGAACAGCGATCCGCCCGATGCGCGCGCGCGACGCTCCGGCACGGGGTCGTGGCCGCCCCGGCACCAGGGCTGGCAGCGGACGATACGGTAGAACGTCAGACCGCTGCCGGCGATCGCCCCGTGACGCTCCAGGGCTTCGATGGCATAGGCCGAGCAGGTCGGCTCGAAGCGGCAGGACGCCCCGAGCCAGGGGCTCAGCAGCAGGCGGTAGCCCTTGACCAGGGCGATGAGGACACGCCGCATCATGGACGCCCGGCGCGCGCGCGCTGCATGAGCTGCTGCAACTCGGCCCGCACGGCGGACTTGAGCTTGTCGGACGATGCGCTCACGAACGCCTTGCGGTCGAAACCGGCGCGCAGCCGCACCACGTGCGCGGCCGATGGCAGCACGGTGTCGGCCGCGGCGCTCACGCTGTAGATCTGTCGCTTGATCGCGTTGCGCGTCACGGCGCGCCGGGCCCAGCGCTTGGGCACCATGGCACCCAGCCACACGTCGGATGCCGGGCCGAACAACGGCTCGGCACCCGCTGGCGCGTCGAGCGCGCAGCGGTGCAGGGCGAAGTGGGGGGTGCGCGCCACCGTGGTTCCGGCCAGGACGGCCTGGAATTGGGCGCGGGTCTTGAGCCGATGCAGAGGAGGCGACATCGGCGATGGCTGCGGCGTCTTGGCGATTGCGGACGGCGGCAGGTCCTGCAACGTCGCCGCCAGCGTGGATCGAGCGGTCTTAGACGGCCAGGCGCTTGCGGCCCTTGGCACGGCGCGCGTTGATGACGGCACGGCCACCACGGGTCTTCATGCGGACGAGGAAACCGTGGGTGCGGGCGCGGCGGACTTTGGAGGCTTGGTAAGTGCGTTTCATGATTCTCTGGGGTGTAGGGTCGAAGAGCGCCCCGAAACACGCAAAGAGTTTTCAGGGAAACCCGCGATTATCACAAAGTTTGCGAAAACCGCAAAATCGAAGGGAGTCTCAGGCTGCTCTCGACCTGCCTTCGAACGGTGTGGATAAGGCTTTGACAAGTTAGAATGCGGGCCGCCTTGACAAGGCAAATATCCACAACACGGCAGCCCGAAAAATGACCGAGGGACATCTCCCATCCCAGAGCGCCCATGCCGACTGACGGCGCCGGCGACAGCCTCTGGCAAGCCTGCGTCGACCAGCTCGCGCAGGAGCTTTCCGAACAGCAGTTCAACACCTGGATCAAGCCGCTGACCGCCCAGGTCGCGGACGATCTCTCGCGCATGACCGTGTTCGTCGCGAACCGCTTCAAGCTCGACTGGATCCGCGCGCAGTACGCCGGCCGGATCGCCGGCATGGCCGAGAAGATCTACGGCCAGTCGGTGATCGTCGAACTCGCCCTGGCGCCGCGCGACGCGCCCGTGCGCCCGTCCCCGCTGGCCGTCATGGCCGAGACCGACGTGCCGCGCGAGGTGGCCGGTCTCGGCGAGGACGCGTCGGCCAACGGCTTCAAGAACCGGCTCAACGCGGGCCTGACCTTCGACACCCTGGTCGAGGGCACGGCCAACCGCATGGCGCGCGCCGCGGCGATGCACGTGGCGGGCATGCCCGGCCACCTCTACAACCCGCTGTTCATCTACGGCGGCGTCGGCCTGGGCAAGACCCACCTGATGCACGCGGTGGGCAACCGCCTCATGGTCGACCGGCCCGATTCCAAGGTGCTCTACATCCACGCCGAGCAGTTCGTCTCGGACGTGGTCAAGGCCTACCAGCGCAAGACCTTCGACGAGTTCAAGGAGCGCTACCACTCGCTCGACCTGCTGCTGATCGACGACGTCCAGTTCTTCGCCAACAAGGACCGCACGCAGGAGGAGTTCTTCAACGCCTTCGAGGCGCTGCTGGCCAAGAAGAGCCACATCGTGATGACCAGCGACACCTATCCGAAGGGTCTGGCCGACATCCACGAGCGCCTCGTCTCGCGCTTCGACTCCGGGCTCACGGTGGCCATCGAGCCGCCGGAACTGGAGATGCGCGTGGCCATCCTGATCAACAAGGCGCGCGCCGAGTCGGTCGAGATGCCGGAGGAGGTCGCCTTCTTCGTCGCCAAGAACGTGCGCTCCAACGTGCGCGAGCTCGAGGGCGCGCTGCGCAAGATCCTGGCCTATTCGCGCTTCAACCAGAAGGAGATCTCGATCGCCCTGGCGCGCGAGGCGCTGCGCGATCTGCTGTCGATCCAGAACCGGCAGATCTCTGTGGAAAACATTCAGAAGACGGTGGCCGACTACTACAAGATCAAGGTCGCCGACATGTACTCCAAGAAGCGTCCGGCGAGCATCGCGCGGCCGCGCCAGATCGCGATGTACCTGGCCAAGGAGCTGACGCAGAAGAGCCTGCCCGAGATCGGCGAGCTCTTCGGCGGGCGCGACCACACGACGGTGCTGCACGCGGTGCGCAAGATCTCCGGCGAGCGCCAGCAGCTCACCGAGCTCAACCAGCAGCTCCACGTGCTCGAACAGACGCTCAAGGGCTAGATGAACAAACCCCCAGGCTTCGCGCACTGCGTGTCGCTTTCGCCTACCCCCTTGCAGGGGGTAACACCGGCGGCCCGGCGAAGCCGGTTCCGCGGTGTTCCGCGCCTGAATGCAACCCCCATGAATCAGAGGAAGAGATAGAGACATGATCGTCCTGAAGGCACCCCAAGACAAAGTCCTCGCCGCGCTGCAATCGGTCGCGGGCATCGTGGAGCGGCGCCACACGCTGCCCATCCTGGCCAACGTGCTGATCCGCAAGACCGGCGGGCAGCTGCAGCTCACCACCAGCGACCTGGAGATCCAGATCCGCACCACCGCCGAACTCGGCGGCGACGAGGGCGACTTCACGACCACCATCGGCGCGCGCAAGCTCATCGACATCCTGCGCACCATGCCCGCCGACCAGACCGTGAGCCTGGAGGCGAGCGCGAACAAGCTGGTGCTCAAGGGCGGCAAGAGCCGCTTCACGCTGCAGTCGCTGCCGGCGGAGGACTTCCCGCTGGTGCAGGAGGCCGCGACCTTCGGCCCGGTGTTCAGCGTGCCGCAGAAGACGCTCAAGAGCCTGCTGCAGCAGGTGTCCTTCGCGATGGCGGTGCACGACATCCGCTACTACCTCAACGGCATCCTGTTCGTGGCCGAGGGCAAGCAGCTGTCGCTGGTGGCCACCGACGGCCACCGGCTGGCCTTCGCCTCGGCGACGCTGGAGGTCGAGGTGCCGCGCCAGGAGGTGATCCTGCCGCGCAAGACCGTGATCGAGCTGCAGCGCCTGCTGTCGGACGCCGAGGGCGCCATCGACCTGCAGTTCGCCAGCAACCAGGCCAAGTTCGGCTTCGGCGGCATGGAGTTCGTCACCAAGCTGGTCGAGGGCAAGTTCCCCGACTACAACCGCGTCATTCCGAAGAACCACAAGAACAGCGTCACGCTGGGCCGCACGACGTTGCTGGCGAGCCTGCAGCGCACCGCCATCCTGACGTCGGACAAGTTCAAGGGCGTGCGCCTGAACATCGAGCCGGGCACGCTGCGCATCGCCTCGAGCAACGCCGAGCAGGAAGAGGCGCAGGACGAGGTCGACATCGACTACGGCGGCGACGCCATCGAGATCGGCTTCAACGTCACCTACCTGATCGACGCGCTGTCCAACATGAACCAGGACATGGTCACGCTGGAACTGGCCGATTCGAACAGCTCGGCGCTGTTCACGATCCCGGAGAACGCGTCGTTCAAGTACGTCGTGATGCCCATGAGGATCTAGAGGCTCGGCTCACCCCCAGGCTTGCTCACTTCGTGTAGCAGCGCCCACCCCCTTGCAGGGGGCAACACCGGCGGCCCGGCAAAGCCGGTTCCACGGTGTTCCCGGTGAATACGACGTGGCAGAGGCGGGGGGATGAGATGGGTTGCGAGACAGGCGGGGAGAGCGCATCGGAGCGCCGCATCGAGTCGATTCGTGTCGAGTCATCGAGAGAGATTGAGAAAGAGTACCAATGAGCGAAGCAAACAAGCCGGTCGAGCCGCAGCACACCGAGCCGGTCTACACGCCGGAGATCGAGAGCGCGATTCCGATCGAGATCACGCCGGCCGACACCTCGTACGGTGAAGGCTCGATCACGATCCTCGAAGGGCTGGAGGCGGTGCGCAAGCGCCCGGGCATGTACATCGGCGACACCTCCGACGGCACGGGTCTGCATCACCTGGTCTTCGAGGTGGTGGACAACTCGATCGACGAGGCGCTGGCGGGCCACTGCGACGACATCGTCGTCACCATCCATTCCGACAACTCGATCTCCGTCACCGACAACGGCCGCGGCATCCCGACCGGCGTGAAGATGGACGACAAGCACGAGCCCAAGCGCTCGGCCGCCGAGATCGCGCTGACCGAGCTGCACGCCGGCGGCAAGTTCAACCAGAACAGCTACAAGGTCTCGGGCGGCCTGCACGGCGTGGGCGTCTCGTGCGTGAACGCGCTGAGCGTGACGCTGCGCCTGGTGGTGCGGCGCGAGGGCAAGATCCACGAGCTCGAGTTCAGCCGCGGCTTCGTGCAGAACCGGCTGCTGGAGCAGGTCAACGGCTTCGAGGTCTCGCCCATGCGCATCGTCGGCGACACCGACAAGCGCGGCACGGAGGTCCACTTCCTGCCCGACACCGAGATCTTCAAGGAGAACAACGATTTCCACTACGAGATCCTCTCCAAGCGCCTGCGCGAGCTGAGCTTCCTGAACAACGGCGTGCGCATCCGCCTGAAGGACGAGCGCACCGGCAAGGAGGACGACTTCTCCGGTGCCGGCGGCGTCAAGGGCTTCGTCGAGTTCATCAACAAGGGCAAGAACGTCCTGCACCCCAACGTGTTCTACGCCATGGGCGAGAAGCCGGCCGAGACCTACGGCGGCATCCCCGGCACGCACATCGGCGTCGAGGTGGCGATGCAGTGGAACAGCGCCTACAGCGAGCAGGTCCTCTGCTTCACCAACAACATCCCGCAGCGCGACGGCGGCACCCATCTCACCGGACTGCGCGCGGCGATGACGCGCGTGATCAACAAGTACATCGAGGAGAACGAGCTGGCCAAGAAGGCCAAGGTCGAGGTCACCGGCGACGACATGCGCGAGGGCCTGTGCTGCGTGCTGAGCGTGAAGGTGCCCGAGCCCAAGTTCTCCAGCCAGACCAAGGACAAGCTCGTCTCCAGCGAGGTGCGCGCGCCGGTGGAGGACATCGTCGGGCGCCTGCTGGCCGACTACCTGCAGGAGCGTCCGAACGACGCCAAGACCATCTGCGGCAAGATCATCGAGGCCGCCCGCGCCCGCGAGGCCGCGCGCAAGGCGCGCGAGATGACGCGGCGCAAGGGCGTGCTCGACGGCATGGGCCTGCCCGGCAAGCTGGCCGACTGCCAGGAGAAGGACCCGGCGCTGTGCGAGGTCTACCTGGTGGAGGGCGACTCCGCCGGCGGCTCCGCCAAGCAGGGCCGCGACCGGAAGTTCCAGGCCATCCTGCCCTTGCGCGGCAAGATCCTGAACGTCGAGAAGGCGCGCTACGAGAAGCTGCTGACCAGCAACGAGATCCTGGTGATGATCACCGCCCTGGGCACCGGCATCGGCCGCGCCGGCACGGCCACCGGGGGTGCCGGCGGCGGCGCCGACGACTTCAACGTCGCCAAGCTGCGCTACCACCGCATCATCATCATGACCGACGCCGACGTCGACGGCGCCCACATCCGCACGCTGCTGCTGACCTTCTTCTACCGGCAGATGCCCGAGCTGGTCGAGCGCGGCCACATCTACATCGCCCAGCCGCCGCTCTACAAGGTCAAGTTCGGCAAGGAGGAGCAGTACCTCAAGGACGGCCCGGCGCTCGACGTCTTCCTGCTGAAGGTCGCGCTCAAGGACGCCAGCATCCACACCGGCGGCGCCAACCCGACCACGCTCGCCGGCGACACGCTGGCCGAGCTGGCGCGCAAGCACCAGCTCGCGCAGGCCGTGATCGCGCGCCTGGGCGTGTTCATGGACGCGGCCGCGCTGCGCGCCATCGCCGACGGCGTGTCGCTCGACCTCGACACGCCCGCCGCCGCCGAGGCCTCCGCCGTCGCCCTGCAGCGCAAGCTGCGCGAGCTCGACGACGCCGGCGAGCCGGCCGAGGTGGCCAGCGAGTTCGACGTGCGCACCGACAAGCCGCTGCTGCGCATCAGCCGCCGCCACCACGGCAACGTCAAGAGCAGCGTCATCACGCAGGACTTCGTCCACGGCGCCGACTACGCCGCGCTGGCGACCGCCGCCAGCACCTTCCGCGACCTGCTGGGCGAGGGCGCCGTGGTCCGTCGCGGCGAGGGCGAGCGCGCCAAGGAGGAGAAGGTCGCCGACTTCCGCGTCGCCATGAAGTGGCTGATCGGCGAGGCCGAGCGCACCACCTCGCGCCAGCGCTACAAGGGCCTGGGCGAGATGAACCCCGAGCAGCTGTGGGAGACCACCATGGACCCCGCCGTGCGACGCCTGCTGCGCGTGCAGATCGACGACGCCATCGAGGCCGACCGCGTCTTCACGATGCTCATGGGCGAGGAGGTCGAGCCGCGGCGCGAGTTCATCGAGCAGAACGCGTTGCGGGCGGGGAACATCGACGTCTGAGGCGTTGGCGGGCGAACGTGGACGGCGCCCGCCCGCTGCTACCCGCGCCCCTCATCCCTGCCGGAACCGCACCAGCGTCTCGATCACCCGCTCGGTCGAGCCGTCCAGCGAGGCCTCGTCGCGGTGCGCGATGCCCAGCCGGCGCACGAGGCGCGGCTTCAGGGGCAGCACCTTCAGGCGCGCGTCCGTCTCCGCGTCCCTCGACTCGTACACCGGCAGCAGGGCCGCGCCGTAGCCGGCGGCCACCAGACTGCGGATCGCGGCGTCGTAGTTGAGCTCGATGCGCGCCCGGGGCGCGCAGCCGCCGTCGGCGAACCAGGCCATCGTCAGCCGGTGCATGTGCGTGGTGGCGTCGTTGAAGATCAATGGCCGCTGCGCCAGCCATTCGGGCGTGACGGTCCGGGGCGATGGCCATGACGCCGGCACGAAGGCCTTCACCGTCTGGTCGCGCCAGGGCGTCACGACGGTCCCCCGCAGCGGCGGCTGGGGCAGCGCCACGAGGCCGATGTCCAGGGTGCCCAGCGCCAGCCGCTCCAGCGCCTGGGACGACCCCAGGATCGCCACCTCGACGTCGATGCCCGGATGGCTGTCCTGCAGCGCTTCGAGCACGCGCGGGAGCAGGTCGATCACGACCCCCGTCGAGGTGCCCAGGCGCACCCGGCCCAGCTTCCCGTCGGCCTGGCGGCGCACCGCCTCGACGGTCTCGTCGGCATCGCGCAGCAGCGCACGGGCGCGCTGCACGAGCACCAGCCCGGCGGCCGTCGGCGTGACCCGGCGGCTGCCGCGCACCAGCAGCTGCGTGCCCAGGCGCGACTCCAGCTCGCTCACGTGCAGGCTCACCGTCGGCTGCGCCAGGTGCAGGGCCCGCGCGGCGGCGGAGAAGGTGCCGAGGTCGACGATGGAGACCAGCGTGCGAAGCTGGTCGAGGTTGAGTTCGCGCATCAGCGTTCCTGATCGGTGACCTCAGGATTCTCGACTTTTCCGATGGATGCGGATGCCGGACGATGAACGCTCATCACGGGAGTCGTCATGTCCTCGAAGGCAGTGTCAGCGGCATCGGCCGCATTCAGGCGCAGGTTGCGTCGGTGGCTCGACCGCGTCGTGGAGCCTTCGCGCGGCCCGGGCGCGGAACTCGCCCGCATGAGCGAGCGCGAACTGAACGACCTGGGCATCGGTCGCAGCGAGGTCCGGCGATGGATCGGCCGTCGCGCAGCCGCCGATCGGCGGGAAGCGCCCGATCGCGACGGGTCCGATGCCTCACGGCGCCGATGAGGCGTCGCCCGCACGGGCCTGCGCGACCCTGGCCTCGATCCATTGGCGGAACCGCTTTTCCGCTTCCAGCCGGAGTTCGTTGCGCATCCGGTTGCAGGCCCCGTGCGCGAGCCGACGGTGCTTCTGCTGGCGCATGCCGCCCATCGTCGCGTCGAGCAGGTGCTCGATGGTGGCGGACTCGGGCCGGCCGTGCGGTTCGTCGAAATCCATTGGCAGACCGCACCAGTGGCACAGGGGGCCGAAGGTCGAACGCAGGGCGCGCACGCTCATGGATGGCGCGACACGGTCGAATTCAGCGCGAACCGCCGGAGGTCGACGGCGTCACCGGCCGGGGCGTGGCCGAACCCTTGTCGGTGCGGCTCTTGGCCGCGTCCTCGGGCGCGGTCAGGTTGCGTTGGGTCAACCCGCCGGCGGTGCCACCGCCCGGCGGCACGGTGCGATTCATGCGTGCGCTGGCCGGACCGCTCTCCGACGTCAACGCGCCCGACGACGTGGCTCCCGTGTCCGCGCCCGCGCCGGCCGGACGCCCGCCGGCGGGGGCCTTCTCGGCGGTGCCCTGGGCCGGTGGCACGCCCGTGCCCTTGGGGTTGCCCGTGGCCTGCGCCCAGGCGCCGCCGCAGGTCATCGCCACACAGGCGACCAGTCCGACCGCACGGAACCGGGCGGCGAAGGAATGAAGAGAGGTTGGCATGGCGGTCGATGCTCCGAGGTGCGAGGGGGTTGGAACGGGATGGGCTGGTTTTCGACTCTCGTGTCGTCCGGACGACGCGGTGTAGGTTCCGGTCCGCTCCGCTCGCCAGCCAAATGCAGGGCGACACACCCTGTGCGCCACGGGCGGCATGCGAAACGGTCCGGACGGTCGTGCCGGGAATCGCGCCGGGGTGACCCTCCGGGTTGCGCGCTCGCCTACGCCGATGCGGAAAGGGAGCCGTCGTACCCGGGCTCGACGTCGGGCGCAGTGTGTGTTCCGATCCGACCGCGCCACCCACATCCAAGGAGCCTTCCATGACCCGTCCATCCCCCGACCACGCCGCCACGCCCGCCACCGGCAGTTCCGACGCGTCCGGCACCGAGCACGGCGGCGACGAAGCCCGGGTGGGCGATCGCGGCGACGCCTCCGGCCGCAACCTCGCGCAGAGCCGCGCCATCGGCCAGGAAGACCCGATCGCCACGGGCAGCCGCATGGGCCGCGAACGCGACAAGGCCAGCGGCTTCCCCGGCACGCCCGACATCGGGACCGATGCGGTCCAGACCGAGGAAGCGCGGGCGATCGAGCGAGAGAAGAAAGGCTGACACGCCTCAGTTGATAGGAAAGTATTAAGTGGCATACCGGCCTCGTCGAGAAGAGGTCGAGCCACTTATGATTTTCGGATCTTGCAGTTCCCATACCGTGCGCTGATCGGTCTGTCCCTGCTGGGCGGTGCCTTGGCCGTCCAGGCCGGATGGTTCACGGTGGCCGGCGTCGCCGGCGACGACCGGGGCGATTACGTGCAGGTCGATCCCGTCTCCCTTCGTTCCGACGGTGTGCGCCGATGGCTCGACGTGCGCGTCAGCCGGGCGGCGGAACGCACCAGCACCGAAGGCGTCAGGTTCCGTTCGTTCGAGGGTGTGGCCGAGGTGGATTGCAGCGCGTCGACCGCGCGCTACGTGTCGGCCACCTTCTACGCCGAGCCGCATTTCTCGGGAACGCCGATCGCCCGGCTCGACTACGCGAGCGATCGCGTGCGACCCATGGCGTTTCGCCAGATCCCGGGCGATTTCTCGGCGCGCGTGATCCGGGCCGCCTGCACGGTCGAGCCGTCGCCGTCCGGTCCGCCGCCGCCGGGCGAGGAGCCGGCCGGCCCGGGCCGGGACGGCCCCCGCTGACCGCGCACGCACGCACGCGGCGCCGAGGTCGATCGGACGCCGGTCCGTGCGGCCGACACGAACGATGTGAAGGTAATTCGCGACCGACCTTGAATGTGATCGCGTCCGCCTCGCAGTTGAGCAGCGGTGCGGCATCGACGATCGTCACCACGCCCGATCCTTCGTCCGCCACATCCCGACGCCCATGCCGTTTCGACCCCTCGTCCTCCTGACCGTCCTGCTGCACGTCTACATCGGCCTGCGCCTGCTGCCGACGATCGATGGCGCCAGCCGCATCGCGTCGCTCGCCCTCGCCGTGGCCCTGCTGGCGTCGGCCGCGACGATGCCGCTGCCGTTCCTGGCCTTCCGGGGATACGGACGCTCGATCGGCCGGAGCTGGCAGTGGATCGGCCTGGTGGCGATGGGCTGGTTCTCGTCGATGTTCGTCGCGACCCTGCTGCGCGACGTCGTGCTGCTGGTCGCCTGGGCGGCGCAGGGCGCGGGATTCCTGGCGCCCGATCCCTCGATGCGGCTGGCGTTCTGGAGCGCCGTCGCCGTGCCCCTGGTGGCGACGGCGAGTTCGCTGATCGGCTTCCTCAACGCGCGCCGCACCGCGCGCGTGGTGCGCGTCGACGTGCCGATCGCCGGCCTGCCGAGCGCCCTGCAGGGCTTCACCATCGCGCAGCTGAGCGACCTGCACGTCGGCCCGACCATTCGGCACGGCTACATCCAGCGCATCGTCGACCGGGTGAACCGCCTGGAGGCCGATGCCGTCGCGATCACCGGCGATCTCGTGGACGGCGACGTGCCGACGTTGCAGCGCCACATCGCGCCGCTGACGGGACTGAAGGCGCGCCACGGCACCTTCGTGGTGACGGGCAATCACGAGTACTACGCCGGCGCGACGGCCTGGGTGACGGAGCTGCGCCGGATGGGCCTGCGGGTGTTGCAGAACGAGCACGTGCTGCTGGCGGCCCGAGGCCGGGGCGACATGGCGGCGCGCGGCGCGCAGACCGACGACGAGGCCGACGCCGCCACGCTGCTGCTCGCCGGCGTGAACGATTTCACCGCCGGCCACTTCGACGCGGCGCAGGCGACCGACCCGCAGGGCGCGCTGGCGGGCGCGCCGCCGGGCGTCGCCACGCGCATCCTGCTGGCGCACCAGCCGCGCAGCGCGGCCGCGGCATCGGCCGCCGGCTTCCAGCTGCAGCTGTCCGGCCACACGCACGGCGGGCAGTTCTTCCCGTGGAACTTCTTCGTGCCGCTGCAGCAACCCTACGTGGCGGGACTGCACCGGCTGGGCGGCATGTGGGTCTACGTCAGTCGGGGCACCGGCTACTGGGGACCGCCCAAGCGCATCGGAGCGCCCTCGGAGATCACGCTGGTGCGACTCGTCGCGGCCTGACGCGACCCGGAAGGGGGGAAGGGTCAGGCGTCGGCGGGTTGCGCGAGCCGGCGTGCGTTGGCCGTGGCCTTGGCGTGGATCGGCTTGAGTCCGCGTTGCGTCACGCGGGCCGCGGCGCTGGTCATCTGCGAGACCGTGGCCGCCGCTTGCGTGCTCACGCCCAGCAGGCGATCGCCTTGCGTCCATGCCTGGGCCGGCGTCGCGCTGGTGAGCAGGCCGGCGAGCGCGGCGGCACCGCTGAACCACTGGCGGATCGCGCGGTTGAGCAGGCTCATGCCGCTGGTCTGGAACTGATGGACGATGGCGTTGCCGGACTCCCCGACCGCGGCCAGCTTCTCCTGCACCATGAGCTGGAATTCGGCCATGTCGGCTTGGCTCGGTGACAGTCCCGCGAGCGCCATGCGTTCGGTACGGGCCTGCACCACGGAAGCGGAGGAGACCCACATTTCCTGCGTCGTCACGGCGACATCCGCCCACAGCATCAGCGGGTTGAAGAATCGCGAAGAAAGGGCTTGGGTCATGGAGACACCTGATGAGTGACGATGGAGGACTATAAGGGACGTCGTCCGTTTTTTGCTGCACTGCAACAAAACACCCGTCACTTTAGGGCGCGGTGCTCAGGCCGTCGCGTTCACGACCGTGCTGGCGAGTGCCAGGTCCTCCAGCCAGCGCGCGTAGGCCTCCTCGTGCTGGGCCGGATCGCCGCGCAGCAGCGCCGACGGATGCAGGGTCACCAGCACCTGCTCGCCATGCGGCCCGGTGTGCCACTGCCCACGCTCCTTCATGACCGCGACCGGTCGTCCCAGCAAGGCGCGTGCCGCCGTGGCGCCCAGGGCCACGAGCGCCCGGGGCTGCACCTGCCGCATCTCGCTCTCCAGCCAGTGGAGGCAGGTCGCGGCCTCCTGCTGCGTGGGGGTCTTGTGGATGCGCCGCTTGCCGCGCAGCTCGAACTTGAAGTGCTTGACCGCGTTGGTGACGTAGATGGCCTCGCGCGTCCAGCCGAGGTCGGCCACGGCGCGGTCGAACAGCCGCCCGGACGGCCCGACGAAAGGCCGCCCGCGCAGGTCCTCCTGGTCGCCCGGCTGCTCGCCGACCACCATCAGCGCGGAACGCACCGGTCCCTCGCCGAACACCGCCTGCGTGGCGTGCGCGCCGATCGGGCATTCGCGGCAGCGCTGCGTCGCTTCCTTGAGCTGGATCAGCGCCCGGGCCGGTTCGTCCGACAGCACCAGCGGCGACGCGGCGGCGACGAGGTCCGGCGACGCGACCTCCTGCGTGGACCGCGGTGCGCGCTCGCGCAGGTGCGGCGCCGGCGCGATGCGGCGCGCCGGGGTGCTGGCGGGTGCCTCGATCATCCGGCCGCTGCGCGCCATCGCCTCGACGGACAGAGGGGTGATCAGCTCGGCCTCGGGCAGGTTGCGCCAGTAGCGACGCGGCATCTCCTTCTGCATCATCGCGAGCTTGAGGCGCGCGGGATTGAAGATGTGGCGGTAGTAGGTGAGCCACAGCGCCTCGCCGGCATCCGCGGGCGGGGCGTCCTCGCGCCGGGCGCCCGGGCCGAAGGTCAGCGTGCCTTCCCGCCCGGCGGCGGCCGGCTCCCAGCGCAACGAGCGCTCGGGCGTCAGGATGGCCCAGCGCATCTGCGTGAAGCGGCGCACGAAGAAGGGCGCCACGGCCTCGACGATGTGGTGGAAGGGCTCGAACCACGCCACGTGCAGCGTCGCGCCGCCATCGGCCTGCTCGAGGGTGCGGAAGCGCACGAAGGCCTTCATCTTGTGCATGTCGCGCCGCACCGCCTGGGCCATGTGCTGCGCCCGCACGCGGTCGGCATCGATCGGGTCGTCGCGCAGGCCGGGCTCGTGCACCAGGCGCCACAGCAGCCGGTAGAGCAGGCCGAAGCGCGCCGGGTCCTCGTGCAGCACCACGGTCTCGCACAGGCGCACGAAGGCGGGCGGGACGACGGCGGAGGCCGAGCCGAGGTGCGGCGTGGACGAGGCACGGACCGTCGCCGTGGCGTCCCCGTCGTCGATCTCGAGCGACGCGGACGGCACGGGTTCGTCGGAGAGCGAGGCGAACAGGTCGAGCTCGGCGCTGTCCCGCGTGTGCCAGACCACGTCGTCCGGCGGCACCTGTCGTGCCAGCAGCCCCCGCGCCTCGCGGCGGAAGCCGGGCCAGTCGGTGTCGCCGTCGAGCGTGATGGTCTGGGTCGCCATCGTGTCAATCTCGTGTCGGCGCCCCGGGGACGCTGTAGGCGCTCAGGCGGAAAAGAGCGAAGCCTGCACCGGAACGGGCTTCAGTCGCGCGGCGAGGTCGGCCGCCTCCAGCGCACGGCCGGGACGGTGGTCGACCACCTCGACGAAGGCCATCACCTTCTTCACCGGGACGTGCAGGCGCCGGAGGTCGTCGCTGCGCAGGCGGCGCACGCGGCGCGCCATGAGCAGGCGCTCCACCGCCTTCACGCCCAGTCCGGGCACGCGCAGCAGCATCTCGCGCGGCGCGGTGTTGAGGTCGACCGGGAAGCGGTCGCGGTGCGCCAGCGCCCAGGCCAGCTTGGGGTCGACGTCGAGCGACAGCATGCCGCCGCCGGTCGTCTCGCCCGGCGCGGCGGGCGGCACGATCTCGTCGTGCGCGAAGCCGTAGAAGCGCATCAGCCAGTCGGCCTGGTAGAGGCGGTGCTCGCGCACCATCGGCGGCGCCGCGAGCGGCAGCGACGACGAGGCGTCGGGAATCGGGCTGAAGGCCGAGTAGTAGACGCGCCGCAGCCGGTAGGCGCCGTAGAGGTTGGCGCTGGTCGAGAGGATGGTGCGGTCGTCGGTGGCGTCGGCGCCGATGATCATCTGCGTGCTCTGGCCGGCCGGCGCGAACTTCGGCGCCGCGGCGCGCCGGGGCGTCGAGGTCGGCATGGAGACGACCGACACCGCCGCCGCGTCGCGCGCCGCGCCCTTGGCGTCGTCGATGTGCACGCGCAGGTTGGCCATCGAGCGCCGGATGGCCGCGCCGTCCTTCTCGGGCGCGAGCGTCGCGAGCCCCTGTTCGGTGGGCAGTTCGACGTTGATGCTCAGGCGGTCGGCGTAGAGGCCGGCGCGGCGCAGCAGTTCGGGCGCCGCGTCGGGAATGGTCTTGAGGTGGATGTAGCCGCGGAAGTCGTGGTCCTCGCGCAGCGTGCGCGCCACCTCCACGATCTGCTCCATCGTGTAGTCGGGGTTCTGGATGATGCCGCTGGAGAGGAACAGGCCCTCGATGCAGTTGCGGCGGTAGAAGTCGAGCGTGAGGTCGACCACCTCCTGGACCGTGAAGCGCGCGCGCGGCACGTTGCTGCTGACCCGGTTGACGCAGTAGAGGCAGTCGTACTGGCAGAAGTTGGTCAGCAGGATCTTCAGCAGCGAGATGCAGCGGCCGTCGGGCGCGTAGCTGTGGCAGATGCCCGAGCCCTCGGTCGATCCGATGCCCGCGCCGCCGACCGAGTGGCGCTTGCTGGTGCCGCTGGAGGCGCACGAGGCGTCGTACTTGGCGGCGTCGGCGAGGATGGCGAGCTTGCGTTGGAGTGTCACTGGATGAATGTACAGTGAAGGCGACGGCCCTGTCGGCGGGTCGGGTTCAGCACGACGCCGGGTGGGTCATCGTGCTTCGGCCGCCTTGCCGCCGCCGGGCGGCGACCCCGGCGCATCGCCGTTCGCCTGGCGCAGCCGGCGCGCGCTCATTTCCATCGCCAGGAACGCCAGCGCCGCGATCGCCAGCGGCGCGATGTAGTAGAGCGCCCGGTAGCCGATCAGCGCCGCCAGGATCTCTCCCTGCGGCAGGCGATGCGCCAGCAGGGCGACGAACACCGCCTCCAGCACGCCCAGGCCGGCCGGCACGTGCGTGATGACGCCGGCGACCGCGCCCACCAGCAGCACGGCCAGCACCTCGGGGTAGGGCACCTTCTGCCGCAGCAGCAGCCACAGGATGCCGGCCATCAGGGCCCAGTTGATGCACGACATGGCCAGCTGCAGGCCGGCCATGCGCAACGAGGGCGGCGTGAACGCGTGGCCGCGCACGTGCCAGGTGCGGTCGCTGGCCACGGCGCAGACGACGACGTAGGCGAGGGCGATCGCCAGCAGCGCGGCGCCCAGCAGCCGCAGTCCGCCGTTGTCGAGCTTCCAGTCCGGCGGCAGGTCCAGCGGCCAGAAGCAGAAGGCGAGGCCGCCGACGACCAGGTAGCCCAGCCAGTTGGTCAGCATGCTGAAGCCCAGCACGCGGGTGATGGTCTCGGTCTCCAGCCCCAGGCGCGAATACAGCCGGTAGCGCGAGGCCACGCCGCCCACGAGCGATCCCAGGTTGAGGTTGAAGGCGTAGCTCACGAAGGTCACGCCCATCACGGTGCCGGTGCCCAGCGGGTGACCGGTGACGCGGCGCCCGAGCAGGTCGTAGGTGCTGTAGACCGCGTAGCTCGCCGCCGCCAGGCCGCCGGCCATCCACAGCGTGGCGGCCGGCAGGCGCGAGAAGGCGGCGAGCACGTCGTCCCAGTCGATGCCCCGCGCCTGCTTCACGATCAGCCAGGCGACGAGGGCGAAGAACACCCAGGTGCCGATGCGCTTGATCCAGGGCCAGGCGGCTTTCATGGCTCAGGCCGCGTCGGTCTGCGTGGCACCGGCGTCGCGCGCCGTGGTCGCCTCCAGCGGCTTGAGCACGGGCGCGTGGCGCGGCAGCCAGGCCATCCAGGCCGGGTACCAGCGCAGCAGGTGGAAGATGAAGAAGCTGCGCACCAGGCGCCAGCCGCTCCAGTCGGTGAGGTCCGCGGCCTCGATCTGCTTGCAGCTGTGCTGCATGAGGTGGTCCAGGCGTTCGGACAGCGTGGCGTTGAACTCGCGGTCGCGCACGATCACGTTGGCCTCCAGATTGAGCGACAGGCTCAGCGGATCGAGGTTGCTCGAACCCACGGTGCTCCACCGGTCGTCCATCACCGCGACCTTGCCGTGCAGCGGCCGCTCGCAGTATTCGTAGATGCGCACGCCCGCGTGCAGCAGGTGGTGGTAGAGCATGCTCGCGGCGGTCTTGACGATCGGCATGTCGGGCTCGCCCTGCAGGATCAGCCGCACGTCGACGCCACGACGCGCGGCGCGCCGCATGGCCTTGATGAGCCGGTAGCCGGGGAAGAAGTAGGCGTTGGCGATCACCACCCGGTGGCGCGCGGTGCGCAGCGCGGCGCGGTAGTGGCGCTCGATGTCGGTCGTGTGGCGGCGGTTGTCGCGCGTGACGAACTGGATCTCGGCGCTGCCCACGGATTCGTGATGCGTCTCGTGGCGCGCTTCCTTCATGCGGCGCCGGAACCAGCTCGGGCTCTTGCCGCCGACGGCGATCGCGCGCAGCACGAAGCGATGGATGTCCGGGACGATCGGGCCCTCGATCTCCACCGCATAGTCCTGCTTGCCCTCCGGCCCGTAGTCCATCAGGTGGTCGGCCGAGTAGTTGATGCCGCCGACGAAGGCGCGTTCGCCGTCGATCACGACGATCTTGCGGTGCATGCGCCGGAACACGTTGAGACGGTGGCCCAGCACGCGCTGCCCGGGGTCGAACACGCGCACGTTGACGCCGGCGGAAACCAGCCCCGAGATGAATTCGGGCGACAGGTCCGGCGAACCGAAGCCGTCGATCATCAGGTCGACCTTCACGCCGCGCAATGCCGCCTCGCGCAGCGCCGCGTGCAGCGCCTTGCCGACCTTGTCCTCGAACAGGATGAAGGTCTCGACGATCGCCTCGCGTCGCGCACCGCGGATGGCCTCGAAGACGCGCGGAAAGAATTCCTCGCCGTTCTCCAGCAGCGCGACGCGGTTGCCCGGGAACCAGCCGCTCACAGCTCGATCTCCGCCACCAGCGGCGCATGGTCCGACAGGTGCGACCACGGCCGGCGCGGCAGCACCACCGGCGCGTGCACGGCGGCGTTGCGCACGTAGATGCGGTCGAGCTGCAGCAGGGGGAAGCGCGCCGGGAAGGTGCGCGCGGCCCTGCCGTTGGCATGCACGAAGACCTCGCGCAGGCCCGCGCCCTGCGCCAGGATCTCGTGCGCGTGGCAACGCCAGTCGTTGAAGTCGCCGGCCACCACCAGGGGCGCGTCGGCGGGCACCTCGTCGCGCACGATGTGGCAGAGCAGCTCGAGCTGCTGCTGGCGGTGCGCCTCGGCCAGGCCCAGGTGCGCGCAGATCACATGCACCTCGACCGGCCGGCCCGGCACGCGCAGCGCGCAGTGCAGCAGGCCGCGCTTCTCCGGTCCCGCGATGGAGACGTCGTGGTTGGTGTGGGTCACGATCGGGAACTTGGACAGCACCGCGTTGCCGTGATGGCCCTTCGGATACACCGCGTTGCGGCCGTAGGCGAACTGCGGCCACATCGTGTCGGCCAGGAATTCGTAGTGCGGTGCCTCCGGCCAGTTGTCGTGCTTGCGCGCGTGCTGGTCGTGCGTGCCCTGGACTTCCTGCAGGAACACCACGTCGGCACCGACGGTGCGCACCGCCTCGCGCAGTTCCGGCAGGATGAACTTGCGGTTGAGCGCCGTGAATCCCTTGTGGGTGTTGACGGTCATCACCTTGATCGAGGTCGGCGCCCGGAGCGCACCCGCCGCGGCGGACGGCATCGGCGAAGCCGGAGACGGGGAGGACAGCAGGGACGGATCAGGCGGCATGGTCTGGAACGTGAGGTCGAACGACATGGTCAAAGTGTGCCGGACGCGGTGCGGCATGCCGCTCGAATCGCATGTCCGACGCTGTTTTAGGGTGCGCCTCCGACACCGACTGTAGGACGCTCGTGCGTCTTCGCGGGCGGCGCCGCCACGTCCTACAGCGTCCGGTGCAGCCGCCTCACACCCCCCCCGGCGACGTCTCGCTAAGTTACATCCAGAGTCTCGAAAAAGGGCTCGGATGTCGCAGGCCCCAGGCCCATGGCTTCAATTACTGTCCAGACCAAGGAACCAGCATGAAACGCAATCTTTCCACCTCCCTCCTCTCTTCCGTGTTCGTGGCCGGAATGTTCGTCGCAGGCGCCGTGTCTGCACAGCAGATGACCCAGCCGCTGCCCGCGGGCAATTCGGCCACCGGCACGCCGCAGACGCAGCGTCCGTCGGGCACGATGCCCGAATCGCGCCCCGCGGTGAAGGCCGAAACCCGCGCCGCCGTGCGCACGCCCAACGGCACGCTGCCGGCCGGCAATTCGGAAACCCTGGGTGCCACCGACGGCCCTCCGAAGGTCATGAGCGGCAAGTCGCGCGAAGGCGTGAAGGCCGAGACGCGTGCCGCCGTGCGCACGCCCAACGCCACGCTGCCTGCCGGCAACTCCGAGACCATGGTTCCTGCGAACCAGCGTCCGCCGGCAGCTCCGGTCAAGTAAGTCGAAAGGGACCCGCAAGGGTCCTTTTTTCTTGGGCGTCTCCGATCGATCAGGATCCGGAACGCACTCGAAACGAAAAGCCCACGGCATGCGGATGCCGTGGGCTTTCTTTTCGTCCGGAAGACCGGATCCCCGACCCGGAGGCCGTGCGGATCCGGCCTCCGAGGGCTCAGCTCTTCGCAGGCGCGTCGGGCATGCGGCGCTGTCCGGAGCCGCCATGACCTTCGTGCGTCGGATGGCCGCCGCGACGCAGCGTCTGCGCATCGAAGACCTTCTGCTGCTCCGGCTTGAGCGCCGCGTACAGCGCGCGGGTGGCGTCGTTGCGTCGGGCGAACATGGCGGCGTGCTCGGCCTGACGCTCCTGCATGCGGTCCAGCCGCTGGGGTGTCGTCAGCTTCTCGAACTCGGCGCGGTCGGGGCGCGGACCACGCGCCGGCGGCTGGGTGGCGGCCACGAAGTTGCTCCAGGCGGCCTGCTGCGAACCGTCGAGCTTGAGCTGCGACTTCAGCTCGTCGAGGTGCTTGGCGCGCCGCTCCTGCATGCGTTCGAAGGACTTGCCGTCCGGGGCCGGACGATGACGCTGCTCCATGCTGGTCGGCGCGGGGCCGTTCGGGGCCGCGGGCGCGGGTGGCGGTGTCTGGGCGGAAGCGGCGAAGGCGGCCGAGGCCAGCAATGCGGCTGCGAGGAGGCGTTGGCGTGACGTGATCATGGCGATGACTTTCCTGATTGAACGCTCTTTGACGAAGGCGCCTGGATGCCCGGAGGCGTCCGGAGCCTTCCCGGTGCGGATCTGCATCGGGTGAGGAGAGTCTGGATCGGGTGCGTATCGCCTCCGCGAGGCGCCTGTAAGGACGCTGTGTGGGAGCGTAAAGATGCGGTGAACGAACAATTGCCCTCCGGATCTCGATGGGAGCCCCGGAGAGGCCTCCAGGAGCCGTCCCGGGCGGTTTCAGCTGCCCGGGTGGCCCGGAGCCGCATCTCGCACGCGTGCGAGCGCCTCCGCGACCTCGGTGCTGGCGCGCGGCCGCACCAGCCGCTCGATCTCCCGACCGTCGCGCAGGAACACCAGCGTCGGCCAGAGCTTGACGCGGAAGGACCGGCCGAGGGGGCGGCCACTGCCGTCCTCGACCTTCAGGTGCGCCACGTCGGCATGCGGCTCCAGAGCTCGATCGACGTGCGGTCGCGCCGCTTGGCAGAAGCCGCACCAGTTGGTGCCGAAATCCAGCACCGCGAGGCCGCGCAAGGCGTCCACGTCGGCACGGCTCAGTGATTCGGGGGTGTAGGGCGTGGTCATGCCGCCATCGTCGCCCGAATGGCGCCCGGGCTCGTCGGAAAAATGCGCCTCCATGCCGAGCCTTTGCCGATTTCTGCAAAGCGCGCACCTGTCTTCCACGCGCTTGGCGACGTTTTCCGCATCGCCTTTGCCGAACGGCCCGGCAGGGCCCGACGGCTTTTCTTCGGCCGCAGCCTTCGCTGCGCTCTTATCTCTTGTATCTCTTATTCAAATTAGTAGTAGTAGATAAGGATCGCGCTCGGCTGTGGATATGCCGTTTTTCTGCTTTCGCAGCAACGACTTGCGTCGTGTCGTGGACTGTGCGCAGCCGTGCTTTTGCGTGTTTCTGCAAAAGGGATAACTTGCGCGGACGGCGCCGGGCTGTGGACAAGTCGCCGGTTATGCCGAAAAGCTCCCCAGAGTTGTCCTTTGACAGTCCCTTCGGAATCTGGGAAAGGAGCCTGCGATTCGAAGTCATGCACTGCTCAAATTTCAGGCAGTGCGTTGTTTCTCCTTTGAAAACAAGGACTTGGCTGACCTCTACAGGGAAGTGCCCGTGTTATCCACAGAGTTGCCCCACGATCGTGGGGAGAAGCGCGGGTCGGTCGCGCGACGTGGAAGATCCGTCGCCGACCGAACTCCAAAAATTTTTTTGACGCCTGCGGCGTCGTTTTTCCCGAAAGAGAGCCCTGCCATGAATGCGTCGGAAAACCAGGCCATCGTCACGCTCGCCCTGCTGGCGGCCTTTGCAGACAACGACAAGCACGAACGCGAACGCGCCGAGATCAAGCGCATCGCCGAGGGACTGTCCCAGGCCGACGGCATCCACCTGCCGTCGCTCTACCAGAACGTGCTGATGAAGCGCGTGGGCCTGCCCGAGGTCGTCGCGGCCCTGCCGGACCGCGACGCGCGACAACTCGCCTACGAGATGGCGGTGTGCGTGTGCGATGCCGACGGCACGCTGTCGGAGCCGGAACGCCGCTTCCTCGACGGCGCCCGCGACGCGCTGGGACTGGACGCGGGTGACGCGGACCGGTTCTCGGCCCAGGCCGGCGAACTCGCCGCCGTGACACCGTCGTCGGGCCAGGCGCCGATCGACGCGGCCGGTGCCACCGCCGCGATCGCCGCCGCCGGTGCCGCCACGACGGCCGCCTCCGCCTCCGTCCCAGGCGGCCGCGTCGCCGCCGCGACCTCCAACGTGGACGCCGCCGAACTCGACCAGGCCATCCTCAACGCCGCCATCCTCAACGGCGCGCTCGAACTGCTGCCCGAGACGCTGTCGACGATGGCCATCATTCCGCTGCAGATGAAGCTGGTCTACCGGATCGGCAAGGCGCACGGCTACGAGCTCGACACCGGCCACATCAAGGACTTCATCGCCACGGTGGGCGTCGGCCTGACCTCGCAGTACCTGGAGCAGGCCGGGCGCAAGCTGCTCGGCGGCCTGCTGGGCAAGGTCGGCGGCGGACTGCTGCGCGGCGTGGGCAACCAGGCGGTGAGCTCGGGCATGAGCTTCGCCACGACCTACGCGCTGGGCCACGTCGCCAAGCGCTACTACGCCGGCGGCCGGACGCTGTCGACGCAGATGCTGAAGGACGCCTATGCCGGCGTGGTGAAGGAGGGGCAGGGCCTGCAGACCCGCTACCTGCCCGCCATCCAGGAGAAGGCGCGCACGATCAACCCGTCGCAGATCCTGTCGATGGTGCGGGGCGCCTGAAAAAAAATCGCGCGACCGGCTGCGCCGGTCGTTCGGGGACCGGGCACTTGCGCCACGGTCGCGGGGAGCCCGGCTGTCGGGTCAGGCGCGGACCGCGTAGCCCGCGTTCTCGATCGCCGCGGCGATGTCGGTGCGCGGCTGCCCGCTCACCACGTCGACGTGGCCGGTCTCGAGATCGACCGTGACCTGGGCTTCGGGATCGACCGTTCGCACCGCGCCCTGGACGACGTTGGCGCAATGGCCGCAGCTCATGCCGGTGACTTCGAATTTCTGGCTCATCGTGTGCTCCTGGGACCCGCTGGACGGGAATTGACGTTGCGGTCGAGCATCGCGCCGTGGCGCGCTTCCGCGCGCCGGACCCGGCCCCGCCCGCGCGTCGGGCGACACGGAGGATGCGGGCCCGCGACCGTCGCGACGGCCGGCTCGACCGGTTTCAATCCGCGCGCGACGCGATCAGCACGGCGTTGGTGCCGCCGAACGCGAACGAACTGGACATGGCGTGGCGCAAGCCGGTCGCCGCGCGCGCCGCGCCGCGCACGAAATCCAGCGGCCGGGCGTCGAAGGCCGGATCGGGCGCGTCCAGGTGCGCGGTCGGCGGCAGCAGGCCGCGGTCGAGCGCGCGCAGCACCGCGACCAGTTCGAGCGCGCCGCCGCCGCCGAGCAGGTGGCCGTGGATCGCCTTGGTGGAACTCACCGGCACGGCGGCGCCGAAGACCTCGTGCATCGACATCGCCTCGGCCGCGTCGCCGGCGCCGGTGGCCGTGCCGTGGGCGTTGAGGTAGCCGATGTCGGCGGGGCGCAGCCCGGCGTCCTTCAGGGCGGCGCGCATCGCGCGGGCCTGCCCGGCCGCGTCGGGGTTGGTCATGTGGACGCCGTCGCAGTTGGTCGCGTAGCCCGACAGCGTGGCCGACGGCGTCGCGCCGCGGCCGCGCGCGTGCGCTTCCGATTCGATCACCAGGGCCACGGCGCCCTCGCCGAGCGCGAAGCCGGCGCGGTCGGCCGAGAACGGGCGGCAGGCGGTCTCCGGCGCGCCGGGCGGCGGGGGCGCGGTCACGCGCATCGAATGCCAGCCCGCCAGCGTGCTGGGCACGAGCATGGCGTCGTGGCCGCCGACGATGGCGACGTCGATCCAGCCGCCGCGGATGGCGCGCATCGCCTCGCCGACGGCCACGGCCGACGAGGCGCAGGCGCAGGCGTAGCCCAGCGCAGCGCCCCGGGCGCCGAACATCAGCGCCAGCTCGGCCACGGCGGCGTTGGGCATGGTGGTGAGGACGGCGGTCGGCCGCACGCGGCGCCCCTCGCCGTAGAGCCCCTGCGTGGTGGCGTCGAAGGTGGCGGCGCCGGCCATGCCGCTGCCCCAGTAGACGCCCAGGCGCTCGGCGTCCACGGCGGCGGCGTCCAGGCCCGAGCCGGCCCAGGCGTCGCGCGCCGCGGCGACCGCCATGGCGGTGCCCCGGTCCAGCGGCAGGTTCGAGTGGCCGCGCGCGCCGTCGCTGTCGAAGGCGCAGGGCGCGACGGCCAGCCGCATCGGCTCCAGCGCGCCGATGGCCAGCACGCGTTCGACGACCGCCGAGCGGCCGGTGAACAGCGCGTCGTCGAGCGCCTCGACCGTGCGGCCCAGCGGGCTGACGAAGCCCAGGCCGGCGACGGCGACGCGCGGCGCGTGCGGGAGGGGCGCCGACACGGACGGCGCGACCCGGTCGGCCGGCCGCGCGCGCCGCCGCGCGAAGCCCGGCGTCGCGTGGACGGCCTTCATGCGAGCGCGGCGCGCGCGGCGCCGACCTGCCGTGCCGGGCCGCCGTCCATCATCTCGTCGATCACCTCGCAGAGGTGGCCCAGGGTCAGGCCGGCGGCGCGCGGATCGAGCCGGTCCTCCGGGATGCGCAGGCGGAACGCGTCCTCGACGGCGAAGACGAATTCCATCAGCGCGAGCGAATCGAGCCCGAGCTCGACCAGCGTGCGCTCGGACGCGATGCGCTCGCGCGCCAAGCGGAAATCCTTCTCCAGGATGCCGGCGATGGTGTTGAAGGTGGGGGTGTTCACGGAAGTCCTCCTGGAAGGGAGAGTGGGCGATGGGTGAAGCGGAAGGAAGGCGGAAGGGAGCGGCCGGGCTCACGCGACGCCGAGGCTGACGGTGGAGGCGAACTCGACCGTCTCGCGCACCACCTGGCGGCGGTCGTTGTCGATGGTGATCATGTGGAAGCTGTTGCCCAGCACCACCGAGCGGAACACCGCGCAGCCCAGGCCGCGCGCGAGGATGCCGAGGTTGCCGACGCCCGCGACCTCGTCCTGGCGCGCGTGCAGCGCCAGCACGTGGGGGCAGACCACGCGCGCGAGGTTGGCGCGCACGTGGCGCAGCAGCCGGTCGTGCTCGCGCATGTGGGCCACGCCGATGACCGAGCTGCCGGCGCTGGAGATGCGGCGCGTGCGCAGCTCGCGTTCGATCCAGGCGCGCACGCGCTCGTTCTTCACGCCGTAGGGCGCTCGCTCGCGGTATTTCCAGAACCGCCCGAGCGGCGTGTAGAGCACCAGCGGCAGCAGGAAGCGCCAGCGCGGCACGGCCCAGCCGTCGAAGCGCAGGGTGGTCGACATCAGCACCAGCGCATCGACACGCGCGCCGCAGCGGATCGCCGCGGCCAGCGCGAGCGAGGCGCCGGCGGAGATGCCCACCAGCATCACGCGCTCGTGCGTGGCGCGCAGGGCGTCGATCTCGCGCTCGATGGCGTCGATCCAGGTCTCGCAGCGCGTGGCCCGTTGCGCGTCGAGCGCGGCATCGAAGGAGTAGCCGGCGATCCGCATCGGCCGCACGGTGCAGCCCAGGTCGCCCAGCGAGGTCTCCACCGAGCGCAGTTCGTCGGGCGTGCTGCACAGGCCGTGCAGCAGGATCGCCGCCATGCGCCGGGGCTCGCCCTGGCGCAGGATCGACGCGTCGATGACATCGCGGTGGCTCATGGACGGGCCTTCAGGCTTCGTGCCCGGGCGCGGCGGGTTCGATGGGGGCGGGACGGGTCCGGCGCCTGGACGGCGACGGCTTGCCGCCCTCGCGCGGCGCGAACCACGAGACGTACAGCGCCGGCAGCACCACCAGCGTGAGCAGCGTGGCCGTGAACAATCCGCCGATCACCACGATGGCCAGCGGCCGCTGGGTCTCCGAGCCGATCTCGTGCGAGAGCGCCATCGGCAGCAGGCCGAGCGCGGCGAGCATGGCGGTCATGAGCACCGTGCGCAGGCGCTGCATCGAGCCCAGGCGCACCGCCTCGACCACGTCGTGGCCCTCGTTGCGCAGCTGCTGGAACACCGACAGCATCACCACCCCGTTCAACACCGCCTGCCCCGACAGCGCGATGAAGCCGATGGCCGCCGACACCGACAGCGGGATGCCGAAGGCGCCCAGCGCCACGAAGCCGCCGATGAGCGCCAGGGGCACGTTCATCAGGATCAGCGAGGCGATCTTGAGCGACTTGAAGGCGTCGAACAGCAGCACGAAGATCAGGAGCAGCGAGATCGGCACCACCACCGCCAGGCGCTTCATGGCGCGCTCCTGGTTCTCGAACTCGCCCGACCAGTTGACCTGGTAGCCCGCGGGCACCTTGACGTTCTGCTCGACGCGCGCCTTCATGTCGGCCACCACCGAGCCCATGTCGCGCCCGGAGATGAAGATGCCGATGGCGGTGGTGCGGCGGCCGGACTCGCGGGCGATGTTCATCGCGCCGGTGGTCTCGCGCACGTTGACCACGTCGCCCAGGGTCACGAAGCCGCCGTCGGGCGTGGCGATCGGGGTGCGGCGCAGGTTGGCCATGACGCGCTCGTCGGGCGGCAGGCGCACGGCGACGGCGAACTTGCGCTCGCCCTCCCACAGGCTGGTGGCGGCCTTGCCGGCCAGCGCGGCCTCGATCACGTCCTGGATGTCGCCGACGTTGAGGCCGTAGCGCGAGGCGCGGTCGCGGTCGATGTCCAGCAGCAGCTGGGGCACCTGGCCGTCGCGGTCGATCTCCGCGCGCACCACGCCCTGCACCTGCTTGACCTCGCGGGCGATCTGGTCGGTGGTCTGCTTCATCAGCGCGAGGTCGTCGCCGGCGAGCTTGATCACGATCTGGCCCTTGATCTGCGAGATCGACTCCAGCACGTTGTCGCGGATGGGCTGGGAGAACGCCGGGTCGATGCTCGGGATCGCCGACAGCACGCGGTTCATCTCCTCGGTGATCTTGGCCTTCGTCATGCCCTTGCGCCATTGCTCCTCGGGCTTGATGTCGACGAAGATCTCGGCCATCGAGATCGTCTTGGGGTCGGTGCCGTCCTCGGGCTGGCCGGCCTTGGAGACGGTGGTACGCACCTCGGGCACGGTCAGCAGGGCCTTGCGCGCCATGTGCAGGATGCGCGAGGCCTCCTGCGTCGAGACGTTGGGCGAGAGCGTGAAGTTGACCCAGGTGGTGCCCTCGTCGAGCTCGGGCAGGAACTCCGAGCCCAGCCGCGCGGCCACCACCGTCGTCAGGCCGAAGGCGGCCACGGCGATGATCATCACCGTGCGGCGACGGCGCAGCGCCCAGTCCAGGATCGGCGCGTAGAAGTGCTTGGCGCCGCGCACCACGCGGTTGTCGCCGTGGGGCAGCTTCTTGCGCAGCATCCAGAAGGCCAGCAGCGGCACCAGCGTGAGCGAGAAGATCAGCGAGCCGATCAGCGCCGAGGTCACCGACAGCGCCATCGGCTGGAAGATGCGGCCCTCGTGGCGCTGCAGCGCGAAGATCGGGATGTGCGCGGCGATGATGATCAGCATCGAGAACAGCGTCGGGCGGCCCACCTCCGTCACCGCCTTGACGATCACGGAACGCCGCTCCTGCGGGTCCATGGTCTCCTTCTTCTCGGCCAGGCGGTGCATGATGTTCTCGATCACGATCACCGCGCCGTCCACGATGATGCCGAAGTCCATGGCGCCGAGCGACAGCAGGTTGGCCGGCACGCCCATGATCTTCAGGCCCATGAAGGTCGACAGCAGCGCCAGCGGGATCACCACCACCACCGCCAGGCTGGCGCGGAAGTTCGACAGGAAGACGTAGAGCACCACCGACACCAGCAGCGCGCCCTCGACCAGGTTGCGGAAGACGGTGGAGAGCGTCTTCTCCATCAGCCAGGTGCGGTCGTAGAACGGCACGATCTGCACGCCCGGGGGCAGGGCGCGGGCGTTCATGTCGGCGATCTTGTCCTTCACGCCCTTCAACACCACGCTCGGGTTCTCGCCCTTCCTCATGATGACGATGCCGGTGACGACGTCGTCGTCGTTGTCCTGGCCGACCACGCCCAGGCGCGGTACGGCGCCGATCCTCACCTGCGCGATGTCGCGTATCAGGATCGGGGTGCCGTTGCGCGCGGCCACCACGATGCGGCCGATGTCGTCGGACGACTGCAGCAGGCCCAGGCCGCGGATGGTGTACTGCTGCGCGCCCTGGCGCACGTAGCTGCCGCCGGCGTTGGAGTTGCCGCGGCCCAGCGCGTCGAGCAGGTTCTGGAACGTGACCTTGTACGCGCGCAGCTTGTCGAGGTCGGGCTGGACCTCGTACTGCTTGATGGCGCCGCCCATGGCCACCACGTCGGCCACGCCGGGCACCTGGCGCAGGCCGCGCTCGACGGTCCAGTCCTCCAGCGTGCGCAGCTCGGTCGTGGACAGGCCGTCGCCGCGCAGGCGGTAGCGCATGATCTCGCCCACCGGCGTGGCGTTGGGCGCGATGTCGGCCTCGACGCCCTCGGGCAGGTCGATGCCGCGCAGGCGTTCGGCCACCTGCTGGCGCGCGAGGTTGACCTCGGCCTTGTCGTCGTACGTGACGACGGTGAAGGACAGGCCGAACTGGGTGTGCGAGAACACCCGGATCGAGTTGGGCAGGCCAGCGAGCGCCACCTCGATGGGCAGCGTGACCTGCTTCTCAACCTCCTCGGCGGCGCGGCCGGGGAACAGCGAGATCACCGTGACCTGGGTGTCGGTCACGTCCGGGAAGGCCTCGACCGACAGGTTCTTGAACGCGATCACGCCCGCCATCGCGAACAGCAGCGTGCCCAGGATGATGAACAGCGGCTGATGCAGGGCGTACTGGACGAGGCGCTTCATGGCTTGGTCGTTCCGCTGGCGGCCGGGGCGGCGGCGGGGGCGGTGCCCCCGGCCGGTGTCGCGGGCCGGGCGTCCTCGCGCGCCACGGCGAACTGGCGCGCCAGCAGCAGGGCGTTGTCCGCCACCACCTGCTCGCCCACGGCGAGGCCGCTCGAGATGACCACCTCGCGCGTGCCGGTGTGGCCGATCTTCACGCGGCGCGGCTCGAAGACGCCGGGCTGGGTCTGCACGTAGACGGTCTGGTTGTTGCCGTCGAGCGTGACGGCGCGCGCCGGCACCACGGTGCCCGTGAGCGCCTCGTCGACCAGCGCCGTCACCAGCATCTCGCCCTTGAGGCGGCGGTCGGCGTTGGCGATCACGCCGCGGATCTTGATGGTGCGGGTGGTCGGGTCGATGAAGTCGGACGCCGCCGCGACGCGGCCGGTGAAGTTCTCGCCCGGATAGGCCGGCACCTGCACGGTGAAGGTGGCGCCCTTCTGCAGGCTGCCGATGTCGTTCTCCTTGGCGTCGATCTGCACCCACAGCGAGGTCGGGTCGGTCACCACGAAGAGGGCCTGCGTGCCGGGGCCGGACTGGTCGGGGCGCAGCTCCTGGCCGGGGTTGAGGTTGCGCTCGACCACCACGCCGTTGATGCCCGAACGGATGCCGAAGCGCTGGTTCACGCCCATGCCGCCGCCGTACATCGTGGTGCGGGCGCCGGCGCGCGAGGCTTCGGCCTGCGAACGGGCCGAGTCGGCCTCGGCCTGCTCCAGGTCCTTGCGGGCGATGATCCCGGCCTGGAACAGCTCGCGCTGGCGCTCCAGGTTCTTGCGCGAGAACGACGCGTCGGCCTGCGCCTTGGCGGTGTCGGCCTGGGCGATGCCGAAGTCCGGCGAGGCCAGCTGGGCGAGCAGGTCGCCCGCCTTCACGCTTTGGCCGACGTCGGCCTTGATGTCGGTGACGCGGCCGGCGAAGGGCGCGAACACGCGCTGCGTGCGCTCCTCGTTCCAGACCAGGCGGCCGGGGAGGTCGACGCTCACGCTCTTGGCGGCGGTGGCGGGCACCACGGCCAGCAGCTTGAGCTGCGGATGGTCGGGCGCGAAGCGGATCTGGTTGCCCTGCACGATCGGCGCGGGCGGCTCGGTGTTGACGACGGGCGCGTCGCGCTCGCCGCAGCCGGCGAGCATCAGCGCGGCGGCGAAGGCGATGGCCGCGAAACCGGCGGAGGGGAAGACGGAGGTGGTCATGGTGTGGGCGACGAGGTTTGGGTGCGCAGGCGCCAGGCGAGGGCGGCCTTGGCGTGATCCACGCGGGCGTTGATGGCGTCGAGCTGGGTGGCGCGCAGCGTGCGGCGCGCGTCGAGCAGGTCGGTCAGCGACAGGGCGCCGCGGCGGTAGGCGAGTTCGGCGTTGTCGGCGAGTTTCTGGGCGCCGCCGAGGATGTCGCGCTGGAACACCTGCAGGCGCCGCGCGTTCGACTCGGCCTCGGCGCGCAGGCGCTGGAGTTCGAGCCGGGCGATGTTGCGCGCGCGATCGAGGTTCTCCTGCGTCTGCGTGTAGACCGCCAGGGCGCGGCCGATTTCGCCCTCGGCGCGGTAGTTGAACAGCAGCGGGATCGAGGCGCGCACCTCCAGCAGGCGGTTCGACGTCGTCGGGTAGCGTTCGAGCGACGCGCCGATGGTGACGTCGGCCACGCGCTGCGCCTGCGCGTTGTCGAGCGAGGCGCTGGCCGAGGCCACGCGCGCGCGCGCCGCGCGGATGTCGGCGCGGTTCTCGATCAGGGTGTCGAGGTCGACCTCGCCGGCCGTGCCGTAGGGCAGCAGGCCCAGCACCGGCCAGTCGGTGCCGGCGAGGCGCCCGCGCACCGCGGCGGCGGGACCGAGGATCTGCGCCAGCACCAGCTGCGCGCGGTCGCGGTCGAGCTCGGCCGCGCGCAGGTCGACGGCGCTGCGCTGGGCCTCGACCTCGGTGCGGGCGGCTTCCTGCGCCGGCAGGTCGCCGGCCTGCACGCGGCGCGTGGCGGTGCCCGCGAGCTGCGAGGCGCTGCGCTCGATGGCGTTGATCTCGACGATGCGCTCCTGCGCGCCGAGCAGGTCGTAGAAGGCGCTGCCGGCGACGAGCTGCTGGTCGAGCTGCACGTCGTCGATGTCGAAGCGCGCGGCGTCGGCGGCGCGTTCGGCGGCGGCGGTCCGCGCGGCGCGCTTGCCGCCGCGCTCCCAGGTCCAGTCGACGCCCACCGAGCTGTCCACGCGCTTGCGCCCGAGACCGCCGGCGCCGACGCCGTTCTGCAGGTCGATCGAGGCCGCCTTGGCGGTCAGCACCGGCGAGGGCGCGTGGTCGGCCGCCAGGATGTCGGCGCGCGCGGCCGACAGCGCCAGACGCGAGGCGCTCACGTCGGGGTTCTCGCGCGCGGCGCGCAGCACCTCGTCGAGCGTCAGCGGCGCAGGCAGCGCGGCGGCGACCGCCGCCGGCATGGGCGTCGCCGTGGGGATCGTCGGGGTCGAGGGGGTGAGGGGCGGCGCAGAAGGAGAAGGGGACGAGGGGGATCGCTGCGCCGGAGAGGGCTGCAGCGCGGGGGATGGAGGTTGCTGGGCGAGCGCCATGCCGCTCGTCCCCGCGATCCAGAATGCCGCCCATGCGGCTTGCCGTCGTATGCTCATGACGCGTTTATCGCGCCACCCTGCTGACTCGTGGCTGACCGCCGCGCGACGGCGCACTTTCTCCCATTCCTTCCGAGACTTTCCGTGCGAATCCTGCTGGTCGAAGACGATGCCGTGCTGCGCGACGTGATGCTGCGCAGCCTGGGCGACGCGGGTCACCGCGTGGACGTGGCGACGAACGTGGAGGATGCCGACCACCTCTGGCGCATCCAGCCTTTCGACGCCGTGCTGCTCGACCTCACGCTGCCCGCCCACGCCGGCCCCGTGAGCGTCGCGGGCAGCGGCCTGACGGTGCTGCGCCGCGCCCGCGCGCGGGGCGACCGCACGCCGGTGCTGGTGCTGACCGCGCGCGACCGCACCGACGAGCGCATCGCCGGCCTCGACGCCGGCGCCGACGACTACCTGGGCAAGCCCTTCGACCTCGCCGAGGTCGAGGCCCGGCTGCGCGCCCTGGTGCGGCGCGCGCTGGGCACCGACGACGTCGCCGTGCTCGGCACCCTGAGCCTGGACCGCAAGGCACGGCGTTTCGCGGTCGACGGCGACCTGCTCGAACTGCCGGCGCGCGAGTTCGAGGTGCTGTGGGAGCTGATGAGTCCGCCGGGGCGCACGGTGAGCAAGCGGACCCTGTCCGACAAGCTCTCCACCTTCGACGAGGCCCTGGGCGACAACGCGCTCGAGGCCTTCATCTCGCGCCTGCGCAAGAAGCTCGCCGGCAGCGGCGCCAGCATCCGCACGCTGCGCGGCATCGGCTACCTGCTCGAACCCGGGCGATGACCGCTCCGCATCGCCCCGGGGTGCGCCGGTGAGCGCGACCGAGGACGCGGCCCGGGCGAAGGCGGCCGCCGGCGACGCGGCGCCGGGCGTGCGGTCGCGCTGGCGACCGGCGTCGGGGCGCCGACGCGCGCCCTCGCTCACCGCGCGCGTGCTGCGCGGCGTGCTGCTGCCGCTGGCGCTGACCTGGCTGCTGGGCTCGGGGCTGTCGCTGACGGTGGCCAACTACTTCACCGGCCAGGCCTTCGACCGCGCCATGCTCGACGACGCCTACTCGGTCTCGGCCAACGTGCGCGCCAGCGGTGCGCGGGGCGCGCAGTTCCTGCTGACGCCGCGCGAGATCACGAGCGTGCTGTTCGATCAGTCCGAGGCGGTGTTCTTCGCCGTCATCCGTCCCGACGGCTCGCTCATCGCCGGCCACGCCGGCCTGCAGGCGCCCGAGCCGGTCGCGAACGCGCGCTACCGTTTCTCCGACATCGTCTACCAGGGCCGGGCGCTGCGCGCCGTGGTGCTGGAGAACCCCGAGCCCGACAACGCCTACCACGTCGTCATCGCCCAGACCACGCGCGCGCGGCGCGCCATGGTCGAGCGGCTGCTGCTCTACACGCTGGTGCCCGAGATGCTGGTGCTGACGCTGCTGGCGGCCTGGCTGTGGCGCAGCATCGGGCGCGAGCTGCACCCGCTGCGCGACCTGCAGCGCGCGCTCGACCGGCGCGACGCGAACGACCTGTCGCCGGTGCCGGTGGCGCGCACCTCGCGCGAGCTGGAGCACCTGGGCGAGGCGGCCAACTCGCTGCTCGACCGCCTGGGCCACAGCGTGCGGGCGCAGCGGGAGTTCGCCGGCAACGTCGCGCACGAACTGCGCACGCCGTTGGCCGGCATCCGCGCGCTGGCCGACTACGGCCTCGCGCAGACCTCGCCGGCCGTCTGGCGCGAGCAGCTCGAGCGCATCGCGCAGAGCCAGTCGCGCGCGAGCCACCTGGTCGACCAGCTGCTGGCGCTGGCCCTGGCCGACGAGGGCCGCGCGACCCTGCGGCGCGAGCCGGTGCGCCTGGACCTGCTGGCCGAGCAGGCCGTGATGCGGCACCTGGCGCGCGCCGATGCGCAGGGGGTGGACCTGGGCGCGCGCGGCCTCGACACGCCGGTCACGATGCAGGCCAACACCGCGCTGGTCGAGGGCATCCTGGACAACCTGATCGACAACGCCCTGCGCTACGGCGGGCGCACCGTCACGGTCGAACTCGCCGGGTCGACCCTCGCGGTCTCCGACGACGGCCCCGGCATCCCGAAGGCGGCGCAGCGCGATTTCGTGCGACGCTGGGCGCAGGGCCCGGACGGTCAGAAGCTGGGGCAGGGCGCCGGCCTGGGATTGGCGATCATCGCGCGCTACGCGACCCTGCTGGACGCCCAGCTCAGCTTCGGCACCACGCCCGGCAGCACCGGCCTGCGCGTCGAGCTGAGCTTCGCGCCCTGGGACCGGGCCGAGCCGGCCGACTGACCGACCGCTCGACCGACCGACCGATCAGTCCAGGGTCGGGTAGTCGGTGTACCCGTGCTCGCCGCCGCCGTACATCGTCGCCTTGTCGGGCTTGTTGAGCGGCGCGCCTTCGCGCAGCCGGCGCACGAGGTCGGGGTTGGCGATGTACGGGCGGCCGAAGGCGACCAGGTCGGCGCCGTCCTCGACGGCCTGCTCGGCCAGGGCCTTGTCGTAGCCGTTGTTGACCATCCAGGCGCCGCGGCCGCCGGCCGTGCGGTAGGCGGCTTCCAGGGCGTCGTAGTCGAACGGGCGGTCGTCGAGTTCGCGCTTGCCGCCGGTGGCGCCTTCGATCACGTGGACGTAGGCCAGGTTGAGCGTGGCGAGCTGCTGGACGAGGTGGGTGAACAGCGGCTGCGGATCGGCGTCGTCGGCGTCGTTGGCGGGCGTGACGGGCGACAGCCGGATGCCGGTGCGGCCGCCGCCGACGGCGTCGGTCACGGCGCGCGTGACTTCCAGCGTCAGGCGGGCCCGGTTCTCGATGCTGCCGCCGTAGTCGTCGGTACGCTGGTTGCTGCCACTCTTCAGGAACTGGTCGAGCAGGTAGCCGTTGGCGGCGTGGATCTCGACGCCGTCGAAGCCGGCGGTCTCGACGGCGTTGCGCGCGGCGGCGGCGTAGGTGTGGACGATGCCGGGGAGTTCGCCGGCGTCGAGCGCGCGCGGCTCGGAGGTGTCGACGAACTCCGCCTTGCCGTCCTTGATGAGCACGGTCTGGGCCTTGGCGCGGATGGCCGAGGGCGCCACCGGAGCGCCGCCGTCGGGCTGCAGGTCGGTGTGCGAGATGCGGCCGACGTGCCACAGCTGCACGACGATCCTGCCGCCGGCTTCGTGGACGGCGTCGGTCACGCGCTTCCAGCCGTCGAGCTGTTCGGTGCCGTAGAGGCCCGGCACGTCGGAATAGCCCTGGCCTTGGTGGCTGATGGCGGTGGCTTCGCTGACGATCAGGCCGGCCGTGGCGCGCTGGGCGTAGTAGGTGGCGGTGATGTCGCGCGGGACGGCGTCGGGCGAGCGGTTGCGCGTCAGCGGCGCCATGACGATGCGGTTGGCCAGCTGCAGGTCGCCGAACTGGACCGGTTCGTAGAGGGAGGTCATGCGGAAATTCTTCTTGGAAGGAAAAGGGGAAACGCGGGAGAGAGAGAAGGAGGATTACTTCGCCGCGGCCTTCGCGGCGGCTTCCGCGGCCAGCGCTTCCCTGACCGCCGGGCGCTCGCCGATGCGCGCGTGCCAGGCCCGCACCTGCGGATAGGGAGCGAGGTCCAGGCCCGTGGGCTTGGCCCAGTTGGTCACGGTGAAGAGGTAGGCGTCGGCCACGGAGAAGGTGTCGCCCATCAGGAACTCCTTGCCGGTGAGCTGCTGCTCGATCCAGGCGTAGCGCTTGGCCAGCTTGTCGCGGGACTGCGTCTTGGTCTCGTCCGGCGTGGCCGGATTGAACATCGGGCTGAAGCCCTTGTGGATCTCGGTGCCGATGAAGTTGAGCCACTCCTGCAGGCGGTAGCGCGGCAGCGTGCCGTTGGCCGGCGCCAGGTTCTTCTGCGGCGCCTGGTCGGCGATGTACTGCACGATCACCGGGCCCTCGCGCAGGACGGTGCCGTCGTCGAGTTCGAGCAGCGGCACGTAGCCCAGGGGGTTGATGGCGTAGTAGTCCGTGCCGTCGGCGAGCTGGTGGCTTTTGGTGCTGGCGAGCACGGGTTCGAAGGCGATGCCGGCTTCGATCAGGACGATGTGCGGCGACAGCGAGCAGGCGCCCGGCGAGAAATACAGCTTCATTCGTTGAACTCCTGGGAGTGGGGGAAGGGGGACGAGAGTGGTCGCAGATGGGGCGGCGACTGCATTCTGCAAGCCGGCGGAGGGCGGATCGGGCGCCCCTCAAGGCATCGCGTTTTTGTCCTACGGGTGCCCGCGCAGGCCGGACGTGCCGCGTCCGGAGCGCTGCTCTACGCTCACCCCATCAGCGGCACGATGCCGCGCCATAGGAGTCGCCATGTTGAAGTACGCCATCGTTTTCGCGGTCATTTCCCTGATTGCCGGTGCCCTGGGCTTCGGCGGCGTCGCCGCCGGTGCGGCGGGCATCGCCAAGGTGCTGTTCGGCCTGTTCCTGGTGCTGGCCGTGATCTTCCTGGTGCTCGCTGCGCTGGGCGTGGGCGCGGTGCGCAAGGCGATCGACTGACCGGTCGATCGCGGCGGGAGGTGGCCCCACGGGCCACGCTCCCAGGGTCGCCCGCTTAAAATCGCGACCCCGTCTCCCACGGAGACTCCACCGCCGCGCACGCGATAGTGCGCCCCCTCTCCACATGCTTTATCCCGAAGAATTCGACGTCATCGTCGTCGGCGGCGGCCATGCCGGCACCGAGGCGGCCCTGGCGTCCGCCCGCATGGGCGCCAAGACCCTGCTGCTCACCCACAACATCGAGACGCTGGGGCAGATGAGCTGCAATCCCTCCATCGGCGGCATCGGCAAGGGCCATCTAGTGCGCGAGGTCGATGCGCTCGGCGGCGCCATGGCATTGGCGACCGACGAATCCGGCATCCAGTTCCGCATCCTCAATTCCAGCAAGGGACCCGCCGTGCGCGCCACGCGCGCCCAGGCCGACCGGGTGCTCTACAAGGCCGCGATCCGCCATCGACTGGAGAACCAGCCCAACCTCAGCCTGTTCCAGCAGGCGGTCGACGACCTGATGATCGAGGGCGACCGCGTGGTGGGCGCCGTGACGCAGGTCGGCATCGCCTTCCGCGCGCGGACGGTGGTGCTCACCGCCGGCACCTTCCTCGACGGGCGCATCCACGTCGGGCTGGACAACTACCAGGCCGGTCGCGCGGGCGATCCGCCGGCGGTCACGCTGTCGGCGCGGCTGAAGGAACTCAAGCTGCCGCAGGCGCGCCTGAAGACCGGCACGCCGCCCCGGCTCGACGGCCGCAGCATCGATTTCTCGCGCTGCGTCGAGCAGCCCGGCGACGGCATGCCCGGCGGCGCGACGAACGCCATGCCGGTGTTCAGCTTCATGGGCGACGCGGCCATGCACCCGGCGCAGATGCCGTGCTGGATCACCCACACCAACGCCCGCACCCACGAGATCATCCGTTCCGGCTTCGACCGCAGTCCGATGTTCACCGGCAAGATCGAGGGCGTCGGCCCGCGCTACTGCCCGAGCGTCGAGGACAAGATCAACCGCTTCGCCGACAAGGAAAGCCACCAGATCTTCCTGGAACCCGAAGGTCTGACGACCAACGAGTACTACCCCAACGGCATCTCGACCAGCCTGCCGTTCGACATCCAGCTGCAGCTGGTGCGTTCCATGGCCGGCCTGGAGAACGCGCACATCCTGCGCCCGGGCTATGCCATCGAGTACGACTACTTCGATCCGCGCGAGCTCAGGAGCAGCTTCGAGACCCGCGCCATCCAGGGCCTGTTCTTCGCCGGCCAGATCAACGGCACCACCGGCTACGAGGAAGCCGCGGCGCAAGGCCTGTTCGCCGGCATCAACGCGGCCCTGCAGTGCCGTGGCGAGGATGCCTGGTTGCCGCGTCGCGACGAGGCCTACCTGGGCGTGCTGGTCGACGACCTCATCACCAAGGGCGTGACCGAGCCCTACCGCATGTTCACCAGCCGGGCCGAGTTCCGGCTGCAGCTGCGCGAGGACAACGCCGACATGCGCCTGACCGAGGCGGGGCGCCGTCTGGGCCTCGTCGACGACGCCCGGTGGGATGCGTTCTCGCGCAAGCGCGACGCTGTTTCACGTGAAACACAACGCCTGAAGTCGACCTGGGTGAACCCACGCAACCTGCCGGCGGCTGAATCCGAGCGCGTGCTCGGCAAGGCGATCGAGCACGAATACAACCTGGGCGACCTGCTGCGACGCCCGGACGTGAGCTACGACGCCCTGATGTCGCTCGACGGTGGACGCTACGCGCCCAAGGCATCGTTGAATGCGACCGAGATCGAGCAGGTCGAGATCTCGGCCAAGTACTCGGGCTACATCGACCGCCAGCACGACGAGGTCGAGCGCGCCTCGCATTTCGAGAACCTGCGCCTGCCGGCCGATTTCGACTACGCCCAGGTCACCGCATTGAGCTTCGAGGTGCGCCAAAAGCTGGCGCGTCAGCGGCCGGAAACGCTCGGCCTGGCCTCGCGCATCTCGGGCGTCACGCCCGCAGCGATCTCTTTGCTGATGGTGCATCTGCGCAAGGGGGGACACCGGGCCTTCGCCGGCGTTGCCGACGCCTCCGAGACGACGGCAGTGGTGGTGGCCGGATGAGCCAGGACATCGCGTTGCGCGAAGGCGCACGGACGCTCGGCATCGAACTGACGGACCGCCAGTGCGAGCGGCTGCTGGCCTATGGCGCACTGATCCTGAAGTGGAACAAGGTCTACAACCTGACGGCCTTGCGCGATCCGGCGTTGGTGCTCACTCATCATCTGCTGGACAGCCTGTCGGTCATCGGGCCGCTGCAGCGTAAAAAACCCGCGATCACAGGGCAGGGCATCGGCGCGAAGTCTCAGCTGCTCGACGTCGGCGCCGGCGCCGGCCTGCCCGGCGTCGTCATCGCGATCCTGCGCGACGACATCCATGTCACGTGCCTCGATGCCGTGGCCAAGAAAGCGGCGTTCGTGCAGCAGGTGGCGGTCGAACTCGCCTTGCCGAACCTGCGGGGTCTGCACGCGCGCGTCGAGACGCTGACGGGTGGCTACGGCATCGTCAGCTGCCGCGCCTTCGCGTCGCTGGGCGATTTCTACGACGGCTCGCGCCAACTGCTGGCACCGGGTGCCGTCTGGATGGCCATGAAGGGCAAGATGCCCGACGACGAGCTGGCGCAACTGCCTGGCGATGTCGATGTGTTTCACGTGGAACAACTGCGTGTGCCGGGCCTGGATGCCGAGCGCTGCCTCGTCTGGGCGCGGGCCAAAGGCGACTGATTTCATGACTCCCTCTCCCTCCGGGAGAGGAATGCTGAGCGAGGGACACGGGCGGTCATCGAGACCGCGACCTTTCCATCATCGCAGCCCTTCACCCAGCCTCTCCCCGGAGGGGAGAGGAGCAATTCGGAGACCCGTACCACTCCATCTCTTTCGGTACGATTCCCTCTCCCTCCGGGAGAGGGCAGGGGTGAGGGCCGACAGCGGCCATCGAAGCAGCAGCATGTCCACCGCTGACGGCCCCTCACCCAGCCTCTCCTCGGAGGGGAGAGGAGCAATTCGGGGACACGTACCACTCCATCTCTTTCGGTGCGATTCCCTCTCCCTCCGGGAGAGGGCAGGGGTGAGGGCTGGCAGCGGTCATCAAAATGGCAGCATGTCGACCGCCGGCGGCCCCTCGCCCAGCCTCTCCCCGGAAGGGAGAGGAGCAATTCGGGGACACGTACCACTCCATCTCTTTCGGTACGACTCCCTCTCCCTCCGGGAGAGGGCAGGCGTGAGGGCTGGCAGCGGTCATCAAAGCGGCAGCATGTCAACCGCCGGCGGCCCCTCACCCAGCCTCTTCCCGGAGGGAAGAGGAGTAATCCAAGGCACGTACCACTCCATCTTTTTCGGTATTGCTCCCTTTCCCTTCGAGAGAAGGCAGGAATGAGGGCCGGCAGCGATCATCGAAGCCGCGACCTGTCCATCGCTGTGACCCCTCGACCAGCTTCACCCTGAAAGGGCGAAGAGCGATCAGAACGGGCGTGCCAACCACGCCAGCCAACGCATTTCATCCGTCTATTTCGAAAACCACCTCAGCGTGTTTCACGTGAAACAACGCTTCGATCGCGTCTTGAACGCGAACCCGACGGTCATGCGGAGCGCCATCCAGGGTCCGTGCGATTGCGTCCGGCAACACCTTCGCTGCAGTGAGCGAGGCGTGCGTGCCTTAGACTCGGCCTCCCTTCGTTCGCCCGGTCAACCCGGAAAATCCCATGTTCGGCATCGCTGACTACGGCGCCTTTGTGGCGGCCATCATCGTGTTCCTGCTGATTCCCGGGCCGGGCAACCTGGCACTGGTCACGTCGACCGGCAAGGGTGGCATCCGGGGCGGGTTGGCCGCGACGCTCGGCGTCATCGCCGGCGACCAGGTGCTGATGTGGTTGGCCGTGGCGGGTGTCGCTGCCTTGCTGGCGGCCTATCCGACCGCCTTCCATGCCGTGCAGTGGCTGGGCGCCGTCTACCTGGGCTGGCTGGGCCTGAGGATGCTGCGCGCCAAGCCGGGCGATGCGCCCATCCTGCACATCCGCCCGCGCCAGTTCTTCCGCCAGGCGTTGTTCATCACGCTGCTCAACCCGAAGGCCATCGTGTTCTACATGGCGTTCTTTCCGCTCTTCGTCGATCCGGCCCGCCACCAGGGCCTGACGACCTTCGCCGTCATGGCGCTGACCATCGCCGTACTGACCTTCCTGTACGGCCTGACCGCCACGCTGCTGACGCATTTCCTGGCCGAGCGCCTGCGCGCCAATCCGCGCGTCAAGACCACGCTCGAAAAGCTGGCGGGTGTGTTCCTGATCGCCTTCGGCATCAAGCTCGCCATCAGCCGCTGACCCACCGTTTTCCCGTTCCCCATCTCCCCGTTCCCGTACGCACCGAAAGACATCGAGCAAGCCATGGCCAAGATTTTTTGCATCGCCAACCAGAAGGGCGGTGTCGGCAAGACCACCACCACCGTGAACCTGGCCGCCGGACTCGCCAAGGTGGGCCAGCGCGTGCTGATGATCGACCTCGATCCGCAGGGCAACGCCACGATGGGCTCGGGCGTCGACAAGCGCCAGCTGGAGCTGTCCGTGTACGACGTGCTCCTCGAATCGGCCTCGGTCGCCGAGGCGCGCATCCGGTCCGAGAAGTGCGGCTACGACGTGCTGGGCGCCAACCGCGAGCTGGCCGGCGCCGAGGTCGAGATGGTGGCGCTGGACCGGCGCGAGAAGCGCCTGCGCACCGCCCTGGCCGCCGTCGGCGGCGAGTACGACTTCGTCCTCATCGACTGCCCGCCCAGTCTCAACCTGCTCACGCTCAACGGCCTGTGCGCCGCCCATGGCGTCATCGTGCCGATGCAGTGCGAGTACTTCGCCCTCGAAGGCCTGACCGACCTGGTCAACACCATCAAGCAGGTGCACGCCAACCTCAACAAGAACCTGCAGATCGTGAACCTGGTGCGCGTCATGTTCGACCCGCGCATCACCCTGCAGCAGCAGGTCAGCGAGCAGCTCAAGGCGCACTTCGGCGACAAGGTGTTCGACACCGTCATCCCGCGCAACGTGCGATTGGCCGAGGCGCCGAGCTACGGCTTGCCGGGCGTGGTGTTCGACCCCTCGGCGCGCGGCAGCCAGGCCTTCGTCGCCTTCGCCAGCGAACTGGTCGAGAAGATGCCGCCGGCCAGCATGTTCGCGCCGCTGTCGGGCGCTCCTTCGGCGGTCGCGACGTCGCCTTCCGCCGGAAAGGCGAAGAAAGCGGACCGGGGCGGCGAGGCACGCGACGGCGATGCCGGTCCGGTCGTCGACGCCGCGTCATCCGCCGAGCCCGCGCCTGCCGCCGACGCCAGGCCCGCGCCGGCATCCAGGTCCGCACCCGCCGCCAAGCCGGCGGCATCGACGCCCGAATCGGCGTGACCATGGCGCCGTCCGCCGACACGACCGTGCTGCTGCTGCCCGGCTGGCAGAACAGCGGTCCCGCGCACTGGCAGAGCCGTTGGGAGGCGCTGCATGGCGACCGCCGCGTCGAGCAGCACGAGTGGGTGCGTCCGCTGCGCGGCGACTGGTCGATCCGGCTGGAGGAGGAAGTGCTGGCCGCGCCGTCGCCGGTCGTGCTGGTCGCGCACAGCCTGGGCTGCCTGCTGGTGGCGTCCTGGGCCGCGCACTCGCGCCAGACCGGCAAGGTGCGCGCCGCGCTGCTCGTCGCGCCCGCCGACCTGGAGCGCGACGACCTGCGCCAGACCATCCCCGGCTGGGCGCCCATCGTGCGCCAGCGCCTGCCGTTTCCGTCGCTGGTGATCGCCGCCGACGACGACCCGTACTGCGACGTCGCGCGCTCCCGCAGGCTGGCGGTCGACTGGGGCGCCCGCTTCGTCGACGCCGCCGACATCCGCTACGCCTCCCATGCCCCAGCGGAGGGCGCCGCCGGCACCCACGCCGGCCACCTCAATCACGACTCCGGACTGGGCGACTGGCCCGAGGGCCGTGCACTGCTGAACGATTTCCTGAAAGAGCACTGACCTCGATGGCTACCAAGAAACTCAAGGGCCTCGGCCGCGGACTCGAAGCCCTCCTGGGCCCGACCTTCAACGCCGGCACCGCCGTCGCCGACAGCGGCGACGAGGATGACGGCACCACGGGCTCGACGGGCGCCGCCCGGGCCGGCGACGGCCGTCCGGCCGCCAACGGCGCGCGCATCGATCCTTCCGTCCTCCGACTCGACCAGATGGTCGCCGGCGCCTACCAGCCGCGCACCCGCATGGACGAAGGCGCGCTCTACGAACTGGCCGAGAGCATCAAGGCGCAGGGCATCATGCAGCCCATCCTCGTGCGCCGGCTCGAGCCCGACCTGGCTGCGCTCAAACACGCCGAGTACGAGATCATCGCCGGCGAGCGCCGCTTCCGCGCCGCCAAGCTCGCCGGGCTCGACAGCGTGCCGGTGCTGGTGCGCGACGTCGCCAACGAGGCGGCGGCGGCCATGTCGCTGATCGAGAACATCCAGCGCGAGGACCTGAACCCGCTGGAGGAGGCGCAGGGCCTGCAGCGCCTGATCGAGGAATTCGGCCTCACCCACGAGACCGCCGCGCAGGCCGTCGGCCGCTCGCGCAGCGCCGCCAGCAACCTGCTGCGCCTGCTCAACCTCGCCGAGCCGGCCCAGGCCATGCTGATGGCCGGCGACCTCGACATGGGTCACGCGCGCGCCCTGCTGGCGCTCGACCGCGGCGCGCAGGTGACGGCGGCGACGCAGATCGCGGCCAAGAAGATGTCGGTGCGCGAGGCCGAGGCCCTGGTCAAGAAGCTCGCCGCCGACTTCGGCACGACCCCTGGCGCCGACGCTCGCCGCGCCGCGCCGGACCCGCAGGAGAAGTCGGGCGACCTGAAGCAGGTGGAACGCGAACTGGCCGACCTGCTGACCTCCGCCGTCGAGGTGCGCATCAAGAAGCGCACCAAGCACCGGGGCAACCGGGTCGTGGAGAGCGGCGAACTGGCGATCCACTTCGGCTCGATGGATGCCCTGAACGGCCTCATCGAGCGCATCCGCAAGATGCCGGCCTGACGGCCGCCGGCCGGTGCCGGCCGCGACCTCAGACGGACGTGGCCGTCACTGCCCGACCTTCAGCACGCCGCCGCGTCCCAGGCCGCCGCGCACCTCCTGCGCCTTGTAGTTGCGCAGCGAGACCACCATGCTGTTGTAGGCGTCGATGAAGGCCGCCACCGTGGCCTTGCCCTCCGGCGTGCTGGAGAAACCGCTCAGGCTGCCGGCGGCACCGCCGCCGAAGGCACCCAGCGCCGCGCCGTAGTTGGTGGCGGTCGAATTGCCTTCGGAGACCGCGACCTGCACGCTGGAGCGGATGTCGAACAGACTGAGCGTGACGACCGACGACTTGGTTTCCAGCGAACCCGCCATGCGGCTCACGCCGGGGCCCAGGAAGCCGCCCAATGCGCCCGCGAGCTTGCCGGTGGAACTGTTGTCCACCACGATGGACGGCTCCATGAAATAGTCCGCCGCCACGCGCTGTCCCTTCTGCTGGTTCGATCCGGCGCGGAACTCGCCCGAATTGCGCTGCTGCTGGGTGATCGCGCTGATGACGGTGTCGGTGCGCGAATTGCCGATCGACGTGATGACGAAGCAGTTCGACTGCTGCACGGCGACGCGCAGCAAAGGCTCGATCGAGGTGACCTTGGTCGCGGCGCCGAAGCTCGCGTACCACGCCTTGCCGCGTCCGTCGTCGACCGCCAGCGTGCCCAGCGACTCGCTGCAGCGCTCCAGGCTCGAATTGGCGCCGACGCTGCTGCCGCCGGCCGCGCCGCCGGTCACCGCCGTCGGGCTGGTGCCGGTCGAGACCAGACCGCCGGCGCCGGGCGTGACGCAGCCGCCCAGGGCCAGGATGCCCAGCAGGGCGGTGCAGCGCAGGGAGACGAGGGTGTTCTTCATGACGATGGCTTTCGTTGGCGAGGGAAACGACGAGGGGCCCGGGGAGGGACTTCAATAGCGGTAGTACCAACCCCTGGGTCCGCCCCAGGCCCAGTAATAGGGATAGCCGCTGTACCAGTAGCCGTACCAGCCGGCGCGGCGCGCATCGACCCACGCGCGGTACGCGTACTGGCTCCGCAGCTTGGCGGCGCTGGCCTCCGCCTGGAGCACGCGGGCTTCCCGGTCGCCGCGACCGGCGGCGATCATCAGCCACTTCTCCGCCTCCGCCGGGTCCGAGCCCATCTCTTCCAGGCCCATCAGGTAGAAGCGCCCCAGCGCCGATTGCGCCTGCAGGTCGCCGCGCTCGCCGGCGCTGCGCATCCACTGGATGGCCTGGTAGCTGTTCTGCCGGACGCCGTCGCCGCGGAAATAGCGCAGGCCCAGGTCGTAGGCGGCGCGCGGGTCCTTGTTGGCCAATTCGGTGAGGGCGGCGATGCGGTGCGCCTCCTCGGGATCGGTGCCGGCCGACGGATCGAAACTCCCGCCGGCGCGTGGCCGGTCCGAGCAGCCCGTGTCGTCGCAGATCCGCACCGTGGCCGGCTGCGCGGGCGGCGAGGGTGCCGGAGGCTGCGCGCAGGCGGTCAGGGCGCATGCCAGCAAGACGATGGAACAGCGGTGACCGGTCATGGACGATGCGGCGTGGAGGTCTTGGACGATCCCCACTCTAATGTCCGAGACCGTCGCTCGACGACGTGAATGGCCGCTCCGTCTCCCTCCGTTTGAGGATGCACGAAGACGCGATCCGTGCATGCGAACGCACCGCTCGACGCGGCGCGGCTACAGCGCGAAGATCTTCCCCGGATTCATGATGTTCTTCGGGTCGAGCGCGCGCTTGATGACGCGCATGACGTCGACCGCGCCGGCGCCGGCCTCGGTGACCAGGAAGTCCATCTTGTGCAGGCCGATGCCGTGCTCGCCGCTGCAGGTGCCTTCCAGGGCGATGGCGCGCATCACCAGGGAATGGTTCAGGGCCTCGGCGCGGGCGCGCTCGGCGGCGTCGTCGGGGTCGATCAGGTAGCCGAAGTGGAAGTTGCCGTCGCCCACGTGGCCGACCAGGAAGTAGGGGATGCCGCTGGCATCGGCCTCGGCGACCGACTCGAGCAGGCAATCGGCCAGGCGCGAGATCGGCACGCAGGTGTCGGTGGAGATGGCGCGGCAGCCCGGACGCGACTGGATGGCGGCGAAGTACGCGTTGTGCCGCGCCGTCCACAGGCGCGTGCGCTCCTCCGGCGTGGTGGCCCACTCGAAGGCGTTGCCGTCGTGGCCGCTGGCCAGCTCCTGCACCAGTTCGGCCTGCTCCTTCACGCCGGCGGGCGAGCCGTGGAATTCCATCAGCAGCATCGGCTCCTCGCGCAGGCCCAGCTTCGCGTAGGCGTTCACCATGCGCACCGTGTTCGCGTCGATGAGCTCGACGCGCGCGATCGGCACGCCCAGCTGGATGATCTCGATGGTCGTGCGCACGGCCGCCTCGATGCTCGGGAACGAGCAGATCGCGGCCGACACCGCCTCGGGCAGCGGGTAGATGCGCAGGCTGATCTCGGTGATCACGCCCAGCGTGCCCTCGCTGCCCACCATCAGCCGCGTCAGGTCGTAGCCGGCCGAGGACTTGCGCGCCCGCGTGCCGGTGCGGATCGTCTCGCCGGCGGCTGTCACCACCTCCAGCGCCAGCACGTTCTCGCGCATGGTGCCGTAGCGCACCGCGTTCGTGCCGCTGGCGCGCGTGGCCGTCATGCCGCCGATCGAGGCGTCGGCGCCGGGGTCGATCGGGAAGAACAGGCCGGTGCTCTTCAACTCGTCGTTGAGCTGCTTGCGCGTCACGCCCGGCTGCACCGTCACCGTCAGGTCGTCGGCGTCGATGGACAGCACACGGTTCATGCGGCCCAGGTCGATGCTGATGCCGCCCTGCACGGCCAGCAGGTGGCCCTCGAGCGAGGAGCCGACGCCGAAGGGGATGACCGGCACGTCGTGGTCGGCGGCCAGCTTCACGGCATCGGCCACGTCCTGCGTGCTTTCGGCGAACACCACCGCCGCGGGCGGCGGCAACTCGAAGGACGACTCGTCGCGCCCGTGCTGCGTGCGCACGGCCAGGGCGGTCGAGCAGCGCTCGGCGAAGCGCGCCTTGAGCGCATCGATCAGCGCGGCCGGGACCTCGCGCTGCGCGGCCACGGGAGGGGCCAGGTGGGAGAGGGCGGCGGGAGCGTTCATGGCGATGTCCTCAAGAGGAGGGAGTCCGCGACGACGGCGCGGGCGGTCTAACATTCTATGAACCGCTTCCCAACCTTTCATCGGAGTCAACCCATGGGCAACCGCCTCACGCAGATCGCCACCCGCACCGGCGACGACGGCAGCACCGGCCTCGGCGACAACACCCGCGTGCCCAAGAGCCACCTGCGCGTGCACGCCATGGGCGACGTCGACGAGCTCAACTCGAACATCGGCGTGCTGCTGTGCGAGCCGATGCCCGATGCCGTGCGCGAGCTGCTCGTCGACGTGCAGCACCAGCTCTTCAACCTCGGCGGCGAACTGTCGATGCCCGGCTACACGCTGCTCAAGGCCGAGGCCCTGCTGCAGCTCGACGAGGCCCTGGCCGAGCACAACGCGCACCTGCCGCGCCTGGCCGAGTTCATCCTGCCGGCCGGCACCCGCGCCGCCTCGCTGGCGCACGTGTGCCGCACGGTGGCGCGGCGCGCCGAGCGCGCCGTCGTGGCGCTGGGCGCCGACGAGTCGATCAACGGCGCGCTGCGCCACTACCTCAACCGCCTGAGCGACCTGCTGTTCGTGCTCGCGCGCGTGCTCAACCGCATGCCGGACAGCGACGGCCGACACGGCGACGACGTCTACTGGAAGAGCGAGCGCATGGCGCGAAACGAAGCGGCCTCCTGACCGACACGCGCCGGTGGTGCGAGGCCCCAGGCTACGTCTGCTTACAGCCTTCACCTCGTGCGCACCCGTCGACCGTCCGGTCGATACACGCGGGCCGCACAGTGGAGTTTCCGCATCACGCAGCACCCGAGAAGGACGCCCCCTCATGAACGCCTCAGACCACACCCGCACGAGCGCTCGCCCCTCCGGCCGGCGCATGCAACGCCTGGCCGTGGCCGCGCTGGCCCTGTGCATGGCCGCCGGCGGCGCCATGGCCCAGGGACGCCCGGGCGGCGACGACCGGCGCGGTCCGCCCGATCACAAGGAACGCTTCGACAACGGCCACGACAACCGGCGCGCCGATCGCCGCGACGATCGCGACGACCATCGCCACGATCGTCACGACCGTTACGACCGCCAGGACTTCCGCGACGGCCGGCACTTCGACCGCCGCGGCTACGAGCCCCGTCCGGCCGAATGGCGGCGCGGTGGCCGCCTGCCGCCCGAGTACCGGGGCCGCAACTACGTCGTGAACGACTACCGCGCCTACCAGCTGCAGCCGCCGCCGCGCGGCTACCAGTGGATCGGCGTCGGCGGCGAGTTCGCGCTCGCCGCCATCGCGACCGGCGTCATCGCGCAGATCGTCCTGTCGAGATGAAACGACGACGGGCCGCCCGCGCGGTTCCATGAAAAAAGCGCCGACATGTCGGCGCTTTTTTCGTTGGGTTCAGTGGCTCTCGGTGAAGACGGGGGCCTGGGCCACCTGCGCGCGGACGTTGCGTCCGGTGATGGTCAATCGAAGACCGCCGCCGTGCCATTCCAGCCAGTTCAACGCCACGTAGGCGTCGATGTCGTCGCTGTCGATCAGGTCGGCCTGACGCTGCTTCAGGCGCTCCATGGTCAGGGGCAGGGCCTGTCGCAGTCGTTCACGCTCCAGTGCCGCCATGTCGGCTTTCAGGGAAAGGCGGGCTGAAACCTGCTTGCGGGTCTGCATCGTTGCCGGGGCCATGAGAGATCCATTTCCAGAAAGAGAAGAGGTGCATACCAATGTACGCGTCTTGGATCTCCAGCATATCGATTTGCCGTTACCAATTCGCCACAGTTCCCATATTTGGAATTACTCCGTCTAAAACTCGCTCTTTTCGTGAATTCCTACTGATACACTGCCCACTCAAAACGTTACCAACTGTCAATGTAATACTAAAGATGTAATTGCAGTTGGCCAATTGATTGTTTGTTTTACTGGAGCAGTACATTGATTTCATCATTCTCGAAATCGGCAGTGGCCAAGATCGCTGTTCCCGCGTTGGCCGCGTTGGCGCTGACGGCCTGCGGTGGTGGTGGCGGCGGTGACGGCGGCAGCGGCAGCAACGGCGCCGGTGCCGGCGTGTCGGTCAATGGCACGGTCGCCCGTGGCGCCGCGATCGCGAACGCCACCATCCAGTTGTCCTGCGCCAACGGTGCCGAACTGACCGGCACGTCCGCCGCGGACGGCACCTTCACCACCAGCCGTACCGCCGTCGTCTACCCGTGCGTCGGCACGGCCACGGCCGGCACCCTGGTCTATCGCGGCATCCTGTTCACCAACTCGACGGCCAACTTCACGCCCCTGACCGACCTGCTCGTGCAGACCGTGCTGGCCGCCTCGGTGAGCGGCTCGGCGTCGTTCACGCTGCAGGAGTTCATCTCCAAGATCCGGGGCGACAGCACCTTCGCCGCCAACGTGTCGTCGTCGACGGCCGTCGCCAGCTTCCGCAACTCGGTGCTCAACGTCATCAAGGCGCAACTGATCGCCTCCGGCCAGACCGAAGCCCAGGCCACCGCCACGCTGGCGGCCGCCGGCAACTTCGAGGGCCAGACCTTCGTCGTCGGTTCCGATCTCGACAAGGTGCTCGACAACCTCGCCGCCACGATCCAGAACGCCGACGGCAGCCTGCGCACGACCATCCTGGCCCTGATCAAGGCGGCCGGCGACCTGCTGGCCACGCCGGCGAGCGGCACGGCCACGGGCGGCACGGGTGGCACCGGCGGAACCGGCGGCACGGGCGGCACGGGCGGCTGAGGACGCGTCGCCGAATCGATGAGCCTTCCAGGGCAGCTCCGAAGCTGCCCTTTTTCTTTTGTCCGTCCGTCCCATGTCACCCTCCTGTGAAACCGGCGTGTTCCGGGTCAAGGCCACCGTCGGCGCGCTGCTGGTGTGGCCCGGTCTCGTGGGGGCGATCGCGCCCGTGTTCGCCCAGCCGGTCGCGCAGCTCGCGCCGACGCTCAACGCCAGCGGCATGTCCGGCCTGTCGGTCACGCCGACGGCGCCGCTGCTGCCATGGGGCACGCTGGGGCTGGCCTACGACAACGAGGTCGTCGGCGCGCCGGTCGACCGCACCCACGGCACCGGGGGACACAACGTCGTGGCCGGCTTCGGCCTGCTGCCCAACCTGGAAATCTCCGGCCGCGTCGCCGCCAACACGCTCGGGGTGAACTGCTACACCGAGAACTGCGGCCTGCGCGACCTCTCGTTCAACTTCAAGGCCGGCGCGCCGCTCGACCGCGACAACCGCTGGCACATCGCCGCCGGCGCCACCGACCTGGGCGGGCAGACCGGCAACTTCCGCTCCGTCTACGGCGTGCTCACGTACCGCCCGGTCGACCAGCTCGACCTCTCCGCCGGCCTGGCGCGGCGCCGCGGCGCGGCCAACGTCAGCACGCCGCTCGACGGCCCCTTCGCCAGCGCCGCCTATCGCCCGCTGCCGTGGCTGCAGACGCACGTCGAATACGCCGACAGCAAGGCCTGGGCCGGCGCCCGCGTCTACGCGCCGGCCACGTGGCTGCCCGCCGGCTGGCAGGCGCACGTCGGCGCCAACGTGCGCCTGCACGGCGACGACCGCATCGCCGTGCCGGGCGGCGGCACGCAGGGCTCGGCGCGCGGCTGGGTCAGCGTCGGGCTGAACATCCCGCTCTTCAAGGTGCCGACCGCCGCGCCGGCGCCCGCATCGCATGCGACGCAGGGCGAGGGCGCCGCGGCGCCGCGCCCGGCGTTCTCCACGCGCGGCCTGCCGGCCTCGGAGACCCCGCTGGTGGCCGACCTCGCCCCCCGGGTCGTCGAGGCCAAGCCGCCGCCGTCGGCGCTGGTCAACATCGCGCCGCCGGGCATCGGCATCAGCGCCGAGGCCCAGGCCGCCGCCGACGCCATGGCCCGCACCGACGCCGTCCTCCCGGCCGTGGCCCCGGTCGCCGACGCGCAGCTCGTGGCGCTGGGCGAGGCCCTGCGCGCCAAGGGCTTCGAGGACATCGCCGTCGGCCGCGCGGGAGACGGCGCCATCGCCGTGCGACTGAACAACGCCACCTACAACGCCAACACGGCCGACGGCCTGGGCGTGGCGCTGGGCGTGATCGCGCGCCAGCTCGCCGGCCAGCGCGCCGGCTACCGGCTGGTGCTGACGCAGCGCCAGCTCGCCATCGTCGGCGTGACGGGGCAGGCCGACTGCCTCGCGCAATGGATCGCCCAGGGCCCGCCGCGCTGCACCGCCGGCCAGCTCTACACCCCCGGCACCACCGCGCTGGACACCCTGCTGGCCGACGCCCGCTGGGTGGTCGAGGGCCGCGCGCCGAGCTGGGCGACGCCGCGCGTCATCCTGCAGCCGGTGCTGCGCAGCGCCGTCGCCACCGAATACGGCGTGTTCGACCATTCGCTGGCCCTGCGCGCGATGCTGCAGCAGCCGCTGTGGCGCGGCGCCTGGGCCGAGGTGGCGGGCAACACGCCGCTGCACGAATCGAACGACTACAAGCCCGGCCAGGTCTTCGGCGACAGCCGCTTCGTCAGCCAGACCGACCGCTACATGGTCCACCAGATGTTCCGCGTGCCGGTGGAGAGCCTGCTCGGCCAGCTCGTGCGCGTCACCGGCGGCAGCGACCACCGCAACCCCGAGAAGGTGCGCCAGGCCGCCGAGCGCTGGGGCGCCGCCGCCCTGACCGCCCACGTGGCCACCGGCCGCATCGACGCCAACTACCGCGGCCACTACGGCGAGCTGCGCTGGGAGCCGGGCGAAGGCCGGCACAAGTTCGGCGTGGAGGCGGGGCGCTTCCAGCGCGTGACGTACTACGACCCCAACCTGCCGATCAATTCGCGCACCGCGCTGGCCAACTACCGCTACGCCTTCACGCCCACGCGCACCTACTTCGAGGCCGCCGCCGGCCAGTTCCTCTACAACGACCGGGGCGTGCGCGTGGGCATCAAGCAGTGGTTCGACGACGTCGCCGTCAGCCTCTACGTGCGCCACACCAAGTTCGAATGGGCGGCCCAGGGGCGCACGTCGGCCGGCATCGAGCTGTCCATCCCGCTGACCCCGCGCAAGGACATGTCGCCCACCTACCCCGTGCAGGTGGTGGGCAATCCGCGCTGGTCCTACGGCATCGAGACCGTGGTGCGCGAGCAGTCCAACGTGCTGAACACCACCCAGGGCGTGGGCGCGAACGTGTCGATGCTCGACCGGACCTTCAACTTCGACCGCGCCGGCCTGGCCTATTTCGAGGACCAGATGCCGCGCATCCGCAGCGCCGCGCAGCAATAGCCGACGGCCATCGCCGGGCCACGGATTCAATTTCCTCCAATTCATCATCCATGAACGACATCAGCCACTCATCGCCCATCGCCATCATCGGACTGGGTTACGTCGGACTGCCGCTGGCGGCGGAATTTGGGAAAAAGCGCCCGGTCGTCGGCTTCGACATCGATGCCCGGCGCATCGCCGAATTGCAGGCCGGGCACGACCGCACCCTGGAGACCACGGCCGAGGAACTGCAGGCCGCATCGCAGCTGTCCTTCACGTCGCACGGCGACGACCTGCGCGACTGCGGCGTCTTCATCGTCACCGTGCCCACGCCCATCGACAACGCCAACCGCCCCGACCTGACGCCGCTGGTCAAGGCCAGCGAGACCGTCGGCAAGGTCATGCGCCAGGGCGCCGTCGTGATCTTCGAATCCACGGTCTATCCGGGCGCCACCGAGGAGGTCTGCGTGCCCATCCTCGAACGCTTCAGCGGCAAGAAATTCAACGTCGACTTCTTCTGCGGCTACAGCCCGGAGCGCATCAACCCCGGCGACAAGGAACACCGCCTGCCCAGCATCAAGAAGGTGACCAGCGGCAGCACGCCGGAGGTGGCCGAAGCCGTGGACCGGCTGTACCGGGAGATCATCACCGCCGGCACCCACAAGGCCAGCAGCATCAAGGTGGCAGAGGCCGCCAAGGTGATCGAGAACACGCAGCGCGACGTGAACATCGCCCTGATGAACGAACTCAGCCTGATCTTCCACCGCCTGGGCATCGACACCCTGGAGGTGCTGCAGGCGGCGGGCACCAAGTGGAACTTCCTGCCGTTCCGTCCCGGGCTGGTGGGCGGGCACTGCATCGGCGTGGACCCGTACTACCTGACCCACAAGGCGGTCGAGGTGGGCTACCACCCCGAGGTCATCCTGGCCGGGCGCCGCATCAACGACAACATGGCCAGCCACGTGGCCGACCAGGTCGTGAAGCTGATGCTGCGCAAGAACCTGCCCGTGCTGGGCAGCAAGGTGCTGGTGCTGGGCCTGACCTTCAAGGAGAACTGCCCCGACGTGCGCAACACCAAGGTGGTCGACATCGTGACCACGCTCAGGGGCTACAACACCCAGGTCGACGTCTACGATCCGTGGATCAACGTCGAGGACGCGGAGCACGAGTACGGCCTGACGTGCCTGCGCCAACCGCCGGCCGCCGGCGCCTACGACGCCGTCGTCCTGGCGGTGAGCCACCACCAGTTCGTGACGCTGGGCGAGGCGGGCATCAAGGCCTTCGGCAAGCCGGAGGCGGTGCTGTTCGACGTCAAGAGCCTGTTCCCGCTCGGCGCCGCCGACGGACGCCTGTGAGAACCACCCCCCGCACCCGACCGGACCGCCCCAGATGACGACGGCTTACGAACGACTGAAAGCGCGGCTGCCCGACGAGCCGCACACCTGGCTGGTGACCGGCGTCGCCGGCTTCATCGGCAGCAACCTGCTGGAGACCCTGCTGCGGCTCGACCAGCGCGTGGTGGGGCTCGACAACTTCGCGACCGGCTTCCAGCGCAACCTCGACGAGGTGCAGGGCCTCGTCACGCCCGAGCAGTGGCGCCGCTTCGACTTCATCGAGGGCGACATCCGCAACCTCGACGACTGCCACCGTGCCTGCGAGGGCGTGGAGTACGTGCTGCACCAGGCCGCGCTGGGATCGGTGCCACGCAGCCTGGCCAACCCCATCGCCACCAACGAGACCAACATCGGCGGCTTCCTGAACATGCTGGTGGCCGCGCGCGACGCGAAGGTCACCAGCTTCACCTACGCGGCCAGCAGCAGCACCTACGGCGATCACCCGGCGCTGCCCAAGGTGGAGGACGTCATCGGCAAGCCGTTGAGCCCCTACGCGGTGACGAAATACGTCAACGAGCTCTATGCGGACGTGTTCGCCCGTTGCTACGACTTCAAGACCATCGGCCTGCGCTACTTCAACGTCTTCGGCCCGAGGCAGAACCCCAATGGGGCCTATGCGGCGGTCATTCCGAAGTGGACTTCTTCACTGCTTGACGGCGCACCGGTCTATATCAACGGCGACGGCGAAAGTAGTCGGGACTTTTGTTTCATCGAAAACGCGTTGCAGGCAAATCTGCTGGCAGCCACGAGCGAGAGCCAAAAATCAAAGAACCAGATCTACAACGTCGCAGTAGGCGACAGAACTACTCTGAACTCGTTGTTCTTTCTGATCAAAAACAATCTTATAAAAAGCGGCGTTCCAATTTCTTCCGAGCCGGTCTATCGCGATTTTAGAGAGGGTGATGTGCGGCACAGTCAGGCCGCCATTGAAAAAGCAAGAGAACTGATAGGGTATGAGCCGCTTTTCGATATAAGCCGAGGGATTGAAAAGGCATTGCCTTGGTACATTGCCAATCGATGACTCCGCCTGCCTTACACCATATTTCGTAAATGGCTCGCACTTCTGCAGATCCAGTAGCTCAATTCTCAAAAGAGCTGTAGCTTACATCAAATAATGTTAAAGAATTCTCTAATATATTTGATTGTGAGATTGCTAAATGGCGTTGTTGCGATTGCAAGCTTTTATGTTCTGTCGCGGCTTTTAAGTGCGGCAGAGTATGGTGTCTATGCACTTGGAATTTCTGCAATCGCATTTTTTGGGTCTGTTCTGTTTCAATGGATCGCAGTATCCATGGCGAGATTTTACGCAGAGCATTCGAGTCGTTCGGACGTTTTGCTCAACGAAGTCATGCGGTTGTTTTTTTGGGCGACCGGAATCGGCCTCCTTGTCCTGGCAGTATTTGTAATGTTGCCAGGGAGTGGTCAAATGAACTCTCAATTGGCAATGGCGATATTCGTTGGTGCCATCGCCATGGGAGGGCACAGCATCGGATTGCAAATCGCAAATGCTGCGAGTAGGCCCGTTTACTATGGGTTGCTCTCAACGACACGAAGTCTTCTTGCTTTTGTTATGGCAATCGCTGCGAGCTACTGGGGCTTTGGCGGCACCGGAGCGGTACTGGGGATTGCAGTCGCGACAGCAGTTGTTGTTCTGGCATTTAAAATAATCCGATTTCCAGCGAGAGAAAAAGAAGATCGACTGTTGCGTGCAGATCTGGTGCGTTATGGATTGCCATTGACTTTGACGTATTTGGCAATGATGGTGCTTGATGTTTCGGATCGATTCATCATCGGGTTGATGTTGGGAGCGGCGGCGGTAGCTCCTTACGCTGCAGCATATGATCTGACCCAGCAAGTAATCGGTGCCTTGGCCAACGTTCTATTTTTGGCCTCGTTTCCAAGCATAATGAATGCTTGGAAAAAAGGTCGTGCGGTCGAAGCGAAACGAGCAGTGCTGCCGTTATCAAATGCCTTGCTCATCGGGGCGCCATTGATTGCTGGTTTATTTATCGGCTGGTCATCTGAGATATCTCAGATAGTATTCGGCCCTGCTTTACGCCACGATGCTTCATTGATAATGCCCTGGGTTGTTATCGCCATAACCATAGGGTGCATTAAAAGCTTTTTCCTTGACGTTGCTTTTCAGTTGGAAAAAACGATTCATTTGCAGTTGCGAATTACCATCGCAATGGCTCTTCTTAATGTGATCTTGACTGTTGCCTTGCTGCCAATGCTCGGCGTTCTAGGGGCGGCGGTTTCCACTGCGATCGCTTTTTTTCTAGGAGCTTGTGCAAGTTGGTGGTTTGGTCGAAGGCTTGAAATATATTCAGTCTCCTTCAAAGATGTTCTAAGGGCGCTTGCTGTTTTTGGCTGCATAGTCGCCTCTATGAGTTTCTTTCCTGTCAATCAAGATACGGCTGAAATTCATATGTTTCTTAAACTGACTGTTGGTTTGGGGGCATACCTTGTTTCCGCCGTTTTGATTAATTTGGGCGGCGTTCAATTGGCATTCGCCAAAAAACTCAAATCTATTAACGCAAGTACATAAAATGGTTGTAAGTCTTGCGGCTGGCGCATTCCTTCTGCTGATTTCCCTCGTTCTAAAGAGCGTTGTGAAGGACGGTTTGCATCCGAGCGTGGTTTTCACCATGACTTGGGGTCTTGTTTTAATGGCGATTGGAATCTCGCAGCCTTTTGGTTATTTCCAAATTGGCTTGGAAGCCTTGTTGATAATCCTTATCGGCGTAATTTTCTACATAGCTGGATCGCTGGCTCAGATCAAAAGAAAAAGCTTTTATTCAGGACAGGTCGACTATCAGATTGATTATAGAAAGATCCTGATTTTTTGCATTCTGCTTCATGCGGTGATGATCCCGATCTCGTTCGATGAAATCAGCTCGATCACTCAAAATTCAGAAGATATTTATGCGTCCGCATACCGGCTTCGTGAAGCTTCCGTAAGTGGTGAGGAAAAAGTAGGTTTTTTGGTCGGGAATTACTTGACGCTTGGACTGTTTTTCGTCCCTATTCTTTTGGTTGGATGGATTCAGCGAAAATTAGGAATAATTGCCTTTCTGCTTATAACTGTTCCATGGCTGGTGATTAACGTGTATGTGAATGGTCGCAGTGGAATCGTTACGCTGCTCCTATGCTGCATCTACATCTATCTGGCGCAAGGAAAAAGGATATCCATCCGCGCAATTGCAGTGTTCGCACTTGCTTTCATGGCGGTACTGGTAGCAGGTAATTTGCTGGTGGGGAAGATCGACGCCACTTTAGATGAGGGATTATTTGCTGTTCTGCTGCAATCCTTGGTGGGATTTGCAAATTATTTAATGCAAGGCCCGATTCTTTTCTCTGAATATATAAAAAATCCAGTAGCAATCAATCCAAGTTGGGATGCATTGATATTTTTTTGCCAAATCCTTTCGAAAGTGGAAATGTGCGTCTTGCCTGTGCTCCATCAAGACTATATGAGCTTTACGAGGGACGGTGATATTGGCAACGTTTATTCGGTATTTTTCTCGATATATCCGAACTACGGTTGGATTGGAATTATATTTTTTTTCTGGGTTTATGGTCTATGGTCTGCTTTTCACCATGTCCATGCAAATAATTCCTTGATGCATTTGCTGCTGGCTGGATTTCTTTTCTCGGCCTGTACCTTGTCGATTTTTTCCGATGCTTATGGAATGAATTTGTATTTCTTTATTAAAATCATTTTTATCTATCTGATCTCAAAACGTGTATTCGCAAAAAAGACGAGTAATAGCTCTAACACAGGGGAAATCAGTTCCCAGCACAAGGTTCCGATGGCAGCAATATCAGGTGGACCTTGAAGCTTCGGGCTTGGAGGTCACTGAGGCGCATAGTTACTTTGGTGCTTATGCGCCACCCAATAAGGTGATCCGAGCAGGATGGCTTGCTTGTTCACTTGCTGAAAATGTTCTTAGGGTACAAAGGGCGAATAAATATGATCTGCGATTTCTTCAAAGAAATCTAACAGCAACTTTGACGACGATGGAACCGTGGTTGAAGGCTCCTTTCGTTTTCGATGTTGATGACGCAATTTTTTTGGGTCCGCGCGGTGCTAGTGCCGATCGGATCGCTCGCGCTTCATCATTGATAATTTGTGGAAATGATTTCTTGGCTGATCATTTCTCGCGGTACGGAAATGTAAAGGTTTTGCCTACTGCAGTCGACGCTGTGCGTTTTGCTCCGTGCACGAGTAGAAACCAGGATTTTCAGGTGATCGGCTGGTCTGGATCTTCTTCTGGCCTCAAATACCTTTATAGGATCGAGAAATCGATACTCAAATTACTGCAAAGGTTTCCTGCTGCCATCCTGAAAATTATTTGCGACAGACCACCTGAATTCAAATTGCTTCCGGCAAAAAGAGTGATCTACGAACCGTGGGCTGCTGATACAGAAGTTTCTGCGTTGCAGAGTTTTTCCATTGGAATCATGCCGCTCGAAGATGATCTATGGGCCAAGGGCAAATGCAGTTTTAAGATGCTCACATACATGTCTGTAGGCATCCCTGTTGTGGTTTCACCAGTGGGAATGAATTTGGAGGTGCTGTCCCAAGCGCACTGTGGATTTGGTCCGAGAAACGACCATGAGTGGATAGAAGCAATTTCGTCGCTACTTGAAAGCTCTGAACTTTCGAAGAATATGGGTGAGGCTGGCCGCAGTTTGATTGAAGCGAGATACGCAAAAAATATAATAGGTCTGCAGCTTTCGGAGATTCTCAAATCTCAGATTTAAGCTGATTTCAACGATGCCTTGCCGTTTCGGGAAAAAGCCAATTGAAACATGTGGCTGCTTGGCTCTCTTGAAATCAAAACTATAGAGTGACTTGTCTGTTTGAGTTTTGCGCAAAAGTATTTTATTTTGATAGCCAACGGAATTTCGCAAAGAGTTGAATTGAATCCCCGGATGGGAATGAAAAAAGTTTTGCACATAATCACTGGTCTAAGCAATGGCGGGGCGGAAGCCGTTTTGTCGCGTTTAATCGAATTCGATCGCGCAAGCGACATCCGGCATCATGTGATTTCGCTTACGGATCGAGGTCTATATGCCGCTCGACTAGAACATATCGACGTGCCCGTGGATTGTCTGAATTTCCCGCGCGGTCGAGTCACCTCATCAGGACTTATTAAGCTGTTTGGTCTTATAAGAAAAATAAAACCTGACATCGTCCAAACATGGATGTACCACTCCGATCTGATCGGAGGCATCGTCGCGCGCGTGGCGGGTGTCGATTCCGTTGTCTGGGGCATTCGACAAGCCAATCTCGATCCCGCTCACAACAGCGGCGGCACTTTGCGTGTGGTCCGCATGTGCGCGCGCTTGTCGCGATGGGTGCCCAGGAAAATCGTCTCTTGTTCCGAACAGGCGACGCGGCTGCATCAGGCGGCAGGCTACCGGGCCGACAAATTCGTGCAGATTCCCAATGGCTACAGCATGGAGCGTCTCAAGCCCGACGCGTCCGCGCGGCATGGCATTCGCGCCGAGCTGGGCGTTCCGGCCGATGCTTTCGTCTTGGGCATGGTGGCGCGCTTCAATGTCCAGAAGGACCATCGCAACCTGATCCGGGCGTTGGGCTTGCTCAAGCGCCGTGGCGTGCAATTCACCTGCCTTCTCGTCGGCGTGGACATGGAGCCGGCGAACGACACGCTGCGCGGCTGGATCGAGGAAGCCGGTATTTCAGGCGACGTCCGGTTGCTCGGACCTCGCAGCGACATTCCGGCCGTCATGAACGCGATGGACGTCCATGTGCTGTCGAGTCTGGGCGAGGGGTTCCCAAATGTCCTGGCGGAAGCCATGGCCTGCGGCATCCCGTGCGTGACGACCGACGTGGGGGACGCCGCCGTCATCGTCGGGGCGCATGGATGGGTGGTCGCACCGCAGGACGCCGGAGCGCTGGCGGACGGATTGACGCAAGCCCACGCGAGCTTCCTGAAAAGCCGGGAAGACTGGCGAAGCCTCAAATCCGCGTGCCGCTCTCACATCATGGCGAACTTCGAATTGGAAGTGATGTGCGAGCGTTACCGGCAGGTGTGGAAGGCTTGCATGCCGAATTAGCGGATCGGACCGGGCCGTGTGCCGACAGGCGATTTTCCATCGCGCGTATTCGATGAACAAACAAGAAAATTCCCGGCGTGGCTGTGCCTGCCGGAACAGAGAGGACTGCCGGACATGTGCGGATTTGCGGGTTTCCTAGGAGGGCAATGGTCGGGTGATACCGCTTCACCACACCTGAAGGCCATGACCGATGCGATTTCCAGGCGCGGCCCCGACGCCGAGGGGCAGTGGCTGGACGCGGACGCCGCCATCGGTCTGGGACATCGGCGCCTGTCGATCGTCGACCTGTCCGAAGCGGGCGCGCAGCCGATGACCTCGACATCGAACCGGTATGTCATCGCGTTCAACGGCGAGATCTACAACCATACGGATCTGCGCGACGAGTTGGACGCACGAGGCCGTGCTCCCACGTGGAGGGGGCATTCGGACACCGAAACGCTGCTGGCCGGCTTCGACGCCTGGGGCATCCGTGCCACGGTCGAACGCTCCATCGGCATGTTCGCCTTCGCCGTGTGGGACCGGCAGTCGCGCACGCTCACGCTCGCGCGCGACCGCATGGGCGAGAAGCCGCTCTATTACGGCTGGCAGGGCACGGGCCGCGCGGCGGTGTTCCTGTTCGGTTCGGAGTTGAAGGCCCTGCGCCAGCATCCGGCGTTCGGGGCGGCGATCGACCGCGACGCCCTGTGCCTGTTCATGCGGCACAACAACGTGGGCGGCGCGCATTCCATCTACGAGGGCATCCACAAGCTGTTGCCGGGCAACCTGCTGACCGTGTCGCAGACCGCGCCCGAGCCCGTTCTCCAGACCTACTGGTCGACCGTCGCGGCGGCGCAGCAGGGCGTGGCTCACCGGTTCGAAGGCGGCCCCGGCGAGGCGGTCGATGCGCTGGAGGTGCTGCTCAAGGACGCCGTGCGCCGGCAGATGATGGCCGACGTGCCGCTCGGCGCGTTCCTGTCGGGCGGCATCGATTCCTCGACCGTGGTGGCGCTGATGCAGTCGCAGGCCGCGCGGCCGGTCAAGACCTTCTCGATCGGCTTCCACGAGGCCGGCTACAACGAGGCCGAGCACGCCAAGGCGGTCGCCTCGCACCTGGGCACCGAGCACACCGAGATGTACGTCTCGCCGGAACAGGCGCTGGCCGTCATCCCGGACCTGGCGGGCCTGTACTGCGAGCCGTTCGCCGACTCGTCGCAGATCCCGACGTTCCTGGTCAGCCAGCTCGCGCGCCGCCACGTGACGGTCTCGCTGTCGGGCGATGCCGGCGATGAACTGTTCTGTGGCTACAACCGCTACATGCTGACGGCGAACCTGTGGAAGAAGCTGTCGGCCGTGCCGCGGCCGATGCGGCACGGCCTGGCCCGCGCGCTGACGGCCGTGTCGCCCGAGCGCCTGAACCGTCTGGCCGCCGGCACGCCGCTTTCGCGCCGCTGGGCGAACGTGGGCGACAAGCTGCACAAGGGCGCGGGCGTCATGACGGCCGGATCGGCGGCCGAGCTCTACCGGGGCATGGTGTCGCATTGGCCGCGGCCCGAGGACGTGGTGATCGGCGGCCGGGAGCCGCGCACCGCGCTCGATGCGCCGGCGTCCGTGCTCGCGGGCCTGAGCGACGTCGAACGCATGATGGCGCTCGACCTCCAGACCTATCTGCCCGACGACATCCTGGCCAAGGTCGACCGTGCCGCCATGGGCGTGAGCCTGGAGACGCGCGTTCCGTTCCTGGATCACCGCGTCGTGGAGTTCGCCTGGCAACTGCCCATGCAATACAAGCTGCGTCGGGAAGACCGGCGCTGCACGACCAAGTGGGCGCTGCGCGAAGTGCTGTTCCGCCACGTGCCCAAGGCGTTGATCGAGCGGCCGAAGATGGGTTTCGGCGTGCCCATCGAAAGCTGGCTGCGCGGCCCCCTGCGGGCCTGGGCGGAAGACCTGCTGAGCGAGTCGCGCCTGAAGCGCGAGGGCTTCTTCGACGTCGCCGCCGTGCGGCAGAAATGGTCCGAACACCTCGGCGGCCAGCGTAACTGGCAGCACCAGCTCTGGTGCGTGCTGATGTTCCAGGGCTGGCTCGACGAGCAGACGAAACCGGCGCGGCCGTAGCCATCCATGTCGAAAAAGATCCTGCTGTTCGTCGTCAACGTCGACTGGTTCTTCACCTCGCACCGCATGCCGATCGCGCTGGCGGCGCAGAAGGAGGGCTACGAGGTCCACATCGCCACGGGCATCACCACCAAGCTCGACGAGCTGCGGCGCAACGGTCTGATCGTCCACGAGCTCCGGCTCCGGCGCGACGGGGCGTCGTTCCTCAACGGGTTCTCGTCGCTGTGCCAGCTGGTCGGCCTGTTCCGCGCGCTCCGGCCGCGCGTGGTGCATCTGGTGACGATCAAGCCGGTGCTGCTCGGCGGCATCGCGGCGCGGCTGACAGGCATGCCGGCCGTGGTCGCGGCGGTGTCGGGGCTGGGCTACGTGTTTACGGCGCGGGGCGGGGTGGCCCTTGCGCGGCGCTGGGCCATCTCCCAGGTCTACCGCATCGCGCTGTCGAACCCGCGTCTCAGGGTGATCTTCCAGAACGAGGACGACCGGCGCATCCTGTGCCGGTTCGGCCGGCTGGACCCGGCGCGGTCGATCCTGGTCCGCGGCTCGGGCGTGGACCTGCGCGGCTATCCCTTCTCGCCGCTGCCCTCGGGCGTGCCCGTGGTGATGATGGCGGCGCGCCTGCTGCGCGACAAGGGCGTCGGCGAGTTCATCGAGGCGGCGCGGCTGCTGCGCGGGCGCGCCCTGGCCGCGCGGTTCGTGCTGGTCGGCTCGGTCGACGAGGCCAACCCGACCAGCCTCACGCAGGCGCGGCTGGACGCCATCGCCGACGAAGGCATCGTGGAGCTGTGGGGCCACCGCAACGACATGCCCGACGTGCTGTCGCAGGCCGCCATCGTGGTGCTGCCGTCCTACCGCGAAGGCCTGCCCAAGGTGCTGATCGAGGCCGCCGCCTGCGGCCGGCCCGTGGTCACCACCGACGTCCCGGGCTGCCGCGACGCCATCGAGGCCGACACGACCGGGCTGCTGGTGCCGGTGCGCGACGCGGCCGCCCTGGCGCACGCCATCGAGCGGCTGGTGTCCGACCCCGCGCTGTGCCGCGACATGGGCGGCGCCGGGCGCCGGCTGGCCGAAGCGGCCTTCGACCTCCGGACCGTGGTCGACGCCCACCTCAACCTCTACGAAGAAATGGCGCCCACGTCATGAAAATCCTGATCACCGGTGCCAACGGTTTCGTCGGCAACGCACTCTGGCGCCGGCTCGACGCCGAGCCCGGCATCCAGGCCGTGGGCAGCGTGAGGTCGTCCGCGGCGGCCGGGCGCCATCCGCGGTGGTCGGCCGTGGGGGAACTCACGGCGGCGACGGACTGGTCGGCGCTGGTGGCGGGGGTGGACGTGGTGGTCCACACGGCGGCGCGTGTCCACGTGCTCGACGACGCGGCGGCCGATCCGCTGGCCGAGTTCCAGCGCGTGAACGTGCAGGGCACGCTGCGGCTCGCGCGCCAGGCGTCGGCCGCCGGGGTGGGGCGCTTCGTCTTCGTCAGTTCGGTCAAGGTGAACGGCGAATCGACGCCGGGCGGCCGCCCCTTCACGGCCGACGACCGGCCGGCGCCGCTGGACGCCTACGGCGTTTCCAAGCACGAGGCGGAACGCGCCTTGCGCGAGCTGGCGTCGCAGACCGGCATGGAACTCGTCATCGTGCGTCCGCCGCTGGTCTACGGGCCGGGCGTCAAGGCCAACTTCGCCGCCATGATGCGGTGGCTCGGACGCGGCATGCCGCTGCCCCTGGGCGCGGTGGACAACCGCCGCAGCCTGGTGGCGCTGGACAACCTCGTCGATCTGCTGGCGACCTGCCTCCGGCACCCCGCCGCGGCCGGGCAGACCTTCCTGGTGTCCGACGGCGAGGATGTCTCCACCACGCAGCTGCTGCGCCGCATGGGCGCGGCGCTGGGCCGTCCGGCGCGGCTGCTGCCGGTGCCGCCGTCCTGGCTCGAATGGGGCGCGGCGCGCATCGGCAAGGGCGACGTGGCGCGCCGCCTGTGCGGCTCGCTGCAGGTCGACATCACCAAGACGCGCGACCTGCTCGGCTGGCGTCCGCCGCTGTCGCTCGACGAGGGGTTGAGGAAGGCCGCCGGAGGCGTGGCATGAAGCGGGCCTTCGACCTGTCGCTGGCCCTGGTGGCGGCGGTGCTGCTGGCGTTGCCGGTGATCGTGGTGGCGGTGCTGGTGCGGCTGACGTCGCCGGGTCCGGCGCTCTACTGGTCGGACCGCGTGGGCCGGGGCAACCGGATCTTCCGCATGCCCAAGTTCCGCAGCATGCGGGTGGGCACGCCGGCCGTCGCGACGCACCTGCTGACCGATGCCCGGTCGCACCTCACGCCCATCGGCAGCTTCCTGCGCAAGAGCAGCCTGGACGAGCTGCCGCAGCTCTGGAGCATCCTCGTGGGCGACATGAGCTTCGTGGGGCCGCGTCCGGCGCTGTTCAACCAGGACGACCTGATCGCGCTGCGCACCGAGCTCGGCGTCGACGCCCTGGTGCCGGGACTCACCGGCTGGGCGCAGGTCAACGGGCGCGACGAACTGCCCATCCCCGACAAGGTCAGGCTCGACGCCCAGTACCTGCAACGGCGGTCGATCGCGTTCGACGTCCGCATCCTCTGGCTCACGTTCGTCAAGGTGCTGCGCCGCGACGGCGTCTCGCACTGACCGACCGGCATGGACGACCCGATGACCCCCTCTGCTCCGCCGCGCCTGCGACCCTGGCGCATCCTGCTCGCCGTGGCCATGCTCGCCATCCTCGTCCTGAGCCTGCTGCCGCCCTCGTCGGACCTGCCCACCACCGGCTGGGACAAGAGCAACCACATGCTCGGCTTCGGCACGCTGGGGCTGCTCGGGGTGCGGGGCTGGCCGGGCCGCGCGGTGGCCGTGCTGGCGGCGCTCCTGGCCTACGGCGGGCTGATCGAGGTGTTGCAGTCGCTCACACCTTACCGGTCGGCGGAATGGGCCGACCTGTTCGCCGACGGCGTCGGCCTCGGGGTCGGTCTGCTGGTGGCCCGAGCGAGCCTGGTGTTTCAGGAACGTAGAAATAAGGGTTAAGGAGAAAGTAATAGCACCAGCTGACCTCGAAAGAAAAGCCCGAGATTTCAACAGCCGTGCAACAGCCGAAAGGAAGTGTTGCTTCACATTCGGCTGACAATCGTGGACTGAAATTCAACTACGAGGTTTCCTCCAGTGATCAATCGACTTGCAGGGACCCTGCTGGGTCTGTCGCGGCCGGTGAAACGATCTCTGGCACTCGCCGTGGACGCTGCGCTCTGCGTGCTGTCCGTGTGGATGGCGCTCAGCCTGCGCTACGAGGGCTGGACGTCGATCCAGGGCGATCAATGGTTCGCGGTCGTGGTGGCGGTCGCGCTGGCGCTGCCGCTGTTCGTGGTGACCGGGCAGTACCGCGCGATCTTTCGCTATTCCGGCGCGGCGGCGCTGATGTCGCTGACCTGGGCCTGCGGGGCCTTCGCGGGGACCTACCTGCTGGTCTTCGCCGTGCTGGGCGTGCAGTCGGTGCCGCGCAGCCTGGGGCTGCTGGTGCCGATGATGCTGTTCTTCACGGTCGGCTTCTCGCGGCTGGTGGCGCGCTACTGGCTGGGCGGCCTGTACGTGGGCGTGCTGCGGCGCAAGGCGCGCTCGCAGGTCGTCATCTACGGCGCGGGCGGCGCCGGCCGGCAGCTGGCCGGGGCGCTGCTGCACAACCCGGACATGGCGCTGCGCGCCTTCATCGACGACTCGCGCCAGCTCCAGGGCAGCAGCCTGCGCGGGCTGAACATCCATTCGCCGGCCTGGCTCAAGGCCAACGCGGCCCGGCTGGGCGTGACGGAGGTGCTGCTGGCGCTGCCCTCGGCCAGCCACGCGCGCCGCGCCGAGATCCTCAACGAGCTGCTGCCGCTGGGCCTGCACGTGCGCATGCTGCCCGCGATGGCGGACCTGGTGAACGGCCGGGTCCGCATGCAGGACCTGCTGGAGGTCGACATCGAGGACCTGCTCGGGCGCGACCCGGTGGCGCCGGACGCCGAGCTGCTCGGCCGCCACATCCGCGGCCAGGTCGTGCTGGTGACCGGCGCGGGCGGCTCGATCGGCAGCGAGCTGTGCCGGCAGATCGTGCGGCTGCAGCCGGTGACGCTGCTGCTGGTGGAATTGAGCGAGTACGCGCTCTACGCCATCCACCAGGAGCTGGAGAAGGCGGCCACCGGCGTGCGGGTGCTGCCGTTGCTGGCCTCGGTGCGCGACGCCGCGCGCATGCGCGAGATCATGCGCACCTGGCGGCCCGACACGGTCTACCACGCGGCGGCCTACAAGCACGTGCCGATGGTCGAGCACAACCCGGTCGAGGGCGTGCGCAACAACGCGCTGGGCACGCTGACGACGGCGCGGGTGGCGATGGAGTGCCGGGTGCGCCAGTTCGTGCTGGTGAGCACCGACAAGGCCGTGCGGCCGACCAACGTCATGGGCGCGAGCAAGCGCGCCGCCGAGCTGGCGCTGCAGGGGCTGGCGCAGCGCGAGTCGGGCACGCGGTTCTCGATGGTGCGCTTCGGCAACGTGCTGGGATCGAGCGGTTCGGTGGTGCCGCTGTTCCGTCGGCAGATCGAGGCCGGCGGCCCGATCACGCTCACGCACGCCGACATCACGCGCTACTTCATGACGATCCCCGAGGCGGCGCAGCTCGTGATCCAGGCCGGCGCGATGGCGCGCGGCGGCGATGTCTTCGTGCTCGACATGGGCCAGCCGGTGCGCATCATCGACCTGGCGCGGCGGCTGGTGGAGCTCTCCGGCCGCACGGTGCGCGACGCGCAGCGGCCCGACGGCGACATCGAGCTGCACGTCGCCGGCCTGCGCCCGGGCGAGAAGCTCTACGAGGAACTGCTCATCGGCGACAACGCCCTGCCGACCCCGCACCCGCGCGTGATGAAGGCGCACGAGGACTGCCCGCCCTGGACGGAACTCGCCCGCATGTTCGAGCAGCTGGAGTCCGCGCTCGACGCCAGCGACGTGCCCCGCGTCAAGCAGGTGCTGCAGTTCATGCTGCCGGGCTACCAGCCGCTGGCCGAGGTGGTCGACTGGGTGCATCTGGAGGTGGCGGCGATGCGCGCCGCCGCCGCGCCGGAGGCCCCCCGCGCGGACGAGCGCCACGGCGCGGTGACGCTGGCCGGCGGCCGCGACCGCGGTACCGGAACGAAGGCGTCGGGCGCTGCCGTGTCGGCCTGAGTCCCGCGCCGGAACCGGTCGACCCTCAGAACCGCACCACCACCTTGCCGAAGGCCCCGCGCTCCAGGTGCGCGAAGGCCTCGGGCACCGCGTCGGCCGCGTACTCGGCGGCGATCACCGGCCGCAGCGCGTTCACGTCGATGGCGCGCACCATGTCCTCCAGCGCGCGGCGGTGACCGACGCTGATGCCCTGGATGGTGCCCCGGCTGCGGATGGCGGCGAAGGCCGATCCGCGAAGCTCGCCGCCGTCGAGCACGCCGATCACCGACAGCCGGCCGCCCTGCGCCAGCGCCTCGAGCGAGCGGCCGATGTTGGCGCCGCCGACGGTCTCCAGCACCTGCTCGGCGCCGCGCCCGCCGGTGAGCCGGCGCACCTCGGCCGGCCAGTCGCTCTCGCGCGCGAGGGCGTGCGTGGCGCCCAGGTCCAGCGCGCGCCGGCGCTTGTCGGCATCGCCCGAGACGACGACGACGCGCGCGCCGTGTAGGCGGGCGAACTGCACGCCGAACAGCGCCACGCCGCCGGTGCCGTGGACCAGCACGGTCTGGCCGGCGCGCAGCGTGCCCGTCTCCACCAGCGCGAACCAGGCCGTGAGCGCGGCGCAGGGCAGGGTGCTGGCCTGCGCCGCGCTCAGCGAGGCCGGCGCGGCCGCGGCCCACTGGGCGTCGAGCAGCACGTGCGTGGCCAGCGCGCCGGGGCCGGGGCCGCCGAGCGCGATCGTTTCGGCCGGCGCCTCGCCGTCGAGCCAGCCGGCGGCGAAGGTGCCGACGACGCGCTCGCCACCGCTCCAGCGCGTGACGCCGGCACCGACGGCCTGCACCGTGCCGGCGAGGTCGGAGCCGGGCACGAAGGGCAGCGGCGGCGTCCAGCCGTAGCGGTCGTCGGTCAGCATCAGGTCGCGGTAGTTCAGCGACGCGGCCTCGACGCGCACCAGGATCTGACCGGGTCCGGGCGAGGGCAGGGGCGCCTCGACGCGTTCGAGCGTGCGGCGGTCGAAGCGGCTGATCTGCCAGCGATGCAGGGTGTCGGTCATGACGGTTTCCTTCCTCGATTGAAAGCGTTGAAAGCGGTGAACGGATTCGTCATGCTATTGGGGCTCAGGCGTCGGCAGTGGCGCCTTTTTCTCCCTTGAATGACAACCAGGATTCACCAATGAGCGAGCGCCTGAACGGCATCGAGGCTTTCGTGGCGGCGGTCGAGGCCGGCAATTTCGCGCTGGCGGCGCAGCGCCTGCGGTTGACGCGCTCGGCCGTCGGCAAGAGCGTGGCGCGGCTGGAGGCGCGCCTGGGCACGCGGCTGTTCCACCGCACCACGCGCAGCCAGCGCCTGACCGACGACGGCCAGGCCTACTACGAGCGCTGCCGCCGCGCGCTGGCCGAGCTGGACGCGGCCGACGCGGCGGTCGAGGCCGGGCGGACGGCGCCCGCCGGGCGGGTGCGGCTGAGCGTGCCGGCGCTGATCGGGCGTGCGCGGGTGGCGCCGCTGCTGCTGGAGCTGGGCCGGACGCACCCGGCGCTGGCCTTCGACGTGTCCTTCAGCGACCGGCGGGTCGATCTGGTCGAGGACGGCATCGACTTGGCCGTGCGCAGCGGCCCGCTGGGCGACAGCGCGGTGCTGGCGGCGCGCCTGCTGGGGCACCAGTGGATGGGTCTGTACGCGTCGCCCGACTACCTGGCCGCGCACGGCCGACCGACGGACCTGCGGGCGCTGACGGCCGATCGCGCCGCGCACGCCTACGTCGGCTACGTGCGCCCGACGGGTCCCCATCCCTGGCAGTTCCACGACGCGGCCGGGCGCCTGGTCGACTTCGCGGTGCCGTCGCGTTTCGACTTCGGCTGCGACAGCCTGGAGGTGGCCGCGCTGGCGGCCATCCAGGGCGTGGGCCTGGCGCGCCTGCCGGCGTGGCTGGTGGCCGACGCGCTGGCCGACGGGCGATTGCTGCGGGTGTTCGAGGAGCCGCGGCCCTTCGGCTACGCGCTCCACGCCGTCTGGCTGCACGCGCGCGCGCAGCCGCCGAAGACGCGCGCGGTGATCGACCTGCTGGCCGAACGGCTGCCGCCGCTGCTGGCGGCGCGCTGAGGCCGGCGCCGGCGCGGCCGGCCCGGATCAGGTGGCCTTGTACTTGTATTCCGTGTAGCGGTAGCCGCCGTACTTGTAGCTGCCGTAGTGGCGCCGCGTCATGTCCATGGCGTTGAAGATCACGCCGGAGGCGGGCTTGCCGGCCTGCACCAGGCGCTTGGCGCTCTCGTTGAGCTCGCCCAGCTGGGTCTGGTCGGCGCGCGCGACCAGCAGCACGGCGCCGGCGAGCGGCGCGACCGCGGCGGCGTCGGCGGCCACCAGCACCGGCGGGGTGTCGATGACCACCAGGTCGTACTGCGCCGACAGGGTGTCGAGCAGGTTCGAGAAGGTCTCCGACATCATCATGTCGGCCGGGTTGAGCGGCAGCTTGCCGGTGGTGATCAGGTCGAGGTTGGGGATGACCTCGCGGCGGATCGCCTGCGTGTCGTCGATCATGCCGGCCAGCCGCTCCGACAGCCCGTTCTCGCGCGTGGTGCCGAACTGCTGGTGGATGTGACCCTTGCGCATGTCGGCGTCGATCAGGACCACGCGCTTGCCGGCGATGGCCATGATGGCGGCGAAGTTGGCGGAGATGAAGCTCTTGCCCACGCCGGGCGTGGCGCCGGTGATCATGACGCGGTTGTTGCCGGCCTCCAGCGTGGCGAACTGCAGCGCGATGCGCAGGCTGCGCAGGCTCTCCACCGGCGGGCTCTCCGGGTTGGAGACGGTCAGCAGCTGCAGGCCCGGCGTCTTGGCGGCGATGCGCTGCTCGATGAGCAGCTGCTCCTGCGTGAACGGCACGACCGAATAGACGCTCAGCCCGGTGTGGGCCTCGATCTCCTGCGGGTTGCGGATGCCGCCCATGAACAGGCTGCGCACGATGGCCAGCGCCACGCCGGCGAGCAGCCCCAGCACCCCGCCCAGCGCGACGATCAGCGGCTTCTGCGGCTTGACCGGGATCTTGGGGGGCACCGCGCGGTCGAGCAGGCGCACGTTGCCGACCTTGCCCTCCTTGACCAGGCGCAGCTGCAGCGAACTGTTGAGCAGCGACTTGTAGAGCTCGTTGTTCACGCGCACGTCGCGCTCCAGCCGCAGCGCGTCCTGCTCGATCGTGGGCAGGCGGCTCACGCGGTTGTTGAGCGTGCCGATCTCGCGGTTGATGGCCGCGATCTGGCCGTCGATGGTCAGCACGCGCGGGTTGATGTCGGTGTACTTGGCGGCCAGCGCGCGCCGCTGCTGCTGCGCCTCGAGCAGCTTGGTCTGCAGCTCGACCGTCTGGCCGAGCACGCCCTTGGCCTCCTCGTCCAGGGCGATGGTGCCGTTCTTGTTGCGAAAGCGCGTGTAGGCGTCTTCGGAGGCCTCCACCTGCTTCCTGAACTCGGGCAGCTGGGCGTCCAGGAAGCCGATGGTCTTCTCGGCCTCGGCGGCCTTGCGCTCGACGTTCTGGCGCACGTAGGCGGCGGCGATGGCGTTGAGGATGGTCGTGAGCCGCCCGCGGTCGCTGTCCTCCAGCGTGGCGGTGATGACGTTCGACTGCTTGCCCTGCTCGCCCAGCTGCAGGCGCTTCTGCAGGTTCTCGATGGTGGCCAGGCGCGAGGCGCGCGCCACCGTGAACTGCGCGCCGGGTCGGCCGTCGAGCCGCGTGACGAGCATGTCGATCGGACCGGTCGCGGCATCGCCGGCGAAGCGCAGCGGCTGTCCGACGACGCCGTCGAGCGGCTGGCGCAGGTCCTCGTGGTCGAGCCGGTAGCGGCCCTCGCCCAGCGCGGTCACGGTGAAGGGCTTGACGTCCTCCAGCTCGGGCGGCACGTCGAAGCGGTCGACCTCGATGTCCTCGTTGCCGCTGACGTAGCCTTCCATGCCCAGGAAGCCGGGCGTCGAGAGGTCGTGCGCGCGGCGCGCGAGCCATTCGCCCACGACCGGCAGGTAGCGCGGCTTGGCGTCGATGTAGAGCCGCGTGGCGTCCACCGCGTTGCCCAGCACCATGCGCGAACGGATGATCTGGATCTCGCCGGTCGCGGGCGTCTTCACCTCGAACAGGCTGGTGGCGTCGCCCAGGAAGCCCTTGGCGTCGGGGCCGCTGTCCTCCACCTGGATGAGCAGGTTCGACTGGTAGACCGGCGTGGCCAGCAGCGCGTAGGCCACGCCCAGCGCCAGCCCCAGCGCCGTGACGCCGGCGACCAGCCACTTGCGATCGACCAGGATGTCGAGGTACTCGGAGAGGTTGATCTCGTCGTCGCGGCCGCCCGGGGCGGAGGCGGGTGCGGGCGTCGGCGCGTGGGACGCGCGCGCCAGGGTCGATGCGGTGGCGGAGGGGGTCATTTGAAGTGCTTGATTCGCTCGGCCCAGGCGGTGGCGCCGGCATCGATGAGGCGGTAGGCGTGGTCGAAGGCGGCCTGTCCCCGGCGGTAGGGGTCGGGCACGTCGAGCTTGAGGGTCTCGGTCAGGCGGAACACCCGGCCGCGCGCGAACGGGAAGCGCGCCTCGATGTAGCGGCGCTGCTCGTTGTCCATCGTCAGGATGAGGTCGGCGGACTGGCACATCGCCTGGTTGATCTGGCGCGCGACGTGGCCCTCGATGTCGAGCCCGCGGGCGGTCATGAGTTCGCGCGCGATGGGGTCGGCGCCCTGGCCGATGAGCGCGCCGGTGCCGGCCGAGGTCACCTCGAGGTCGGGCGCCGCCGCGGCGAGCAGGGCCTGGCCCATCGGACTGCGGCAGATGTTGCCGATGCAAACCACCAGTACGGATTTCATCGTGTCGTCGAGATCTGGCTGCCGGTGTAGAGCACCTGGGCGCTCGGCAGGATGAGGCTGATGATGCGGTTCCACTGCACCAGCGGCACCGGGTCGATGTAGACCACGTCGCGCGGCTTGAGCGCGAAGTTGTCGGCCAGCGCCAGCGCGGCGGGCGAGCCCGCGTCGAGGTGGAACAGCGCCGGGTCGCCCTGCGCGTTGTTGCGGATGACGTAGATCTGCGCCGTGTTGCCGGTCGTGCGGTCGGGACCACGCGCCTCGCCCAGCGCCTGGTTGAGCGACAGGCGGCCGTTGTTCATGGTCAGCGCCGCGGGCACCGTGGCCTCGCCCATCACGTAGACCTTGTTCTCCTCGCGGCTGCGCACCGTGATGAGGTCTTCGTTCTGCAGCAGGATGCGGTTGGGGTTGATGCCCAGTTCCTCCAGCGCGATGAGGTCGATGCGCGTGGTGATGTCGTTGCGCGTGAGGTGCACCACCGCGCGGTCGCCCGTGGCGGTGATGCCGCCGGCGCGGCTGAGCGCCTGGGGCAGCGTCATCGGCACGTCGGTGAAGGGCTGCAGGCCGGGAGTGCGGACCTCGCCCTCGACGTAGGCGCGGCGGCTGCGGAACGACACGATGCGCACCGACACCTGCGGCTCGCGGATGTACTTGGCGAGCCGGCGCTCGAGCATGTCGCTCGCCTCGATCTCGGTCAGGCCCGCGACCTTGACGCGGCCGATGTACGGAAAGCTCACCTCGCCGCCCGCGCTGACGATGAAGCCGGGCGCCGAACTGATGCCGGTGGGGTCGACCTGCTGGCTGATGACGGCGGTGGCCGGGGGCAGCAGGTCGGGGTGGTCGTAGACCACGATGCCGACGACGTCGCTCGGGCCGATGGTATAGGGCTTGGGGGTGCCGAACAGCGCCTTGACTTCCGGCGCGACGTCGCGCGGACGCGACAGTTTCTGGGCCTGGATCAGCTCCCGCGTGATCGGCACGACCACGCCCTGGGGTGGATTGTCCGGGTCGCCGGCCACGTACTGGCCCAGCGGCACGCTGGTGCGGGTGCCCGCGTCGGCGTAGCCGAAACCCGGCGCGGTGACCACCGCGCAACCCTGGAGCCCCAGCAGCAGCGCCATCCACAGCCCGGCACGCGCCCACCTGCCATGACCCGCATGGCACATCTTCATCTTGTCGAAATTCAACTCGGATCCTCGGAGTTACCTGGGCGGAATGCGCGCGGCACACTTACTCACACGATGTAATTGTGAGTTAAGGTTAACTGATTGATCGTGTGAATAGAAAGGTGATCTGCCTGCTGATCGGAAATTCGATCGGACGCGGCACCGTCACGCGTTGCTCGTGGCGCGCACTTCGTCGATGGTCGTCACGCCGGCGAGCACCTTGTCGATGCCGTCCTGGCGCAACGTGCGCATGCCCTGGCGCAGGGCGGTGGCCTGCAGCGCCTCGGCGCGGGCGCCGGTCTGGATGAGGTGGCGCAGTTCGCGCGAGATCACCATCAGCTCGTGCAGGCCGGCGCGACCCTTGAAGCCGGTGCCCTCGCATTCCGGGCAACCGGCGCTCGCATGCATCTGGATGCGGCCGTCCTTGCCGTGGCGCCGGGACCACGACGCGAGCACGGCCTCGCGCTCAGTGGGCGTGGATTCGCCGCCGAACGCGTGCAGGTAGTCGGCCAGCAGCTCGTTGGCCTCCTCCGGCGTGGCGGGGCGGCTGGTGCGGCAGTGCGGGCACAGCCGCCGCACCAGCCGCTGCGCCAGGATGGCGAGCAGCGAGTCGGCGAAGTTGAACGGGTCCATGCCCATGTCGAGCAGGCGGGTGACGGTCTCGGGCGCGCTGTTGGTGTGCAGCGTGGAGAGCACCAGATGGCCCGTGAGCGAGGCCTCGACGGCGGTCTTGGCGGTCTCCTCGTCGCGGATCTCGCCCACCATGATGACGTCCGGATCGGCGCGCAGGAAGGAGCGCAGCGCCTTGGCGAAGGTCCAGTCGATGCGCGGGTTGATCTGCACCTGGCGCAGGCCGGCCTGGGTGATCTCGACCGGGTCCTCGGCGGTCCAGATCTTGCGCTCGGGCAGGTTGATGTGGCTGAGCGCGGAGTGCAGCGTGGTGGTCTTGCCCGAGCCCGTGGGGCCGACGCACAGCACCATGCCGTAGGGGCGCTCGACGGCGCGCTTGAGGCGCTCGAGGTTGCTGGTCGACAGGCCGAGCTTCTCCAGCGGGATCGGCTTGGCCGAGGCCAGGATCCGCATCACCACGTCCTCCAGGCCGTTGTTGGTCGGGATGGTGGCCACGCGCAGCTCGATCTTGTGCTGCGGCGAGAACTTGGCGAAGTTGATCTTGCCGTCCTGGGGCTTGCGCTTCTCGCTGATGTCGAGGTCGCACATGATCTTCACGCGCGCGATCATGGCGTTGCGGTAGTTCGGCGGCAGCTCCAGGTGGGTGCGCAGCTGGCCGTCCTTGCGGAAGCGGATGCGGATCTTCTCGCGGCCCGGATAGCTCTCGATGTGGATGTCGGAGACGCCGCTCTCGTGGGCGTCGACGATCATCCGGTTGATCATGCGCACGAGCGAGTTGTCCGACTGCTCGATCGGCTCGTCCTCGTCGTTCCTGTCCTGGGTGCCTTCCTTCTCGAGCGTGAGCAGGAGGTCCTCGGTGTTGCCCGGCGCGAACTCCAGCGGCTGCAGGTGAGCGTTGCCGGCGAAGCGGTTGTCGGTGAGGGCGCCGATGCGGTCGTAGGCGGTGTGCAGCGCGCGGGTGAGGTCGCGGCACTGGGCCAGCACCGGCACGATCTTCATCTGCGCGTTGAACTCGGCCTCGTCGATGGCGCTGTGGCGGTTGGACGGGTCGTCCATCGCGATGACGAGCCGGCCCTCGTGGATGAGCAGCGGCATGATCTGCAGCCGCTGCGCCGTGGCGTAGCCGAGCTTGCGCAAGGCCTCGGCGTCGGCCGGGAAGACGTCGATGTCGACCAGCGGATAGCCCATCTTGCGCGTCAGCGCGACCTGCAGGTCGGCGCGCGAGACCGCGCCGCTGTTCACCAGCAGTTCGCCCACCGGCACGCGCCGGTCGAGCTGCTGGCGCGACAGCGCCTCGGCGAGCTGTTCGGGCGTGATCATGCCCAGCGAGACCAGCGCCTCGCCGATGCGCACCATGGGCATGCGCGCCTGGCGCGCGATGGCGCGCAGCAGGTCCTCGGCGGTGGTGACGACGCGCGACGTCAGGGCGGTCCCGATCCCGGGGCTCTCCGCGGCCGGCGGCGCCGCGGGCGTGTTCCAGTCCAGCGATTTCGACTCGCTCATCGATGCACTCTCCAAGGTTGCGCGACCCGGCGCCGCGCGGGGGGACGGTCAGCGCGCCGGCGCCGGCGTCGGTGCGCTTTCGGGAAGCTCGATCTTGATGTCCAGCACTTCGAGGTCGTCCTGCCGCTCCAGATGGACCTTGATGTCCTCGGGGTTGATCGAGACGTACTTGGAGATGACCGCCATCAGCTCGCGCTGGAGGTCGGGGAGGTAGTCCGGTCGCTTGGTGGCGCTCAGGCCCGAGCGTTCATGGGCGAGGATGATCTGCAGCCGCTCCTTGGCGACGGTGGCCGTTTTCTTCTTTTCGCCCAGAAGGAAGGAGAGGAAGGACATGGCTTACTTGCCTCCGAACAGGCGCTTGAAGAAGCCCGGCTTCTCGGCTTCGGTGAAGCGCATCGGGCGGTCCTCGCCGAGGAAGCGCGCCACGACGTCGGTGTAGGCCTCGGAGACGTCCGTGCCCTTGTCGTGGATGGCGGGCACGCCCTGGTTGGAGGCGTTGAGCACGGTCTCCGATTCCGGGATGACGCCGATGAGCTTGATGCGCAGGATGTCCTGGATGTCCTCGAGCGACAGCATCTGGCCGCCGGCCACGCGGTGCGGGTTGTAGCGCGTGATGAGCAGGTGCTCCTTGATCGGCTCGGCGCCGTCCTTGGCGCGCTTGGTCTTGCTCCCGAGCATGCCCAGGATGCGGTCGGAGTCGCGCACCGAGGAGACCTCGGGGTTGGTGACGATCAGCGCCTCGTCGGCGAAGTGCATCGCCATCAGGGCGCCGGTCTCGATGCCCGCGGGCGAGTCGCACACGATGTAGTCGAAGTCCATCGCCGAGAGCTCCTTGAGCACGCGCTCGACGCCGTCCTGCGTGAGGGCGTCCTTGTCGCGCGTCTGCGAGGCGGCCAGCACGAACAGGTTGTCGCACTGCTTGTCCTTGATCAGCGCCTGCGTCAGGTTGGCCTCGCCCTGGATGACGTTGATGAGGTCGTACACCACGCGGCGCTCGCAGCCCATGATCAGGTCGAGGTTGCGCAGTCCGACGTCGAAGTCGATGACGGCCGTCTTCTTGCCGGCCAGCGCCAGCCCCGTCGAGAAGCTGGCGCTCGTGGTCGTCTTGCCGACGCCGCCCTTGCCGGAGGTCACCACCACTATCTTGGCCATCGATTTGTTCCTTGTACGCTTTTTCGGTTGTTGGGTTGTCTTGGGACGGGCCATCAGAGGAGGGCGTCCATCAAGAGCTTCTTGTCGTCCAGATGGATCTGGACCGCCTTGCCCTGCAGGTGCGCGGGCAGGTCGACTTCGGAGGTGCGGTAGATGCCCGCGATGGCCACGAGCTGGGCTTCCATGCAGGTCGTGAAGATGCGCGCGCTGGTGTCGCCGCGGGCGCCGGCGATGGCCTTGCCCCGCAGCGGCGCGTAGACGTGGACGTTGCCGTCGGCGATGACCTCGGCGCCGAAGTTCACCACCGCCAGCACGATGACGTCGCCGCCGCGCGCATACACCTGCTGGCCCGAGCGCATCGGCTTGTCGATGACCAGCGTGCTGCCGGGCACCGGCACCTCGCGCACGATCTGCACGGGCTCGCTCGCGGCGGCCGGGGCCGGGGCGGGGGCCGGCGCGCTCGCGCGGGCGCCGGGGGTGGGGGCGACGGGCATCGCGGCGATCGACAGGCCGGCGGCGCGCGCCGCGGCGTTGTGGGCGTCGCTGCCGCCGCGCAGGGCGATGGGCTGGGTCTGGTAGCGCGCGAGTAGGTCGCGCAGCACGCGGAAGTCGATGGCCGCCGGCGGTCCGCCGCCCTGGTGCTCGGGCAGTTGCGAGAGGTCGATGACGACCGGTTCCTGTTCGAAGAAGTCCGGCGAATCGGCCAGCTGCTCCTGCAGCGCGGCCGCCAGCAGCCGCAGGTCGGCCGTCTTCAGGATCACCGCGATCAGCGGCAGCGTGGCGCTCTTGAATTCGAAAACCGCCTTGGTGCGCGCGGCTGAAGCATCGGCCATGGGATGAATTCGTCCGAAAAGCGGAGAAGTCTAACGGGGCGGGCCGGCCGGCGATAGCGCGGTGTTCGGTCGGCACCCGGGGTCTTGGCGCCGCCGCCGCCCGATCCCCGGCCCCGGGTCGTCACGTCGATGCGATCAGGCGTTTCGCGCCCGGCCCAGCAGCGCCCACAGGATCAGCGCGCCGAAGGTGGCCGTGCCGATGCCGCCGAGCGCGAACTGGCCGAACTTCAGGGTGAAGTCGCCGGTGCCGACGATCAGCGTGATGGCCGCCACGATCAGGTTGCGGTTCTGCGAGAAGTCGACCCGGTTGTCGACCCAGATCTTGGCGCCGGCCACCGCGATCAGGCCGAAGACGACGATGCTCACGCCGCCCATCACCGGCAGCGGGATGGCCTGGATCAGCGCGCCGAACTTCGGGCTGAAGCCCAGCAGCAGCGCGATGACCGCCGCCACCACGAACACCGCCGTCGAGTAGATGCGCGTGGCGGCCATGACGCCGATGTTCTCGGCGTAGGTCGTCACACCGGTGCCGCCGGCCATGCCGCTGACCACCGTGGCGACGCCGTCGCCGATGAAGGCGCGGCCGATGAGCGGGTCGAGGTTGCGCCCCGTCATGGCGGTCACGGCCTTGAGGTGGCCCAGGTTCTCGGCCACCAGCACGATGGCCACCGGCGCGATCAGCAGCATGGCGTTGCCGGTGAACACCGGCGCCGTGAAGGCCGGCAGGCCGAACCACGCCGCGGCGGCGATGCCGCCGAGGTCGACCGGCTTGCCCAGCCCGAGGCCGTTGGTCAGCACCGCGTAGACCGCCGTCGCCAGCAGCAGGCCGACCAGGATCAGCAGGCGCTGCACCATGCCGCGCGCGAACACCGCCACCAGCCCGACGCACAGGAAGGTCATGGCCTGCATCCAGGCGTCGAAGTTGCCGGCGGCCATGTTCTTGATCGGCACGTTGGCCAGATTCAGGCCGATGACCGCCACCACCGCCCCGGTGACCACCGGCGGCATGAAGCGCTCGATCCAGCCGGTGCCGATGGCCTGCACCAGCGCCCCGATGGCGACGTAGAGCACGCCGCAGGCGACGATGCCGCCGAGCGCGACGGCGATGTTGGCGTTGGGCCCCGGCCCGGCGTAGCCGCTCGCCGCGATCACCACGCCGATGAAGGCGAAGCTCGAGCCGAGGTAGCTCGGCACCCGGCCGCCGGTGATGAAGAAGAAGATCAGCGTGCCCACGCCGCTCATCAGGATGGCGATGTTGGGGTTGAAGCCCATGAGGATCGGCGCCAGCACGGTGGCGCCGAACATCGCGATCACGTGCTGCACGCCCATGACGGCGGTCTGCGGCCACGGCAGGCGCTCGTCGGGAGCGACGACGGCGCCGTCGGCGGGGGCGCGGACCTCGCGCCACTGGAAGAGGGCACCCATGTCAGCGTTCCGCGCGCGGCAGCAGGATCGCCATCGTCAGGCGCGAGACGCAGGTGAGCTCGCCCGCGTCGTTGGTCATGTCGATCTGCCAGACGTGCGTGGTGCGCCCGCGATGCACCGGCCGCGCCGTGCCGGTGACCCAGCCGCCCGTGGCCGCGCGCAGGTGGTTGGCGTTGATGTCCAGGCCGACGGCGCGGTGGCCCTCGGGCGCGGCGTAGTAGGCGCCGCTGGAGCCCAGCGTCTCGGCCAGCACCACCGACACGCCGCCGTGCAGCAGGCCGTAGGGCTGGACCGTGCGCTCGTCGACCGGCACGCGGCCGCGCAGGAAGTCGTCGCCGACCTCGGTGAACTCGATGCCCAGCCGCGAGATGGCGGTGTTCAGGGCGCCCTGGTTGAGCAGGTCGAGCGAGATCGTTTTTTGCCAGATGGCCATGCGGATTCCTGAAGGGGAGGAGGGGCGGGACGGGGACCCAAAACTATAGCGACGGCGGCCGTCGCTTCCGTGGCCGTGGGACGCCCGCGTTGACCCTTAAGCTGTACGTCATGACATCACCCGTTCGACGACGACTGGCCCTGGGTGCGCTCGCGCTGGGGGCCGTGGCCGCCGTCGCGGCGGGATTCGCGATCTGGAAGCTGCCCGGCGACGACGAGGTCGCCGCGCGCGTGATCCGGGAGTTCGACGAGCGCACCGGCATCGGACTGAGGATCGGCCGCCTGCACTGGTCGCTGTGGCCGCGCCCGAACGTCGTGGTGGAGGACGTCGCCACCGTGCAGGACGAGCCCATCCGCGTGCGCCGCGCCTCGGCCGTGATGCCGTGGGGCGCGGTCTTCGCGCGCGAGCTGCGCCTGGAGGCGGTCGAGGCCGACGGCATCGCCCTGCCGCGAGGCTCGGTACGGGCCTTCCGCGGCAAGGGCGGCGCCGGCGTGTCGGAGGCCACCGGCGCCTGGAAGGTGGCCGACACGCCCGTGCCGCGCGCGCGCTTCACCGACCTGACCTGGATCGACCGCCGGGGCATCGCCCTGCGCTACGACGGCGAGGCCGAATTCGACCCGCACTGGCGCCCGCGCACCGCCGAGGTCCGCCGCCGCGAGGTCGAGCCGCCCGCGCGGGCGCGCATCGAGCGCGAGGACCCGCAGACCGACCGCTGGCGCGTGATCGTCGAGCTGGCCAACGGCACCTGGAACGGCGACGCGGCCCTGCAGACGGCGCCAGAGGGCCGGATGACCCTGACCGGGCAGCTGCAGCCGCAGCGGATCGACCTGGAACTGCTGCTGCAGACCTTCGGACGCGGCGCCCCGGTGGCGGGCACGCTGCGCGGCGACACCACCTTCGACGCCACCGGCGACACCGTGCCGGCGCTGTGGCGGGGCCTGCGCACGCGCACCCGCTTCGACGTGCGGCCGGCCACGCTCACGCGCTTCGACCTCGCCCGCGCCGTGAAGAGCGCCGGCACCACGCGCGGCGGCCGCACGCCGCTCGACCAGCTTACCGGAACGCTCGACACGCGCACCACCGACGACGGCGTGGAGCTGAACTACCGCGACCTGAAGGCGCGCTCGGGCATCCTCACCGCGACGGGCAACGCGCGCATCCTCAACCGCCGGCTCGAGGGCGAGGCGGCGGTGGACATCGTCGACGGCGTGGTCGGCGTGCCGCTCAAGCTCGGCGGCACGCTCGACAGCCCCGAGCTGTCGCTCACCGGCGCCGCGCTCGCCGGCGCGGCGGTGGGCACGGCGGTGCTGCCCGGCGTCGGCACGGCGATCGGGGCGCGCATCGGGCAGCAGATCGAGCGGTTGTTCGGGGGTGGGAAGGACAAGGACGGAAAGGACGGGAAGAACGGGACGAGGGGTGAGGCCAGACCGCCGATCCGGGGGGCGCGAGCGCCCTGAGGCGCGTCGCGCAGCGGACAGGCGCCGGCCTGCGCACCGGACATTCCCCAGGGCCCCTGGCCGCACGGCGGACCTAAGCTCCCTGGCATCCATGACCGCCCATCCCGCTCCCACCTCCGCGCCCGTCCCTTCTTCCTCCGCCCCCGCCGCCGCCCACGTCCCCCTGATCCGCCGCTACCAGGACTGGCTGCGCGCCACGCGCGGCATCACCTTCGACGACTACGACGCGCTCTGGCGCTGGTCGGTCACCGACCTCGACGGCTTCTGGCGCAGCGTCTGGGATTACGCCGACGTGCGGTCGCCCGACCGGCCGGAGACGGTGCTGGCCGAGCGCCGCATGCCGGGCGCGGTGTGGTTCCCCGGCACGCGAGTGAACTACGCGCGCGAGGTGCTGCGCCACGTCGACGCCGCGCACGCGGCCGGCGTGCCGGCGATCGTCGCCGAGGACGAGCGCGGCGTCGTGCGCGAGCTGTCGTGGCCCGAACTGCGGCGCCAGGTCGCCTCGGTCGCGCTGGCGCTGAGGTCGCTCGGCGTGCGGCGCGGCGACCGTGTCGCGGCCTACCTGCCCAACGTGCCCGAGACCATCGTCGCCTTCCTGGCGTGTTCGAGCATCGGCGCGGTCTGGAGCGTGTGCGCGCCCGACATGGGCACCGCCGCCGTGGTCGACCGTTTCCGCCAGATCGAGCCGGTCGTGCTCATCGCCACCGATGGCGTGCACTACGGCGGCCGGCCGCTCGACCGCTCGGCGGTGGTGCGCGAGCTGCGCGACCAGCTGCCCAGCGTGCGCCATCTGCTGCTCGTGCGCAGCGGCTTCGCCACCGGCGCGCTGGATGCCGAGGCCGACTGGGCCGAAGCCGCCGCGCGCGACGACGCCGAGGTCGCCGCCTTCGAGCCCGAGTGGCTGCCCTTCGACCACCCGATCTGGATCCTCTATTCGAGCGGCACCACCGGCCTGCCCAAGGCCATCGTCCACGGGCAGGGCGGCATCATCCTCACGATGCACGCGTGCGGGCTGCACAACGACATCGGCGCGGCCTACGGCGCCAACAACGCCGGCGAGCGCTACCACTGGTACAGCTCCACCGGCTGGGTGATGTGGAACTCGCAGCTCGCGGGCCTGGCGATGGGCGCGACCGTCGTGCTGTACGACGGCCATCCGGCCGGCAGCCGCGAGCGGCCCGATTGGGGCGTGCTGTGGCGCTTCGTGGCGCGCCACCGCGTCACCTTCTTCGGCGCCGGCGCGGCCTACTTCGCCAACTGCATGAAGGCCGGACTCGACGTCGCGGCCTGCGGCGACCTCTCGCACGTGCGCGCGCTCGGCAGCACCGGCTCGCCCCTGCCCGAGGAGGTGCAGCGCTGGGGCAGCGCGCAGCTCGCCGCCGCCGGCGCGTCCGGCGTGTGGTGGTGCAACATCTCCGGCGGCACCGACTTCTGCGGCGCCTTCGTCGGCGGCCACCGCGAGCTGCCCGAGGTGCCCGGCCAGATGCAGTGCCGCCAGCTCGGCGCGGCGGTCGAGGCCTGGAACGAGCAGGGCCAGCCGGTCGTCGGCGAGGTCGGCGAGCTGGTCTGCGTGCAGCCCATCCCGTCGATGCCGCTGTACCTCTGGAACGACCCGGACCGGGCGCGCTACCTGTCGAGCTACTTCGACACCTACCCGGGCGTCTGGCGCCACGGCGACTGGCTGCGCATCGGCGCGGACGGCGGCTGCGTCATCTACGGCCGCAGCGACGCCACCATCAACCGCCAGGGCCTGCGCATGGGCACCAGCGAGATCTACAGCGCCGTCGAGCGCCTGCCGGAGGTGGTCGACTCGATGGTGGTCGACCTCGAATACCTGGGGCGCGAGAGCTGCATGCCGCTGTTCGTGGTGCTGCGCGACGGCGTCGTGCTCGACGACGCCTTGCGCGAGCGCATCGCCCAGGCCATCCGCACCTCGCTGTCGCCGCGCTTCGTGCCCGACGAGGTGCACCAGGTGGCGGAGATCCCGCGCACGCTGTCGGGCAAGAAGCAGGAGCTGCCGATCAAGAAGCTGCTGCTGGGCCAGCCGCTGGAGAAGGTGGTCAACAAGGAGGCGATGGCCAATCCGGGCTGCCTGGACTGGTACGTGGCGCTCGCGGCCCGGCGCGCGGGCGCGGCGACGGGGTCATAGCCAGAGGCCGCCCTGCGGCATCCGGATCTCCATCGCCGGATCGCCGCCGCCGCCGAGCAGCGAGGCGATCACCAGGCTCAGCAGCGAGACGAAGATGCTGGCGAAGAAGGCGGTCCAGAAGCCCGAGACCCGGAAGCCCCGCACCAGCGCCGAGACCAACAGGATCATCAGCGCGTTGATGACCAGCAGGAACAATCCGAAGGTCAGGAAGGTCAGCGGCAGCGTCAGCACGATCAGCAGCGGCTTGACCACCGCGTTGGCGAAGCCCAGCAGCAGGGCCGATACCGCCAGCGCGCCGGTGGTGTCGAAGCGCAGGCCGCGGAACAGGTGGCTGGCCACCCAGAGCGAGAAGGCGATGACGGCCCAGTGGACGAGGAAGGGGATCAGGGTCTGGAGCATGGGGGCACGAGGAAGTCGATGGCGTCGGCGAAGCGACGAAGGACCGGAGGATGCCGCCCGGGCGCGCCCCGCCGTATCGGTGGGCATGCCCAGGCGCTGTCGCCGGCGACCGTCTCGACCCGCCGGTCGCGCGAACGCCGGACCGCGCACGCCGCCGGCAACGGCCCGGGAACCTCAGGGTTCGCCTCGCGCCTGCGCCGCGATCCAGTCGCGGAACAGCGCCAGCGCCGGCCGCTCGTCCGGCAGCGCGGGTTCCACCAGCAAGTAGCCGCGCTCGCCGCGCAGCGGCCGGTCGCAGGCGATCACGAGTTCGCCGCGCGCGAGCTCGGCCTCGATCAGCATGCGCGGGATCAACGCGCAGCCCAGCCCGTGGCCGGCGGCCGTCGCGGTCATGGAGAACAGCTCGTAGCGCGGACCGCCGTGCGCGTGCGGCGCTTCCACGCCCTGGGCCTCGAACCACTGGCGCCAGCCGTCGGGGCGCGTGCTCTGCTGCAGCAGCGGCAGTCGCGCGATCGCCGCCGGGTCGATCCACGTGCGCGGCGCGATCAGCGCCGGGCTGCAGACCGGCACGACGTCCTCCGGCAGCAGCACGGTCGAGCGCGTGCCGGCCCAGTTCGCCGCCTGCGCGGCCGTGCCCGCCCAGAGCGCGGCGTCGAAGGGCGTGTCGGTGAACAGGAAGGGGCGGGTGCGCGTCTCGATGTGCACCGTGATGTCCGGGTGCCGCGCCGCGAAGTCCGGCAGCCGCGGGATCAGCCAGCGGGTCGCGAAGGTCGGCACCGCCGCCAGCTGCAGCGCGCCGCCCTGGCCCCGGCGCGCCATCGCGTCGAGCGTGTCGCGCTCCATGGTGTCGAGCTGGCGCGCGATCTGCCGCGCGTAGTCGGCGCCGGCCGGCGTCAGCGCGACGCCGTGCCGGGTGCGCCGGAACAGCGCCATGCCCAGGAAGGCCTCCAGCGCCGTGATCTGGCGCGACACGGCGCTCTGCGTGAGCGACAGCTCCTGCGCGGCGCGCGTGTAGCTCTCGTGGCGCGCGGCGGCCTCGAAGCAGACCAGCGCCTGGGTCGACGGGATTTTTCTTCGCATGGTATGCGTGGGTTGCATGGTGGAAATCGATGCGCCTTCGCTTGGAATCGCCCGGTGCAGGTAGGCATCATCGCGCCTTGACGTGCGTTTTGCGCATGACTGGGTGTCGAATCATCGTTTGCGCGGCCCGGTCGCGAGGCTTAGCATGGGTGATCCTTCCAGACCCATCCAACGACCCGGAGACACGCGCCATGGCCACCAAAGCTTTCTTCCATTGGGACGACCCGCTGCTGCTCGACGCCCAGCTCACCGACGACGAACGCATGATCCGCGACGCCGCCAACGCCTACTGCCAGGAGCGCCTCGCCCCGCGCGTCGTCGAGGGCTTCCGCAGCGGCGAGACCGACCCGGCGATCTTCCGCGAGATGGGCGAGCTGGGCCTGCTCGGCCCGACCATCCCCGAGCAGTACGGCGGCCCGGGCCTGAACTACGTCGCCTACGGCCTGATCGCCCGCGAGGTCGAGCGCGTCGATTCGGGCTACCGCTCGATGGCCAGCGTGCAGAGCTCGCTCGTCATGGTGCCGATCAACGAGTTCGGCACCGAGGCGCAGAAGCAGAAGTTCCTGCCGAAGCTGGCGACGGGCGAATGGATCGGCTGCTTCGGCCTGACCGAGCCCGACCACGGCTCCGACCCGGGCAGCATGGCCACCCGCGCCAAGAAGGTGCCGGGCGGCTATTCGCTGTCGGGCAGCAAGATGTGGATCAGCAACTCGCCGCTGGCCGACGTCTTCGTGGTGTGGGCCAAGGAGGTCAGCGAGGCCGGCGCCGTCGGCCCGATCCGCGGCTTCGTGCTGGAGAAGGGCATGGCCGGCCTCAGCGCCCCGGCGATCCACGGCAAGGTCGGCCTGCGCGCCAGCATCACCGGCGAGATCGTGATGGACGGCGTCTTCTGCCCCGAGGAGAACGCGTTCCCCGAGGTGCAGGGCCTCAAGGGCCCGTTCACCTGCCTCAACAGCGCCCGCTACGGCATCTCCTGGGGCGCGCTCGGCGCGGCCGAGGACTGCATGCACCGCGCCCGCCAGTACACGCTCGACCGCAAGCAGTTCGGCCGCCCGCTGGCGGCCAACCAGCTGATCCAGAAGAAGCTGGCCGACATGCAGACCGAGATCGCGCTGGGCCTGCAGGGCAGCCTGCGCCTGGGCCGCATGAAGGACGAGGGCACGGCCTCGGTCGAGATCACCTCGATCATGAAGCGCAACAATTGCGGCAAGGCGCTCGACATCGCCCGCCTGGCGCGCGACATGATGGGCGGCAACGGCATCAGCGACGAGTTCGGCGTCGCGCGCCACCTGGTGAACCTGGAGGTGGTCAACACCTACGAGGGCACGCACGACATCCACGCGCTGATCCTGGGCCGCGCGATCACCGGCATCGCGGCGTTCTCGAACTGAGTCGCGCGCGGATGACGACGGACAAGACCGCGGGCGCCCTCGCGGGCATCAAGGTGCTCGACCTCTCCCGCGTGCTCGCGGGCCCGTGGTGCACGCAGATCCTCGCGGACCTGGGCGCCGACGTCGTGAAGATCGAGCGGCCCGGCGTGGGCGACGACACGCGCGCCTGGGGCCCGCCGTTCCTGAAGGACGCCGAGGGCCGCGACACCGACCAGGCCACCTACTTCACGGCCTGCAACCGCAACAAGCGCTCGGTCACCGTCGACATGGCCACGCCCGAGGGGCAGGCGCTGCTGCAGCGCATGGCCGCGCGGAGCGACATCGTGGTGGAGAACTTCAAGACCGGGGGTCTCGCGCAGTACGGCCTCGACTTCGAAAGCCTGCGCGCGGCCAACCCGCGCCTCGTCTACTGCAGCATCACCGGCTTCGGCCACGACGGGCCGCACGCCAACCGCGCCGGCTACGACCTGATGATCCAGGCCACCAGCGGGATGATGAGCATCACCGGCCGTCCGGACGACGCGCCCGGCGGCGGGCCGTTGCGCGTGGGCGTGGCGCTCACCGACCTGTTCACCGGCGTCTACGCCAGCACGGCCATCCTCGCCGCGCTGGAGGTGCGCCATCGCACCGGTCGAGGCCAGCACATCGACATGGCGCTGCTCGACGTCGGCATGGCGATCCTGGCCAACCAGGCCAGCGCCTTCCTCAACACCGGCGGCGTGCCGCAGCGCCAGGGCAACAGCCACCCGAGTCTGGCGCCCTACCAGGACTTCCCGACCCAGGACGGCGCGATGCTGCTGGCCATCGGCAACAACGGCCAGTTCGCCCGCTTCTGCGAGGCCGCCGGGCATCCGGAGTGGTCGGCCGACGAGCGCTTCGCCACCAACACGCTGCGCGTGACGCACCGCGCGGTGCTGATCCCGGCGATGCGGGAGGTCACGCGCACGCGCACCACGGCCGACTGGATCGCGCTGCTGGAGGACAAGGCCGTGCCCTGCGGGCCGATCAACGACATCGCGCAGGCCTTCGACGACCCGCAGGTGAAGGCGCGCGGCCTGGCCGTGGCGCTGCCGCGCGACGGCCGGGCGCTGGGCGACGGCATCGAGCGCATCGTCGGCGTCGCCAGTCCGTTGCGGCTGGCGGACAACCCGCCGGTGCTGCGCCACGCGCCGCCGGCCCTGGGCCAGCACACCGACGAGGTGCTCGCCGAGTTCGGGCTCGACGCCGCGCAACGCGCGGCATTGCGCGCGGCCGGCGCGATCTGAAAGTGTCGGCAGGGTCTCAGCGCGGCCGCTCGTAGCCGTTCTCGATCCACGCGGCGGCGGCGTCGGCCGTCAGCCTGAAGGTCGGCGGCACGCGGATCTCGGCGAGCGTGTCGCCGTGCGCGTCCTGGGCGCTGAGCACGGCGTGCGGGTTGTCCTCGTCCGGCACGATGCGCAGCGCCACGCGGATGCGCTCGGAACCGTCGCCCACGTTCACGTGCTTGTTCAGCCGCGCGTGCAGCTGCTGCTCGTGGCGGCGCAGGACCTCGTTGGCGGTTTTGACCAGGGTGTGGAAGGCGGGCGCGTCGAGCGGCTTGGGGTTCTTCTTGTCGCGGCCCATGGTCCAGGGGCCGACCAGCGCGGGCTCGGGGTCGCCGTGGCGCGTCATGGCCACGGCCCAGCCGTCGTCGTCCTCGTTCTTGATGACCTGCGCGGTCCAGGCTTCGTCGCGCCAGCGGGTGGCTTCCTGAATGGGTTCGAGTTCGTCGTTCATGGGGCGACCGTACTACGGGCCGGGGCCGATGTCGGCATGATGGGGTGGAAGTCCTCACAGGAGATTGCCGCCATGACCGCCGACGCATCCGCTTCCCGCGACGACGACGACGAACAGGAACGCCGCGCCTGGGCGCGCTCGCTGTGGCGCCACGTGGGCGACGTGCGCCCGCCGTTCGCCGTCGCGCCCGGTCCCGGCCAGGTGTCGGTCTGGGATTTCCCCCGCCCGCCGCGCATCGCGCCCGACGCGCGCGAGGTCGTCGTCCACGCCGGCGACGTCGAGATCGCCCGCACCCGGCGCGCCCTGTGCGTGCGGGAGACCGCCAGCCCGCCGACCTGGTACCTGCCGCGCGCCGACGTGCGCCAGGACCTGATCGTGCCGGCCGCCGGCGACTCGTTCTGCGAGTGGAAGGGCACGGCGCGCTATGCGTCGGTGCTGCTGCCGGACGGCCGGCGCTTCGAGGCCGTGGCTTGGTGGTATCCGGCGCCGCTGCCGCACTACGCCGCCCTGGCCGGCCACGTCGCCTTCTACCCGCAGCCGCTCGACTGCCGCGTCGACGGCCTGCGCGTGGTGCCCCAGCCCGGCCGTTTCTACGCCGGCTGGATCACGCCCGAGCTGGTCGGCCCGTTCAAGGGCGCGCCGGGGTCGGAAGGCTGGTGAGCGGGCTGGTCGCGCGGCAACGCGCGGCGCCGGCTCAGAACACCGACAACCCCGTCTTCCCCACGAACAGCTCCAGCGCCTTCAGCCCCAGCAGCGAGTTGCCGGCGGCGTCGAGCGCGGGCGACCAGACGCACAGGGTGAGCCGGTCGGGCACCACGGCGACGATGCCGCCGCCCACGCCGCTCTTGCAGGGCAGGCCGATGGAAAAGGCGACGTCGCCGGCGGCGTCGTAGGTGCCGCAGGTCAGCATCAGCGCGTTGATGCGGCGGGCCTGGCAGTCGGTGACGACGGCCTCGGCATCGGTGCCACCACCGTCGGCACGCTCGCCACTCAGCGGATGGATGCCGTCGCGGCAAAGGAAGCCGGCCGCGCGCGCGAGCTGCGCGCAGCTCATGCGGATCGCGCACTGGTGGAAGTACATGTCCAGCACGTCGGCCACGTCGTTGTCGATCTTGCCGAAGCTCTTCATGAAGTTGACCAGGGCGACGTTGCGGAAGCCCGTCGCCGCCTCGGACGCGGCGACTTCCGCGTCGAACGCGACCGCCTCGCCGGCGAGGTCCGACATCAGCGCCAGGATGTCGTCGCGGGCGTCGCGCGGTCCGCCGCCGGGACGGTCGCCGTCGCCCTCGCACGCGCCGGCGCGCGCCTGCGTGACCAGCCGGTCGGCCACCGCCAGCGCGCCGGCATTGATGAACGGGTTGCGCGGGCGTCCGGCCTCGAACTCCAGCTGCACCAGCGAGTTGAACGGGTTGCCCGAGGGCTCGCGGCCGATGCGTTCCCACAGCCGGTCGCCCAGGCAGCGCATGGCCAGCGTCAGCGTGAAGAGCTTGGACACGCTCTGGATCGAGAACGGCTCGCGCGCGTCGCCGGCGCAAGCCTCCTCGCCGTCGTGGGTGCGCAGGGCGATGCCGAAGCGCTCGGCCGGCACGCGCGCGAGTGCGGGGATGTAGCTGGCCACGGTGCCGGCGGCCCCCAGCAGCGGGCGGATCTCGGCGTCGATCTCGTCGAGGACGGTCTGGAAGTTCATCGGGGTCGGATGGTCGTGGGGGCGGGCGCGGCCGGGTCGGCGGGCGGCGCGGCCGAGGCGGGCATGACCGCCGTCGCCGTCGCCGTCGCCGTCGCCGGCGCCCCGGCCGGGCGCGGCGCCGTGCCGCGGTTGACCATCACCACGCCCAGGCCGACGCCGGCGAGCGCCAGCAGCAGTTGCAGGGTGAGCGGCTCGCCCAGCAGCGCGACGCCGAACACCAGCGCGAACACCGGCGTCAGGAAGGTGAAGGAGGCGATGCGCGTGGCCGGGTAATGGCGCAGCAGCCACATCCACGCCAGGTAGCTGGCGAAGGCGCCGATGCCGGTCTGCAGCGCGATGGAGCCCCAGGCGGCGGCCGAGTACGACAGGCCGCGCGCCTCGCCCGTCAGCAGCGACAGCACCGGCGTCACCGCCGCCGTGACGGCGATCTGATAGAAGAGCGTCTTCTCCGCACTGGCGGTCGCGAGGCGGGTGGTGCGGATCGCCAGCGTCGTCAGGCCCCACAGCACGCCGCCGGCGAGCCCGAGGGCGTCGCCGCGCCACCGGCCGGTGCCCGCGCCGTGGCCGAACAGGCTCTCGCCGAAGGCCACCACCACGCCGGCGAAGGCCAGCGCCAGCCCCAGCCACTGCACGCCGCGCAGGCGCTCGCCCGGCACGAAGCGCGGCAGCAGCAGCGCCACGACGAAGGGCGCGGTGTAGAGGAACACCGTCAGGCGCGAGGCGCTGGTGTGCTGCAGCCCGACGTAGATGCAGACGAACTCGCCCGCGAACAGCGATCCCACCAGCAGTCCGCCGGCGAGCGTGCCGTCGCGGCCGAACAGCGCGATGCCGCGCGCGCGGCACCACGCCATCAGCAGCAGCACCGCGCCGGCCATGCGCAGCGAGGCCTGCCACATGGGCGGCACCTCGGCCACGGTGGACTTGATGAGGATCTGCTGCAGCCCCCAGAACGCGCAGCAGGCGACCAGCACGCGGATGGCGACGGCGTCGAGGTGGGTCTTGCGTTCGGTCATGGCCGCCGAGCCTACCGCGCGAAGCCGTCCTGGCGCAGCGGCGGACCGAGGGCGTCGAAGCGCTGGCCGATGGCCATCAGCGCCGCCTCCAGGAACTGCAGGAACATGCCCATCGCCACCGACGTCGTCTGGCCGCTGCGCTGGTAGAGGCAGCTGAAGGAGCGCGAGCCGGCATCGGCCAGGGCGGTCCAGACGATGCGGCCCTGCGCCACGTCCTCGGCCACGTTCTCCGGGATCAGGAAGCCGATGCCGGTGCCGCCGGCCACCAGGCGCCGCACCATCGCCACCGAGCTGGTCTCCACCAGCGGGCGGGCGGCGCGGTGCTCGCGCAGGTCGATCTGGTCGACCATCGCGCGCAGCTCGGTGTCGGGCGTGAGCAGGATCAGCGGGTGGTCCAGGCAGTCGCGCAGGCGCGGCAGGCGGCCCGGCGGCGGCGCGAGCGGATGGCCCGGCGCCGTCACCAGGCCGAGCTGCTGCGGGAAGGCGCGCACCTCCTCGATGCCCGGCGGGGGCTTGCGGCGCAGGCAGAAGCCGAGGTCGGCCTCGCCGTTGGCGACCCACTTCAGGATGCTCTCGCCGTTGCCCGAGCGCACGCCGTAGGTCACGCCCGGGTAGCGCTTCATGGCCGCCTCGATCACCTCGGGCACCAGCTGCTCGGCCGACGAGTGCGAGACGGCGAGGTTGATGTGGCCGCGCCGCAGCGAGCGCAGGTCCTCGACCTGGGTCAGCGCGTGGTCGAAGTCGCGCTGGGCGCGGCGCACCGCCGCCACCATGATCTCGCCGGCGGTGGTCAGCTGCATGCCGCGCGGCAGGCGGTCGAACAACGGCGTGCCGACCTGCTCCTCCAGGTTGAGCACCTGCTGGTGCACGGCGGCGGCGGTGAGGTGCAGCGACTCGGCGGCCTTGCGGATCGAGCCGCGCCGGGCCACCTCGTCGAAGCAGCGGAAGTTCTGGGAAATCGAGCGCATCGGGGCACTGTACGGTTTTTGCTGACGCGCCGTTCGAAACAATCAGGTTTTACGGACGCGGACATCGGCATAGATTCGCCCCATCCCAGCTTCCCAGGAGCCCGTCTTGGCCACCACCGTCGACCAGATCACCCAGCGCCGCCGTGGCGTCGGCCTCATCGCCCACGATCCGGCGCTGTCCGCCGGCGGCTACACGCTCATCGCGCCGCAGACGGCCGGCGGCCGCGTCGTCCTGATCGACATCGAAGGCACCGTGGTCCACGAGTGGCGGATGCCGGTGCGCCCCGGTCGCCACGCGGTCATCCTGGAGAACGGCAACCTGGGCTACAACGGCAGCCACGCGAACTCGCCCGACCTCTACGCGGCCTGGTCGATGTGGCACGGCGGCGATTTCTCCGAGGTCACGCCCGAGGGCGAGGTCGTCTGGCACTACGAGGACCCGGCGCACCACCACGACGCGCGCTGGCTCGCCAACGGCAACCTGCTCTACGCCGCCTGCGCCCCGGTGCCGCCCGGTTTCGCCGAGCGCGTGCCCGGCGGCACCGCGCACGGCCCGGACGAGCCGATGGTCGGCGACGTGATCCGCGAGGTGAACCGCGCCGGCGAGCTGGTCTGGGAATGGAAGTCGTGGGAGCACCTCGATCCGGCCGACTTCCCGATCCACCCGGGTTTCGGCCGCTACCACTGGCCGCTGGTCAACGGGCTGGACGTCGACGGCGAGGGCCGCGTGCTCATGAGCCTGCGCACCACCGCCGGCATCATCGGCGTGGACAAGGCCACGGGCGACGTCGCGCTGCACATCCCGCCGAGCGTGGTGTCGCACCAGCACGCGCCAGTGGCGCTGCCCAACGGCCGCATCCTGGCCTTCGACAACGGCAACTTCCGCGCCGGCGCCCACGTCGCCTTCTCGCGCGTGCTGGAGATCGATCCGGCGACGAACGAGGTGACCTGGTCGTACGCCGACGAGATGGTCAACGCCTTCTTCACCGCCTTCATGGGCAACGCGCAGCCGCTGCCCAACGGCAACGTGCACATCACCGAGTCGGCCACGGGCCGGCTGTTCGAGGTCACGCGCGCGGGCGAGGTGGTCTGGGAGTACGTGATCCCCTGGTTTGCCGAATACCCCGACGCCGCCGCGCGCCGGACCGGCCCGGGCCGGCTCAACAGCGTGTTCCAGACCTGGCGCTACGCCGCCGGCCAGATCCCCTGGCTCGCGGCATGAATCCCGCATCGCCTCTTTCCCATCCCCCACGCTCCACGGAATCCGACATGACCGCAGCCCTTTTCCGCCGCACCGCCCTCGCGCTGGCGCTGGCCGCCGTTTCGCTCGCCGCGCTGCCGGCGGCGGCGCAGGACGTCCGGCCGGTGCGCATCCTCACCAACTGGTTCGCGCAGCCCGACCAGGCCGGCTACTGGCAGGCGCAGCAGGACGACCTGGGCCGCGCCGCCGGCCTGAGGATCAGCGTGCTGCAGGGCGGCCCGAAGATCCAGACCATCCCGCAGGTGGCCTCCGGCCAGGCCGAGTTCGGCATCGGCAACGCCGACGACGTGCTGCTCGCGCGATTGCGCGGTGCCCCGGTGCGGGCGGTGTTCGCGCACCTCGACCACGTGCCCTACGCGCTGGTCTATCACGCCGATCCGGCCGTGAAATCCATCGTCGACCTGCAGGGCCGCACCTTCGCGGTCAACGTCGGCAACGCCTACTGGGAATGGACCAAGAAGCAGTACAAGCTCGCCGGCACGCGCGAGATCCCGGTCAGCGGCGACCTGAGCCTGTTCCGCAACGACCCCAGGATGGTGCAGCAGGGCTACTCGCTCTACCTGCCCGCGCGCATGGCCGAGGCCGGCATCCCGGTGCAGTCGATCACGCTGGCCTCGCTGGGCTACCGGCCGTACAACGTCCTCTTCACCACCGACGACATGATCAAGAAGAACCCGGCACTGGTGAAGGCTACCGTCGCCGCCGTGCAGAAGGGCTGGGCCAACTACGTGCGCGACCCCTCGGGACTGAAGCCGATGTTCGCGGAGATGAACAAGCAGATCTCGCCGGCCGTCTACGACGCGGCCAACAAGGAGATGATCGAGAAGCTGATCTCCCACGACCTGGGCCGCATCGGCTGCATGAGCGACGCGCGCTGGAGCGAACTCGCCGGCCAGCTGCGCAGCGTCGCCTTCCTGCCGGCCGGCTTCGACGAGAAGCAGGCCTACGACCGCACGCTGGTCCCCGGGTGCTGAGATGAAGACCACCCCCAGTCTTCGCGCACTCCGTGTCGCTTCGCCAACCCCCTTGCAGGGGGCAACACCGGTGGCCCGGCGGAGCCGGTTCCACGGTGTTTCCGGTATCGCGTCGTGCCGGTTTCATCGGCCTTGGGTGGCGCGTTGCGCCATGGAGCACTGACATGTCCCGTGGTGCCGACATCCATCTGAAAGGCGTCTCCAAGCGCTTCGACAACGGCCTGCGGGCGCTCGACCGGGTCGACCTGGACCTGCGCGCGGGCGAGTTCGTGTCGATCGTCGGGCCGTCGGGCTGCGGCAAGTCGACGCTGCTGCGCATCGTCGCCGGGCTGGTCGCGCCCAGCACCGGCACCTGCGAGCGGCCGGCGGACGTCGAGACCGCCTTCGTGTTTCAGGAGGCCGCGCTGCTGCCCTGGCGCAACGTCGAGCGCAACGCCCAGCTGCTGATGGAACTGGAGGGCCACCCGCCGGACGAGCGCCGCGCGCGCGCCGCCGAGGCGCTGGCGCTGGTCGGGCTGGCGGGCTTCGAGAAGTCCTATCCCCACCACCTCTCGGGCGGCATGCGCATGCGGCTGTCGCTGGCCCGCGCCCTGGCGCTGCGCCCCGGTCTGCTGCTGCTCGACGAGCCGCTCGCCGCCGTCGACGAGCTCACGCGCGACATCCTGCAGGAGGAGCTCTCGGCCCTGTGGCGCCAGGCCGGCTTCACGGCCGTGCTGGTCACGCACAACGTGCACGAGGCGGTGTTCCTGTCCGACCGCGTGGTGGTGATGTCGCCGCGCCCGGGCCGCATCGTCGACGTCGTCGACGTGCCCTTCGCCTTCCCGCGCGCGCCGGAGCTGCGCGCCGCGCCCGAGTTCGCGCGGCTCACCGGCGAGGTCACGGCCGCGCTGCGCCGCCCCATCCCCGCCTGACGTCCGACCGACCCACCGACCGACCGCGCCCTGCGCCACGGAACCCCACGCCATGTCCTCCTCGCCCATCACCGTCATCTCCGGCGCGCGCAAGTCCGCCGGCCGCGGCCCCGCCGCCGACGCCGTCGTGCGGCCGACCTCGCGCGCGGCCGCCTTCGCGCAGGCGGCCTGGCCGGTCGGCGCCGTCGCGGTGCTCGCCATCGCGGCGTGGTGGCTGCTGACCGCCACCGTCTACCAGGGCAAGGGCTACCTGGTGCCGGCGCCGCAGGAGGTGGCGGCGGCCGTGGCCGAGAACGCCGGCGTGCTGGCGCTCGCCACGCTCACCACCCTGAAGGAGGCGACGCTGGGCTACCTGCTGGCGATCGTCGGGGGCATCGGGCTGGCGGCGCTGATGAGCCAGTCGCGCCTGCTCGAACGCAGCATCTACCCGTACGCGGTGCTGCTGCAGACCGTGCCGGTGGTGGCCGTCGCGCCGCTGATCGTGCTCTGGTTCGGCTACAACGACCTGTCGGTGATCGTCATCAGCTTCATCATGGCGCTGTTCCCGGTCGTCAACAACACGCTGCTGGGACTGCGCTCGACCTCGCGCAACCTCACCGAGCTGTTCGCGCTGCACACCACCAGCCGCTTCACGTCCTTCGCCAAGCTGCAGCTGCCCGGCGCGCTGCCGCACATCATCGCGGGGCTGCGCATCTCCGCCGGGCTGTCGGTGATCGGCGCCATCGTGGGCGAGTTCATCATCGGCTCGGGCAACGCGCAGGGCGGCCTGGGCGTGCAGATCGTCTTCGCCCAGGGCCGCATGTACACCGCGCTGCTGTTCGCCGAGGTCATCGCCGCGACGCTGCTGGGCTTCCTGTTCTTCATGGTGGTCAGCGGCATCGGTCGGCTGCTGCTGAAGAACTGGCACGAGTCGGCCGTCGGCAGGGGATGATGGCGGGGGAGGGCGCCGCCCGCGACCGGCACCGCCCGACCGAGATGGAAGGACTTCCCCGCATGACCGCTCCCGACCGCCTGCCCGCCGCGCCCGTCGCTGGCATCCCCCTCGTCGACATCGCCGGCCTGGCCGCGCCCGACGAGGCCGCCCGCCGCGCCGTCGCCGCGCGCATCGGCGCCGCCTGCCGCGACGTCGGCTTCTTCGCCATCGCCGGCCACGGCGTGCCGGCCGCGCTGGTCGAGGCGGCGTTCGCCCAGGGCGCGCGCCTGTTCGCATTGCCCGCCGCGGCCAAGCGTGAAATGGCGATCGACCGGCTCGGCAGCAACCGGGGCTACGTCGGCCTGGGTGTCGAGGCGCTCGACGAAAAAGCGGCGGCCGACCACAAGGAGGCCTTCAACCTGATCTGGAGCGACGACGGCCGCACCCGGCCGGCCAACGTCTGGCCGCCGCTGCCGGACTTCCGCGCCACGCTGCAAGCCTACTTCGACGCGGTGCTCGAGGTCGGCACGCGGCTGCACCGGGCGTTCGCGCTCGACCTGGAGTTGCCGGAGGATTTCTTCGCCGACCGGATCGACCGCCCGCTCGCCACCCTGCGCCTGCTGCGCTATCCGGCGCCGTCGCCGTCCACGGCGGCGGCCGAGGCGGACCGCCCCGGCGCCGGCGTCCACACGGACTACGGCAACGTCACGCTGCTGGCGACCGACGGCGTCGCCGGGCTGCAGGTGCGGCGGCGCGACGGCGGCTGGATCGACGTGCCCGCGCTGCCCGGCGCCTTCGTCTGCAACATCGGCGACTGCCTGATGCGCTGGACCAACGACGTCTACGTCTCGACGCCGCACCGCGTGCGCCGGCCGGCGGCCGAGCGGCATTCGATCGCCTTCTTCCTCGACCCGAACCCGGAGGCGCTGGTCGCCGCGATCCCCTCGTGCGTGCCCGCGGGCGAAGCGCCGCGCCACGCGCCGATCACGACGCACGACTACCTGCAGCAGCGCTTCGCCGCCACGTACGGGCGGTAGCGGGCCGGGTCGGGCCGCCCGGCGACGGCGCGGCGATCCGCCGCTAGATCAGCCGCTCGGTGTAGAAGCGCCCGCCGTGATAGAGCAGCGGCGCCGCGCCCTCGCGGTGCGCGCAGCGCTCGACCTCGCCGACGAAGATGACGTGGTCGCCCTCGTCGTAGCGGCTGCGGTTGAAGCACTCGAAGGTCGCGACGCAGCCGGCGATCACCGGCGCTCCGCTCGCGCCCTCGGTGAACGCGACGTTCAGCCAGCGATCGGTCTTCTTCTGCGCGAACTGCTCGGCCAGGTCCTTCTGATCGGCCGCGAGGATGTTGATCGCGTAGTGCGAACCCGCGCCGAGCGCCGGCATCGAGCTCGAACTGCGCGCCAGGCTCCACAGCACCAGCGGCGGTTCCAGGGAGACCGAGTTGAACGAGCTGGCCGTCAGCCCGACCAGCGCGCCCTCGGCCGTGCGCATGGTGACGATGGTCACGCCCGTGGCGAACATGCCCAGCGCCTGGCGGAATTCAGGGGCCGAGAAGGAGGGCGGCCGGGCCCGGGCGGGAGGTTTCACGGAGAAGCGGGGAGGGAAGAAGGCGGAGACACATTTTGGCCGATCGGGCGCGTCCGCCCCGTCGCGCGGATTTCCGATGACCGCCCCTTTTCCACCCACAGTTCACGAAACCGGCACGGCCCAGGTCAGGGACACCGCGGAACCGGCTTCGCCGGGCCGCCGGTGTCGCACCCGTAAGGGGAGGGCGTTGCTACGCGCAGCGAGCAAGCCTGGGGGCGAGGCCGGTCCTAGCCGAAGAACCAGTAGCAGACGGCGATCGCCGCCACCACGCCCGCCAGCTCGGCCAGCAGCGCGCAGGCCACCGCGTGGCGCGCGCGCTGGATGCCGACGGCGCCGAAGTACACCGCCAGCACGTAGAACGTGGTTTCGGTGCTGCCCTGGATGACGGCCGCGGCGAGCGCCGGGAAGCTGTCGACGCCCTGGGTCTTCATGGTCTCGATGAGCATCGCGCGCGCCGCGCTGCCGGAGAACGGCTTGACCAGCGCGGTCGGCAATGCGTCGACGAAGCGCGCGTCCCAGCCGGTCTGCGCCACCAGCCAGCGGATGCCGCCCAGCGCGACGTCGAGCGCGCCCGAGGCCCGCAACACGCCCACCGCGCACAGCATCGCCACCAGGTAGGGCAGCAGATGCCTGGCGACGTCGAAGCCTTCCTTGGCGCCCTCGATGAAGGCGTCGTAGACCCGCACGCGGCGCAGCGCCCCCGCGACCAGGAAGGCGACGATCATCCCGAACAGCGCCAGGTTGCCCAGCAGCGACGACAGCGCCGCCAGCGCCGCGGCCGACAGCGTGGCCAGCAGCGCCATGAAGCCGCCCAGCGCCAGCGCCAGCGGCAGCAGGTAGGCCAGCACCACCGGGTCCCACAGCCGCAGGCGCTGCACCAGCGCCACCGACAGCAGCCCGACCAGGGTCGAGGCGCTGGTGGCCAGCAGGATCGGCAGGAACACCAGCGTCGGGTCCGGCGCGCCCTGCTGCGCGCGGTACATGAAGATGGTCACCGGCAGCAGGGTCAGCGAGGACGCGTTGAGCACCAGGAACAGGATCTGCGCGTTGCTCGCGGCCTCGGGGCGCGGGTTGAGCGTCTGCAGCTCGCGCATCGCCTTCAGGCCGATCGGCGTGGCCGCGTTGTCCAGCCCCAATGCGTTGGCCGCGAAGTTCATGGTGATGAGGCCGAGCGCCGGATGGCCCGCCGGCACCTCCGGCATCAGGCGCCGGAACAGCGGGCCGAGCAGGCGCGCGAGCCACGCCACCAGCCCGGCGGCCTCGGCGATGCGCAGCAGCCCGAGCCACAGCGTCAGCGTGCCGAACAGCAGCACCATGATCTCCACCGCCAGCCGCGCCATCGCGAACAGGCTCTCGACGATGGCGGCGAAGACGGCCGGATCGCCACCGATCAGCCAGCGTCCCAGCGCGGCGAGCGCGGCGATCAGGAAGAAACCCAGCCAGAGGCCGTTGAGCATGTCGAAGTCTCCCGGGCGCGTTTCAGCGGATGTCGATCAGGCGGTCGGGCCGGAACGCGTCCTGCTCGCCCTTGGACGCGTAGCCCAGCGGGTTGGCGATCACGCGGCAACCGTCCTTCACGTAGTCGAAGGCGCAGTGCAGGTGGCCGTGGAACCAGAAGTCCGCGTGCGGCAGCAGCTCGTCGAACGAGTTGCAGAAGCCCGCCGTGCCCGGGCGCAGGCCGTAGCGTGGGTCGGCGCTGGCCAGCGTGGGCGCGAAATGGGTGACGACCACGGTGGTGCCGTCGAAGGGCGCCGCCAGCGCCTCGCGCAGCCAAGCCTCGCACGCCAGCGCGCGCTCGCGCAGCTGCTCGGCCAGGAAGGGCACGCCCGCGCGGGTGGCGGCGGCCTTCTCCAGGTAGAAGTTGGCCGCCCGCATCGCCTTGCCGCGCTTCTTCAGGCGCTGCGCCGGGTCGTCGCCGGGATCGGCCAGCGCGTCGAAGTCGGCCCACAGCGTGGTGCCGACGAAGCGCACGCCCTCGCGCACCACCGTCTCGCGTTCGAGCCAGCCGATGTCCAGTTCATCGCACAGCGCGCGCAGGCGACCGTCGCGCTCGTCGACGTCGGCGCCGTCGTACTCGTGGTTGCCCGGCACGTAGAGCACCGGCGTCGGCCAGCCGTGCCGGGGTGAGAAGCGTCCCAGGCCGAAGTCGGGCGTCTCCAGCCGCGAGCCCTGCTGGTAGGAGCCGATGTCGCCGGCCAGCACGAGCAGGTCGGCGCCCGGCGCGGGCGCGACGAACAGGTGGGGATGCGACTCCAGATGGAGATCGGAGAGGAGCTGGACCTTCATGGACGCAGTCTAGGGTGTGACGGAATGGGCATCGCGGCCGTTCGCGGAATGACGTTATGCAGGAAGCGCATCGAATGAGGCCCTTGTGGATTAGGGATAACCCTTAATCTAGGGATCTCCTCCACCACAGCGCAGCCCAGGGCTCGCCCGATCATGTTCTCCCGTCTGATGGCCCAAGCGGCCCGTTTCTTCGATGCTTCCTCCTCCGACGTGCCCGCCAGCCCGGCCGCCACGCTGATGGAGAACGCCGACTTCCGCGCCGGGCTCGACGCCCGGCACGCGCAGGACCTGCGCGTCGCCGCCAGCGCCTGGCTGCGCGTGGTGCGCTGAGCGCGCCACTTCCACCGCGAGCGTCGCCGCTTCATTCCGGCACGCCGGACACGTCGTCCGACAGCACCGAGCGCGCGAACGCCGCGCCCGCCGCCCGGATCAGCGCATCGCGCAGCCACTGGTGCGCGTGGCCGTGCTGGGCCCGGCGGTGCCACAGGGCGTCGACGTGCACCAACGGCTGGTCGAAGGGCAGGTCGCGCAGCACCAGTTGCTCGTCGATGCCCGTGACGCTCACGAAATGGCGCGGCAGCACCGTCAGCAGGTTCGAGTTGGCCACCACCCGGCCGGCCGTGAAGAACTGGTTGACCGTGATCACGATGCGCCGCGTGCGCCCCAGCGTGTCGAGCGTCTGGTCGATGAAGCCGTAGGGCCGGCCGGAAAAGCTCACCAGCAGGTGGCGCGCGGCGCAGAAGTCGTCGAGCGTGAGCGGCCCTTCCGCCAGCGGATGGCCGCGCCGCATCACGCACACGTACTGGCCCACGTACAGGCGCTGGGTCTCGAAGGGCACCGCCACGCCCGACTGGCCGCGCGCCGTCAGGCTGGCGATGACGGCCGGGAAGTAGCCCACCGCCATGTCGGCGCCCTCGTTCTCCAGCAGCTGGCGCGGATCGCGCGTGGTCAGCGGCACCACGCGCATCGAGATCGCGGGCGCCTCGGCCTGGGCGATCTGCACCAGGCCCGGGATCAGCTCGGCCGCGGTGGCGTCGGCCATGGCCAGCACGAAGGTGGTGTCGGCGACGGCGGCGTCGAAGGCGTTCGGCGCCAGCGTGTGCTGCAGCTGCAGCAGGGCGTCGCGCACCGCCGGCCATAGCGCGAGCGCGCGCGGCGTGGGCTCGATGCCCGCGCCCGCACGGCGCACCAGGTCGTCGCCCAGCACCTCGCGCAGGCGCCGCAGGGCGTTGCTCACGGCCGGCTGGGTCAGCGAGAGGTTGCGCGCGGCGCGGGTCAGGTTGCGCTCGGCCATGACCTCGTCGAAGACGCGCAGCAGGTTCAGGTCCAGCGTGCGAAAGTTGACATCCATCATCCTGGTGAATGATATCCATCATGAATCTAAAGTGGATAGGCACTAGGGTAACCCCTAATATCACCCCATCGGCACTCGCCAACCACCGTCTAACTCCACCGAAGGGACGCACCATGACCAGCTTTGTCCACGTCGACCAACCCACCGAACACCCCGGCGTCAGCCGCGCCGAGGCCGCCATCTCGGAAATCCGCAACACCCGCCTCGACACCGTCGGCGCCGCCGGCCTCGTGGCCCTGCTGCTGTCCGTGATCGTCGCCGCCCTCGTGGTGGGCGCCGACCACCTCGCCGACAGCCTCGAGGACGGCGGCCTGCTGGCCGGCTGGCTCGTGATGTGGGCCGTGGTCTTCGTCGTGCTGGCGCTCGTCGCCACCCGCGTCGGCGCCCAGGTCACCCGTGCCCGCGCCGGCTGGAACGCCTACGCGCAGCGCCGCGCCGCGGCCGCCGCCGACGCCAAGTTCCTGGCCTACGCCCGCTACGACACCCGCGTCATGCAGGAACTGCAGGCCGCCACGACGCGCCACGAAGCCTCGCAGAGCGCCGCCCTGGTGCCGGCCCGCGAACTGGCCCGCCAGCTCGTCGCCGAGCGCTCGGCCGCCGCCGAAGTGCCCACGCTGTACGAAGCCATGCGCCGCGTGAACCTCGGCAAGTACTACTGAGCCGAACCGCGACACGGGGACGCCGCAGCGCAGTGAGCCCCAACGCAAAAAGCCCCGCATCGCGGGGCTTTTTGCGTTGGGGCGTTCGTTCGAGCGAGGCGACCGCCCGGACGGTCGCCCCGGAGACGATCAGGCCGCCAGCCGTTCCTCGATCGCCGCCTTGGTGGCCGGCAGCTCGGCGGGCAGGTGGTGCGCCAGCTGCGCGAACAGCTCGTCGTGCAGCTTCAGCTCGGCCTCCCAGGCCGGCCGGTCCATGCTGGTGACGGATTCGAACTGCTCGGCGCTGAAGTCCAGGCCGGTCCAGGTCAGGTCGTCGTAGCGCGGCGAGACGCCGAAGACGTGGTCGGCGCCCGAGGCCTTGCCCTCGATGCGGTCGATCATCCACTCGAGCACGCGCATGTTCTCGCCGTAGCCGGGCCAGACGAACTTGCCGTCGGCGCCCTTCCTGAACCAGTTGGTGGTGTAGATCTTCGGCAGCGTGGCGCCGGCGGCCTCAAGCTTCTTGCCCAGGTCGAGCCAGTGCTGGAAGTAGTCGCTCATGTTGTAGCCCATGAACGGCAGCATGGCGAAGGGGTCGCGGCGCACCACGCCGGCCTGGCCGGTGGCCGCGGCGGTGGTCTCCGAGCCCATGGTCGCGGCCATGTAGACGCCCTCGACCCAGTCGCGCGCCTCCGTCACCAGCGGCACGGTGGTCGAGCGGCGGCCGCCGAAGATGAAGGCGTCGATCTTCACGCCGGCCGGATCGTCCCAGGCCTCGTCGAGCGCGGGGTTGTTGGTCGCGGCGACGGTGAAGCGGGCGTTGGGGTGCGCGGCCTTGGCGCCGGTTTCCTTGGCGATGGCGGGCGTCCAGTCCTTGCCCTGCCAGTCGATCAGGTGGGCTGGCAGCGCCTTGCCTTCGACATCCTGTTCCATGCCTTCCCACCACACGTCGCCGTCGTCCGTCAGCGCGACGTTGGTGAAGATCACGCCCTCGTCGAGGCTGCGCATGCAGTTCGGGTTGGTGGTGTGGTTGGTACCGGGCGCGACGCCGAAGTAGCCGGCTTCCGGATTGATGGCGCGCAGCGAACCGTCGGCCTGCGGCTTGATCCAGGCGATGTCGTCGCCGATGGTCGTGACCTTCCAGCCCTCGAAGCCGGCCGGCGGCACGAGCATCGAGAAGTTGGTCTTGCCGCAGGCGCTCGGGAACGCGGCGGCGACGTGGTATTTCCGGCCCTCGGGATTGGTCACGCCCAGGATCAGCATGTGCTCGGCCAGCCAGCCCTCGTCGCGGGCCATGGTCGAGGCGATGCGCAGGGCGAAGCACTTCTTGCCCAGCAGCGCGTTGCCGCCGTAGCCCGAGCCGTAGCTCCAGATCTCGCGCGTCTCGGGGTAGTGGACGATGTACTTGGTCTTGTTGCAGGGCCAGGCCACGTCCTTCTGACCCGGCTGCAGCGGCGCGCCCACGGTGTGGACGCAGGGCACGAACTCGCCCTCGGTGCCCAGCACGTCGTACACGGCGCGGCCCATGCGGGTCATGATCTTCATGTTGACGGCCACGTACGGGCTGTCGGAGAGCTCGATGCCGACGTGGGCGATGGGCGAGCCCAGCGGTCCCATCGAGAACGGCACGACGTACATCGTGCGGCCTTCCATGCAGCCGTCGAACAGCGGCTGCAGGGTGGCGCGCATCTGGTCGGGCGCCATCCAGTTGTTGGTCGGGCCGGCGTGCTCCTTCTCGGCCGAGCAGATGTAGGTGCGGTCCTCGACGCGGGCCACGTCGCTCGGATCGGACGATGCGAGGTAGGAGTTCGGACGCTTCGTCGCGTCGAGCTTCCTGAAGGTGCCGGCCTCGACCAGCTGGCGGCACAGGGCGTCGTACTCGGCATCGCTGCCGTCGCACCAGTGGATGCGGTCGGGGCGGCACAGGGCGGCCATGTCGGCCACCCAGGCGATCAGCCCGGCATGCTTGACGTAGGAGGGGGCCTGGAGGGTCAGGCCCCTCATCACGGGTTCGTTCATCGCTGGAATCTCCGGAGTTGAAAAATCGTCTTTTTCAGCGGGGCTCGGGCGCCGGGAGCGCGAAGGGCCGCTGGAGAAAACGTCTTTCCTACGGAAACGAGAACTGAAGCCTTTGGTTTTACCGACCTTACCCATCTCGGCGCGGTCGGTCACGCGGGATGGCCTGGGGTGTGCCTGTCCGGACGTGTGAAATTCCCGCAATCGGCGGGTGCCGCCGTGGCGCGGTCGGCGGGCGAGGGACCCGCCAGGGGGTCGTCAGGCCAGGAAGACGGCGATGGAGGCGAGCAGCAGCATCAGCACGCCGCCCACGATCGGCAGCACGATCGGCATCAGCGGCACGATCGACTCGACGGCGTCTTTCTCGACGATGGCGTCGTGGCCGGGCTCGACGGGGGTGGGGGTGGACATCGGGAGATTCCTTCGGGTTCGCAAGAGTCGGGGCATTCTAAGGAGCGATGCCGGCGCGCCGCCCCCGGGTATCGCCCCATGCCGGCACGCGCGACAAGGTCATCCGCTTCGGAGGAATCCGGAAGTCGTTCGACCCGGCGTCGCGCCTCAGTGCTGTTCCTCGGCCTCGAAACCGGCCGCGTGCAGGGCGTCCAGCACGGTGGCCAGGTGCGCGCGGCCGCGGGTCTGCAGCACCAGTTCGATCTCCACGTTCTGCGCCGCCAGCATGGTGAAGGCGCGCTGGTGGTGCACCTCGTCGATGTTGGCGCCGGCCTCGGCCACGGTGGCCGTGATGCGCGCGAGCATGCCCGGCACGTCGCGCGCGCTCACGCGCAGGCGGGCGAGGCGACCGGCGCGCACCATGCCGCGCTCGATGATGGCGGCCAGCAGTAGCGGGTCGATGTTGCCGCCCGAGAGCACCAGCCCGACCCGCTTGCCCCGGAAGCGCTCGGGGTGACGCAGCAGCGCGGCCAGGCCGGCGGCGCCGGCGCCCTCGACCAGCGTCTTCTCGATCTCCAGCAGCATCAGCACGGCCTGCTCGATGTCGCCCTCGTCGACCAGCAGCAGGTCGTCGACGTGCCCCCTGATGATGGCCAGGGTGCGCTCGCCGGGCGTGCCCACGGCGATGCCCTCGGCGATGGTGCTGGTGCCCAGGGCGTGCTGCGTGCCGTGCACGGCGTTGACCATCGTCGGAAAGCGCATCGTCTGCACGCCGACGATCTCGATGTCCGGCCGGCGCGAGCGTGCCGCGACCGCCATCCCCGCGATCAGCCCGCCGCCGCCCACCGACACCACCAGCGCGTCGAGGTCGGGCACGGCGTCGAGCATCTCCAGCGCCACGGTGCCCTGGCCGGCGATGATCTCGTCGTCGTCGTAGGGATGGACGAAGGCCAGGCCCTCGCGCTCGGCCAGCGCGAAGGCGTGGGCGCGGGCGGCGTCGAGGGTGTCGCCGTGGAGCACCACCTCGGCGCCGAAGCCGCGCGTGCGCTCGATCTTCACCCCCGGCGTGAAGCGCGGCATGACGATCAGCGCCCGCACGCCCAGGCGCTGCGCGTGGTAGGCCACGCCCTGGGCGTGGTTGCCGGCCGACATGGCGATCACGCCGCGCGTCGGGTTTTCCGTGGTCAGCTCGACGAGCTTGTTGCAGGCGCCGCGCTCCTTGAACGAGGCGGTGAACTGGAGGTTCTCGAACTTCAGGAAGACCTGGGCGCCGACGATGTCCGAGAGCGTGCGCGATTCGACACACGGCGTCGCCAGAATCTGTCCGCGCAGGCGCTCGGCGGCATGCTCGATGTCTTGGATCTGGATCATCCGGGACATTGTGGCGTCTCTTCCCGGAACCCATGGTCTGCGTTATGGTCGCGCTGAATTCCCTAATAGCTGGAGGTTGTCCGATGGTCAAGCGTTCCGGGGTCGACATGGCGGCCGCGCCTTCGCGCGGGCAGGCGCTGCCGTCGCCCGGCCTCAAGGAAGCGCCGGTGCTGGAGCTGATGTGTTCGCACTTCGTGCTCACGCTCGCGGCCAAGCAGGGTCCGCGCTTCAACGTGCGCCGCGACCTCAACGGCCTGCTGTCGCTGGCCGGCCGCCACCTGGTCTGGCCGGCGCAGGTGCTGCAGCGGCTGCGCGAGTTCCTGGGGCGGCGCTGCGCCGGCAACGAGGTCTGGAAGGGCGTCGAGCACTTCGACGGCCGCACGCTGCTGGAGCGCCACGGCGTCTGGCGCGGCCCCTACGAGGAAGGCACGCTCTTCTTCTATCTCGACGAATACGCCAAGGACCAGCCCAAGGACCTGCTGGCCGTGCTCTCGGTCACGCGCGACTGGCTGACCAACGCATTGCGCAAGCAGTCGACCCTGGTCGAGAAGAACATCGACGCGCTCGCCGGCCTGCTGCAACTCAACAAGGCCGAGCGGGCGCTGCTGCTCTACGGCACCCTGGCGCGCTACCAGCGCGACCTGCGCTCGCTGCTGGTGGAGTTCAAGGTCAACAACGCCCCGGAGGCCTACGCCGCCATCGCCGAGGTGGCCGGCGTGCCCGCCAGCGACGTGGGCGAGGCCCTGCGCGCGGGCTCGCGGCTCGAACGCATCGGGCTGATCGAGAACCTGATCTCCGAGCACAACATCACCGACCTGGCCGACCTGATGAAGGTCAGCGAGAAGCTGCCGCCGGTGCTCATGCGCGAGTACCGCGACCAGAGCGAGCTGATGGCCGTGTTCACGCGACCCTCGGCCAAGAGCACGCTCACGCCGGAGGACTTCTCCTTCGCCGCCGAGGACACGCACATGCTCGTCACGCTGCTGCGCGCGGCCGTCGCGCGCAAGGAGCCGGGCGTCAACGTGCTGCTCTACGGGCCGCCGGGCACCGGCAAGACCGAGCTGGCCAAGGTGGTGGCGCAGGCCGCCGGGCTCGACCTGTTCGAGGTCGAGTACGCCGACCGCGACGGCAACTCGCTCTCCGGGCGCGACCGCTACCGCTCGCTGCAGATCGCGCAGGTGTTCCTCAAGGGCAGCGCGCAGGCGGCGCTGCTGTTCGACGAGGTCGAGGACGTGTTCCCGCCGATCAGCACCGAGGCCGCGCAGTTCATGGCGCGCGCCGACCAGGTGCCCTCGCCGCCGAGCGGCAGCGTCAGCGGCAAGGCCTGGGTCAACCAGATCCTCGAATCCAACGCCGTGCCCACGCTGTGGGTCACCAACCGCATCGAGCAGATCGACCCGGCGTTCCGCCGCCGCTTCGCCTACCACCTGGAGTTGAAGTCGCCGCCGCCCGGCGCGCGCGAGCAGCTGGTGAAAAAGACGCTCGAGGGCGTGGTCGTCTCCGACGCCTTCACCGCCAAGCTCGCCGGCCGCAAGGGCCTGACGCCGGCGCAGATCCGTACGGCGGTGCGCTTCGCGGTGCTGGCGCGCACCGACGACGACGCCTCGGTCGAGGGCCTGATCGAGCGCCAGCTGCGCAACGCCGACCTCGCCCTGGGCACCACCGACCGCCAGGCCGGCGAGCGCCGCGCCGTGACGACCTACGACCTCGACATGCTCAACGTCGAGACGCGCTTCGAGATCCCGCGCATCGTCGAGGCGTTGCGCGCGCGCGGCCACGGCACGCTGTGCTTCTACGGCGCGCCGGGCACCGGCAAGACCGCGCTGGCCGAGCACATCGCGCGTGCCATCGACCGACCGCTGATCGTCAAGCAGGCCAGCGACCTGATGAGCAAGTACGTCGGCGAGACCGAGCAGAACATGGCCGCCATGTTCCGCGAGGCCGAGGCCGAGCGCGCCGTGCTGCTGCTCGACGAGGCCGACAGCTTCCTGCAGGACCGGCGCGGCGCGCAGCGCACCTACGAGGTCACCGAGGTCAACGAGATGCTCCAGGGCATGGAGCGCTTCGACGGCATCTTCGTGTGCACCACCAACCTGCTCGACCGCCTCGACCAGGCGGCGCTGCGCCGCTTCACCTTCAAGATCAGGTTCATGCCGCTGACCGCGCCGCAGCGCGAGCGCATGTTCGCCACCGAGGCGCTCGCGGGCGACGCGGCGCTCCTGACTGGCGAGCTGCGCGCCCGGCTGGCCAGGCTCGACCAGCTCTGCCCCGGCGACTTCGCCGCCGTCAAGCGCCAGACCGACATCCTCGCGGCCGAGTTCTCGGCCGCCGAATTCCTCGATCAGCTCGAGGCCGAGCACCGCATCAAGCCGGAGGTGCGGGAGGCGCGGGGGATGGGGTTCGTGCAGTAGCGCGTCGTCGCCGTGGCGATGCTCACTGGTTCGCGCACGCCCGCAGCACCTCCACCCCGTACTTCTCCAGCTTCGTCACCCCGATCCCGCTGACGCCCTGCAGGTCGGCCAGGGTGGCGGGGGCGCGCTGGGCGATGGCGGCGAGGGTGGCGTCGTGGAAGATGACGTAGGCGGGCAGGTTGCCTTCGCGCGCCACCTCGGCGCGCCAAGCCTTGAGGGCGGCGAAGCGCTGCTGGGCGGCGGCGTCGAGTCCTTCGGCCGCCGGCGACGGCGCGCCGCGCGCGATCCGTTCGCGGCGCACCCGACCGCCCGACGAAGCGCCGCGCCCGGCCGGCGCCGACACCGATTCGCGCAATGCGACGCGCGCCTCGCCCTTGAGCACGGCGCGCGAGGCGTCGGTCAGCCGCAGGGTGTTGAAGTGCTGCGTGTCGACCGCCACCGCGCCGATGGCGATGAGCTGGCGCAGCACGCCGCGCAGCTGCACCTCGCTGAATTCCGCGCCGATGCCGAAGGTGCTGACCTGCTCGTGATCGAACTGCTTGACCTTCTCGGTCGCCTTGCCGCGCAGGATGTCCATGATGTGCCCGGCGCCGAAGCTGATGCCGCTGCTCTGCTGCACCCGGTAGATGGTGGAGAGCAGCTTGCGCGCGGCGTCCGTGGCGTCCCAGACCGCCGGCGGCTCCAGGCAGTTGTCGCAGTTGCCGCAGGGCGTGCTGTGCTCGCCGAAGTAGGCCAGCAGCCGCACGCGCCGGCAGTCGGTGGCCTCGGCCAGCGCCAGCAGGGCGTCGAGCTTGCCGCGCATGACCTGCTTGAAGTCCTCGCCGGCCGGGCTCTCGTCGATCATGCGGCGCTGGTTCACCACGTCCTGCAGGCCGTAGACCATCCAGGCATCGGCCGCGGCGCCGTCGCGCCCGGCGCGGCCGGTCTCCTGGTAGTAGCCCTCGATGTTCTTGGGCATGTCGAGGTGCCCGACGAAGCGCACGTCGGGCTTGTCGATGCCCATGCCGAAGGCGATGGTGGCGACGATCACGATGCCGTCCTCGCGCAGGAAGCGGTCCTGGTGCTTCTGGCGCACCGCGGCGTCCAGGCCGGCGTGGTAGGGCAGGGCGTTGACGCCGGCGGCCGCCAGCGCCGCGGCCACCTCCTCGACGCGCTTCCTCGACTGGCAATAGACCACGCCCGCCTCGCCCGCGTGCTCGCGCTCGATGAAGCGCAGCAGCTGCGTGGTGGCGTCCTTCTTCTCGACGATGGTGTAGCGGATGTTCGGGCGATCGAAGCTGCTGACGAACTGGCGCGCCTCCTCCAATTGCAGCCGCTCGACGATGTCGGCGCGCGTGAGGTCGTCGGCCGTGGCGGTCAGGGCGATGCGCGGCACGCCGGCATAGCGCTCGTGCAGCACGGTCAGCGCGCGGTACTCGGGGCGGAAGTCGTGGCCCCACTGGCTCACGCAGTGCGCCTCGTCGATGGCGAACAGGCTGAGCCGGCCTTTCGCGTGCAGGGCGTCGAGCTGCGCCAGGAAGCGCGGCGTGGTCACGCGCTCGGGCGCGGCGTAGAGCAGCGTCACCTCGCCGCTGGCCATGCGCCGCTCCACGTCCTGCGTCTGCGGCCAGTCGAGCGTGGAGTTCAGGAACGCGGCGTCCACGCCGGCCTGGTGCAGCGCGCCGACCTGGTCGTGCATCAATGCGATCAGCGGCGAGACCACCACCGTCACGCCGTGGCCGGCGCGCTGGCGCGCGATCGCCGGGATCTGGTAGCAGAGCGACTTGCCGCCGCCCGTGGGCATCAGCACCAGCGCGTCGCCGCCGTGCGTCACGTGGTCGACGATGGCCGCCTGGGCGCCGCGGAACTGCTCGTACCCGAAGACCTGGTGGAGGATCTCGCGCGGGTCGGTGGAGGAAGAGGTGGAAGGCGAGGCGGACAAGGGAATCGTTGCGTGGCGTGGGGAACGGGCAGGCCGGCCGGGGCCGATTGTCGTCGCCCGTCCTTTCCTCGGGAGCGGGCCGGGTGACTTCGGCCCGATGGGCGCGCGGTCGAGCGCGTGCGGTCCAAAAACAAAATCCGATCCGAGTTTGACGAATCGGCGTTCGGCCCAAGGTCCGCCGAATGAAAAGTTGCGAAAGCAATTTCCCACTGCCCATTCAATTTCCTGTTTAGACAGGGAGCACGAAGATGATGCGGAAGACATGGGTGGTGGGCGACCGGCTTGTTCCGGGTGGCACGGTATTGCCCTATGAGGGGCCCATGATGGATATCCATGGACACCGCGCCGCGCTGATCGGCGGGCGCGTGTATTGCGAAGGTTGCAACAGCGTCGGTCTCATCGCCAAGGCGGGCGGGCCCTACAGGAGCCGGTTTCATGGCGCAGAGATGGCGTTGGAAGGCGACGTGGCGATCTGCCGCTGCCCGGTTCCGCCGCCGCTCGTCTCGATGCTGCCGCATTCGGTGAACTGCGACGACCGCCTGGACGCCGCCGTCGGGGTCTTCGACCCGAGCTTCACTGCGCTGCCCGGCTGGTTTTCCGGCGACATGGAACCGGTCCGGGCGAGCAGCAAGGTGGTCGACGGCTTGGTGAAGCATCCGCCCGAGGCCGAGCAGACGGAGAACATCTGTCCGAACATGACCAACAGGGAGTTCTGCGATCTGGTGCTCGGGCTGCGGGCTGAGGCTGTAAAGATGGTCGAACGACGCTCCAAAGATCTAGAACTCTGGGGTAAGCCTGAAAAGGCTCGAGTCAAGCAATGGTTTGGCACAGACGATGAAAAGACGAGGCAGTACTTGCAAAGCGGACTTTTCAAATGTCTGCACGTGCTTACGGCTCTCACCGGTGACAACTTCGTTCGCTATTCGGAGCAGCTGATGCGCAATGTCGGATGCACACCTTCAGGAAATAAAAAAGGACTGCTCGCCGAGGTCTGCAAGCCAGATATCGCAACCCACACGATCGGCATTGCAATCGAATTCTGTGGCCTTCGCCCTCGATCGGCAGAATCGGACTCGCAGTTGCAGACATTGATCCATGAGGTCACACATTTCGATGGCGTCTTTGGTTCAGTTGACGACATCTATAAAATGAAGGAAAGTCTGGCAATTGCCAATGATACGAGGAGGGCTCTTAAGAATGCGGATAGTTTAGTAGGCTATATCGCATATGGAGTCAGCTATGTTGGATAAACGACTGATTCCTCTTTGCATAGGAATACTGATGGCGGGTTCTGTGCATGCCTGCTCGAGAGCATTCGCCATCGACCTGGATTTTGCGGCAGGCTCCGCCGATCTCGAGAAAACCGAGATCGTGAGATTGACGGCATGGCTCGACAAGTGGCGAACCGTCTTCACTCGTTTCGAGCGCGTCATGGTCGACGGTATCGCGCTCGAAGGCACTCAGGACGCCAAGGCACTTTCGAGGCGTCGCGCGGAAGTCACGACGCGTGCCGTTCGTCAATTGCTCGAGAGCGTGCCGATCTACGAAAGCTCGCATTTGAATTCGCCATTCCCGGCCTTCAAGGGAGGAAACTATGCTGGGATCGATCTGGTGCCTTTTCAGGAGGATCTGCCCGAATGTGGCAAGCCGATCAAGTAGGCGGCCCATTGCACGATTTAAGGCTTTCACTCGGAATGCCAGTGCTGTGCGACGCGGGACAATTACCGCAGCCTGATCGGATAGGTGATGCATGACGAAAAGGCTTATTGCTTTGCTGCTTTGGCTCGCACTGATGCCGAGCGGTGCCCATGCATGTTCGATCGTGATTCAGATCACGCTCGATTTCCCCGCGCAATCTGCTGAACTCGATCGGACCCAGATCATTCGCCTCGCGAATTGGCTGGATCAAGCTCGGAGTTGGTACGAGTATGAGAGCGCTGAAGTCGAAGGTTCATCCAGCACGGAATCACCAGACAGCAAGAACTTGGCGCTGCGAAGGGCAGAGGCCACCGTTCATGCGTCGTAAAGTCTTTACGAGGGCTTGGCCACTCGATCCAGCGGCTATGCTTATTCGCCATCCATACAGTCCCAGCCTCACGCTGCCGTCGTCCAATTGATCATCTCGAATCCTCCGAAATGCGGAGCGACTCCGATCCCTGGCTTCAAACGCTGACGGCGTCGAATGGCAGAGGTAGCGGCAGCGACGGCAGTGGCACCCCCAAGGCAAGGCCATGACGGGCTTTTTACAATCGCGCCCATGAAGCCCGTCGTCTACACCCGCGCCCAGCAGCTCCCCGCCATCCTCGCCGAACGCATCGCCATCCTCGACGGCGCCATGGGCACCATGATCCAGCGCTTCAAGCTCAGCGAGGCGCAGTACCGGGGCGAGGGCTACGACGGTCCGGGCAGCACGGGCGAGCGGTTCACGGACTTCGAGCGCGACGTCAAGGGCAACAACGAACTGCTCTCGCTGACCCGGCCGGACGTCATCCGCGACATCCACGAGGCCTACCTCGCCGCCGGCGCCGACCTGATCGAGACCAACACCTTCGGCGCCACCACCGTCGCGCAGGAGGACTACAAGATGGCGCACCTCGCGCGCGAGATGAACCTCGTCTCCGCCCGGCTCGCCCGCGCCGCCTGCGACAAGTTCAGCACGCCGGACAAGCCGCGCTTCGTCGCCGGCGCCCTCGGCCCGACGCCCAAGACCGCTAGCATCAGCCCCGACGTCAACGACCCCGGCGCCCGCAACGTCGACTTCGAGACCCTGCGCGCGGCCTACTACGAACAGACCGAGGCCCTGGTCGAGGGCGGCGCCGACGTCATCCTGGTCGAGACCATCTTCGACACCCTCAACGCCAAGGCGGCGCTGTTCGCCGTCGACGAGTACTTCGAAGCCAGCGGCGAGCGCCTGCCGATCCTCATCAGCGGCACCGTGACCGACGCCTCCGGCCGCATCCTCAGCGGCCAGACCGTGACCGCCTTCTGGCACAGCGTGCGCCATGCCCAGCCGCTGGCCGTGGGCCTGAACTGCGCGCTCGGTGCCGCACTGATGCGCCCCTACATCCAGGAGCTCGCCCGCGTGGCCGGCGACACCTTCATCAGCTGCTACCCCAACGCCGGGCTGCCCAACCCGATGAGCGACACCGGCTTCGACGAGACGCCCGAGGTCACCTCGCGCCTGCTGCACGAGTTCGCGGCCGACGGTCTGGTCAACATCGTGGGCGGCTGCTGCGGCACCACGCCCGACCACATCGGCGCCATCGGACGCGCGGTCGCGCCGCTGCCGGGGCGCACGATCGGGCGCGGCGTGTTCTACCGCGAGCCGGACGAGGCACCGGTCGCCTGACTACCGGACACGGCGGTGGCGGCCCCGGCCGCCGGGCGCGTCGCGATGCGCCTCGCGCGGCCGTCGCCGGTGCGGCGTGCGAGGTCGTTCAATCCTTCCGCCGCGCGATCAACGCCACGAAGCGCTGCGCGCCCAGCCCCAGCGGCCGCTCGCGCGACCACACCACGTCGACCCACAGGTCGAGCCCGTTGCTGAGGTTCTCGAACGGGATCTCCACCAGCGCGCCGGCGGCGACGTGCGGCTGGGCGAACGCGCGCGGCAGCCAGCCCCAGCCGAGCCCGGCGGTGATCAGGCTCAGCGCCGCCAGCGCGTTGTCGGTGCGCCAGACGTGGCGCGCGAAGACGAAGCGCGGGTCGCTGATCGCGAGGTCGCGCCCGGCCACGACGATCTGGCGCGTGGTGCGCAGGTGCTCCTCGCGCAGGCGCCCGCCGGCGGCGGCGAGCACCGGATGGCCGGGCGCCATCACGGCCACCAGCAGGTCGCTGGCCACCTCCTGGAAATCCTCGCGGCCGTCCAGGCTCGGGCGTTCGAAGACCAGCGCCAGCTGCGCGCGCCCGGCGTGCAGCAGCGCCAGCGCGTCGCCCTGCGGCGCCGCCAGCACTTCCACCTCCAGCAGCGGATGCTCCTGCGCCAGGGCGGCCAGCGCGACGCTCCACGGCGCGGCCAGCAGTTCGGGCGCGATGGCCAGCGTCAGGCGGTGCTCGAGCCCCTGCGTGAGCGACAGCGCCTGCACCTGCAGTTGCCTGAGCTGCGCGGCGAGCAGTCGCGCCTGCGGTTCGAGCGAGCGCGCGGCGGCGGTCGGCTTCGGCTCGCGGCCGGCGCGGTCGAACAGCACCAGGTCTAGCTCGGCCTCCAGCCCGGCGATGGTCATGCTGACGGCCGAGGGCACGCGGCGCAACGCACGCGCGGCCGCCGAAAAAGAACCGTGGTCCAGCACGGCCAGGAAGACCTGCACGTTGTCGCTCGAAAACGCCATGGGAAAGGTTCCTCGTCGATCGCCGTGGCGGATCGACCTGTCTGAAAAACTGAAAGAAGCCGACTTTTTATATCAGCGCGTCGCACATAGAGTCATGGCTCGTCCATGACATCCCAGGAGAAGAGCACCATGCAAGGCATCAAGCGCCGCGTCGTCTACATCACGCTGTACGAAGGCATCGCCATCGTCGTGGCCAGCTTCGGCCTGGCGGCGATGTCGGGGCAGGGCGTGGGCCACGCCGGTCCGCTGGCGGTGCTGGCCTCGGCCATCGCGGTGGTCTGGAACCTGGTGTTCAACGCCCTGTTCGAGCGCTGGGAGCGCCGCCAGGCGGTGCGCGGGCGCGGCCTGGGGCGGCGCATCGCGCACGCCATTGGCTTCGAGGGCGGACTGATCGCCTTCCTGGTGCCGGCCATCGCCTGGTGGCTCGACATCAGCCTGTGGCAGGCCCTGCTGATGGACCTGGGGCTGGTGGTGTTCTTCCTGGTCTACACCTTCGTCTTCAACTGGGTGTTCGACGCCGTCTTCGGATTGCCGGCGTCGGCCGGCGCCGCGCAGCCGGCCTGACCGGACGCCGCACGGCCGGTCCGGCGGGCCGGCCGTGCAAGACTCGACGCATGTCCTCGCCGTCCGTTCCGCCGTCCGCCTCCGTTCCTCCCGTGTCCTCCACCGCCGATGCCCTGGCCGCGACCGCCTTGGCGGCCTTCGACCACGCGGTGCGCGCCGGCGCCGGCCTGCGCGGGCGCGAGGGCCAGCGGCGCATGGCGGAGAAGGTGGCGGCCACGCTGGCGCGGGCCACGCTCGGCAAGCTCGACGAGCCGGAACTCGACGCCGACGGCGGCGCGGCCGGTGCCGCCGCGCCGGACCCGGTGCGCGCCATCGCGGTGATCCAGGCCGGCACCGGCGTGGGCAAGTCGCTGGCGTACTGCGCGCCGGCCATCGCGCTGGCGCTGGCGCGCAACACGCGCGTCGTCGTCTCCACGGCCACCGTGGCGCTGCAGGAGCAGCTGGTGGCCAAGGACCTGCCGGCGCTGGCTGCGCTGATGCCGCAGCCGTTCCGCTTCGCGTTGGCCAAGGGGCGCGGGCGCTACGTGTGCCAGCTCAAGCTGTCGCGCCTGGCCGGCGAGGTCGTGCCGGCGCATGGCGACGAGGACGACGCCATCGACCCCACCGCCGACCTGTTCGCCGACGACGAGCCCACCGCCCGCGCGCCCCGGCCGCAGCACGAGATCGCCGCGCGCCTGCAGTTCTACGGCGGCATCGCGCGGGCGCTGGCCAGCGGCGCCTGGGACGGCGACCGCGACGCGCTGGACACGCCGCCGGCGCCCGAGGTGTGGTCGGCCATGGCCGCCGACGCGGCGTCCTGCACCGGGCAGCACTGTCCGGCGTTCAACGGCTGCGCCTACTACGAGCGGCGCAAGACGCTGGTCGGCGCGCAGGTCATCGTGGTCAACCACGACCTGCTGCTGTCGTCGCTGGGCAACCGGCTGCTGCCCGAGCTGGACAACTGCCTGCTGGTGCTCGACGAGGCGCACCACCTGCCGGCGACGGCGCTGGCGCAGTTTGCCTGCCGCATGGACCTGGGCCACCACGGCTGGATCGAGCGGCTGGCGCAGCGCGCCGTCGCCGTCGGCGTGCGGCTGGAGGTCATGGATGTGGCCGACATCCCCGGCCACGCGGCGCAGGTGCGCCAGGCGATGCAGCAGGTCGAGCGCCTGGTGATGGACCTCTATGGCGAGACCCTGCGCGCGACCGCCGGCAGCGGGCGCGGCCCGGGTTGCGCCCGCGTGCCGCGCGGCGAGCTGCCCGAGGCGCTGTGCGAGCCGCTCGAACGCGTCGCGCGCCACGCCGACGGCTTCATCGAATGCCTGCGCGCCATCGCCCGCGCCCTGCGCGCCGAGCTGCGCGACAACCCCGGCCAGGCGCGCGCGCTGTCGTCGATGTACGCGCAGCTCGGCGCGCTCGCGCCCCGGCTGGAGCAGATGCTCGACACCGCCCGGCTGCTGCTGCGCGAGACCGCCGCCGACGCCGTGCCGGCGGCCAAGTGGTTCACCCTCGAGGTCGAGGGCGAGCGGTCGATCCTGCAGGCCCACGCCAGCCCGCTGCTGCCCGGCGCCACCCTGCGCCACCACCTGTGGGGCCGGGTGCGCGGCGCGGTGCTGACCTCGGCCACGCTCACGAGCTGCGGCCAGTTCGACTTCTTCCTGCGCGAGTCGGGCCTGCAGGGCGACGACGCGGCCAGCACGCTGGAGGTCGCCAGCCCCTTCGACTACGCCGCGCAGGGCCGCCTCGTCGCCGTCGAGACCCGGGCCGATCCGCGCGACGCCGTCGCCTACGTCGCCGAGATGGCGCAGGCCCTGGCGCGCGACCTGGCCACGGTGCGCCACGGCGCGCTGGTGCTGTTCACCTCGCGCGACCAGTTGCGCCAGGCGGTCGAGGCGCTCACGCCCGTCCTGCGCCCGCGCGTGCTGACGCAGACGGCGCTGCCGCGCCAGGTGCTGCTGGCCACGCACCGCCAGCGCGTGGCCGACGGGCAGCCCTCGATCATCTTCGGCATGCAGTCCTTCGGCGAGGGGCTGGACCTGCCGGGACGGCTGTGCGAGTCGGTCTTCATCGCCAAGCTGCCCTTCGCGCCGCCGGACGACCCGGTGGGCGAGGCGCGCGCCGAGTGGCTGCGCGCCGTCGGACGCGATCCGTTCTCCGAGCTGGTGGTGCCCGCCACCGCGATCCGGCTGGCGCAATGGGTCGGCCGCGCGATCCGCAGCGAGGACGACCGCGCGAGCGTCTACTGCTACGACCGGCGGCTCGTTCGCACGGCCTACGGACAGCGGCTGCTCGCCGGCCTGCCGCCGTTCGCGCGCACGACCGTGGCCGCCGAGTCCCGCGCCGCGCTCGCGCCCTAGCCGGAGCGCCCGGCCGCGCGCGGCCCGGGCGATGCGCCTAAAATCGCCTCTCCCCGAGGAGCGTTGCAGCGGCCGGCTTGCGCCCCGCCAGGCTCGGGCCGCCTTTTTTGCAACGACGCTCGCCTGAACCTCCGTCCGCGAACCAGGTGAGCCCCATGTCGTCGTCCTCCGCCCCCGTCCCCGCCACTTCCCCTTCTTCCTCGCCCGCTCCCGCCGCCGGGCCGGACGTCCCGGCCATGAAGCTCTCGGGCCTGGAGCCGGTGCAGATCGGCGCGGGCACGCTGTTCGTCAACATTGGCGAGCGCACCAACGTCACCGGCTCCAAGGCCTTCGCGCGGATGATCCTCAACGGCCAGTTCGAGGAGGCCCTGGCCGTGGCGCGCCAGCAGGTGGAGAACGGCGCGCAGGTGATCGACATCAACATGGACGAGGCCATGCTCGACAGCAAGGCCGCGATGGTGCGCTTCCTCAACCTGATCGCCTCCGAGCCCGACATCGCGCGCGTGCCGATCATGGTGGACAGCTCGAAGTGGGAGGTCATCGAGGCCGGCCTGCGCTGCATCCAGGGCAAGGGCATCGTCAACTCGATCAGCATGAAGGAGGGCGAGGACGCCTTCCGCCACCAGGCGCGCCTGCTGCGCCGCTACGGCGCGGCGGCGGTGGTGATGGCCTTCGACGAGACCGGCCAGGCCGACACCTACGCGCGCAAGGTCGAGATCTGCCAGCGCGCCTACCGCATCCTGGTCGACGAGATCGGCTTCCCGCCCGAGGACATCATCTTCGACCCCAACATCTTCGCGGTGGCCACCGGCATCGAGGAGCACAACAACTACGCGGTCGACTTCATCGAGGCGACGCGCTGGATCAAGCAGAACCTGCCGGGCGCCAAGGTGTCGGGCGGCGTCTCCAACGTGAGCTTCAGCTTCCGCGGCAACGACCCGGTGCGCGAGGCCATCCACACCGTGTTCCTGTATCACGCGATCCAGGCCGGCATGGACATGGGCATCGTCAACGCCGGCATGGTGGGGGTCTACGACGACCTGGAGCCGACATTGCGCGAGCGCGTGGAGGACGTGGTGCTCAACCGCCGACCCGACGCCGGCGAGCGCCTGGTCGAGGTCGCCGAGACCGCCAAGAGCGGCGCCAAGGACGAGAGCAAGCGCAACGACTGGCGCGGCACGCCCGAGGCCCCCGTGAGCGTGGGCGACCGGCTCGCCCACGCGCTGGTCCACGGCATCACCGAATTCATCGTCGAGGACACCGAGGAGGCCTACCGCGCCATCCTGGCCGGCGGCGGACGCCCGCTGCATGTCATCGAGGGTCCGCTCATGGACGGCATGAACGTGGTGGGCGACCTGTTCGGCGCCGGCAAGATGTTCCTGCCGCAGGTGGTGAAGTCGGCCCGCGTCATGAAGCAGGCCGTGGCGCACCTGCTGCCCTACATCGAGGAGGAGAAGCTGCGCGACGAGGCCGCCGGGCGCGACGTGCGCACCAAGGGCAAGATCGTCATCGCCACCGTCAAGGGCGACGTCCACGACATCGGCAAGAACATCGTCACGGTGGTCCTGCAATGCAACAACTTCGAGGTCGTGAACATGGGCGTGATGGTCCCGTGCCACGAGATCCTGGCGCGCGCCAAGGTCGAGGGCGCGGACATCGTCGGCCTCTCCGGCCTCATCACGCCGAGCCTGGAGGAGATGCAGTACGTGGCCGGCGAGATGCAGCGCGACGACCATTTCCGCGTCAGGAAGATCCCGCTGATGATCGGCGGCGCCACCACCAGCCGCGTGCACACGGCGGTCAAGATCGCGCCGCACTACGAAGGCCCCGTGGTCTACGTGCCCGACGCCTCTCGCAGCGTGAGCGTGGCGCAGTCGCTGCTCTCCGACCAGGCCGCGAAGTACATCGACGAGCTCAACGTCGACTACGACAAGGTGCGCCAGCAGCACGCCAACAAGAAGCAGGTGACGCTGTGGCCGCTGGCCAGGGCGCGCGCCAACAAAACGCCCATCGACTGGAACACCTACGTGCCGCCGGTGCCCAAGTTCATCGGTCGGCGCGTGTTCCGCAACTTCGACCTTACCGAGCTGGCGAAGTACATCGACTGGGGTCCGTTCTTCCAGACCTGGGACCTCGCCGGGCCGTTCCCGGCCATCCTGAAGGACGAGGTGGTCGGCACCGAGGCCGTGCGCGTCTACGCCGACGGCCAGCGCATGTTGAAGCGCCTGATCGAGGGCCGATGGCTCAGCGCCAGCGGCATCGTCGGCTTCTGGCCCGCCAACACCGTGGGCGACGACGACATCGCGCTCTACACCGACGAGACGCGCGGCGAGGTCGCCATGACCTGGTACGGCATGCGCCAGCAGACCGAGAAGCAGGCGATCGAGGGCGTGATGCGCCCGAGCCGCTGCCTGGCCGACTTCGTCGCGCCCGCGTCGAGCGGTCTGAAGGACTACGTGGGCATGTTCGCCGTCACGGCCGGCCTGGGCGTGGAAAAGAAGGAGAAGTACTTCGTCGACGACCTCGACGACTACTCGGCCATCATGCTCAAGGCGCTGGCCGACCGCCTGGCCGAGGCCTTCGCCGAGGCCCTGCACCACCGCGTGCGCACCGACCTCTGGGGCTACGCCGCCGGCGAAGGCCTGAGCAACGAGGAGATGATCGCGGAGAAGTACCGCGGCATCCGCCCGGCGCCGGGCTACCCGGCCTGCCCGGACCACAGCGTCAAGCGCGCGATGTTCGACGTCATGCAGTGCGCCGACATCGGCATGACCCTGACCGAGAGCCTGGCCATGACGCCGGCGGCCAGCGTCAGCGGCTTCTTCCTGGCGCACCCCGACGCGACCTACTTCAACGTCGGCAAGATCGGCCACGACCAGCTCGCCGACCAGGCCGCGCGCCGCCATCGGCCCGAATCGGAGCTGGAGCGCCTGCTGGCGCCGAACCTGTAAGGGCGGGGCGGGGCGCCGCCGGGACTCAGCGCCGCCGCAGCAGCAGCGCCTGGCGCAGCATGCGCGCGGCGCGGTCGCGGATCTTGCCGGGCATGCCGCGATGCGGCCGCGCGGGCTGCACCTGGGCGCCGCGGCAGGCGGCGAGGAAGTCGTCGAGGATCGCGGTGTCGTCCACCGTGCTGACGGTGCTGCCCTGGCGATGGAATTCCGGATGCCACTGCGTCGCGGCGATGTAGCCGCCGCCCGCGCGCCCGGCGACGCGGCGGATCGCCTCGGGCACGCGGTCGGGGTAGCTCCAGGCCTCGACCTCGAAGCCCGGCGCCAGGTCCTTGATGCCCTGGTGATGGATGCTGTTGACGCGCGCGTGCGCCACGCCGGGGTACATCCGCGACAGCCGGGTGCCCTCGACCAGCTCGATGTCGTGGAAGTTCTGGTCGTAGCTCACCGGGTCGCGATGGCGCAGTGCGTTGGGGTGCTGGGTCTCGATGTCCTGGAACAGCGTGCCGCCGAAGGCCACGTTGATCAGCTGCAGCCCCCGGCAGACGCCGAAGATCGGCTTGCCGGCCTGCTCGAAGGCCTCCACCAGCGCCAGGTCGTAGAGGTCGCGGATGCGGTCGCCGACCCAGGCCTCGCGCAGCGGCACCTCGCCGTAGCTGCCGGGCCAGACGTCGGCGCCGCCGTGCATCACCACGCCGTCGAGCCATTCGGCGTAGTGCGACAGCTTGGTGTCGCCGCGCGCCGTCGCGCCGGTGGGGCAGGGCACCATCACGACCATCGCCCCGGCGGACATCAGCCAGTGCGCGATCGACTGCTCGACGTACTGCAGGGTCTTGTTGGTGAACAGCGGACGCGACGGGTCGGCGTGCTGGAAACAGGCGGAGAGGCCGATCTTGAGGCGGCCGGCGACGGTCTGTGGCATGGTGGGACGACCCGCCGGGCGGGCGCGAGGACAGCGAGGAAATCCATTGTGACGAGGTCGGGCCGGGCGCGGGTCGGACGGCATCCCCAATGTCTCCCGAGCGCGACAGCCGGGTCCCGGCGGTCTCCCGCATCGATTGACGGGATCGATGCGACCGGCACGATGGCTCGGTAAAAGCTATAATCCCGGGTTCGTTTCGATATCACGACGAAGCATTTCGTCTTTCTTGCTGGTCGGTCCGGCGATCCCGTCACCAGGGTCACCGGGCACCCTCTCTTTCAAGCCAGCCGCACAGTGTGTTGGAGCGCCACGGTCCTTGCGGATCCGGCGCCCATGTTTGCCACCACTGCCTTCGTTCCTGTTGAAGCGAACCGCGCGCTCGCAAAGCGCCGCGGCCGGCCCGTACCGACGCCCATCACGGCCGCCCGCGTCCCGTTCTCAACTGTATTTCAGCGCATTCGCGGCGTCGCGGTGCGCAAGGCTTTCATGGACATCATTCAACACAGCGTGGCGATGGGCAAGTACCTCGTCTCGCCCCTGATCAAGCACCTCGACGACGGCCGTTTCGCCGCCTCGGTCTCGATCCGTTCCGGCCGCGGCAGCGGCATGCACGACCGCGTGATGCGCTTCACGCCGCGCTTCGCCAGCCATTCGGCCGCCCTGCGCTATGCCGTCGACGAAGGACTGGGCTGGGTGCGCGAACGCACCGGCTCGCGCGTTGTATCGGCACTGCCGGCCTCCTGCGCCGCCTGAGCGCGACGCCCGCACAACCGTTCCCGTCATCACCGCCAACACACACACAGAGGTAATTCATGGCCAAGGAAGAACTCATCGAAATGAACGGCGCAGTGACCGAAGTCCTGCCCGACTCGCGCTACCGCGTCACGCTCGACAACGGGCACCAGCTGATCGCCTACAGCGGCGGCAAGATGCGCAAGCACCACATCCGCATCCTGGCCGGCGACAAGGTGTCGCTGGAGCTGTCGCCCTACGACCTGACCAAGGGCCGCATCACGTTCCGCCACCTGGAGCGCCGTGGCCCGCCGCCGGTCAATTCCGGCAACAACTCGCAGCGTCGCTGATCCACCGGTGACATCGCCCGTGACAGGTTCCGCCGCCGACGCCGCGGCGGGGTTCGGCACGCTGCCGCTCGCGCCGCAGACGCTCGCCAACCTCGCGCAGCTCGGCTATGCGCGGATGACGCCGATCCAGGCCGCCAGCCTGCCGGTGGCGCTGCTGGGCCACGACCTGATCGCGCAGGCCAAGACCGGCAGCGGCAAGACCGCCGCCTTCGCGCTGGCCCTGCTGGCCAACCTCAACCCGCGCCGCTTCGCCGTCCAGGCGATGGTGCTGTGCCCGACGCGCGAGCTGGCCGACCAGGTCACGACCGAGATCCGCCGCCTGGCGCGCGCGGAGGAGAACGTGAAGGTCGTGACGCTGTGCGGCGGCGTCGCCCTGCGCGGCCAGACCGCCAGCCTGGAGCACGGCGCGCACATCGTGGTGGGCACGCCCGGGCGGATCATGGACCACCTCGAGCGCGGCAGCCTCGACCTGCAGGCGCTCAACACGCTGGTGCTCGACGAGGCCGACCGCATGCTCGACATGGGCTTCCTCGAGGACATCCGGACCGTCGTGCGCCAGTGCCCGCCGCAGCGCCAGACCCTGCTGTTCTCGGCCACGTACCCCGAAGGCATCGCCGAGATCGCCGACCGTTTCATGAAGGCGCCCCGGCGCATCACGGTCGCGTCCCAGCACGAGGAAGGCCGCATCGTCCAGCACTGGTACGAGGTCCGCAACGACGAGCGGCTGCACGCCGTGTCGCTGCTGCTCGACCACTTCCGCCCGCAGAGCACCCTGGCGTTCTGCAACACCAAGCAGCAGTGCCGCGACCTCGTCGCCGTGCTCCAGGCGCAGGGCTTCAGCGCCATGGCGCTGTTCGGCGAACTGGAGCAGCGCGAGCGCGACCAGGTGCTGGTGCAGTTCGCCAACCGCAGCTGCTCCGTGCTGGTGGCCACCGACGTCGCCGCGCGCGGCCTGGACATCGCCCAGCTCGAGGCCGTGATCAACGTCGACGTCACGCCCGACGCCGAGGTCCACGTCCACCGCATCGGCCGCACCGGCCGGGCCGGCGCCGAGGGCCTGGCGCTCAACCTGGCGAGCATGGACGAGATGGGCTTCGTCGGGAAGATCGAGCAGCTCCAGGGCCGCGAATCGGCCTGGCGGCCGCTGTCGGACCTCACGCCCGGCGTCGGCGAGCCGTTGCGCCCGCCCATGTCCACGCTGCAGATCGTCGGCGGCCGCAAGGAGAAGATCCGCGCCGGCGACGTGCTGGGCGCGCTGACCGGCGAGGCCGGCTTCACCCGCGAGCAGGTCGGCAAGATCAACGTCAACGAGTTCTCCACCTACGTGGCGGTCGACCGGCGCATCGCGCGCGAGGCCGCCCACAGGCTGTCCACCGGCCGCGTCAAGGGCAAGTCCGTCAAGGTGCGGCTGCTCGACGATGTGGCCTAATCACGCCCTTCGCACATTTCCACAGCAGAGTCTCAAGATGCCCCAAAAGATCCGTACCGAAGCCGACCGCATGGCCACCCCGCGTCCTACGCCCGTCGCCGGCTACAACATCCCCAAGAGCGGTGGCGGCCAGAAGGTCAGCCTGGAGCGCGGCACCGCCACGCGCAGCAAGAAGAACCCCGGCAAGCGTCCCAAGAAGGGCGGCTGAAGCCCGCGGCGCCGCCTCTTTGGCGGCACCCGGCACCCCGTCGGCGACGACGAGAAAGCGCTCCACGGAGCGCTTTTTTCATGAGCGTGCTGCATGGCCATCGGTGCCTTCCCGCGCGCCGGTCATCCCGGCGGAGAGGCCGTTCAACCATTGCCGCCCAGCACGGTCCCCACCAGCCACACGTTGGCCACGGCGATCACGCCGAACAGGGCCCAGGCGGCGACTTTCATGGCGCGGCCGTTGGCGAACTCGCCCATCAGCGCGCGGTCGCTCGACAGCCGCACCAGCGGCCAGATCGCGAAGGGCAGCTGGAAGCTCAGCACCACCTGGCTGAGCACCAGCATGCGGCCGATGGCGTCGTCGCCGAACCACCAGACCCCCGCGAACGCCGGCACCAGCGCCAGGCCGCGCGTGATCAGGCGGCGCTGCCAGCACGGGATCTTCAGGTCGAGGAAGCCCTCCATCACGATCTGGCCGGCGATGGTGCCGGTGAAGGTCGAGCTCTGCCCCGAGGCCAGCAGCGCGATGCCGAACAGCGCGGCGGCGAAGGCGCTGCCCACCAGCGGCTCGATGAGGTGGTAGGCGTCCTCGATGCTCGTGACCTCGCGGTGGCCGCTGGCGTTGAAGGCGCTGGCCGCCAGCACCATGATCGCGGCGTTGACCAGCAGCGCCAGCGACAGCGAGACGATCGCGTCCCAGGTGCAGAAGCGGATCGCCTCGCGCCGCGCGGCGTCGGTCGGCGCCACCAGCCGGGTCTGCACGATCGACGAGTGCAGGTAGAGGTTGTGCGGCATCACCGTGGCACCCACGATGCCGATGGCCAGGTAGAGCGCCCCGGGCTGCTGCAGCCGCTCCAGGCTGGGCGCGAAGCCCATCGCGACGCCGAACCAGTTGGGCTGCGCCATCGCCAGCTCGACGGCGAAGCAGCCGGCGATGGTCGCCACCAGCGCCAGGACGATCGCCTCCACGCGCCGGAAGCCCGCGCCCTGCAGGCCCAGCACCAGGATCGTGTCGAAGGCCGTGATGGCGATGCCGGTGGTGACCGAGACGCCGAAGAGCAGGTGCAATGCCAGCGCGCTGCCCAGCACCTCGGCCAGGTCGCAGGCGACGATGGCGAGCTCGGCGCCCAGCCACAGGAAGCGGTTGACCGCGGGCGAGTAGCGCTCCCGGCACAGCCGCGCCAGGTCCTTCTGCGCCACCAGGCCCAGGCGCACGCACAGGGTCTGCAGCAGCATCGCCGCCAGGCTCGCGAGCAGCACGACGAACAGCAGCCCGTAGCCGAAGCGCGAGCCGGCCTCGATGTCGGTGGCCCAGTTGCCCGGGTCCATGTAGCCCACCGACACCAGCAGGCCGGGGCCGGCGTAGCGCCAGAGCTTGCGGTGGAAGGGGAGGGCGGGATCGACGGCGACGCTGCCCTTGACTTCGGAGGGACAGAACGGCGCCGTGGCGGTGCGCGGCAGGAACGACATGCGGCGGATGATAGGTGTCCGGATGTGTCGGACCGATGCGCAAGCCGCTCGCGGGGATCGTCGCAACGTCCTACATGGCGACGCCGGGGAGCTCCTTAGCTTGTCGTGAAACCCCGTCCCACGACACATTCGAAAGCTCCTTCATGGCTCCCTCCAGCAAGGCGTCCGCGCCTTCCTCCGTTCCCGCCTCGGTCGCGACCGCCGCCCAGGCCGCGGCCCGCAACACCGACAGCGGCCCGGCCCATCCCGCACCGCCCGGCGCCGCCGCCGGCGACCTGCCGGCCCAAAAGGCCGCCGACACGCAGGCGCTCGCCGCCGCCATGCCCGCCAACACCAACAAGGCGCTCGAGCACGGCCTGGACAACGCCGTCGCCGCGCCCCAGGGCCTGACCGCCACGCCGCCCTCGCGCCTGCCCACCGGCAGCACGCTGTCGGAGAGCAACGCGTCGGCCAAGGTCGGCACCGTCGCCACCGAAGGCGTCAACGCCACCATCGGCACGCTCGACCGCGTGCGCGTCGATTCGTCCGGCCAGGCGCTGACGACCAACCAGGGCGTGAAGATCGCCGACAACCAGAACTCGCTCAAGGCCGGCCTGCGCGGCCCGGCGCTGCTGGAAGACTTCATCCTGCGCGAGAAGATCACCCACTTCGACCACGAGCGCATCCCCGAGCGCATCGTGCACGCCCGCGGATCGGGCGCGCACGGCTACTTCGAGGCCTACGAGTCGCTGGCCAAGTACACCAAGGCGTCGCTGTTCGCCGAGGCCGGCAAGATCACGCCGGTGTTCGTGCGCTTCTCGACCGTCGCCGGCGAGCGCGGCTCCAAGGACACGGCGCGCGACGTGCGCGGCTTCGCCGTCAAGTTCTACACCGACGAAGGCAACTGGGATCTGGTGGGCAACAACATGCCGGTGTTCTTCATCCAGGACGCCATCAAGTTCCCCGACCTGATCCACGCCGTCAAGCCCGAGCCGCACCACGGCATGCCGCAGGCGGCCTCGGCGCACGACACCTTCTGGGACTTCGCCTCGCTGATGCCCGAATCGACCCACATGCTGATGTGGCAGATGAGCGACCGCGCGCTGCCGCGCAGCTACCGGATGATGCAGGGCTTCGGCGTGCACACCTTCCGGCTGGTCAACGCCGAGGGCGAATCGGTGTTCGTGAAGTTCCACTGGCAGCCCAAGCTCGGCACGCACTCGCTGGTGTGGGACGAGGCGGTGAAGATCTCCGGCGCCGATCCGGACTTCCACCGCCGCGACCTGTGGGAAGCCATTGACGGCGGCGAGTACCCCGAGTGGGAACTGGGTCTGCAGATCTTCACCGAGGAAGAGGCCGAGGGCTTCAGCTTCGACGTGCTGGACTCGACCAAGGTGATTCCGGAGGAACTGGTGCCGGTGCAGATCGTCGGGCGCATGGTGCTCAACCGCAACCCGGACAACTTCTTCGCCGAGACCGAGCAGGTCGCCTTCTGCACGGCGCACATCGTGCCGGGCCTGGACTTCACCAACGACCCGCTGCTGGCCGGCCGCATCCACTCCTACGTGGACACGCAGATCAGCCGCCTGGGCGGGCCGAACTTCCACGAGCTGCCGATCAACGCCCCGATCGCGCCGGTGCACAACAACCAGCGCGACGGCATGCACCGCCAGGCCATCCCGCGCGGCCGCGTCTCCTACGAACCCAACTCGCTCGCCGGCGGCTCGCCGTTCCAGGCCGGCGCGACCCAGGGCTTCCAGAGCGTCGCCCGGCGCATCGACCGTGCCGAGTCGAGCGACAAGGTGCGCGGCAAGCCCGAGAAGTTCGCCGACCACTACACGCAGGCCACGCTGTTCTTCGAAAGCCAGACACCGGTCGAGCAGGCGCACATCGCCGCGGCCTTCCGTTTCGAGCTGTCGAAGGTGGCGGTGCCGGCGATCCGCCAGCGCGTGATCGCCAGCCTGGTCAACGCCTCGCCGGCCCTGGCCGCCGAAGTGGCCGAGGGCCTGGGCATCGAGGTGCCCGCGGCCCTGCCGAAGGCGCTGGAGACCCCCGCCACGCCCGAGGTCGAGCAGTCGCCCGCGCTGTCGCTGCTGGCACGTCCCGGCGACGGCGGCATCCGCACGCGCAAGATCGCCATCCTGGTGGCGCACGGGATCGACGGCGCCTCCGCCGTGGCGGTCCACAAGGCCCTGTTCGACGCCGGTGCCGTGCCGCGCTTCGTCGCGCCGCGCCTGGGCACCGTGAAGACGGCCGACGGCACGCCGATCGAGGCCGACGCCACGATGGAGAACAGCCCGGGCTTCCTGTTCGACGCCCTGGTGCTGCCCGACGGCGCCGCCGGTGTCGAACTGCTGGCCGCCGACGGCCACACGGGCGAGTTCGTGAAGGACCAGTACCGCCACTGCAAGACCCTGTTCGCGCTGGGCGCGTCGCAGGCCCTGCTGACGGACGCGGGCATTCCGCTGACGCTGCCCGACGGCACGGACGACCTGGGCCTGATCCTGGCCGACGCGACGGACGTCGATGCGGCGACGGCCGCGTTCATCGCCGCCGTCGGTCAACCGCGCCACGCCGCGCGCGAGACCGATCCGCCGCTGGTATAAGGCCCGCATCGGTGTCCGGCGCCCAGGCGCCGCGGACCTTACGTCGATCGATCGAAGACGCCGTCCCCCGGGACGGCGTCTTTTTTCGTGCGTGCCGTCCGATCGACAGGTGTCGCACGGGCTTGGCACACTTGTTGAATGCCTCTCCATCCACCCGTCTTCTTTCTCCAGGATTCCCCATGAAGCTCAAAGCCAACTGCACCATGACCGTGAAAGCCGGCGCCGACTGCCCGGTGGTCGCCATGCTCCGCCCGCGCAGCGGACTGGCGCAATGGATGATCAGCGAGCGCTACGAGCTCGAACCCTGGGTGCGCACGGTCGAGTACGTCGACAGCTACGGCAACCTCGGCCAGCGCTTCGTGATCCCGCAGGGCGAGATGCGCATCGAGGTCGAGATGGTGATGGAGACCGAGGACGACATCCGCGTCACGCCCGGCGCGCCGCGCACCCTGGTGGAGGACCTGCCCGACGACGCGTTGCTCTACCTGCTGCAGAGCCGCTACTGCCCGTCCGACAAGATGGAGGCCAAGGCGATGGAGATCGTGGGCGACGCCACGCCGGGCTACGACCAGGTCGAGGCCATCCGCGCCTGGATCCACGACAACCTCGACTACCGCTACGGCGTGAGCAACGGCACCACCGATGCGCTCGACTCGCTGGCCCACGGCGCGGGCGTCTGCCGCGATTTCTCGCACATCGGCGTGGCGCTGACGCGGGCGCTGAAGATCCCGGCGCGCATGGTGGTGGGCTATCTCCACAAGCTCGATCCGATGGACATGCACGCCTGGTTCGAGGCCTTCGTCGACGGGCGCTGGTACACCTTCGACGCCACCCAGTCCGAGCCGCGCGGCGGCCGCATCGTGGTGGCCTACGGGCGCGACGCGGCCGACGTGGCCTTCGTCTCCAACTACGGGCCGCTGGAGATGGGCGAGATGAAGGTGACGGTCGATCTGATCGAGCCGTCGCAGACGGGCGACTGAGGCGGTCGGCCGCGGCGCGGCGCTGGCGCCGCTCAGCGCCGCTGGCGCTTGAGCCTGGCGACGGCCTTGTGGCCCTGGCGCGCCGTCCGGCGCTGGCGTTTCTCCCAGTGCGTCGCCACCGTGGCCGCGAAGGTCGCCACGCCCAGCAGGATCACCTGGCGCGCGAGGCCGGCGGTGGCCGCGTGCAGGCGGGCCTCGACCTCGCGCTGCGCCTCGACGGTGCGGCGCACGGCGTCGGCGTCGCTCGACAGGCGGGAGGTGCCGACGCCGCCGGCGCCAGGGCCGGCCGATGCCGCGCCGTCGCCGGCGGCCGTCACGGCCAGCGCCGAGCGTGCCGTCTCGTGCGGCGCCGCGCCCGGCACCACGGCGTCGGTGCCAGCCTCCTTGACCGCCGCGACGGCCTGGGTGGCGGCGGCGGCCTTGACGCCCGCGACCGAGCCGTGCTCGTTGGCGTAGACCTTGGTGAACTCCGCTCCCAGCAGGAAGATCTGCGCCGCGTAGTACACCCACGCCAGCAGCACCACCAGCGAGCCGGCGGCGGCGAAGGACTCGTTGACGCCGCTCTTGCCGATGTAGAGCCCGATCAGCGTCTTGCCGATCTCGAACAGCACCGCCGTGACGATGGCGCCGATCCAGACGTCGTGCCACTCGATCTTGGCCGTCGGCATGAGCTTGAAGATCATCGCGAACAGCACCGTGGTGATGCTGATGGACACCGCGATGTTGAGTCCCATGAGCAGCAGCTCCCAGCCCGGCAGCAGCCCGCCGGCCCAGCTGCCGAAGGCCGCCACGCTCGCGCTGACCAGCAGCGACACCATCAGCAGGAAGGCCAGCCCCAGGATCAGGCCGAAGGACAGCACCCGTGCGCGCAGCAGGCCCCAGACGCCGCTGGGCTTCTCGCGCTCGGGCACGTGCCAGATGCGGTCGAGCGAGCTCTGCAGCTCGCCGAACACGGTGGTGGCGCCGACGATCAGCACCGCGATGCTGATGAGGCCGGCGATCAGGCCCTTGGCGGGTTCGTCGGCGCTCTTGATGAGGCCCTGGACCGCGATGGCGCCCTCGCGCCCGATCAGGCCCTGGAGCTGCGTCACGATCTCGCCCTGCACCGCCTCGCGCCCGAAGATCGCGCCGGCCACCGCGATGACGATCACCAGCAGCGGCGCCAGCGAGAACATCGTGTAGTAGGAGATGGCCGCCCCCATGCTCGGGGCGAGGTCGTCGATCCAGGCCATGACGGCCTTGCGCGCCAGATCGAAGAAGTACCTGAGCTTCGAGCCCTTGGCGGCCGCGGACGACGCGCCGGGTCGCGCGGGCGCGGGAACGGATGGGGCGGATGACATGACGGAAAACTCCCTGGTATGGCGGCGTGCAGTCCCGACCCTAGAAGCCTGCGCGCCGACAGGACGCCGGACGATGTGAGCGCTTCGTGTCAGCGGGCGACCGTCCGGGCACCGCGCTCGGGTCGCGCCACGCCGCGCCGCGCTACTTCGTTCCGCCGCCCTTCTTCCAGAACTTCGGCGCCTTGGCGATGCCGCGCAGCGCTTGGTGGCTGGTCGCCGTGGCCGCCTCCTGCCGCGCGCTCAGCCAGCCGACGGCGAACCACGCGCGCGGATCGGTCGCGGCGGCGGCGCGGAAGGCCTCGAGCGCGGAGGCCTCGTCGTTCGCCTCGCCCAGGGCGTCCTGGGCCGGTGCGAGCCGCGCCAGGTAGCGCTCGGCACCCTCGGTGTCGAACAGCGGCGCGACGAACTCGGTCAGGTAGCGCAGGCGCTTGAGCTTCTTGCGCACGCCGTGGCGGGCCTCGGCGTCGAGGGTGTCGAAGCGCTTCGCGTCCTCGACCAGGCGGCGGTGCAGCTTGCGCAGGCGCCGCGCCAGGGCACGGTGGGCCTCGGCGGCGTCCAGCGGCTCCGGCGGCGCGGCCGACTCGCCGTCGCCATCGCCGTCGCGATCGGCGTCGCCCGTGGGCACCGGCGTCGCCGGCGTGTCGCCGGCCGCGAAGCCGATCAGCCCGACCAGCGCGGCCTGGAAGGCCGGGGCGCGCACGAGGTCGCCGGGCGCCGGCGCGTCGGCGGGCGCGGCGTCCAGGGTGGAGGGCGGCGCGCCGGCGGCGTCGAGCCGCGGGCCGAGCTTCTCGGCGCGCAGTTCCTGGTCGCGCCGCGCGCCGAGGCCGCGGAAGGCCTCGACCAGCGGCGCTTCCCAGGCGGGGTCGAAGCCGGGGCCGAGCGCGTCGAGTTCGCGCAGCGCCGTGCGCAGGCGGCGGATGCCCACGCGCAGCTGGTGCACCACCTCGGCGGCGGCGTGGCCGGCGGCGATCTCGCTGGCGTTGGGCAGCATCTGCGCCAGGCAGGCCGCGACGACGGCGCGCTGGATCGCCGGGCCGTCCGGAGCGGTCCGGCGTCCGGCCTGGGCCCTGGCTTTGGACTTGCCCTTGCCCTTGGCGGCGTCCTTGGCGGCGATCGCGAAGCGCGGCGGGCGCGCCTTCACGGCCGGGGCCGCGTCGATGCCGGCCATCAGCCGCTCGCCGCGCTCGGCCTTCGACACCGTGCTCAGCCACAGGCCGTGGGCCTGCGACCACTGGCGGGCCAGCGCGACCAGGCCGGCGATGTCGCCCTCGACCAGTTCGAGTTCGAGTTCGCACACCGGCGAACGGCGCGGGGCGTCGCTGCCGGCCGGCGTGGCGACGACGTGGCCCAGGTCCAGCGCCAGCTCGACGGTGGCGACGGCCCCGTCGTGCGGGGCGGCCACGTCGACGTGACGCGCGAGGCGCCAGATGTCGGTGCCGTAGGTCTCGATCAGGGGCTTGTCGGCCTCGTCGAGCAGGCGCGCGATGCGTTCGCCCACGGGCGTGTCGGCATGACGCCGCACGTCGGGCCGAGGCGGCTCGCCGCCCTGCACCGGACCCAGGTCGGCGTTGTGCTCCAGCCGGTGCAGCGGGCCGTCGCCGAGCGCCTTGGCCGTCTGCACCCAGCGGTCGCCTTCCTGGCGCAGGCGCAGCACGGCGCCGTGTGCGGCCAGCACGCCGTCGGCGGTGTCGAAATAGCGGGCGCGCAGGCGCGTGCGGCGCGCCGGCGCGCTGCGCAGGTCGGCCTTGAGGGCGGCGAGGCGGTCGGCCGGGATCTGGAACTTGAACTCGATTTCCATGGCGGGTGGGGAAGGGTGCGAAAGACGTGCGGAAGGGTGGATCGATTCATGGTCGCACGCGGACCCTCCGGATTTGATGAAAGGCCGCGCGTCATGGCGGGGCAGCGCCGACGATGATGCGGCCATGACCGACGACTACCAGATCGACATCCCGCCCTCCTTCCTCGCCCTCTACGCCGACGCGCAGCGCCAGCGCCTGCGCGAACCCATCGCCACCGTGCGCGCGCGCTACGAGGTCTGCGAGGACCTGGCCACGGCGCTCGTCGAGCACGCGCGCGTCCTGTCGCACGTCGAGGTGCCCTCGGAGGACGAGGTGCTGCAGCGCGTCCACGCCGGGCTGCGCGTGCCGGCGTCGGGCGTGTCGATGGACGAGGCGCGCTGGATCGTGCTGCGGCTGGCGGAACTGCTGGGTTGGCAGACGCCGTCGCTCGACGTCTGAGCGGCGTCCGGCGGCACGCTCGCGGCGTTTTCCCGTTCTCCGGCGGGGGGCGGTGCCTTCGGCCTACGACGGTTACAGCCAACGGCTTTGCCGGGGGGTGGCGGGTTCTTGCAGAGTCACGGCGTTCCTCGTTTCTCCCGCCTCTCCCGCATCCATCCACCCATCCATCCATGACCGCTCCGACGACCTCTCCCACGGCCGCTGCCCCCGCCACCGACTCGCCCGCCTTCGCGCTCGAGGAAGGCGTCTCCCATCCCCGGGGCGCCACCTACAACGGCCGGGGCGTGAACTTCGCCCTGTTCTCGGCGCACGCCACCAAGGTCGAGGTGTGCATCTACGACGACAGCGGCACGACCGAGATCGCCCGCATCGCGCTGCCCGAGTACACCGACGAGGTCTGGCACGGCTTCGTGCCGGGCCTGAAGCCCGGCACCCGCTACGGCTATCGCGTCCACGGTCCCTACGAACCGTCGAAGGGTCACCGCTTCAATCCCAACAAGCTGCTGATGGACCCGTACGCAAAGGCGCACATGGGCGAACTCCGATGGGGTCCGGAGGTCTTCGGCTACACCGTCGGCCACCCCGACGGCGACCTGAGCTTCGACGAGCGCGACAGCGCGCCCTTCGTGCCCAAGTGCGTGGTCGTCGACTCGCGCTTCGAATGGAAGCAGACCGACACCGTGCGCGTGCCCTGGAACGAGACCGTCTTCTACGAGACGCACGTCAAGGGCTACACCATGCGCCATCCGAAGGTGCCCGAGAACTTCCGCGGCACCTTCGCCGGCATGACCGACGAGGTCGTCGCCTCGATCAAGGACCTGGGCGTGACCAGCGTCGAGCTGCTGCCGATCCAGATGTTCCTCAACCAGCCCTTCCTGCTGGAGAAGGGCCTGACCAATTTCTGGGGCTACGACACGATGGGCTTCTTCGCGCTCGACCAGCGCTACATGGACGGCCCCGAGATCGACGAGTTCAAGGCCATGGTCGACCGCTTCCACGCCCACGGCCTGGAAGTCATCATGGACGTGGTCTACAACCACACGCCCGAGGGCAACGAGATGGGCCCGACCCTGTCGTTCAAGGGCATCGACAACGCCAGCTACTACCGCCTGATGCCCGGCGGCGACGACGGCAAGGAAGGCCCCGGCCCGCGCTACTACATCAACGACACCGGCACCGGCAACACCCTGAACCTGAGCCACCCGCGCGTGCTGCAGATGGTGACCGACAGCCTGCGCTACTGGGTCACGGAGATGCGCGTCGACGGCTTCCGCTTCGACCTGGCGACCATCCTGGCGCGCGAACCGCACGGCTTCGACGAGGGCGGCGGTTTCCTCGACAGCTGCCGGCAGGACCCGGTGCTCTCCAGCGTCAAGCTCATCGCCGAGCCCTGGGACATCGGCCCGGGCGGCTACCAGGTCGGCGGCTTCCCGCCCGGCTGGGCCGAATGGAACGACCAGTTCCGCGACACCGTGCGCGCCTTCTGGAAGGGCGACGAGGCGATGGCGCCCGCGCTGGCGCAGTGCCTGACGGCCAGCGGCAGCCGCTTCAACAAGCGCGGCCGCCGGCCCTGGGCCAGCGTCAACTTCATCACCGCCCACGACGGCTTCACGCTGGCCGACACCGTCAGCTACAACGAGAAGCACAACGAGGCCAACAACGAGAACAACCGCGACGGCCACTCCGACAACCGCTCGTGGAACTGCGGCGTCGAAGGCCCGACCGACGACGAGGGCGTGCTCGCCCTGCGCGCGCGCCAGCAGCGCAACCAGCTCGCCACGCTGCTGCTGTCGCAAGGCACGCCGATGGTGCTGGCCGGCGACGAGTTCGGCCGTTCCCAGCAGGGCAACAACAACGCCTACTGCCAGGACGACGACATCTCGTGGGTCCAGTGGCAGGACATCGGCGAGCGCGGCGAGGCACTGCGCGACTTCACGAAACGCCTGACCGCGCTGCGCCGCAAGCTGCCGGTGCTGCGCCGCAACCGCTTCCTGACCGGCCAGTGGAGCGAGGCCGCGCAGGTCAAGGACTCGACCTGGTTCGCGCCCGACGGCAACGAGATGGTCGCCCTGCACTGGGAGGACCCGCAGACGCGCTGCTTCGGCCTGCTGCTCGAAGGCACCGCGCCGTCGTCGTCGCTGCCGCGCGCGGCCCACGACGACAGCGTGCTGATCGTCTTCAACTCGTGGGAAGGCGCGATCGACTTCGTGCTGCCCTCGCGCGGCGAGGCCTTCGCCGGCAAGGGCTGGACGCGCGTGATCGACACCGCGCTCGACGTCCAGGAGGACGTGCCCTTCGAGCCCGGCCAGCGCTACACCGTGACCGGGCGCTCGCTGCTGGTGTTCACGTCGCCGGCCTGAGGCCGCGACCGGGCGCGGGCCCATGAAGAAAGGCGGTGCATCGGCACCGCCTTTCTTCGTTCCGGAGACGGCGGACCGTCGCCGTTCAGCTCGCGCCGCCGGCTTCCTCGACCCGGTCGGTGTTGGTGGTGCTGCGCGTGCCCTTCAGGTGCATCTCGACGTCGGTGGCGCGGTCGCCGACCTCGGCCACGGCGTCCTTGAGCTGCTGGGTCGTGGTGTCGAGCTTCTTCGCCCATTCCTCCAGGGCGGCGTCGGACTGGACGTCGATGGTGTCGGGGCCCGTGGCATTGGGCGCGATGGGGGTGTCGTTGTCGGACATGGGAAATTCCTTGGAAAGGGATCGGAACGGCCGCGCGGAGGCGGAAGGAAGCTTCAACCTAATCCCGCCCGGCGCGGCGTGCTGTAGGCCGGGCGGACCGGTCGCGCGTCTGCCGACACCGACGCCGCATCCCGGACGGCAGCGGGGTCGTGGCACCCATGGACAATCGCCTCCCATGCACATCCGAAAAGACACCGCCATCACCCTCCGCTACAAGGTCGCCGACGCCAACGGCAAGCTCATCGAGGAGGCCCCGGAGCCCATGACCTACCTGCACGGCGGCTACGACAACACGCTGCCGAAGATCGAGGAAGCGCTTGAGGGCAAGGAGGTCGGCTACGGCGTCACGCTGCAGCTCAGGCCCGAGGACGCCTTCGGCGAGCGCGACGCGGCGCTCGAACGCACCATCCCCAAGAGCGAATTCCCGCCGGGCGTGAAGGTCGGCGGCCAGCTCGAAGGCCGTGACGAGGAGGGCCGGCCGCAGGTCTTCACCGTCAAGAAGATCAAGGGCGACAAGGTGCTGCTTGACGGCAACCACCCGCTCGCCGGCCGGGAGCTGCGCTTCACGCTCAAGGTGATCGACGTGCGCGAGGCCACGCCCGAGGAGATCGCGCACCGCCACGTCCACGGCGCCCACGGCCACCATCACTGAGAAGGCACCCATCGATCTTCTGCGCGTCCCGATCTCGCACCTGCGGTCCTCACCGTACGGGAGTACGGCTCCGGTCCTCGATGCGACCTCGGGCCTGCTCGACAACGATCGCTGCGTACCTTCTTCCAATCGCCCGGTGCCCGGTGCCCGGTGCTCAGGAGCTCAGGACCTTCGACTTGACGAACAGCGCGGCCTTCTTCAGGTTGCGCAGGCGGTCCGACAGGCTGGTCGGCTTCAGGTAGGCCCGGGTGGCGGGCACGTAGGTCATGGCCCAGGCCTGGCGCATGAAAGGCGCGTTGGCCTTGAGCGCGCCGCCCTTGTCGGTCTCGGAGGCCAGGTAGTTGCCGTTGTGCGAGCGCAGGATGATCTGCGAGGCGTTGACCGGGATGCTGTCGAATAGCGAATACATGTCGCGTTCGTCGCAGAGGCGCACCGTCTCGTCGGCATCGGGATTCACGCTCAGGTAGCGGCCCTCGGCCGTGCGCAGCACGATCTTGCCCTTGCCCTTGTCCTCCATGAAGAACTGCACCCGGTCGTCCTTGATGGAACGGCCCGACCAGTCCAGGGCCGCGCGCTCGCCGTCCGCGTAGCGCAGGAACCGGCCGTTGTGGCCCTTCAGGCCGAAGGTGTCGGCCGCGGGCGAGGTCAGCTGCGGGTCGTCGATCTCGTCGAGGCCGACGAAGCGGTAGCCCAGCGCCTGCAGCTTCGGGATCAGGTGACGGGTGAGTTCCAGCGTCCGGCTCTTCGCGGCGACGGTGTCCATGTCGGCGATGCCGTCGTGCATCACGATGATACCCTTGCCCTTCTGCTCGATGTCCTTCAGGTAGACCTCCGCGGCCTCCTCGACCGACTTGCCCAGCTTCCAGTAGTAGCAGTCGATGCCGGCGATGTTCCAGTACACCGGGCCGACGTGGCGGTACGAGCTGCGCGGGTCGACGTTCAGTTCGGCGGCCACCTCGGGCGACCACTTGCCGTAGGTGGCGCGGAAGTAGGTCGGCCGGTCCTTGTTGTACTTCTGGATGACCGTGTTGGTGCGGATGACCTGGTCGCGCACGTCGCCGTTGACCGACACGTAGTAGGGCATGTCGGGATGCTCGAACGTGTGGTTGCCGATGATGTGGCCCTGCGCGTGCAGTTCGTCGAGGACCTCGGGGTGCTCGACGGCGAACTTGCCCACCACGAAGAAGGTGGCGCGCACGCCGTGCCCGTGCAGGAAGCGCCCGATCGCCGCGCTGGCGGGGCCGGGGCCGTCGTCGTAGGTCAGGCAGAGCGTCTTGTCGGGCAGGTCGACGTCGACGATGTTGCGGGGGGCCAGCATCGGGTTCCTTACATCTTGCCCAGTTCGAGGGCGACCCTCGACGGGGAGCGCGAAAACACGTCGAGGTACTTGCGCGCCACGTTGCGCTTCGAATGGTCCCGCAGGTAGGCGATGCGGCCCTCGGACATCGGGTCGAACTCGGGCGCCTCCAGGGCGTCCCGCATCAGGGTGGCCAGCGCGTCGACGTCGCCCATCGGGAACACCTCGGCATGGCGGTCGACCGCCTCGGTGAGACCGCCGGCATCGGCCACCAGCATCTTGCAGCCGCAGGCCAGGCCCTCGAGCGCCACGATGCCGAAGCCCTCGTTGCCGGTCGACGGGATGATCATCGTGCGATGGCGGTTCAGGACCCGCGCCAGCGGCTCGTCGCGCAGCAGGCCCAGGAACGTGACCTGATCGGCCAGACCCAGCGCGCGGACCTTGGCCTCGAGCCGTTCGGCCTCCGGTCCATAGCCCACGATGCTCAGCGTGAACGGCTGGCGCAGCCGGGTGCAGGCGTCGATCAGCATGTCGCAGCCCTTCTGCGTCACCAGACGACCGACGAAGACGAAGTCGCGCGTGCGCTGCTCGTCCGCGTAGAGCTTGAAGAGCTCGTCGTTGTAGCAGTTGTAGATCACCGTCGAGGGCGCCGGTAGCGCCTTCGCGACGCTGCGGCTGACCGAGATGTTGGTCGTCGCCTTGCGGATGACCAGGCTCTTGAGCCGCGTCTTGAGGCCCAGCGACTCCATGAGGTGGAAGTCGTTGTGCGAGATCATCCAGCGCTTGAGCGGATTGAAGAACAGCAGCCAGATGCCCTTGAGCGTGATGTTGGGCATGTAGAAGATGTCGCTCCACAGGAACAGCCGGATCTGGCTGAACCGGTCGCCGGAATGGAAGATCTCGATGCCCTCCAGCGGCGCGCTGCCGGTCTGGGACTGCTCCGTCACCACCTTGACCTGGTGGCCGGCGCGCACGAATTCCTTGGCGAGGAACAGCGTGTGGTTTTCGATGCCGCCAATGGCGGGATAAAAAACTGAGCTGTAGATCAGTATTTTCATCCGTGTCGCTTTCCGTTCTGGGCATGTTGGAAGGTTTCCGCTGCTTGCGAAGCGGAGTGCCGGCAGAACCGATCGCATCGAAGGAACATCTCGAAACCTCCTGGGTTACATCCTCTGCATGTAACCAGTCGAAAGATTCGCGAAATTTTCCTCAAACTTTGCTCTTACTTTTTCTGGCCGCGTCAGCAAGGCTAAACGAAAGTAGTAAGGATTTCTCACATTCGGATTCATTCAAGGGAAAACGTTAGGGCTTCCGGAACGTGTCATGGACGCTTCTCAATCCTCGGGCAGGGCGAAACCGGACGCGAAGCGCCCATCCACGGCCCGTCGCATCGTGAATCTGGTGCGATCCGTTGCAGAACGCAACCGCGGCGGTCAGGACGTGCTCGTCCAGCTGCCCGACTTGCCCCCGTGCTTCTCCCGCACCTGGACGTCCGTGATGCGCATGCCGCGGTCGACCGCCTTGCACATGTCGTAGATGGTGAGGAGGGCGACCTGCACGGCGGTGAGGGCCTCCATCTCGACACCGGTCGGGCCGACCGTCTCGACGGTCGCGGTGCAGACGACCCGGGGCGCTCCGTCGGTCGCGTCGGCCGGGCCGCCGGCGGTCTCGAACGCCACCGCGACCCGCGTGAGCGCCAGCGGGTGGCACAGCGGGATCAGGTCGCTGGTCTTCTTGGCGCCCTGGATGCCGGCGATGCGGGCGATGCCGAGCACGTCGCCCTTCTTCGCCGTGCCGGACTCGATCAGCGCCAGCGTGGCCGCCAGCATCTCGATGCGGCCGCTGGCGACGGCGATGCGGTGGGTGGCGGGCTTGGCGGCGACGTCCACCATGTGGGCCTGGCCCTGGGCGTCGAAGTGGGTGAGGGAGCTCATGGATTTCCAGGGTGCGCGGCGCGTTCGGGATGAACGTTCACGGCGGGTATGCATCATAAAAACATGACGTGCCGCAACGCCCGGCTGCTTCCAGGGACGATGCCCGCGGCGGCGGGCGATGCGCCCGGCCATGGGACACTGGGGCGGATCGGCGCCCCGGACCGCACTCGATTCCTCCAGCTTCATCCATGACGAAAAAAGCCTCCTTCCGGCGCCGCGCCTGGCGCCGCCTCGGCATCGGCGCCCTGGTGGTGGCGCAGCTGATGGCCGGTGCGTCGCCCGCGCAGGCGCAGCTGCCCGGCATGGGCGACGGCGGCGAGATGACGGCCGCGGCCGAGCGCCGGCTGGGCGACCAGATCGCGCGCGAGCTCTTCCGCGATCCCGACTACATCGACGACCCGGTCATCGGCGACTACGTGCAGGGCATCTGGCAGCGGCTGATGGCGGCGGCGCGCCTGCGCGGGGAGCTGACGCCCGAACTCGACGAGCGCTTCGCCTGGGTGGTGCTGATGGGGCGCGACCGCAGCATCAACGCCTTCGCGTTGCCCGGCGGCTACCTCGGCCTGCACCTGGGGCTGGTGGCGGTCACCGACAGCGCCGACGAACTCGCCACGGTGCTCGGCCACGAGCTCTCGCACGTCACGCAGCGCCACATCGCGCGCCTCATGGCCAGGCAGGGCCGCCAGCTGCCGATGATGCTCGCGGCCATGGTGCTGGGTGCCATCGCCGCGAGCAAGAGCCGCACCGGCGACGCCGGCCAAGCCATGATCATGGGCGGCCAGGCGCTGATGATGCAGAACCAGCTCGACTTCTCGCGCGACATGGAGCGCGAGGCCGACCGGGTGGGCTTCGGCGTCATGACGCAGGCCGGCTTCGCGCCGCAGGGCGCGGCCTCGATGTTCGAGAAGCTGCAGTACGCCTCGCGCCTCAACGACAACGGCTCCTACCCCTACCTGCGCAGCCATCCGCTCAACAGCGAGCGCATCTCGGACATGCAGGCGCGCTTCCAGTTCCGCGATGGCGCGGATGCCCTTCCCGTCGCCGCGTCCGTCGCCACCCCCGGCGCGACCGCGTCCCCGCCGGTCGCGGCGCGCGCGCCGAAGATGGACCACGCCCTGATCGCCGCCCGCGCCCGGGTGCTCTCGCGCCCGGGTGTCGACGTGCTGCGCCTGTGGATCGACGCCACCTCCGGGGGCGACTTCGAGCGCCGCACGCCGGTGCAGCAGGCCGCGCTGCTCTACGCGGGCGCCCTGGCGGCGAGCGAACTGCGCGACCCGCGCACGGCGCGCGCGCTGGCCGACCGGCTGGCCGCTCGCACGGCCGACGACGCGGCGGCGGCGCGTCTGGCGCGTCTGCTGCAGGCCGAACTCGCGCTGGCCGCCGGCGATGCCGCACGGGCGCAGGCGCTGCTCGACGTCCGCAGCCGCGAGCGCGCCGAGATGCTGCTGTCGGCCCAGGCGGCCCTCGCGCTGCGCCGGCCGGCGCCCATGGTGGCGCCGCTGCGCGACCGGGTGGCCACGCACCCGCGCGACGCCACCGCCTGGCGCACCCTGGCCAACCTCTATGGAGCGCAGAACGACACCCTGCGCGCCATCCGCGCCGATGCCGAATCCCAGGTCGCGACGCTGGACTACGCCGCCGCGCGCGATCGGCTGAAGGCGGCGCAGGAACTCGTCGCGCGCGGTTCGGCGGGCGCGGCGGTCGACCATTACGAAGCCTCGATCGTCGACGCGCGCGCCCGCGCGGTCGATGCGCTGTTGCGCGAACAGCAGGCCGAACCGCCTGCGCGTTGACGGGCCCGGGTCGCACGACGGGTGGCCGTCCGTCGCGGATCGACACGTCTTTGTGCGCATTCCGGCTGTGCGTATTTGTGACAACCGTCACAGTTGCGAGCCGCAAACGTCAGCGATAGTCAACTCCCGCCCAAAATAGCGCCCATTTTGTCTTCCACCTCCCTCTCCTCGCTCTTCCTGGCGCAATGCGCGATGCAGGGCGACAAGCCGGCCTACGTCTTCCTGCGCGACGACCTCTCGGCCTCCGAATCCATCGACTTCTCACGTCTCGGCCGCGAGGTCCACGACCTGGCCGGGCGCCTCGGCGCCGTGGTGCCGGCGGGCGGCCGCGTCCTGCTGGCCTTCCCGCCCGGGCTGGACTTCGTGCGTGCCTTCTGGGCCTGCCTGCAGGCCGGCTGCGTGGCCGTGCCGGTGCCCGCGCCCGACCCCGTGCGCCTGCTGCACGGCGTGCCGCGGCTGCGCGCCATCATCGAGGACACCGGCGCCGCGCTGGTCCTGACCTCGGGCGACCTGCTGGCGGCGGCGCGCCGCGTGCTGGAGCCGGCCCTGTGGGCCATGGCGCCCTGGACGGCGCTGGCCGACCTCGCGGCTGCCGCGCCCGACGGTGCCCCGGCCGCCGCTCCTGCCGCCACCGCCGCACCGACCGGCGACGCGCTGGCCTACCTGCAGTACACCTCCGGCTCGACCATGGCGCCGCGCGGCGTGCGCATCACGCACGCGCAGGCGATCGCCAACATGCACGCGCTCAACGAGGTCGGCGGCGTCGGACCCGACAGCCGCAGCCTGGTCTGGCTGCCGCATTTCCACGACTACGGGCTGGTGCACGGCGTGCTCGCGCCGATGGCCGGCGGCCTGACGAGCTGGCTGATGTCGCCGCTGACCTTCCTGCGCCGCCCGCTGCGCTGGCTCGACGCGCTGGCGTCGCTGCGCATCACGCACTCGGGCGCGCCGGCCTCGGCCTATGTGGCCTGCCTGCGCGCGCTCGACGGCCGGCCGCTGGAACGCGACCTGTCGGCCCTGGTCTCGCTCAACTGCGGCGCCGAGCCGATCCGCGCCGACACCGTGGCCGAGGTGCTCGCGGTCTTCGGCGCCGCCGGCATGCGGCCCGAGGCCTTCATGCCGGCCTACGGGCTGGCCGAGGCGGTGCTGGGGGTGAGCGCGTCGCCGCGCGACCGGCCGGCGACGACGCTCGCGCTCGACGCCCGGGCGCTGGCGCGCGACCGGGTCGTGCCGGTGGTGGCGGGCGCCGCCGATGCGACCGACGCGGACGGCGGGTCCGACGCGAGCGGCGTGCGCGTGCTCGCCGGCTGCGGCCGGCCCCTGCGCGACACCGAGCTCCTGATCGTCGATCCGGTGACGCTGCGCGGCGCCGCGGCCGACGCGGTGGGCGAGATCTGGGTCGGCGCGCCCGGCGTGGGCGACGGCTACTGGCGCCAGTCCGGACCCTCGGACGCGACCTTCGGCGCCCGGCTGGCGGACGCGCCGGCCGACGGCCGCAGTTTCCTGCGCACCGGCGACCTCGGCTTCGTGCACGGCGGCGAGCTGTTCGTCACCGGCCGGCTCAAGGACCTGGTGATCGTCCACGGCGGCAACCACTACCCGCAGGACCTCGAATGGACCGCCGAGCACGCGCACGCCGCGCTGCGCCCCGGCTACGGCGCCGCCTTCTCGGTCGACGGGCCCGACGGCGAGGCGCTGGTGCTGCTGCTGGAGACCGAGCGCCGCGTCGGCGCGGCGGTCGACGCCGACGCCATCGCGGCGGCGGTGCGGCGCGCGGTGGGCGAAGTCCACGGCCTGGCGGTGAGCGTGGTGGCCCTGGTGCGCTCGGGCTCGCTGCCGCGCAGCTCCAGCGGCAAGGTCCAGCGCCGCCTGTGCCGCCAGCGCTGGCTCGACGGCGAACTCGACGTGCAGGCGATCGCGCCGCTGGCCGGTGCCGACGCGTCCGCCGGTGCCACGACCGCCGACGCCGCGCGCGCGCTGGTCGTGATGCCGCGCGACGCCACCGAGCAGGCGCTGTGGGAGATCTGGCGCGACGTCTTCGGCCGCGCCGCCTTCGGCGTCCACGAGAGCTTCTTCGAGCTCGGCGGCACGTCGCTGCTGATGACGCAGGTGGCCTCGCGCATCGGCCAGCGCTTCGGCGTCGAGCTGCCGCTGGCCGAGCTGTTCGACCACACCAGCATCGCCGCGCTGGCGCGCCACGTGACGCTGGCGGCGGAGGCGCAGGCCGACGGCGCGCCGCAGGCCACGGCCCCGGCCGCCATCGCACGGGTGGCGCGCGGCGCACCGCTGCCGGTGTCGCTGTCACAGCGGCGCATGTGGGTGATCCAGCAGTTCGATCCGGCCTCCTCGGCCTACAACGTGGCGGTGACGCTGCGCCTGCGCGGCACCCTCGACGCCGACCGGCTGCAGCGCGCCTTCGACCTCGTCGCCGCGCGCCACGAGGGCCTGCGCACGCGCTTCGCATTGGGCACCGACGAGCCGATGCAGCTGATCGATCCGCCCTCGGCCGCGCCGATCCGCGTGCAGCGGCTCGACCTGCGCACGCACGCCGCGCCGATCGCGCACGCGCGCGAGCTGCTGTCGGCCCGGCTCGCCGAGCCCTTCGACCTCGCGCACGCACCCCTGCACCGCGCGATGCTGCTGCGCCTGGACGAGCGCGACCACGTGCTCTCGTGGGTCATGCATCACGCCATCACCGACAACTGGTCGTTCTCGGTGCTGATGCACGAACTCTTCACGGCCTACACCGCCTGGGAGGCGGGACGCGAGCCGGCCTTCGAGCCGATGCCGGTGGAGTACGCCGACTACGCCGCCTGGCAGCGCAGCCCCGAAGCCACCGCCCAGCGCCGTCCGCAGATGGACTACTGGCTCGAGCGCCTGCGCGGGCTCGCGCCGCTGGACCTGCCGACCGATTTCGCGCGCCCGCAACGCGCCGGCTTCCAGGGCGGCCGCGTGGCCGCGACCCTGCCGCCGCGCCTGCGCGACGCCATGCGCGCCTTCTGCGCCCGCACCGCCTCGACGCCGTTCGTGGTGCTGCTGTCGGTCTTCAAGCTGATGCTCTCGCGCGCCGCGCGCACCACCGACGTCGCCGTCGGCACGCCGGTGGCCAACCGCCACCGCTTCGCCGCCGAGCACTTGGTGGGCACGCTGGTCAATACGCTCGTGATGCGCACCGACCTGTCGGGCGACCCGAGCTTCACCGGGCTGGTCGAGCGCGTGCGCGCCACGGCGCTGGCGGCCTACGCGCACCAGGAGGCGCCGTTCGACGAGCTGGTCGAGGCGCTCGGCCACGACCGCGCCACGCATCCCGAGGGCCTGGTGCGGGTGCTGTTCAACGTGCTCAATGCGCCGCTGCGGCGGCTGGCCTACACCGGGCTCGACGTCGAGGAATTCGAGATCGACCGCGCCACGGCGCAGTTCGACCTCGCCGTGCACGTCGACACCGAGTTCACGCACCAGGTCCACGTCGAGTACGCCACCGACCTCTACGCGCCGGAGACCGCCGCGCGCCTGCTGGAGAACTACCTCGGCCTGCTGGAGCGGCTGCTGGTCGCGCCCGAGCGACCGCTGTCGGAGAACGCCATCGTCGCCACGGCCCAGCTCGCGCGGCTGCGCGACGGCTGGAACGCGACCGCCGTGCCGCTGCCCGCCGAGACCACGGTGCATCGCTGGCTGCCGCTGGCCGACCCGGCGCGCCGGGACGCCGTCGCCGTGAGCGACGCCACCGGGCGCATGCTGACCTACGCCGAACTCGACGCGCGTTCGAACGCGCTGGCGCGGGTGCTGCGCGCGCGCGGCATCGGCCGCGGCCAGCGCGTCGGACTGGGCGTGGCACGCGACGCGGTGATGGTGGTCGCGCTGCTGGGCGTGCTCAAGTCCGGCGCCGCCTACGTGCCGCTCGACCCCGGCTTCCCGGCCGAGCGCCTGCATCACATGGCCGGCGACGCCGGGCTCGCGGCGCTGCTGGTGCGCGGCGTGCCGCCGGACTGGCTCGCCGACGCGGGCGTGCCGGTGCTGACGCTGGGCGACGACGGCCGACCGGTCGAGGCGTCGTCGGCGACGGAGCCGGTCGGGCCGGACGACGCCGATGTCGACGCCGCGGCGCTGTCGCCCGACGCCGCGTTCGACGCCCGCGCGCTCGACGCCGCCTACATGATCTACACCTCCGGCTCGACCGGCCGGCCCAAGGGCGTGGCCGTGCCGCACCGGGCGGTGGTCAACTTCCTCGCCAGCATGGCGCGCGAGCCCGGTCTCGCGGCCGGCGACCGGCTGGTGGCCGTGACCACGCTGTCCTTCGACATCGCCGTGCTGGAGCTGCTGCTGCCGCTGGCCGTCGGCGCGCACGTGGTGCTGGCGAGCGCGGCGCAGGTGCACGACCCGCACGCCATGTGCGCCTTGCTCGCCCGGCACGACGCCACCGCCATGCAGGCCACGCCGACGCTGTGGCGCACGCTGGCTGACGCCGGCTGGGCGGGACGCCGCGCCGGCTTCAAGGCGCTGATCGGCGGCGAGCCGCTGCCCCTCGCCCTGGCCGAGCGCCTGCTGGCCACCGAGGGCGTCGAACTGTGGAACATGTACGGGCCGACCGAGACCACGGTGTGGTCGACGCTCTGGCGCGTGGCGTCGCCGCGCGCGGGCATCGTCATCGGGCGGCCGATCGACAACACCACCGTGCAGGTGCTCGACGTCGCCGGGCACCCGTGCCCGATCGGCGTGCCGGGCGAACTGTGCATCGGCGGCGCCGGCGTCACGCTGGGCTACCACCGCCAGCCGGTGCTCACGGCCGAACGCTTTCCGCCCGACCCCGAGTCGCGCGACGCCACGGCCCGTCTCTACCGCACCGGCGACCTCGGCCGCTGGCGCCACGACGGCCGGCTGGAGCACCTCGGCCGGCTCGACCGGCAGGTCAAGCTGCGCGGCCTGCGCATCGAACTGGGCGAGATCGAGTCGGCGCTGCTCGACCACCCGGACATCGCCGACGGCGTCGTCGTGACGCGCGCCCAGGGGGAGGGTGGCGGCGACGCCGGGGACGACCGCGACGTGCGCCTGGTCGCCTACGTGGTGACGCGCGACGCCAACGCGGCGGGGATCGACGCGGCCGGATTGCGCCAGCACCTGCGCGCGCGCCTGCCGGAGTACATGCTGCCGCAGCACGTGGTGCGGCTCGACGCGCTGCCGCTGCTGCCCAACGGCAAGATCGACCGCAACGCCCTGCCGGCGCCGCAACCGGCGCGCGCCGCGTCGGCGGCGGACGGTGCGGCGGTTGCCGACATCGCGGGGCCGTCTGCCCGTGCGCCCGGCCGGGGCGTGCCGACCCGGCCGGCGGAGGTCGCCATCGCCGCCATCTGGCGCCAGCTGCTCGACGTGGAGGAGGTCGACCTGCGGGACAACTTCTTCGACCTGGGCGGGCACTCGCTGCTGGCGATGCGCGCGGTCGTCGCGATCCGCGAGGCGATCGGCCGGGACGTCGATCCGCCGCGCCTGGTCTTCGAGACGCTGGAGCAGATCGCCCGCGAGCCGGGCTGACGACGGCGCGGCGGGGCGCCGCGCGGCCTATTCGGCGAAGCCGTTGGCCAGGACGAGGAGGGCGCCGAGGCCCATCGCCACGCCGGGGAACGACCAGCCGGCCTTGCCTTCGGGCGCGGCGGTCGGGGAAGAGGGGGCGGCCGGGGCCACCGGCTCGAGTTCGACGCCGATCTTCGGCCGGCGCGCGTCGACCACGCGCACGCCGGCGCCGTGGTCGCGCTTCAGGCGCAGCGTCAGGTCCGCGAGCGGACCCTGGGCCAGCATCGGCGTCACGGCGTCGCCGGGGCGGCTGAGCAGCGGCACGACCTGGTCCTGCGTCTTGGCGAACCACTTGCCGCGCCAGTTCTCGCGCGCGCTGTGGCTCACCCACTTGCTGATGCGGTGCGTCATGCGCGGCGCGCAGGCCACCAGCATCCAGTGGCGGGCGCCATCGCCGCCGACCTGGTCGGCCGTGGCGCGGGCCAGGAACTCGCGGGCATAGGCCGCGTCGTCGACGTACAGGATGATCTTTTCCAAGTCGGTCTCCTCGAGGGTTCCAGAAGCTGAAAAGTCCGGCGCCGTGCGGGATGCAGCGGCGCCGGACGCGTCGGTCATGCGTCGCGGCGGCGGCCTTCGGCCGTCATCGCGACGCGGAGGGCGGGTCTCAGACGCCCGGGGCGTGCGTGACCTTGGGACGGCGCGCGGCCACCATCTTGCCGATCGCGAGCACCAGCAGGGCACCGGCGATGCCGGCGGCGTACTTGATCGTGTCGGTCTGCGGGATCTTCGGCACCCAGGTCCAGGCGTCGGGTCGGACGACGGCCGGATCGGAGATCAGCATCGTGCCGGCGATCCAGCCCAGCAGCATGCCGCCCAGCGTGATGATCAGCGGGAACTTGTCCATCAGCTTGATGACCAGCTGGCTGCCCCAGACGATGATCGGGATGCTCACGAGCAGACCGAAGATCACCAGCGGCATCTGGTGGCCTTCGCCCGCGCCCTGCGCGGCGCCGGCGATGGCGATCACGTTGTCCACGCTCATCACCAGGTCGGCGACGATCACGGTCTTCACGGCGGCCCACAGCTTGTCGCTGCCGGCGATGTTGCCGTGCGCGTCGTCGCTCTCCGGGGCCAGCAGCTTCACGCCGATCCACAGCAGCAGCAGCGCGCCGACGATCTTCAGGAACGGAATGGCCAGCAGCGTGAGCGCGAAGAAGATCAGGACCACGCGCAGCACGATGGCGCCCGCGGTGCCCCACAGGATGCCCTTGGTGCGCTGGGCCGGCGGCAGCTTGCGGCACGCCAGGGCGATGACCACGGCGTTGTCGCCGCCGAGAAGGATGTCGATCATGATGATCTGACCGACTGCGACCCAGAATTCCGGGGTCATGAACTGTTCCATGGAGAGCGTCCTCTTAGTGTTTCGAGCCATCCCGCGCGGACTGGATCGAAGCCATCGGTCGAGGACCGGCGGGGGCCGTCGCCTGCGCGGCGGCAAGGCGGTGTCCTGGTGGCAATTGCTTCGATCAAACCTGCACAGGTCAAATCGAAGGTCTTGCTCGACCGCCCGATGAGGCGGTCCGGCAGGCCGGAAGTTTTTTGTGCTTCGTATTGACGACCTGTCGATACCCGCCGTCGGGTCGACGTTGGGCGGGAGCTACTCCCCTTCGTGGCGCGGATTAAAGCATCGGCACCGTGCCGTCGCAACAGGGATTTGTCCTCGCTTCGAGAAAAAGCGTCCTGCAGGCCTCGCGGGGACTCGTTCCGCCGCTATCGATTCGAGAGCGGACGTTAATCCCCAGAGCTTCGCGGGACTTTGCGGCACTATCATCCCGGACGACCGCCCGGGCCGTCCGTCGCCCGACCGCCGTCTCCGTTCCTCATCCGCTCTCCGTCCCTGTCTGCCCATGGCCGCCATCCACATCACCGACATCGAGGCCGCCGTCAACTTCTGGCGCGCCCGCAGCCCCTCGCCCGACGGCGTGACGCTGGCGCCCGAGCTGCGCGCGTTGGCCGAGGTGTACGCGTTGATGGTCTATCACCACGAGGACGAGGTGGCCGAGCAGGGCTTTCCGGCCGAGGCCTGGGCCGCCTGGCTGGCCTGGTACGAGACCACGCCCGACACGCCCTGCATCGCCATCTGCTCGACCAGTCAGGGCGACGAGGAATGCAAGGGGTGCGGGCGCAGCTTCGGCGAGGTCCAGCACTGGCCGGCCATGACGCCGGCCGAGAAGCGCCAGACCTGGCGCCGCATCACGCTGGAGGATTCGGCCTGGCGCTTCAACACCTATGCCGAACGCGCCCGCGAGACCATCGACGCGAAGCGGGCGGAGGAGGCGGCCGGCCTGGCGGCCGAAGCGCCGGCCGAACCTGCACCCCCCGCGATCGCCAATGCAGCCTCGGCGCCGGGCGGCGCGCGAGGCGGCTGAGCGGAACGCGCCGAACGCCCCATGCGCCGGCTCGCCCAGGCCCCCAACCTCGCCATCGCCACGCTGTGGGCGCACGCCCTGCGCGCCGACGGCATCGCCGCCACCGTGCAGCGCGAATTCCTCGGCGGCGCCATCGGCCAGCTCCCGCCCGACCAGTGCCTGCCCGAGATCTGGATCGACGACGACGCCCAGTTCCCCCGCGCCGAGGCCGCCCTGCACGACCTCCGTCACCGCCCCCAGCGCACCTGGCGCTGCCCCGCCTGCGGCGAACTCATCGAAGGCGGCTTCGAACAATGCTGGCACTGCGGCCGGATGATGGAATTCCTTCCTAGTCCCTGACCTTCGCCCTCGCCAGTGCCGTCCCCGCGCCCTGGCCGCGCGAAGCGCCGGCCGCGCCCCAGGGCACCGCGGATCCGGCTCCGCCGGTCCGCCAGTGCCGCCCCCGGAAGGGGGTTGGCGAAGCGACACGCAGTGCGCGCAGCCTGGGGGAGAGCCCGTCTACCTCCAGCGGACGGGCTCGATGTCGATGCTGTCCTTGCCGTCGCCCAGCATCAGCGCGCCTTCCTGCACCGTCGCCTGCAGCTGCATGCTGCGCTGGGCCAGGGCCGCCAGCGCCTGCGAGGCGGCCGTCGGGATGCGGTAGACGCTCAGGTTGCGCAGGCGCGTGAGCTTGGTCTCGATGCCGCGCCACCAGATCTCGGCGGCGTGGTTGAAGCAGTAGAGCAGCACCTCGTCGCCCTTGCCGCAGGCCTTGATCAGCGGCTTGTCCTCCGGCTGGCCGACCTCGATCCACACCCGCGTGCGGCCGGTGAAGTCCTTGAGCGAGACGTCCGGGTCGTCGGTGTTGGACAGGCTGTCGCCGAAGCCCAGCACGCCGTCGCCGCCGAGCACGTCCTGCAGCTTGTGGGCGTTGAGCGCCAGCGCGACCAGGCGGATCATCATCCGCTCGTCGGTCTCGCTCGGATGGCGCGCCAGCGTCAGCGCGTGGTCGGCGTAGTAGCCGTGGTCGATGTCGGCGACCGCGAGGTTGGCCTTGAAGATGGTGGATTTGAGGGCCATCGCGTGGGTCGGCCCGCTCAGACGCGCCGCGCCAGCTCGGCGGCCTTGCCGACGTAGCTCGTCGGCGTCATGGCCAGCAGGCGGTCCTTCTCCTCCTGCGGGATCTCCAGCGAACGGATCAGGCCGTGCAGCGCCTCCGGCGTCACGCGCTGGCCGCGCGTGACCTCCTTGAGTTGCTCGTAGGCGCCCTGCACGCCGAAGCGGCGCATCACGGTCTGGATCGGCTCGGCCAGCACTTCCCAGGCGGCGTCGAGGTCCTCCGCCAGCGCGTCCTGGTTCAGTTCGAGCTTGCCCAGGCCGGTCGCGAGGCTCGCATAGGCGAGCACCGCGTAGCCCAGCGCGACGCCGACGTTGCGCAACACCGTGCTGTCGGTGAGGTCGCGCTGCCAGCGGCTGATGGGCAGCTTCTCACTCAGGTGGCGCAGCAGGGCGTTGGCCAGGCCGAGGTTGCCCTCGGCGTTCTCGAAGTCGATCGGGTTGACCTTGTGCGGCATCGTGCTGGAGCCGATCTCGCCCTTCTTCAGCCGCTGCTTGAAGTAGCCCAGGCTGACGTAGCCCCAGACGTCGCGCGAGAAGTCGATCAGGATGGTGTCGGCGCGCGCCACGGCGTCGAACAGCTCGGCCATGTAGTCGTGCGGCTCGATCTGGATGCTGTAGGGCTGGAACGAGAGGCCCAGGCCGGCCGGTACCGGTGTCTCGACGACCTTGCGGCTGAAGGACTCCCAGTCGAAGTCGGGCCAGGCCGACAGGTGCGCGTTGTAGTTGCCCACCGCGCCGTTCATCTTGCCCAGCAGCTTCACCGCCGCGATCTGCTCGCGCGCCTTGGCCAGCCGCACCGCCACGTTGGCGATCTCCTTGCCCACCGTGGTCGGACTGGCGGTCTGGCCGTGGGTGCGCGAGAGCATCGACACGTCGGCGAACTGGTGGGCCATCTCGCGCAGCCGGGTGACGATGCCGTCGAGCGCGGGCAGCAGCACCTTGTCGCGCGCGGCCTGGATCTGCAGGGCGTGGCTGGTGTTGTTGATGTCCTCGCTGGTGCAGGCGAAATGCACGAATTCGGCCGCCGCGAGCAGTTCGGGGCGGGCGTCGAACTTGCCCTTGATCCAGTACTCGACGGCCTTGACGTCGTGGTTGGTGGTCTTCTCGATCTCCTTGATGGCCAGCGCGTCGGCCTCGGAGAAGTTGGCCACCAGGCCCTGGAGGTATTTGCGCGCGCCCGGCGTGAGCGGCTTGAACTCGGCGAAGCCGCAGTCCGACAGCGCCACGAACCAGGCCACCTCCACCTGCACGCGACGGTGCATGTAGCCCTGTTCGCTCATCAGCGGGCGCAATGCCGCGAGTTTGGCGGCATAGCGGCCGTCGAGGGGGGAGAGGGCGGAAACGGTGGAGAAGCTCATCGCGGGGATTTTAGGTGGGTGGGTCGTGCTGACGATTCGAGTGACAAATGCGTCTTTTTTCTTGCACGATTCTGAGTTGATTCGACTACAGCGAATGCGTATGGAGTCGCCACACTAGAATCAAAACGCTACAACCAAGTCCCCTACGGAGAGAGAAAACGCATGAAACTGATCGGATCTGCCGCCAGCCCCTACGTGCGCAAAGTGCGCGTGGTTCTGGGCGAGAAGCGGCTCGACTATCAGTTCGTCGTCGAGGACGTCTGGTCCGACGCCACGACGATCGCCAAGTCCAATCCGCTGGGCAAGGTGCCGTGCCTGGTGATGGAGGGGGGCGAGGCGATGTTCGACTCGCGCGTCATCGTCGAGTACCTCGACACGCTCTCGCCGGTGGGCAAGCTCATCCCGCAGTCGGGTCGCGAGCGTGCCGAGGTCAAGACCTGGGAGGCCCTGGCCGACGGCGTGATGGACGCCGGCGTGCTCTGGCGCCTGGAGGGCACGTGGAGCGGCCGCGCCGACGGCGAGCGCAGCCAGGCCTGGATGGACCGCCAGCGCGGCAAGGTCGAGGCCGGCATCGCCGCCATGGCCAAGGGCCTGGGCGAGAAGCCCTTCTGCATCGGCATCCACCTGACCCTGTCGGACATCGCGGTGGGCTGCGCGCTCGGCTGGATCGGCTTCCGTTTCCCCGAGATCGACTGGCGCACCACGCACCCGAACCTCAAGCGCCTCTACGACAAGCTCAGCCTGCGGCCGAGCTTCGCCGACACGCAGCCGTGAACTGAGCTCGCCCCCAGGCTGTGCGCACTTCGTGTCGCTTCGCCTACCCCCTGCCGGGGGCGACACCAGCGGCCCGGCGAAGCCGGTTCCGCGGTATCTCTGGCTTTTGAAAAGTCACGCAGCCGCGCGAGCGGGCTTGACCGCCTGCGGCCGATCGTCACCCTCGCCGCGCCAGGCCGCCATCAGGCCCGCCCAGCGCGTGCGGGCCGCCGCCAGGTTGCGCTCCTTCACGTGGCCGTAGCCGCGGATCTGGTCGGGCAGGGCGGCGATGTCGACGGCCAGGGCGTGGTGGGCGGCGTCCAGGCCGGCGAGCACCTCCTCGATGGCGGCGCGGTACTCGTCGATCAGCGCGCGTTCGGTCCGGCGCTCCTCGGTGCGGCCGAAGACGTCGAAGGCCGTGCCGCGCAGGCCCTTGAGCTTCGCCAGCACCTTGAAGCCGGTCAGCATCGACGGGCCGAACTTCTGTTTCTGCAGCTCGCCCTTGGCGTTCTTCTTCGCGATGCCGGGTGGCGCCAGGTGGTAGTTGAGCTTGAAGCCGCCCTCGAACATGCCGTTGACGCGTTCGAGGAAGGCGCGGTCGGTGTGCAGGCGCGCGACCTCGTACTCGTCCTTGTACGCCATGAGCTTGAAGAGGTTGCGCGCCACGGCCTCGCCCAGGCCGCTGCGGCCGGGCGTGGCGGTCGCTTCGGCTTGGCGCACGCGCTCGACGAAGGCGCGGTAGCGCTCGGCGTAGGCGGCGTTTTGGTAGTCGGTGAGGAACTCGACGCGGCGCGCGACGAGGGTGTCGACCGTCTCGCGGCGCTTGAATTCGATCACCTGTCCGGGCGACACGCGCTGCTGCACCGAGGCCGGGTCGTGCGCGGCGCGGCGGCCCCATTCGAAGGCGGCCTTGTTGTTGTCGATGGCGACGTCGTTGAGTTCGATCGCGCGCATGAGCGAGTCGTGCGCGAGCGGCACCCAGCCGCGTTGCCAGGCATAGCCCAGCAGCATCGGGTTGGCATAGAGGCTGTCGCCCATCAGCGAGGTCGCGGTGGCGTCGGCGTCGAAGCCGCCCACGGCGTCGGCGCCGACGATGCGGGCGATCTGGCCGGCGCAGTCGTCCTGCGGGTTGACCCACTGGGCGTTGCGCACGAAGGCCGCCGTGGGCGCGCCGTGCGTGTTGAGCGCGACGTGCGTGCGGCCCTCGCGCAGGCGCGCCAGGGTCTCGGCGTTGACGGCCACCAGCGGGTCGGCCGCCAGCACCAGGTCGGCCGCGGCGGTGCCCACGCGGGTGGTGCGGATCGATTCCTGGCGGTCGCCGATGAGCACGTGGCTCCAGGTGGCGCCGCCCTTCTGCGCCAGGCCGGCCGCGTCCTGCGTGACGATGCCCCGGCCCTCGAGGTGCGAGGCCATGCCCAGCAGCTGGCCGATGGTGATGACGCCGGTGCCGCCGACGCCGGCGACCACGATGCCCCAGGTCTGGCCGGGGGCGAGCGTCGGCACGGCGGGCTCGGGCAGCGCCGGCAGCTCGCCCATGGACGCGGTCGCCGCCGAGCGCTTCGCACGCTTCATCGTGCCGCCCTCGACGGTCACGAAGCTCGGGCAGAAGCCCTTCAGACAGCTCATGTCCTTGTTGCAGGTGCTCTGGTTGATGGTGCGCTTGCGGCCGAACTCGGTCTCCAGCGGCTCCACCGACAGGCAGTTGCTCTTCACGCTGCAGTCGCCGCAGCCCTCGCACACCAGCTCGTTGATGACCACGCGTTTCGCCGGATCGACGGCGGTGCCGCGCTTCCTGCGGCGGCGCTTCTCGGTGGCGCAGGTCTGGTCGTAGATGATGGCCGTGGTGCCCTTGATCTCCCGGAACTCGCGCTGGATCTCGTCGAGCAGGTCGCGGTGCTTCACATCCGGGTCGCCCGCCACCTTCACGCCCTGGTACTTCTCGGGCTCGTCGGTGACGATGACGACGCGCACGGCGCCCTCGGCCTGCAGGCTCTGCGCGATCTGCAGCACCGAGTGGCCCTCGGGCCGCTCGCCGACCTGCTGGCCGCCGGTCATGGCGACGGCGTCGTTGTAGAGGATCTTGTAGGTGATGTTCACGCCCGCCGCGATGCTCTGGCGGATGGCCAGCAGGCCGCTGTGGAAGTAGGTGCCGTCGCCCAGGTTGGCGAAGATGTGCTGGTCGGTCGTGAAGGGCTGCTGGCCGACCCACGGCACGCCCTCGCCGCCCATCTGCGTGAAGCCGATGGTGGAGCGGTCCATCCAGGTCGCCATGAAGTGGCAGCCGATGCCGCCCATGGCGCGCGAGCCTTCGGGCACGACGGTGCTGGTGTTGTGCGGACAGCCCGAGCAGAACCACGGCTGGCGGTCGGCGCCCTGCACCGCGCCGCCGGCCACGCCGCCGAGCTTGAGCACGTCCATCGAGCGCTCCTTGGCCTCCAGGATGGCGAGCTGGGCGTCGATGCGCGCGCGCATGTCGGCGCCGGCGCGGTCGAGCAGGCCGGTCTTGCGCAGGCGCTGTGCGATGGCGCGCGCGATCAGGGCCGGATTGAGGTCGGCGTTGGCGCGCAGCAGCGTGTGCGCGGTCGGGTTGGGCATCGACCACTCGCCGCCGGAGTAGCCCTCGGCGGCGTGGACCTCGCCCTCGTCGAACTTGCCCACCACGTTCGGGCGGACGTCGGAGCGCCAGTTGTAGAGCTCTTCCTTCAGCTGGTACTCGATGACCTGGCGCTTCTCCTCGACCACCAGGATCTCCTGCAGGCCGGTGGCGAACTCGCGCGTGAGCTGGGCCTCCAGCGGCCACACCACGCCGACCTTGTGCAGCCGGATGCCGATCTGCCGGCAGGCCGCGTCGTCCAGGCCCAGATCGATCAGGGCCTGGCGCGTGTCGTTGAAGGCCTTGCCGCTGGCCATGATGCCCAGGCGGTCGTTCGGACCCTCGACGACGTTGTGGTTGAGGCGGTTGGCGCGGATGTAGGCGAGGGCGGCGTACCACTTGTAGTGCATGAGCCGCGCCTCCTGCTCCAGCGCGTGGTCGGGCCAGCGGATGTGCAGGCCGCCCGGGGGCATCTCGAAGTCGGTGGGGATGACGATGTCGACCCGCTCCGGGTCGATCATGGCCGTGGCGCTCGACTCGACGATCTCCTGGATCGTCTTCATGCCCGACCACACGCCCGAGAAGCGGCTCATGGCGAAGGCGTGGATGCCCAGGTCGAGGATCTCCTGCACCGTCGCCGGGAAGAACACCGGCGTGCCGCAGGCCTTGAAGATGTGGTCGCTCTGGTGGGCGGCGGTGCTGCTCTTGGAGATGTGGTCGTCGCCGGCCACCGCGATGACGCCGCCGAACTCGGTCGTGCCGGCCATGTTGGCGTGCTTGAAGACGTCGGAGCAGCGGTCCACGCCCGGGCCCTTGCCGTACCAGATGCCGAAGACGCCGTCGTAGCGGTTGGTGCCCGGCGGCGAGAAGCCCAGCTGCTGCGTGCCCCACAGCGCGGTGGCGGCGAGCTCCTCGTTGACGCCCGGCTGGAAGACGATGTTCTGCGCCTTGAGGTACTTGCTGGCCTTCCACAGCGCCTGGTCGTAGCCGCCGAGCGGCGAGCCGCGGTAGCCGCTGATGAAGCCGGCGGTGTTCTTGCCCTGGCGCTGGTCGCGCAGGCGCTGGAGCATCGGCAGCTTCACGAGGGCCTGCACGCCGCTCATGAAGGCGCGGCCGTGGTCGAGCGAATACTTGTCGTCGAGCGTGACGGTCTCGAGGGCCTTGCGGATGTGCTCGGGCAGGGGGGCGTTCATCGTCTCTTGCTCCTGGTGTGGCGTGGCCTCGTGGGCCTGGCTGGGTGGATCGAGGGAGGCTTGGATCGAGCGCCGAGTCCCGTGACCGCTTGAAAGTGTAGGACCGCGAGGCAGACAGGTGCTTCCATTTTTTGGCCGGGAAACCCTAGTTTCTGGAAGATCCTTTCTTAAGATGGCGGTCTATGGAAAGCATCGACAAGTTTGACCTCGCCATCCTGAAAGAGCTGCAGGCCGACGGCCGCCTCACCAACGCCGAATTGGCCCAGCGCGTGGGCCTGTCGGCCGCGCCGTGCTGGCGCCGCGTGCGCGCGCTGGAGGAGTCCGGCTACATCAAGGGCTACCACGCCGAGATCGACCGCCGCAAGATCGGCCTGGGCGTGCTGGCCTTCGTGCGGCTGGACACCGAACGCGCCAACAGCGAGGTCACCCGCAAGATCGAGGAGGCGATCCGCAAGCTGCCCGAGATCGTCGCCTGCCACTACATCAGCGGCACCGGCATGTTCGAGCTGCAGGTGGTGGCGCAGGACCTCGACGCCTTCTCCCGCTTCGCCCTCAACAGCCTGATGAACCTGCCCAACGTGAAGGACCTGCACACCAGCTTCTCGCTGGGCGAGGTGAAGGCGGGGGCGGCGCTGCCGCTGGGGCATCTGGTGGCGAGGTGACATCGGTCCACAATCCTTCCCCGATGCCGCCCCTTTCCCCCGACGAATCCCCCATCCCTCCCATGCGCGCCGAGCCGCCCCGCGTCGGCGCCCTGGTCCCGCTCAAGCTGCCCGTCTTCCGCATGCTGTGGAGCACCTGGCTGATCGCCAACGTGTGCATGTGGATGAACGACGTGGCGGCGGCGTGGATGATGACCTCGCTGACCACCTCGCCGATCTGGGTGGCGCTGGTGCAGACGGCCTCCACGCTGCCGGTGTTCCTGCTGGGGCTGCCCAGCGGGGCGCTGGCCGACATCCTCGACCGCCGGCGCTGGCTGATGGCCACGCAGTTCTGGCTGGCGGGCGTGGCGATCGTGCTGTGCGGGGCGGTGGCGCTGGGCTGGCTGACGGCGCCGCTGCTGCTGGCGCTGACCTTCTTCAACGGCATCGGGCTGGCGATGCGCTGGCCGGTGTTCGCGGCCATCGTGCCGGAGCTGGTGCCGCGGCCGCAGCTGCCCGCCGCCCTGGGTCTCAACGGCATCGCCATGAACGCCTCGCGCATCATCGGCCCGCTGGCCGCCGGCATGCTGATCGCGAGCGCCGGGGCGCTGTGGGTGTTCGTGCTCAACGCGGTGCTGTCGGTGGCCTCGGGCTTCATCGTGCTGCGCTGGCGGCGCGAGCACACGCCCGATCCGCTCGGGCGCGAACGGCTGGTCGGCGCGATGCGGGTGGGCGTGCAGTTCGTGCGCCAGTCGCAGCGCATGCGCGCGGTGCTCGCGCGCGTCTCGCTGGCCTTCCTGCATTCGACCGCGCTGCTGGCCCTGTTGCCGCTGCTCGCGCGCGGCCTGGACGGTGGCGGCGCCGGCACCTTCACGCTGTTGCTCGCGGCGATGGGCGCGGGCGCCATCGTGGCGGTGATGTTCCTGCCGCGCCTGCGCCAGGCCTACGGGCGCGACGCGCTGGTGCTGCGCGGCACGCTGCTGCAGTCGGTCTCGACCGCGGCGATGGCGCTGGCGCCCAACGCCTGGCTGGCGGTGCCGGCCATGATGCTCTCGGGCGTGGCCTGGATCACGGTGGCCAACTCGCTGTCGGTCTCGGCCCAGCTCGCCCTGCCCGACTGGGTGCGCGCGCGCGGCATGTCGATGTACCAGATGGCGATCATGGGCGCGAGCGCGCTGGGCGCCGCGCTGTGGGGCCAGATCGCCACCGTCGGCACGCTGCAGACCAGCCTGCTGGTGGCCGCCGCCAGCGGCGTGCTGACGATGCTGCTGGCCCTGCGCTTCGTGGTGGACGGCGGCGGCGACGACGACGTGAGTCCGGCGCGCGCCGGCTGGTCCGACGCGCCCGCCGACGCGCACGCGCCGCCCGGCGAGGGGCGCCTGGTGATCACGGTCGAATACCTCATCGACCCGGCGCGCGCCGCCGCCTTCCAGAACGTGATGCAGCAGACGCGCCGCACGCGCCTGAGCGAGGGCGCGATCGGCTGGGAGCTGCTGCACGACATCGCCGAGCCGGGCCGCTACCTGGAGCAGATCGTCGACCCGTCCTGGACCGACCACCTGCGCCGCTTCCAGCGCGCCACCGCCGCCGACCTGGCCCTGCGCGAGCGCCGCCTGGCCTTCCACATCGGCGAGGAGCGCCCGCGCGTGACGCGCTACGTGGTCAAGAGATAGCTTGCGCCAGCCTCATGCCGGGCGGGGCATCCAGCCCAGGCCGTCGGTGGTGCCGCCGGGCACGGCGCCGCGGCGGGGGCGGTATTCGCAGCCGATCCAGCCGTCCCAGCCGCATTGCGCCGACACCTCGTCGACGACGTCGAACAGGTAGGAGTGGTTGAGCTCGCCCAGGTCGGGCTCGTGGCGCATGGGCACGCCGGCGATCTGCAGGTGGCCGACGCGGCCGGTGGGCAGGTACCGGCGGATCTTCATGGCCACGTCGCCCTCGACGATCTGGCAGTGGTAGAGGTCCATCTGCACCTTGAGGTTGGGCGCGCCGACGGCCTCGACGATGCGGTGCGCCTGGTCCTGCCGGTTGAGGAGGAAGCCGGGGATGTCGCGCGTGTTGATCGGCTCGATCAGCAGGTCGCGCCCGCCCGCCCGCGCCGCGCCGGCGGCCCAGCGCAGGTTGTCGACGTAGACGGCCTCGGCGGCGGCGCGGTCGGCGCCGGCGGGCAGCAGACCGGCCATGACGTGGATGCGCGGGCAGTCGAGCGCGTCCGCGTAGCCGAGCGCGCGCTCGATGCCGGCGCGGAATTCGGCCTCGCGCCCCGGCAGGCTGGCCAGGCCGCGCTCGCCGCCCTCCCAGTCGCCGGGCGGGCCGTTGAACAGCACCTGCCGCAGGCCGTTCGCGCGCAGCCGCGCGGCGAGCTCGCGGGCCTCGAATTCGTAGGGAAAGAGGTACTCGACGGCCTGGAAGCCGTCCCTCGCCGCCGCCTCGAAGCGGTCGAGGAAGTCGTGCTCCGGATAGAGCATCGAGAGGTTGGCGGCGAAGCGGGGCATGGCGGATCAGTCCTTTTTCTTCGGCAGTTCGATGCCGGGGAAGATCTTGATGACCGCGCTGTCGTCCTCGCGCGCGAAGCCGGCGGTCGAGGCCTGCATGAACATCTGGTGCGCGGTGGAGGCCAGCGGCAATGGGAATTTGCTCGCGCGCGCGGTGTCGAGCACCAGGCCCAGGTCCTTGACGAAGATGTCCACCGCCGACAGCGGCGTGTAGTCGGCCGCCAGCACGTGCGCCATGCGGTTCTCGAACATCCAGCTGTTGCCCGCGCTGTGCGTGATGACCTCGTAGAGCGCGGCGGCGTCGACACCCTCGCGCAGGCCCAGCGCCATCGCCTCGGCCGCCGCGGCGATGTGCACGCCGGCGAGCAGCTGGTTGATGATTTTGACCTTGCTGCCGGCGCCGGCGCGCTCGCCCAGTCGGTAGACCTTGCCGGCCATGGCGTCGAGCAGGTCGCCGCAGCACGCGTAGGCCGCCGGGGTGCCGGCGGTCATCATGGTCATCTCGCCGCTGGCGGCCTTGGCAGCGCCGCCGGAGATCGGCGCGTCCAGGTACAGCACGCCGAGCGCGGCCAGGCGGGCCTCCAGCGCGATCGACCAGTTCGGGTCGACCGTCGAGCACATCACGAAGACGCTGCCGCGCGGCATCGCGGCGGCGGCGCCGTCGGGGCCGAAGAGCACCGCCTCGGTCTGCTGCGCGTTGACGACGACCGAGACGACGACGTCGCAGCCCGCGGCCAGCTCGGCCGGCGAGGCGCAGGCGGTGCCGCCCTCGTCGGCGAAGGCGCGAGCGGCCTCCGCGCGCACGTCGAAGACGCGGATCGCGTGGCCGGCGCGCCGCAGCGAGCGCGCCATGCCGCTTCCCATGGCCCCGAGGCCGATCAGTCCGATGGTGGTCATGCGGCCCATTGTGGCGACCGCCCCGGTGTCGGCGCCAGCAGGAAGACCCGGGGATGGGATCGCGATCGGGCGGATCCGCGACGAAGAAAAGGGCCGCTGTCGGCGGCCCTTCGTCGGTGGCTGCGTGACGCGGCGCCCGGGGCGTCGCGCAGGTCACGGCATCGAAGGCCTCAGAGCCCGATCAATCCGCCGTCGTTGCGCGTGATGACCACGGTCGCCGAGCGCGGGCGGGCGTTGCCGCCGTCGGGCCAGTGGCTGCCGAAGCTCGCCGGGTTGGCGTAGGTCGGCGCGGTGTCCTCGCCCGGGTGCTGGATGTTGACGAACAGCGCGCGGCCGTCGCCCGACTCGGCGATGCCGGTGATCTCGCACTCCTTCGGGCCGACCAGGAAGCGGCGCAGGCCGTCGGTGCCGGGCGCCTTGCCGACGATGGTCGCCTGCGTGGCGGTGGTGGCGCCGTCGACGTTGGTGATGGTGCGGGCGCCGCCGTCGCCGACGCGTCCGGGCAGGGCGGCCAGCAGCATGCAGTTGGTGACGTCGGTGTAGGCGCCGTCGTCGGTCTCCAGCCACAGCAGGCCGGGGGCGGCCTGGCTGAACCACATGCCGTCGGGGCTGGAGAAGTCGTTGCTCGCGGCCAGGCCCGAGAGATTGACGTCGCCGGACGCCGTGGCGCGGGCGCCGAACAGGTAGACGTCCCACTTGAAGGTGGTCGCCGCCGGGTCGGCGCCGTCGTCGGCGAAGCGCACGACGTGGCCGTTGGGGTTGCCGCGCTGGGCCGTCGCCGCCGCGCCCTTGGGGTCGTTGTAGAAGCGCGGGTTGGCCGCGTCGGTCGCCGTGATCGGGCGCGAGGCCGCGTTGGTGTTGGTCAGCGTGACGTAGACCTCGCCGGTCTTCGGGTTGACGGCGGTCCACTCGGGGCGGTCCATCTTGGTGGCGCCGGCGGCGTCGGCGGCCAGGCGGGTGTTGACCAGCACGTCGGCCGCGTCGGCGAAGGCGTAGGTCGCGTTGGCGGCGGTGATGCCGTTCACGCCGAGCCTGATCTCCAGCCAGCGGCCGGTGCCGTCGGCGTTGAACTTGGCGGCGTAGAGGCGGCCGTCGTCCATGTACTTGTCGCCGGCGGCGGTGCCGCCGCCGATGTCGGCCGCGTCCCAGGCCTTCGTCGAGACGAACTTGTAGACGTACTCGTTGCGCGAGTCGTCGCCCATGTACCAGACCAGCGGCTTGCCGACCACGACCGGGCCGAGGCAGGCACCCTCGTGGTTGAAGCGGCCGAGCGCGGTGCGCTTCTTCGGCGTCGAGGTGGGGTTGAACGGGTCGATCTCGACCACCCAGCCGTACGTGTGGGCGCCGTTGCGGTAGTCGGCGACGGCCGAGGCGCCGCGCACCTCGGTGTTCCAGCGGCCGTAGAGGTCGTCGGCGGTGTCGGGCGTGACGGTGGCCCACAGCTCGCGGCCGTTGCCGGCGACGCCGTAGCGCGCGAACGAGACCAGCTCGCGCGCCGTGCGTTTCGCGTTGTCGGTGGCGGCGACGCGGCGGAAGTAACCGGCCCAGTTCTCCTCGCAGGTCAGGTAGGTGCCCCAGGGCGTGGTGCCGTTGGCGCAGTTGTTGACCGTGCCGCGCACGCGGCTGCCGTCGGCCGAGTACTTGGTCTTCACGGCGTCGGTGCGCGCGACGGGGCCGGAGAAGGCCATCTCGGTGAGGGTGTGGACGCGGCGGTTGAAGGCCGATGCCTGGCGGTAGCTCCAGGCGCCGTTGGCGCGCACGGTTTCGATGACGCTCACGCCGTGCAGGTAGAACTCGCGCAGCACCTCGTCGGCCACGGTGCGCACCTGGGCGGTGCCGCTGCCGGTGCTGGTCTGGCCGGTGGGGTGCAGGAACGACGGCGTGATGGCCTCGTGGTTCATCACCAGCAGGCCGCGGTCGGCGGCCGTGGGGCTCCAGCGGCCGTTGCCGTCGACGCCGAAGAAGGTCATGCCGTCGTGGTGGTCGCCGGCGCGGCGGTCGTAGGTCGACGCGGCGTCGGTGCCGTCGTTGGCATAGGCGGCGATGCCGGCGGCGATCGGGTCGCCCAGGCGGTAGAGCACGCTGGCGGTGTAGCCGGCGGGCACGGCGACGGCGTCGGCCAGGTTCTTGGCGACGGCGTCGAAGCCGAGCTTCTGCGCCGCTGGTGCGGGCGCGGGCGCGGGTGCCGGGGCGGGAGCCGGCGCCGGTGCGGGCGCCGGGGTGGACGTGTTGTCGTCGCTGCCGCCGCCGCAGGCGCTCAGCAGGGCGGCGCCGGCGGTGCCGACGCCCAGGCCGAACAACCGGCGGCGGCTCAGGCGCGCGGCGATCAGGCCGTTGAATTCGGGGTTGGGAGACGCGTTGTAGCCGACGTCGTCCGGGTCGATGGCCGGCGCGGCGTGGGAGATCTTCGTGTTCATCTGTGGGGTTCTCGTGGGAATGCGGGAAGGACCGGGTCCAGGGCCCGTACCGTAGGAGCGTCGTGTGACGGTTCGAAGGCAATGGCCGTTCGACCCCCCGGGACAACTTCATCCGGATGTCACGAAATCCTGGCAGGCGACGAAGCCGTGCCCATGCCGACGGCCGCTCCCCCGAGCGTTGCTCCCGATCCGATGCGGGTGCGGCCTCAGCCGCCGGTCACTTCGGCCACAGCGCCCACAGCCGCAGCGGCTGGTTCACGGTCGCGGCCAGCCGGCCGGCCTCGGTGCCGGTGCCGGCGAAGTAGTCGGCGCGCACGGCGCCCACGATGGCGCTGCCCGTGTCCTGCGCCACCACCAGGCGGTTGAGCTGCACCGACGGTCCCGGCGAGGCCAGCCAGACCGGCGTGCCGTAGGGGATGCTGTCGCGGTCGACCGCGATCGAGCGCCCCGGCGTCAGCGGCACGCCCTGCGCCCCGCGCGGGCCGGAGGAGGCGTCGATGCCGTTGAGCGACTCCTCGCGGAAGAACACGTAGCGCGGGTTGCTCCACATGAGTTCCTGCACGCGCAGCGGGTTCTGCGCCACCCAGGCCTTGGTGTCGTCGGGCCAGCGGCTCACGCGCCCGGCGCCCTGGCCGATGAGCCACTGCTGGATGCTGCGGTAGGGCTGCTCGTTGGTGGCGGCGAAGGCCACGCGCACGGTGCGCTGCGAGCCGTCGGGCTCGGCGATGCGCAGGCGCCCCGAGCCCTGGATGTGCAGCATCATGGCGTCGACCGGATCGGCCATCCAGGCGATCTCGCGCCCGCGCAGTCCGGCCTGCACCTCCGGCAGGGTCTCGATCTGCTGGCGCGTGTACCAGGGCCGGCGCGGCACCAGCCCGGCCGGGGCGGCGTAGAGCGGCACGTTGAACTGCGCCGTCGGCCGGCGCGAGGCGTCGTAGACCGGCTCGTAGTAGCTGGTGAGCTGGCCGTCGGGGAGGCCGGTGTGCGACTCCACGCGGTAGGGCTGCAGGCGCTCGGTCATCCACTGGCGCTGGGCGTCGGCGTCGGCGATGGCCAGGCGGCGCACGTCCTGGCAGAGCGGGGCGAAGACCGCGTTGGGCCGGGCGCAGTTCGACACCATCGCCGCCCAGCCCTCGTGCGTGGGGTCGTCGGCGAAGCCGGGCAGCTCCGACCAGGCGACCGGCACCCAGCGGCTCTTGGGATGCGTCAGCGAGATGTTCAGCGGCCCCGGGGGCGGCACGGCGCCCGCGCCGGCGCCGTGCGCACCGGGGGTGTTGGCGTTGTTGTCCAGGCGCGCGCCCGTCGAGCAGCCCGCCAGCGTTGCTACGATCGCCAGCCCCGCCAGCCACCACCGGAGTCCTTGTGTCATGGGTCTGATTCTGCTCGAAGCGCTCGGGGCCCTCGTGCTGCTCGGGGTCATCGTCTGGTGGACCATGTTCGCCGGCCGCCGGCGCGGCGAGATCGACGATCCGGCACCGCCCGAGGAGGCGCCCGCTCCCGTCGCCGCGCCGGTGCCGAAGCCGCCCGAAGCGCCTGCACCGCGCGACTGATCGGGCCGTCCCGCCTGTCGGGCAAGGGCGCATCGTGCCGTCGGGCAACGGTCGGGGCGCTATCGAAGAAGTAGCATCATGATCAACATCCATCGGGTTTTTCGAAGGATCGGTCTCGAAGAGGGGAGGTCGCCGACCGCTGCGCCGGAGGTCGGCGGGCCGGTTTGGCCGGGATAATCGAACGTTCGTGCTGCGGTCCGCCGCGGCGTTGTACCCCCTTCGTTTTCAGGAAAACACGCCATGAAAAAACTCGTCCTCGCCACCGCCGCCCTCGCCGTCGTCCTCACCGGCTGCGCCGGCATGACCGACACGCAGCGCAACACCGGCATCGGCGCCGGTGCGGGCGCCCTCGGCGGCGCAGCCATCGGCTCGATCACGGGCGGACGCGCCGGCACGGGCGCGGCCATCGGCGCCGGCGTCGGCGCGCTGGGCGGCTACCTGTGGTCGCAGCGCATGGAAGCGCAGAAGCGCGAGATGGAAGCCGCCACCCGCGGCACGGGCATCGGCGTCACGCAGACCGCCAACAACGAACTCAAGCTGGCGATCCCCAGCGACGTCTCGTTCGACACCGGCCGCTCGGCGATCAAGGCCAACTTCGCGCCGGTGCTCAACCAGTTCGCCAACGGCCTGCGCAACAACCCCAACGCCGAGGTGCGCATCATCGGCCACACCGACAACACCGGCAGCGACGCCGTCAACAACCCGCTGTCGGTCGACCGCGCCGCCAGCACGCGCGACTACCTGATCGCGCGCGGCGTGCCGTCCACCGCCTTCCGCATCGAGGGTCGCGGCTCGCGCGAACCGATCGCCGATAACGGCAGCGATTCGGGCCGCGCCCAGAACCGCCGCGTCGAGATCTATGTCGGGGAACGGGGCTGACCCCCAGTCTTCGCGCACTGCGTGTCGCTTCGCCTACCCCCTTCCAGGGGGCGACACCGGCGGCCCGGCAGAGCCGGTTCCGCGGTGTCCTTGGCTGACCCCCAGGCTTGCTCGCTGCGTGTAGCAGCGCCTAACCCCTTCCAGGGGCGACACCGGCGGCCCGGCGGAGCCGGTTCTGCGGTGTCCTTGGCTGACCCCCAGTCTTCGCGCACTTCGTGTCGCTTCGCCAACCCCCTTCCGGGGGGCGACACCAGCAGCCCGGCAAAGCCGGTCCTGCGGTGTCTCAGGCGAAGGCGCCATTGCTTGATTACTCCCGCACAGTGGCCGTGGTGTAGCCCGGGCTCGCGGCGATCTCGGCGTCGGTGAAGGGCATGCGCACCCATTGCTTGGCGCCGTAGGCGCGGGTGTAGTCGCCGTAGTGCGCGGAGGCCGGGTCGTCGGACAGCGAGAAGGTCAGGAAGGTGTATGCCTGGACCGTGTTCGACGGGAAGCTCACCACCTGCATGTAGCTGTTGCCTTCTGCCAGCCCGTCCATGGTGTAGCCGCCTCGCTCGATCGGATTGTCCGAGCAGGTGACGGTGAAATAGCCGATCTCGCTGCAGCCGCCGTACAGGGGAATCCTGCCGCCGCGGGTGGCATAGAGGAGGTCGCCGCGCTGCGCGTCCGGCGCGAAGCCGCCGGCCGCCGCCTTGGCGACGGCGGTGCCGAAGGCCTGCCGCAGGGCGTCGGCCGCGCTGGCCCGGAGGTCGCGCGGCGTGTCGATCGGGTTCGCCGGATCGAAGGGCACGGCGTAGAGCTGCGCGCCGGTCAGCGGGATGGCCCGCCAGAACTCGTCCCACAGGTGCGATCCGCGCGCGGTGGCGTTGCCGGTGTTGTCCCAGGCGCGCAGCGCGGCGCACGCGGCCGTCACGTCCACCGCGCCGGTGCCGGCGACGGTGATCTGCGGGGCGACGCACACCAGGTCCAGCGCCTGGGTCTTGAAGCGCTCGGCGCTGAAGACGCGGCTGTTGAGCACCATCTGGCGCACGACGGCGCTGCCGGCCTGGTTGCCCGAGTAGCCGTCGGTGCCGGCCAGGCGCTGGAGCGCCATCTGATGGCCCAGGCGGGTGCGCAGGGTCAATGCCTGGGTGCCCGCCGGGCCGAAGATCGGCGGGAACCCGGTCAGCGGCGCGCGCACGTTGGTCGACCAGTAGCTGTCGTTCATGTTGCCCACGTAGTCGTCGCGCAGCAGGCTGGGCATGCGCGCGGGGCCGATGGCGCCCGGCTGCACCGAGTCCGCGTCGGTCTTCCAGTCGCAGGCGCTGCGCGAGCCGTCGAAGAAGGGCGCGTTCGGGATCGCCGCCGCCACCGCCTGGCCGAAGGCCGTGGTGCAGCCGGCCACCTGCTCGGGCGAGACGTTGGGCACGGCGCCGATGTCGGCGTACCAGGCCTGGGCCCGGCTCCGGCCCACCGCCACGGTGTTGACCCAGGGGATGGCCGACTCCTCGCGCTGGATGGCGATGAACTCGTCGAGCGACTTCGCCTGGTTCCAGCGCAGCCAGTTGCGGAAAGTGCGGTAGTTCGCGCCGTTGATGTCGCGGATGGCGAAGGCCGTGGTGCCGTTCCAGGCCAGTGCCGGGTTGAGCGCCGCCAGGTTGATCATCGGGCCGTGCTCGGACGCGTAGAGCGTGCGCGTGACGGCGTCGGTGGTGCCGGCGGCGTTGCGCACCTGCACGGTGATGGCGCGTGGCGTCATCTTCACGTTGCGGCCGTCGCGCTGGTAGCTGGTCGGGTCGCCCGGCACCAGCTGGAGCTGGAAGAAGCCGAAGCGGCGCGCCGTCGACACCGTGTGGCTCCAGGCCACGCTGTCGTTGAAGCCGATCAGCATCACCGGCACGCCCAGGAAGGACGCCCCGCTGACGTCGAGTTCGCCCGGGATGGTGAGCTGCGCCTGGTAGAAGCGGTCCGGTCCCTTCCAGTACCAGTGCGGATTGCCGAACAGCACGCTGCTGCCCTCGCCCGTGACGGCGCTGCCGAAGCCGTACATGTTGCTGCCCACGCCCCGGGTGCCGCCGACCTCCAGGTGCGGCGGCACGGTGGCGGCGGGGTCGAGCGCGGCGAGCGCGGTGGCGCCGGCGGCGGATTTCGAGGTCGAGGTGCCGCCGGCCGTCCGGATCGCAGTGGTGGTGGCCGTCGGCGGCGTCGCGTTGGCGATCTCCGCGACGAAGTTGCTGTAGCCGCCGGCCAGGTTGGCCGCGACCATGCGTCGCCAGATGTCCTGCGTGGCGATGGGCTGCACCCAGTCGGCGGACCGGCAGGCCGCGTGGGCGCCGTTGCCGGCGCGGGCTTCCGACACGTACCGGTTGTAGCCGGCCGTGAAGCCCTCGACCAGCTGGCGCAGCCGCTCGGGCTGGGCCGCCGCCATGGCGTCGACCACGTCGGCGGCGAGCACGTGGCGGTGGAAGAAGTCCGAATCGATGTTGCGCGGCCGCGCGATGGTGCTGTCGTAGACCACCTGCGCCTCGCCGCCGAAGTAGCGCGAGCGCTCGCCCCGGTAGGTCAGGAAGGAATCGGCCATCGTGCAGAGGTTGTCCTGGGCCTGCGCGTAGCCGTAGCCGTAGCCCGCGCCCGACCAGTTCGCCGCCTTGATGTGCGGCACGCCCATCTCGGTGCGGCGGATCTCGGCGCTGTAGCGGGTGGCGGCGACGCCACCGCCGCCATTGCCGGCGCCATTGCCGGTGCCGGTGCCGGCGCCGCCGGCATTGCCGCCATCGCCGTCGCTGCCTCCGCAGGCGGCCAGCACTGCGGCGAGCAGCAGGGAAAGCGGCCGGGCGCCGCTCGTTGTCGGATGTCTCATGGTTGCAAGTCTCCTGACGCCCACCGGATCGGGGCGCGAGCAGCTTAGCGGGCATGGAGCGCGAAAAGAATCCCCGTCGCACCCGATGGCGCGCGGCGCGGCGGCATCGACGACCGACCCGGTCGTGTCCCTCAGAGTCCCCGCAGCAGGTTCGCCAGCTCGACCGCCGAGCGCACTTCCATCTTGTCGAAGACCCGCGCGCGGTGGACCTCCACGGTGCGCACGCTGATGGCCAGCTGGTCGGCGATGAGCTTGTTGGGCAGGCCCTCGACCACCAGCCGCATCACGTCGCGCTCGCGCTCGGACAGCTCGGCCACCTTGGCGCGCAGGCCCTGCAGCTGCTCGCGCAATCGCAGGGCGCGCAGCGAGGCGCCCAGCGCACGCTCGATGCGATCGACCAGGGCGTTGTCGGAGAACGGCTTCTCGCAGAAGTCGAAGGCGCCGCGCTGGATCGTCTCGACGGCGGTGGGCACGTCGGCGTGGCCGGTCAGGAAGATGACCGGCATGGTGTCGAGCAGGCCGCGCTCGGCCAGGCGGTCGAACAGCACCAGCCCGCTGGTGCCGGGCATGCGCACGTCCAGCAGCAGGCAGTGCGGCTCGGCCGGCAGCCGCGTGTGGGCCAGGTGGTTCTCGAAGGCGTCGGCGCTGCCGAAATGCTCGCTCGCCAGGCGGCGCGAGCGCAGCAGCCAGGCCAGCGCCTCGCGCACGCTGGCGTCGTCGTCGACGATGAAGACCAGGCCTTGGATCAGGGGTTGCATGGCGGAATTCTCCGTGTCTCAGGCCACCGGCAGCGTGAAGCGGAACACCGTGCCGCGCGGCGCGTGGGGCTCGAAGGCGAGCACGCCGCCGTGCTGCTCGACCACGGTGCGGCACAGGCTCAGGCCCAGGCCCATGCCGTCGGCGCGGGTGGTGAAGAAGGGCGTGAACAGGCGCCGGGCGACGTCGTCGGCGATGCCGCTGCCCAGGTCGGCGACCGAGAAGCCGAGCCAGCTGCGCTTCTCGCTGGCGCCCGAGCGCGCCACGCGCAGGCGCAGCACGCGCGTCGTGCAGTCCGGCGCGTCCATCGCCTGCATGCCGTTGCGCGCCAGGTTCAGCAGCACCTGCTCGACCAGCGTGCGGTCGCACAGCACGTTGGGCAATCCGTCCTCCAGCGCGATCTCGACGCGCACGCCGAGCTTGCGTGCCTGCAGGTGCACCAGGGGCAGCACGGCGTCGAGCAGGGCCTGCGGCGCCACCGGCTCGCGCGTGCGGTCGCGCCGGCGCACGAAGTCGTGCACGCTGCGGATGACCTGGCCGGCGCGGTCGGCCTGCTCGGCGATGCGGCGCACCGCCATCGCGACGTCGGCGCGGTCGGCGTCGGGCAGCGGCGCGCCGGGCGGCTGCGCCTCGTCCTGCAGCAGGTTGAGCGAGCCGGTCGCGTAGCTGGCGATGGCCGCGAGCGGCTGGGTCAGCTCGTGGCTCAGCAGCGAGGCCATCTCGCCCACCGTCGCCAGTCGCGCGCTGGCCTGCAGCCGCTCCTGGCTGGCGCGCGAGAGTTCCTCGATGCGGCGCTGCTCGCCGATGTCGACCACCGCGCTCATCCAGCCGGTCTGCTCGCCCTGGGCGTTGATCAGCGGCGCCTCGAAGATCAGCACCGGGAAGCGCGTGCCGTCCTTGCGCATGAAGACCGACTCGAAGCCCTCGCGCGGGGGCGTGCCGCCGGCCAGGCGGACGTTCTGGCGCTTCCTGTACTCGTGCGCCAGCTCGGTCGGCCAGTAGGGCGACTCGTCGGCCCCGGCGGCCATGATCTCGGCGGCGTCGAAGCCCACCATCTCGCAGAAGGCCGGGTTGACGTAGGTGGTGCGGCCCCGCGTGTCGCGCGCGCGCATGCCGGTGATGACCGAGTCCTCCATCGCCTTGCGGAAGGCCAGCGCGTCGGCCAGCTCGCGCTCGGCGCGCAGCCGGCGGCGCGTGTCGCTCGCCAGCAGCGCCAGCACCGACACCAGCGCGATCGAGATCGCCGTGACCAGCGCGGTCAGCAGGTTGGGGAACACGTCGGGCGCGGCGCGCCAGCCGTCCACGCGCAGGGCGAACGCGGTGCCGGCGAGGTCGATCTGCTGGCGCGCGGTGAACACGCGGCTGCCGCCGCGCCGCGCGGTGCCGACCGAGGCGAGCCGCGTGCCGTCGAGCTCGGTGAGCGACACCTCCTGGCCGCGCCGCAGGGTCGGCGCGACCAGCTCGATGAGCACGTCGCGCAGCGCGTAGATGGCCACCAGGTGGCCGCCGCCGTCCACCGGCACGCACACCGCCATCACCTCCAGCCCGCTGGTGCCGGGCAGGGGGGCGTAGACGCTGGGCGAGTAGGCCGCCACGCCGAGCCGGCCGGCGGCGCCGCAGGCCGCGAGCGCGCTCTCCTCGAGCGCGGCGTCGGCGCCGGCGACGGGCGCGCCCTCGGGCAGGTCGGCGCGCTGGATGCGGTAGGGCGTGTCGGTCACGGCCAGCCGCTTCAGGACGTCGTCGCGCCATTCGAGCCGCAGCCATTCGCGGTGGCCGCGCATCAGCGCCGCCGATTCGACCGGCCAGCGCTCCAGGGCCAGGCCGTTGGCCTGGAACGCGCGCAGCCCCTGCACGTTGCGCTGCAGCCCGGTGCGCAGGTCGGCGGCGGCGTCGGCGGTGTCGCGGTCCAGGATCTCCTGCACCTGCTCGGCCTCGTGGCGCCCGGCCAGCCAGACCACGGTGGCCAGCAGCACCAGCACCAGCACCGCCAGCACCACCCACAGGAACCAGCGCTGCCACACCGCGCGCAGGCTCAGGAAGGCCTGGCCGCCGATGCGGATCGCCAGCCGCGTGGCGAGGTTCTCGCGCGGCGGCGCGGTGGCGGGGGGAGCGGCGATGTCGGGCGGGTCCACGCGCGGCTCGCCCGGCTCAGAGCACGGCGTGCGAGAGCGCCGGCAGCCGCGTGCGGGCGGCGGCGATCGCCGGGGCGTCGAGCTCGAACGTCACCACGCCCGCGCCGGTCGCGCGCTGGGCGACGATGCGGCCCCACGGATCGATCACCAGCGACTGGCCCCAGGTCTCGCGGCCGTTCTCGTGCGTGCCGCCCTGCGCCGGCGCCGCGACCCAGGCCAGGTTCTCGATGGCGCGGGCGCGCAGCAGCACCTCCCAGTGCGCGGCGCCGGTGGTGCGCGTGAAGGCGCTGGGCACCAGCAGCAGCTCGGCGCCCCGGCGGGCCAGTTCGCGATACAGCTCCGGGAAGCGCAGGTCGTAGCAGACCGACAGGCCGATGCGCCAGCGGTGGCCGTCGCGCGAGGGCAGCTCGAACAGCACCGGTTCGCTGCCGGAGGCGACCACGCGGCGCTCGTCGTAGCGCTCGGTGCCGTTGTCGAAATAGAAGAGATGGATCTTGTCGTAGCGCGCCACGCATTCGCCCGTGGGGGCGTACACCATCGAGGTGTTGAAGACGTGGTCGGCGTCGTCGGTCGCCAGCGGCAGCGTGCCGCCGACGATCCACAGGCCGAGCTCGCGCGCCGCGCCGGCCAGGAAGTCCTGCACCGCGCCCGCGCCGGGGTGCTCGCGCAGGGCGAGCTTGTCGGTGTCGCGCGCGCCCATGACGCAGAAGTACTCGGGCAGCACGGCGAGCTCGGCGCCGGCGGCGGCGGCCTCGGCCAGCAGGGCGCGGGCCTGCGCCAGGTTGGCGTCGCGGTCGATGCCCGAGACCATCTGGATGGCGGCGACTTTCATGGCGTTCTCTCCTTGGGTGCGTCGCCGGCCGACAGGGCGCGGCGCGGGACGCGGGTGATCTTCGGGTCGACCCAGGTGCCCTCGATCTGGAACTCCTGCGTGGCCGCGGCCGACAGCGGCCGGCTCAGCAGCCACTGCGCGATGAAGGTGCCCAGGCCGACCACCGGGTTGATGGCGGTGGCCACCAGGGCGGCCGTGCCGGCGGTGATCTCCGGCACCACCACCACGCGCAGGTCCTGCGTCTCGCGCACCAGGTCGGCCGAGCCGTCCATCAGCACGGCGGCGTTGACGCCCTTCATCTGCAGGTTGTTGGTGGTGGCGCGGCCCTGCACGATGCCGGCGTCGCCGCGCACGACGTCGAAGGCGAAGCCCTCGCTGAAGACGTCGCGGAAGTCCAGCACCAGCCGGCGCGGCAAGGCCTGCAGGTTGAGCACGCCCAGGAGCTTGGCCAGGCCGGGATCGGCCTTCAGGAACTGGCCGCTGGCGACGTCGATGTGCAGCTGCCCGCCCAGGCTGGCCGTGTCGAGCGACAGCGGCGAGCTGCGCCAGTCGACCTCGCCGGCGAGCGAGCCGTGGCCGCGCCGGATCACGCCGGGCATGCCGAAGCGCGCGAGCAGGGCGCCCGCGTCGGCCATCTCCAGCCGGAAGGTCATGGCGGTGCGGCGCCGGTCGGTGCCGGCCGTCGGGGCGCCGTCGGCCGCCGCCCACGCGCCCTGCGCCGTGAAGCTCGCCTCCGGCAGCGTGAAGGCGAGCCGGTTGAGCCGCCATTCGCGTCGCGCGCCGCCGCGGTTGACGGCGTCGATCTCGGCGCGGCCCAGGTGGCGGCCGAGCAGCTCGAAGTCGTCGATCACCACGTCCAGCGCCGGCAGCGTGCCGGGCTGCTCGTCGAGCAGCGACTCCACGCCCTGCGCGGTCTCGCCCGGCGCGATCTTCAGCCGCGCCAGGCGGGCGTGCAGGCGCCCGGCCTGCGCGGTGTTGTATTCGACATAGCCGTTGAGCTCGGCGGCGTCGACGTTGGCGCGCCAGAGCGAGCCCTCGCGCGAGCCGCCGAGCACCACGTCGTGCAGCGTGCGTCCGCCGCCGACGGCCAGCGCCTGCGTCCGCACGGCCAGGGTGGTGGGCAGGTAGTCCTGCAGCGCGGCGTCGTCGTCGGCTGACGCCGTCGATGCCGCCGTCGCCGGGCTCGCCTTCGTGCCGCCCGCGCCGCCGTCCGGCCCGGCCTCGCCCGCGAGCGCCTGCCAGTCCGGCACGCTGAACGCGGGCAGCGCCAGGTCGAACAGCACGCCCTCGTCGGGCAGCGCCGGCCCGCCCCCGGTCGGCGCGCCGATGCCGATGGCACCGCGCAGCACGCGCGTGCGTTCGGCCGAGACGTCGCGCAGGTACTGCGCCGACGCCACGCCGCCGAGCGTCGCCGACAGCGTGTCGTGGACGCGCTCGACGCCGCCCGCGGTCTCGCGCAGCACCACCTTCTGCGCGATGCGCAGGGGCAGCGTCGTGCCGGCCGCCTTGGCGAGCGGGGCGGGCAGGTCCAGGGCCAGGCCCTGCAGGCTGCTCGCGAAGGTGAACTCGGGCACGCCGCCGCGCAGGGCCAGGGTGGCGTCGTAGCGCATCGCGCCGCTCGCGCGCCGCGCGACGGCGGCCAGCGGCGGCACCTCGCGCAGGGTGCGCAGGCCTTCGGCGGTCGCCTGACCCTGGGCGGTGAACGCCAGGTCGGTCCCGGCCGGACCGGCGTAGCGGCCATGGCCCTCGATGCGCGCCTCCCCGCCCGCCAGGCGCGCCTGCACGCCGGCGAGCGTGAAGCCGGTCTCGGTGAAGTCCAGGGTGCCGCGCGCCTGGCTCAGCACCGGCGCCTGCGGCAGCAGCCGCAGGTCGTTGCCGCCGAGCACGACGCCCGCGCGGACCCGCGCCTGGTCCATCGCCTCCAGCGGCAGGTCGATGCGCAGGGCGTAGTCGGCCGCGCCGGTGGCGTGCATGCGCGCCACCGCCTTGGCGCCCCCGCCCAGCAGCGGCGCGCCCACCTTCAGCAGCTCGTCGAGCGGTCCCCTGGCCCGCGCGTCGATCTCCAGCATTGGCGCGTGGTGGGCCATGTCGGCGATGCGCACGTCGGCCTTCGTGACCTCGATGCCCGGCGCGCCCGCGATGCGCCCGCGCGCGTCGCGCACCTGCAGGCCCGCGCGCTCGAAGATCAGCTCGCCCGACACGCCGACGAGCCCCGGCCACGGCGCCGCCTTGCCCGCGGCGATGGTCGAGGGCATCACGTAGGCGTAGTCGACGTCCTTGACGCGCGCGGCGATGCGGAACTCGCCCTGGCGCGCGCGGGCGACGTCGGCGGCGCTCGCCGTGCGCGCCTCGGCGGCGTGCGCGCCGGAGAACGGCACGTCGTGCAGGTCGCCCTTGACGCGGAAGTCGACGCCGGTGGCCACGCCGCGCGTGACCGTCTCGCGCACGTAGTCGCGCGTGTGCTTCGGGATCGACAGCGGCAGGTAGCGGGCCACGCGCGTGCCGTCGGCGCGCGTGAGCTGCCCCTGCAGGTCGAGCACGCCCGGGAAGCGCGAGCGGCCGAGCGAGACCGCCGGGTCGGCGGTGCGCCAGCTCGCCTGCGCCTCGCCGGCGGCGTCGGCGTTGGCCAGGCGCAGCTTCGTCACCTGCAGCTGCGCGCGCTCGCCCTCGAGCTTCCACTGCAGCTGCGCCGACAGCGTGTCCAGCGGGATCACCGGCTCCTCGAAGATGCCGGGGAAGTCGAGCGCGCCCTGCGCGATGTCGAGCGAGGCGCTGCCGCCCTGGTGGGTGGCGTCGAACGCGACGCTGGCCCCGCGCAGGCCGGGCATGCGCGTCGCGGCCTGCGCGGCCAGGCTCAGACCGCTGGCGCGGCCGCGCGCCTGGTACCTGACGGGGTCGGCGAGCGGCCCCTGCCAGGTCGCGTCGATGGCCTCGACCACGCCGCGCGGCGCGTAGGCGGCGATGGCGCGGTGCGTCGCCTCGCCCAGCGGCAGCCGGCCGGCGACCAGCGCCAGCGCGCCGAGGTCGAGCCGGTCGGCCTTGAAGGCGCCGCGCTCGGGGCGGCGCGCGCGCGCGGGCGTGTGGCTGAAGGACAGGTTGCCGCCCGGCCAGCGCAGGCCGTCGGCGGCCTCGAACTGCAGCCGCTGCGTCGACACCTCCAGCGTGCCGTCGTCGTCGCGGCGCCCGGCCAGGCGGCCGGTCACCCCGCGCAGCACCAGCGGCGACAGGCCGTCGCCGAGCGAGGCGTCGATGCGCTCGAGCGCCAGGTCGGCGGCGCCGCCCGTGGGCCGGCCGTCGCGCACGTCGACCCAGGCGCGCAGGCCGCCGCGGCCCTCGCGGATGCGCGCGTCGAGCGTCACGTAGCGGCCCAGGCGCCGCACGTCGATGCGCGGCAGCTCGGCGTAGAGTTCGCCGTCCCAGGTCTGCCAGTGGCCGCTGCGCACCGACAGCAGGGGCTGGCGGAAGCGCCCGCGCAGCGTGAAGCGCTCGCCCCAGCCCTCGGGCGGCGTGGCGTCGAGCCGCAGGGCGTGGCGCAGGCCGCCGTTGCGGGCGGCGAAGCGCACGTCGGTCAGCAGCAGCGGCTCGGCGCCGCGGCGCTCGTCGGTCCAGCGCACCGTGCCGCCCTCGACGACCACCTCGCGCTGGGCGAAGAACCAGTCGGCCGCGCGGCCCTCGCCGCTGGTGTCGGTGGTCACGACGTCGAGCCCGGCCACGTGCAGCCGGCCCTGCGCGTCCATGCGCACGTCGAGCTGCGGCCGCTCCAGGTAGAGCTGCTCCAGGCTCAGGCGCCAGAGCGAGCGCGGCGAGACGCTGGCCACCACGCGCGCGAGCCGCAGGGCCTCGCGCCCCTGCGCGTCCTGCAGGGTCACGCCGCCGAGTTCGATGCTGGGGAAGAGGCCGTCCGAGCGCGCCGTGACGGTGGCGATGCGCACCGGTACCCCGATGGCGCGTGTGGCCTGGGTTTCCAGCAGGCCTCTGATTTCGCCGATTCGCGGCACAATCCAGCCGTGTAGGACAACGACCGACAGCGCAAACAGCAACCACGCGGCGACCAGCAGACCCAGCAGCCAGCGCGCCGTCGCGGTGGTGAACCTGAGCAGCCGTGAAGGAGAGGATGCCGGGTCGTTCATTGAGGATCGCTGTGCCAGGAATTATGACCCCCAGCCTCTCCACGGGCTCCGATCCGGCAGCCCCTTCGCCCACGGGGCTTTCGGCCCTTTCCGCCCATTCCCGCTTCGTGCAGCGCCTGCGACGGCGCTATCCCGGCGAGCTGCCGCTGCTGCCCGCGGGCGCGCCGCGCCGGCCCGACATGCAGGCCACCTACGACGTGCTGCGCGCGCGCGGCGATGCCGCCGGCGTCGCCCTGCGCATCGTGCGCCAGCTGGTCATGGAGCGTCTGGTGGTGCTCGACTGCGAGCAGCAGGCGCCGCTGGCCGTCGTCACCGACGCCGTCACCGACTTGGCCGAGTTCGCGCTCGACGTCGCCTGCCGCGAGAGCTTCGCCGAGCTCGACGCGCGCCACGGCGCGCCGCTCGGCGCGAACGGCGAGCGCGCCCAGATGTGGGTGGTGGGCATGGGCAAGCTCGGCGCGCGCGAGCTCAACGTGTCGAGCGACATCGACCTGATCTACCTCTACGACCAGGACGGCGAGACCGCCGGCGGCGAGGGCGGGCGCGGGCGCGTCTCCAACCACGAGTACTTCGCCTTCGCCGTCAAGCGCATCTACGCGTTGGTGGGCGAGACCACCGAGCACGGTTTCGTCTTCCGCGTCGACCTGGCGCTGCGGCCCAACGGCAACTCGGGGCCGAGCGTGGCCTCGGTCGACGCGTTGGAGGAATACCTGCAGGTGCAGGGCCGCGAGTGGGAGCGCTTCGCCTGGATGAAGAGCCGCGTGGTGGCGCCGCAGTCGGTGATCGACGACGGCTCGGCGCAGGCGCTGCGCGGCGTGGTGCTGCCCTTCGTGTTCCGGCGCTACCTCGACTACGCCGTGTTCGACGCCCTGCGCGTGCTGCATCGCCAGATCCGCGAGCAGGCCGCGCGCCGCGCCGCCGGACGGCCCGAGCGCGCCAACGACGTCAAGCTCTCGCGCGGGGGCATCCGCGAGATCGAGTTCACCGTGCAGCTGCTGCAGGTGGTGCGCGGCGGCCAGTTCCCCGAGTTGCGCACCCGCCCCACGCTCGACGCCCTGCAGCGCCTGGCGCGCGCCGGCCTCATGCCGCAGGAGACCGCCGACGCGCTGACCCGGGCCTACGTCTTCCTGCGCCGCGTCGAGCACCGCATCCAGTACCTCGACGACCAGCAGACCCACGTGCTGCCGGTCGAGGACGCCGACGTGCGCTGGATCGCCGCGACGCTGGGCTACGACGACTGCTGCGCCTTCCTGATGCAGCTCGACGCCCACCGCGAGGTGGTGGCGCAGGAGTTCGACCGCCTGCTCGGCGGCGCGCCGAAGTGCGTCGGCTGCAACGGCGGGGCGCGCGGCGCGACGCCGGCCGTCGACCTGGAGGACCTGATGGCGCGCCTGCCGCCGGCCTTCGCCGCGCGTGTCGAGCACTGGCGCGGCAACCCGCGCATCCTGGCGCTGCGCGACGAGACGCGCGCGCGGCTGCGCCAGCTGGTGCAGCGCACCGGCGAATGGATCGGCAGGCCCGCCGCGGGCGAAGCGGCCGGCGAGGCCGCCGCCGCCGAGGCGCTGGCGCAGCGCACCGAGGCCGCGCTGCGCTGGGCCGACTGGATCGAGCCGCTGCTGCGCCGCGAGAGCTACCTGGCGCTGCTGGTGGAGCGCCCGGCCGTGCAGGCCCGCCTGCTGGGCCTGCTGGCGTCGGCGCGCTGGCCGGCGCGCTACCTGCTGCAGCACCCGGGCGTGATCGACGAGCTGGCCAGCGACGAGATGCTGGAGGGCCGCTTCGACGCCGTCGAGTTCGAGCGCGAGCTGGAGCGGCGCCAAGCCTCCCTGCGCCGCACCGGCGAGGACGACGAGGAGCGGCTGCTGAACCTGCTGCGCCACGCGCACCATGCCGAGGTGTTCCGCACCCTGGCGCGCGACGTCGAGGGCCGCATCACCGTCGAGCAGGTGGCCGACGACCTGAGCGCGCTGGCCGACACGGTGCTGCGCGTGACCGCGCGCTGGTGCTGGCGCCACGTGCGCGATCCGCACCGCGCGACGCCGCGCTTCGCGATCATCGGCTACGGAAAACTCGGCGGCAAGGAACTCGGCTACGGCAGCGACCTGGACATCGTCTTCGTCCACGAGGACGACGACGAACGCGCCGGCGAGGTCTACGCGGCCTACGTGCGGCGCCTCATCAAGTGGCTGTCGGTGAAGACGCGCGAGGGCGACCTGTTCGAGATCGACACCGCGCTGCGGCCCAACGGCAACTCCGGGCTGCTGGTCACCAGCCTCGCGGCCTACGAGAAGTACCAGCTCGGCCGCGGCGGCAACACCGCCTGGACCTGGGAGCACCAGGCCATGACGCGCGCGCGCTGCATCGACATGGCGGAGCCGGCCGCCGGCGAGGCGGCCTTCGGAGCGGAACTGGTCGCGCATTTCGATCGTATCCGGGAGGCGGTGGTCACCGCACCGCGCGACCGGGCGGCCCTGCGCCAGGAGATCGTCGCCATGCGCGCCAAGGTGCGCGCGGCGCACCCGGTCAAGGCCGGGCGCTTCGACGTCAAGCACAGTCCCGGCGGCATGGTCGACGCCGAGTTCGCGGTGCAGTTCCTGGTGCTGTCGCAGGCGCACGCGCATCCCGAGCTGGTGCCCAACGTCGGCAACATCGCCCTGCTGCTGCGCGCCGAGGCGGCCGGCCTGCTGCCCGAGGGCCTCGGCCGGCGCGCCGGCGCGGCCTACCGCGAGCTGCGGCGCATCCAGCACCGCGCGCGCCTGAACGAGGAACCGACCTCGGTCGCGCTCCCGGCCCTCGCGCTCGAGCGCGAGGCGATGCTGAACCTGTGGAAGACGGTGTTCGAGGGGCCTTGAACCGGCCGTCCGGCCGAGGACTCAGGCGCCCTGGTACTCCGGCTTCGGGCCCAGCGACGAGGCCAGTTCCTTGCGGTAGCGGTTGAGTTCCTGCACGGTCTTGAAGCTGCGGTTCATCAGCAGGCTGAGGTTGTGCAGGATGCGCTCGCCGACCTTCTGCTCCCAGGCGGCGTCGAACTTGATCTGGTGGTCCAGCCAATGCTCCAGCCAGTCCGGATCGGGCATGCGGCTCTGGATGGTGTCGTTGGGGAAATGGGCCTTGCTCACGTGCAGGTTGGTGGGGTGCAGGGCCTGCGCCGTGCGCCGCGCGCTGGCCATCAGCACGCCGACCTTGGTGAACGCGCCGCGCGCCTCGTCCCCGAACTTCTCCAGCGCGCGCTTCATGTAGCGCAGGTAGGCGCCGCCATGGCGCGCCTCGTCCTGGCTGAGCGTGGTGTAGATGTGCTTGATGACCGGCTCGGTGTGCCATTCGGCGGCGCGCCGGTACCAGTGGTTCAGCCGGATCTCGCCGCAGAAGTGCAGCATCAGCGTTTCCAGCGGCGGCGCCGGATCGAAGTCGAAGCGGATGTCGTGCAGTTCCTGCTCGGTGGGGGCGTGCTGCGGCGCGAAGCGCTTGAGGTACTCCATCAGCACCAGCGAGTGCTTCTGTTCCTCGAAGAACCAGATCGACATGAAGGCGGAGAAGTCGCTGTCGTGCCGGTTGTCGCGCAGGAACATCTCGGTGGCCGGCAGCGCCGCCCATTCCGTGATGGCGTTCATCTTGATGGTCTGGGCCTGTTCGTCCGAGAGCTTGTCGCCCTCGAACTTGTCCCAGGGGATGTCGCGGTCCATGTCCCAGCGGACGGATTCGAGTTGTCTGAAAAGTTCCGGATAGAGCATGGGGCTTCCTTCGTGCGCTGACGGAAAGAGATGAAATCACGCGACGATGCGCGTGGGAATGGAGCCGAGTCGCAGAAGTTATCAGGCTATTCCGACGATTCTGCGACGAAACAGGACGATTCCATACGGGAGAGTCCCGCTCGCGTGTGGCCTGCGACGACGAAAGGTCGTCAGTCTGGGCCGTCTCGGCGCATCGACGCGGGTCGTCGTCGAGCGCGCCGCGCAGCCGACGGGTCGCGCCGACGGCGCGGCGGGGCGGGTGCAATGCCCCGACGAGGGCCTCGGATTCCGGTCCGGGCGTCCCGGGAACGTCGCCCTACAATGCCGCTCGACGCGACCGGCTCCCGTCGTCCCGGCGGGCCGCGAGGTCCGGCACCCTCGTCGCCGACGGCGGCCACGATGCGGGCATTCAGACCCGCTTCCTCCCTTTTTCTTCTGCTGGAGATTCCCTTGTTCATTTCCTCTGCCTTCGCCCAGGCCGCACCCGCCGCTTCCACCGGTGGCGACCTGATGTCCTCGCTCGGGAGCATGCTGCCCCTGGTGCTGATGTTCGTGGTGCTGTACTTCGTCATGATCCGCCCGCAGATGAAGCGCCAGAAGGAAGCCCGCGCCATGATCGAGGCGCTGGCCAAGGGCGACGAGGTGGCCACCGTCGGCGGCCTGCTCGGACGCATCACCTCGCTGGGCGACCAGTACCTCGGCCTCGAGATCGCCAACGGCGTCGAGATCCGGGTGCAGCGCACCGCCGTGGTCCAGGTCCTGCCCAAGGGCGCGATCAAGTAAGTCTCGGCCGTCCTCCTCTCCACGCGGCGCCGCCGCAACATCGACGCGATCATGAACCGTTACCCGGTCTGGAAGTACGCGATCCTCGTGGTCGTGCTGCTGGTGGGGCTCGTCTACGCCCTGCCGAATTTCTTCGGCGAGGCGCCGGCCGTGCAGGTCTCGGCGGCCAAGTCGACCGCCAAGGTCGACGCCGGCACCCAGGCGCGCGTGGAGAGCCTGCTCAAGGCCGGCGGCCTGGTCCCCGACCTGCTCACGCTCGACGCCAACTCGGTGCGCGCCCGCTTCGCCACGCCCGACGAGCAGCTCAAGGCGCGCGACCTGCTCCAGCGCGGCCTGGTGCCCGACGCCGCCGACCCGGCCTACGTGGTGGCCCTCAACCTCGTGCCGCGTTCGCCCGCCTGGCTGAGCGCGCTGCACGCCTTCCCGATGTACCTGGGCCTCGACCTGCGCGGCGGCGTCGACTTCCTGCTGCAGGTCGACATGAAGGGCGCCATCGACAAGAAGGCCGAGTCCTTCGCCAGCGACCTGCGCACGGCGCTGCGCGACAAGGGCATCCGCGGCAGCGCCGTCAGCCGCAACGGCCAGGCCGTCGAGGTGCGCCTGCGCGATGCCGCCGGCGCCGAGGCCACCCGGCGCCTGCTGCAGGACCAGTTCCCCGACCTCGCCGTCGCCGACAGCCAGGAGGGCGGCGGCTGGCTGCTCTCGGCCACGATCAAGCCCGAGGCGGCGCGCCGCCTGCAGGACGCGGCCCTCAAGCAGAACATCACGACGCTGCACAACCGCATCAACGAGCTCGGCGTGGCCGAACCGGTGATCCAGCAGCAGGGCCTCGACCGCATCGTGGTCCAGCTGCCGGGCGTGCAGGACACGGCCAAGGCCAAGGACATCCTGGGCCGCACGGCCACGCTGGAGATGCGGCTGGTCGACGAGAGCGCCGAGGGCCGCGCCGCCGAGACCGGCGCCGGACCGGTACCCTTCGGCTCGGAGAAGTTCCTCGACCGCCAGGGCCGTCCGGTGATCGTCAAGAAGCAGGTGCTGGTCACCGGCGAGAGCCTGACCGACGCCCAGCCGGGCTTCGACTCGCAGACCCAGCAGCCCAAGGTCGACCTGACGATGGACGCCAAGGGCGGGCGCATCATGCGCGACGTCAGCCGCGAGAACTTCAGGAAGCGCATGGCCATGCTGATCTTCGAGAAGGGCAAGGGCGAGGTGCTCACGGCGCCGTCGATCAACGGCGAGCTGGGCAACCGCTTCCAGATCTCCGGTTCGATGAACGTCGTCGAGGCCAACGACCTCGCGCTGCTGCTGCGCGCCGGCTCGCTCGCCGCGCCCATGGAGATCATCCAGGAGCGCACCATCGGCCCGAGCCTGGGCGCCGACAACATCAGCAAGGGCTTCCACAGCGTGGCCTACGGCTTCCTGGCGATCATGGTCTTCATGTGCGCCTACTACGCGCTGTTCGGCGTGTTCTCCTCGATCGCGCTGGCCGTCAACCTGATGCTGCTGGTGGCCATCCTGTCGATGCTGCAGGCCACGCTCACCTTGCCGGGCATCGCGGCCATGGCGCTGGCCATCGGCGTGGCGATCGACTCCAACGTGCTGATCAACGAGCGCGTGCGCGAGGAGCTGCGCAACGGCGCCTCGCCGCAGGCGGCCATCCACGCCGGCTACGAGCGCGCCTGGGGCACCATCCTCGACTCCAACGTGACCACGCTGATCGCGGGCATCGCGCTGCTGGCCTTCGGCTCCGGCCCGGTGCGCGGTTTCGCGGTGGTCCACTGCATCGGCATCGTGACCTCGATGTTCTCGGCCGTGTTCTTCTCGCGCGGCCTGGTGAACCTCTGGTACGGCGGCAAGAAGAAGCTCAAGAGCGTGTCGATCGGCACGGTCTGGCGCCCCAAGGCCGACGGCGCCGCCGTGGCCGAGGCCCACTGACCCCACGCCCGATCAAGGACCCGTCCCAGGACCGTCATGGAATTCTTCCGCATCCACCGCACCATCCCGTTCATGCGCCATGCCCTGGTGCTGAACATCGTCTCCTTCGCCACCTTCGCGCTGGCCGTGTTCTTCCTGCTGCACCGCGGACTCCACCTCTCGGTCGAGTTCACGGGCGGCACGGTGATGGAGGTCGCCTACGCGCAGTCGGTCGACGTCGGCCAGGTGCGCGAGACCATCGGCAAGCTGGGCTACCAGGAGGTGCAGGTGCAGAACTTCGGCACCTCGCGCGACGTGCAGATCCGCCTGCCGGTGCAGAAGGGCCAGACCTCGGCCCAGCAGAGCACCCAGGTCATGGACGCGCTCAAGGCGGCCGATGCGTCGGCCACGCTGCGCGGCACCGAGTTCGTCGGCCCGCAGGTCGGCGAGGAACTCACCACCAACGGCCTGAAGGCGCTGGGCATGGTGGTGGTGGGCATCATGATCTACCTGGCCTTCCGCTTCGAATGGAAGTTCGCCGTCGCCACCGTGCTGGCGAACCTGCACGACGTGGTCATCATCCTGGGCTTCTTCGCCTTCTTCCAGTGGGAGTTCTCGCTGGCCGTGCTGGCCGCGGTGCTGGCGGTGCTGGGCTACTCGGTCAACGAGTCGGTGGTGATCTTCGACCGGGTGCGCGAGAACTTCCGGCGTTTCCGCAAGCTCTCGACGCCGCAGGTGATCGACAGCGCCATCACCTCCACCATCAGCCGCACCATCATCACGCACGGCTCCACGCAGCTGGTGGTGCTGTCGATGTTCTTCTTCGGCGGCCCGACGCTGCACTACTTCGCACTGGCGCTGACCATCGGCATCTGCTTCGGCATCTACTCGTCGTGCTTCGTCGCCGCCGCCATCGCGATGTGGCTGGGCATCAAGCGCGAGGACCTGGTCAAGGCCGCGCCCAAGCGCGAAGGCGACCCGGACGATCCGAACGCCGGCGCCACCGTCTGACACGCATGGCCCGTCCCGCTCGGTCGCCGGTCGCAGACGCGGATTGCCCCCTTGTGCGGCAGCGCATCCCCGGGCAAGCTGGCGGGACACCATGAGCATCGATCGGCCTTCCGTCCCTCCCCGGCAGATCGCCCGCGAAGCCCGTGAGCGCTTCGTGCAGGCGACCGAGAACCTCGTCGCGCCCGTGACCCGTGCCCTGCACGAGCGCCTGATCTCCCTCACCGGCGAGCCCGGCACCGCGCGCGACCTGCAGGACCGGCGCGACGACTTCCTCGCCTTCCAGGCCCAGGGCGAGCGCTGGGCCGACGCCACGCGCGCCGCCTGGCGCAAGACGCTCGCCGCGAGCGGTCCCGCGGCGACGTCGAACTCGCTGCTGCGCCTCGAACTCATCGGCGACGACGTCGTGGAGACGCAGATCCTGTCCTCGCGGCTCGCGCAGGCGATCCAGGGCAAGGCGAACTTCGACTTCAGCGACCTGCGCCTGCGCATCCAGTATCTGGAGGGCGTGTCGGAACTCGACAGCCGCGACGTGCTGCGGCCCGAGACCCTCGCCAAGGTGTGGGTCGAGCAGTGGCTGGCCGCCGGACTCAGCCGCGCCCTGTGGGTGAAGCTGCAGGACGTCATGCAGCGCGAGGTCCTGGAGTCCGTCGCCGCCGCCTATCGCGATGCCAACGCGTTCCTGGTCGACCACGGCGTGATGCCGGAGATCGACCTGAAGAGCTTCGTGCGACGCCCGCCGGGCAGCGCCTCGGGCGTCATGCCGCTGGCGCCGGGCAACGGCCGGACGGCGGGCGAGCCGGCCCGCGTGCCCGCGCCCGCTCCGGCCGGCAACGGCCATGCCGTGCCGTCGGGCATCGCGGCCGGGCTCTCCGGCCTGGCCCGCGGCGACGACGGCGCCGCGTACCCGGGCGGCGCGTCGCCGCTGACGGCCGCCCGGCAGCGGGCGCAGGGCGTCCTGCAGAACCTCAAGCGCTTCGTCGCCGCCCGCATCGGCGGCGAGGGCGGCCCGGGCGGAGCGGGGTTCGGCCCGGGGAGCGACCATGGCGGCCCCGGCAGCATCAGCGCGCGCGCCTTCGCCGCCGCCATCGCCGACGCCGGCGTCGCCTACCAGGCCTCGGCGTCGCGCTACGTCGTGGGCAACGACGCCCTGGCCGTCCAGCAGAGCGCGACCGAACTGCGCCGGCGCACCAGCGAACTCAAGCGCCGTGCGCCCACCACGGCCGACAAGGCCACGGTCGAGGTCGTCGCGCTGATGTTCCAGGCCATCCTGTCGGAGGAGCGGATTCCGTTCTCGGCGCGCGTGTGGTTCGCGCGGCTGCAGATGCCGGTGCTGCGCGTGGCCATCGCCGAGCCCGAGTTCTTCGGCACCATCCAGCACCCGGCGCGCATGCTCATCGACCGCATGGGCTCGGTGGTGATGGGCTTCGACGCCGCGGCCATCTCCGGCAGCGCGCTCGAAGGCGAGATCCGCCGCGTGGTGCAGGTGATCGAGCAGTACCCCGAGACCGGCCAGCGCGTCTTCAAGCTGGTGTTCGACGAGTTCGTGGTCTTCCTCAACAAGTACCTGACGCAGAGCGACGCCACCCAGCGCGTGATGAGCGTGGCACAGCAGGTCGAGCAGAAGGAGACGATGGCGATCCAGTACACCATCGAGCTGCGCAAGATGCTCAACGACATGCCCGTGCGCGAGGACATCCGCGAGTTCCTCTTCAAGGTCTGGGCCGAGGTGCTGGCCATCGCCGCCCTGAAGTACGGCGTGCAGGACACCCAGACCGTGACGCTCAAGCGCGCCGCCTCCGAACTGGTCTGGGCCGCCAGCGCCAAGCCCAGCCGTCCCGACCGCGCCCGCGTGATCCAGGACCTGCCGCGCCTGCTGCAGCAGCTGCGCGCCGGCATGACGCTGCTGGGCGTGGTCGGCGAGCCGCAGGAGACGCACATCAGGACCATCGGCGCGACATTGACCGACGCCTTCATGTCCAAGACCGAGGCCATCCCGGCGGCGCAGATCGAGGCGCTCGCCAAGCGCCTGGCCCACCTGGAGGACTTCGTGAGCGACGAGGGCACGGGCGAGCTGGCGCTGGACGCGGCCAGCATCGAGCTGCTGCTGGGCGTCGACGCGGCCACCATCGACGTCGCGCCCGACACCAGCGTCAAGCCGACCGAGGACATGCTGCAGTGGGCGCGCGAACTCCAGATCGGTCACTGGTTCATGCTCGACCACAACGGGCGCGCGAGCCAGGTGCAGTTCGTCTGGCGCAGCGAACGCGGACAGCTCCACCTGTTCGCCTCGGCCAACGGCCGCAGCTTCCTGATCCAGGCCGGCCGGCTCGGGTCCTACCTGCAGACCGGGCTGCTGGTGCCGGCCGAGGACGAGGCATTGACCGTGCGCGCCACGCGCGAGGCGCTGGCCAAGCTGGACGCGCATCCCGAGAGCCTGCTGAACTGATCGAGCGGCCGGCGCACGGGCCGGTCGGGACGCGTCGGCGGGCTCCGGCGCTCAGTGCGCGGTGCGCATCGAGCGGTCGTTCTGCAGTTCGTCGAGCACCAGGGCGTCGGGTTCCAGGCCGCTGCTCCAGTGCACCATCAGCAGGATGATCTTGAAGTCCTCGAGCGACACCGGGCACGACGGCGCCGCCATCGCGCGCTCGACGACGATCTCGCGCAACCCGCCCGGCATCACGCCGGCGGACTCCATGAAATGCAGGAAGCCCAGGCATTCGGCGCCCAGCATGTCCTGCTCGATGCCCGAGTAGACGCGCATGGCGCCCGCCGATGCCGGCCGCACGTCGGCCATACCCCGGGGGGCGTGGACGATGGCCGCGGAGACGTCGGTCGGGTGGGGCATGAGCGGCAGGCCCTGCGTCGCCCGGCTCAGTTCGTCGAGCCAGCGCAGCGCGACGCTGATCTCGTCGGCGTCGAAGCCCTGGGCGCTGAGCTTGCGCCCGAGCTGTTCGGACTGGGGACAGGCGTCGCCACGCCAGTAGTTTTCATAGACGAATGCGAGCACTTCGAACATGGACCCAATATAGCCCACGGCGGGATCGCGCCCGGGACGGCGCGCCGGCATCGCGCCGCGGTGGCGATCAGGCCGAGGCCCGGCGCTGGAACAGGCCGCCGGGCAGGCGCGCCACGAGGCCGTCGAGTTCGAGTTCGAGCAGCTGCGCCTGCAGTTGCGCGGCGCTCTGGCCGCTGCGCGCGCACAGGGCGTCGAGACCGATGGCGTCGAACCCGAGCTGCCGCAGCAGCGCCGGCTCCGGCGTCGGTCCGTCGTCGGCCATGGCGGGCGACGGCCTCGGCGAGGCGTGCGCGGCGTCCTCGATCGGCAGTTCCTCCAGCACGTCCTGCACCGACTCGACCAGCTTGGCGCCCTGGCGGATCAGCGCATGGCAGCCGCGCGACTGCGGCGCGTGGATCGAGCCCGGGATGGCGAAGACCTCGCGTCCCTGCTCGGCCGCCAGCCGGGCGGTGATGAGCGAGCCCGACTGCAGCGCCGCCTCGACCACCAGCGTGCCGCGCGAGAGCCCCGCGATGATGCGGTTGCGCTTGGGGAAGTTCTGGTTGAGCGGCGGCGTGCCGAGCGGGAATTCGCTCACGATCAGCCCGCGCCGGGCGATGCGGTGGGCCAGCTCGCGATGGCGCGCCGGGTAGACGCGGTCGAGCCCGGTGCCGACCACGGCCACCGTCGCCGGCCGCATGGGCGGCCCGTCGCCGTCGTCGGCGAAGCCGTCGAGCGCGCCCTGGTGTGCGGCGCCGTCGACGCCCAGCGCCAGGCCCGAGACGACCGTGATGCCGCGCTCGCCGAACGCCCGGCCGAAGGCACGGGCGTTGTCGGCGCCCTGCGGCGTCGGGTTGCGGCTGCCGACCATCGCCACGCTGCGGCCGAGCCGCGTCAGGTCGAGCGACGCCGGGCCGATCCGGTAGAGCATCAGGGGCGGGTCGGCCGTCTCCAGCAGCGCCGCCGGGTAGCCGGCGTCGCCGAGCGTCACGACGCGGTGCACGATGCCGCCGTCGTCCTCCTGCGCCAGCCATCGCAGCGTCTGCTCGACCAGCGCCGGCAGCGCCTCGGGCGCCCGGCCGAGCGCGGCGGCCTGGGCCGGCGTCGCGACCTCGCGCAGGACCGCGGCCGACTGCGACAGCACGTCGGCCGGCAGTCCGAAGGCGGCCAGCAGCCGGCGCGCCGTGAGGTCGCCGACGCCGGGCGTCAGCACGAGGCGCAGCCAGCCCGTGAGCTCTTCGCGTTCCATCGCGGCGGACGTCCGGGGACGGGACTCAGGGATTGACCAGCAGGTCGCCCACGCGCGGCGTGTCGTTGACCTCGAGCACCAGCGCGTACGACACCCGCTCGAAGGGCCGGAACACCATCAGCAGGCCGATGCGCTCGCTGGGCAGCTTGAGCGTCTCCCTGCCGCCGCCGGTGCGGTCGACGATCGCGTCGCCGTTCTTCAGGATCGCCAGCACGTGGCCGCTCTCGATGCCGTCGCGCAGCCCCTTGCTGATCGCCACCACCTGGTTCTGGGCCGCGAACTGCACGGCGTTGCCGTAGACCGAGACGATGCGGGCGTCGATCGGCGTGGCCGGCGCGTGCGGCGTGTAGCTCACCAGCTGGCGCGGCGGCTCGGGGAGCAGCCGGTCGCCGGCACGCATCTCCTCGCGCGCGGCCACGATGTCGATCGTCGCCGGGACGATGCGGGTGACCTCCTTGTCGCCCTCGCGCGCGGGCACGCTGGATTCGCCGCGCTGCAGTTGCGCCCGGCCCAGGTAGTGCGCCTCGTAGCCCAGGATCTCGCCGGTGGCCGGGTCCGCGAGCGGCGTCGCGTTGCGGAAGACGCGGAAGTTGCGCGAGGTACCCGGGACGTCGAGCAGCGGCGCGTCGGGTTCGCCGCGCGCATAGGCGCGGTCGCCCCGGGCCAGCAGCACGCGGTTGTCGTTGCCCGCCACGATGCGCGGCGCGCGCGCCAGGGTGTCGGCCTCCACCACGATCGGCTCGCTCAGGAACGGCTCGATCAGGCTGGGCTTGAGCGTGGGCAGCGCCATGCCGGCGAGCGACTCGACGCGCGTGCGCGGCGTCAGCTTGACGGTGCCGATGTCGCCGGCCGCGCCGCCGCGGCGCGTGCTCAGGCGGGCACGGCCGCCGCGCTTGTCGAGGTAGAGCATCTGGCCCGGGTAGATGCGGTGCGGATTGGCGATGTCGTCGAGGTTGAGCCCCCAGAGTTCCGGCCAGCGCCACGGTCCGCGCAGGTAGAGCCGCGAGATGGCCCACAGGGTGTCGCCGGGCTGGACGGTGTACTCGTCCGGCGCGCCGGGCGCGAGGTCCTCGACCGGGACGCCGGCCTGGGCCGCCTGCTGCGCGGTGGCGCGCTGCGCGGGCGTGACGGGGAGGGTCTGCGCGCCCGCCGTCGAGGCCACGGCCGCGGCGGCCAGGACGAGCAGGGCGCCGCCGCACAGAAGGGCGGGATGCCGCGAGGCGCGCGGCACGGACGGGGAGGGGATGTCGGAAGGAAGGAGTTTTTTCATGGTTCGATCGAACGGCCCCCGAACCCACGCCGACCTCGGGATGCTCACAATTTGCAACGAATTCTGCGCGCAAGCCCCTGATAGGGCAACGCCTTGGCCGACGGCCCGCGGCGGCGGCGCGGCGAATTGGGGAAAATAGCGACACTCACCCCCCAGTTCCCATGGCCAAAAGAACCATTCTCAGTTTTCCCGACCCGCGCCTGCATACGGTCGCCAAGCCGGTCCAGGGCGTGGACGCCCGCATCCGGACCCTGGTGGCCGACATGCTGGAGACGATGTACGACGCGAGCGGCATCGGCCTGGCGGCGACGCAGGTCGACGTGCACGAGCGCCTGGTGGTCATCGACGTGTCCGAGGACCGCGACCGGCCGCTGGTGCTGATCAACCCGGAGATCGTCTGGGCCAGCGAGGAGCGCGTCGTCAACGAGGAGGGCTGCCTGTCGGTGCCCGGCATCTACGACGGCGTGGAGCGCTCGACGTCGGTGCGCGTGACCGCGCTCGACCTGCAGGGCGAGCCGCGCACGATCGAGGCCGAGGGCCTGCTGGCGATCTGCATCCAGCACGAACTCGATCACCTGCTGGGCAAGGTGTTCGTCGAATACCTGTCGCCGCTCAAGCGCAACCGCATCAAGGGCAAGCTCCTGAAGCAGCAGCGCGAGGACGCGCGCGGCGACTCGCGCGAGGGGCGGCGATGAGCGCGGCGGGCCGCTTCTTCGGCGCCCGGGCCGGCCGGCGCGGCGTCGCCGCCCTGGCCGTGTGCGCCGCGCTGGGCCTGCTGGCCGGTTGCGCGAGCGACCCGACCCGGCTGCCGCCCGGCGCCTCGCGCGCCGAGACCCTGCAGCGCCTGGGCACGCCCACGGCCACCTACCCGCTCGCCGACGGCGGCGAGCGCCTGCAGTACTCCCGCGCGCCGGCCGGCACCGAGGTCAGCAACGTCGACGTCGACGCCGCCGGCCGCGTGGTGTCCAACCGGCAGGAACTCGACGAGCGGCTGTTCGCCGACACCATCCGGGTCGACGCCTGGACCCAGGCCGACGTGCTGCGCACCTACGGCCGGCCGTTCGAGATCCGCCAGGTCGCCTCCTATGCCGGCGTGGTCTGGACGTGGCGCTATCGCACCCTGAACGACGTGCGCCTGCTGCACATCTACGTCGATCCGGCCGGCCGGGTCACGCGCTATCACACGGGTCCCGACCTCTCGCGCCAATGGATGCGCTGGTGAGGGCGCCCGGCGCGGGAAGCGTCCGATGAGCGAGCGGATCGCCTTCGCGGGCACGCCGGAGTTCGCGCGCGTGGCGCTGGCGGCGTTGCATGCCGCCGGCTTCGAGATCGCGCTGGTGCTCACCCAGCCCGACCGCCCCGCCGGACGCGGCATGAAGCTGCAGGCCTCGCCGGTCAAGCAGTTCGCGCTGCAGCACGGCTGGCCGGTCGCGCAGCCGCGCAGCCTGCGCCTGGACGGCAAGTACCCGGACGACGCGCGCGCCGCGCGGGAGGCCATCGCCGCCGCGCGGCTCGACGCGATGGTGGTCGCCGCCTATGGCCTGATCCTGCCGCAGTGGGTGCTCGACGCGCCGCGCCGGGGCTGCCTCAACATCCACGCCAGCCTGCTGCCGCGCTGGCGCGGCGCCGCGCCCATCCACCGCGCGATCGAGGCCGGCGACGCCGAGACCGGCGTCACGCTGATGCAGATGGACGCCGGCCTCGACACCGGCGACATGCTGCTGCGCGAGACCGTCGCGATCGAGGACGACGACAGCACCGCACGCCTGCACGACCGCCTGGCCGCGCTCGGCGGCCGGATGGTGGTCGAGGCCGTGCGCCAGGCGCTCGACGGCGCGCTGCGGCCGGTGCCGCAGCCGGCCGAGGGCGCGACCTACGCGCACAAGATCGAGAAGCACGAGGCGCCGGTCGACTGGCGCCAGGACGCCGCCGCCATCGCGCGCCGCATCCGCGCCTTCGATCCGTTCCCGGGTGCCACCGGCACGCTCGGCGAAGAGACGGTCAAGTTCTGGCGTGCGCAGGCGCTGCCGGCTTCCGGAGCCGGCACGGACGCGGACGCCGCATCGGCGCCCGTGCCCGTGCCGGGCACGGTGCTCGCCGCGACGGCCGACGGCATCGACGTGGCCGCCGGCGACGGCGTGGTGCGGCTGACCGAACTGCAGCGCGCGGGCGGCAAGCGCCTTTCGGCCGGCGATTTCCTGCGCGGCTTCGGCGTCGCGGCCGGGCGGGTCTTCGGCTGATGTTCCTCGATCCGGCGGTGCGCCGCGAGCCGGCCTTCGGCGCCGGCTTCCGGCACATGGCGCCGATGGCCGCGGGCATCGGCGCCTGGGGCCTGATGACCGGCGTCGCCATGGTGAAGTCGGGCATGAGCGTGATCGAGGCGACGGCCATGACGCTGCTGGTCTACGCCGGCAGCTCGCAGCTCGCAGCCATTCCGCTGCTGGTGGCCGGGGCGCCGGCCTGGGTGATCCTGGCGACGGGCTTCTGCGTCAACCTGCGCTTCGTGGTGTTCAGCCTGCACCTGCGGCCCTACCTCATGCACATGCCGCGCTGGCGGCGCATGCTGCACGGCTATCTCACGGCCGACCTGAGCTATGCCGTCTTCACCGGCCGCTATCCGACCCCGGCCGCGACCGAGGCCGGACGGCGCGAGCAGGAGGCCTTCCTCACCGGCGGCTACTGCGTCACCTGGCTGTCGTGGATGGGTCTGAGCCTGCTGGGCATCGCCCTGGCCAACCTGATCCCGCAGTCCTGGGGGCTGGGCTTCGCGGGCGTCCTCAGCCTGGTGGGCATCCTGTGCTCGATGGCGACGACGCGGCTGCGCGTGCTGGCCGCCGCCATCGCCGGCGCCACGGCGGTGGCGGCCTACGCATTGCCGCTCAAGCTCAACATCGTCACCGGCATCGGCGTGGCGGTGCTGTTGTCGTTCTGGCTGGAGCGGCAGTTCGTGCGCGATCCGGCGGAGGCCGACGCGTGAGCGCGCAGACGGACGTCTGGACCCTGGCCGTGATCGTCGGCCTGGCGGGCGTGACGGTGCTCACGCGCTGCTTCTTCTTCATCCTCGACCGGCCCTGGGGCCTGCCCGACTGGGCGCATCGGGCGCTGCACTACGCGCCGGTGGCCGCGCTGGCGGCGGTCGTCATCCCGGAGGTGGTGATGACGCAGGGCCACCTGGTGGCGACCTGGCGCGACGCGCGCCTGTTCGCGGCCGCCGCGGGGGCCGCCTGGTATTTCTGGCGCGGCGGCGTGCTCGGCACGATGCTGGTCGGCATGGCGGTGTACCTGCCCCTGCACCTCGGACTGGGATGGTAGGCCGACGGGGCGCGCAGTCGCCGTCGATGCGCGCCCGCGGACGTGGAACCTGCGCGACAGCGCGTGCTGGAAAGCCCGGGGGTCGGGCGCAAATCGCGGTCGCAGACTTGCGCCGCCCCGGGAGCGTTGCGCATCGGCTGCCGGGTCCGGCGGTTCGACGGTCCCGCGAAGGCCCGTCCCGGTCCATTCCCTGCAGGAGACAGTTCCCATGCATTCCCACGATTCGACGAGCCCCGCCGCGCGCGCGGGCCGATGGCTGCCGGCCGCGCTGGCGCTGGCCGCACTCGCCGCCTGCGGCGGCAGCAACGATGGCGACGGCAACGGTGGTTCGGGCGGCTCGTCCGCCAACAAGCTCGAGATCCGCACGCTCTCCACGCGCGCCGACTGGGTCACCGACGGTGACGCGCTGGTCGAGCTGACGCTGCCCGCCGGCGTCGGCGCGACCGGCCTGGCGGTGGACGTCGACGGCCGCGACGTCACCGGCGTCTTCACCACCCGCGCCGACGGCCGCACCCTCGGCCTGGTCACGGGCCTGAAGACGGGGGCGAACGTGCTCAACGCCCGCACCGCCGTGGGCGCCGCCAGCCTGACGATCACCAACACCGTGCGCAACGCGCCGGTGTTCTCCGGCGCGCAGGTCACGCCGTTCTACTGCGCCACGCCGGTGCCGCAGGGCGCCACCGCCACGGCGCCCGCGAGCAACGGCAGCGGCCTGTCGGCTTCGGCCACCGACACCCAGTGCACGACGGCGAGCGAGTTCAAGCTGTACTACCGCACCACCGCCACCGGCTGCTCGTTCGGTCTGCCCGATCCGAGCCCGACCGTGGCCTACACCGACACCGCGCCGGCCACCACGGCGGCGGCGCCGGCCAATCCCTGCTTCAAGCCCTACACCGCCGGCGCCGCGGCCCCGGCCGACCTGGCCACCACCACCACCGACGCCGGCGTGACCGTGCCCTACGTGGTGCGCGTGGAGCGCGGCGTGATGAACCGCGGCATCTACGACCTGGTCGTGCTGCACGACCCGGCGAAGGCCTGGACGCCGACCGCGCCGCAGCCGCAGTGGAACGGCAAGGTCTACTACCAGTTCGGCTCCAGCACCGGCCAGCCCCGGCGCCAGGCCCGTCCGCAGAGCGCCTGGCCGTCGTTCGACGCCCAGCTCGCGCGCGGCTATCTGGTGGCGGCCAACGCCATGACCGACTCGGCCATCAACTCCAACCGGGTCATGATGACCGAGACCGTCGGCCGCATGAAGGAGCGCATCGTCGACGGCTACGGACCGATCAAGTTCACCATGGGCGCGGGCTGCTCGGGCGGCTCGATCAACTCGCACATGAGCGCTTCCATCTCCCCCGGGCTGCTCGACGGCGTGACGGTGTCCTGCGCCTATCCCGATTCCGAGACCACCGCCATCGAGGTCGGCGACTGCGTCCAGCTGGTCGAGGCCTACCGCAAGCCGGCCTGGCTGCAGCTCATGAGCGGCACCGGCGTCACGGCCGCGGCCGAGGCGGCCAAGAAGGCGGCCATCAACGGCCATCCCGACCAGACCGCCTGCCACGGCTGGTACAACGCCTTCGGCAGCAACGCCAAGGCCGGCAACTACGTGCAGAAGCTGGTGCTCTCGCCCGACGGCACGCTCGCCGCGCCCGGCACGGTGGTCAACAACTGCCAGATGCCCGCGGGCCTGGTCTACGACCCCGTGACGAATCCCGGCGGCGCGCGCTGCAACGCCTGGGACTGGGCGGTGTCGGTGTTCGGCAAGATCGCCGACGGCATCCGCGCCAACGAGACGCGCGACAACGTCGGCGTGCAGTACGGCCTGAAGGCGCTGCTCTCGGGCGCCATCACGGCCGAAGAGTTCGTCGTCCTCAACGAGGTCGCCGGCGGCGCCGACCACGACACCAACCCGCAGGTCGCGCGCACCCAGGCCGACACGCCGGCGCTGTCGGTGGCCTACCGCGCGGGCATCGTCATGAGCGGGCGCAACCTGGCCAAGACGGCGGTGATCGACATGCGCGGCTGGGACGATTCCGGGCTGATCCTGCAGCCGGGCACCACCGCGCGCAGCACCATCCCGATCCACTACGTGTGGCGCAGCTTCTCCATCCGCGACCGCCTGGTGCGCGAGTACGGCGACGCCGGCAACCACGCGCTGTGGCGCTTCGGCCGCGGCGGGCTGCTCTCGCCGGTGCTGGCGCCGCAGGCCTTCGACACCATGGACCAATGGCTCACGACGATCGTCGCCGACACCAGCGGCCGCGGCATCGAGGACAAGGTGCGCGCCGCGCGGCCGGCCTCGGCCCAGAACTTCTGCGTGCTCTCGACCGACGTCGCGCAGTCCACGCGCATCACCGATGCGGCGGTCTGCGACGCCGATCCGTTCCTGAAGGCCTCGTCGTCGCCGCGCCAGGTGGCGGGCGGGCCGCTGTCGGAGCACATCCTGAAGTGCCAGCTGCGCCCGATCGACGCGGCCGAGTACGGCGGCCGGCTCGGCGCGGCGCAGCTCGCGCGCCTGCAGGCGGTGTTCCCCGGCGGCGTGTGCGACTGGAGCAAGCCCGGCGTCGGCCAGCAGGCGGCGGTGGGTCCACTGGACTTCAGCGCCGGCCCGGGCGGACGGGCGCTGGCGGCGGCGCCGGTGTCGGTCGCGAAGTGACCTGAGTTCCCGCGGGGCGGCGCCGGAAGGCCGGGCCGCCCGAGGCGACGGGCCGGCGGAGCGATCCGCCGGCCCGTCGCTTTTGGGCGTTCTCCGAGACGCCGCTCCTACAATTCCACGTCGCGGACGCCTCGCCGCACATCCCTCCCTCTCCCGATTCCCACCGAATCCTCCTTCCGAGACCGCCCATGAACGTCATCCGCTTTTCCGATCTCTGTGCCCAGGGCCGCGTCGCCGGCCAGCGCGTCTTCATCCGCGCGGACCTCAACGTGCCGCAGGACGACACCGGCCGCATCACCGAGGACACGCGCATCCGCGCCTCGGTGCCGTGCATCCGTCAGGCGCTCGACGCCGGCGCTGCCGTGATGGTGACCTCGCACCTGGGCCGTCCGACCGAGGGCGAGTTCAAGCCCGCCGACTCCCTCGCGCCGGTCGCCACCCGCCTGGGCGAGCTGCTCGGCCGCGAGGTGCGCCTGGTGGCCGACTGGGTCGACGGCGTGGAAGTGCAGCCCGGCGAGGTCGTGCTGCTGGAGAACTGCCGCCTCAACAAGGGCGAGAAGAAGAACGACGAGGCGCTCGCGCGCAAGCTCGCCGCGCTGACTGACATCTACGTCAACGACGCCTTCGGCACCGCGCACCGCGCCGAGGCCACCACCTACGGCATCGCGCAGTACGCCAAGGTGGCCGCCGCCGGCCCGCTGCTGGCCGCCGAGATCGACGCCATCACCCAGGCGCTGGCGCAGCCGAAGCGCCCGCTGGTGGCGATCGTCGCCGGCTCCAAGGTCAGCACCAAGCTGACCATCCTCAAGAGCCTGGCCGAGAAGGTCGACCAGCTCGTCGTGGGCGGCGGCATCGCCAACACCTTCATGCTGGCCGCCGGCCTGTCGATCGGCAAGTCGCTGGCCGAGCCGGACCTGGTCGATCAGGCCAAGGCGGTGATCGAGGCCATGCGCGCGCGCGGCGCCGACGTGCCGATCCCGGTGGACGTCGTGACCGCCAAGACCTTCTCCGCCACCGCCGAGGCGACCGTCAAGGCGGCCGACGCGGTGGCCGAGGACGACCTGATCCTGGACATCGGCCCGAAGACCGCCGAGATGCTCGCCGCCCAATTGCGCAAGGCCGGCACCATCGTCTGGAACGGCCCGGTGGGCGTGTTCGAGTTCGACGCCTTCTCCAAGGGTACGGAAGCCATCGCCCGCGCCATCGCCGAGAGCCCGGCGTTCTCGATCGCCGGCGGCGGCGACACGCTGGCCGCGATCGCCAAGTACGGCATCGAGGACAAGGTCGGCTACATCTCGACCGGCGGCGGCGCCTTCCTGGAGATCCTCGAGGGCAAGACGCTGCCGGCGCTGGAGATCCTGGAGAAGCGCGCGGCCGGCTGAGGCCGACCGATCGACGTCACTCCGCGCCGAGGGGCACGCGGATGCCGCGCAGTTCGCCGAACAGGCGCACCTGCACCAGCAGCAGACCGAGATAGCACACCGCCTCGGCCAGCTCCTCGACCATCATGCGCAGGGCTTCGGTCTCGTGCGCCTCGAAGAACATGCTGCTCTCCGACAGGGTCGCCATCGTGGCGGCCCCGGCCACCAGCAGCACCTCGACCCAGGGGAAGCGGTGCCGCCGCATCAGCGCGATCAGCGGCCGGTCGAGCCGCCAGCGCAGGAAGGCGACGACCGCCACCGCCACGGCCCCCAGCACCAGCGGCTTGATGGCCATGTGGTACCAGAGCTTGCTGGAGGTGAAGTAGGGACCGTCCACCTCCATCACGCCGCGGGTCAGGAAGGTCGCGCCCCAGCTGGTCTCGCGGCCGGCGCACATCAGCCAGAACGCCATGGCGATCAGGCTCAGGCGCAGGGTCGCCGTGCAGCCGGTGGCGCGTCGCGAGGCCGGCATGCGGCGCAGGCCGCTCCAGGTCCAGGCCGCGTAGAAGAAACCGATCAGCAGGATGGCGATCTGGGTCTCCTCGACCCACCCGTTCTCCCAACTCGAGCGTTCGGGCAACCGCCGGGCCAGCGGAAGGACGGCGATCAGCAGGATCAGCAGCCCCCAGCGCGCGATGCCCAGGACCCGGGTGCGGCAAACGGAAGGGGTGAAGGAGCCGTCGGACGATGCGCAGGAAGTCATCCCGCGAACCGTACGGAAAGTCACCGGTCCGCGCCAGGGGCCGGCACCGTCTTTACACGCCCGACACGATGACGCGCGGCGTGCTGGTCGGGCGGCCCTCGAAATCGGTCCAGCATTGGCGCGTGAAGTCGTAGAGCTTGCAGGCGCGCGCAGTATCGAAATACCACTTCCAGGAGAAGCGCTGGATGATGATCCGCTCGGGCAGCAGGTGCTCGAGCATCTTCTGCGCCTCTTTGAGCTTGTAGAGCGGAATGCTCATGTCCACGTGGTGCGCGGTGTGCTCCATGATGTGGTGCAGCAGGGCGCCGACCTGCATCGGAAAGGTCAGGTGAACGGTGGTCGAGACGAAGGGCTGGGCGCGCTGCCAAGCCGCACGGTCGTCGTGCCACTGCGCCTTGACGTGGGTGTGGTGGCCGTAGATCACGAAGCCCATCATGTGGAACCAGAACACCACCGGGACCGCGAAGCCCGCCAGCAGCACCCAGCCCACCGACTGTCCGGCGGCGAGCGCGCCGGCGACCAGCGCGGCGATCCAGGCGGCGGCGAAGGCGGTCACCAGCAGGCAGTCCTTCCAGAAGATCGGCCGCATGGTGTTGCCCAGCGCCTTCCTGGTCGGGAACATCATCTTCTTCCACCAGATCTCGACCATGTAGTAGGCCCCCGGGCCCCAGCCGCTGCGGCACAGGCGCTGGAACAACCGGCCGGCGGGCGACAGCGCGCGGTACTCGGCCTGCGTCAGCGGCGCCCAGACGAAATCCACGCCCTTGAGGTTGGTGAAGCCGTGGTGGACCACGTTGTGGCCCATGTCCCAGAGGCTGTAGGCGGTGAGGGACGGCAGGAAGGCGATGCGCCCGAGCCACTTGTTGAGCCGGCGGTGCGGCGTCAGGCTCTGGTGGCAGCCGTCGTGGCCGATGATGAACAGCCGCCCGATCACGAAGCCCGCGAGCAGGCCGGCCAGCAGCTTGAGCCAGATCGATTTCACCAGCACCGTGGCCGTGATCAGCGCGCCGAACAGCAGGTAGTCGATGGCCAGCAGCACGAAGGCGCGCACGGTGGTGCGCTGGGCCAGTGGAATCAGCCACGACCGGATCACCTTGCGGTGGGGCAGGGGCGCGTCGAGCGGCAGGGGCGAGGCAACGGGTTCGGTGGGGGTCTGCATGAGACGGACGGGAAAGGGTGAAGGAATCGCGGCACGCGAGGCGCCCGCGTCGCATTCATCGGAGGACGGGTCGTGGCAGGTGGGAGCGGAAGGCGGCGGGTGGTGCCGGCTGCGTCCCGAACGGTCTTGCATGCCGTCCGATGTCACGACCTCGTGTGAGAATTGTGCCAAAAGCCACAAACCGGAGACCGATCCATGGACATCGTCCGCCTTCCCCGCCACGCCACGAAGATCGTCGCGACCCTCGGCCCCGCCTCCAACACGCCGGAGCTGCTGGAACAGATGATCCACAGCAAGGTCAGCGTGGTGCGGCTGAACTTCAGCCACGGCACGGCGCAGGACCACATCGCCCGGGCGGCGATGGTGCGCGAGGCGGCGCGCAAGGTGGGCCGCGAGGTGGCCATCATGGCCGACCTCCAGGGCCCGAAGATCCGCGTGGGCAAGTTCGCCGAGGGCCGCGTCTGGCTGGAGCCCGGCGCGGGCTTCACGCTCGACGCGGCGCGCACGGTGCCGGGCGACATCGAGGCGGTCGGCCTCGACTACAAGGACCTGCCGCGCGACGTCAAGGCCGGCGACCGCCTGCTGCTCAACGACGGCCTGATCGTGCTGCGCGTGGACGCCGTCAAGGGCGAGCAGGTCGTGACCACCGTCGTGCTCGGCGGCGAGCTGTCCAACAACAAGGGCATCAACAAGCAGGGCGGCGGCCTGACCGCGCCGGCCCTGACGGCCAAGGACATGGAGGACATCAAGACCGCCATGAGCTTCCAGGCCGACTACGTGGCCGTGAGCTTCCCGAAGAACGCCACCGACATGGAGATGGCGCGCCAGCTGTGCAACGTGGCGGCGGCCGAGTACGGCCACCGGCCCGGCATGATCGCCAAGATCGAGCGCGCCGAGGCGATCCCCAAGCTCGAGGAGATCCTGCGCGCGAGCGACGGCATCATGGTCGCGCGCGGCGACCTGGCGGTGGAGGTCGGCAACGCGGCGGTGCCGGCGCTGCAGAAGAAGATGATCCGCATGGCGCGCGAGATGGACAAGGTCGCCATCACCGCCACGCAGATGATGGAGTCGATGATCACCAACCCCGTGCCCACGCGCGCCGAGGTGAGCGACGTCGCCAACGCGGTGCTCGACGGCACCGACGCCGTCATGCTGAGCGCCGAGACGGCCTCGGGCCGTTACCCGCTGGAGACGGTGCAGGAGATGAGCCGCATCTGCGAGGCCGCCGAGCAGGCCGAGGACACCGCGCGCGACACCGACTTCAGCGGCCACACCTACGCCCGCATCGACCAGGCCATCGCCATGGGCGCGCTGTTCACCGCCCACCACCTGGGCGCCAAGGCGATCGTGGCGCTGACCGAGTCGGGCTCCACGCCGCTGTGGATGAGCCGGCACTCGGCCCACATCCCCGTCTACGCGCTGACCTCGCGGCTGGCCACCCAGCGCAAGATGGCGCTCTACCGCAACGTGCGCCCGCTGCTGATGGATTCGCACACCGACCGCGACTCGGCGCTCGACCATGCCGAGGCGCACCTCAAGAAGCGCGGCATCGTGCAGAGCGGCGACGTCTACGCCATCACCTGCGGCGAGCCCATGGGCGCGCCGGGCGGCACCAACATGCTCAAGATCTGCCGGGCGACCTGAGCGTCGCGCGCGGCCCGGCGAGGTCCTTTCGCCGGAGGCCGCGAAACCGATGGGGCCGGACTCGCGTACCCCTTCGATGACCGCACCCCTCCTGTCCCCGCGCCTGCGCCTGCTGGCGCCGCTCGCCCTCGGCGCCGCCGCAGCGCTCTCCGCCTGCTCGCCGGCCCGCCTCGTCAACGGGCTCGTCCCCTCCGACACCTACCGCTTCGAGGGCGGCGTCGCCTACGGCGCGACGCCGCGCCAGAAGCTCGACGTCTACCGCCCGCTGCCGGCCTCCGTCCCGGCCGACGGCCGCAAGCCGCCGCTGGTGGTCTTCTTCCACGGTGGCTCCTGGACCCACGGCGACCGTGCCGCGTTCCGCTTCGTCGGCGAAGCGCTGGCCGCGCGCGGCGCGGTGGTGGCGATCCCCGACTACGGCCTGTCGCCGGCCTTCAGGTACCCGACCTTCGTGCGCGACAGCGCGCTGGCCGTGAAATGGGCGCTCGACAATGCCGAGCGGCTCGGCGCCGATCCGCGACGCGTCCACGTCATGGGCCACAGCTCGGGTGCCTACAACGCCGCGATGGTCGCGCTCGACGGCCGCTGGCTGGCCGAGGTCGGCGCGCAACCGAAGCAGCTCGCCGGCTGGATCGGCATGGCCGGCCCCTACGACTTCCTGCCGATCGACGACCCGGAAGCCCGGGTGGCCTTCGACTGGCCCGCCACGCCGCCGGATTCGCAACCCTATGCGCATGCCGGTGCCGACGCGCCGCGCACGCTGCTGATGGCGGCGCGCGACGACCGGACCGTCGACACCGTGCGCAACACCGACCGGCTGGCCCGGCGGCTGCGCGCGGCCGGCGTCGACGTGCGCACGGAATCGTTCGACGGCCTGGGCCACGTCACGCTCATCGGCGCCGTCGCCCGCCCGCTGCAGTGGATCGGCGAACCGGTGTTGCCATCCGTGACGGAATTCCTGGGGTTGCCGATGGCCAAACGTTGACGTTTCAGGCCGTCGATACAATCCTGCGCAAACTTTCCTCCTCATGCCACCAACGGCTGTCAACGGCCACGAACAAGAGAGCAACGCAGTGAATCAGCAACAACTCGACCAGGTCACCACGGGCAAGGGCTTCATCGCCGCACTGGACCAGAGCGGCGGCAGCACGCCCAAGGCGCTCAAGCTCTACGGCATCGAGGAGAGCGCCTATCAGGGTGACGCCGAGATGTTCGACATGGTCCACGCCATGCGCAGCCGCATTGTCACCAGCCCCGCCTTCGACGGCCGCCGCGTGATCGGCGCCATCCTGTTCGAGGCCACCATGGACCGCCAGATCGACGGCATCGACGCCGCCACCTACCTCTGGGACCGCAAGCAGGTCGTGCCCTTCCTGAAGGTCGACAAGGGCCTGGCCAACGAAGCCGACGGCGTCCAGCTGATGAAGGAGATGCCCGAACTCGACGTGCTGCTCCAGCGCGCCGTCGCCAAGGGCATCTTCGGCACCAAGATGCGCTCGGTGGTCAACCGCGCCGACGAGAAGGGCATCGCCGCCGTGCTCGACCAGCAGTTCGCCGTCGGCCGCCAGATCCTGGCCGCCGGCCTGATGCCGATCCTGGAGCCCGAGGTCTCGATCGGCGCGGCCGACAAGGCCGAGGCCGAAGTCATCCTCAAGAAAGGCTTCATCGAGCGCCTCGACGCGCTGCCGGCCGATACCAAGGTCATGCTCAAGCTCACGCTGCCCACCGTCGACGGCTTCTTCCAGGAGCTGGTCGACCATCCGAACGTGGTGCGTGTGGTGGCCCTGTCGGGCGGCTACGCCCGCGACGGCGCCAACGAGCGCCTGGCGCGCAACCCCGGCGTCATCGCCAGTTTCAGCCGCGCGCTGACCGAAGGCCTGAGCGCCCAGCAGTCGGACGACGAGTTCAACGCCGCGCTGGACAAGGCCGTCGAGTCGATCTACCAGGCCTCGATCACCTGATCTCCGTCAGGCCGCCGGGGCCGCGCGCCCCGCCGCACCAGCCACCGCTCGCGGTGGCTTTTTTCTGCGCGCACAATCCGCCTCTCGCCATTGTTTCCCGCCGTTCCGTCCGTTCTTCCCCATCCACGCCGACCGCCATGACCACCGTCCACACCTCCTCGATCCAAAGCCTGCCCCTGCTCGCGCGCGGCAAGGTGCGCGACAACTACGCGGTCGGCGAGGACCGCATCCTGATGGTCGCGAGCGACCGTCTCTCGGCCTTCGACGTCATCATGGGCGAGCCGATCCCCGGCAAGGGCGTGATCCTTACGCAGATGGCGCTGTGGTGGTTCGAACGCCTGGGTCACCTGTGTCCCAACCACCTGACCGGCGAGGCGCCCGAGAGCGTCGTGACCGATGCCGAGGTCGCGCAGGTGGCCGGGCGCTCGATGCTGGTGAAGCGCTTGAAGCCGATCCCCGTGGAGGCCGTGGTGCGCGGCTACCTCGCCGGCAGCGGCTGGAAGGAGTACCAGGAGACGCGCTCGGTGTGCGGCGTGCCGTTGCCCGAAGGCCTGACCAACGCCAGCCAGTTGCCGCGCCCGATCTTCACGCCCGCGGCCAAGGCCGCCGCCGGCGAGCACGACGAGAACATCAGCTACGACCGCGTGGTCGAGATGATCGGCCCGGTCCTGGCGCAGCAGATCCGCGAGACCAGCATCGCGATCTACGAGACCGCCGCGCGGATCGCGCTGACCAAGGGAATGATCATCGCCGACACCAAGTTCGAGTTCGGCCTCGACGACGCCGGCACGCTGGTGCTGATGGACGAGGTGCTCACGCCCGACAGCTCGCGCTACTGGCCGGTCGAAGGCTACGAGGCCGCGCTCGCCGCCGGTGCCAACCCGCCGAGCTACGACAAGCAGTTCGTGCGCGACTGGCTCGAGGCCACGAAGATCAACGGCAAGCCCTGGGACAAGACGCCCCCGGCGCCGCGCCTGCCGGCCGAGGTGATCGAGAAGACCGCCGCCAAGTACCGCGAGGCGCTGGAGCGGCTGACGGGCTGAGGCCCATGCCGGCCCGGCGCGTCAGCGGTTCTCCAGCACCGCCAGCGTGCGCCCGCTGGCGTCGAGCAGCGTGAGCTGGCTGCTGCCGAGCAGGCTGTAGCTGGCCGTGGCCTGCAGGGCGTCGACGAAGGCGCTCTCCAGCTGACCGCGGTCCGCGTCCAGGCAGGCCATGCGCGTGGCCGCGAGCGGGCCGATCCTCAACGTGTGGCCGTCGCGCTGGTAGCCGCCGGTGATGCGGTTGCAGCCGCCCGAGCCACTCATGCGCGTGCCGTCGAACTGCACCTGGGCATCGCGCTGCGGATCGGCACCGGCGGCGACAGGCTGCTGCCCCAGGCGCGCGAGGCGCCAGACGCGCGACTCGATCGGCTCGTCCAGGCTGATGCCCGAGCCGCACGCCGACAGCGCCGCCGCGCTCGCCACGGCCATCAGCACCGCCAGGGCGCCGCGCCGTCGTGCGGGGGAGGGCGGCAGGATCGCGGGAGCAGCGTGGCGGTCGTCGAAGAAGCGCATGGCGGGGTTCCTTTGTGGCGGTCATTGTGGGCCGGCGACCCGCGCTCCGGCGATCGGGTCGAACCCGTCCGGACTCAGCTCAGGACGACGCTGCTGAGGCGGCGGCGGTAGGTCGCCACCGTCGGATCGTCCGGCGGGATCTGGCCGTCGGCGACCTTCGGGCGGGGCGGCTCGATGACGTCGAGGATGGCGATGTAGGTCTTGCGCGCCAGGTCGTCGCTCCAGGCCTTGTCGCGCATCAGGATCTCCAGCAGCTCGTCCATGGCGTCCGTCCAGCGCTGCTCGGCCATCAGCAGCCGGGCGCGGCCGAAGCGGGCGTCGAAGTCGCGCTTGGCCGTGGCGATCGTCGCGTCGAAGGCCGCCAGGGACGGCGCCTCGCCGACCACGGGACGCGCGAAGTCGATGGCGTCCATCCAGCGCGCGAGCGCGTCCAGGCGCCGCACCTGGGCCGTCTTGGCGATCACCGGCGCGAAGGCGACCTTGGCGTCGTCGACCCGATCCTCCTGCAGCAGCAGCTTCACGTAGTCGAAGCGGGCGTCGTCGTTGGCCGGGTCGGTGGCGACGGCGTGCTGCAGTTTCTCCAGCGCGCCTTCGGTGTCGCCGGCGGCGAGGGCGTCCAGCGCGGCCTCCTCCTCGGCGGCGGCCTCGACCTCCTCGGCCGCCGGCACGTGCTTGTCGAGGAACTCGCGGATCTTGTCGGCGGGGATCGCGCCGACGAAGCCGTCGACCGGCTGGCCGCCGACGAACATCACGCAGAACGGGATGCTGCGCACGCCGAACATCTGCGAGAGCTGGGACGAGATCTGCGGCACCTTGTCGGCGTCGAGCTTGGCCAGCGTGAAGCGCCCGCCGTACTCGGTCTCGAGCTTTTCGAGCACCGGGCCGAGCTGCTTGCACGGGCCGCACCATTCGGCCCAGATGTCGAGCAGCACGGGCGTCTGGGCCGAACCTTCGATGAGGTCGGTCTGGAAGTTTTCGAGGGTGATATCGATCATCGGGAGCAGGTGGGCACGAAACGTAAAATTGCGACCATGAACCAAACAATCCGGGTCGGTGTGGTGATGGGCTCGAACTCCGACTGGGAGACGATGCGCCATGCGGTGGAGATTCTTACGCAATTCGACATCGCGCACGAAGCCCGCGTGGTCTCGGCGCACCGCATGCCCGACGAGCTCTTCGCCTATGCCGAGGGCGCCGCGACGCGCGGCCTGTCGGCCATCATCGCCGGGGCCGGCGGCGCCGCCCACCTGCCGGGCATGCTGGCGTCCAAGACCACCGTGCCGGTGCTCGGCGTGCCGGTCGCGAGCCGCCACCTGCAGGGCGTCGACTCGCTCTACAGCATCGTGCAGATGCCCAAGGGCGTGCCCGTGGCGACCTTCGCCATCGGCACCGCCGGCGCGGCCAACGCGGCGCTGTTCGCGGTGGCGATGCTCGCCGCGGCCGGCGACGCCGCATTGCGCGAGCGGCTCGACGCCTTCCGCGCGCGCCAGACCGCCGCGGCCCGGGCCATGACCCTGCCGCCCCTGGAAGCCGCGTCCGAGGTCGCCGCGACGGCCGACGCGCCCAGGGCCGCGGTCTCGCCCTTCTCGCCGCAGGGCGGAGGCGCGCTGTGACCGCCCCCGCCACCCCTTACCTGGCGCCCGGGGCCACGCTCGGCGTGCTCGGCGGCGGTCAGCTCGGCCGCATGTTCGTGCACGCGGCGCAGCGCATGGGCTACGCCACGGCGGTGCTCGACCCCGACGGCGACAGCCCGGCCGGCCGCATCAGCCACCACCACGTCCACGCCGACTACACCGACATCGCCGGCCTGGCGCGCCTGGCCGGCCTGGCCGAGGCCATCACGACCGAGTTCGAGAACGTGCCCGCGCCCTCGCTGGAGCACCTGGCGGTGGCCCGGCCGGTGGCGCCGGCCGCGGCGGCGGTCGCCATCGCGCAGGACCGCATCCGCGAGAAGGCGCATTTCGTGCGCTGCGGCGTCGCCTGCGCGCCCTACGCGGTGATCGAGAACGCCGTCGGGCTCGACGCCGTGCCCGACCACCTGCTGCCCGGCATCCTCAAGACCGCGCGCCTGGGCTACGACGGCAAGGGCCAGCAGCGCGTGACCACGCGCGCCGAGCTCGTCGCGGCCTGGAACAGCACCAACGGCCTGCCGTGCGTGCTGGAGCAGCTGCTGCCGCTCGACTTCGAATGCTCGGTGATCGTCGCGCGCGGCCACGACGCGCAGATGGTGCACCTGCCGCCGCAGCGCAATTGGCACCGCGACGGCATCCTCGCCGTGACGGAGGTGCACGAGACCAACATGCCCGCCGACGTGGCGCGCCGCGCCGTCGAGGCCACCCGTGCCATCGCCGAGGGCCTGGACTACGTCGGCGTGCTGTGCGTCGAGTTCTTCGTGCTCGCCGACGGCGGCTTGGTCGTCAACGAGATGGCGCCGCGCCCGCACAACAGCGGCCACTGGTCGATGGACGCGTGCGACGTCTCGCAGTTCGAGCTGCAGGTGCGCACGCTCGCCGGCCTGCCGCTGTGCCCGCCGCGCCAGCACAGCCCGGCCGTGATGCTCAACCTGCTGGGCGACCTGTGGTTCCCCGGCCCGGCCGCCGGGGCGGGCCGCAACGACCGTGGTGATCGCGAGGTCGCCCAGGAGCCGCCGTGGGCCGACGTGCTGGCGCTGCCCGGCACGCATCTGCACCTCTACGGCAAGGCCGACGCCCGGCGCGGACGCAAGATGGGTCACCTGAACATCACCGGCGCCGACATCGAGGCGGTGCGCAAGACGGCCGACTTCGCCGCCGCCCTGCTCGGCCTGCCGATCCCGCTGTCGGAGTGAACGACGTGCCGATCGACCCGACCGCCGCGTCCGAGGACGCCTCGTGATCCGCGACGGCCGCGTGGCCACGGTCGGCACGGCGGCGGCCGAGGCCGCCCTCGCCGAGGCTGCCCAACGATTGCGCGCGGGCGCGCTGGTGGCCTTTCCGACCGAGACCGTCTACGGCCTGGGCGCCGATGCCGCGAGCGACGAGGCCGTCGCCGGCATCTTCCGCGCCAAGGGGCGGCCGAGCGACCACCCGCTGATCGTCCACATCGCCGTCGGGCCGCACGGCGAGCAGGCGCTGTCGCGCTTCGCGCAGCCGCTGCCGGCCTTCGCGCGCCGGCTCGCACAGGCCTTCTGGCCCGGGCCGCTGACCCTGATCGTCACGCGCCAGAGCGGTGTCGCCACGGCCGCGGCCGGTGGACAGGACACCGTCGGCCTGCGCTGTCCGGCGCACCCGGTGGCGCAGGCGCTGCTGGCGGCCTGCGCCGCGCAGGGCGTCGCCGGCCTGGCCGGGCCGAGCGCCAACCGCTTCGGCCGCGTCAGCCCGACGACCGCGCAGCACGTGCGCGTCGAGTTCGGCGACGACCTGCTCGTGATCGACGGCGGACCGTGCGAGGTCGGCATCGAATCGACCATCGTCGACTGCAGCCGCGGCGTCCCGGTGCTGCTGCGCCCGGGCGCCATCACGCGCGACCAGATCGAAGCGGCCTGCGGCGAGCCGCTGCGCGACCGGCACGACCTGGCCGCGCCCGACCCGCGCGCCTCCGGCACGCTGGCCGCGCACTATGCGCCCGACGCCAAGCTGCGCCTGATGGACGCGCGCACGCTGCAGGCGGCGCTCGACGTGCTGGGCGCGCAGGCGGCGCACCTGGCCGTGTGGACGCGGACCGAAGTGCGCACCGCGTCGTCGGGCGTGCTGCGGCGGCGCATGCCCGACGACGCCGGTGACGCGGCGCGCGAACTGTTCGCCGTGCTGCGCGATTTCGATGCCCGGGGGGTGCGCCTGATCTGGGTCGAGACGCCGCCCGACACGCCCGAGTGGGAGGGCGTGAGCGACCGGCTCCAACGCGCCGCGGCCGCCTGATCGCCGGTCATCGCCGGCGGAAAAACCGAGAAGAATGTCTCCTTCCTAATGCTTTGGTTTCGGTTTTTCAGGCTTTGTCTGGACCGGCCCCGAAGGCAACATCGGCAACATCGGACGCTTCAAGAACGACAAGCTTCCCGGAGGCCGAGATGACCCAGACACTCAGCAACACCGTATTGCTCGACGAGGCCCGCGCGGCCATCCTCGAGCTGATGGCCCGCATGGACCGCCGCCTCGAACCCGTGCCGCAGACGGCGACCGAACCGGCCTTGGCCACGCGGGGTCCCACACCGCTCGAGCGGGTGGCCGAACAGGCCGCCATCCACCAATACCTGGTGTCGGCGAGCCTGCTGCTCGACGTGAGCCAGACGCTGATCAGCCAGCCCGCGCGGCTCTCGCCCCAGGAGCGTTCGCGGCGCTGGACGACGCTCGTCGAGCAGACCAAGGCGGCAGGCCGGGCGGTCTACGGCGCGGCGCTGGCGCTCACCGACCCCGGCGCGATGCGGTCACCGAGCGTCTGAGGCCGGACGCCGGCGTCGCGCCGCTTCAGTCCTGCGTGGCCCAGTCCACCAGCGCGTCGAAGGCCGGGCGCGCCGCCGCGGCGTTGGGGTGGTTGGCGATGGCGACCACCACGTAGCGCCGCCCGCTCGCGCCGTCCACGAACCCGGCCACGCCGGCCGCATCGCGCAGCGTGCCGGTCTTCAGGTGCGCCGAGCCGCCCGAGCGCAGAGCGCGCCGGCGCAGCGTGCCGTCCACGCCGGCGGCCGGCAGCGAGGCCACCAGTTCCGGCATCGCCGGCGAGCGCCAGGCCACCTGCAGCATCCGCGCCAGCGCCGCGGCGCTGATGCGCTCCTCGCGCGAGAGTCCCGAGCCGTTGTCGAACACCGGCATCTCGTCCCCGCCGCCGATGCGCTCGCCCCACCACCTGCGCACGACGGCGCGCGACGCCTCCAGCGTGCCGCTGCGCTTCTGCTGCAGGCCCAACGTCAGGAAGAGCTGCTGCGCCATCACGTTGTTGCTGTACTTGTTGATGTCGCGAATCACCTCCGAGAGCGGCGGCGACGCGATCTCGAACGCCGGTCTGGAGCCGACCGGCACGCGTCCGTCGCGCACCTGGCCGCGCAATTGGCCGCCCATCTGGGCCCAGGTACCGGCGACGGCGCGGGCGGCGAAGCCGCGCGGATCGGCGTACGCCACGCCCAGGCTGCGCTCGCCGCAGTCCGCGACGTAGCCGCCGGCGAAGCGCAGGCGCGACGGATCGGCGAGGTCGGGCACGAGCACGCTCTGCCAGTCGCCGCATTCGCCGGCCGAGAGCGGCACCGTCGCCTGCATCGCCACGCCGGCGAGCGCGGGCTCCCAGCTCACGCGCGCGACCTCGGAGCCGCGGTCGGGCACGAAGGTCGCGACCACCGACTTGAAATTGACCAGCAGCGCGTCGGGTCCGGCGTTGTAGGGGCGCAGGCCCTCGCCGTCGAAGGCGGCGGGATCGGCCTCGACGGTGTCGAAGGCCCGGCGGTCGAGCACGATGTCGCCGGCGATGGTCTGGATGCCCAGCCCCTGCACCCGGCGCAGCAGCAGCCACAGGCGCTCGGCGACCAGCTTGGGGTCGCCCTGGCCCTGGAGGTAGAGGTTGCCCTGCAGCACGCCGTCGCGCACCGGGCCGTCGACGTGGACCGGCGTGGTCCAGGTGAAGGCGGGGCCCAGCAGGTCGAGCGCGGCGTAGGTGGTGACCACCTTCATGATCGAGGCCGGATTCATCGGCGCCTGCGCGCGCCAGGACAGGCGCGGCGCGCGGGCGCCGTCGGCATCGGCGACCAGGAAGGTGACGGCCTCGCGCGGCACCTTGGCGCGGGCCAGCGCGGCCTCGACGCCGGGCGGCAGGGTCTGGGCGGCGGCGGGACCGCGGAACCCGGCCAGCATCGCGATCGACAGGATGGCGCCGACCCAGGCGGCCATCCGGCGACGGCCGGGGGGTGAGGGCGGGAGAGGGGAAGCGGCGACGGGCATCGCCGAATTATCCCGGCCGGGACCGGCGGCGAAGCGCGCCTCGATAATCGGGGGATGTCGTCCGCCGTCCGCCCTCCGCCCCGATTCACCGCGCGCCAGCTGGGCATCGGGGCGGCGGTCGTCACGGTGGTGGTCTGGACGGCCTTCATCCTCATCGCGCGCGCCTCGGCCGCTCGCTCGCTCGGGCCGCTCGACATCGCCTTCCTGCGCATCTGCGGCGCCGGCCTGGTGCTGGTGCCCTGGGGCGCCTGGCAGGTGGCGCGGGCCCGGCGCGAGGCGGCGTCCGGACGCGCGGACGCGGCGCACCCGGGTCCGGGATCGATCCTCGGCCTGTCGCCGCTCGGCCTGAGGCTGACGATCGTGGGCGGCCTGTTCGGCGGCCTGCTCTACGCATTGCTCGCCTACAGCGGTTTCTTCTATGCGCCGGCCGCGCACGCGTCGGTGCTGCTGCCGGGCAGCCTGCCGCTGTGGACCTCGCTGCTGGCGGTGGCCGTGCTCGGAGACCGCATGACGGCGGTGCGCGCGCTGGGGCTGGCGCTGATCGTCGCGGGCGACCTGCTGGTGGGCGGGCGCAGCCTGCTGCAGGCCTTCGAGGGCGGACAGGTCTGGAAGGGCGACCTGTTCTTCATGGCGGCGGCGTTCTGCTGGGCCTGCTACAGCGTCTTCGCGCGGCGCCACGCGCTCGACGCGGTGCGCGCCACCACCGCCATCACCGTGTTCGCGTTCGTCGTCTACCTGCCGGCCTACGCGCTGCTGGCGGCGGCGGGCGCGGTGGCCAGCCGGCTCGATGCCGCGCCGCTGGGCGAAATCGTGTTCCACATGCTGTTCCAGGGCGTGGGCTCGGTGGTGGTCTCGGGCATCGCCTTCACCCAGATGATCCGGTACTTCGGCCCGGTGCGCTCCACCATGATCACCGCGCTGGTGCCGGGCCTGTCGGCCATCGGCGCGGTGCTGCTGCTCGACGAGCCGCTGTACTGGAACCTGATCGTCGGCTTGCTGCTGGTGACGGCGGGCATCCTGTTCGGGGTGAGGAAGGCCACGTCGGCCGCTGCCAGCCCCGTCGCGGTGACTGCCGCCACCGCCACCGTCACCACCGCGAGGCGCTGCCATGGCTGACCGGTTCCTCGCCTTCGACACCAGCACCGATCGCCTGTCGATCGCCGTGCGACACGGCGAACGCACCGTCGCTCACGACGGCCCCGGCGGCGCGCAGGCGTCGGCGACGCTGATCCCGCTCATCCGCGGACTGCTGGCCGAGGCCGGTCTGTCGCTCGGCGACCTCGACGCCATCGCCTTCGGCCGCGGGCCGGGCTCGTTCACCGGCCTGCGCACGGCCTGCGCGGTGGCGCAGGGCCTGGGCTTCGGCGCCGGCGTGCCGCTGCTGCCGGTGGACACGCTGCACGCGTTGGCCGAGGAGGCGCGCCACCGCTTCGGCACGGCGCGCGTGGTGGCCGTGCTCGACGCGCGCATGGACCAGGTGTACGCGGCGCGGGTCGCGTTCGACGGCGACGCGGCGTCGGTCGCCGACACCGAGGTGCTGGCGCCCGAGGCGGTGGTGGTGCCCGAGGGCTGGGTGCTCGCGGGCAACGCCTTCGCGGCCTACGGCGATCGCCTGCCCGGCGCCGCCGCGCGCCACGAGGTCCTGCCGACCGCCGGCGCGCTGCTGCGCCTCGCGCCGGCGCTGCTCGCGGCCGGCCGGGCGGTCGACCCCGCCGACGCCTGGCCGCTCTACGTGCGCGACAAGGTCGCCCAGACCACCGAGGAACGCGCCGCCGTCAAGGCCGCCGCGGCCGCTCCGGTGCCCGTGGCCGTTCGGGGGAGCACGGTCCGATGAGCGCTGTCCTGCAGGCGCCGGAGGCACGCCTCGCGTCGATGACGATCGGCCACCTCGACGCCGTCTGCGCCATCGAGCAGACGGCCTACAGCCATCCCTGGACGCGGGCGAACTTCCTCGATTCCATGGCCGTGGGCTACCACTGCCAGCTGCTGGCCGGGCCGGCGGACGGCGGCGCCGACACCGTCATCGGCTACTTCGTGGCGATGCGGGGCGTCGACGAGGTGCATCTGCTCAACATCACGGTCGCGCCGGCGTTCCAGCGCCAGGGCTGGGCGCCGCTGATGCTCGACGCCCTGGCCGGCTGGTCGCGCGCCCAGGGCGCGCAGTGGCTGTGGCTGGAGGTGCGCACCGGCAACGCGCGCGCGCTGCGCGTCTACGAGCAATACGGCTTCCGGCGCGTGGGCACGCGCAAGGGCTACTACCCGGCGCACGGCGACCGCGAGGACGCCATCGTCATGAGCCTGCGCCTGGACGCGCCCGACAGCGCCTGGGGCGGGTTGCCGTCATGAGCGACGCGTCGTCCGTGCCCGCTTCCGACGTCGCCGATCGCCCCGCGACGGGCCTGCGCCTGGATGCGCGGCAGCGTGCCATGCTCGAGGAGATGGGCGTCAAGGTCTGGTGGCCGGCGCAGCGCCGGTCGGCGTCCGCCGACGCGGCCGAGGCCGGTTCGCCGGAGGTCAATGCGGCCGCCGATCGCCGCGACGGTGGCGAGGCCGGCGCGGGTGGACGAGACCGCCCGACCGCCTCCGTGCCGGCCGCACGGTCGCCGGCTGCGCCCGCCCCGGCGACGCCCGCGCTGGGCGCATCCGCATCCGCATCGGCCACGCGCCCGGCGGGCACCATCGCGCCGCGCGTGCCGGACGCCACGGTCGCGCCTGCGTCCCGTCCCTCCGCGTCCGCGCCCGCCCGCGCGCCGGCCTCCGGCCCGACGCCCCCTGCGGGCCGGCCGTCGTCGCGCGGCGTCCCCGGCGTCGCCTTCGACGCGCCGCTGCGCCTCTACACCGTGCTCGACGAGGACGGCATCGCGTCGCCGCCCGGAGGCGGCTGGCTGGTGGTCGCCGACATGCCGCCCGAGGCCGACGGCCGCCATGGCGAACCCTTCGCCGGCGAAGCCGGCCGCCTGCTCGACAACATGCTGCGCGCCCTGCAGCTGCACGACGGCCGCGCGCCGGTGCACCTGATGCGCACGCACCGCGCCGCCGCGCCGGGGACCGCACCCGTGGCCGGGCGCGCCGCCGCGTCGCCGGCCGACACCGACTTCGTGGCGCTGGCCGCCGCCCTGGCGCCGCGCATCGTCCTGGCGCTGGGACCGCTGGCCGCTCAGTCCTTGCTGCAGAGCACCGAGCCGCTGGGCCGCCTGCGCGGCCGCGCCGAGCCGCTGCGCCTCGCGCCCGGCGGGCCGCTCGACGGCGTGCCCGTCGTGGCCAGCTACCCGCCCGCCTACCTGCTGCGCAATCCGGCCGACAAGGCCCGTGCCTGGGCCGACCTCTGCCTGGCGGCCGACCGGTTCGCGGGACCGCCCGCCTGATTCCTCCGCCCGGCCGCGCCGTCCCGCCCAGGCGACGCCGCGGCCCGATCCCACCCTAGGATGTCCCCCATGAACTTCATCGACAAGCTGCGCGCCGCAGAACAGAAGAACCGCTCGCTGCTGTGCGTCGGCCTCGACCCGGAGCCGAACCGCTTTCCCGCCGGCCTCCGGGGCGACGCCGGCCGCATCTACGACTTCTGCGCCCGCATCGTCGACGCCACGGCCGATCTGGCGATCGCCTTCAAGCCGCAGATCGCGTACTTCGCGGCGCACCGCGCCGAGGAGCAGCTCGAGCGGCTGCTCGACCACATCCGCCGCACCGCGCCCGACGTGCCGGTCATCCTCGACGCCAAGCGCGGCGACATCGGCTCGACCGCCGAGCAGTACGCCATCGAGGCCTTCGAGCGCTATGGCGCCGACGCGGTCACGCTGTCGCCGTTCATGGGCTTCGACTCGGTCGAACCGTACCTGCGCCACGCGGGCAAGGGCGCCTTCCTGCTGTGCCGCACCAGCAACCCCGGCGGCGACGACCTGCAGGGCCAGCGCCTGGCGAGCGTGGCCGGCGCGCCGCTGCTCTACGAGCACGTGGCCGGCCTGGTGCAGGGGCCGTGGAACCTCAACGGCCAGCTCGGGCTGGTCGTGGGCGCCACCTACCCGGCCGAGATCGAGCGCGTGCGCGCGCTGGCGCCGACCGTGCCGCTGCTGATCCCCGGCATCGGCGCCCAGGGCGGCGACATGGTGGCGACGGTGCGCGCCGGCTGGCGCCCCGACGCGCCGATCGTCGTCAGCTCGTCGCGGGCGATCTGCTACGCCTCGTCGGGCGACGACTTCGAGGCCGCCGCGCGCCGCGAGGCCACCCGCACCCGCGACGCCCTGGAAGCCGCCAAGGCCTGATCCGCCCGGGACGAGCCAGCCTGGGTGAACCCGTGACACCGCGGAACCGGCTTCGCCGGGCCGCCGGTGTCGCCCCCTGCAAGGGGGTTGGCGAAGCGACACGCAGTGCGCGGAGACTGGGGGTGAGTCTAGGACCCGAAGAGTTTGGAAGCCTCCACCGGCTTGCTGAAGAGCCAGCCCTGCGCCAGCGCGTGGGGCGCCAGCGTGAGGAAGTAGGCGGCCTGGTTCTCCTCCTCGATGCCCTCGATGACGATGCCCAGGCCCAGCACCTCGGCCATGGCCACGATCTGCGGCGCGATGGTGTCCTGGTCGCTCTGGTCGTGCAGCGCCTGCATGAAGGTGCGGTTGATCTTGATGGCGTCCACGCGCAGCCGTGAGAGGTAGGACAGGCTCGAGTAGTCGGTGCCGAAGTCGTCGATGTAGACCTTGTAGCCGGCCTCGCGCAGGCGGGCGATGGCGCGACCCATCTCGCGGCTGTTGGCGGTGGTGCGCTCGGTGAGTTCGAGGCCGATGCTCGCGGGCTTCAGGCCGGCGTCGTGCAGGCGCGAGGTCAGGAACGGCAGGAAGCTGCCGTCCATGATGTCGCTGGCCGCCACGTTGACGGTGATCTTGTAGTCGGGCCGGCGCCGCAGCTCGTCGCCCAGTTCCTGGAGCACGTGGTTGATGACGAAGCGGGTGATCTCGCCGATGAAGCCGTCCTGCTCGGCCACGCTGATGAAGGCGTCGGGGCTGACCTGCTTGCCGGTGGTGTCGGTCCAGCGCAGCAGGGCCTCGGCGCCGACGCGGCGGCGATCGGTCAGGCGCACGATGGGCTGGTAGACCAGCTTGAGCTTGCCCGAATGCAGGGCGAGCCGCAGCTGACGGCCCAGCGAGTTGGAGCGCCCGATCAGCGAGCTGAGGACGAAGCCGCCGCTCAAGCCGATCAGGAGGCCGAACATGCCGAACTCCAGCAGCACCGGCGAGCGCAGGATCGAGGGCGGCCGACGCAGGGTGGCGACGATGCAGCCGGCGTACGAGTCCGAGCAGCGCACCTCGTAGCGGCGGTCCTGGACGTCGAAGGCCTCGCCCGAGCGCAGCGGGATCGGGTCGAGTTCCAGCGCCGGGCCGTCGGAGAACAGCACCCGGCGCTTGCCGCCGGTCTCGGCCACCACGGTGTAGGACAGCCGCGGGTCGACGGCATCGGCATAGGCCCGGCCGTTGACGGTGACCACCGCGTCGCCCTGGGCGATCATGAGCGCCTGCACGTCCGGGATGCCCAGCTGCGGCGTGGAAAGCACCACCTGCCGGCCCTGGGGGCTGACGAAATCGGGCGTCGGCAGGGCCGTCGGCGGATCGACGCGCCCGACGGTGGACGTGCAGACGATGCGGCCCTCCTGCAGGCGCGAGGCCACCTTGATGTGCTGCGAGGCCAGCACGATGGCGCGCAGGCGGCCGACCTCGTCCTCCGAGCAGCGGTCCTGCGGCAGGCGGGCGATCTGGGCGAGCGCCTCGGCGGCCTCGGCGCTGATGCGGTCGGTGCGCGTGATGTAGTTGCCGGCGAGTTCCGCGGCCTCGACCTGCTGCTGGCGCTGGACCGTGAACTCTCCGATCAGCAGGGCCAGCGACGTGGCCGCGATGGCCATGCCGAGCATGCTGAAGACGGTGCGGGCCAGGGGTTTTTGAAGCATGTTCTTGGGGCGGCAGCCGAAAACCGGGAAGCTGGATTCTCGATGACGTGCGCCGTGCCCGGACGGGAGGGTGGTGGAACGGGCCCCGGCTCAGTAGTGAGGAGGCACCTCGGAGCGCGGATTGTGTCCTGCGCCGGGCCCGCCGGAACTTTCCTCGGGCAATTGGCGGCGCAATTGGTTGAGCTCGGCGATCAGGCGGTCGATCTGCTCCTGCTGGCGGTAGACCAGCAGGTTGAGGCGGTCGAGCAGGTCGTCGGTGAAGCTGGCCTTGACCTCCAGGTCGACCAGGCGGCTCTCGGTGCGGGTTTCGTGGGGCATGGCGGGATCGGACGGGAAGAAGGAGAGGCGAAATCGAAGGGTTTCAGCGGCCCAGGCGTGCCGAGACGGCGTTCGCCTGCGCCTTGAGCGCGCGGGCCACGGGGCCATCCCAGGTCGTGTCGAAGGTGCCCGAGGGGCCGATCGCCGTCATCGCCAGCACGATGGCGCCGGTGTGGTCGAACACCGGCGCGGCCATCGCGCTCACGCCGGGCACCACCTCGTTGGTCGACCGGCTCGCGCCCTGGGCACGCACCTCCTGGAGCTGCAGCTCGAATTCCGCCCAGGACGGCAGCGGTGCCGGTGGCGTGCCCGGGGCGGGCGGGGCGGCCGCGTCGGGGTCGACCGTGGTGCGTTGCTTCTCGCGCCGGCGCTCGGCGTCGAGCTGCTGGCGCACGACCTCCGGCGCCAGATGGGCCGCGAACAGCCGGCCCGAGGCCGTGCGCGTCGGCGAGAACACCGTGCCGTGGCGCAGGCTCACATGCACCGGCGAAGGCGCCTCGGCGATCTGCACGATGGTCGCGCCGCGCGCGCCCCATACGGCGATGGCCACGGTCTGGCCGATCTCGCGCGCCAGCGGCGCCAACAACGGGGCGGCGATGCGCACCGGGTCGGCCTGCTGCAGGCCGATCAGCCCGAGCTGCAGGGCCAGCGGGCCGAGCAGGTAGTGGCCGCTGGCGCCGTCCTGCTCGATCAGGCCGAGCCGCCCGAAGCTCACCATGTACGGGTGCGCCTTGGCCGGCGTCATGTCGGCCTCGCGCGCCAGGTCCTTCAGCGCCATCGGCCGGCCGTGGTGGACCATGGCGCGCAGCAGCTGGCCGCCGACCTCGATGCTCTGGATGCCGCGCTGGACGCGGTCGCTGCCGGTGGCCATCGGTGTGCCCTGTCTTTCGTTCGTTCGTGGGGTGCGTGGGGGGACAGGAGGATTAGACATGAAGCGCCGGACGCTCTAAACTCGCCGAATTCGCTCAAGGCGAATGAATTCAGGTTAGACGAACGATCTGTCCTTCCAGCCAATTCAAACCGATCCCGGAGACCGCCCCATGACATCACCCCCTCTCGCCGAGGCCGCGAAGGCTTCCCCGACTTCCGATCCCGTTGCGGACGCCCGCCCCCCGCTGCGCTACCAGTCGGGCTTCGGCAACGAGTACGCCACCGAGGCCGTCGCCGGCGCCCTGCCGCGGGGGCGCAACAGCCCGCAGCGCGCGCCCTTCGACCTCTATCCGGAACTGATCTCGGGCACCGCCTTCACCGCGCCGCGTCACGAGAACCGCCGCAGCTGGCTCTACCGCCGCCAGCCCTCGGTGGTGGCCGGGCGCTACAAGCCCTATGCGCAGCCGCACTGGACGACCGGTGGCGGTGGTCCCGCGCTGGTGCTGCCGCCCGAACCCCTGCGCTGGGCGCCGCTGCCCTTCGACGGCGGCGAGGGCGCCGAGGTCGACTTCGTCGACGGCATGCGCACCCTGGCGGCCAACGGCGACGCCGAGACCCAGACCGGCGTGGCGGCGCACGTCTACCTGGCCAACCGCTCGATGACGCGCCGCGCCTTCGTCGATGCCGACGGCGAACTGCTGCTGGTGCCGCAGCAGGGCCGCCTGGTGCTGACCACCGAGATGGGCGTGCTCGAGGTGCGCCCGGGCGAGATCGCCGTGCTGCCGCGCGGCGTGGCGTTCAAGGTCGGCCTGCCCGACTCGGAAGATGGCCAAGGCTTCTCGCGCGGCTACGTCTGCGAGAACTACGGCGCGCAGTTCCGCCTGCCGGAGCTCGGGCCCATCGGCTCCAACGGCCTGGCCAACGCGCGCGACTTCCTGGCGCCCGTGGCCGCCTACGAGGACGACGCGGAAGCCGTCGCAGGGGAGGGCGGCTACGAGATGGTGAAGAAGTTCGGCGGCCACTTCTGGCGCGCGCCGTTGAAGCGCTCGCCGTTCAACGTGGTCGCCTGGCACGGCAACCTGGCGCCGGTGAAGTACGACACGGCGCACTTCATGACCATCGGCTCGATCAGCTTCGACCACCCGGATCCGTCGATCTTCACCGTGCTGACCTCGCCGAGCGACACGCCCGGCACCGCCAACTGCGACTTCGTCATCTTCCCGCCGCGCTGGCTGGTCATGGAGGACACCTTCCGTCCGCCCTGGTACCACCGCAACCTGATGAGCGAGTTCATGGGGCTGGTCCACGGCCAGTACGACGCCAAGCCCGGCGGCTTCAAGCCCGGCGGCGCCAGCCTGCACAACCCGATGGTGCCGCACGGCCCCGACGAGGAGGCCTTCGACAAGGCCAGTCACGGCGACCTCAAGCCGCACAAGCTCGACCACACCCTGGCGTTCATGTTCGAGAGCCGCTACCGTCTCGTTCCCACCCCCTACGCGATGGGCTCTAGCGCCCTCGACGACGACTACGCCGACTGCTGGGCCGGCCTCAAGGACCAATTCAAGCCATGACCACCCCTCCCGACACCGCCCCCGGCATCGCCCTCGACGCCACCCACGACGCCGGCCTGCGCAGCTGGGTCGCCTCCGCCAACGCGGACGGCTGCGATTTCCCGATCCAGAACCTGCCCTTCGGCCGCTTCCACACCGCCGCCGACGCGACGCCGCGCATCGGCGTGGCGATCGGCGACCGCATCCTCGACCTGCGCGCGGCCGGTCTGGTCGACCATGCCGACATGAACGCGCTGATGGCGGCGACGCCCGAGCAGCGCGCCGAGTTGCGCTCGCGCCTCTCGCAGGGCCTGGCCGAGGGCAGCGACCGGCAGGCGGATTGGGCATCGTGCCTGGTCGCGCAGGCCGACGCGACCCTGCACGTGCCCTGCCGCATCGGCGACTACACGGACTTCTACACCAGCGTCCATCACGCGACCACCGTGGGCAAGCAGTTCCGCCCGGACAACCCGCTGCTGCCCAACTACAAGTGGGTGCCCATCGGCTACCACGGCCGCGCCTCCTCGATCATCCCGAGCGGCCAGCCGTTCCGGCGCCCCAAGGGCCAGACCAAGCCGGCAGACGCCGAGGTGCCCACGATGGGGCCGTCGAAGCGGCTGGACTGCGAGCTCGAACTCGGCTGGTTCATCGGTCCGGGCAACGCGCTGGGCGAGCCGATCGGGCTGGACGACGCCGAGCGCCATCTCTTCGGCGTGACGCTGTTCAACGACTGGTCGGCGCGCGACATCCAGGGCTGGGAGTACCAGCCGCTCGGGCCGTTCCTGTCGAAGAACTTCGCCAGCACCATCTCGCCGTGGGTGGTGACGATGGAGGCGCTGGCGCCGTTCCGCACCGCCTTCGAGCGGCCCGCGCTCGACCCGCAGCCGCTGCCCTACCTCGACACGCCGGCCAACCGCGAACGCGGCGCCATCTCGATCGCGCTGGAGGTGCTGCTGCAGACCGAGCGCATGCGCGCGGCCGGCGAGGCGCCGGTGCGCCTGTCGGCCACCGACATGGCGCGCGCGGCCTACTGGACGCCGGCCCAGCTGGTCGCGCACCACACGGTCAACGGCTGCAACCTGCAGCCGGGCGACCTGATGGGCTCGGGCACGCTGTCCGGCCCGGGCGAGGGCGAGGCCGGCTCGCTGATGGAGCTCACCGGCGGCGGCAAGCGGCCGCTGCTGCTGGCCAACGGCGAGCAGCGCACCTTCCTGGAGGACGGCGACACGCTGATCCTGCGCGGCTGGTGCGAGCGCGAGGGCGCCGTGCGCATCGGCCTGGGCGAGGCCCGGGGCACGGTGCTGCCGGCGGCCTGAGCGCGCCACGGTCACCCATCGCGCCGCGCGCCGCGGCGCCCCGGTGACTTCGTCCGACACGGGGCAGGGAGAGGGGCCGTCCAGAATCCGGCTGCCCGATCTCCCGCCCTTCCTTCCCCACGCGCCCCGTGTCCGACCTCCCACCCCGATCCTCCCGAGTCCGCCGCAAGCGCGGGGCGCCGACGCTGTCGATGACCGCCTGGCGGCAGTTCCTGGCCGTCGCCAAGCCGTACTGGCAGGGCGACCAGAAGAAGCGGGCCTGGTCGCTGATCGCGCTTCTGGTGGCGCTCATGCTGCTGGAGACCCAGCTGGCGGTGATGCTCAACGACAAGACCGGCGAGCTGACCTCGGCCCTGGCCGGACGCGAGGCCGACCGCTTCTGGAGCGCGGTGCGCGCCTGCCTGGCGGTGCTGGCCTTCGCGGTGCCGGTCTACGCGTTCTACTACTACATGCGCGACGCCTTCTCCAACGGCTGGCGGCGCTGGCTGACGGCGCGCTTCCTCGACGGCTACCTCGGCAGCCGCCGCTACTACGAGATCGGCGCCAGCGGCGACGTCGACAACCCCGACCAGCGCATCAGCGAGGACATCAACACCTTCACCGGGCGCTCGATCCACTTCATGCTGATCTTCATCGGCTCGCTGATGCAGCTGGTGGCCTTCAGCGCCGTGCTGTGGTCGATCTCGCACGTGCTGGTGGGCTTCCTGGTGCTGTACGCGCTGGCGGGCACGGTGGGCGCGCTCTACCTGTTCGGCGCGCCGTTGATCCGGCTGAACTTCTGGCAGCTGCGGCGCGAGGCGGACTTCCGCTTCGGCCTGATCCGCCTGCGCGAGAACGCCGAGTCGATCGCCTTCTACCGCGGCGAGTCGCAGGAACGCACCGAGATCGACGCCCGCTTCGGGCAAGTGTTCGTCAACTACGCGCGGCTGATCAAGAAGCAGCGCTCGCTCAACCTGTTCCAGCGTGCCTTCAGCCAGCTCACGCTGGTGCTGCCGAGCATCATCCTGGCCAACGACGTGCTCTCCGGCGAGCTGGAGGTCGGTCGCGCGGTGCAGGCGGCCGGCGCCTTCGCGGCGGTGCTGGGCGCGGTCTCGCTGATCGTCGACAACTTCGAGAGCCTGAGCCGCTTCGTCGCCGGCATCGACCGGCTGCACACGCTGTCCCAGCGCGTCTTCGGCGGGCCGGTGCCGCACACCGGCGACGTGGCGAAGCCGACCGCGTCGAGCGCCAAGGCGGCGCGGCGGCAGATCGTCCCCGGCGCCGAGAACGTCGCCGTCGAGGGCGCCACGGCGCCCGACGCGCCGGGACCGCGCATCCAGGTCGAGATCGGCGACCAGCTCACGCTGGCGGCGCTGACGCTCTACACGCCGCAGTTCGGCCGCCTGCTGGTGCAGGACCTCAGCCTGTCGCTGGCGCCGGGCGACGGCCTGCTCATCACCGGGCCGAGCGGCTGCGGCAAGAGTTCGCTGCTGCGCGCCATCGCCGGGCTGTGGCGCACCGGCAGCGGCACGGTGCGCCATCCGCCGCCGCAGGACGTGTTCTTCCTGCCGCAGCGGCCCTACATGCAGACGGGCTCGCTGCGCAGCCAGCTGCTCTATCCCGGCGGCGGCGACACGCCCCCCGACGACGAGCGGCTGCTGGAAATCCTCGACGAGGTGCAGATGCCGGAACTGGCCCGACGCGTCGGTGGCCTGGACGCATCGCACGACTGGGAGAAACTGCTGTCGATGGGCGAGCAGCAGCGCCTGGCCTTCGCCCGCGTGATGGTGCGCCAGCCCCGGCTGGTGATCCTGGACGAGGCCACCAGCGCGCTCGACAGCGCCAACGAGGCCGTGCTCTACCGGCGCCTGCGCGACGCTGGCACGACCGTCATCAGCATCGCCCACCGCCCGGCGGTGCTGCGCTACCACTCCCACGTGCTGCGCCTGAAGGGCGGCGGCGCCTGGGAGCTCCTGCGCGCCGAGGACTACACCTTCGACGACTGAAGGAGTTTTGCGCTTCCGTCGGTCGCGGCCTGCGGGACTGCCGCGGCCTCAGGCCAGGAACACCGTGGAACCGGCTTCGCCGGGCCACTGGTGTTGCCCCCTGAAAGGGGGTTGGCGAAGCGACACGAAGTGCGCGAAGACTGGGGGTTGGGTCAGTTCTCTGCCCGGGCGTTCCAGAAGGCTTGCAGGACGCCGGGGTGGCGCTCCAGTTGCGCGACGACCCGGTCGAGTTCGTCGGCGTCGACGGCGGTGGCGTAGAGGGTGGCCTCGATCTCGGTGTCGGTCTGGCCGAAGGCATGCTGGTCGAGGTCGCGCACCGGGTAGCTGGCCGCTTCCAGCAGTTCGGCCAGCCGGTCCTGCGCGGCGGCCTGGACGTCGCGTCGGCACACGACGTAGACCGCGTAGGTGGCCTCGGCCCGTTCCTCGTCGACCGGGCGGCGGTTGATGCGGTTGACCACGGGGCGCAGCAGCGTGTTGCTCGCCAGCACGAACAGCGCGGCGATGGCGGCCTCGCCGATCAGGTCGGCGCCGGCGCAGGCGCCCACCGCCGCCGAGCCCCACAGCGTGGCGGCCGTGTTCAGGCCGGTGACGTTGGCGCCTTCCTTCATGATCGCCCCGGCGCCCAGGAAGCCGATGCCCGAGACCACGTAGGCCGCCACGTGGACGGCGCCGTCGTGGCCGTGCAGGCGGTTGGCCATGTCGACGAAGACGGCCGCGCCCACGGCCACCAGCGTGTTGGTGCGCAGCCCGGCGGTGCGCTGGCGCACCTGGCGCTCGAAGCCGATCAGGCCGCCGAGCACGAAGGCCGTCGCGACGCTCACGAAGGTGTCGAGCAGGGACGCCGGGTTCAGGTTCTGGAGGGCTTGCAAGAAAGGACTCCGGGAAGGCTGGTCGTCGAGAAAGCAGGCGGATCAGGGGAGGGTCGGCGGCAGGGCGCGCGCGGCGCCGCCGGACGGGATGCCGCCGGCCGTGATCCGGCCGGCTTCGAGGTGTGCCCGTGCGCGCTGGGCCAACGCCATCTCGCCCGGCGTGGCCGGCGCGAAGGCGTCCACGGGCACGGGGCGCCCCTGCGCGTCGAGCGCGACGAAGACGATCAGGCACTCGGTGGCGGTCTGCATCTCGCCCCCGGTCAGGTCGCCGCTGCGCACCTCGACCGCGATGTTCATGCCGGTCTCGCCGGTGTAGGCCAGGTGGGCCTCGACCTCGACCAGGCTGCCGGCGTGGACGGGGCGCTGGAAGCGCACGCTGCCGATGAAGACCGCCACGCAGGGACGTTGCGCCCAGTTCGTGGCGCACGCGCAGCCGGCCTCGTCGATCCAGCGCAGGACGGTGCCGCCGGGAATCCTGCCGCCGGTGTGGGGAGGACCGGCTTCGGCCAGGAAACGCAAGGTGAGGGAGGACATGGGGGACGCTCGCGAATCGACAGCGGTGGGACGTCGATTATCCCGGCGCGCCGTGACGGTGGCGCGGCCACAATGGCCTGTTTCAGCCACCTTCCGATGACCCCGCCCCGCATTCCGCCCATCGCCGGCCTGCTCGCCTTCGAGGCGCTGGCGCGCCTGCGCAGCGTCACGCAGGCGGCCGAGGCGCTGAACGTCACCCCCAGCGCGGTGAGCCACCGCATCCGCCAGCTGGAGACGCAGCTGGGCTTCAAGGTCTTCGCGCGCGGCGACTTCAGCCTGAGCACCGACGGCGCGGCCTACCTGGTGCGGGTGCGCGAGGCGCTCTCGGCCCTGCAGCAGGTGCCGGGCCGGGCGCAGTCCTCGCACCTGCCGCCGGTGGCGCGGTTGCGCGTGGCGGTCACGCCGACCTTCTCGCGCCAGCTGCTGCTGCCGCGCCTGGCGCTGTTCCGCCATGCCTTTCCCGACATCGAGCTGATCCTGCAGGTGACCATTCCCGTCCACCACGTGACGGCGGAGGAGGCCGACATCGAACTGCGCTTCGGCACCGGCCCGTTCGCCGATCGCGAGTCGATGCACCTGCTCTCCGACGAGGTCTGCCCGGTGTGCAGCCCCGACTACCTGCACGAGGTCGGCCCGCTCGACGGCTTCGCGGACGACGAGACGGTGGCGCGGGCCCACCTCATCCGTTCGCCGCTGGAGCCGTGGCGCACCTGGTTCCACGCCACCGGCCTCACGCGGCCCGAACCCGTTTCCGGCGCGCAGTTCAACGACCTGGGGCTGGTGCTCGACGCGGCCGTGGCCGGCTTCGGCGTCGCGCTGATGCGGCTGCGCCTGGGGCAGGCCTGGCTCGACAGCGGCCGGCTGGTGCGGCTCTCGCGCGCGAGCGTGCGCTCGCCGCACGACTACTTCCTGTGCTGGCGGCCGGGCACGCTGGAGCGCTGGGAGTGCGCCGCCTTCGTGGACTGGCTGCGGCAGGCGCTGCGCTGACGGCGACGTCGCGGTCGGACGTCCACCGGGACGCGCCCGTCGAGGCTCAGAAGCCGACCGACAGCTGGCCGAGCACCCGGTGCTTCGACACGGGCTCCGACACGGCGTCGCCGCCGTGGGTGCGTGCGATCCACTGCAGGCTCAGGGTCGCGGTGCGCCAGCGGGCCGCGATCCCCAGGCCGGCGTCGCCGAGGCTGCGTTCGCGCGCGATGCCGGCCATGGCGTGGCGATTGCGGGCCCGGCCTTCGTCCACGAAGATGCTCGGCGCGATGCTCACGGCGTCGTTCAGCCGGAACGAGCGACTCAGCGCGAAACGCACCACCGCGCCCGAATCGCCGAGCAGTTCGCCGGGCGCATAGGCGGCCACCCCGTCCGAGCCGCTGACGGCCAGCTTCTGACTGCCGTCCAGGCTCTTCCCTGAGAGGGTCGCCTGTGCCCGCAGTCGCATGTCCAGCTGAACTTCGTACGGCAGCATCCGGCGATGCTCCGCATGCAGTCCGAGCTTCGAGAAGGAGCCGTGCGAATCGGCGCCGGTCGCATCGGCGGCCCGGGCGGTCGCATCGCGGATGTCGAGGCTGCCGAGTGTCAGCAGCGCGCCGGCCTGCGTCGCCGTCTTCGAGCCGATGCCGGCGTATTCCAGGCCCCCGGTGACCGTGGCGACCGATTTCGGCAGGCGCACGCCGGTGCTGCGGATCTCGTCCACCAGACCGGTGTAGGAGCCGCCCCCGCTGGCCGTGAGGCGGTCGGTCCCGGTCAGGACGATCGGGTACGTCAACTGACCCGACACGCTCTCGGCATGTCCGACGGCGCCGAGCGACGAATAGATGTTTCCGAGGCTGTAGGTCGTGCGCGAAAGCGCGAACTCGCCGCGCAGGCCGCTCGGCGTCAGGAGGCGCCCGTACCCCAGCCTGCCGCTGGCGAGTCCCGCGTGGCCGGTGATCAAGGCGGCGATGTCCAGGCGATCGCCGTTGCCGCCGACGCCGTCCCACGCGCCCGCGAGGCTCAGGCGGTTCCTGCCCGTGTAGACGCTGCCGTAGTTGTCCACGACGGCGGCACCGACGAACTCCGGCGTGGGTTCGGTCGCCACGTCGAAGTCGGAGGTGCCGACCCGGGCTCCCGGACTCACCGACACCCGCGTGACATGCACGCCGGGCGTGTCGTTGAGCACGAGCATGGCGCGTTCGAGCGTGTCCAGCGACACGATGTCGCGCTCCCTGGCCGTCTCGAGGATCGCCTGCGCCGTCTCCTTCTTCAGACGACCCCGATGGTCGAGGTTGAAGTCGCCGTAACGGCCCTCGATCACCCGGATGCGCACCTGCCCGTCGACGATCTCCTGGGCCGGCACGTAGGCACGGGCGACGAAATAGCCCGCGTCCCGGTAGCGCCGCGTGATGCGCGTGGCCACGTCGTCGAGCTGCGCGATGGTGAGTTCCCTGCCCTCGGCGTCCCGCACCAGCGGGTGCAGCTGCGCCTGCGTGTAGACGTCGTTCCCGGTGAACTGGAAGCCGCGGACGGCGATGCGCGGGAGGTTGCCCGGCAGCACGCTCAGCGGCCCTTCGTCGGCGGGCTTTCCTTCGATCCGGGGCAACGGCGTGGCCTTCGACGGCAGCTCCGCGGCCGGGCTCGCCTGCTGCAGCACTTCGCCGATGCCCGGGGGCGACGCCGCCGCTGCGTGGAGGGTCGCGCCGAGGAGCAGCGCGAACGTGGACATTTCGAGCAGATTGTTTTTCATCTTTTGATGCGGGTTGTTCAACGGGTCGAGGTGGCGCTGGCGAAGAACCTCTGCGCCACGCCCTTGGGCAGGCGGACACCGCCGTCGAGGATGGAGACGAACCGGGCGTCGGCGACGGGCACGGTCAGGGGCGTCTCCGAAGGCACCTGGGCGATGGAGCGGACTTCGTCGAGATCGATGCTGCGGTCGACCGATCCGGTGGGCGTCGCGTAGACGAACACGGCTTGCGAGCCCGGACCGGCCGCTTCGCCGGCACCGGAGGCCGATGGAATCGACGCGATGCGCAGCATGGCGATGCCCTCGGCGCGCAAGGCTTGCGGCACCTGCACCGCCCGCGCGATCGCGCCGTCGTCCGGGACCGGGCCGGCCACGATCGTGGCCGGGAACGTCCCGGGCACCGGGGCGACCGCCGAAGGGGGCGGTTCCACCACGACGGTGGGCGAGGGCGGGAGGATGTCGACGGTCGTCGTGACCGTGTCGCTGGCCAGCACGTAGTTGCCGGCGTCCGGGCCCGACAGGGCGAGTCCCGTGACCGTCACCGTCCGGCCGGGGCCGGGACTGCCGTCGGCCACCGTGGCCTCCCTGCGGCCGACCGCCACCACGTCGCCGCCGATCGGATCGCCGCCAAGCGCGACCTCGACGTTCCGGCCGTTGGTCAGGTGCTGGCTGGCAGCGCTGGCGCTCACGTTCAACGTGGCGGGCGTCACGGTCGTGGTGGTGTTCGCCGAGGTGCCGGCCAGGACGTAGTTGCCGGCGTCCGCGCCGCTCAGGGAAATGCCCGAGACCGTGACGGCCTTGCCGGTGCCGACGTTCTTGTCGGCCATCAGCGCCGAGCCCTGGCCGAGCGTGAGCTGGTCGCCCGCGATGGCGTTGCTCGAGAGCGTGACCACGGCGTTGCGCGTGCCGTCGTAGACCTGGATGCCGCCGGCGGCGGTGACGACCAGCGTGGCCGGGGTCACGGTCGTGGTGGCGCCGACGAAGGTGATGAGGTAGCCCTGCTGGTCGGACCAGACGCCCGTGGGCGTGGCGGTGTAGGTGCCGACGTTCCTGCCGACGCCGGCGAGCGTCGGCGTGCCGAACAGGTGCGACGGGTCCACCGGGGTCGAGTAGAAGACGGTGCCGGCGTCGGCTCGACCGTCGTAGACCTTCGTCGGCGCGATGGCGGCCGAGACGGTCAGCGGCCTCATGAAGGTGCGCAGCAGCGGGGCGGTATGGCCCTCGTACATCGCCCAGTCGTTCGTGAAGTCCCAGCCCAGCGCGGCGTAGCTGGCCTTGCTCGTCATCTGCGCGCTGGTCAGTCCGATGCCCGAGGGCTGCGTGACCGTGAAGCCGTAGGTCGGGTCGACGGTCGTGTCGTAGTGGAAGCCCACCGGACCGAGCGAGCCCGCCACGTCGGCGTTGTAGGGGATGTTGACCGCGCTTTGAGAATTCTTCGATGCCGCGCTGTCGTAATAGCCGAAGTCCGCCCCGAGCACCGCACCCACGGCATAGCCGGTTCCGTTGTAATAGGCGTTCGGGTCGTTCGCCCAGATGGTGTTGACCTTGCTGGTCGTGTAGCTGTTGGTGATTTGGCCGGTGTTCCAACCGATCAAGCCCCCGACCGAGCCACTGGAGGACGTGCCTGCGGTATTCACGGTTCCGGCGGCGTAACCGTGATCGATGCTTGCCCTGTTCGTGCCTACCAATCCTCCGATGCCGCTGGTCTGACCGGTGACGGTGGCCGTGGAGTAGACATGGTCGATGCCGGTGCTCGATCCGTAATTCTCGGCTTGGCCCGCGAGGCCACCGACGGACTGGTATCCAGCGACCGAGCCGGTGGAGTATGCGTTCGAGAGACTGCCCGCCAGGGAGCCGATCAAGCCACCCACGCTGGCGAATTGCGAGCCATTGATGGTCGCGTCGACGACGGCATTGGCAAATGCGTTGCTGATTCGGGCCGGGCCCTGTGCCGCATTGACTTCGCCGACAAGCCCCCCGATCCCGCTCTTGAGGCCGATATTGCCGTTGGTCGAGGAGACCGAGACATTGCCTGTCGCGTACACGTTGCGCATTTCGCCGACGTTCTGGCCTGCGAGCAATCCGATGTAACCCACGGCATAGGCCCCGCCGTCGATGTTGATCACGCCATTCGTCGCGCCCACGTTGCGAACGATGCCCGACGTACTTCCGAACAGACCTCGATACAGCACGTTCGCGGTGGCTGCGAAGGTGATGTCCATCTTGTCGACCGTGTGGCCGAGCCCATCGAACACACCGGCGAATCTTGCTGAAGAGGTCGAGCCGATGGGAGTCCAATTGATCCCGCTCAGATCGATGGACGAACCCAGCGCGTAATTGCCCGACAACCCGCTCCGCACGGCCTGCAGGCCGCTCGCGCTGTCGATGACCGTGAAGGGCGTCAGCACGCCGTTGACGTTCATCTGCAGCACCCCCGTGCCGCTGAAATCCAGCCGGCCGAGGAAGCCGTTGGGCCCGAGGCCGAAGTTCACCGCGTTGCTGGCCGCCTTCAGGTTCAGCCCCGCCGAACCGGTGGCCGTCATCACGGCATTGACGTTGATGTCGTTCGACGCCTCCAGCGTGAGCGTGTGGGCGCTCCAGTTGACGGCGTCGTCGACGTTCACGTTGCCGGCCCCGGAGGCCGAGCCCGCGCTCGACTGCAGCGTCACGTTGTTGGTGGCGAGCAGCCGGGTCAGCGTCGCGCCGGTCATGTCGCCGCCGCTCGCGGCCACGGTGAAGTCGGTCGGGTCGACCAGCCAGGTGCCCGTGCGGCCATCGGCCGCGGTCGTGTTGATGGCCGCGCCATCGGCCACGGCGACCTTGGCGCCCGAGGTCTCGACGAAACCGCCGTCGCCATGCGTCGGCGCCGAGGCGTCGAGCGTTCCGTCGACCTCGACGCCACCGCCCTGGCCGAGCAGGAAGATGCGGCCCGCACGGTTCTCCACGGTGCGGCTCTGAATCGTGCCGGTGTTGTTGACCACCGTGCTCATCAGCGCGTCGGCCGTGCCCGCGGTGAGCTTGACGAGGCCGCCGTCGGCCACGATGAGCTGGCGGTTGGCCACCATGGCGTCGAACGTCGGCCGATCGATCGCGACGTCGACGAGCGAGGTGCCGTTGAAGTTGAGCGTCACCCGGTCGCCGGCGGCCATGGCGATGGTGCCCATGCGCGCGAGCAACGTGCCGTCGTTGCGCACCTTCTGGCCGATGAGCGCGATGTAGCCGCCTTCCCCGGCCGCGATGCGGCCTTCGTTGGTCACGAGACCGCGCCGGGCGCCCAGCGAGAAGGTCGAGCCGCCCGCCATGAAGTCGGCATTGGGGATGTCGAGCGTGCTGGCCACCAGGCCCCCCACGTCGACCACCGCGTTCCTGCCGAAGAGGACGCCGTTGGGGTTGACCAGGAACACCTGGCCGTTGGCCTTCAGGGCGCCGTCGATGACGGAGCTTTCATTGCCGACGACCCGGTTGAGGGTGACCGAGCCGGCATCGGGCTGGACGAAATGGACCGCCGCGCTCCTGCCGACGTCGAAGCTGTCCCACTGGATGACGGCGCGCTGTGACGTCTGGCCGACCGTCAGCGTGTTGCCGCTCGTGGCGATGTGGGCGTTGCCCGCCTGCACGACGCCGCCCGTGGGCAGCTGCGTGGCCGAGGGACCGGCGTGCGCGCCGTGCGCCAGGGCCAGGGCGAGGGCCAATGGCGTCAGGCGGCATGCCAGGAGTCGGGCACCGCCGATGCTGGCGCCGGCGCGGCCGGTGTCGGAGGCGGTTTCAGGGGCGGCGACGAAGGTGCCGAGAGACGCGTTCCAGAGACTGCGGAAGGTGCGGTTCATAGGGGGTCCTCAAGACGGAAAGTGAGGGAAAAGGACGAGGAGTGGAGAGGAAGGCGGACGGCGCCCAGACGAGGCGCTGCGCGCGTCCGCAGGCGTGTCACCGGCCGTGCCACCCCGCGCGTTGCCTGCCGATGGCTGGCGTCGCGCAGGGGGAGCCCGGAGACCCCGGGCTTCAGAACTTCAGAGCGAGGCTGGCCCTGATGCCGTGGTCGGAGAAGCCCGGGCCGATCTGCCCGGCGTAGGCCAAGCCCAGGGTGAGCGTGGGGGTGAGGGCTGCGCTCACGTTGGCCTCGAGGGCCGCGACGTTGCGCGCGAGCGGCACGCCCTGGACGACGAAGCCGGCCGCGCCGGTGCCGCCGGCGAAGCCGTTCGCGCTCGAGGGCGTGGTGCCCCCGAGCACGCCGCGCCAGCCCAGCAGTGCGCTGGCCACCACCGGCACGCCGCCGATGTCCAGCGTGGCGGCCGAGCGCAGGCCGAGGGTGGCGAAGCCCACCCGGGTCGAGCCCTTCGCCACGCCCAGCGCGGCCGCGCCACCGCGCTCCTGCGTGCCGGACGTCCGCAGGTCGACCCAGGCCAGGCTCGCGAAGGGCTCCAGCGCCGCCGGCGCCAGCCCCAGCTCCGCGCCCATGCGGTAGCCCACGTCGCCGTAGAGCTGGGTCGAGCGGGCGCGGTAGTCCGCCGAGAGCTGGTCGGCGAAGCCCTCCAGGCCCACCGAGCGGCTCGTCGAGAGCTTGTGCCAGGCCTCGTTGACGCCGTAGCTCGCACGCGTGCGGTCCCACTGGGTGGCGCCGTACAGGCCCAGGCCGTAGGTGTCGACGGTGGCCGAGCCACGGCTCTCCTGGAGCGTGATGCGGGAGCGCCCGTAGCCCCCGACGATGCCCAGGCGGGTGTCGGCGGAGACGGCCGCGTCGGTGCCCGCGAACAGCCCGCCGATGTCGCGCTGGAGGCCCGCGGCGTTGCCGTCGCCGTCGTAGCGACCCGAGGCGCCGTAGGCGTGCGCCCAGACCGACTCGCCGCTGTCCTTGCGGTCCTCGCCGCCGCTGGCGTGTACCTGCCGCCGGGTGGCCTCGCGCACGAAGCGGCTGTCCTCCAGGAACACGGTCCGGACCGAGGCATGGAGCTCGCCCGAGAGCTGGTCGAACGCCCGGCGGGCGTCCGCGTCCGTGCGCAGCGAGCCGATCGCCGTGGGCAGGCCCTTGACCAGGGGCAGGCCCTGCACGCCGCGGGCCGCGGCCGTCTGGTTGATCGTGGCGGCCGCGGCCGCGAGCGGGCGCACCTGCACGGTGTCGAGGTAGACGTGGTTGGCGTCGTACGTCGCGCCCAGCGCGTAGAACGCCGAGACGTCGGTCTCGCCGGTCAGGGTGTAGGTGCCCTTGACGCCGCCCGCGGCGCTCAGGACGGTGTAGCGCGTGCCGGGGGTGTAGCCGCCCGTGCCGTATTTGGCCACGTGGATGACGGCGCCGCCGTCGAGCGTGGCGGTGCCGCCCACGGCGATCCGGTCGGAGACGGTGCTGCCGGGGACCAGCTCGGCGGCGTAGGTGGCGCCGGCAGCCTGGTGGTAGTCGCCGGCCACGCTCAGGGTGCCCGGGCTGTTGCCCGGGGCCACGGTGGCGCCGCTCTGGGCGCGCACGCTGCCCACCGTGCCCGCGCCCGAGAGCGTGGCGCCGGACTGCACCGTCACGGCGGAGCCGGAGAGCGAGCCGTTGACGGCCAGGCGCCCGGCGGCGACGGAGGTGGCGCCGGTGAAGCCCGAGGAGTCGCCCGTGACGTTGAGCAGGCCCGCGCCGGTCTTGGTCAGGGCGCCGGTGCCGGCCATGACGTTGGCGAAGGCGGCGTCGGCGGGCTGGTCGAGCACCAGGGCACCGTTGTTCTGGATCGCGCCCGAGCCGAAGCTGGTGGCCGAGCCCTTGAGGGTGGTGGTGCCGGTGATCGAGGTGCCGCCGGTGTAGGTGTTGCCCGAGGCCAGGGTGGTGGTGCCGGAGAGGGCCTGGACGCGGCCCGTGCCGTCGATGGTGGGGGCGAAGCTGTAGTCCTGGGCAGTGTGGTTGAGGACGAGGGCACCGTCGCCCTGGCCGAACACGATGTTCTTCGCGTCGATGGTGCCGGGGGCGGCGGCGGCGCTGGCGGCGTCGGCGCCGATGTTGAGCGTGCCGATCGAGCCGGTGGTGACGGCCACGGAGACGGTGCCCGCGCGCAGCGTGGCCGCGTCGGTGACGGTGAGGCTGGCGGTGCCGCCGTTCGGCTTCGACGGGTCGGACAGGTCGTTCCTGCCGAGGAACACGTCGCCGGTGGTGAGCGACGAGCCCGCGCCGGCCAGCACCGCGGTGCCGGTGGCGCCCGCGTTGCTGCCCAGGGAGGTGGTCGCGCTGGTGACCTGCGCGCCGTTGGTGATGTCCAGCGCGCCGTTGCCGGACGGGCCGACCTGCAGGGCGCCCGCGACGGCGAACGCCGAGGACGCTCCGGTGACGGCAAGGCTGCCGCTGCCGCCCGCGTTCGCGCCGACCTGGGCATCGAGGGCGACGGACGCCTGGGCACCGCCGTCCACCGTCATCGTGCCGGTCCCGCTTGACCCCACCTGCAGCCCGCCCGCGGTGACGGTCCTGGAGCCGGCCCCGGTCACGTTGAGTTGTCCTTGTGAGCCCCCGACGTCGGCGACGACGAGGTCCTGCTGCACCGTCAATCCACCGCCATCGGCGATGCTCAGCACGCCGTGGCCCGAACCTCCGATCCGCAGCGATCCGGTGGTCGTCAGGCTGGAGGTCGCCCCGCCGATTTGCACGGTGCCGGTTCCCGGGGCGTCCGCGCCGACGACCGCCGAGGCGCCCACCGTGGCCTGCGCCCCGCCGGACACGCTCAACGACGCGTTGCCCTGCACACCCACCTGCAGCGTTCTCTGCACTTCCAGCGTCGAGCCCGCGCTGTCGACCGTCACGGTGCCCACGCCTCCGGCCGCCTGCCCGATGGACGTGGACTGCGCATCGGCCTGGGCACCGCCGAGGACGGAGAGCTTGCCGGTGCCCGCGTTGCCGACCACCAGGCTGCCGGCCGCACCGAGTGTGGAGCCGGCTCCGGTCACGGTCACATCACCGACGCTCGCGCTGTTGTTGGCAACGACGATGTTTTGCAACGCACTCGCCGAGCCACCGCCGGAGACGACCATGGAGCCATGGCCCGATTCGCCGACGTGGATATCGACATCGGCCCTCAGCCGGGAACGAAGGCCATCGCTCCGGCCGTCCACCCGCACGGTGCCGGTGCCGCCTTGGCGCTCGCCGACGTAGACATTGCCGGTTTCGGCACCCGCACCGGCGAGGACGGACAACGTGCCGAGGCCTTTTCCACCGACCACCAGATCGCGGTGCGCGGAAATCCTCGAACCGGCAGCGCTGACCGTGACATCGCCCTTCCCCTCGGCTTGGTTGCCGATCAGCATGTCGACCGTGTTCAGTTTGCCGCCATTGCTCACGGTCATCCTGCCCGTGCCCGAATCGCCGACGTTGATCGCTCCCGTGAGGACGTCGAACGTCGCCGAGCGGGTGACGGTGAGGGTGCCATCGGCACCTGCATACAAGCCGACATAGGCATCGCGGTCGACGGAGACCTTCGCGCCGTCGGTCACCGTCATCGAGCCGGTGGCGACCGACCCCACCTGAAGGTCGCCGCCCGTGGTCAGGCTGGAACCGGCGTCGGTCACCGTCAGAGTGCCTGTGCCTCCGGTGCGGTCGCCGACGAAAATGGATTCCCCCGCACTCGCCTGGCCACCGTTGGAGACCACCATGGAGCCATTGCCCGAGTCGCCTAGCACGACCTGTCCTTTGACCTTCAGCGTGGAACCGATGCCATCGACCAGCACGGTACCCGAGCCGTTTTGGTACTGGCCCATGTAGAGGTCACCGTACGATCCGGCGTCAACGCCGGTCACGACACGCGCGCCATTCTGGATGGACAACTTGCCGGTGCCCGTGTCACCGACTTTGATGTCCCCGGCCAGGGACATGGTCGAGCCGGCTCCGGTGACCGTCACGGCACCTGAGCCACTTTGGTCCTCGCCAATGTAGAGGTCCCCGTACGATGTGGCAGCAATTCCGGTCGCGACGCTCGCGCCATCCTGAATGGACAACGTGCCACTGCCCGTTTCACCGACGACGATGTCCCCGGCCACGGACATGGTCGAGCTGGCTCCAGTGACAGTGACCGTGCCGTTGCTGGTGGCAGCTTCGCCGACGTGTACCTTGCCGGTCGTCGTGAACTTCGCACCCCTGGCCACCGTCAACTCCCCGATGCCCGTACTACCGACAAGCAATTCGCCCGTGGTCATCCGGGTGCCGTTGTCGGAGAGCGTCACCGTCCCCTTACCGATCGCATCTCCGCCGAGTAGGGTCGGGCCGCTGACGCTGAATGTTCCTCCATTGGACACGTCGATCGAACCGGTACCAGATTTCCCGACTTGCAACAACGCGCCCGCGCTTACGCTAGAGCCCGTGCCACTGATCTTCATCGCTCCCGCAGAGTTCGCGAAAACGCCGATGATCGTGTCGGTTTCGATCGTGGCCTGAGCGCCATTGGAAACCGTCACTGTTCCAGACCCCGAAGTGCCGACCTGCAATTGCGACTTCGTTTTCAATGCGGACCCCGTTCCATCCAAGCTCAGAATGCCTTGCGACCCCTTGTTGATCCCGACGGCGACCGCTCCGTTGGCTGTGATCGAAGCCCCTTGAAGGATCGACACATTGCCTTTTCCCGAAAGGCCCACCTGGAGTTGACTGCCGAGCGACAACTTGCCGGACGCGGATTGAACGGTCAGCACGCCCTGCGAGCCCACCGGATTGCCGAGCGCGACGACCAACGCCGTGCCCGTTCCCGTCAACAGCGTCGATTGCGGTGAGGAGGCGTTGATGTAGACGAAATCGCTGGAACCCGGTGCTACGCTGCCATTGCGAGATGACCAATTGCCGCCTGTGAGCCAATCGTTGCTAGAGCTACCATTCCAGGTGACCGTGGCCGCATTGGCCGTGGGTGCCATGACGACGATGGCCGTCAGTGCCAGACCGACGATCGTGGGGCGCAGTCGGAAGTCGGGCGTCGCGGCCGTGCGGTTGCGGGGGTTCTGTGCCTTCGATGTCGTGCCGGCTCGGCGTGCGTGTCGATTCATGGTGTCCAACGGGTGAGTTGATCCGTCCCGCATGCCGACCGAAGCGCTGTCGTGGTCCGCTTCCATGGGCGATGAGGGGCGCGAAGATGCGTGCGCGAGCGGGGGGAGGTGCCATGCGGTCGTCGCCGCATCGCGTCTTCCGAAAGCGCCGATTCGGTCGACTTGGCGCCGACCGCGACAGGACACTTTTGCTCACAAAAGAATTCTTGGTGAGTTCGTGTCCCAGCAATCCGAACATTTCTGAACGGCGTTGCGCCATGGCGTCGTGTCAGGCTCCCTTGCGATCGAGGAATGCGTTTTTCAGAGGTGTGCGCGGGTCGTGGCGATCGATGTCGACCTGTCGTGGCGCGAGCAACCTTCCGGGTTGCTTGCCGGTGCGCCGCTTGGATGCCATGCGAGCCGCTGCGGAACGGCGCGCTCACACAGAGATGTCACCCGTGGTCGCGCGGTGCATGCGCTCGGATCGATGCGATGCGATGCGGCAGACCACAGCGCATCGGATCCGAGCGAGGGTCAGAACTTCAGCGAGAGGCTGGCCCTGATGCCGTGGTCGGAGAAGCCCGGGCCGATCTGCCCGGCGTAGGCCAGGCCCAGGGTGAGCGTGGGGGTGAGGGCTGCGCTCACGTTGGCCTCGAGGGCCGCGACGTTGCGCGCGAGCGGCACGCCCTGGACGACGAAGCCGGCCGCGCCGGTGCCGCCGGCGAAGCCGTTCGCGCTCGAGGGCGTGGTGCCCCCGAGCACGCCGCGCCAGCCCAGCAGTGCGCTGGCCACCACCGGCACGCCGCCGATGTCCAGCGTGGCGGCCGAGCGCAGGCCGAGGGTGGCGAAGCCCACCCGGGTCGAGCCCTTCGCCACGCCCAGCGCGGCCGCGCCACCGCGCTCCTGCGCGCCGGACGTCCGCAGGTCGACCCAGGCCAGGCTCGCGAAGGGCTCCAGCGCCGCCGGCGCCAGCCCCAGCTCCGCGCCCATGCGGTAGCCCACGTCGCCGTAGAGCTGGGTCGAGCGGGCGCGGTAGTCCGCCGAGAGCTGGTCGGCGAAGCCCTCCAGGCCCACCGAGCGACTCGTCGAGAGCTTGTGCCAGGCCTCGTTGACGCCGTAGCTCGCACGCGCGCGGTCCCACTGGGTGGCGCCGTACAGGCCCAGGCCGTAGGTGTCGACGGTGGCCGAGCCACGGCTCTCCTGGAGCGTGATGCGGGAGCGCCCGTAGCCCCCGACGATGCCCAGGCGGGTGTCGGCGGAGACGGCCGCGTCGGTGCCCGCGAACAGCCCGCCGATGTCGCGCTGGAGGCCCGCGGCGTTGCCGTCGCCGTCGTAGCGACCCGAGGCGCCGTAGGCGTGCGCCCAGACCGACTCGCCGCTGTCCTTGCGGCTGTCGACGCCGGTGCCGGTGCTGGCGCCATTGCCGTTGCCGTTGCCGCTGGCGTACACCTGCCGCGTGGTGGCATCGCGCATGAAGCGGCTGTCCTGCAGGAGCACCGTCCGGGTCGAGGCGTGAAGTTCGCCCGAGAGCTGGTCGTAGGCGCGCTGGGCTTGCGCGCCCGTGCGCAGCGCGAGGACCTTGGTGCGCAAGGCGTCGCTGTCGGCCAGCTTCTGCAGGCCGCTGGCGGCCGCGGTCTCGTTCGGGGTCTTGGCGAAGTCCGCGAAGGTGTGCGACTGCGTGTAGTCGAGGTAGACGTGGTTGGCGTCGTACGTCGCGCCCAGGCTGAAGAAGGCCGAGGCGGCCGTGTCGCCGGTCAGGGTGTAGGTGCCCTTGACGCCGCCCAGCGAGGTGAGGACGGTGTAGCGCGCGCCGGATCGATAACTGCCCGTGCCGTACTTCGACACGTTGAGGATGGCGCCACTGTCGAGGGTCGTCACGCCACTGACGGCGATCTGGTCGGAGACGGTGCTGCCGGGGACCACCTCGGCGGCGTAGGTGGCGCCGGCAGCTTGGTGGTAGTCGCCGGCCACGCTCAGGGTGCCCGGGCTGTTGCCCGGGGCCACGGTGGCGCCGCTCTGGGCGCGCGCGCTGCCCACCGTGCCCGCGCCCGAGAGCGTGGCGCCGGACTGCACCGTCACGGCGGAGCCGGAGAGCGAGCCGTTGACGGCCAGGCGCCCGGCGGCGACGGTGGTGGCACCGGTGAAGCCCGAGGAGTCGCCCGTGACGTTGAGCAGGCCCGCGCCGGTCTTGGTGAGGGAGCCGGTGCCGGCCATGACGTTGGCGAAGGCGGCGTCCGACGCTTGGTCGATCACCAGGGCGGCGTCGTTGCGGATGGCGCCGGTGCCGAAGCTGGTGGCCGAGCCCTTGAGGGTGGTGGTGGCGCCGGTGATCGAGGTGCCGCCGGCGTAGGTGCTGCCAGAGGCCAGGGAGGTGGTACCGGAGAGGGCCTGGACGCGGCCCGTGCCGTCGATGGTGGGGGCGAAGGCGAGGTCCTGGGCAGTGTGGTTGAGGACGAGGGCACCGTCGCCCTGGCCGAACACGATGTTCTTCGCGTCGATCGTGCCGGGGGTGGCGGCGGCGCTGCTGGCGCCGGCGCCGATGTTGAGCAGTGCGGCCGAGCCCGTGCTGGTGGCCACGGAGACGGTGCCCGCGTGCAGCGTGGCCGCGTCGGTGACAGTGAAGCTCGACAGGCCACCGGTCGTGCTCGCGGGGTCGGACTGGTCGTTCCTGCCGAGGAACACGTCGCCGGTGGTCAGGGCCGAGCCCGCACCGGCGAGCACCACGACGCCCACGCTGCCCGCGTTGCTGCCGAGCGTGGTGGTCGCGCTGGTGGCCTGCGCGCCGTTGGAGACGCTCAGGACGCCGCGCCCGGACGTCCCCACGTCCAGCGCCTGGCTCACCGCCAGCGTCGAGCCCGCACCGTCGACGCCCACGTAGCCTAGGCCGGCGGCGGCCGAGCCGATCTGCAGGGCTGCCGAGCCGAGCTGGCCGCCCTGGTCGACCAGCGCGACGCCCAGACCCGCCTGACCCACGGAGGTCGTGCCCGCGACCGCGAGGTTCGACAAGGCCCCCGTCACCTTGACGGTACCGTCACCCTTGGCGTTCGTGCCGAGGGTGGCGTTGCCGCCGATGGTGCCTCGGGCGCCGTCGGCCACGCTCAACGTGCCCACACCGGACTCGCCCACGGTGACGGCGCTCGCGACACCGAGCGTGGAGCCCGCCCCGGTCACGCGCACGCTGCCCTGGGCGCCGGTCTGGGCGCCGATGACCGTCGAGACCGCGGTCGACTTCACGTTCAAGGCGCCGCCTCCGGCCACCTCGACGGTGCCGGTGCCCGCATCGGCGACCGTCAGGTCGTCGAGCGTCAGCTGCGATCCCGCGCCGGCCACCTTCACGGTCCCGGTGCTGCCGGTTCCCTGGCCGATGGACGTGGATTGCGCGTCGGCCTTGGCGCCGTTGGAAACGGACAACGTGCCGACGCCCAGTTCACCGACGGTCAGCTGCCCGGACACCGAGAGCTTCGATCCGGCACCATCGACCGTGACGCTGCCGTCGCCACTGACTGTCTTGTTGGTGGCGTTGTCGAAGTAGGAATAGGTGCCGACCGACAGGCTGCCCGTGGTCAGGGCGCCGCCATCGCTCACGATCGCCTGGCCCTTGCCGTAGAAGCCGACATAGGTGTCGCTCCGGACCTTCACGGCCGACGCGGTCACGCCCGCTGCCGGCGATGCGCCGGTGACGGTGAGGGTGCCCACCCCGGTGGCGAGGTAGCCCGCGACCAGCGTTTCGCTCTCCAGGGTGCCGCCGCCCTGCACGACCACGGTGGCCGTGCCGGCTTCGCCAATGCCGATCGTGCCGCCCACGCTCAGCTTCGACCCCGCGCCGCCGACCGTCAGCGTGCCGATGGAGCCCGCCTCCTGGCCCATCTCCACGTACGTGTTGACGGAGGCCTGCCCGCCGTCGGATACCGTCAAGGTGCCCGTGCCGGATTGCCCCACGGTGACGTTGCTCACGATGTCGAGCTTGGAGCCGGCACCGGTCACGCTCACGCTGCCCTGGCTGCTGGCCTGGGCGCCGATGACCGGCGTGAGCTCGGTCGGCTTCACGCTCATGGCGCCGCCCCCGGAGACCTCGACGGTGCCGGTGCCCGCATCGCCGACCATCAGGTTGATGAGCGTCAGCTGCGACCCCGCGCCAGCCACCTTCACGGCCCCGGTGCTGCCGGCCGCCTTGCCGACGGCCATAGATGACGCATCGGCCTTGGCGCCATTGGAGACCGACAACGCGCCGACGCCCTCGTCACCAACGGTCAGTTGCGAGGAGACCGAGAGCTTCGAGCCGGCACCGTCGACCGCGACGCTGCCGTTGCCGATGATGGAATCGTTGGTGGCGTTGTTGACATAGGCATTGGTCCCCACCGACAGGCTGCCCGTGGTCAGGGCGCCGCCCTCGCTCACGATCGCCCGGCCCTTGCCGTAGAGCCCGACATAGGTCGTGCCCTGGACATTCATGGTCGAGGCGGTGGCACCCGGCACCGGCGATGCACCGGTGATGGTCAGGGTGCCATCGGAGCCGTTACCCGCGCCGACGAATGCAGCGTCGCTGACAGAGACCTGCGCACCTTTGGCCACCTGCATCGAGCCAGTGCCGCCTGACCCCACGACGAGGACCCCGATCTCGACCTTGGAATCGGCGTCGGTCACATCCAATCGTCCTTTGCCGTTCTTGTCGGTGCCGATGTAGATGGTCTTCGCAAGCACCTTGCCGCCGTCAGCGACGGCCATCGTGCCTTCCCCCAAAGTGCCGATCAACACTGCGTTGGACGTCAACTGGGAGCCTGTGCCAGTCACCGCGACGTCGCCTGTGCTGCCTTCGTTCCTGCCGATCCACAGTTCGCCGCTGGTCAGCGCGCCGCCATCGCTCACGGTCACCTTGCCCGCGCCGTAGTTGCCCACCTGGATTTGTTCGTCCGCACTGACCTTGGAGCCGGTGCCGGTCACGGTCAATCCACCGGTGCCTTGGGGGTTTTCAGGGTTGTTGGCAAGGACGATGTCCTTCTTGGCACTCACCCGGCCACCGCCGGAGACGGTCATGGCGCCGTTGCCCATGTCGCCGACGTAGATCGATCGGCTGGCCGTCAGCGTGGACGTCAAGCCGTCGAAGGCGCCATCCACCCGCACGGTGCCGGTGCTTCCGGTGCTCTGGCCGACCGATGCATTGAGCGCGCTGGCTTGCGCACCATTGAGGACGGACAACTCACCCACGCCGGTGCTGCCGACGATCATGCTGCGCGATACCGCCAGCGTGGATCCAGCGCCATCGACCGTGACACTGCCTTTGCCGTCGCGGGTCGAGCCCATCCACATGTCGAGCGTGTTCAAGGCACCGCCATCGCTTATGGTCGCCTTGCCCGTGCTCGAAGGCCCGACGACGGTCGCGAGGCCGACATCGACGCTCGACGACGGACCGGTGATGGCGAGGGTGCCGTCGGAACCCGCGTTCGTGCCGACGTACAACCTGCTGCCGGCCGAGGCGTGGCCACCCTCCGTCACATTCATCGATCCGATGCCGTTGTTTCCTACGTAGATTTCTCGCGCCGCCGTGAGTTTGGAGCCAACGCCGGTCACGGTCAGGTTCCCGACGCTCTTGGTACCGTCGGCGGCGATGCCGTTGCCCACGACGACGTTGAATTCGGCACTCGCCAAGCCACCGCCGGAGACGGTCATGGAGCCGCTGCCCATGTCGCCGACATAGATCGACTGCTTGGCCGCCAGCGTGGACCTCGCAGGTGGGTCGTCGCTTGCGCCATCCACCCGCAAGATGCCTGAGCTGTCTTTGCTTTGGCCGACATAGACATTCTTGGCATTGGCGATCCCGCCCGCGAGGACGGACAACGTGCCGGTGCCCGCTTTGCCCACCACCAGATTGTCCGACGCGGCAATCGCCGATCCGGAATCGGTCACTGTCACGTCGCCCTTGCCTGTGGGCTGGTTGCCGATCAGCACGTCGACCGTGGTCAGCGTGCCGCCGTCGCCGAAGGTCGCCGTGCCCGTGCCCGCATCGCCGATGCTGGTCGTTCCAGCGAGGACCTCGAGAGACGACCCCAGCCCTTTGACGGCGAGGGTGTTATTGGAGCCGTCATTCAGGCCAACAGAGGCGTTCTTGCCGACGGAGACTTTCGCGGCTTCGATCACCGACAGAGATCCGCTGCCGCTCGATCCCACCTGAAGGTCGTTGCCGATCGTCAACTTTCCGGTCGAGGATTGAACAGTCAATATGCCTTGTCCCGAACTCCCCGAACTGCCAATCGTGACGGACGACGCCACGCCCGCGCCCGCGAGTTCCGTTGGTACTGGGAAAGTTAAAGAGTTAATGAAGACGGCATCACCAGAACCCGGTACCGAGCCAGAGCTCCAATTGCCGCCCGAAAGCCAATCTTTGCTGCTGCGACCCTGCCAGGTGAGCTCTGCCGCGTGGACCGAGGGCACCGTCGCGGCCATGGCCATCAGTGCCAGACCGACGATCGTGGGGCGCAGTCGGAAGTCGGGCGTCGCGGCCGTGCGGTTGCGGTGGTTCTGTGCCTTCGATGTCGTGCCGGCTCGGCGTGCGTGTCGATTCATGGTGTCCAACGGGTGAGTTGATCCGTCCCGCATGCCGACCGAAGCGCTGTCGTGGTCCGCTTCCATGGGCGATGAGGGGCGTGAAGATGCGTGCGCGAGCGGGGGGAGGTGCCATGCGGTCGTCGCCGCATCGCGTCTTCCGAAAGCGCCGATTCGGTCGACTTGGCGCCGACCGCGACAGGACACTTTTGCTCACAAAAGAATTCTTGGTGAGGTCGGTTCCCAGCAATCCGAACATTTCTGAACGACGTTGCGCCATGGCGTCGTGTCAGGCTCCCTTGCGATTGAGGGAAGGCGTTTTTCAGATTTGGGCGCGGGTCGTGGCGACCGGACATCGGCGCGTCACGTCGCCGGTTCCTCCCGGTTTGCTTCCCGGGGCGCCGCGCGATCCGCTGCGGCGGGGCGCGTTCACACAGGGATATCACCGGCCCGGCACCGCCTCGGGCCCGTGAAAATCCTTCACGCCGCGCGGCACCGAAATTCACGGTACGCGTGCGTGGTTTTCCTACAGTCGCTGGCGTGCTCGCGGCGCGCGGCCCGTGATCGGGCTTTTCCTCAATAACAACCTTCGGAGACGACGCACATGGCCTGGCAGCAGATATACGACCCGTTCGGCAACATGATCATCTCGACCGCGCTGGCGGCGATTCCGGTGATCGTGATGCTCGGCGCCCTCGGGTTCTTCCACATCAAGGCCCACATCGCCGCCGGGATGGGGCTGGTGGCGGCGCTGATCGTGGCCGTCTTCGCCTACGGCATGCCGGTGGACATGGCCGGCCGGGCGGCGCTGCTGGGCGGCTTCACGGGACTGCTGCCGATCGGCTGGATCGTGCTGAACATCATCTTCCTGCACCAGCTGACCGAGCAGAACGGCAGCTTCAAGGTGCTGCAGGACTCGCTCTCGGGCATCACCGAGGACCGGCGCATCCAGCTGCTGCTCATCGCCTTCTGCTTCGGCGCCTTCTTCGAGGGCGCGGCGGGCTTCGGCACGCCGGTGGCGGTCACGGCGGCGATCCTGATCGGGCTGGGCTTCTCGCCGCTGGCGGCCTCGGGCCTGTCGCTGATCGCCAACACGGCGCCGGTGGCCTTCGGCGCGCTGGGCACGCCGGTGATCACGCTGGCGCAGGTGCACGGCTACGACCTGCAGCAGGTGACGGCCATGATCGGCCGCCAGCTGCCGTTCTTCTCGCTGCTGGTGCCGTTCTGGCTGATCTGGGCCTTCGCCGGCTGGAAGGGCATGAAGGAGATCTGGCCGGCCATCCTGGTGGCCGGCGCAACGTTCGCGATCCCGCAGTACTTGGTGTCGAACTTCATGGGACCGGAGCTGGTGGACATCATCGCGGCCCTCGTCTCGATGGTGTGCCTGGTCGGCTTCCTGCGCGTGTGGCAGCCGAAGCAGGTCTGGACCTCGCCGGCCCTGCGCGGGCGCGACATCAGCGCCTCGGAAGCCAAGCCGCCGCAGCCGGTGGTGCGCCACTCGCGCGAGGCGCTGATCGCCGCCTGGACGCCCTGGGCCATCCTGTCGGTGTTCGTGTTCGTCTGGGGCCTGCCGCCGGTGAAGGCCTGGCTCAACGGCATCTTCGCGCCGAAGTTCCCGATGGCCGGCCTGCACAATCTGGTCATGAAGGTGCCGCCGGTGGTGCCCACGCCGCATCCGGAATCGGCCATCTACACGCTCAACCTGCTCTCGGCCACCGGCACCGGCATCCTGCTGGCGGCGCTCGTGAGCGCGCTGATCATGAAGTACAAGCCCTTCGAGATCCTGCGCACCTTCTTCCGGACGGTGTGGCTGGTGAAGTTCTCGCTCCTGACCATCGTGCTGATGCTGGCGCTGGGCACCCTGACGCGCTTCTCCGGCACCGACACCACACTGGGCCTGGCCTTCGCCAACACCGGCGTGCTCTACCCGTTCTTCGGCACGCTCATGGGCTGGATCGGCGTCGCGCTGACGGGCTCGGACACGGCGTCCAACGTGCTCTTCGGCGGCATGCAGAAGGTCGCGGCCGAGCAGCTGGGCCTGTCGCCCAACCTGATGGGCGCGGCCAACAGTTCCGGCGGCGTGATGGGCAAGATGATCGACGCCCAGTCCATCGTCGTGGCCTCCACCGCCACGCGCTGGTTCAACCACGAGGGCGACATCCTGCGCTACGTGTTCTTCCACTCGATCGCCCTGGCCTGCCTGGTCGGCCTCTACGTGACGATGCAGGCCTACGTCTGGCCGTTCACCCTGATGGTCGTGAAATGACCGGGCACCGTCCACCGAAAGCACCTTCCTTCCCATGACCGTCATCACCACCATCGAGGACCTGCGCGTCCTCGCCGAGCGCCGCGTGCCGCGCATGTTCTACGACTACGCCGACTCCGGCTCGTGGACCGAGGGCACCTACCGCGCCAACACGGACGACTTCAAGAAGATCAAGCTGCGCCAGCGCGTGGCCGTGAACATGGAAGGCCGCTCCCTGGCCACCACCATGGTCGGCCAGGCCACCAAGATGCCCGTGGCCATCGCGCCGGTGGGCCTCACCGGCATGCAGCACGCCGACGGCGAGATCCACGCGGCGCGCGCGGCGGAGAAGTTCGGCATCCCGTTCACGCTCTCGACGATGAGCATCTGCTCGATCGAGGACATCGCCGAGCACACCACGGCGCCGTTCTGGTTCCAGCTCTACATGATGCGCGACCGCGAGGCCATGGCCCGCATGATCGAGCGCGCCCGCGTCGCGAAGTGCAGCGCGCTGGTGCTCACGCTCGACCTGCAGGTGATCGGCCAGCGCCACAAGGACCTGAAGAACGGCCTGACCGCGCCGCCACGTCCCACGTTGCGCAACATGATCAACCTGGCGACCAAGCCCGGCTGGTGCCTGGGCATGCTGGGCACGAAGCGCCGCACCTTCCGCAACCTGGTCGGCCACGTCAAGGGCGTGAGCGACATGCATTCGCTCTCGGCCTGGACCAACGAGCAGTTCGACCCGACCCTGTCCTGGGCGGACGTCGAATGGGTGAAGAAGCAGTGGGGCGGCCGGCTGATCCTCAAGGGGATCATGGTGCCGGAGGACGCCCAGCTGGCCGTGGACGCCGGCGCCGACGCCATCGTGGTGAGCAACCACGGCGGGCGCCAGCTCGACGGCGCGCCCTCGAGCATCGAGGCGCTGCCGCCGATCGTCGACGCGGTGGGCGCGAAGACCGAGGTCTGGATGGACGGCGGCATCCGCAGCGGCCAGGACGTGCTCAAGGCCTGGGCCCTGGGCGCGCGCGGTACCCTGATCGGCCGCGCCATGGCCTACGGCCTGGGCGCGATGGGCGAGGCCGGCGTGACCAAGGCGCTGCAGCTCATCCACAAGGAGCTGGACGTGACGATGGCCTTCTGCGGGCACGTCGACATCCGCAACGTCGACAAGTCGATCCTGCTGGCGGGGACGTATCCGGTCTGAGGCAGGGCTTGTCCGGAGTCGCGACACCCTTTTCCATGTGTCGGCCAGCATTCTGCAGGTGCGCTGTCGTGCCACCTGTCCGAATTTCTACGCAATCATCACAGCGCCATCGCGGGTGCGCTTGATGATTGCGACAACCTGTTCGCGATGCATCTTGGCATCGCAGCATGAACTTTGTTAAGAAAGCAAGCTGAAAAAACCGATCGCTTCTCTTTACGATTTGAAAAAATCGGGAGGATTGAATCGATGCAAAACTGGAGATGGGTATTTTTTTGCGCTTTGATTTTCTTTGGTGATAGTCGAGCTGGAGAAGCGAGGACTTGGGAGCCCTTTGGATTCGTCACCCGAGAAGACCAGATACTGAATATATTCTGGAGTTCGCTCAGGCCATTGGGTGCGCAAAGTTTCTCCTCGACCCCGCAAGGTGCGTGTGCTGTCTATAGTTCGCCGTCGAGGCGGTACTGTGCACCGACTGGAGTGTCGAACAGCGGATTCACGGGGCTTGGATGGTGCACGGAAAATTCACGTCAGCCATGGGCATGCTCGGAGACGGACTTTCATGCAAACATGGAAGAAAACAACACCGTCGGCATAGTTCCAGCCTGCTTCCTGATTCCACTTCCCGGTGGTCAATTGCCTGGAAACATCGTGGGAAAAATCGTTGGGGATGCCACAGGATTCAGTTGCCATTGCGCAGTCAACCCGGGCATCGACCCAGCGCTTGCCGTGCCGGACTGGGGTTCCGGATATTGCGTTTCACCTCATCGATTGAGTCTGGCCGTATCGCGTGACCGCTATTCCATGCGGTGGGCCGACGAGTCCGTATCGGTCAAGGTGTCGGTGGAACGTCTGGATGGCTCGCCGGCGGTCAATGAACCCGTCACCTTGGCCGTGCAGCCCACATCCGGTGTCCCGGGAACCCTGACCAACAGTGCGGGAAAGACCGATTCATCCGGTGCCTTCACCACCGGTTATCGGTTTCCAAAGTTCACTGCCTTGCAGGTGGACAGGATCACCGCGACGTGCGAGAACTGCGCCCCGACGTCAGTGACGGCCAAAGTGAAGATGGCGCCGGTCGTGATCGGGTTCTTCAATGGTGTATGGAATACGGAGAAGCAAGCCCAGGACGGACTGCAAGCGCTTAAATCCTTGATAGGTCCAACGTATCGGAATTCACCGATCCGATACGAGAACTTCTACAACCAGACAGGCAAAGGCACGTCCAGCACGATGCTTCAAGACTTGGCTGAAACCTTCATCCAGCGCAGCCAGGAACTCGACGGTGTGCTTGGCAATCGTTGGGAGCATTATTGGGACCTGATCTCAGGTAGGCATGGCGATCCGAAGTCGCTGACGGGCAGTCTGCTCGGCGGTCTTGGCAACGGCGGGACTGCGCTTGCGCGATTGTTGGATGCCACCTTTAATGCCACATTGGGACAGATCGTCGCCGGCTGGGCACGCATGCTTGCTGATCCGCCGACCGCCGCTGACATGAATGCCCAACTGGTGAAGCTGCAGACCATCGCCGACGAAGGATCGGACTTTGTGCTGGTGGCGCACTCGCAAGGCAATCTGTTCTCGAATGCCGCCTACGACGGTTTGCGCGGCAGCCACCCTGACACTCACGCCGGCACCGTGCATGTGGCACCTGCGTCGCCTTCGCTGCGCGGAGAGTACGGCTTGTCCAGTTTCGACTTGGTCATCAACGGATTGCGGGCGCAAGGGATCAACAGTGTGCGACCCGCCAACTGGAACATTCCGTTCGCCTTGGCGGATGCGAGTGGCCATGCCTTCATCGAAACGTACCTCGATGCCGGACGCGAGGGGCGGGCCAAGGTCAAGGGGTTGATCGAGAGCGTCATCGATGGCCTCTGAGTTCGCAAATTCATCAGGGAGTAAATCCAATATGAAAACTCGACCGATTTCACACATGTCGCCATTCGACGTCCGTTATCTGGCCACGACCCTTGTGCTGGCACTTTCATTGACCGCCTGCGGTGGGCGCAGCAACGACAGCGTGGCAATTCCCGCCGAGACACCCAGTGCCACCGCACTAGCAACTGGCGCTGGCGCGGCGGCGCTGGTTACCGGTCCCGCCGCCACGACACAGCCTCCCACGCTCGCGCAGCAGATTGCCAGCCTCGAAGGAAGTGGCGCCCTGCCGAAGCTCGACCGCTCAAAAGACATCGCTGGACCGGATGCCAATGCCAACGGTGTGCGCGACGACATCGAGTCCTGGGTCAACTCCCAGCCGGTCAACGACAAACAAAGAAGGTCGCTCATGCAGGATGCACGCGCGACGCAGCGAACCTTGCTTGTCGATCTCAAGGATCGAGCAGCGTTGCAGACAACAAGCGAAGGCTTGGCCGCATCGTTGAACTGCGGTGGCGAGAACTTTCCGGACTACGTGGTGTTTTCCCGCCTCGCAGGAAAGATCGAATCGATGACCGCGAACACCAAAGAGCGTGCCGCACGCTACATGCAATACAACACGGCGCGCTCCGGGAGTTCAACAACAATGCCGTCCGGCGACACCTGCGAGCCTTGAACCGGCACTTTCAATGGTTGTCCCGCGGCACCCCGAAGGTCGCGTCGATGCGCTGGTACTTCACCGCCGGCTTGAGCACCATGCCCTCGGACAGCTCGCCGACGATGGCGCGCTGGATGTCCTGCCAGGGCGTCTGGCTCGGCGGGTACCGGTAGCCGCCGGCGGCGTCGAGCTCGGCGCGGCGGCGGACCAGTTCGGCGTCGTCGACCAGCATGTCGGCGCTGCGCTTGTTGAGGTCGATGCGCACGCGATCGCCGGTGCGCAGCAGGGCCAGGTTGCCGCCGGTGGCGGCCTCGGGCGAGGCGTTGAGGATCGAGGGCGAGCCGGAGGTGCCCGACTGCCGGCCGTCGCCGATGCAGGCCAGGGCCAGCACGCCGCGCTTGATCAGGTAGTCGGGCGCGCGCATGTTCACCACCTCGGCCGCGCCGGGGTAGCCCACCGGGCCGACGCCGCGCATGAACAGCACGCTGTGCTCGTCGAGGCCGAGCGCCGGGTCGTCGATGCGATGGTGATAGTCCTCGGGGCCGTCGAACACGGCGGCCGTGCCCTCGAAGGCCATCGGGTCGGCCGGGTCGGCGAGGTAGCGCTCGCGGAATTCCGGCGTGATCACGCTGGTCTTCATGATGGCCGAGTCGAACAGGTTGCCCTTGAAGTGCAGGAAGCCGGCGTCGCCCTTCATCGGCGCGTCGTAGGCGAAGATGACGTCGCGCTCGTCGGTGAAGCGGTTCTCGCAGTTCTCCACCAGCGTCTTGCCGTTGGCCGTGAGGGCCGGCTGGATGCGGCCGTGGGCGATCAGTTCGGCCACCACCGCCGGCACGCCGCCGGCGCGGTAGAAGTCCTCGCCCAGGTACTTGCCCGCCGGCTGCAGGTTGACCAGCAGCGGCACGTCGTAGCCCAGCGCTTCCCAGTCGTCGTTGTCCAATTTCACGCCGATGTGCCGGGCGATGGCGTTCAGGTGGATCGGCGCGTTGGTGGAGCCGCCGATGGCCGAGTTCACGGCGATGGCGTTCTCGAAGGCGGCGCGCGTCAGGATGGCCGAGGGCCGCAGGTCCTCGCGCACCATCTCGACGATGCGCCGGCCGGTCATGTAGGCCATCTCCTGGCGGTCGCGGTAGGGCGCGGGAATGGCGGCGCTGCCCGGCAGCGTCATGCCCAGGGCCTCGGCCAGCGCGTTCATGGTGGAGGCCGTGCCCATGGTGTTGCAGTGGCCGGTCGAGGGCGCCGAGGAGGCCACCAGCTTCAGGAACTCCTGGTAGCCGATGGTGCCGGCGGCCATCAGCTCGCGCGCCTTCCAGACGATGGTGCCCGAGCCGGTGCGCTCGCCCTTGTACCAGCCGTTCAACATCGGTCCGGAATTGAGCGCGATGGCCGGGATGTCGACCGTGGCGGCGGCCATGAGCTGCGCCGGCGTGGTCTTGTCGCAGCCGGTGGTGAGCACCACGCCGTCGATCGGGTAGCCGTAGAGCACCTCGACGAGCGACAGGTACTGCAGGTTGCGGTCGAGCGAGGCGGTCGGGCGCTTGCAGGTCTCCTGGATCGGATGGATCGGGAACTCGAAGGCGATGCCGCCGGCGTCGCGGATGCCCTCGCGCACGCGCTCGGCCAGCACGATGTGGTGGCGGTTGCACGGCGCGATGTCCGAGCCGGTCTGCGCGATGCCGATGATCGGGCGGCCCGACTGCAGCTCGTCGAAGCTCAGGCCGAAGTTCATGGTGCGCTCGATGTAGAGCGCGGTCATGTCGGCGTTGTCGGGGTTGTCGAACCACGACTGCGAGCGCAGCCGCTGCGGGCTCGCGCGCGGCGGCTGGGGCTGGCTGCGCGGGTCGGGCTTCTCGCCCTCGGGGCCGACGTCGGCGTGGGTTTCGTTGGTCATCTTTTCATTCCCTTCAAGGTCGTTCCGGCGTCGGGCCGTGCGGCGCAATCGTCGATGTACTGCCGGATGATGTCGGCGAAATTCTCATGGGGCGCGAGGCCCAGGCGGCGTGCCCGTTCGGCCGTGGCGCCGCCGGGCCAGTTGGCGACGATGCCGGCGATGCGCTCGTCGCGCTCGAAGCGCACGCGCGCGCGCACCTCGGGGCCGGCGACGGCCTCCAGCGCGTCGAGCATGTCGCTCACGCGCACGTTGAGCGCGGGCAGGTTCATGGCCAGCCGGCCGCCGAAAGCCTCGCGCGAGGCCTCGTAGACGGCGATCAGCCCGTCGACCGTGTGCGCCGGCGAGGACATCGGATGCGACACGTCCGGCGACACCGGGCAGACCGATTCCACCCCCGCCAGCGGCTCGCGGATGATGCCGCTGAAGAACGACGAGGCGGCGCCGTTGGGCCGGCCCGGGCGCACGGTGACGGTCATCAGACGCGCGGCGCGGCCGTCGATGTAGCCCTTGCGGGTGTAGTCGGCCACCAGGTGCTCGCAGATCAGCTTCTGTGTGCCGTAGGAGGTCTGCGGCGCGGGCAGGGTGTCGTCGCCGACGAGCGCCGGCAGCGGCATCGACGCGTCGGGGCCGAAGACCGCCACCGAGCTGGAGAACACCAGCCGCGCCACCGGGCCGCCGGCCTCGACGTTCGCGCGCAGGGCGTCGAGCAAGGCGCGTGTGCTGTCGAGGTTGGAGCGCAGGCCGAGCTCGAAGTCGGCCTCGCACTCGCCCGAGACGGCCGAGGCCAAGTGGAACACGCCGTCGAAGGCTTCGGTGCGCAGGGCGTCGACCTGATCGAGCAGCGCTCCGGTGCGGGCCTCGACGCGCGCGTCGGCCGACAGGTCGGCCGGCGGCGGGGCGATGTCGGTCAGCACGAGGCGCTCGATCGTCGCGCCGGCGAGCGTGCCGCGCGCGAGCAGGGTGCGGGCGAGCCGGGCGCCGACGAAGCCGCCGCCGCCGGTGATGAGCAGTTTCATGGGGTCTCCTTGGATGTCTTGGGTGTCTTCGAAGCGGGACGCCGCCGCGCGGCGATCACGCCGGCCTCGACCAGGCGGCCCTCGCCGCGCAGGATGTGCTGCGTGGCGTGGTGGCGCGCCGCCGCCGGGTCGCGCGCCGCGATGGCCTCGACCATGGCATGGTGCTCCTGCTGCACGGCGGCCATGAAGTCGGCGCGCCGGGCCTCGTTGCCGCGCGTGATGCGCATGCCCTCGCGCAGGTACTGCTCCAGGAAGCCCAGCAGCAGCCGGAACTGCGGGTTGCCGGTGGCCTCGCCGATCAGGCGGTGGAAGCCCAGGTCCTCGGCCACGCCGTCGCGCCCCTCGGCCACGGCGGCGTCGATGGACTTCAGGGCGCGGCGCATGGCGGCGATCTGGGCGCGCGTGGCGCGCTCGGCAGCCAGCGCGGCGATCTCGCCCTCCAGCACGCGGCGCACCTCCACCACGTGGACCACGGCCTGCACCGACGCCAGCACGTTCGGGTCGAAGGCCAGCGGCCGGTGCGCCGGCGGCGCCGCGACGAACACGCCCGAGCCCTGACGCGAGCTGACCAGGCCCTTGGACTTGAGCTGGTGCACCGCCTCGCGCACCACCGTGCGCGAGACGCCGTGCGCGGCGGCCATGCGCTGTTCGGTGGGCAGGCGGTCGCCGGGCTTCAGGGCGCCCGATTCGATCTGCGCGGCGAGGCGCGACGCCAGGCGGTCGGACAGCCGGTCGGACTCGATGCGAAGCGGTGGGGGAGCGGCCGGCGCGGAGCCGGCGATGACGACAGGATTCAGCACGGTGATCAGCTCATCATACAAATTCCAGCCGGATGCGGAAGCGGGTTTCCTCTTAACGGTTTGTCCGGATGGCGGGTCCCGGAGGGCGTGCCGATACTGCGCCGGTCCGCAAACCTTCCACAGGATTTCCATTCCATGGCGAGTGTCACGATCCAGGGCGTCAAGAAGAACTTCGGCGAGGTGCCCATCCTCCACGGCGTCGACATCGACATCCAGGACGGTTCGTTCACCGTGCTGGTCGGTCCGTCGGGCTGCGGCAAGTCGACGTTGCTGCGCATGATCGCGGGGCTCGAGCAGGTCAACGGCGGCGAGATCCGCATCGGCGACAAGCGCGTCAACGACCTGCCGCCGAAGGAGCGCGACATCGCGATGGTGTTCCAGAACTACGCGCTCTATCCGCACATGACGGTGCGCGACAACATGGCGTTCTCGCTCACGCTGGCCAAGGCCGACAAGTCGGTGGTGGACGCCAAGGTGCAGCGCGCCGCCGAGATCCTGGCGCTGGTGCCGATGCTCGAGCGCTACCCGCGCCAGCTCTCGGGCGGCCAGCGCCAGCGCGTGGCGATGGGACGCGCCATCGTGCGCGACCCACAGGTGTTCCTGTTCGACGAGCCGCTGTCCAACCTCGACGCCAAGCTGCGCGTGGCCATGCGCAGCGAGATCAAGGAGCTGCACCAGCGCCTGCGCACCACCTCCATCTACGTCACGCACGACCAGATCGAGGCCATGACCATGGGCGACAAGATCGTGGTGATGCGCGACGGCCGCATCGAGCAGACCGGCAGTCCGCTGGAACTCTACGACCGCCCGGCCAACCAGTTCGTCGCCGGCTTCATCGGCTCGCCGTCGATGAACTTCCTGCCCGGCAAGCTGCACCGCACGGCGGGCGCGGCCCACGTCGAGCTGGCCGACGGCACGCGGCTGGACGCCCCGCTGCACGCCGGCGGCGCCGACGGCCAGCCGGTGGTCTACGGCACGCGGCCGGAGCACCTGGTGCTCTCCGAGCGCGAAGGCATTCCCTCGCGCGTGGTGGTCATGGAGCCCACGGGCATGGACACTTTCGTCTCGTGCCGCCACGCCGGCACCGAGCTGTCGGCCGTCTTCCGCGAGCGCCACGACTTCGCGCCCGGCAGCGTCATCCACCTGCAGCCCGACCTGCAGCGCGCCCACCTCTTCGACGCCGACACCGGCGCCCGCCTGGCGGCCTGAGCGCGCCGTCACGCCCCACCGCGCGCGGACGGATGGTCGGCCCCCGCGTCGTCCGCATCCGTTTCGTTCCGCTTCAGTTCCGTTCACGACAAGACCAGGAGACAACCGAATGACCGAGTTCAATCGCCGCAGGTTTCTGGAAGGCACCGCCGGCCTGACCGCCGCCGCATCGCTGGGCGCGGGCAGCGCGCTGTTCGCCTCGGCGGCGCAGGCGCAGGCCCAGGCGCAGACGATGAGCTTCAAGCCCGAGGCCGGCGCCAAGCTGCGCGTGCTGCGCTGGAGCCGCTTCGTGCAGGGCGACATCGACGCCTACATGGCCAACGTCAAGAAATTCACCGAGACCACCGGCGTCGAGGTGCGGGTGGACAACGAGGGCTGGGAGGACGTGCGGCCCAAGGCGGCCGTGGCGGCCAACACCGGCGCCGGCCCGGACATCATCCTGTCGACCAACGACGACGCCAACCTCTATCCGGACAAGCTGCTCGACGTCACCGACCTGGCCGAGTACCTGGGCAGGAAGTACGGCGGCTGGTATCCGGCCGGCGAGGCCTTCATGCGGCCGGACGGCAAGAAGTGGATCGGCCTGCCGCTGGGCGCCTCGGGCTCGCTCATCGTCTACCGCGAGAGCATGGTGAAGGCGGCCGGCTTCGACACCTTCCCCAAGACCACCGACGGCTTCCTCAAGCTCTACCAGGCCCTGAAGGCCAAGGGCACGCCCGGCGGCATGGCGCTGGGCAACGCGACGGGCGACAGCGTGTGGTGCAACTGGCTGGTGTGGTCGCACGGCGGCAAGCTGGTGGACAAGGCCAACAAGGTCGTCATCGACAGCCCGGAGACGATCAAGGCGCTGGAGTACGCCAAGGAGCTCTACGCCAACTTCATCCCCGGCACGCTGTCGTGGCTGGACCCGAACAACAACAAGGCCTTCCTCGACGGCCAGATCAGCATCACCAACAACGGCATCTCGATCTACTTCACGTCGAAGAACTCGGCCGACCCGAAGCTCAAGGAACTCGCCGCCGACATCAACCACGCGGTGTTCCCCATCGGCCCGGTGGGGGTGCCGACCGAGTCGCACCTGTTCTTCAACCAGATGGTCATGAAGTACACCAAGTACCCGATGGCGGCCAAGGAGTTCCTGCGCTTCATGATGGAGAAGGAGCAGTTCGACCCCTGGCTGCAGGCCGGCGGCGGCTATGTCGCCCAGCCGCTGCGCTTCTACGAGAACAGCGCGATCTGGACCTCCGACCCGAAGAACATGCCGTATCGCGACTCGGTGAAGAACCTGCGCCCGGGCGGCTACGACGGCAAGCTCGGCTACGCCTCGGCCGGCGCGGCGGCCGACTTCATCATCCCCAACATGGTGGCCGAGGCGGCGAGCGGGGCGAGGACGCCGAAGGAAGCGGCCGAGCGGGCGCAGAAACGCGCCGAGCGCTATTACAAGACCTGACCCCCAGTCTTCGCGCACTTCGTGTCGCTTCGCCAACCCCCTTCCAGGGGGCAACACCAGTGGCCCGGCAAAGCCGGCTCCACGGTGTTCCCGGACTGGCTCCTGACACGGCATCGATGGTCCGCTTTATGAACGAGATTCCATGAAATTACTCGCGAGGATGCAGAACAGCCGCAACGCGCTGGGCTTCATGTTCATGCTGCCGGCGGCGGTGCTGCTGCTGCTGTTCCTGACCTATCCGCTCGGGCTGGGGACCTGGCTCGGGTTCACCGACGCCAAGGTGGGGCGGCCGGGGCAGTGGATCGGGCTGGAGAACTACGAGTACCTCTGGAGCGACTCGGTGGTGCGGCTGGCGCTGTTCAACACGCTGTTCTACACGGCGGTGGCCAGCGTGCTGAAGTTCTTCCTCGGGCTGTGGCTGGCGATCCTGCTCAACCGCAACATCCGCTTCAAGACCTTCTTCCGCGCCGTCATCCTGCTGCCCTACATCGTGCCGACGGCGCTGTCGGCGATCGCGTTCTGGTGGATCTACGACTCGCAGTTCTCGATCATCAGCTGGGCGCTGGTGAAGATGGGCCTGATCGACGGCTACATCGACTTCCTGGGCAGCCCGTGGAACGCGCGCATCGCGGTGATCATCGCCAACGTCTGGCGCGGCGTGCCCTTCGTGGCGATCACGCTGCTCGCCGGCCTGCAGACCATCTCGCCGTCCTACTACGAGGCCTCGGCCATCGACGGCGCGACGCCGTGGCAGCAGTTCCGCCACGTCACGATGCCGCTGCTCACGCCGATCATCGCGGTGGTGATGACCTTCTCGGTGCTGTTCACCTTCACCGACTTCCAGCTGATCTACGTCATCACGCGCGGCGGGCCGCTCAACGCGACGCACCTCATGGCCACGCTGTCGTTCCAGCGCGCCATCTCCGGCGGCGCGCTCGGCGAGGGCGCGGCCATCGCCATCGCCATGGTGCCTTTCCTGCTGGCCTGCGTGATGTTCAGCTTCTTCGGCCTGCAGCGCCGGGCCTGGCAACAGGGTGGAACCGACAAATGAGCAAGACCTCCGACGCCCGCGCCGACACCGTCGGCATGAGTTTCCTGGACTCGGTGCCGCGCAAGATGGTGACGGTGTACCTGCCGCTGGTGGTCTTCCTGATCGTGCTGCTGTTCCCGTTCTACTGGATGGCGATCACCTCGGTGAAGCCCGACGCCGAGCTGCTCTCGCGCGACGGCAATCCGTTCTGGGTCGTCACGCCGACGCTGGCGCACTTTCACAAGCTGCTGTTCCAGACCGCCTACCCGCAGTGGCTGTGGAACACGGTGCTGGTGTCGGTGGTGTCGACCTTCGTGTCGCTGGCGGCGTCGGTGTTCGCGGCCTACGCCATCGAGCGGCTGCGCTTCTCGGGCGCCAAGCACGTCGGGCTGGCGATCTTCCTGGCCTACATGGTGCCGCCGTCGATCCTGTTCATCCCGCTGGCCAACGTGGTGTTCAACCTCGGCCTGTTCGACACCCGCTGGGCGCTGATCCTCACCTACCCGACCTTCCTGATCCCGTTCTGCACCTGGCTGCTGATGGGCTACTTCCGCTCCATCCCGGCCGAGCTGGAGGAGTGCGCCCTCATCGACGGCGCCAACCGCTGGCAGATCCTGGTGAAGATCGTGCTGCCGCTGGCGGTGCCGGGACTGATCTCGGCGGGCATCTTCGCCTTCACGCTGTCGTGGAACGAGTTCATCTACGCGCTGACCTTCATCTCCTCGTCGGAGGTCAAGACCCTGCCGGTGGGCGTGGTCACGGAACTGGTCCAGGGCGACGTCTACCAGTGGGGGCCGCTGATGGCCGGCGCATTGCTGGGCTCGCTGCCGGTGGCCTTCATCTACTCGTTCTTCGTCGAGTACTACGTCTCGGGCATGACGGGCTCGGTCAAGGAGTGAGCCTGCCGGGAGTGACCTCGTCGCGGCAGGCGTTTTCCGACCGGCGGATGATGGGCGCATGACCACGCCATCCACTCCGCTGTCCATCCTCGACCTCTCCCCGGTCTGCGAAGGCAGCACCCCCGCGCAGTCCTTCCGCAACTCGCTCTCGCTCGCCCAGCACGGCGAGAAGCTCGGCTACCGGCGCTACTGGCTGGCCGAGCACCACGGCATGCCGGGCATCGCCAGCGCGGCGACGTCGGTGCTGCTGGCGAACATCGGCGCGGGCACCTCGACCATCCGCATCGGCGCGGGCGGCGTGATGCTGCCCAACCACTCGCCCTTGGTGATCGCCGAGCAGTTCGGTACGCTCGAATCGCTCTATCCCGGCCGCATCGACCTCGGCTTGGGCCGCGCGCCGGGCTCCGACCAGCGCACCGCGCAGGCCCTGCGGCGCGACCTGCAGTCCGACGCCGACCAGTTCCCGCAGGACGTCATCGAGCTGATGGACTTCATGAGCGACGCGCCGCGCCAGCCGGTGCTGGCGGTGCCGGGCCGGGGCCTGAAGGTGCCGGTCTGGATCCTGGGCTCGAGCACCTTCGGCGCCCAGCTCGCCGCGCACCTGGGCCTGCCCTACGCCTTCGCGTCGCACTTCGCGCCGCAGCAGATGATGCAGGCCGTGCGCCTCTATCGCGAGACCTTCAAGCCCTCGGCGCAGCTGGCCCGCCCCTACGTCATGCTGGGCTTCAACGTCTTCGCCGCCGACACCGACGCCGAGGCCCGCTTCCAGGCCAGCTCGTGGCAGCAGGCCTTCGTCAACCTGCGCAGCGGCCGGCCGGGCCGCCTGCCGCCGCCGGTGCAGGGCTACCGCGAGAACGCCGGACCGGCCGAGCGCGCGCTGCTCGACTCGGTGCTGTCGTGCTCGGCCGTGGGCTCGCCCGAGACGGTGCGCGAGCAGGTCGCCGCCTTCGTCGAGCGCACCGGCGCCGACGAGCTGATGGTGACCTCGCAGGTGTTCGACCACGCCGCGCGGCTGCGCTCCTACGAGATCCTGGCGAGCGTTCAGCACGAGCTGACGCCGGCCTGAGGGAGGGTGATCCCCTCCCGGATTCAGTGCAGTTAGTAGCGCAGGATCAGGGCCGTGCCGGAGCCCAGCACGATCAGGCTGACGATCCGCAGGAACTGCGTCCGCGACAGTGAGAGCGTGATGCGCCGCCCGATCGCGGTTCCGATCAGCATGGCCGGCAGCAGCACGGCGGCCAGCATCAGGATCCTGCGGTCGGCATAGACACCGGCCCCCAGGAACAGGAGGGCGCGTGTCAGTGTGGAAAGCCCGATCAACGTCGACTGCGTGACGCGGATGCGTTCGTTGGACTCGATGCGCCCGGCCAGGTAGATGGCATAGATGAAACCGCCGCTGCCGAACAAGGCCGAGAACACCCCGCCGACGAGTCCGAAGGGCAGCGCGGCGCGCGGGGTGAACCTCGCTCCCGATCGGTAGCCGCTCAGCGAGTACAGCGCGTAGCCGACGGCGAAGATGCCCAGCGCCAGCAGCAGCGTCTCCGGCCGGCCCCACAGGAGGATCGCGGCACCGCTCAAGCTGCCCAATGCCATCGCGGGAACGATGCGTCGGAGTTCCGCCAGATCGGCGGCCTTGCCGTCGCGCGCCACGTTCACGCCCGACGCGGCGAAATCCAGCAGGGCGAGCAGCGGCACGATGGTGGCGACCGGCACGAACTGCGCCAGGATCGGACCGGCCACGAGCGCGGTGCCGAAGCCCGCGAGACCGAAGATCACGTAGGCGACGACGATCCCCAGGCACACGGCCAAGAGGTGCGGCGGCGGCAGGGGCAGGCTGACCTGGAAGGAAGAGAGCAGGACGTTCACGAAGCACCCGATGGAGATGATGGAAGCCATCCAATCTATCGGCACCGGCTCGAAACGCCCATTCAGAATGCGGCGCGCATCGATCTCGAAATCAGCTGGACGCGCCGGCCCCGGCGCCCAGGGCCTCCCGCATCGCGCGGGTGAAGCGACGCACCAGCGCGGGAGCGTCGTGTCGCCACAGGGCGAGGACGCCGCTGGTGCAGCCGTCGCCGCGAAGGGGCACCGGGCATACGCCTTCGGGTGCCCATCGGCCCATGGACGCCGGCACGACGGCGATGCCGAAGCCCTCCTGCACCAATGCCAGCTGCGCCCACTTGCGCGAACGGACGGGAGCGGCCGACGGCTGGAATCCCTGGGCCCGGCACAGTTCCGCCACGCGGTGGCTCAGGCCTCCGCGTTCCAGGTGGGGCAGGGCGACGAAGCGTTCCTGGCGGAGTTCGGCCACCGTGACGCCGTCCCGGCCGGCCAGCGCGTGACCGGCGGGGACGGCCACGACCAGGGCCTCCTCGTACAGCGGTTCGTAATGCACGCTGCCGTAGCGGCGCAGGATGGGCGCGCGCGCCAGGCCGACATCGGCGCGTCCTTCGTGGAGGTCCAGGGCCTGATGCTCCGACGACGCCTGCGAGACCTCGATCGACACGCCCGGATGCGAAGCGATGTGCCGCCGCAGCAGCGCCAGGATGGGTGCGCCCAGCGGCACGGAAGTCGAATGCAGCAGCTGCAACGTTCCTTCGGTGCCGCGCTGCGCATGGGTGGCGTTGACCGCGGCTTCCTCGAGCGAGGCCAGGATGCGACGGGCATCGGCATACAGCGACCGGCCCCCCGCCGTCGTCTCCAAGTGGCGCGCATCGCGTTCCAGCAGCCGCACCTGCAGCGCCTGCTCCATCTCCCGCACCTGCCGGCTCAAGGCCGACTGGGCGATGAACAGGCGCTCGGCGGCCAGGCTGAAACTGCCGGCATCGACGATCTCCACGAAGTAGCGCAGCTGTCGGTGGGTGAGCATGGTGGGGTCCGGCGCTTCAGCGCCGGCCGTCGAAGCGCAACAGCTCGACGCCGTGGCGCGCCAGGCTGTCGCCGAAGGCGGCCGACGACAGGTAGTCGAACTCCACCACGCGCTGCGCCGCGATGGCGTCGCCGGCGACGAGCGAGGTCGCCGGGTGGCACATCATCAGCGTGCCGTCGGGGCTGCCGGCGAGCCAGCGCTCCATGTGGCGGCCGTAGTCGGCCGGGGTGGGGGCGTCGAAGCCGTAGACGCCGGCGAAGCCGGTGTTGTGCGGGATGCCCAGGTGGTCGAGCCGGCGGCGGAACCACCAGCCGCCCAGCACCGCCAGCACGCCGGCCTTGCCCGCGCCCCAGCCACGGCGGGCCGGCACCGTGGCGCGCACGGCGGGCATCGGCGACGGGCCCGCTGCCGATGTCGATGAGGGCGGGTCCGAGCCGCCGCCGTAGCGCTCCATCAGCACGTCCAGCAACGCGTCGCGCACGCCGGGCAGCTGGTGGACGTGCTGGTGGCCGTCGACGAAGTCCGGCGCCCGGCCCATGGCCTGCTCGAAGGCGTCGAGCTGGCACACGATGCGCTCGCGCACGTCGGCCATCGGCAGGCGGCGCGCGTAGGTGTCGCGCAGCACGGCCACGAGCGTCGGCGCGGCGTCGCCGTGGCCTTCGGTGAGGTTGAAGTGCAGGCCGGTCGACAGCGTCGGCGGCGCGTCGGCGCGCAGCCCGCGCGCGGACTCGGCCCAGCGCGGCGAGGTCGTCATGCAGCTCGTTGCGCCCAGGCGGCCCTGGCGGGCCAGGCGCAGCACCGCGTCGTCGACCGCGGGGTGCAGCGCGAAGTCGTCGGCGCACAGGGCGATGCGCACGGGCGCGCGGACCGCCGCGACGGTCGGCCGCGCCGTCGCGCGGGACGTGTCCGTCGTCGCTTCAGCCGGCATGCGGCGCTCCGCCCTCGTCCTTCGTGGTGTTCCGCGGTCGATGGGCGGCGTGGGGTTCCGATCGCGGGCGCGACGGCTGGGCCTGGGCCTGTACCTGCGGATGCGGGTGGTGCGCGTCGGTCAGCGGGCTGTGGTCGAGGTCCTCGGCCAGCAGGTAGAGCGGGCGGCGCTTGACCTCGACGTAGATGCGGCCGATGTACTCGCCCAGGATGCCGATCGACAGCAGCTGCACGCCGGAGAACAGCATCAGGCCGGCGGCCAGGGTCGGCCAGCCCTGCAGCGGGTTGCCGTACAGCCAGGCGCCCACGGCGATGTAGAGGCCGTAGCAGATCGCCAGGAACGAGATGATCAGCCCGGCCGCGCTCCACACCCGCAGGGGCAGCGAACTGAAGGAGGTCAGTCCCTCGAGCGCCAGCATGCCCAGGCCGCGCAGGCTGAAGCTCGACTCGCCGCCGCGCCGCGCGTCGGGCGTGAAGGGCAGGGCCACCGAGCGGAAGCCGACCCAGGCGTAGAGCCCCTTCATGAAGCGGTTGCGCTCGGGCAGGCGGCGCAGCGCGTCGACCACCTTGCGGTCCATCCAGCGGAAGTCGCCCGCGTGCTTGGGGATGGGCAGCGAACTGCCCATGCGCAGCAGGCCGTAGAAGACGTCGCTGCCGGCGCGCTTGCCCCAGGACTCGGCGTCGCGCTCGGCGATGACGCCGTAGACCATGTCGTAGCCGTCGCGCCAGAGCCGGGCCATCTCCGGCACCAGGGACAGCGGGTGCTGGAAGTCGGAGTCGATCAGCAGCACCGCGTTGCCGCGCGCGTGGGCGATGCCGGCGGTCAATGCCGCCTCCTTGCCGAAGTTGCGCGACAGCTCCAGGTAGCGCACGCCCAGGGCCTCGGCGTGCGCGTGGGCGATCTCGCGCGTGGCGTCGCGGCTGCCGTCATTGACGACGATGATCTCGACCTCGGGCGTGAGGGCGGTGAGCGCGGCGTGCAGCGCGTTCAGGAATTCGGCCAGGTGCCCGGCCTCGTTGTAGGCCGGCACCACGCAGCTCAGGCGCAGGGTCTCGCGGCCGGTGGCGGTGCCGGCCTTGCCCGAGGGCAGCGCGGCGAAGGCGTCCGCGAGCCGCGCGGCGTAGGAGGCCTGGGAGATCGGGTCGGGCGAGTCTTCCAGCGAAGGCGGATAGAAGGACATGTTCGTTCGTTTCGAGGGACGGCGGTGCGCGCCAAGCGGCGCCCCGTCCGTGCAATGTACGTGGCGCCGCGTGGCGCGGGGCACGGCACCACGCGGCGCGATGGGGATAATCCGCACGCCGCGGCGCGCGTCGGCACGCCGACCCCCGCAGGCCGCCACGCGCACCGCGTCGCCCGGTACCGGGCCGGTTTCGATTGTCTTCGCTGACGTCCGCCGCCCGCCGCCATGTCCCTGTTTACCCCTCCGCCCGCCGTCCCACGATGCGCCCTGACCGCACCTCCCACCCGCACGCCCTGTCGCCGGCCGCCGCCTTCGGGCTCTTCGCGTTCCTGCACGTCGCGCTGTGGACGCTGCTGCCGAGCCTGCTGGCGGCCAACCTGCCGCTCGACACCATCGAGGCCCTGAGCTGGGGCCGCGAGTGGCAGGCCGGCTACTACAAGCACCCGCCGGCCTCGGGCTGGCTGGCCGAGCTGTTCCGCTGGGGTTCGGCGGACTGGCCACTGTTTCTGCTGTCGCAGCTCGCCATCGCCGCCGCCTTCTGGGCCGCCTGGGAGCTGGCGCGCGACGTGCTGCCGCCGTGGATGGCGCTGGCGGCGGTGATGGCGCTCGAGGGCGTCAACTACTACAACCTCACCGGACTCGAATTCAACGCCAACGTGGTGCAGTACCCGTGCTGGGCGATCGCCTCGCTGGCCTTCTGGCGCGCCGCGCGCCGCGCGCCGGGCACGGCGGGCGCCGCCGGCCTGGGCTGGTGGGTGCTGTTGGGCGTGGCGTGCGGTTTCGGGGCGCTGGGCAAATACTCGTTCCTGACCCTGCCGACGTCGATGGTGGTGGCGCTGATCGCGGTGCCCTCGCTGCGCGGCCACTGGCGCGGCGCCGGTCCGTGGCTGACGCTGGCGATCGTGCTGGCGATGTTCGCGCCGCACCTGGCCTGGGCGCACGCCAACGACTACCCGACGCTGCGCTACGCTGCCGCGCGCGCGGCCCCGGTGGGCGGCGAGTCCGGCGGCGCGGTGGCGGGCCGCCTCAAGGACATCGCCGGTTTCCTGGGCGCGCAGGCCGGCTCGGTCGCGCCGCTGGCATTGCTGCTGTGGATCGCCAACGGCTGGCGGCGCCGCCGGGGCGCCGCGCCGCGTCCGGAGGCGCGCGCGGAGGCCACCGGCGCCGCAGCCCATGTCGACGCCGCCTCCGCGGCCGCCGCTGCCGGCGGAGGGCGCGACGGCGCCGTTGCGCTGCGCGGCCGCGACGGTTGGCTGCTGGCGGCGATGGGCGGCGGCCCGCTGCTGATCTACCTCGTCGCCGGCGCCGCCGGGGTGCACCTGCACGACATGTGGGGCTCGCCGCTGTTCCTGGTGATCGGGCCGGCGCTGGCGGCCGCGCTCGGCCTGCGCCTGCGCCATCCCCGGCGCTTCGCGGGGGCCTTCGCGGTCTGGACGCTGGTGCTGGTGCTGCTCTACGGACTGATCGCCATCGGCGGGCCGCTCGCGCGCGGGCGGCTCTCGCGCATCCACTACCCCGGCCGCGAGATCGCCGTGGACGTGGCGCAGGGCTGGCACCGCGCCGTGGGCCGCGACGCGCCGCTGCGCATCGTCGCCGGTCATGCCTGGCCGGCCGGCAACGTCGCGCAGTACCTGCCGCCCCAGGCCGGCGGGCGGCCGTCGGTCTACATCGACGCCGACCCCGGCCGCGCCGCCTGGCTCGACGACGCGACGGTGCGCGCGCAGGGCGCGGTGTTCGTGTGGGAGGCGGTGTCGGGCCAGGTGCTGGAAACGCCCGACGCCGTGCCGCCGGCGGATTGGTCCCGGCGCTTCCCGGGCCTGCGCGTGCAGCCGCCGCTGGCGATCGCCGTGCGGCGCTTCGGGCGCGAGTTCAGGGTGCCGGTGGGGTGGGCGATCCTGCCGCCGGCGGCGTCGGCCGTCGCCATGCCCGTCGTGCCCGGCCCATGAAAAAAGCCTTGCGGGCCGTGAGGACCCGCAAGGCTCGACCGACGTGCGGAGCCGCATCGCGGCCCGGGATCAAAAAGGTAACCACCACTTAGCACTGTGGGTAGCGCCCCAGTTCCACCCGCTAATTTGCCAGAACCTTGGCTCGAATGGTAAGCGAAATGTTGGTAAGCATGCTTGATCTATGCAGACGCTGGCCTTCCATTGTTTTGTGGGTTGTGGATGTTGGTACTGTCAGTGCGCATGCCTACTTCAACCCCTTCGTGCGATCTCGGTCAGGTTTAGGCAGCGGCGCGTTCAGCATCTCCATGGTGACCCCCTGGCGTTGAGCATTCAAGGCCCACGTCACAAACTGCTCGTGGAAAAGAGCATTTTGTTCACTCAATCGCTCCACTTTGGAGTGAAGTCGATGAATGGAATTTTCCAACGCCTCCAACTTTCCGTCTTTCGACTGTCGCCTCGTTGATGGCAAGCCAAACTTGGGAGATTTCTTTCTTAGATCGAATGCGTTTGCTATCTCAGAATGCTCAAGCAGCGTAAATCTAGAATAAAGGATTCCACTCGATTTTTTATACGACTCAAGTAAAAGATTCCACGTCAACTTACCCTCCCAAACGTCTAGAATATCAAGAATCTCTTCTACCCTCGTTGCAGTTAAATCCGGCGATCTTGGTTTTTTCACGAGATATTTTGAGAAAGATTAATTTCAATCTGTGCTTTATCGCGTTTGATTAACGGAATATTGTCAGCGGATAACCGTATTCGAGCACCAATACTGACCTTTGGATCATCGAACACTGAAAGCAATGCTTCAATTCGCTCAAGCGTCCTGGTTTGATGCAAAACCCAAGTGTTAGCATTGTATTCTTCTTTTGAAAGCGACGCCTCGGCCCGCTTTAACAATATCGCGGTCTCATGCTTTGCACTTCTCAAATTCATTTCTTTTTCGTCGTCGCCTTTTATGCACTCTTGCTCCGAACAATTCATGCAATCTCGGAACAACTGGCACGGCTCACTCGCGAAGTCATGTTCGCAAAAGCCGAAATCAGTCGTATGTGCAGCGCCCAAAAACAGACCGCGAAATGATCCGCGCTTTACAACTCTCGTCGGCCGGTCGCGCCGAACTTCTAAATGCGATGTCATACCCGCCTGAAGGGCAAGCGTGACAGGTTTTTGGACTTCTTCGGAGGATCGGTCATCATAAAAGCGATTTTGACGAATGTCTTTTCGACCAGAGAAAATGGCAATATCAGAGTCGTTCAAGCCACCAGTTTGCGAAAGCATATTTAAATAATGACGCAATCCGTGACTTTTTAGATACAGGGAGGTGCCATCATCTTCAAAACATTCAAAACGATCGAAAATTGAGAGACCACGACCCGCCCTGCCGAATGAATTTGTGACGGCGTTGTAATCAATAGCTACAAACATGCATAGATAAGTTGCTTTACGCGGGTGCATTTCGTTAGTACGCATCACTGCAAGCGAATCCTCAAATTTTAGATTGGGGTCTCCAGGCACGCAGGGGAATGTTTCCGGCAACATCGACAGGACGGCTTTTTCAAAGTCAAGAAAACTAAATTCCTCTTTTACCGATTTGCTGCCGTTTAAGGCCGATACATGCTTATCTGACATGAACCTCCTCGCGCTTTCAATATTCTTACGACCCCAGAGAATTTCGGAAATTTCCGCTAGGCTCAACGTCTTTTTAGTCCTCAGATGAGTAACGTTGTGGTGAAGGTAAATAGCTCCGGAATTTCGGGTATACCAAACGGCTAGCTCGTGCCCGGAATGGCTCGCGCGAAGTAAATTGCCTACTGCCTCGCGCGCAATCGGGCCCATGACGGTTGGCAACCATTTCGTCGTGTCCGCAAAGCCCTTGGACCCACTCCACCGTAGACCTAGCTCCCCCTTAAACTCGTTTTGTCCGTTCACAAAACAGTTTCTGCGCAAGCGCAAAACCTCGTTTATCCGTTCAGGCGCACACAACATTAGTGCTGTGGTGCTCCCAACCATAACGTCGCGCGGTTCCTTTGATTCGAAAAAAATTATGCCCAGAGCTTTAATAAGCGCGGCAGACGGCAACACTTCTCTGCGACGCTTCAATGCCTGCTGCGAAATTCGACTTCCTAGCTCGGCGGGCTTGCTCATTGAATGATGCCATCGATGCCTGAGTGAAATGAATTGACTTTCCCGCATCAGGCGAGCGATTGCCTCGATTTGACCAGCGATTCGATAGGCAACGGATGGCGAGACACTGGTCCGCGCAAGCTCCACAGCTCTGTCAAGTACAACTTCATTGACAGCGCTAGGACGCGAATCTTTATTTAGATCGACTAGAGCGCTTTCGATGCAGCGTAAGGCTCCGATCCGAGGCGCTTGACTCACCACCGGGGCATAGTCTTGCATGTACACAATGATTGCTTTCGCAAAATCCAAGAACGGCGCCGGAAAGCTGGGTGTAAATGCGTTTGCCGCGGCCGCGTCCAACGTCACGAAATTCGCGCGATTTTTCTTGTTATGCCCCTTTAGGTAGCCGCATTCCCAATTGTTCGACGTCCACTGCTCACATGCACGCAACACCATTGATGATCTGCATAGCAAAACAAACGCGCGAATGTTCTCCGTTGCGCTCAGTTCATTCTTTGGGGTAAAGTAAAGCACTGATGCCGTCATCGCGTAATCCTATGCGCTTCAGAAGGGTTATTGTGGAAAAATTCATTGCATAATGCAATGACCTCTTCAACCGCTTTGATTGTTAAGTCTTTGACCGCAGCAATCCTCGCGTCCGAGATTAGCCGGCGTTCAAGTTTCAAACGCTCCAAAACACTCTCATGGGGAGCGTCGACCCACGGTTCGAATCTGAAACAGGTGTAGCAGCCGTCTGGTTTTAGAAAACCACATCCTTTGCAACCGCCCTCACATGCGCCTAAGCTCTTCGTTGATATTCGAAAGTCAATGATGACGCTGTCTGGTTGCCCTTTTAAAGTGCTTTCAGCTTTGCCACGCACCAATTTGCCTTGAAAGGCCTGTGCGACTGGCGCGAGCATCGCACCAATCGCAGTGTTGATTCGTTCGATGATTTTGGGGGAGGCGGCGAAGTAGACGCCAACGTTTTGCAGGTCGGCATGCGCTAACCGATCAGCCACCACAGCCTTACTTGCCCCTTCCTCCACCAGTCGGGTGCCGAACGTGTACCTGAATCGCCTGGCTGTAACCGGCATCGGGGCGTAATCTAGGCGCTCGGTGGCCGGAGCAAACTCAGACATACGCCTGCTGAAGACCTTTGAAAGGTTTGTCGCTAAGCAGTGTCCGCGGAAAAGATCGCCAACACTGCGACTACTAAGGTCGGCGAGCGAGTTGATGTGTGACTGCGGGAACAGCGCATCGTCGTTTTTGAATCCGGCAACGCGTAGTGCGCGGATGTACTCACTTAGAAGTTGGCTGGTCTGCGGGGAAATATCGCACTCGAGAAAACTTACCCTTTGGTGGGCATTACCTGTCTTGGCCCTCGGGAGCTGCAGCACACGCGAATCTTCATCAAAGTCTCGAATCTTCAAAGATGCATACTGTGAAATTCGGGCTCCGCAGGCTGATAGCAGTCTGAAGAGCACCAGTGTCCACATTGGAAGCTCCGCACGCCCATAAGCTGCGTTGGCGGCCGCGTTTAGCGAAACGAACTCCTGCTCGGTGAACGGTCCTTCTACAGGATCCCTCGTTTCGACTGCTTTGCCTTTCACGTTCCCGGGGATACGTCGCCGGCTTAAATAGTCCGCGCACGACGGCTCCACGCCGGGCAATCGCAGAGCCACCCACTTCTGAAGCAGCCCGTTCACCGTGCCTAGGCGCCATCTGCTGCTTTCTGCAAGACTGGCGGCCCAATCAGACACTCTCTGCGTTGTCACTACCGAACCATAGCGCTCGTGCTGGAAGGCCGTCATTTCAGAGAAGGTATTAAAGAGGTTTTGCACATGCGCTGAGGACCTGCCCATGACAAATGGCAATAGCGCAAGCTTTAAACAGGTCTCAAATCCAGATAGATGACTCACTCCAAAGTCGAGATGGCAGCGATGAACACCTTCCGTCCACTCCCAGACTTGCGGGCGGGTGTCGATCAGCGTGCCACCGTACGTAAGAATCTGCAGTGGCAGCGCAGTGATGATGTCGGCGCTTAAGGGCCAATCAGATTTCCGCATCAAGCTTCTCCTGCAACTTGAGCGAGAGCGAGCGGCCGATCGCAGCTGAACTTCGGCGGGTATAGACGGCTGCAGACTTAGAGTTCTCCGACCATCCTTGCTGCTCGTTGCGTGCGCTTGCTTCGTGCGCATCATTGATGCCGAGTTCGTCGGCCTTTTCAGAGAACCTGTCGTTCCAAGTGAAGCGCAGCCCATGGCTGGTGAAGTGATCGGGCAGCCACGGGCAAACCCGTCGAAGGTCTGCAAACATTTTCTGCGCGGCGGACATCGAGATTGCTTTCCCATCGTCCGTGACGATGAGCTTCGGATGAAAGGCGGCGAAGCGAAGGTGCCGACGGTCGGAGATGTACGCAACCAATCGCTTCATGATCCCAGGCCTAAGCTCGAGTTCGCGGTCGCGCGTTTTGGGGTTGGGCTGCTCTAGACGCGGGTCCTCGACGGCGTCGGCTCGCCGAACAATTCGTACTTTGCACGTTGCAAGATCCAGGTCTGCCAACTCAACACCGAGCAGTTCGCCAATTCGTATACCCAACCCAAGCATCAGTACGAAAATGATCCAGTTTCGTTCGCGAACAAAAGGGTGGTGCCAAGGATTGTTGGTGGACAGCGGATCTATCACGGACAACAAACGGTCTTCAATCTCCCGTGGCAGCCCTTGACGCTTGCCCAGCTTTGCATTGCGGGAAGTCTTAGGGATAGCTGCTCTAAATTTCGCAATCTCTTCCGCGCACCGATTCTTGAACTCTCGCTGTTGCTCCATTGGAAGACCACTGTGCACATAGTCCACGAGGTACTCAAGAAAATTGGCGATGTAGCGCAGCCGAGAGGAATGTGTGTCTTTGACTACGGCGTTTACTTGAGCTGCAGTCGCTTTGCGACGCATTGCGATCTTGCGAATGTCCACGACTTTATGAGAGCGATGGGCACTCGGGCGAATGAGTTCATCGATCCGGTACTGAGCGCTCGAAGTCAAGCGACCCAGTTCTGCAGAACTCAAGAATTTGCCGCTGCGCAAGCGGGCCAGCAGGTCAACCTCGCCAAGCGTGCGGTAGAGCAAAGCTAGTGCTACGCACGCGTAGCGGATGGTGTTGGCAGCGAGGCCCCTCGTGCGAAACGTACCAAGGAACAGTGTTACCTCGTGGACCGGCAGGCCGTTCGGCCCTGACAGCACGAAGAACCTCTCACCATTTCGGAACCTGATCGGCCTCGCAACATACTTCGTCATGTGATCCCACAAACATTGACAAAGCGGTGTCTTGACCTAGCTCATGAACTGGTCGCGATCCTGGATAAGCAGGCACTACATTCGACGCCGCGTTGTCGTAGACAAAGTGGGGAGGATGCACTGCACCCTCTTCAGACGCAACGCCGGTCCTTAGTCGCCATAAAGACCTAAAGCCGATTGTTTGTGTCGAAATGACATCAAGTTCTCGGCCTCGGACGCTTCGGCGGTCGAGACCTTGCTTCCTCATCAGTTCTGCCATCTGAGGAAGCGCGAGATCTTGAGGCCGATGGCGCAAACTTCGCCGCGCCGAGCGCTGCTACCTCCGCCTTCACACGCTCGAGCAATGAAGCGATCGCTTCTGCCGTTGGCTGCGGTGCGTAGGTCAATGCGGCAAGGGTCAAGGGGTGAACCCTGAGTTCGGAAGCCAGCCCTTCAATGGTAGTGAGCGTGGGTGTGTTCACGCCTCTTTCAAGCATGCTGACATGCGTTCTTCCGCTCGTCTGCACGAAATCCTCCTGCGTCTTGCCTTTTGCAAGACGCACAGTTCGGAACGCTCGTCCGAACGTCTTCTTCGCAGCAGGAATCTTCGAGCTTGGCACACCCGGATTTCCGCACTTAGAATAGAAAAACACTACATAGAAAACAGCGAGTTAGCGTGTTTCTGACTGTTAATCAAAACCAACTTCCTACGCTTGCTGGCGACGGGCTACGCGCGTGGCCTGCGGTCGAACTCGAATTCGACGAGCCAGTGTTCCTTTGCTCGTGGTCTGATGAGTCCACGTTCGATGCCGTCCGCGGGACTGCGCTGGTGCTGTTGGAGCGTGACCTGCGGCACTGGATCCAACGGAAATCGCCAGGGCCAACGCTGCGGTGCTTGCAGATGCTGATGCCGACGGAATATGGATGGGAGGCTCACGACATTTCAAGCGTGTGGGATGAGCGAGATGCTGGCTTAGGACGCATCCTCGTTTTCGAGGACAGGCGGGGAGAGTTCCGGAGCCTTTGGAGTGGCGCCGATGTCCTAAGACCCGGATCGGTACCGGTGTGGCGCTCGCGCGCCCAAACAACGGAGCATCAAGATGATCGGCCGCGGCAGTCCACCCGACGCGGCAGGCCTAGGAAACCGTCAAATCATGGAAACGGATGACCAGAAAGTTCCCCCTGGTTTCCGCAATCGAGGCCACGTACACGGTTGTTCCGGCACCGTCGGTCGCCGACCAGCCTTCCATGGATCTCTGGTTTTGGAGAGTGATCGAGGACGGAAACCGCGCTCGGCATCTGTTTGGCTATTTGCCGGACACCGAGCGCTGCCGCATGACGACGGCGATCGTTGATGTGGATCTTGCTCAGCGCAAATGGGTAACGTCTTCGGGAAGGGTCTACCGGACCCATGATGTACCAGGGCAGGAGATCGAGTCCGACCTTCTAATTTTTTTGGCCTCGCACCATAGGCTCCCGGGAGATCCGACTGATGTCACCGCCGAGTTCTGGCGAGCAATGCAAGCGGCGCTGCAATAGAAAGGCCTCACGAGGGATACCTATGACGCGACCCTACGAACGACGCCGCGCGATCGAATGGGCGGGCGAGATGCTTCGCGACATTCAGATTGCCAGCAAGGACGAAGCAAACTGGGGCGGCCCTGTGCCGGAAAAACTGCGTGCACTGGCCGTTCGCATACTTCGCCACTATCCCCAACCTTCCCAGATCAAGGCAGCTGCGACCATGGATGCCGTTCCTGTGAGCGATTGGATTGGCCCAGAACCTGAGCAGTAAGCGGCACTCGCCACTCGCCTGTTCGTTGATCAGCATATCGGTCTCGCCCGCACTGAAGTTGCTCTTAGAGCAAAGCGCGCACATTCACGCTCGGAGCACATAAGGCTTGGTGGCTGTGGATCTCGCACGAAGTATGGGGGCGCACGACACCGTTGCCTTCTTGGAAGCTTGGAAGCTTGGAAGCTTGGAAGCTTGGATGGTGGGTTGATTTCGCTGCGTCGATCGTTAAGGACATGGGTAAAATGATTACAGCGTACGGCCATCACTGCGCAAAAGAGAGGGGCGGTCGACGCTGCTGAAATCTTGGAAAATCGATCACCTAAACCAAATACACGGCCGCAACGTCCTGAGAGGCTTACACCGGAGGAATTGCGAGCGCTGCATGAACTTGCCGTTGCTCGCGGGAAGGAGCTTCAGCGACGATTGAAGCTTCGCCGTCTTGCTTAAGAGACGTTCGGCTTGTGGAGGCGAATGTCAGCGATGTCCGAATGCTTCCGACGGCAGTGCCTGTAAACGAATTGCTGGTCCCGGTGGCAGCGGCCCGTCGGCCCCTTGGGTCTCGTGCGGAGTGCTATCGAGCCAATGACGCAATACTGTAGAAATCAACGCCATAGATGCTTTCTGGAAGAGGCACTGGCGGGGATCAGAGCTGGCAGCCTCAGTCGTACTTTTCGGCGACTACAGGACCGCCTATCGGGCCTCTGGGCAGCAAAGACGCCATCGTCGCTCACCCCGCGAACGGCACCCGCTGCATAGCAGCCCGTGACGACCGGCTGCAAAAGACTGTTTGCAGACAGTCGCCTGCAAAGCGCGAATGACGCCAATGAGCATCAAGCAGGCTTTTGCAACCAATTGGTGGAATTATCTTGATTTTGCTGATCACATTCTCTGATTTATCATCAATAGACATCAGATTTGTTAAGAAAATGCGCCCGAAGATAGTCGATCAGAGTGCGCACTCTTGATGCCATATGATGGCTTGCAGGATAGACAAGATAGAAATCGGTTTGATCAACTGAATCCCAATCATCGAGCAAGGGTAGCAACTGGCTGCTCTCAACCACGCCTGCTGCGTAATAGGCTGGCACTTGAATAACCCCAAGGCCGTTAATCGCTGCGCGGACCATGGCTGCGCCGCTGTTGCTGGAAAACCGTCCAGCAGGCTTCAAGTCGAACTGTTTCGTGCCTTTTTTCAATCGCCAGATACGCTCTCCCAACGGCAGGCATAAAGCAGCGTCGAGATGTTCAGGTAATTTGATATTTCTAATTCTTGCTATCAGTCCAGGGCTGGCCAAAACGCGCATTGGCACCGTCAGAAGTCTTGTGGTTATCAGCGACGTGCTGCTTGCCAATGGCCCGACACGGACAGCTAAATGAAATCCTTCAGCCAGCAAGTCCACGTTGCGGGCTGAGATGTCGATGTCAAGTTCGATTGCAGGATGCTCAACGCAAAAGCGGGTGAGCGCAGGCACGAGTTGTTCTTCTGCAAATTTCCCCGCCAGACTGATGCGAATCATGCCTTCCAGCATCTCTTGGTTCGCGACCACATTTTCCTGCGCCTGAAGCACTTCCTCCAGTAAGGGCTGACAGGTCTTGAACAGCCGACTTCCAGGTTCGGTCAGTTGCATCTGACGCGTGGTCCGCACGAACATCTGCGCCTGCAGGCGGTGCTCCAGATCGGCGATCTGACGACTGATGTGGGACACGGAAACGCCCAGTTGCCGCGCCGCGCCGGTGAAGGTGCCGCACTCCACAACGGCAATGAATTCGAGCAGGCCGTCCAGGGTCTTCATATTTGCCATGCAGCAAAGGTCTGTTGCATAAACGCTGGATTATCAACTCCTGCGCAAATTTCTAACATGAGGCCTTCGATCACTGGAGCCCTACATGTCACCCGCCCTCCTTGCGCTCAGCGCCTGCACTTTCGCCTTGGGCTTTGCGGAGTTTGTTGCCATCAGCTTGGTCCCCTCGATCGCCAGCAGCACGGGCTTGCAGGTCGGCTCCGTGGGCTTCATGGTGGGCATCTACGCCATCGGGGTCAGCATCGGCGCACCGGTGCTCAGCGCGATGCTTGCCAACGCGTCGCGTAAAACAGTGCTGGCCGCCGGCATGTGGCTTTTCGTCGCGGCCAACGTCCTCACCGCCACGACGACATCGCTGCCATTGCTGCTGGGCAGCCGCTTGGTGGCCGGCCTGATGCACGGCCTCGTGCTCGCCCTTGCTGCGTCCACGGCGGCAGCGGCGGCAGGCAAGGAGCGCAGCGGCGCTGCGATCGCGACCGTGTTTGGTGGCCTGACCCTGGCGCTTCTTCTGGGGGTTCCGCTCGGCACCCTGGCCGGAGGCACGTTCCGATGGCAGTACGTCTTTCTGGCCATCGCCGTCATCGGTGGCGTGGGTGCGATCGCGTTGATGTTGTTCGCGCCATCGAGCACGCCACGTGCGGCCACGGAGGCATCGGCCTCGCCCTCGGTGTGGTCCACGGTCTCGGATCGCCGGACGCTGCATCCGGTTCTGATCACCGCGCTCACCTATGCCGGCTCTTTCACCGGTTTCACCTACATCTCGGTCCTGCTCGAGAACGCCACCGGCCTGGGCACAGCGGGTGTCACCGGCATGTTCGTGCTCTACGGCGCAAGCGCCGCCGCAGGCAACACCCTGGGCGGGCGTTTCGTGGACCGCTTCGGCAGCCGGGTTGCCGTTCTGTCAGTGATCTTGAGCCTGGCCCTCGCCCTGGTTCTCGCTTGGCTCGGCTCGGCCTCCATCGTCGTCATGGCCCTTTCTATGTTGGTGTGGGGTCTGGCGTCGTTCGCGGCCGTGCCGGTCCTGCAAAAGACGGTGCTCGTTGCCGCGCAGCAGAACCCTGCCGGCAGTCCTGAGCTCGCCTCCGGAATGAACATCGCGGCGTTCAACGTCGGCATCGCCGCAGGCTCCAGCCTCGGCGGCTTTGCCAGCAGTGTGTCTCCTCTCACTCCCATGGCGGCCGGACTGGCGCCACTTGTTCTGGCCCTGGCGCTTGCGTTCCTCCTTCGCAAAGCGGATGCGGCCCGCCGACCCCTCACCTCGACTTCCTCTTCAACCATCACCAACCAAGGAATCTGACAAATGAAGCTCCAAGACAAACACCTCGTCGTTGCCGGCGGCAACAGCGGCATCGGTTTCGCCATCGCGTCGATCGCACTGGCCCAAGGCGCCCGCGTCACCATCCTCGGGCGCTCCAGCGCCAAGCTGGCGGATGCGGCGACGCGCCTGGGCGGCAAGGCGGTCACCGTTCAAATGGACCTCGGCGATGCAATGTCGGCCCAAGCGGCATTCGCCGAGATCGGCAAGTTTGACTATTTCGTCTCGACCGCCGCTGACCTGACCTACGGTCCCCTGGCCAGCATGGAGCGCTCGGCCATCGAGAACATGCTGTCGGGCAAATTCTGGGGTCCGATCAACCTGGTTCAGCACGGTCTCAGCCAGCTCAATGCAGGTGGGTCGGTGCTGTTCTTCTCGGGACTCGCCGCGGACCGGCCTGGCGCGGGCACGTCCATGGTCTCCGCGCTCAACGCGGGCGTCGAAGGTCTGGCCCGTGCCTTGGCCGTAGAGCTGGCACCGATTCGCGTCAATGCGATTTCGCCGGGCGTGGTCGAAACCGAGGGCTGGAGCTTCATGGACGAGGCCAGTCGCAAGGCCTTCTTCAGCGACCTCGCCACAAAGCTGCCCGCCCGAAAGGTCGGCGCGCCCGAGGATCTGGCCGAGGCCGCGCTGTCCATGCTGACCAACCCCTATCTGACGGGTGAAGTCCTCCACGTCAATGGCGGTGGCAGCCTGACCTGACAGGCACAACGCCCAGCCGACGACAGGCCACTAACCCTGCGTCGGCGAAGCTGCCTGCTTCGTGCCTGCAGTTCACCCGCCTGCTTTTCCATCTCGACGATCGCTCGGAGTTCCATCTTGCAACCTCATGCCTCGGCACTGAACCGTCGCGTCCTGGCTTCCTCGAAGCCCAACGAAAGACCGATTACGGACCATGCCCTGATCGGTGACATGCGCGGTGCGGCGCTCGTCGCGAACGATGCCATGATCGACTGGCTGTGCTTGGAACGCTTTGACGCCGACCCGGTGTTCGCGGGCTTGCTGGACACCGGAATCGGTGGCGCCTGTAGCGTTCATGTGGAGGGTGGCGTGGTCTCGAAGGCTCAGCGCTACCGCGCGCGCACGAACATCCTGGAAACCTCGCTGCGCGCAGACACCGGCGCCATTGTCGTTTGCGACTTCATGCCCGTTCATGCGTTGAGCAAGGCTGGGCCGGTCGGGCCTGACTCAGAAAGCCGAGGAAGATTGATCCGGCTCATCCGGTGCGAAGCCGGCACGGTCAACGTGCAGGTTCGTGTGCAGCCGGGATTCGACTGGGGACGACGCACCGTCGTGCCATTGATTGCGGGAAAGTCAGCCGACTATGGGGACCAGGGCTTGTACGTCACGGCGTCGCACGATCTGGCCGCCGACGGTCCGGTCGTGACGTGCAGCGTCACGCTGCAGAAGGGCGAGCACCTCACCGTGATCCTCTCGCAAGCCCAAGTGCTCGAGGCAGGCGTGAGCGACGCACAGGAACACTTGATCGAGACCGAACGCTACTGGCAGCACTGGAATGCACGGGGAACCTATCGCGGTCCCTACGAGAGCGCCGTCGAACGCAGCGCGCTGTGCCTCAAGTTGCTGACCTATGCGCCGACTGGCGCCATGATTGCGGCGCCCACAACCGGCCTGCCCGAGGTGGCCGGGGGTATCAGGAACTGGGATTACCGGTTCGTCTGGACCCGTGACGCTTCGTTCTCGGTTTCCGCGTTCCTGAACCTCGGACATCGGCGCGAAGCCGCTGAATTCCTCAGGTTCCTGCAGGGCGCGTGCCACGGCGGCGAAGCCGTGCGCGTCATGTACACCGTCGAAGGCAAACCAGCGCCGGACGAGGTGAAGATGACGCACCTCGCAGGCTGGAAGGGTTCCACCCCCATACCGTCCGGTAACGGCGCTGTCGACCAGAAGCAGCACGAGATCTACGGCGAGCTGCTGGCCGCCCTGAATTCATACATCAGCCAGCATGGAACCGAGGGCCTGTGTGCCTCGCTCGTCAGCGCGCTTCCGGATTTCGTCAGCCGTCTGTGCGAGGAAGCGATCCAAAGCTGGCCGACACCCGACCAAGGCATCTGGGAGCTTCCCGGACGGCCCAGACACATGCTCCACAGCAAGGCCATGTGCTGGGTTGCCGTGGACCGCGCCATTGCCCTGGCACCGCGCATCGGCCTAGAAGTGCCACTGCACTGGCCCGAACAGCGCCATGCGATCAAGGCGGACTGCCTGCAAAACGGATGGAACGAGAGGGCTGGCACATTTGTCATGGAGTACGGCGGAACCGACCTCGACATGTCGCTTCTTCGTCTGACGCTGATGGACATGGTGCCGGCCAACGATCCCCGCATGACTGCGACGTTGAAGGCACTTCAGCAGGAACTGGGTCACGACGACCTGTATCGCCGCTACCGTTTCGACGATGGACTGCCGGGGGAGGAAGGCGCGTTCGCTGCCTGCTCGTACTGGGTCGTTGCGGTGCTCGCCGAGTCGGGCGAAACAGCGGCAGCGGTCGCGTTGTTCCAGCAGCTCTCAAGGCGTTCGAACCATGTCGGGTTGTACGCCGAGGAGTTCGACATCCCGACCGGTGCCCAGCTCGGCAACTTTCCTCAGGCGTTCACGCACATGGCGCTCATCCACGAGGCCGTTCGGCTGGCCTCCATCCCTGTCAAACCTGTCGGTTCCTGAGCGCCAGCAGCCGATTGTTCAGCCTTCAACGTTTTAATCAACTCAAGGAAGCAACATGTCAGATCAACAAGCCAACCACTTTCCCGAGCCGCCGTTCGACACGCCGAGCCAATCCTATCCGGGGAGCACCGAGCGCATGAACCCGCATCCCGATCACGGTGAAGAAAGCTACCGCGGCTCTGGCCGTCTGGCAGGCAAGGTGGCCATCGTCACGGGTGCTGACAGCGGCATCGGCCGTGCGGTGGCCATCGCGTACGCCCGGGAAGGCGCCGACCTGGTCCTGGCCTACCTCGACGAACACGACGATGCGGCCGAGACGGCGCGGTGGGTGGAGCAGGCGGGACGCAAAGCCGTCGTCGTCGCAGCCGACATCGCCCAGCGCGAATCGGCCAAGGTCATCGTCGCGAAGGCCGTCGATGCCTTCGGTCGCATTGACGTGCTAGTGAACAACGCGGGCTTCCAGAAGTGTGCCGACTCGATCGACGAGATTACCGAGGAAGACTGGGAGCATCATTTCGCTGTCAACGTGCACGCCATGTTCTATCTGATCAAGGCCGCCTGCGCGCACATGGCACCCGGCAGCTCGATCATCAACACGGCTTCCATGAACGCGAAGATGCCGATGCCGCGTCAGGTGGCTTATTCGGCCACCAAGGCATCGATCACCAACATCACGGCAAACCTGGCCAAGCTGCTCGCCGAAAAGCACATCCGCGTGAACGCCGTGCTGCCGGGTCCGATTTGGACGCCGCTGATTCCCGCGACGATGAACGACGAAGAGGTCGAGGGTTTCGGTCAACAGGTGCCCATGAAGCGCCCGGGCCAGCCCGTCGAGGTGGCACCGCCCTTCGTGATGCTGGCCTCCAACGAAGGCAGCTACATCTCTGGCGCGATGATCGCAGTCACGGGCGGCGCCGCACTGCTGTAACGCCCAGCGGGCGTGGTTTTCATACCCACGCCCGCTGCGTGCCATTCAGTGCATTTCCGCGAGCGCTTCGCGCACGCCGTTTTCCTGCAGCGGTGAGTCCGCGCCTTCCAGGTGCAACGCCGCCTCGTTCGGTACCGGCGTGGCGCAATCCTTGTGAATGACACCGTCTTTCATGACCAGCTGCACCTTGGTCGGGTCCGTGAGAATCGACAGGTCTTTCAGCGGATCGCCGTTCACGAGGATGATGTCGGCCAGATAGCCGGCTTTCAGCTGTCCCAGTTCCTCCGGACGCATCATGATCTCGCCGCCCAGCTTGGTCGCCGCCAGTAGCGCTTCCTTCGGCGTCATGCCGATGTAATCGACGAAGTATTGCAGGTCGTTGGCGTTGGTGCCGTGCGGCATCCAGGCGAACCCGTAGTCGCCACCGGGCAGGATGCGGATGCCGCGCTTGTGCATTTCGCGCAGCGAAGCCGATGCGATTTCCAGTTCGCGCTTGTAGCCCATCTGCGTGGCCACGGCTTCAGTGATGCCGTAATCGGCTGCGTGGTACGTGGTGCGGATCAGCCAGCCGATGCCCGGTGCAACGAAGTGCTTGTTCTTGGCCGCTTCGAGCATGTCGAGTGCTTCTTCATCGGCGAAGCTCGCGTGATAGACCATCTCGATGCCGTGGCGCACGCACTGCTTGACCGATTCGCTTGAACGCGCATGGGCCGCCATGCGCTTGCCGTAGCGCTTGGCCTCCTGCGCCAGCATGGCCACCTCCTCCTCTGCGAAAGGCGACATCTCCGCGGGCAGGCCGGCGATGTACTCGCCCGACAGGTTGATCTTCAGGTGATCGACGCCGTACTTGATGAAGGTGCGTGCCGAGCGCCGGATTTCCTCGGGACCGCTGCACACGCTGCCGAAGCTCAGCTCCTCAAAATTCATGTGCGGCAGCGTGTTGTCCCCCAGCGCGCCGATGGTGGTGATCTCCTGGCTGCCGGCGAGGTAGCGCGGCCCGGGGAATTCGCCGGCGTCGATGGCATTGCGCAGCACGACGTCCAGACGCGCTTTGGCCGCAGCCGCACCGATGGCCGAGGTCCAACCCATGTCCAGGTAGCGCTTGGCCACACGCACACACCAGAGCATGTGTTCCTCGGGCGGCATGAACTGGATCGCCGCGAGCGAGGGCTGATCGTTCCAGGAAAAATGGGTGTGGGCCTCCGTCATGCCGGGCATCAGGAAGCGGCCTCGGCCGTCGATGACGCGCGCGTCATCGGTGCTCACGTGCTGCGGCGCCCGCGCAACTTCGACGATGCGCTTGTCCTCCACGAGCACGTCGCCCATGTAGGGGTCGCTGCCCGTGCCGTCAAAAATGCGGACGTTGGTGAATGCGATGCGAGTCATGTGTGTCTCCTTGGGTCACTGTGGTGACGATTGCGGTGCAAAAACGTTACTGACAGAGAAATGCAAGCCCGACTGCTCGGGTCGCTCAGGCGATGCGTTCGTAGAAACTCTGGAGGAGTTCGGCGCAGGCACCGGGTTGCTCGAAAGGCGTCCAGTGCCCGCAGCCCGCGAGAACAACCTGCTGGCTGCCTGCGATGCGTGCGGCCATCGCAGCGACGTTGGGCGCGGGTGCAACGCCATCCTGGTCGCCGGTCACGAGCAGCGTCGGCACCCGGATTTGCTCGATGGCCGCGGACTGTGCGCCCGCCAGCGCTTCGCAGCTCTGGGCGTAGCCCTCGGGCGGCTGGCGCATGACGATTTCGCGGATGAGCGCCAGCACGGCGGGCTGCTGCGCTTTGGTCTCCTTTGAGGTCGCAGCCTGAACGATGGCATCGGCGATCTCCTGCATCGCCGGGAGACCCGATCGAGCCAGTTGCGCACGCGCCAGCGTGCCTGGACGTGCCGCATCGGGCGGCGCCACCAGGGTACCGAAGAGCGCCAGCGACCGGACCCGCGCGGGATGCGCCACGCTCAGGTGCTGCGCCACGACAGTTCCCAGCGAATGGCCAACCACGTGGACGGACGAGATGTCCAGCGCGTCGAGCAGTGCCACCAGCGACTGGACGTAGCCGGCAATCGTCAGCGGCTCCGACAGGAGCGGTGAGCGGGCGCTGCCGGGAAGATCCGGCCGCACGATCTTGAACTGGGCCAGATGCGCCACGAGCGGCGTCCAGACGTTGGACGAACCGCCCAGGCCGTGGATGCACAGCAAGGCCTCACCGTCGCCGCTGACCTCGACGGCCAGGCCATTCACGATTTGAGTGGTCATGCTTGCCGCCTCAAACGAACTTGTTCTCGATCGCGCCGAGGCCGTCGATTTCCACCCGGACGACGTCGCCCGCCTGGAGGTAACGCGGCGGGCTCATGCCCATGCCCACGCCGGCCGGGGTCCCGGTAGCGATGATGTCGCCGGGGTACAGCGTGATGCCGCGCGAGATCGTCTCGATCAGGGTGGGGATGTCGAAGATCATGTTTTCCGTCGGACCGTCCTGGCGCAGCTCGCCATTGACCCAGCAGCGCACCCGCGTCTTGGTGCCGTCGAACTCGTCGGCCGTCACGATCCACGGACCCATCGGGCAGAACGTGTCGAACGACTTGCCCATGTCCCACTGCCCATGGCGCATCTGCACGTCGCGCGCCGTCACGTCATTGACCACCGTGTAGCCGAACACGTGCTCCAGGGCTGCCGCGCGGGTGATGTTCTTGCCGCCCTTGCCGATCACCACGGCCAGCTCGGCCTCGTAATCGATCTGCTTGGAAATCTCGCTCGGCACGAGCACGTCGTCGTGCGGTCCCACCACGCATTCCGGGACCTTGGTAAAGACGATGGGCCACTCGTCGGCCTTGGCGTTGTTGTCCTTGAAGACCGATGCCGACAATTCTTTGGCGTGCGCGTGGTAGTTGCGCCCGACGCACCAGACGTTGCGGCGCGGCTGCGGCAGGGGTGCGGCCAGGACCACGTCGGCCACCTTGACCTTGGAGCCCGAAACAGCCGGGAGTTCGCCGCCCGCCGCAAGGGTCTCGATCAGCGACAGAGCGCCTTTCTCGGCCAGTTCGGGCGTGAGGTCCATCGGTGTGAGGGTCAGTCCGTCGGCGGACACGAGACCGACGTGGTGGCGGCCGTCGGCGAAATAGGTTGCGATGCGCATGTGTTTGGCTCCGGTGGTTGTGGGGACTTGCCGTGGTGGCGAGGCTCGCCTTGGCAAGAAGCAAATTTACAAACGCAGTGTTTTTTGCGCTTATCAGCGCATCCATCCACGTATCAGGGAGTCTTCCGTAGACCTAAGGACTTACCCGATCCGGTGTGCCTGGACACCCGTCAGGCAGGAACAATCGCAGCCGTCTGAACTTTGCAGAGCACCCCTATGCAGGAGGCCTATGCGCTCCATGAGGGCGCGTTCGGCACCGCCATCGTGCTGGAGGCACGAGCCAATCTGGTGGCGCACGCGCACTCGGAAACCCAGCTGGCCTTGTGGCTGGGTGGCGCACGCGCCTGCGCCCATGTCGGCTCGGAAGTCGTCGCCTACAGCGAGGATGTGGCGCTGGGCGTCAACGCCTTCGAGGCCCATGACATGGCGCGGCTCGACTCGGCGGGTACCTCGCTGTTCCTGGTTTTCATGGTGAAGAAAGCCTGGCTCGACGAACTGGGCGCGGCCAAGGCCCGCAGTTTTCGCTTTCCCTCGCCGCAAGTGCCCATCAGCGCCACCATGCGCCGCTCATGCTGGCGGGTGCTGGACCTGATCATCTCGGCCAATTCCTTGAAGCCATCGATTGATGACGAAGTGGAAAGACTGCTTGAAGCCGCCATTGCCGCTTCCACGAACGGGAAGGAAGGCAGGCCGGAGGAAATGGCCAGCTTGATGCTGGATCACCGCATCCGCAGCGCCATCTCCCACATGCGTGCCAACGTTTCGGAGAAGACCACCATCGAGGAAATCGCAGGCAAGGTGGGTCTGTCGCGCGCGCGCTTGTTCGCGCTGTTTCGCGATCAACTCCACACCACCCCCCAGGTGTTCTGGAGCGGTGTTCGCGTTGAAGAGGCCATGCGCCGCGTGAGCGAAGGTGGCGAGCTCACTGATGTGGCCCTCGATCTTGGCTTCTCGGCGCCTGGGAATTTCTCGCGGTTCTTCAAGGAGCACACTGGGGTGTCGCCATCGATCTTCAAGCGGGCCACCCGCAGCCCTTCGCCCGTAACGGTGACAGGCGTCCCACGCGAGTGACCCACCTCACTGCTGAAGACTCATCATCAGAAAGCCATCTGACCGACAGGGCATGAATGACACCCCGTGACTGAACCTGGGTCAAATGAGGATAATTCTCATTTACTATCAATGAGTCCATTTCTCCGAATGGGTGTGCCATGAATTATCAGATTCACGACGTCAGCTGCTTTCCATTGATCTCCTTGCGCTCCGAAGTGTGCACGCCCGGGTTCTCGGAAGCTTGGTGTCAAGAGATGGATCAACTGGTGGGCGCCACTGATCCTTTCGTGATCGCCTTTGATCCATCGACCATTGAGGAAACACCCGAGGACTATCGAGTTCGGGCGATGTGGTTCAAGGCGAATCGGCAACTTTTGCAAGGACGTTGCGCTGCGATGGCGGTGATCGTTCCATCGAGCAGTCAACGTGAGGCCATGAAGGCTGATCTCGGAAAACGCACTCGTGGGTTTGGAGTGCCCTATCTTGCGGTGGCTTCATGGACCGAGATCCAAGAACAAACTCCTGAGCTTGTGGAAGCATGCAACGTGTCTTAGCCACGGCAAAAGTCAGTCAGGAATAAGCCGACGCAGCGAGGAAGGCAGGCCAAACATAGGCAGAAACGCAAGTCTGTCGCGATTAAGTCTGTTGATAAACTACATTTCGCCGATTTATTAACATACCAAATTATCAAAGCTCGTATAAACCCATCAACTTGTTTTTTTTATAGCAACCGATGGTTAAAATTTACTATTTCCGACTGGCGTCTCGAACGGCACCAAGCAGCTAGCCGAGGAGTTGAGTCAGGTAAGCCCAATACCGCTCGAAGGGCATTGTCTTCACGAAAACGAAAAAGTGGAGAAGCAAGAAGACCCATGGCACGCCGCCCTCGACATGTGAGATCGGACGGTAGAGCGCCGAATTCTTGCCCCGCTCGACATAGTCCCACTCGGCGTCATAGGGGCTGATGGGCAGCCTCTTCTCAATCTCGTGAACGACCTTCCACTTCGCGGTGTTCAGGTTCCGGTACGAGGCGATGCCGACGCGCCAGAGAATGCAAAGAGTCATGCCGGCAAGCGCAAGAAGCCAGAGGTACTCCTCAGAGTCCTTTGAGTTCAGGTACCCGACGAATGCAAGGATTGCCGAGTTCACCGTTAGGAAATACGAGTTGGCAGTCGTCCGGCGTTGGCTAATTCGATCTGCCATCTCGACATACAGCTTGTACTGTTCCAGCAGATGGCCGTGCCACTTGTCGTTGGACGGGTAGACGACGCCTTCAGTGATCTCGTTCCAAAGAGTCCTCTGCGGAACGTCTGGCATCACCGCCCGCCGTGGATCAAGTTTTTCAGGTTTTCCCACGTCCAGTCGTACATCTTGTCGGCAGACGACGCAGATGTCGGTTTGGTGCAGGCTAAATTTTTGTAGCCCTTGAGCAGGAAATACTCCTTGCCAAGATCCTTCGCAATCTGCAGTTCGATGGCAACGCCCTTTGCGGTATAAGTCGTCGAGCTGCAGAGGACGCAGACAACATCAACGTTCCGAATCTTTTCACGCACCTTTGCCTGCCAATCACCGGTCATGTGCTCCTTCACCGATGAATCCCAGATGTCGAAAGGAGCGTCCGGGTGCTTCGACTGATTGACGAACAGCATTTTTAGCGTCGCGTCATTGTCAAAGTCAAAGCTCACGAACAGCTTTTTTTCTGCCATGTTGTCACCTCTGCAGTTGTTGTGAAAGCGGAAACGCTTCTACGAAGTCCCAGAGTTGCACCTGCTCATTAAGCTCGCGAGGAACTGATCGACTGGTGGATTAACCGGTTTTTCAGTTTCTAGCACAACTCGCTTCGTTTGTAATCGGCGCCATTGTGCGCCTGGGTGGTCGCCAGGCCAATCAAAGTCCGGTTCTAGCCAAATTCTGCTGCACAGGGGAACGTCCGGTTCTGGCGGAACTGCGCCGTTTCCTGCTCGAAGCCGACTGTCTGCAACCGCTGCAAAGCAGACAGTTCGCTTTTATCTGACCCTGAGCGGCCTAAAGAATGATGTTGTTCTTGGCCCGCAAGAGTGGCGGCAAGTCGGTGTCGCCCAGAAGTTCGCGCACCTCGACTTCGATCATTCGGGCGATCTGCGCAATCGGCACATCGTTGGCACCGCCCTCGAACGGGTTCTCGGTGCTTTCACCCACCTGCTGCAGCGAGGTGTACATCCATGAAATGATCACGCTGAACGGAATCACCAGCCACACACGTTGCAGGGCATCGAACTCCTTCAGCATGCCGAACGGCAAAAGGATGCAGAAAATCCGGATGAACAGCGCGTTGATGATGGCGTACTGTCGCGGGTACGGAAAGTTCTTGAGGCGCTCGCTGCGGCCCTGGTGATCGAGCAACTCCTTGATCGCCTTTTCCATCTCGATGAAGAAGTTGATGGCGATCTCGCCACTGGTGAACAAGTCGTGGATCGCGCGGCTCTGGTTCGCCAGCAACTGCGTCGCCTTGTTGCGGGAGGCGAGCACGCTGCGCAGTTCGTCGGCCTCGAGGTATCGCGCGAGTTCGGCCTCCAGCGTGCTCTCCTTTTCCGGAACTGCGTAGAACGCCTGGTACTCGGCATTGGTGCGTCGGTTGGTGCTCTCCCAGGCCCGGTGTCGGCGCATCTGGTAGCGCAGCGCCGTCACCCAGGCGATGTGCCGGTTCACCAAGTGGCGCGTGGCCTCGGAGCTCTTCAGGTAGTCGCGGCTCATGAGGCCCCAGGCCTTGCTGTTGTTGAGAATGGCCGTCCACACCTGCTGCGCTTCTACCGTCCGGGCATAGGTCTGCGTGTTGTTGAAGCTCACGATCAGCGCTGTGGCAGTTCCGATCAGCGCCACCACTGTCCATGGAATCGCAAGCCAATGCCAGCCGGCGAGTTCGTACAGACACACCGGCACGATGCCCAGCGCGAGAAGCAGGTAGAGCTCGCGCCGCGTCCACAGGAAGAACTCGCGCAGCCGGTACGAGCGGCCGACGTTCACCGCGCGGCTAGCCAGGCGTCGAGGGTGGTCGCGCCGAGTCGCGCGTCGGTGCGCGTCGTGAGCGAGGCGTTGTCGATCGCCACGCCGAAGTAAGACGCCTGGGCGTCGGTCACGACGATCCGCGCGTCGCCACTGGCGCGCAGGTAGCGCTCGACCATGGCGGCCATGCCGGCGCGCTCGGGTCCGCCGACCTCGACCATGCCGTTGACCGGTGCGCCCAGCGCTGCATCGGCCATGGCCAGGGCCACGTCCTGCGCTGCGATGGGCTGCAGGTGCGCGGACGGCAGCCGGACAGTCTGCCCCTCGATGCCGGACTGCGCGATGGCTGCCAGGAACTCCATGAACTGCGTGGCCCGCACGATGGTGTACGGAATCTTCGAGGCCTCGATTAGCTGTTCCTGCACCAGCTTGGCGCGGAAGTAGCCGCTGCCCTGCAGCCGCTCGGTGCCCACCACCGACAGAGCCACATGGTGCTGCACGCCGGCTGCCGCTTCCGCCGCCAGAAGATTGCGGCCCGAAGTTTCGAAGAAGTGCATCACGGCTGCGTCTTCGAACGACGGCGAATTGGCCACGTCGACCACGACCTGCGCGCCGGCCAGAGCCGCTGCCAGGCCTTCGCCGGTCAGCGTGTTGACGCCGGTGCTGGGTGAGGCCGCGATGGCCTCATGTCCGCGCTGTCGGAGCAGTGCGATGAGCTTGCTGCCGATGAGGCCGTTGCCTCCGATCACGACGATCTTCATGGGTGTTCCTTGGGTTGATGGCGCCATCGTAGGTATGGAACAATCTGGCGCCAATGACAAAGACCCCTGAATTACTGCCAATGAATGCACCGAAGCGGCAACGCGCGAAACGGGTGTTGTTCGTCGCCTTCCCCGACGTCGGCCTGCTCGACCTGACCGGTGCGCAAACGGTGTTCTGGGCGGCCACCAAGGCGATGGAGGCGCGCGGCCTCGCGGGCTACGAGCGCTGCACCGCCAGCCTCGACGGCGGCTTGGTGCGCAGCGCCGAAGGGCTGGTGCTGCAGACCGACGCGCTCGCCGCCTACCGCCCGAGCACGGTCGACACCCTCGTCGTGCCCGGCTCGCCGCACATGGCGCAGGTGCTCGACCATTCGGAGTCGCTCGTCCGCTGGCTGCGCCGCGCGTCGGGCAAGACGCGACGTACGACATCGGTGTGCAGCGGCGCGTTCCTGCTGGCTGCGGCTGGTCTGCTCGACCACAAGCGCGCCACCACGCACTGGCTCATGTTCGAGTTGATGGGCCAACGCTTCCCGACGGTGCAGATCGACCGCGACGCCATCTTCGTGCAACAGGGCGCGGTTTGGACATCGGCCGGCGTCACCGCGGGCATCGACCTCGCGCTGGCGCTGGTCGAAGCTGACTGCGGCCACGACGTCGCGATGGAGGTGGCCCGAGAACTCGTCGTCTTCCTCAAGCGGCCGGGCGGGCAGTCGCAGTTCAGCGAGTTGCTGCAGGCGCAGGCTGACGATGCCCACACATTCGACGAACTCAACCTGTGGATCGCGGGCAACCTGGAGCGTCGGGACCTCACGGTCGAGTTCCTCGCCGAGAGGGCGCGCATGAGTCCTCGCAATTTCGCTCGGGTCTACAAGGAGAAGACCGGCCGCACCCCTGCCAAGGCGGTGGAGGTGTTCCGGCTCGAGGCTGCTCGGCGCTTTCTCGAGGACTCGCCACGCAATGTCGACTCGATCGCGCGCCTGTGCGGCTTCGGCGACGAGGAGCGCATGCGCGTCACCTTCAAGCGCCACCTGGGCGTGGCCCCGCGAGACTATCGACGGCGGTTTGCAGCGAGAGATAACTCAGCCGCGTAGCATGAATTCGCAATTCGCCTGTGCCTCTGGGTGCCTAGGTCCGCTTCAGACTGATTGCGGTCAGTCATACAGCAGATGTGCGATGCCAGCTTTCGGCCAGTAGTAGCCGGTCACCGCAAATGAAAGCGGACGTTCATCGTGTGAATTCAGCGATCACTGGAGGCGGTACGCCAGAAAAATGGTTAGGCCCCACCGAAACCATAGTAGGAGGCGATAGCTGCCGCCAACACACCGCCGGCGGTGGATACGCTGATCTCCCAAGCGCCTTCGCCAGCCTTCGCAACCATGCTACCTATCCAGTTCCGAACATTAGGGCCGAGCTTTTTGTTCTTGACGTCGTCACAGGCGTCGTCGATCTCTATGGCCCGCTTGAGCTGCTCCATGTCAGTGTCTTGAACCCCGTAGGCGCGCAGCGCAGACATTAGGCTGCCTAGGCCATTGACGGTCACGTTGTTGGTGACACCCTGAATCGACCCGCCACCAACCACAATTGTCGTATTACTGCCGAATACCGCGTTCCGAAAGATCTCCGAAACCGCCACTTCCTGGGCCACTGCTCGTATGGCTTCCAGACGCGGCTCCTGCGGAATGCGGTCCGACATTTGAAGAGCCAATCCAAGGAGACGCGAGCGCACCTCGGTGAAAATCTGGAGCATTGCGCCGACGGAGTGCTTTCCCCAGGCACGTTCAATCTCGAAGCTGCGGTCAATGCCCTTTTTGATGTGGCCATAGTATTCTGGTGCGACGACAATTGCTAAGTCTGTGTCGAGCTTTGTCCACTCAGCCACTACCGCAACGCTTTCCGACACTCTCCGCGTTTCGAGCTCTTCCCGAAGTCTTTGATCTACGCCCATCATTGGGAGCGGCTGGTCTATGTAGCGAACTACCCGTTGCTCAAATTTGCCATCACGGTGACGGGCACGACACGGTAGGTCGGAAGGTTCTCGCGATCGGGGTAGCCCTTTAGTTCATTTGACACCCACTGCTTCATGTCTTGCTCACCAAGACGATGGGCGAGCACCTGCGCCTTAAAGAGCGCGTCTTCAAGGCTCGGCGAATTTGAACTTAAGCGATCGGTGATTTCGTTGAGCAGGTGCATGACGAGCTAGCCCGTGGGGAATAACGTTTTAAGTTAGGCGCTTATACTTATATAGTGCTTACGACGTGCCTTCAAGAAGCATGTCCGCAAGGTCCGTCGTTGGCTTGAAAATTCCGGCAGTGTCTTGAAGATAGTTTTGACAAAGTGAGACGATCTTTGCACGCCCGCCAAGGCGGACTGTCTTCTGTTCCACTTCAGTGCGCCCGTTCAGGACATTTGTCGTGAAGCCCGTGGAAGAGAGAATTAGTCCAATGGAACTGGAGGTCGCCTTCGCCACGACATCTACCAGTGACTTGAGCACCGGCCGCCCCGGCTTCTTTCCGCTGCCAGCCCAATGCTTGACCTCAACGAGGAACTGCTTGTCAACACCGGCATCAGTGCAGTTCAACTGCAGGTCAAACCCCCCATCTTTTCCTGAGCGAGTAAGACGGGTTACAAATCCGAGCTCCTCAAAGACCTCGCGTAAGACTCGTTCAAGATCACGCCACTCGACATCGCGAAGACAAGCGGGATTCTCGGCAATTGCGACTGCTATTGCTCTCATTGCATTGCGCACAATGAACTCTAGCTGGGAGCTTCCCGATATTGGAGCTTGAAGGGTTTCTGCTTCGATTGCCTCACTCAAGTAGCGTTTGAGCCGGGGTCTTCCGGCAGCAGTTAGAACGATTCTTTTTTCAGCATCCAGCAACTCAGCCTTGGACTTTGTGAAGCGCCAAGATCTTCCAGCAGGCGGAAACTGGCCGTGCCACTCATACCTCTGCATGGGTCTGTCGAAAGGCGAAGTGACGTCTGCCAACAGATAAGGTCCCTGTGGGTCATTGTCGGGGTTCCGATAGCGTGACCTGTCAGCCGGCTTACGGGCGATTTTTGTATAAAGTCGTGGAACAGTTTTTGGCACTTGGAAATGTCTAACGTAATTTAGACCGCAAAGCTGTCGAGACAAACGGGCTCTGCGGATATTCTGGACACTGATTCCCGGTAGAAGTGGCTTGCAATACAGGTTTGAAAGCAGGTGTCTGTTCAAAAATCCAAGCCTGAAAAGTCCGTGAAACCGTGCAAGCGTTAAGTTAAACTATATCGTGGTCGCAAATGTGACTGGGGAAACCCAGCGAATGCCTGGAACGCTGGATCAATCTGTCTTGAATCAATGCCGCTTTTTGGACGGTAAACCCATGATGGTCCGGGACCCAAAGCGGAATTTCAGTATTCCTCAAAGCGGTTTTTAGCCTTTAAGCTGAGTGGATTGCAAAGCCGTCCGCTAAAGCGCCGGTTAGATTTTGTTGCTTGCTAGTCACGTGCCCACTTGTATTCAACTATATCTTGAAGCAAGTCCGGCTCCTTGTCCTTAAGCTGCAAGAGCCTCCCGTAAAAGCCATCCTCTTTGACCGAAGGAAACATGTATTCACGCGACATCTGAAAGGTTTCGGGTAGAGAGAATTCTGGAGTCAGATTGATGATACAGTCAACGTCTGTCAACGCGATGTTTCTCTCGCTTGGCATAATGAGCGGTAAACCACATTCCTGCCGAATGATCCTCAGTGGCGGGTACGTTTTGAAGAGATCGAAGTCTTTAATCAAATATTGCGTCCGCTTTACAGGCGGGTCACGAAACCTGAAGCAATAGATGACGCCCGAATGTTCACCGTTGGGCACTGCTTCATAATATGCACGATCTGTTTCGTCGAACTTGAAGCGATGCGTTGCAAAGAAGAGAGCGGTGTCTAGACCAAAGGCGAGATCGAGTCCAGAAGTCTGAGTTGCGTAGTGCTGCTCCGTACGCATGATGTCGTACGCAGACTGCGAGTCTAAGAACACGTCCGGATTGTTCGGTTCAAGTTCGGCCAGTAGCCATTCGAACGACCGGCGCTCGGGACACGACCGCGCAAATGAATAAAACTCGTCTGTTTGGCGATAGGCACCTGACAGGATTGAGATTTCGCGACCGTCCTTGCCGGCCCTGACCGGACTTGGGATCTTTCGCTTGTACTTGTACTCTTTTGGTTGGCCACGAAAAGTGAAGGTGCCTTCGGACATGTGGTGCGCCCTGCGCGGCTCAGCCAGAACCTCATGGATTTCCGCAACGGAACTAACATCGTAACTGCGTGGCGGAGGTAGGGCGGGAAAGGAGTAATTTCCGTTGATGTATTTGATAAATTCCTCAGTTGGGAAGCTACTGGAGAATTGCTTGTTTCCATACATCATGTCGCTGACCGACTGCCACGTCCTGCCGGAGAATGGATCAACCCAGCCGCGCATGTAGAAGCCAGAGTCCTTAACTGAATCAATTAGATTCGTGGGAACGTTCTCTGCTGCCAAAACCTCTGGCAAGGGTTTTATCTGAGCTGATTTGGACAAGGCATCTCTCCTAAGTACACTAGCGGTTTAGTTGAAGGCTATTTTGCCTTGTTGTGCGGAAATTAGTCATTCAGTTGTTGAAAATTTCCATCCACCTTTTGCGGCGCTTGATAGCCGATTTTTCGGCAAGGAGGAAGTAAAAGAAATCTTCGTAGTGGGGAATGATCATGCTTTTATGACCTTGGGCGACCTCATCCACACTAGCTTGGCACGCCATGGACTCAAGCAGAAGGTGAATGGGGCGCAAGATTTCCACAAGCCTCCAGATGACAAGAGGACCGCTTTTCTTGATTACATACTGGCGATTTATGCAGTCGAACACCATCATGGGGTGGCCGATCTCGTCCAAGTTCATGGTGAATTCGTTAGAAACGCCTTTCCTGTCCATGCTGTAGAGCAAGTCCATGGTGCATTTTTGCCTGACCTGGCGGGGCGTGTGCTGCTCGTAGATTGAGCGTGCAATGTCGAGCCACTGATCAAGCGGGCTCCGATTGAGCTTGGCCTCACACAGCTCGTTGAGATTGAAGTAGCGGGAGTTAATCGCGTACTCAGTGAAGAAGTCGATCAGAGCTTCGTCTTCAGCGGTCAGGGCAGGTTGCTTTGTGCGCGTGGGGCGGTAACTTAGCGTGAGCTTCGCGCACTCGCCATAAAGAGTTTTCACATCATGGCCGAACTCTCTCTTGAGATGCTTGACGGTGGGCGTAGCATAGTGGTTTGTCAGCATGTAGTGGGTGATGACGGCCAGCTTCAACATGCGCTCGATGCCGATGGAAACGTGGAAGAAAGACGAGTAAAAGTAGCCCTCTTTGTCTTGGAAGAAGTTGGCTTTGAGCAAAAGGTCAAAGCCTGAAAGGAGGGTGTTCTTCGTAAGGTGTGCTTCCTGAGCAAGTAGTGTGAACCTCTTGTCAAAGCCTATCTGTTTCATTTGCACTTTTCTTTTCGTAAGGGGGCTGCCGGCCACTTTCAGGTTCGGGAGCGCAGGCAACGAGGACGCGTTGGGCCTGGTCCTCTGCTCTGGTGCCAGTAGCTATATGGTGCTGCGGGAGAGCGAAGATAAGGTCTAGCAGACTGCTGCCTTTCGGCTGCGAAATTCGACTGGCTGAACCCAGTCTCAAGCGGTCATTCGCTCAGCATTTGCCAGGGGCACCCACGAACTCCGTCAAAGTGATCTCACCATCTATAAAACGTTGAGCACGTGCTTCTTCATCTTGGGTTATTTTAAAACCAGAGAGTTCAACAGAAGCACGTGCAAAGTCAATCGCTTGCTTTCTCTTTAAGCGCAAATCTGCAAAATCATCACTGGGGGGTGAATTTGCCGTCATAAAAATTTCAGATCAAGTTTGCCGACGTTCGCTTTCACCGGATTAGAAGACATAATATGCAATTGTCACGTGCGCACCAGCAAAGAAGCTGCATCATGCCAGACCACGCAAATTGAATCGTATTTGAAGCTCGCGGCCACGGTCCAATGCAATTGGACGCAGCGTGCACAATTCTTCTTTAGATAGCCTCTCAACGCCAGAAACGCTGCGCTGTTAATTTAACTTCGGGCTCTCTGCAGGAAGCTCTGCATTGTTCGGCTGAATCGTTTGCTCAGGTTCTACCGGAACATCGTCTTGGTTAGTCATCACACCATCGAAGAGCTAATCACCGAGGGCGCAATGCATCGATGGCTACACAGGAGGATTCAATTTCGCAAGATCGCGAATTGCTTGCAATCCAACTTTCAAAGGAATCCCGTCAGCTTCAAGCTTTCGAAGAAAAACGTCCGCGTACGATTTCGCGCTTTCGAGGCGTATCGCATCGCGTCGACGATAGAGCTGTTCAAGTTCTTTTTCTAACACTTTTATCTGGTTTTCTACAACAGTCATCGTTTTTTCTGAATCAGTATCATTTTTGCGCTGTACTTGCGCTCGGTTTGCGAAGGTATTCCGGTAGCGACTGAATATAGCGAAGTTTTAAGCAGACACCTAAAGTGGAAATACTGAAGTGAGTCACGAAATGCTTCAGTTTTGACTTTCGTGTGGTCTACACATGCTCCAAGCTATGTGTTCAGCATCTTCATTCTCAATGCCATGGCGTGGACCAGTTGCACGATTCTCAGTCACGTTCTTCAACGCTGCCTTGCCACATTGAGGTCTGCATCCCATATGTCTATCGGATCCTCCGCAGCATCAAGCCTGTTGACGATCGTAGCGTCCACTGCCGTGCCACCGTGAACTTCTTCTGCTCATTTCTCGATCACTGCACACCGCTTCAGAAAAGGGTGGACACCCAAGCACGAGGAAAAACTATACTGTATGCATGAACAGTAGTGTCGTTTTCATCATTCCGCCGGCAGAACCGCTGCCGCGCGTGCTGATTCCGATCGTTCAAAGCCTTCTGGCAGCCGGCTTTCCTTCTCCGGCAGACGACTTTGCGGTCAAGCGGCATGACCTCAATGAACTGCTGATCACGCACCCTGCCGCCACGTTCATGTGGCGCGTTTCGGGGTTGTCGATGATCGAGGCTGGGATTTTCGACGGTGACGTTCTGGTGGTCAATCGTGCGCTGACACCAGCGCACAAAGACATCGTCGTGGCCCAGGTCGACGGCGAGTTCACGGTGAAGTACCTCTACAAGCGCGCTGACCGCGTGAAGCTGGTGCCTGCCAACCCGACCTACCCTGTGATCACGTTCCGTGAAGGGCAGCAGCTCATCATCGTGGGCGTGGTGACGGCGACCATCAAGCGCTTCCGTCAGTGAGGTCACCATGTATGCGCTCGTCGATGGCAACAACTTCTACGTGTCGTGCGAGCGCGTCTTCCGGCCAAGTCTCGAAGGCCGGCCCGTCATCGTGCTGAGCAACAACGACGGCTGCGCGATCGCGCGGTCGAACGAGGCCAAGGCGCTGGGCATCACCATGGGCGAGCCGTGGTTCCAGATTCAGAAGAAGTACCCCGACGCGGGCCTGGTCGCACTGTCAGCGAACTTCTGCCTGTACGGCGACATGAGCAACCGGATGATGTCGATCGCCGCGGGCCTCGGGCCTGAGCAGGAGATCTACAGCATCGACGAATCGTTCATCGGCCTCGCCGGCATGCGTGGTGACTTGGGCAAGCGATCGCATGCCGTGCGCGAGCGCATCCTGCAGTGGATCGGCGTGCCGGTCGGCATCGGCATCGGGCCCACGAAGACGTTGGCCAAGCTCGCCAACCACATCGCGAAGAGCGCGGATCGGAAACCGGGCAGCTACCCAACCGAGCTGGCGCGCGTGTGCAACCTGGCCGCCCTGCCCGCGTCCGACCTCGACGCCGTTCTCGAGGCAACAGATTTGGGTGAGATATGGGGTATCGGCAGGCGCATTGCTGAACAGTTGCGCGAAGCAGGACTGAAAACCGCGCTTGATGTCTCCCGCATGGACCCGGTGGTAGCGCGGCGGCGCTGGTCAGTGACGTTGGAGCGCACGGTACGCGAAATGCAGGGACAGGCATGCATCGCGTTCGAAGACTCGCCGGCGTCGAAGAAACAGATCGCCTGCACCCGCAGTTTCGGCACCGCCATCACCGAGCTCGCCGACTTGGTCGAGTCTGTCACCGAGTTCGCATCACGCGCTTGCGAGAAGTTGCGCAAGCAAGGCGGGTACGCCGGACAAGTGCTGGTGTTCATCAATACGAGTCCCTTCCGCAGGGAGGATCCGCAGTACGCGCGATCGATCACCGTTCCGCTGCGACGACCGACGTCTGACAGCGGTCTGATCGCGTCCAGCGCGGTGCGTGGGCTACGCGCGATCTACCGACCAGGGTACCGCTTCGCAAAAGCGGGCGTGATGCTGCTCGACTTGCACGATGCATCGACCGAACAGGGCGAGCTGGACCTGGACGACGCCAGCGAAGACCGCAGCAAACTCATGGATGCGATGGATGCCATCAACGGTCGGTACGGCCGCGGCGCACTGACGCTGGCAAGTGCGGGCACGGCACGCGAAGCGCGTTCGTGGGTGATGAAGCAAGACCTGAAGACTCCCGACTACACAACGCGGTGGACGGATCTACCCTGCGCACGCGCATGATCTGCAATCGATTCACAGGAGATGGAAATGAGTACAACCCGTGCCGGAGTGCTTGACGGGGACGGTGCGCCGAAGGCCGAGGCCCATGCGCTGTATGCCGCCGCTGCTGAACGTATCGGTCTGATTCGCAAAGGTGATCCTCTCGATCAAAACTTGGTCGACTATGCGTTAGAAATTGTGGCCATCGCAGCAAGGATTGCCGATCGATATTCAAATTCTGCTTGCTCGGATGACACTGTCGGAGACGTGATCAGAGCTCATCTGTTCTAGTTCTGACAGGGAGCACCGTTTGGCCAATTCGGGCTTGACACACAGCACTGATGTCGGTTTTCGGCAATGAGCAGACCTTCGAAAATTGCGATGCAAATTAAAACTGGTGACCTAACACGCGTAGAAGTCCATGCCTTGCTGAGTGAGCATCTGCAAAACATGCACGATCTAAGTCCGTCAGAAAGTGTTCATACGTTAGATCTGGACAAGTTACGGCAGCCGGACGTCACCTTTTGGACTGCTTGGGACGACCAGACTTTGCTCGGGTGTGGCGCACTCAAGGAGTTGAGTCCGGTTCACGACGAAGTCAAATCAATGCGCACCCCGGCCGCGATGCGACGTCGCGGAGCGGGGCGGCAAATACTCCAGCATACTTTGATGACCGCCGAAGAGCGAGGTTACGAGCGCCTCAGCCTCGAGACCGGCACGGCGACAGCATTCGTCCCAGCCCACCGGTTGTATGAGAGCGCAGGCTTTACTTTCTGCGGGCCATTTGGTAACTATGCGGAAGACGACAACAGCGTCTTTATGACGCTTCGTCTGTGAAGTTCCGACTCTTCAGCGAACGATCGCAACCGGCCACTAGCCGCCATTCATTTTGCCTGCGCGCAACGCAGCAATAGGTATTTCGAAAAATTAAGTAATTGGATTGGAGGTAAATTTGGCTTTACAAACACGCAATGTCTTCATCGACACTCAGTCATTCGTTAAATCTGGCCTCGATTTTCGTTCCAAAGCGATGCAAGCATTTGCAGATGCCTCGGGCGATGGAGCATTCAATCACCTGATGACGACTATCACAGTCCAAGAAGTCAAGGATAAGATTTATGACGCTATAAAAGAGGGATTGAACCGCGTCATGGATTTTAGACGTAAAGCAAAGATGCTTGAAACGTCCAAGAATCCAATAATTGCCGGATTCTTTGCTGAGTATGATCATAGCAGGGTGCAGTCGCAGGCGCAGGAAGTCTTTCAGGGATTTATCGATGACAGCAACGCGACAGTCCTCGATCTCTCAAAGGTCGATGCGAATGAGGTTTTTCGTAAGTACTTCCAGCACGAAGCACCTTTCCAAGAAGGTAAGAAGAAAGACGAGTTTCCTGATGCCTTCAGCATGCTAGCGATCGAGGCTAGTCTGGGAGAAAATGAAAAATGCTACGTTGTTTCCGAAGACTCTGACCTTATAGCCTTTTGTGCTGCGAACAATCGATTTTTGCTTATTGAAGACCTACCGAAGCTATTGGACCTCTATAACAGCCATGATGAGGACCGTGCTGCGGCGATAAAAGCGTATCTGGCAGCCCACGATGAGCATATTCGGAAAGCAATCACAAAACAGGTAAATGACGCCGAGTTTTATAACGTCTCCACTTGGGATGATGCCGAGGTCAATTCCCATACGGTTAGCAGCGTCGATGATTTTGATCCCGACATAATTTCAATCGATGACGAAACGTGCCTCGTTTCATTTGACGTCACGGTTCATTATGAAGTCGTTGTTGATGGGCCTGACTTCATCAATGGGTACTATGATCGGGAAGATGATCGAATGTACTCTGCTGGCAAAACTCGCCGCGAAGAGACTTCGTCTCTTGACGTGACGGTGGAGATTGAAATGTCGTTCGAGGTCCAAAACAATAAATTCGTTATCACGGATATGGACGTCCACGTGGCAAATCTTGGAAGCGGAATTGAGGTAGCGGTGGAAGAGTCGGAGAGCTTTTACTGAAGGGTCCGGCAACGCTTCGCGATAGCTGTATGACGGTTGTGAAGCAGATTGATTGGCCGCTTGGGGCCCAAAGCGGTCATTTATTCTTCCCTCAAGAAAGTCCGTTCTGCGGCGAATGCAGTCTGCCGCTCTGGTCGCGATGAATGACCGGAAGCGCGAATCCTGCGATCATTCCCCGCGCGCTTACCGCTCTACTCAGTGCAAGGTGTAGCACCCGCACACTCATCAAACACCCGCCGAAGTAGCATGCAGCATTACACAGGACGTAAGATTTATGACATAATCAAGTCGGATCTATCGCCTAATTTGGTAAGGCACCGGACCCTTTCGGATCCGGCAATCCCGGTTCGATTCCGGGTAGATAAAGGGCATTGTCCTTAGTGCCCTTTATCTACCGAGGAAGACATGCAAGAACAACAGCGCATAGAAGTGTTTCGCGCTCAGACCACGAATGTGCAAGAGTTAGAACGCTCTTGGAAGCATATTAACCGTCAGTTGAACGCTCTACTGCTAACGAGCAACTATGTGGCGGTTCAAGTGAACACCAAGATTCTTGCACTTGTCTACTGCGCCCTTGCTGAAGCGCTTTTCTCTAAGATTCTCCATACGCCCAAAGGCTTGACCCTCGACGAGATCGAACAAGTTAAAGCTGCCACAAAATCCGGCGGTGTGAATGAGGGATGGATTAAATGTGTTGAACTTTCTATGCGCAGTGTTTATGGCGTGAAAGGTAGTCATGGTCCCAATGTAAAACAGAGACTTCAGCGTCTGATTGAAAAGTTCATCTTTGACCCCATCTTATTGAGGAACAAGCTCGCACACGGTCAATGGTGCATCGCTCTCAACCGTGAAAACGAGGCAGTAAACGTTCAACTTACATCAGAACTGTCTGCCTTGGACGTGGTCGAGATATACCGCAGGAAATCCGCATTGCAGCGACTTTCGGCCATCCTGGAAGACATTATCGAGTCGCCTAACAAAGCGCATTATCGCGACTACTGGGATCATATGGATAAGTTCGAAAGTGATCAGCAGGAAATGGCGGCATGGTCGCTGGCCAAGAAGGTTGAGCAGCTTCGAGCGAAAGCAGCTCACGCGTCGCGCAGCGTTTAGCCTGCGTTAAAGCGCCAGCTATCGGTGCTGGCGACGCGATCCATTGACCGTCGGCTAATCAGGTCTCAGCCAATTCGGTTCACAGCAGTAAACATTTGAACCATTTCTGCCCGGCTCGTAGGCATTGCAGACGCCCGTCACCCCGCACTGAAATTTGGCTATCGGCCGGCCCGTCATACCCGCTCATGGTTTAAGCCTCTGCCCAGCGTCCCCACTGCACGACACGCTCAGCGGTACGGTGATGTGGACTTCCAGACACGAACTCTAGGAAGCCCGCATTCCGCCAACTTGGCGTTGACCTCGTGTGGCAGCATCGAGTTCTTGGGCCCTAAGACAATCCCGGTAACTAGGTCCGCCATGTCAATAGGGAGCGCGATGTAAGGTGCCTCAATGCCTCTGGAACTCCTTGAGTGGATAGGCAATGCAGGAGCCGGGCCTGATGCCAGAGTTCCACCAGGGTCGACAAAAGACGAGCCGTCCCGAACGAGCAGTCGGACCATTCGCACTTCCTGCTCCTCATAGAAACTGGGATGCTTCAATGAAAGAAGGTCCATTGCGAATGATGGAAGCACCTCCATCACCGCCATTTTTGCAGCCTTTTCATCCCTCCTCCACCAATTTGCAAAACTCTGAAGGCTATAGCGGACTAGCGCTTCCTGCTCGCGCTGGTCATATAAGACTGTCTTCATGTTGACTGCGGAAGCTGTCTGTAGCCGCGTTGCGTCAAGTTCGAGCGCGAACCCGTCTGCATCCCCCGCGTACGCCCTCCATTGGCTAAGCAGGTCACCATTTCGCGACAGCGAAAATACAACCGGTAAGACATTTTTATCTGCCGATGAGAAAGTGCTGTGCACGGCGAACCTGAAATCAGCCTTGAACTCAATAATGTCATCTGCAAGCACCCTCGCTGCGAGCGTTCGACCCCACTGTAGTTCACTACTGTCATTCAAGGAGTGGATGGCGGATAGCCAGAAGGTACGACTATTCAAGATTGCCCAGAACGAGGTGGCAGGACAGTAGTGATATAGCTTTTCGTCGGCGCCGGGCTCGTAGTTAAGCGATGCAAGGTCTATTTGGGACATGCGATGGTTTCTTGTGTCTAGGCATACGGGCGCGGAAAGGCGAGCATGAACGTCCGGTGGCCGCGCTTCCAAGTGTCCTTGACCTAGCCTTCTCCATGAAGGCCTGGACGAACGTCGCCTCATCTGGATCCAGGAACAGACGTCGCCCGGGCATTTGCATTTCGACCCGCAAGCTTCAGCGGGCCGATGGATAAGCAGCCTCGATGCCGGCCCGGTGTTCGGCGCTCATGCCTGCTTCGAGTTCGTTGAGCCATGTGATCAGTCTGTCCCAGCTGCTCAAGCTGAACACCTTCACGCCGTACCTTTGCTCCAGCCGGATGCCGGGCCTGGAAACGAGATCCGCCATGAAATTGTCGATCACTATCGCGTCGCAGTACGGTGCATAAAGCGAGATGTGCCTGATGTCCTCGAAAGCACCAGTCAGCGTCTTGCGAGCCGTGTCCGGGTTCGTCAGACCTCCTGCCTTCAAGATCTCCTTCAGCGTGGCGAACATGTGCGAGTAGATCCAGTGGTTGGGCACATTGGAGAAGTGCTCTGAACCAAAAAATTCGGCACATCTTCTAAGCTTGTCGACAACGGACTGGTCTTCCGGCAACCAGTGCATCATCTGCTCAACGACATTCGAGGAAATTGGCGAGTCGATGGCAGCGGTGAAGTCACCCTGCGCGAGCCGCCGATGTTTGGTGATGTAGAAATCAAGATACTGCCTGCCGGCCTCGCCGATCTCCAGTGCGACAGCTTGCTCGAACGTTCGCTTGGAGGCTCGCCATGCGTCGAGGACGCCGAGCAGCTCTTCGACTGACTCGGCTTTCAATCGCCGCTTAAGTTCGATGTCTCGAAAGTACCCGCCGACGTCGATCCGAAAGTAGTCGTCCCACTGAGTCAGATTCACCTGAAGTCCGTCGTTCCTGTCCACGGTGTATTCAGCTGGTCTGCGATCAAGAAAAGCTTGCCAAGCCCGAAACACTTCAGCGTGTTCCACGGCATAGTCTTTTTCGAACTCAGCGCCTCTTGCCGTGTCTTTGATGAATTCAACCAGTTGAGCGTTAGTCATGCCGAGATGGCCTCGCCACTGCTGGGCCTCATCCTCGTGCACGGACGAATACGGAGCGATCAGGAGCTGAAGATGGCACGCTCGCCGAACCCTATTTGCAACATCCTCGAATCTTGCATCGCGTCCTCGCATCGCACCCGAAAAGAAGAATTGGTCGAGGTAGATGACCTTTTTTTGGATGGAGGGGAGCCAGGAACAGGCTTGGTAGTCGCAGCGCCTGCAGCCTCTGAGCACGTGGTCATCGGTAACGGATACGTTGCCGTACGCGTCTTTGGCGCCACATCCCGGGCAGTCGCCGATCACTCTCATAACCAGCATGTCAATATTTCCTGCTTTTAGTCGTTCGACCTTGAGGAACTCGCATCACACCGGGTCAGGGATAAGCGTGCGGATGGCGACACCTCGGTCGAAATCGATCTGCACCTGCGGCAGCGACGACTTGCGCGCTTCAAGCGCTGCTTGGATCTCGAGTTCCGCGCGGAAGAAGCCATCCCTGGCATGACGACGAGATTCATCGATGTGGCGCGCTTCATTCGCGGTTCCCGCTGTCTGCCCAACCTTTTCGCGCGCTTCGCGCAGGAATCGATAGCTGGTCAACGAAGTCGCTACGGCAAATGCCGGCCGCTCAGACGGGTACTTGTCGAAAGCGATCGCTCTCAAACTTGCAATTGGTTCATCGATCGCGACCCATTTGTGGTGAAGGTAGGGAACATCGTGTTCATCAATGTCGCGAAGCTTCGCCCGCACTTCAAAGACAAATTGACCAATGATCTTCAGGAGTCGCACCTCTTCCTCGAGTCTCGCGGCGCGCGCGCGGCGCGCCTCCAGGCTCTGCACACAGAGGGCAATGATCACCGAAGCGATGATTGCGATCACGCTACCCCATGCCTGGACCCACGACGCACACTGACCCGGGTCTAGCCCGCGTACGAACCAACAAGTCTCCCAAGGTCCATCGAACATCTGATCATCTCCTCGCTTCGCTTTTCACCCGATTTATCTTTTAAGCGGAATCTAGGCCGTCCAGAATTGCCTGCATGCGCCTTCGCTGCGCCTCGAAGTCTTGATCGATACCCAAAATTCGCAGGCGGTAGGGCAATGTTCCCGTGTGGTCCATCAATCCATACACTAGCGTCATCACCCTGACGATAAGCATCACGGCCATCTTCGTGCCTTCTTCCCCGTGGAGAAAGATGCTTTTCATCTGGATCTGCCCATCTGCCACGCCAGCGTGCTCAACGCTCATTTGTACGCCTTCGACGTTCGGATGGGCGCCATCTTCGATCGTCCGCTTGTACTACTCCTGGATGATCTGAATCAAGGTCGGGTTGACGTTGGCTTCCTGCAGATTTGCCATCAGGCGAAACCATTTGAAAGCTTCCTTGGCCAGCTTCATTTGATCCGGACCGTCGGCTCGCTGCTCCCAGGCCGTTCGATGCACCTCCAATTGACCGCAGGCCCAAGCGTAGACTGCGCATTCGATGATGCTGCGAGCCAAGATGGTAGTTTCAAAGAGCTGTCCCGCCAGCGCCAATCGACAAGCAGCACGAAAGATAGCAAAAGTGCGCATGTAGAGCTGACACGAAACTCTAAGATCGGCGCTGGGCTCATGGAATATCGTGGGCGCTCTTTCGGTAAGAAAGTCATCCAGGGTTTCGAGCGCGAAGAGCCACTCCGGATGGGCAGCGAACACTGCATAGGTGTTGTCAGTCGCCAGATCGAAGAACCTCGTCAGCGGCAGCTTTCCCCAGTGCTCCGGAACTTGGCAAGTGACTTGTCTGCTCAAGACTTCAATCTTTTCTTCTGTCTTGGAGTCGCACATGCCGCGCTCCTTCAGTGAAAGTTCGTTGTACACGTAATTGTGATGCGAGCTCGCGCCGGAAGCACTAGGCTTTTCGAACGGTGGGGTGGCTAGGGCATGCATTGCTCTCAGGAACAGCGTAGCGACGCCCATGCCAGCATGGCTGATAGGCGTGAACCGCCTTACAGAGCCCATGATGCGAGTAACCGAAAGGAATTCCAACCCGCGTCCGGATCCCCAACGGGAACCTCAGCGTCCCGAGAAATTGTCGCCTGAGCAACTGCGCGCGCTTCACGAGTTTTCGATTATTTGAAGCGTGAAAGGGGGCATCCGGAGAGAGCGATGGTCGACTCCCCACGAGGGAATACGGTGACCGAAAGCTGGAAGGCGTCAGGCGGACGCCCTCCCAGAATGATCAACATCGGTTCGGCACATGCGTATCGCTCGTCCAATGCGATGGCGGCCATGGCGGAAAGATCCGCACCGCTTGGTTGACATCCTGCGCCAGGATGAAAATGCCATTCACCGAGGTAGTGCAGGCCCGTCTCCCATCGCTTGACGAGCAGGCCTCTCAAACCATGCGAACCCCGCTGGAACCACGTCCATCCGGCAGACGAGTCTGCGGGCTTCTCGGTCGCTTCGCACACCGAGGCGATTCGACCATCGCCTTGTAACCGGCCAATGAGGATGCCGCCCGTTTCTTTCGAGCCAGCGCGCTTGCACGCCTGGACCATGGCGCGCAGGGCTGGGTCGTCGACCAGGACCTCAAACCGCCCGGCTGTGCCGTCCACAAATCGTTGAAAGGGCTTAGGTTTCGACACGTTCGACCTCTCCTGATTCTGACTGTCGAAAATACGCGAAGCGCCGTTCTGAGTTCGACATCGTTTGCTGAATGAACTTGCACCCAATCGACGCCCAAAGATGCACATCGTCGGCGCGGGCCGGAAATACGGGAAGCCAGCATCCGATGCCCTCTGAACGAGCCTCGCCGAAGTCAACTGCCGGCACGGGCGCCGTACTGAAGCGGCTGCGAGCATCAAGCGCCGGAAACGATGCCTCGCTGGCGCTGAACGCGAGCAGACCGTCGGCACGCCAAGCCATGGATAGCGAGATGAATTTCTTTTCGCTCGTCCATGGAAATGAAGCCAAGGCATCGAGCACGGCATCCTCAGCCGAACAATCGACGATTACTTCGCACGCATCGACCAAGGCTCTTGTCTGAGCATCCACCGGCGGAAAATCTGCAGCAATTCCCTCGACATTTGCATCCGGCATGGACAGATTCAGGTGCCGTGCCAAGGCAATTGCCTTGTTATGACCTGCATCCGACAACCCAAGGATGTGACGACTCAGGTTTCCTACCTCCAGGCGCTCGCCATCGAGGATGCGCATGTCGGTGACGCCCATGCGAAGAAGCTTGTCCGCAACGGCGGCGCCGAGGCTCCCCGCACCGATGATCAGGAGTCGCTTGCCACGAACGTCTGCGCGCGCTTCGCCACGCGTGCGCAGCTGATCCGGCGCCCAATTCATGGTGCGCTGCCAACGCAAAGCCTCGGCCGACCCAGCGATCTCGCCGTCCCACCGCCGGTGATTCGCTTCCGAGGGTTTGAAGCCGTTACGCTTCGCGAGCTTCTCCGTGAGGGGAACGTCGGCGATGGCGAGCCAATGCATCCTGGTGGGCGCCTCACCGACGTATTCGGCCATGGGGAAGCACAACAGCAGGCGATAGGCCTTGCGTCGTTTCCGCTCGGAGCGATAGCGGATGCCGGCTCTCACGAGAACAGCTGAAAGATCGATGCCTTGGGCTGCAACGATGCGGTCGAGTTCTTGCCAAGTTTCAGGTCGACGCCAAGGTTCCAACACTGGGAGTTCAGCAAGGCGTAACCAAACGGCCGGCGCAGGCATCGAGTCTCGCCTGCGAGGGATTGCCGAGGTCCACTCGACCCGCTCCAACGTAGTCCCCGCTCGATTCATGCGTTCGCTGATGACCCATGTCTTCACAGCGTCGGGCACTGGAGTCAGCCAAGCGTAGCCCCACAACTCCTCTTCGCCTGCCATGCGTTCCAGTTGTTCGGGAAGTTCCCGAAAGCCGACCACGCCAGCGGCCAGGCGATCACGAAGATCGGGAAGCTCCAAAGGGTCACCCGCTTGCGTCAGCTCACCGGCGGCGGCAGCTTCAACCCATTTCACAAGGCGATTCAAATGCCATTGAAGTCGCGGCAAAATGGCCGACGGCTCGTCATTCCACGACACCCTACCGAGTCTCGCCAGCGGAAGATCAAGACAGGGATGACCGTCGCGCCACGGCCTTTTGACATCTCCGGCACCGTTGTAGGTCTGGTGGGCAAAGGTGACTGTGACCCCGTCCTGCTTGTCGGGGTAGAACTTCACTTCCACGCTCGAACCTTCCGAACGCAAGACCAGATGCCAAAGCGTTTCGCGAGCGACGTGCGGTGATGGGTTGCCTTCGATGCGAACGCTTATCGGGAGCGACCATTCCTTAAATTGATCGCGCCACACCCAATCCCCCTGCACTGCAACGCTCGATTGCTCAGCCAGCCATTCAAAAAATATGACGAGCGCTTCTGGAGACGTCTGCGAGCCGCCCATTCAGGCAAAGCGTTGCGTGGGCGGCGGGTCGGCCGGTCGCGCAGGTTGCGTGAAACCGTCGCGCGGGCGATCGCCGCCTTGAGGACCCGGCGCAGGGAACTTCGATCCGAAAAGGGCTTGCCATAGCCGAGCGCTTTCCTGAGCGTCGGTGGAGTCGTAGGCGGCACGCGCCTGCTCAGCAGCGCCCGACACAGCCTCGTGAAACGCTGCGAAGTCTTCGACACTCAACCGCTTGAGGACGTCGTGCTCGGGCACGCCATGGTCTGGAAGGACGGGCTTTTCACCCTGCTCAACCATGGCCGCCCAACGGTCGCGGATCGTTTCAAGTGCTTGGACAAGACCTGCAGCCGTGCTGGCGGTGCCGTCGGTCAGGGCATTGCCGATCAGATGCTCCAACGGGTAGCCCTTGGGATACTTCGGCAGCTTCTCGATGTTGGTCTGGCGCCACCATTTCAGCGCGCGAACGACATTGAGGTAGTGTTTGTTGCAGCGCCGGTTCTTAGCCGCAGTCCATTGAATTTGAGCTAAAGGATGGGTACGACCCCAGTTCCCGACATCCCTATCCGGCAGAAAAAGAGGATTGGGTTTCCAGTCCGACTCCGGCGCATCCTCGGTCAAGACCGTTGAAGGGAAGAGCCCACCGCCCGAAGGAGTCCAGGATCGATTCAGGCGCCATGTCGAATCGTCTTCCAGGGTGGAATCATTGAGCACCGACTGCGACCGATACAGGTCTTCCATCGCACGCGAGCGCTGGTCCACCGGTAACGAGGTGATGACCAGGTCGAGCTCGACGAACGAGAGCACGATGCCGAAGGAACGGCCTTGCGGCTCCCACTTGCCGCGGTAGTGCTCATCGAGGAAAGGCACAAATAAATCCATCGCTTGCTTGGGCGTGGTGTCGTTGTAGTCGATGTTGGTGACGACGACGATGTCTACATCGGGTCGCTTGTCGCCAACGGGTCGGATCGCCGTCGAACGGCGAATGCTTCCCTGCAGGAACGTAGACACGATGAGCTTGCTCATTTTCGCGTCGTTGCTGAGCCGGTTTCGCAGGGTTCGCGCACCGGTCTGCCATTCCTCCTTCTGCCGATCGGTCGGCCGAATGTTGCTCAAAAAGTCTCTGAACTGTGGATTGAGTTCCATGGCTATCCAATGGTGATGCTTGGCTGGTACGAACCGGTGCCCGTGTTGTTGAAATCGAACTCGTAGAGTACGCAGGCGCCAAGCGCCACGGCGTGCTGTCCCAGATAGAAGGCAAACGAGTTGGGACCGACGATGAAGATATGCGTGGAGGCGCCTTTCGGAGGCCGATGTTCGCGGACGGCGTCAACCACGGTGTCCGCGAGAGTGGCTGCATGCGCGCCGCCGACAACGCTCATCTGGCCAGAACCGGTTTGCAGCTTGGCATGCAGAAACCGACCGACCCTCGGGAGGTTTTGCGCCGCATACTCCATGACGTCCTTGAGACCGTCCCGCGAGAGACTTACCACGACGGCCACGTCATCGCCATTGCCAGTCACGTGAGTGGCGACGGGGATGGATGGTCCCGCTTTGCCGTCGTCTGCACGCCAGATCGACAAGCCTGTACGCCCCTTCTGTACGAGCTCGACAGTGGTGCCCGACTTCGTGTTGAAGATCGAGCCACCGAGAAACGCAATGGACAGATGGGCGTCGAGATGCAGGCGGATGCGTTGAGTCCGCTGGCGGACTTCCAACAAAAACTTCTCGACTGGTGCCTGCACGGCCATCGCCCAGGATTGCCCGGGCGAAAGATGCCTTCCTTCGAACACGTCGACGAGCGAAAGAGCGTTCTGAGGTGCAGCGTCGAGATGCTCGGGAAAAACGTCTGCGAACGATCTGAGGGAGACGTTCAGCATGGCTTCGACGTCTTTCGAATCGACCCGAAGCCAACCTTCGTCGCGACACAGCTGCGCAAACTGCTCTCGATTCAGGCAGTTCTGCCTCTTCTTGAAGAGCTCGCGCGCGATCTGGTCGTAGCGGAAGTCCATGCTTTCGCGGCATGTGACCATCCCGATCAGCTGAAGCCTCATGTTGACGTCTTCACGCAAATCATCGAGGGAGCGAGGCATCTGCCTGATGTGAAAGCCTTGCAGGACTTCTCGCAGTTCGTCGTCCGTTGCAAGCTCCAGGTGCTCGCGCCAGAGCTTTCGAATCCGTCCGAACTTGCTGCGATCGCCACCTTTGCCGAAGAGCTTTTCCAGGTGGAGAGAGTGGTCCTTGGTTGAGAGGATCTCTCCCAATGGATCTTCATCTGCGACCCGATCGGTCGTGACCAAGAAGAACGCCGCGTCCTTCTCGACCGTCTTCTTCGTGTCTCTCAGTCCTTGAAGAAGCGACCTGACCTTGGCATTGATGAACTCAGGCTTGACAAGGTCCTCGTAGCCGAAGCGGCCGCCTTGAACCGCATGGAATTTGACCTGATGGAAGTCGACGGCGATTCGGCCGAGCTGCGAGCTTATCGGCCGGCCCGGTGCCCGATAGCGGACCACAACGTCATCAAAACCCTTCGGTTCCTTCGCCTCGAAGGTCACCTCGACGACGTGCGACTGCTCGTCATCGCCCAAAGCGGTCGCGTGATACCAAAAAAATCGAGTCTGGTAGTCGTTCCCGTTCCAACTTGGCTCCAACGCATTTGCCAATTGCTCCTCCGTCTTATTCGATCCCGCTCAGTGCAGCCGAGTGGCTAGACACTGCGAGAAATTCACCGTCGAGAGTTACGCATATACGGACCGCTCAGATTTGGGGATGGCCAATCAGTATTTCAAGCTTTGATACTCAGTTAAACACGGCCGTAGGACCATCCTCGGCATAATTACAGAACTTCGAGGCAAAGATAGGCACCGGAAAACAGTTCGTCAGACCGCCCGGCGGTGCGCGCAATCAGTGCAGTGACACTGTAGATTAAAACAGTTCCAAGAGTTCTTTCTCGCACCCACCCGCCAGCCGCTCAGCCGGAAGACGTGCGAAAACCGAAATCTTCTGTCGTTCCTTTTCGGCGACCTTTTAGCCATTGAGACGTGCGCACAGCGCAAGCAGGGGGAGAGAAGTCTCTCTCCCCCGCCTTAAAGGCATGGACAACTTCTGCGTACAGAAGTTGCCCACACCGCGGCGTCCCCTCTCTCTTCTAATTAAGAAAAGAAGAAACTAAAGAGCAAGTCAGGGATAAGTACCAAAGCTGACAGGGTGAAAAATAGTGTGGGTAGAAAAAAGCCCGGGCCCCATGGGGAAAACCGGGCCTCTACCCACAAAAAGACTTCCAATTCGGGGTTAGAACGGAATGTCGTCGTCCATGTCGTCGAAGCCCGAGGAGGACTTCGCCGGCGCCGGTGCCGGGCGCGCCGCCGGTGCGCGGGGCGCCGCGGCCGGCGGGCGCGAGTAGCCGCCACCGCCACCACCGGCGCCCTGGCCGTAGCCACCGCCACCGCCCCCGCCGCCGTACTCGTCCTCGCCACCGCCCGACGGGCCGCCCTGGCCCTGGCGGCTGCCCAGCATCTGCATCTGGTCGACACGGATGTCGGTGGCGTACTTCTCGACACCGTCCTTGTCCTGGTATTTGCGGGTGCGGATCTGGCCTTCGACGTATATCTGCGAGCCCTTGCGCAGGTACTGCGCGGCGATCTCGGCCAGGCGGCCGTTGAACACCAGGCGGTGCCACTCGGTGGCCTCGCGCATCTCGCCGCTCTGCTTGTCCTTCCACTTGTCGGTGGTGGCCAGGGTGGCGTTGCAGACCTGGTCGCCGCTGGGGAAGGTCCGGGTTTCGGGATCGCGGCCGAGGTTGCCGACGAGGATGACTTTGTTGACCGATGCCATGGGTGCACTGCTCCTGATGAATGGAGTGGAGGAGAAGGAAAAAGGGGAAGGACGAAGATTGTGCCGCAGGCCCGGAAGTCAACCCGGCGCGAGCACGGATCGGGCGCGATCGGCCAAGTCCGTGGCCTGCGGAGGTCGGGATGGACGACGACAGGCACGGCCGGAACCCGGCACTTATCATGCTCGGTTGCCTTCCAGTTCCTTCTTTCCCTCCCCCCCGCCCGTGACCGCTCCTGAAGACCACGCCTACCTGGGCGCCGTGCTCGCGCAGCAGCGCATCAGCATCCGCGGTGCGCGGACCCACAACCTCAAGAACGTCGACCTCGACATCCCGCGCAACCGGCTGGTGGTGATCACCGGCCTGTCGGGCTCGGGCAAGTCGAGCCTGGCCTTCGACACGCTCTACGCCGAGGGCCAGCGCCGCTACGTCGAGAGCCTGTCGGCCTATGCGCGGCAGTTCCTGCAGCTCATGGACAAGCCCGACGTCGACGTCATCGAGGGCCTGTCGCCGGCCATCAGCATCGAGCAGAAGGCCACCAGCCACAACCCGCGCTCCACCGTGGGCACCGTCACCGAGATCCACGACTACCTGCGCCTGCTGTTCGCCCGCGCCGGCACGCCGTTCTGCCCGGAGCACCACCTGGCGCTGCAGGCCCAGACGGTCTCGCAGATGGTCGACGCGGTCGTCGCGCTGCCCGGGGAGCCGCGCCTGATGATCCTGGCGCCGGTGGCGCGCGAGAAGAAGGGCGAGTTCGTCGAGCTGTTCGCCGAGATGCAGGCCGCCGGCTACGTGCGCTTCCGGGTCGACGGCGCGACCTACGAATACAACGACCTGCCCAAGCTGAAGAAGACCGAGAAGCACGACATCGACGTCGTCATCGACCGCCTGCGCGCGCGCCCCGACATGCAGCAGCGCCTGGCCGAGAGCTTCGAGGCCGCCCTGCGCCTGGCCGACGGCCGCGCGCTGGCCGTGGAGATGGACGCGCCGGCCGACGGCGGCACGCCCACGCCGACGAGCCTGCCGGCCGCGCCGCGCGAGCACCTGTTCAACGCCAAGTTCGCCTGCCCGATCTGCCACTACTCGCTGGCCGAGCTCGAGCCGCGCCTGTTCTCCTTCAACTCGCCCGTGGGCGCCTGCCCGAGCTGCGACGGCCTGGGCCACCGCGAGTTCTTCGATCCGGCGCGCGTGGTGGCCTTTCCGTCGCTCTCGCTGGCCAGCGGCGCGGTCAAGGGCTGGGACCGCCGCAACGGCTACTACTTCAGCATGCTGGAGAGCCTGGCCGCGCACTACGGTTTCGACGTCGACGCGCCCTTCGAATCGCTGCGCGCCGAGGTCCGCCACGTGCTGCTGCAGGGATCGGGCGAGGAGCTGATCAAGTTCGACTACACGATGGAGTCGGGCCAGTCGGCCGGTCGCAAGCTGGTGAAGAAGCATCCCTTCGAAGGGATCATCCCCAACCTCGAGCGCCGCTACCGCGAGACCGATTCGACCACCGTGCGCGACGACCTCGCGCGCTACCGCAACCTGCAGCCGTGCCCGGACTGCGGCGGCTCGCGGCTGCGGATCGAGGCGCGCAACGTGTTCCTGGTCGACGACGCCGCGTCGTCGAAGCAGGCGATCTACGAGATCAGCCACCTCACGCTGCGCGACAGCCTCGCGTACTTCCAGACCCTGCGCCTGCGCGGCGCCAAGGCCGAGATCGCCGACAAGATCGTGCGCGAGATCGGCCTGCGCCTGAAATTCCTCAACGACGTCGGCCTGAACTACCTGAGCCTGGACCGCAGCGCAGAGACGCTCTCGGGCGGCGAGGCCCAGCGCATCCGGCTGGCCTCGCAGATCGGCTCGGGTCTCACGGGCGTGATGTACGTGCTCGACGAACCCAGCATCGGCCTGCACCAGCGCGACAACGACCGCCTCATCGGCACCCTGAAGCACCTGCGCGACATCGGCAACAGCGTGATCGTGGTCGAGCACGACGAGGACATGATCGCCGCGGCCGACCACGTGATCGACATGGGCCCGGGCGCCGGCGTGCACGGCGGCCGCGTGATGGCCGAGGGCACCTACGCCCAGGTGCGCGACAACCCAAATTCGCTGACCGGCCAGTACCTCTCGGGCGCGCGCAGGATCGAGGTGCCGCGCCACCGCACCGCCTGGCTGCCGGCGGTCGCCAAGCCGGCCTTCAACGAAGGGAAGAAGGCCTCGCGTTTCCCGCAGAGTCCGGCGGCCGAACGCCGCGCCGCGCGCGAGGCGGCGCACCGCGCGTCGCAGACCGACCTGCAGGAAATCCGCGTCGTCGGCGCCACCGGCAACAACCTGAAGAACGTCAGCGTCGCCTTCCCGGTCGGCCTGCTGACCTGCGTGACGGGCGTCTCGGGCTCGGGCAAGTCGACCCTGGTCAACGACACGCTCTACGCCGCCGTGGCGCGCACGCTTTACCGCGCGCACGAGGAGCCGGCCGCGCACGAGTCGATCGAGGGCATCGAGTACTTCGACAAGGTCATCAACGTCGACCAGAGCCCCATCGGCCGCACGCCGCGCAGCAACCCGGCCACCTACACCGGCCTGTTCACGCCGATCCGCGAGCTGATGGCCGAGACCAACACCGCGCGCGAGCGCGGCTACGGGCCCGGGCGCTTCAGCTTCAACGTCGCCGGCGGGCGCTGCGAGGCCTGCCAGGGCGACGGCGTGGTCAAGGTCGAGATGCACTTCCTGCCCGACGTCTACGTGCCGTGCGAGGTCTGCCACGGCCAGCGCTACAACCGCGAGACGCTGGAGGTGCAGTACAAGGGCCGCAACATCGCACAGATCCTGGACATGACGGTGGAGGCCGCGCACGAGTTCCTGAAGGCGGTGCCGACCATCGAACGCAAGCTGCACACGCTGCTCGACGTCGGCCTCTCCTACGTCAAGCTCGGCCAGGCCGCGACCACGCTGTCGGGCGGCGAGGCCCAGCGCGTGAAGCTGGCGCTGGAACTCTCCAAGCGCGACACGGGCCGCACGCTCTACATCCTGGACGAGCCCACCACCGGTCTGCATTTCGCCGACATCGAACTGCTGCTGAAAGTGCTCCACCAGCTGCGCGACGCGGGCAACACCATCGTCGTGATCGAGCACAACCTCGACGTCATCAAGACGGCCGACTGGTTGATCGACATCGGCCCCGAGGGCGGCGCCGGCGGCGGCACGGTGGTGGGGGAAGGGACGCCGGAGGAGATCGCGGCGAACCCGCACAGCTTCACGGGGAAGTACCTGCGGCGGCTGCTGGGAATGGCGGAGGACTGAGGCCGAGGATGTCCTGAGGGTCGGGACAGAATGCTTGTCATCGTTCGATGTCGATGCGAGGCCTTCGTGGAAGATTTCAGTCCCTCCGATCTCAAGACCATCCTGCATTCCAAGCGTGCCAACCTGTACTACCTGGAACACTGCCGGGTCCTGGTGAATGGTGGGCGCGTCGAGTACGTGACCGACGAGGGCAAGCATTCCCTCTACTGGAACATCCCGATCGCCAACACCACCACGCTGCTGCTGGGGACGGGCACTTCCCTCACTCAGGCGGCGATGCGCGAGCTGGCCAAGGCCGGTGTACTAGTGGGTTTCTGCGGCGGTGGCGGAACGCCGCTCTTCAGTGCCAACGAGGTCGATGTCGAGGTCGCGTGGCTCACGCCGCAGAGCGAATACAGGCCCACCGAGTACCTGCAGCACTGGGTGCGCTTCTGGTTCGACGATGCGTTGCGGTTGGCGGCGGCCAAGGCCTTCCAGCGGGCACGGCTGGAACGCATCCACACGCAGTGGTTGAAGAACCGGGCACTGAAAGACGCGGGCTTCTCGGTGGATCCGCAAGCGCTGGAGGCCGCGCTGACCGCTTCCCTGCGTCACATCGACGCGGCACCCGACAACACGCACCTGCTGACCGAGGAGGCGCGCCTGAGCAAGCACCTCTTCAAGCTGGCGGCCCAAGCCACGAAGTACGGCGAATTCACGCGTGCCCGACGCGGAGAGAGCGGGGATCCGGCCAACCGCTTCCTGGACCACGGCAACTACCTCGCTTACGGGCTTGGCGCCACCGCCACCTGGGTGCTGGGCCTGCCACATGGACTGGCCGTCCTGCACGGCAAGACGCGCCGCGGCGGCCTGGTGTTCGACGTGGCCGACCTGGTGAAGGATGCCACCATCCTGCCCCTGGCCTTCGTCGCGGCGGTGCGCGGCGACGAGGAGCAGGACTTCCGCCGCGCCTGCATCGAGAGCCTCACGCGCAGCGAGGCGCTGGACTTCATGATCGACACCGTGAAAGCCGTGGCCGAGCGAACGGGACGTTCGGCGCAGGCCGCGACCCCTCCGACGCAAGACCCGATCGCATGAACATCCTGCTGATCGCGCAATGCGACAAGCGTGCGCTGACCGAGACGCGCCGCATCCTCGACCAGTTCGCCGAACGTCGCGGCGACCGCACCTGGCAGACGCCCATCACGAAAGATGGCCTAGACACCCTGCGCCGCCTGCTGCGCAGGACCGCGCGCAAGAACACCGCCGTGGCCTGCCACTGGATCCGCGGACTGGATCACAGCGAACTGATGTGGATCGTCGGCGATGCCGGCCGCTTCAACGCCGAAGGCGCCGTGCCCACGAACACCACCACGCGCAACGTGCTGCGCGCGCGGGACGAGAACGACTGGCGGACGGGGGAGGACATCCATCTGCTCGGCACACTGGCCGCGCTGTTGCACGACCTAGGCAAGGCCACGGCCGCATTCCAGCAGCGCCTGCAGGGCCAAGGCCCGCCGACGCGCAACCTGTACCGCCACGAATGGGTGTCGGTGCGGCTGTTCCAGGCCTTCGTCGGCCGCGACGACGATGCCACCTGGCTCGCGCGGTTGGCCACGCCCGGCGCGCAGGACGATGCCCACTGGCTTGGCCGACTGCAGTGCGATGGCATGGGCACCGCATGCGACAAACCCTTCACCGTGTTGCCGCCGCTGGCGCAGGCCGTGGCCTGGCTCGTGCTGACGCACCACCGGCTGCCGGTCAAGCCACGCGCCGATGGTGCTTGGCTGGGCAAGAAGCTCGATGCTTTGAACCCCGATGACCTAACCGGTCTGCTGGCCCAGGTCGATGCCGGCTGGAACGAGCAGTGCACGGAGACCGCCCGGGAACGGATCGCGCCGTACTGGGAGTTTCCGCATGGGCTGCCCGTCACCACCGCGGCTTGGCGCGAGCGCGCCGTCCGCGTGGCCAAGCGACTGGCCTCGCTATGCCAGCAGCCCGGCAAAGGAGACTGGCTGGCCAACCCGTACGTGATGCACGTGTCACGCCTGGCACTGATGCTGGCCGACCATCACTACTCGAGCCTGACCGACCCGAAGGACGCGAGGCGCGTGCGCGGCGAAAAGGGCTATCCGCTGGTGGCCAACACGCGCACGGACGGCGATGGCCGACGCGTCGTCAACCAGACGCTGGACGAGCACTTGGTCGGCGTGACCCGCCACTGCGCCGAGTTGTGCCACGCACTGCCGCGCTTCGAGTTGCACCTGCCGCGCCTGGCCCGCCACAAGGGCCTGAAACGGCGCAGCGACGATGCGCGTTTTCGCTGGCAGGACAAGGCGGCCGACCTGGCCGCCGGCATGCGCACGGCTGCGGCTGCAGGCGGCGCCTTCATCGTCAACATGGCGTCCACCGGCTGCGGCAAGACGCTGGCCAATGCGCGGGTCATGTATGCGCTGGCCGACGCGCAGCAAGGCATGCGCTGCAGCTTTGCGCTGGGCCTGCGCACGCTGACTTTGCAGACCGGACGCGTCTACCGTGATGACGTGCGGTTGGGCGACGAGGTCGTGGCGATCCGCGTGGGCGGTGCGCCCAGTCGAGAGCTGTTCGAATACCAGCTCGCACAAGCAGAGGCCACGGGCTCCGCCTCCCGCCAAGCGCTGCTCGACGAAGTCGGCGACCGCGACGATGGCGGCGTGTTCTTCGAAGGCAACACCGACGGCCATCCCTTGCTGGCCAAGGCCATGCATGACCCTGCCATGCGCAAGCTGCTGGCGGCGCCCGTGCTGGTCTGCACCATCGACCACCTGACGCCTGCCACTGAGAGCCAGCGCGGCGGCCGGCAGATCGCGCCCATGCTGCGACTGATGAGCAGCGACTTGGTGCTCGACGAACTGGACGATTTCGACATCGCCGACCTGCCGGCCGTGGCCCGGCTGGTGCATTGGGCCGGCCTGCTGGGCGCCCGCGTGCTCATCTCGTCGGCCACGCTGCCGCCGGCACTGGTGCAGGGCATGTTCGAGGCCTACCAGGACGGTCGCAGCCTGTACGCCCGCAACCGCGGGCTGCGGCCCGGCGAGGCGGCGCCCGTGGCCTGTGCGTGGATCGACGAGTTCGACCAGCAGCGCAGCGACAGTGGTGACGCCGCGGGCTTCGCACAGGCCCACCTCGGCTTCGTGCGGCAGCGCCACGTGCAACTGGCCAAGGGGCTGTTGCGCCGCCGCGCCGAATTGCTGCCGTTCACGCACGCCGGCAAAGCGGCTGATCTGCCAACCCATGCAGCGCAGCGCATCCGCGAAGCCGTGACCACGCTGCACCAGCGGCACCATGGTCGCGATCACATGACGGGAAAGCGCGTGAGCTTTGGCTTGGTGCGCATGGCCAACATCGAGCCGCTGGTCGAGGTGGCGCTGGCCCTGTACCGGCTGGGCGCGCCGGCCGGCCTGCGTGTGCACCTGTGCGTCTACCACTCGCGCACGCCCTTGCTGCTCCGCTCGGCCATCGAGCGCGTGCTGGACCGGGCGCTGGACCGCCGCGACGCGGAAGCGGTATTCCGTCTGCCCGAGGTGCGCGCGCGACTCGACATGCGGGGCGAGGACGACCACGTCTTCGTGGTGCTCGGCAGCCCGGTCACCGAAGTCGGCCGCGACCATGACTACGACTGGGCCGTGGTCGAGCCTTCGTCCATGCGCTCGCTGATCCAGCTGGCGGGCCGCGTGTGGCGACACCGGCCGCTGCGTGAATGCACGGTGCCGAACCTGATCGTGCTGGACCACAACCTGCGCTTCTGGCTGCGACCGGACCAGCCGGCGTACATGCGGCCGGGTTTCGAGACCGCCAGCCAGTGCCTGCCGCGCAAGTCCTTGGGCGAACTGCTGCGCGCCAGCGAACGCGACGTCGTCGACGCCCGGCCGCGCATCCTGCCGCAGGCCGCGCTGCGGCCCGATGCCAGCCTCGTCGACCTGGAGCACACGCGGCTGCGGGACACGATGCAGTCCGTGCCGCCGGTTGCCGTCGCGTCCCCTGCGCCCGGACGCCGCAGCAACAGCCGCTCGGGAGCGGACGCCCCGAAAGATATGTTCGCCCACCATTGGTGGACCCTGGCCCGGCAGGACGCCTTGCTGGCGGCCGTGCTGCAACAGCAGCAGCCGTTTCGCCAGAATGACGGCCCGCAGAAGGAAGCCTGCCTGTTGCCCGATGAAGAGGGCGAGCGTTTCGTCCTGCATATCCTGGAGGACAAGCCAGAAGCCAGGCGCGAGACGCTCTATGTCGAATACGACAGCAAGCTGGAACGAATTCCGGACGCGGCCGTCACCGGCGAGCGCATCACGCCCTGGAATGCGCCGGACTATCTGCAGACGCTGGCCGAACTCGCGGCGGCGCTCGACATGCCGTTGCAGGTGTGCGCACGGCGGTATGGCCAAGTCACGCTACCGGAGCACGACCGGGGCTGGCGTTTTCACCCGGCGCTGGGGTTTACGAAGCGGCGGTAGGGGGATCACCCTCTGCCATAGGGCGCTTGGCGGCATCCTGAACTTTTGGCAACAGCGTCAGGAGTTGCGGTAACGCCGTCTGCACCGTGTCCCAGACCACATCCAGATTGAGGTCGAAGTAGCCGTGCGCCACACGGTTGCGCGTCGCGCGGATGGTGCGCCAAGGAATGTCGACGTGCTGTGCGGCAAACGTCGCATGGTGGGACAGCACATTGCCTGCGGCCTCGCCCAATACCAGCAGCTTGTAGACAACGGCGCTCTGTGTGCGAGGGTCGCCAAGGAAGGCGGCTTTGTCCATGCGCTCGACGAAGCCGATGGCTTGGGCGGCCGCTTGCTGCATGTGATCGATGTAGTCCGCCAGCCGCAGCGTGTGCTTCATACCGGTTGCGCCTCGGCCAGCACGACGCTGCGGAACTTCGGGTGAAGGTCTTTAGGTGTGCGCACGTCGACATGCACGCCCAGCAGATCCTCCAGCTCGACCTGCAATCCGCTCAGGTCGAACAGCGTGGTCCCGGGCAAAGCGTCCACGAGCAGATCGAGGTCGCTGCCGTCGGTGTCGTCCCCATGCAGGACCGAGCCGAACACACGCGGATTCGCCACCGGAAAGTGGCTGGCGATCCGGCGGATGTCCTGGCGCTTCTGTTCAAAAGGAATAGATGGCTTCATAGATGCTGCCTACGCGGCAGTGGGTCGGCCTCTGAACTGCAGGCGGATATTTGCTGAGCTGCCTATGCGGCAGTACACTCGTTCATCGACCTGTATCAGATGCTCCTTCAATCATCCTCATAACTTCATGCCGATATGGTTCGGGAAACTGATTGCTTTCAACAAGAATGGGTGAGGCAAGCGCCTCACCCATTGCCCGACGCACGCTCCAGGCCGGCAAGCCTGGATTTCCAACCCCGTCGACAAACAAAGAAAGGAGGTCATCGTGAGTAGCTCTCGCTTCCGCAGAAGAGTTTGAGGCCGGAAGAGCTCCGGCTTCAACCGCCCCGACGACCGCAGTGCGCCGGGGCATTTTATGGACTGCGATCCCGTTCTCAATCAAGGAATTGACATGCCCCCAGCCTCCCCCGAGAGGTCGGCAGCCCTTCGCTCGGCCATCGAACGCTTCCTCCAGGAGCGTCTCGACACCAAACTGAAGCCGCTGCCGCCCGATGACCTCAAGCGCCAAGCCTTGCTGGCGCAATTCGAGTTCAAGACCTGGGTCGACGACGCGGCCCGCCGCGCCAGCCAGATCCAGGCCGTGACGCATGCGCTGAAGGCCATGCACCCTGACGCGCGCGGCACCAGCCTGTACCGGCCGCCTGCGGAACTGGTGCAACACCCTTCGGTCGGCAGCCATTGCCTGGCCGACGACTTCGCTGGCGACGTGGTGGGCAACGCCGCCGCACTCGACGTCTACAAGTTCCTGCGCATTGCGCATGAAGGTCGGACCCTGCTGGACTGGATGCGGACCGGCGACCCTGACGTGCTGGCCGCGCTCAGCGACGACAGCGCTCAGGCCCAGGCGTGGGTCGATGCCTTCACGGGCATCGCCCGGCCGCGTGGCAAAACGGCCTCGCACACCCAGGCCAAGCAGCTCTATTGGCTGGTGGGAGAGGACCCGCGCGACAACGCCAACTACCACCTGCTGGCACCGCTCTACGCCAGCTCGTTGGCGCACGCCGCTTTTCAGACGATCAACGCAGACCGCTTCGGCGAACCGGCCAAGGCTGCACGCCAGGCCCGACGCGAGGGCAGCTTCAGCGAGACGCCGGTACACGAATACCCGCATCTGGCGGTGCAGAAGCTTGGCGGCACCAAGCCGCAGAACATCAGCCAGCTCAACAGCGAGCGGGGCGGTAGCAACTACCTGCTGGCCTCGCTGCCCCCGCTGTGGGAAATCAGCGATCTGCCGGCGCCACTGCGCATCGAGAACGCGATGCACGCCTTCGGGCGCCAGCGCGAGGTGCGGCGCCTGGTGCGCGAGCTGGCGGCTTTCCTGAAGACCGATCTTGACAAGACCTTCGAGACCCGCAACAGCCGCGATGACTGGACTGACCAGCTCATCGACGAGCTGCTGCACTACGGCAGCCTGGTGCAGCAAAACTTCCAGCCGGGCTGGACGGCCGCTGACGACTGCCACCTGCTGGCGCACCAGCAACTCTGGCTCGACCCCGGGCGCGGGTTGGAAGACGAAGATTTCGCCAAGCAGTGGCGGTCCATGCGATGGGTGCAAGGCGTCTACGACGACTTTGCCAAGTGGCTCAACGAGCGCCTGAGCAAGGCCACCGGCCTGCCGATGGGCGGTGCCGAAGACCGTCACTGGGCCAAGGAGTTCAAGAACGAGCAGGAATTCCTGTGGCAGCTCGATCAGATGCGGCGCCGCATGGAGAAGCTCGAAGCGATGAAGGGAGACCTCGGTGGCGACTGAAGCACCCCCCATCGACGCTCTGCTCGTCCTCCCGCGCCTGCGCATCCAGAACGCCAACGCCATCTCCAGTCCGCTGACCTGGGGCTTCCCGTCCATGACGGCCTTCCTGGGCCTGATGCAGGCGCTGGAACGCAAGCTGCCCCAGGACTTCGGCTGGGGGCTGGTCTCGGTGGGCGTGGTGTGCCACGACTTCCAGGCCCAGGCCACGCGTGGCGGGTTCACGCATGCCTTCCATCTCACGCGCAACCCGGTCGGCAGCGACGGCGGCACCGCCGCCATCGTCGAAGAAGGCCGCATTCATCTGGAGGTGACGCTGGTCTTCGGCGTGCAGTTCCTCGGAGACTTCGCACCAGGCGATGGCGAACGCGAGCAGCGCATGGCGGACGCCGTGGGTGACCTGGTGGCCGGCATGCGCTTGGCGGGTGGCAGCGTCATGCCATCGCTGCGCGGCCTGCCAGCCGGGCAGCTGAAGCCTCGCCTGATGCGCTTCGACTACGGCGCGGACGAGCAGCGCAAGCTGTTCCGCGACGTGCGCAGGCGCTGGCTGCCGGGCTTCTCCCTGGTCTCGCGCGACGATCTCCTGGCCGAGCGCCTGGCCGCCATGCGCCAGACCCTGCCGGGGGCCAGCGCGCTGGACGCCTGGTTGGACCTGTCGCGCCTGAACTACCGTGCCGAGCGCCGCACCACCATCGACCTGGCCACGGGCCGAGACACCGAGCAGGTCGAATGGACGGCTCAACGCCCGCCGGGCTGGATCGTGCCCATCCCGGTGGGCTACGGCGCGCTGTCGGACCTGCACCCCGCCGGCGCCGTGGCCGGCGCACGCGACCGCGAGACGCCGCTGCGCTTCGTCGAAAGCCTCTACTCGATGGGCCAGTGGGTCAGCCCGCACCGGCTGAAGGCGCCCGCCGATCTGCTCTGGCATGCCCACCATGACCTGGACAGCGGCCTGTACCGCTGCGTCAATCCCTTCGGCAGCACGCGTGTGCCTGCGGCCGACATCGAACCCCTTGTCTGAATCAGAAGGAATCATCATGGCCACCAACAACCTCAAGACCGCTTCCGTCCTCGCCTTCGAACGCAAGCTCGATCCCTCGGACGCGCTGATGGCCTCCGGCCTGTGGACTGCGCGCGATGCCGCCGAAGGCTGGGCGCCGATTGCCATTCGCGAGAAATCGGTGCGCGGCACCATCTCCAACCGCCTCAAGACCAAGGAACAGGACCCGGTCAAACTCGATGCGGCCATCGAGAACCCCAACCTGCAGACCGTGGACGTCGCCACGCTGCCAGCCGGCGCCGACACTCTGCGCGTGCGATTCACGTTGCGCGTGCTGGGCGGTACCGGCACGCCATCGGCCTGCAACGAAGCCGACTACCGCGTGAAGCTGCTGGACATGGTGAAGGGCTATGCCACGACCCACGGCTTCGCCGAGTTGGCGAGCCGCTACGCCGCCAACCTGGCCAACGCCCGATTCCTGTGGCGCAACCGCGCGGGCGCCGAGCAGGTGCAGGTGCAGATCGCGCATCTGGTCGACGGCGTCGCGGCCAAGCGCTGGACCTTCGACGCGCTGCAGCTCTCGCTGCGCGCGTTCGAGGCGCCATCCGGCCCGCTCGCGGAAGTGGCGGCGTTGATCGCCGGGGGGCTGGCGGGCAGCCACCATGTGCTGCTGGAAGTCACGGCCTTCGCGCGCCTGGGGGAAGGGCAGGAGGTGTTTCCGTCGCAGGAGTTGATCCTGGACCGCGGTCGCGGCGACAAGAGCAAGACGCTGTACGACGTGAGCAAGGTCGCCGCCATGCACTCTCAGAAGATCGGCAACGCGCTGCGCACCGTGGACACTTGGTATCCCGAGGAATCGGGACAGGGTCCCATCGCCGTCGAGCCCTATGGCTCGGTCACCTCGCAAGGCAAGGCCTACCGTCAACCCAAGGCGAAGATGGACTTCTATTCGTTGTTCGATGCCTGGGTCCTGAAGGATCAGGTGCCGGCACCGGAGCAGCAGCATTACGTGATCGCCAATCTGGTGCGCGGCGGCGTGTTCGGTGATTCCGGCAAGGACTGAGGCTATGGACCATTACCTCGACCTGACGCTGCGGCCCGATCCCGAGTCGGCTCCCACCCATCTCATGGCCGCCTTGTTCGGCAAGCTTCATCTGGCATTGGTGGCGCGGCGCAGCGAGCACATCGGCATCAGCTTTCCCGCGGTCCAGACAGAGCGGCAATGGCTGGGCGACCGCCTCCGTCTCCACGGCAGCGATGTCGATCTGACCCACTTGATGGCCACGTCCTGGCTGGGTGGGATGCGTGATCACCTGCAGGTCACGTCGGTGCTGTCGGTGCCATCCGGAACGGCGCACCGCGTGGTGAGTCGCGTGCAGGCCAAGAGCAGCCTCGATCGTCTTCGTCGACGCCAGATGCGCCGGCATGGTCTGGATGCCGACCAAGCGCTGGCGCGCGTGCCCGATACCGCCGCCGAGCGGCTGGACTTGCCCTACATCCACCTGCGCAGCCAGAGCACGAATCAAATGTTCAGGTTGTTCATCCGCCATGGTGCGTTGCAGGAGGCCGCGACCGTCGGTTCCTTCAGTACCTATGGCCTCAGTACGTCCTCCACAATTCCCTGGTTCTGACCCTTTTCTTGGCGATCTGGAAAAGTGCTTTCAAAACAAGGGCTTACGACGGTTCTTCGGAAAATGGCGTCAACAAGGGGTCATCGACTTTTGAGCCTGGAATCAAGAACTTAGGCGAGAGTTGGGCTAGTTCACTGCCGGATAGGCAGCTCAGAAAAATCAGGACGCGGTCGAGCAAGCGCGCCTCGGGTTCACTGCCGGATAGGCAGCTCAGAAAGAGCGCGCCCCTTCCTTGAACACCCAGTCCGTGTTCACTGCCGGATAGGCAGCTCAGAAAGTGAGCACATTGGCCCCGGGATAGAGCCGGTAGTTCACTGCCGGATAGGCAGCTCAGAAATGTTCGAGAACCGTTTCGAGCGCGCGGCCATGGTTCACTGCCGGATAGGCAGCTCAGAAAGCCGACGTTCGTGCTGCGCGAACCCTGCGAGGGTTCACTGCCGGATAGGCAGCTCAGAAAATGGTCTTGATCTCGAGCACGCCATCGTCGTCGTTCACTGCCGGATAGGCAGCTCAGAAATCACGCGCTTTTTTGAAGTGGTAGTGCTGCGCGTTCACTGCCGGATAGGCAGCTCAGAAAGACTTCGGTCGGGTGCGTCTGGTCGCCGCTGAGTTCACTGCCGGATAGGCAGCTCAGAAATGCGCCCGTACTGACCATGGAGCCGACACTCAGTTCACTGCCGGATAGGCAGCTCAGAAATTGCCTGGCAAGCCGTTCGGCTACTACCCATCGTTCACTGCCGGATAGGCAGCTCAGAAATCGGGCCGATCATGGCGACCGCCGCGCACAAGGTTCACTGCCGGATAGGCAGCTCAGAAATTTGAATCATGCCGGGACCGTCACGGGAGCGAGTTCACTGCCGGATAGGCAGCTCAGAAAGTCGCCGATCGCCAGCACGTGGTCGCGGTGCTGTTCACTGCCGGATAGGCAGCTCAGAAATATGCGACGGCCACACCGCCAGCCAGCTTAGGGTTCACTGCCGGATAGGCAGCTCAGAAAATCCCGCAGTCGACCGACTCGCGGACCGTCAGGTTCACTGCCGGATAGGCAGCTCAGAAAAGTCGAAGAGCAGCGGCTGGCCGCCGCCGTCGGTTCACTGCCGGATAGGCAGCTCAGAAAAAGCAGGCATTCGCAGTGCCGCCCCCTCACATGTTCACTGCCGGATAGGCAGCTCAGAAAGCCTTGAACGGCAAAACGACCGCCATGCAGACGTTCACTGCCGGATAGGCAGCTCAGAAAAGACGTTGCTGTAGCTCTGCGCGGCGTTGCAGGTTCACTGCCGGATAGGCAGCTCAGAAATTCGAGCACGCAGGCCAATTCACGCTGCCTGGGTTCACTGCCGGATAGGCAGCTCAGAAATGCTCAGCATGGGTGTCGTCAAGCCGAGCGAGGTTCACTGCCGGATAGGCAGCTCAGAAAGCCAGCAACGACCTCAAGGCCTCGATCAAGGCGTTCACTGCCGGATAGGCAGCTCAGAAAATCAGCTGCATCCTCTCGGTGTGCGACTACCTGTTCACTGCCGGATAGGCAGCTCAGAAAATGCTGGGCGCGGACATCGGCCAGTACAGGCCGTTCACTGCCGGATAGGCAGCTCAGAAAGACTGGGAGGGGGCGGCGCGCTCGCGCGCTGCGTTCACTGCCAGATAGGCAGCTCAGAAATCTTGCGTCGCCGCGTAGGCGCCCAGCGTCATGTTCACTGCCGGATAGGCAGCTCAGAAAGCTTCGATGCGCTCGGCGGGCGTGGGCTTGCCGTTCACTGCCGGATAGGCAGCTCAGAAAATTGCCAGCAGATCCGGAAGGGCGTCCGTCACGTTCACTGCCGGATAGGCAGCTCAGAAATACCCGCCCCCGGTCGGTCACCGGGATTCAGGGTTCACTGCCGGATAGGCAGCTCAGAAAGTCAAGCTGGCGGACGCGAACTACGCCTGGCTGTTCACTGCCGGATAGGCAGCTCAGAAACCGGTGCCCGTGGTCGTCGTGCTCTCTGCGACGTTCACTGCCGGATAGGCAGCTCAGAAAGTCAACGAGCTGCCGTCCTTCAACTACGTGCAGTTCACTGCCGGATAGGCAGCTCAGAAAGGCACGCGCGTCGGGCCCACCATGACCACGCCGTTCACTGCCGGATAGGCAGCTCAGAAATGCTGCCGTCGATCGGCATCCCCGTGCTCACGGTTCACTGCCGGATAGGCAGCTCAGAAAAACGCCGAGCGCGCGAAGCTGACGACCGAGACGTTCACTGCCGGATAGGCAGCTCAGAAAATGTCCAGGGTCGCGTTTTCCAGTTCGGCGTCGTTCACTGCCGGATAGGCAGCTCAGAAACTGAATCGTGGTGCCCACGGGGTAATTCGACCCGTTCACTGCCGGATAGGCAGCTCAGAAATCTCGGTGATCCGCATCATCAACGAATACCGCGTTCACTGCCGGATAGGCAGCTCAGAAATCCCCGCAGGCAGCTCCAGCCCCTGAGCCCAAGTTCACTGCCGGATAGGCAGCTCAGAAAGGCGGGCCCGACGCCTCGATCGCTGCTGCATCGTTCACTGCCGGATAGGCAGCTCAGAAAGGCTGCAGGCGGGCATCGAAGACCAGAGCACCGTTCACTGCCGGATAGGCAGCTCAGAAATCCCCCGCCAGTGGAGCCCTGCCGGCCGAAAAGTTCACTGCCGGATAGGCAGCTCAGAAAGTACTGAAGCGCGGTCCACATTTTCAGGCGCAGTTCACTGCCGGATAGGCAGCTCAGAAAACGTCCGCGGGCAGCTCATAGTCCGGCGTCACGTTCACTGCCGGATAGGCAGCTCAGAAATTCGGATGCCGGTACACGGTCCAGATGGGCAGGTTCACTGCCGGATAGGCAGCTCAGAAATCGCAGAGCAGGTCGAGGTCGCGGTCGAAGTCGTTCACTGCCGGATAGGCAGCTCAGAAAGCGGCACGACATGCGCCAGGTTGCCGGCATCGGTTCACTGCCGGATAGGCAGCTCAGAAATCAAGTTTTGCCAGCGGACCGGCGACCGTTTCCGTTCACTGCCGGATAGGCAGCTCAGAAATACACGATGCAGCCGGACGCGCTGGACAAGCGGTTCACTGCCGGATAGGCAGCTCAGAAAGCCCTGCGACAGGCGCGAGAGCAGGCCCTGGAGTTCACTGCCGGATAGGCAGCTCAGAAAGTGATGGCCGACCACGTGTCGGTGCATGTCCCGTTCACTGCCGGATAGGCAGCTCAGAAAGTCCGCACGACGTGGCCCGGCGGCGTCGCGGCGTTCACTGCCGGATAGGCAGCTCAGAAATTCGCGCAGCTGACTCGTCGCCCAGGCCGCCGGTTCACTGCCGGATAGGCAGCTCAGAAATTCGCGTTGCGCTCGATGAAGTCGAACTCCAGGTTCACTGCCGGATAGGCAGCTCAGAAATTGCCACGCAGAAGGGCTGACGCTGTGGCGGCGTTCACTGCCGGATAGGCAGCTCAGAAAGCCTTGCGACAGGCGCGAGAGCAGGCCCTGGAGTTCACTGCCGGATAGGCAGCTCAGAAATCGCAGGCGCTCACCGTCAGCCCCGCGCCGGCGTTCACTGCCGGATAGGCAGCTCAGAAACACTGGCCGGGCGAACGCTGATGGCGCTGCAAGTTCACTGCCGGATAGGCAGCTCAGAAAAGCACGAAGCGTTCGCCAAGATCATCAGGGACGTTCACTGCCGGATAGGCAGCTCAGAAAGGCGTGATCTTGGCTTGCTTGGCGATCTGGCTGTTCACTGCCGGATAGGCAGCTCAGAAATTGGCGTCTTGCAGCGCTTGGAGACGCTTTTGGTTCACTGCCGGATAGGCAGCTCAGAAAAAAGAAGTCTTATCAGAGAAGTCGCCGACAGAGTTCACTGCCGGATAGGCAGCTCAGAAAACGAGAGCCGCTGGGAGCGCGCCAAGGCCGCCGTTCACTGCCGGATAGGCAGCTCAGAAAATCAGAGCCACCGCCAGACTGCGCCCGCGATGGTTCACTGCCGGATAGGCAGCTCAGAAAAATCAGATGCGCGCCTACGCCCTCGCCGCTCTCGTTCACTGCCGGATAGGCAGCTCAGAAAGTCTGCGCTCCTGGCCTGCCACGGCATCCGAGGTTCACTGCCGGATAGGCAGCTCAGAAATGACCCGGCGGCAAGGCTTCGCGAACGAATACGTTCACTGCCGGATAGGCAGCTCAGAAATCATAGACCTCGGCGCGCATCGGGCCTTGGTCGTTCACTGCCGGATAGGCAGCTCAGAAAAGCACATCAACCCACGCGAGAGCGACAGCAAGGTTCACTGCCGGATAGGCAGCTCAGAAAGTGATGTAGACCCCGCCGCGGTCGGGACGGAAGTTCACTGCCGGATAGGCAGCTCAGAAACGCACCGATCTCGCCCGAGGTTTCCCACTCAGGTTCACTGCCGGATAGGCAGCTCAGAAATGAGTGCGGGCGAGTATTGGTCGCAGTCGGCGGTTCACTGCCGGATAGGCAGCTCAGAAATTGAGCGGGTCCCAGGGACCGATGCCCTTCGAGTTCACTGCCGGATAGGCAGCTCAGAAACGTGGCGCCGCAGGACATGCCGGCCCTGCGCGGTTCACTGCCGGATAGGCAGCTCAGAAATACGAGCTGATCGTCACGCCGGGGTCGTACGCGTTCACTGCCGGATAGGCAGCTCAGAAAGTTCTGGCCGAAGGGAATGATGATCTGTTCTTGTTCACTGCCGGATAGGCAGCTCAGAAACGTAGATCTGCGCCTCGTGCGCGAAGTTGGCCGTTCACTGCCGGATAGGCAGCTCAGAAAGCCGCTCAATGCGCGCCACCGGCTCTGCTCCTGTTCACTGCCGGATAGGCAGCTCAGAAAACCAAGGAGACGCCGTGAAGACGATCCTCTCGGTTCACTGCCGGATAGGCAGCTCAGAAACTCTGCGACTACTGCAGAGCCGACAGCCACACGTTCACTGCCGGATAGGCAGCTCAGAAATCGTCGCGGATCTGGCGCAGCGCGGCGGCGTCGTTCACTGCCGGATAGGCAGCTCAGAAAAGAAAATCGAGTTCGACTGGCAGGACCTGACCGTTCACTGCCGGATAGGCAGCTCAGAAAAGGCATCCGAGGCCATCGTCGACCTCGAGCTCGTTCACTGCCGGATAGGCAGCTCAGAAATCGCTCGCCCGGCATTGGGCGGTCCACCACCGGTTCACTTCCGGATAGGCAGCTCAGAAATTGGGCGGGTTGTGCTGGCCGGAGAGGTCCGAGTTCACTGCCGGATAGGCAGCTCAGAAACAGCCACATCGCGTCGCCGGTCACCGCCGGCACGTTCACTGCCGGATAGGCAGCTCAGAAAAGACATAGCGAAAAATCCGGGCCGCACAATTCGTTCACTGCCGGATAGGCAGCTCAGAAAGCAGCGTCGGGGCGAGCTCCAGCAGCATGAAGGTTCACTGCCGGATAGGCAGCTCAGAAATGCATGCGCTGGCCGACAGCATCCGCCTGCACGTTCACTGCCGGATAGGCAGCTCAGAAAGAAGAGGCGCGCCGAGAAACCGAACGCCAGGAGTTCACTGCCGGATAGGCAGCTCAGAAACTTGACGCCGTCGGGCAGGACCTTGGGCGGGTGTTCACTGCCGGATAGGCAGCTCAGAAATTGAGGCCTCGCCAGTTGTAGGAGTGTCCTTGGTTCACTGCCGGATAGGCAGCTCAGAAATCTAAGCGATTTACTAGTGGTACGCAAAATCTGTTCACTGCCGGATAGGCAGCTCAGAAATCAAAGGCGAATTGCACCGTTGGGGCGATGAGGTTCACTGCCGGATAGGCAGCTCAGAAATTCCGGGATCGTGTAATTCTTGCCGCCCGCACGTTCACTGCCGGATAGGCAGCTCAGAAAAGACCGGTCTGGCGGTGGTGGTCAGCAAGAGCGTTCACTGCCGGATAGGCAGCTCAGAAATATCGGGATGCGGCGTCGCGCCCACAACGGCCGTTCACTGCCGGATAGGCAGCTCAGAAATGATCGTGGCTCTGGCGTGGCTTTGTATGGTCGTTCACTGCCGGATAGGCAGCTCAGAAATCAAAGAACGTGCCGCCCGTGTGCGTGAGGGATTTCACTGCCGGATAGGCAGCTCAGAAAAGCGGTGGAACACGCGCAACGCCTTCCTGGTGGTTCACTGCCGGATAGGCAGCTCAGAAATACGACTGGCAAGGCCTCAAGGTGATTGCCTTGTTCACTGCCGGATAGGCAGCTCAGAAAGACAGGGCCAGGGTCTCGCGCACGAAGCGCCGGTTCACTGCCGGATAGGCAGCTCAGAAAAAGTCGCGCTCTGGTTCCTGGGCACCGAGATTGTTCACTGCCGGATAGGCAGCTCAGAAAACTCTGGGCCGACGCCTACCCGGCAGATATGGAGTTCACTGCCGGATAGGCAGCTCAGAAAACCCTGGTGGTCGGTGCGGGCGGCAAGAATTAGTTCACTGCCGGATAGGCAGCTCAGAAACGAAGCCGCCGCCAAAGTCCCCGTCAAGATGAGTTCACTGCCGGATAGGCAGCTCAGAAAACGTGGTCCCGGCCGCCTTGCTTGAACCGCACGTTCACTGCCGGATAGGCAGCTCAGAAATCCATGCGGATTCGGCAGCCAGCGCATCCCGGGTTCACTGTCGGATAGGCAGCTCAGAAAATTGCGGGCCCGGCCGTCACGCTCACCGACGCGTTCACTGCCGGATAGGCAGCTCAGAAATTCTTGGCGGAATAGTCGTCCGACCAATTCACGTTCACTGCCGGATAGGCAGCTCAGAAATACAACCTGCAGCAAGGCTGACAGCCTTCAGCGTTCACTGCCGAATAGGCAGCTCAGAAAAGCCGCCCTGACCGGCAAATCGGCCGGGTTCCGTTCACTGCCGGATAGGCAGCTCAGAAATGCTGTTCGCGCGGCAGCTGGTCGAAGGGCATGTTCACTGCCGGATAGGCAGCTCAGAAATATCCCCGGTATACGAATTCCCACCTCGAAGGGTTCACTGCCGGATAGGCAGCTCAGAAATTGGGCAGGGGGAACTCCTTGCCGGGGTTCTCCGTTCACTGCCAGATAGGCAGCTCAGAAAATGAGCGCATATCGCAAGCCCTGCCCCAATCCGTTCACTGCCGGATAGGCAGCTCAGAAAGCTTGGCTGGAAGGAGTGGCAGCCTCTCCCTTGGTTCACTGCCGGATAGGCAGCTCAGAAATTGCCGGCCGGGATGACCAGCGTTCCATCGAGGTTCACTGCCGGATAGGCAGCTCAGAAATCGCGGACATGGTGCGTTTTGCCGGCAACGACGTTCACTGCCGGATAGGCAGCTCAGAAAGTACCGGCGCACCCCCACCATGTTCCAGATCCGTTCACTGCCGGATAGGCAGCTCAGAAAGTTCTGGAATTGGTTGCGCAGGATGACCAGCAGTTCACTGCCGGATAGGCAGCTCAGAAAACCAGGAGCACCCTTGACGACCCTTCCTCCGAGTTCACTGCCGGATAGGCAGCTCAGAAAACTTGGCGCCGATGACGACGCTTTTCTTGGCACGTTCACTGCCGGATAGGCAGCTCAGAAAATTGCCATCGTCGCCGTGATTGCCTGCGGCATGTTCACTGCCGGATAGGCAGCTCAGAAAATCTGGCGCGGCATGAGGTACCGCATCATGTGAGTTCACTGCCGGATAGGCAGCTCAGAAACTACGACAACCGCGATATCCACGTCGTCAGCCGTTCACTGCCGGATAGGCAGCTCAGAAAATCTTGCGCTCCTCCTTCGAGATCACCACCACGTTCACTGCCGGATAGGCAGCTCAGAAAACTCCTTCCAGCCAAGGGGGACAGCCATGAGCGTTCACTGCCGGATAGGCAGCTCAGAAATATCAGTGCAACGAGCGGACGTTCGGCCTGACGTTCACTGCCGGATAGGCAGCTCAGAAAACGAACGACGGTCAGGAATCGATATTCGGCCGGTTCACTGCCGAATAGGCAGCTCAAAAATACATGGTGCGGTGATGCGCTCGCACTAGACCGTTCACTGCCGGATAGGCAGCTCAGAAAATTGCGGGTCCGGCCGTCACGCGTCACCGACGCGTTCACTGCCGGATAGGCAGCTCAGAAATCTCGCCCCCGGTAAGCAAGGGAGGGCATCTTGTTCACTGCCGGATAGGTAGCTCAGAAATCGCCCGGGTTGAACGTGCCACTCGTGGCCGCGTTCACTGCCGGATAGGCAGCTCAGAAAAACTCCTGCGCAAGCGTTACCCCGCCAGTTCCGTTCAATGCCGGATAGGCAGTTCAAAAATGCGAGTTAAGGGAGGTTCGACCTGGTCGAACGTTTACTGCCGGATAAGCAGCTTAGAAAGCACGAACTTTTTAGACCGTACGAGCAAGCCTTTTCAGCTTCACTTCACCACCAACCCCTTCAACGCCGCATCCCCCACCGGCACCTTCAGCTTCATCTCCTTCATCGTCCTGACCATCAGCCGCGCGATCATCAGGTTGCGATGCGTCTTGCTGTCGGCCGGGATCACGTACCAGGGTGCGGCCTCGGTCGAGGTGGCGTCGAGTGCCTTCTCGTAGGCGTCCTGGTAGGCGTTCCACTGCTTGCGCACGTCGAGGTCGCCCAGGCTGAACTTCCAGTTCTTGGCCGGGTCGTCGATGCGCTCCTGCAGGCGCTTGCGCTGCTCGTCCTTGCCGATGTGCAGCATGCACTTCAGCACCACCGTGCCGGTCTCCACCAGCAGGCGCTCGAAGTCGTTGATCTGGTCGTAGCGGCGCTTGAGGTCGCCCTTGGCGAGCGAGCCGTCGACCACCGGCACCAGCACGTCCTCGTAGTGGCTGCGGTTCCACACGCCGATCTCGCCGGCGCGCGGCACGACGGCGTGGCAGCGCCAGAGAAAATCGTGCGCGCGCTCGTCGATCGACGGCGCCTTGAACGCCGCCACCCGCACGCCCAGGGGCGAGGTGCGCGAGAACACCCAGCGCACGGTGCCGTCCTTGCCGCTGGTGTCGGTGCCCTGCAGCACCAGCAGCAGCTTGCGCCGGCCTTCGGCGTGCAGCAGGTTCTGCAGTTCGTCGAGTTCCTGCGAGAGTTCGTCGAGCCGCTCGCGCCGGTCGCGCTCGTCGCCCTTCATGAACGGCGTGTCGCCGGGGTCGATGTCGCGCAGCCGGACCTTGCCGCCGATGCGGTACTTGCTGAACCCTGTCATGGGAAACGTCCTTTCGAGGCAGTGGGAACGAGGAAGAGGGAACCGGTCGGTTCCTCCGGCCGAGCATGGCGGACGATAGGCCCGGCGCCGCGTCGGTGGTCGCCGCGTCCGTACCGCGCCGCGCCTCGCCGCGCCGCGCCTCAGCGCATGCCGATGCGCGCCGCGTCGCCGAACAGCGCCTTCGCCTCGCGCGGCTGCGAGCGCCAGTACTGCGGCGGCACGTCGACCTGGGCGTCCAGTTCCATGGCGGCGCGCCACGGCCAGTGCGGCTCGAAGAGCATGGCGCGGCCGAGCGCCACGGCGTCGGCCCGGCCCTCGGCGACGATGGCCTCGGCCTGCGCCGGCTCGGTGACGAGGCCGACCGCGAAGGTCGGCAGGCCCGGCACGGCGGCCTTGACCTGCTCGGCCAGCGGCACCTGGTAGCCCGGGCCGACCGGGATCTTCTGCAGCGGCGACACCCCGCCGGAGGACACGTCGACGAAGGCGCAGCCGCGCGCGGCCAGCGCCTGCGCGAACACGATGCTCTGCGGGACGTCCCAGCCGCCCTCGACCCAGTCGGTGGCCGAGATGCGCACGCCCACCGGCAGGCGCTGCGGCACGGCGGCGCGCACGGCCTCGAAGACCTCCAGCGGAAAGCGCATGCGGTTCTCCAGCGAGCCGCCGTGGGCGTCCTCGCGCCGGTTGGCGATCGGCGAGAGGAACTGGTGCAGCAGGTAGCCGTGCGCCGCGTGCAACTCGATGGCGTCGAGGCCCAGTGCGTCGGCGCGCCGCGCGGCCTGCACGAAGGCCTCCTTCACGCGTTGCAGGCCGGCTGCGTCGAGCGCGAGCGGCTCGGGCTCGCCCGGCGCGTGCGGCAACGCCGATGGCGCCGAGGTGGTCCAGGCGCCCTCGTCGGGCCGCAGCGACTGCCCGCCGTCCCACGGCACGTGGCTCGACGCCTTGCGCCCGGCGTGGCCGAGCTGCACGGCGATGGGCATGCGCGAATGGCGGCGCACGGCCCGCAACACGCGCGCCAGGGCGGCCTCGTTGTCGTCGGAGTAGAGGCCGAGGTCGCCGGGCGTGATGCGGCCCTCGGCCTCGACCGCGGTGGCCTCGATGACCAGCAGTCCGGCTCCCGACATGGCCAGCTGTCCGAGGTGCATCAGGTGCCAGTCGGAGGCGTTGCCGTCCTCGACCGCGTACTGGCACATCGGCGAGACGACGATGCGATTGGCCAGCGTCAGCGGGCCGAGGGCGAGGGGGGTGAAGAGATGACTCATGGAGCGCCTGTGAAAGAGGAGGGGGAAAAGAAGAAGCCGATGCAGGACCGACGAGGCGCCCATGCGGCACGCGGGCGCACTGCAGCCGCCGCAGCCGCCGTCCCGCTCAAGCCTTCACGCGCACCATGCCCTCCTGGACCATCGACGCGACCAGCCGGCCGTCGCGGGCGAACACGCTGCCCCGACTCAGGCCGCGACCGCCGCCGGCGCTGGGCGAGTCCATGACGTAGAGCAGCCAGTCGTCGAGCCGGAAATCGCGATGGAACCACATGGCGTGGTCCAGGCTTGCCAGACGCAGGCGCGGCTGCGCGTAGCTCAGGCCGTGGGGCAGCAGCGCCGCGCCGAGCAGACCGTGGTCGGACGCGTAGGCGAGCAGCGCGCGGTGCATCACCGGATCGTCGGGCAGCGGCGCGACGGCGCGCATCCAGACCGAGCGCTCGGGCGCACGCGGCACGGGCGCGAGCAGGTCGTCGTCCTCGACGCTGCGGAACTCCAGGCCGTGCGGGCGCAGCGCCTTCACGCGCAGGCGCTCGGGCATGCGGTCGGCGAGGTCGAAGCGGCGCTCCAGGTCGCTGCGCAGCGACTCCGGCGCCGGCCGGTCGGGCATCGCCGACTGATGCTCGACGCCGTCGTCCACGGTCTGGAACGAGGCCGACATCTCGAAGATCACGCGCTCCTGCTGGCGTGCGACGACGTGCCGCGTCGTGAAGCTGCGCCCGTCGCGCACGCGGTCGACCGCGTAGTCGATGGGCGCGTGTTCGCCGGGCAGCAGGAAATAGGCGTGCATGGAATGCACTGGCCGTTCGGCCTCGACCGTGAGGCTGGCCGCCATCAGGGCCTGGCCGAGCACCTGGCCGCCGAAGACGGCCGGCGTGCCGATGTTCTGGCTCTGCGCGCGGAAGCGGTCGTCGCCCAGGGGCTCCGGGCGCATCAGCGCGACCAGGCGGTCGACGAGGGCGGCGGGCGTGGGCGGGACCGGAGGCGTGGCGGAGGTCGCGTGAAGCGCGGCGTCGGAAAGGGAGTCGTTCATCGGGAGGCTGGGAAGAGTCTGCGGCCACCATAGCAAAGACCCGGAAGCGCCGCTGTCCCGGTCGCGCGTACCGCGTCCGGGCGCGCATCCGCGAGCATCGCGTGCGCCGGCATTCCCGCGTCCGCGCGCCGGCGGCCCGGGGCGGGGACAATCCAGGCCCTATGGAAAAGCAGCGCATCGTGGTGGGCCTGAGCGGCGGGGTCGACTCCGCCGTCACGGCGCACCTGCTCAAACGGCAAGGCCACGAGGTGGTCGGCATCTTCATGAAGAACTGGGAGGACGACGACGACGACGCGTACTGCTCGTCGAACGTCGACTTCATCGACGCGGCGGCGGTCGCCGACGTGCTGGGCATCGAGATCGAGCACGTCAATTTCGCGGCCGACTACAAGGACCGCGTCTTCGCCGAATTCGTGCGCGAGTACCAGGCCGGCCGCACGCCCAACCCCGACGTCCTGTGCAACGCCGAGATCAAGTTCAAGGCCTTCCTCGACCACGCGATGCGCCTGGGCGCCGGGAAGATCGCCACCGGTCACTACGCCCGGGTGCGCCACGACGCGGCGACCGGCCGCCACCAGCTGCTCAAGGGGCTCGATCCGGCCAAGGACCAGAGCTACTTCCTGCACCGGCTGAACCAGGCCCAGCTGTCGAAGACGCTGTTCCCGGTCGGCGAGCTGCGGAAGACCGAGGTGCGGCGCATCGCCGACGAGATCGGCCTGCCCAACGCCAGGAAGAAGGACTCGACCGGCATCTGCTTCATCGGCGAGCGGCCGTTCCGCGAATTCCTCAACCGCTACATCGCCAAGGCGCCCGGGCCGATCAAGGACGAGCGCGGCCGCACGCTGGGCGAGCACCAGGGCCTGAGCTTCTACACGCTGGGCCAGCGCCAGGGCCTGGGCATCGGCGGCGTGAAGGCGCGCGGGGCCGAGCTCAAGGCCATCGAGGCGCAGGGGATGCGCGGCGCGGGCGCGCACGCGCCGTGGTTCGTCGCGCGCAAGGACATCGAGCGCAACACGCTGTGGGTGGTGCAGGGCCACGACCATCCGTGGCTGCTCTCGCACGCGATGACGGCCGACGACGCGAGCTGGGTCGCCGGCACGCCGCCGGCGCCGGGCGCGTACGCGGCCAAGTCGCGCTACCGGCAGATGGACGCGGCCTGCCGCCTGCGCGACGACGACGCTGCGGACGCCAAGGCGGAGGCGAACGGCACGAGCGCGTTCCGGCTCGACTTCGACGACGCGCAGTGGGCCGTCACGCCGGGCCAGTCGGCGGTGGTGTACGACGGCGAGGTGTGCCTGGGCGGCGGCGTGATCTCGCGCGCCCTGCCGCTGGGCGAACGCTGAATCCCGGGGCGTCCAGCGCGTCGTGCGTGCCGGCTCAGGCCGCCGGCGGCAGGGCGACCGAGACGTCGGTGTGGATCAGTTCCAACGGATAGCGCTGCCCGGCGAGGTAGTCCTCCACGCACTGCAGCAGCAACGGGCTGCGATGCCGCTCGACGCTGGCGCGCAGCTCGTCGATGTCCATCCACAGCGTGCGCACGATGCCGTCGTCGAGCGCGCGGCCGGCCTCGAACGCGCCCAGCGTGCCGGCGAAGGCGAAGCGCAGGTAGGTAATGTCCTGTTCGCCGTCGGTACCGGGCCGGGCGGCCGGTCGCTGGAAGCGCGCCATGTAGACGCCCACCAGCGCGGTCGGCGTGAAACGGTGGGCGGTCTCCTCCAACGCCTCGCGCGCGCAGCCCTCGGCCGGCGATTCGCCGGGATCGAGATGGCCGGCGGGCGTGTTGAGCTTGAGTCCGGCCGAGGTGTGCTCCTCGACCAGCAGGAAACGGCCCTCGCGTTCGATCACCGCCGCGACGGTGACATTGGGTTTCCAGCGGGGGCGAGATGCGGTCATGGAGCGAAAAGGTTGTGAGGTCGCCGGTCACCTGGCGCCGCCGAACCGAGGATGGCTGGTGCGAGGCGGCCGTTGCGGGGGCCGGAACAGCCGCGACTGTAGCGCCGGTGCCCCGGCACGCGGGCCTCAGGCCGTGGGCGTCGAAGTGGCGCGGGCGCTCGGTGCGGGGCGCGGGGCCGTGAACTCCTCGGAATCGACCGCTTCCAGTCGGTAGCCCAGGCCGTAGATCGCCGACAGCAGGAAGCCGTGCGACGGCCGCAGGTCGAGCTTGGTGCGCAGCCGCGAGACGTGGGTGTCGAGCGAGCGCGAGGACGTCTCGTCGCTGATGCCCCAGATGGCTTCGCGCAGGTGCTCGCGCGACAGCAGGCGACCCATGTTCTGGAACAGGAACAGCGCCAGCTCGTACTCCCGGTGCTTGAGTTCGGCCTGCACGCCGTTGACCTTGAGCATGCGCCGCTGCGGCAGGAAGTGGTAGGGGCCGAAGGCCAGTTCGGTGTCGTGCCGGGCCGGATAGGCACGCCGGAGCAGGGCATGGACACGCGCCTCGAGCTCGGCGGTGCGGATCGGCTTGACCATGAAGTCGTCGGCGCCCACCGCGAGGCCTTCGACCATGTCGGCCTCCTCGCGGCGGTCGGCCACGAAGAGGATCGGAAGGCGGTTGTTGAACTCGTCCCGGATGCGCTTGACCACCGCGGGGCCGGACATGTCGGGGAGGGTCCAGTCCAGGATGAGCAGATCGAAGCTCTGCTGGCGCAGGTCGCGCAACAGCGGCTTGGCGAAGCCGTAGCCGTGGAACTCGTGCCCCATCCGCTCCATCGTCATCCGCATCAGATCGCGTTGGCCGGACTCGTCGTCAAGGGCTGCAATTCGCATTTTCATATCCCTTCGTTGCTGGCTTGGCATGCCCTTCAAACAGGCGTTAATGCAAACCATAGTACTAGTTTCAAATGTTAACCCGATCGGTCCCGATGTTGCAAACGGTGGGAAGCCGCGCATCCGGACAAGGCCCGAAAAGCATGCGAAGCCCAGTGCTGCGGCCCGATCGGAGGCGGATTGAAACCCGGTTCGCCGATGCGCGAGGCGTTTAGTTGACAGTTGTTCTCATTTGTAGGACGCGCCGTCGCCGAGCGCTAACCCCCATGGGGCGAGTGGGGGCGTTGGAGTAAGCTCGTTCGAAGAACAAGGACACGGCGCTGTCCGAGGAGATTGTTGATGCACATGGGCGTACCTGCCGAGACGGCAGAAGGCGAGACACGGGTGGCCGTCACCCCGGAGACGGCGAAGAAGCTGGTGGCGCAGGGTCATGCGCTGCGCATCCAGTCGGGCGCGGGCGTCGCCGCCAGCGCGACCGACGCCGCCTACGAGGCCGCCGGCGCCACCCTCACCGACACGGCCGGGGCCTGGGGCTGCGACGTGGTCCTCAAGGTGCGCCCGCCGTCGGACACGGAACTCGCCCTGATCAGGCCCGGCGCCGTGCTGGTGGGCATGCTCGAGCCGTTCGACACGGCCGGCCTGCAGCGCCTGGCCACCGCCGGCGTCACCGCCTTCGCGCTGGAGGCGGCGCCGCGCACCACGCGCGCGCAGAGCATGGACGTGCTGTCCTCCCAGGCCAACATCGCCGGCTACAAGGCCGTGATGATCGCGGCCGAGCGCTACCAGCGCTTCTTCCCGATGCTCATGACCGCCGCCGGCACCGTGAAGGCCGCCCGGGTGGTGATCCTGGGCGTGGGCGTGGCGGGGCTGCAGGCCATCGCCACGGCCAAGCGCCTGGGCGCGGTGATCGAGGCCTCGGACGTGCGCCCGAGCGTCAAGGAGCAGGTCGAGTCGCTGGGGGCGAAGTTCATCGACGTGCCCTACGAGACCGACGAGGAGCGCGAGGCCGCCGTGGGCGTGGGCGGCTACGCCCGGCCGATGCCCGCGGGCTGGCTCGCGCGCCAGCAGGTGGAGGTGGCCAAGCGCGTGGCGGCGGCCGACATCGTCATCGCCACCGCGCTCATCCCCGGGCGCGCGGCGCCCACGCTGGTCACCGAGGCCATGGTCCGGTCCATGAAGCCCGGCTCGGTCATCGTCGACATCGCCGCGGGCCGGGGCGC
>NZ_JBNDLF010000005.1:0-238531 GCF_050435945.1 Variovorax sp. PvP013
GCCCGGAGGTCCTTCGCCAGAGCAGGGTCAGCGCCTCGCAGACCTCGCTGCTCAAGCTCCACCGGATGCTGGCGGACGACCCCGGCGTGGAGGAGTTGGCGTGGAAGGTGAAGCGCAATCCGGTGCTGCTCGCGCAACTGATGAAGTTCGCCGGCTCGGCGCATCAGGCGGGCCGCTCCGACCTCACGGTGGGCGAGGCCATCGCGCGGGTCGGCACGCGCCAGCTCGCGCGGCTCGCGCAGCTGCTGCTGTTCGCCAGCGACGACCAGCGGCACCTGGAGGACAGCCCGCTGCTGCAGCTGGTCCACGCGCGGGCCCGCTTCATGGAACTGATGGCGCAGGAGCGCTGGCCCGACGACGACGTCCTGGCCGACGCCGCGTTCCAGACGGGCATCTTCTCGCTGATGCACGTGGTCACCCGGCAGACCAGCGAGGAGCTGCTGGCGCAGACGGGGACCGGGCCGCGCATCGAGGCGGCCATCCTGCGTCTCGAGGGCCGGCTGGGCGACATGCTGCTCATCGCGCAGCTCATGGAGGGCTTCAAGCCCGTCGAACCCGCGCAGGCGCTGTCGCGCTGCGGGATCGCGTTCGATCGCCTCAGTGCGCTCTTCGCCCGCGCGACGGGCGAGGTCATCACCAGCGGCTGAGAGCGGCGGTGCCGGCCGCCGGGGCCGTGGAGAATGGGACGGGCACCGCACCCCCTCCCGAACGACCATGGCCCCCTCGCTCCCGCCGACCTCCTTCCTGGCCCAGATCCGCCACGTGCGCGACGCCCTGCCGCCGAGCGAGCAGCGCCTGGGCGACTTCATCCTGGCCTTCCCCGGCGACCTCGCGAGCTACAACGCCTCCGAGCTCGCGGCGCTGGTCGAGGTCTCCAACGCCACGGTGACGCGCTTCGTGCGCCGGCTGGGCTACGACGGCTACGAGGCGGCGCGGCGCCACGCGCGCGAGGAGCGCGCCGAGGGCTCGCCGCTGTTCCTGCCGCCCCTGGGCCAGGGCGCGCCGGAAGGCTCGATCGACGCCCACGTGCAGCGCGCCCAGCAGAACATCGCGGCCACCTTCGCCCACGTCGGCGAGGCGCTGGTCGACGAGATCGCGCAGGCGATCGTCCAGGCGCGGGGCGTGTGGTTCCTGGGCTACCGCAACAACCGCCACTTCGCGGCCTACCTGCGCTGGCAGCTGGCGCAGCTGCTGCCGCAGACCCGGGTGATCCCCGGCCCCGGGGAGACGCTGGGCGAGCACGCGGTCGATCTCGACGGGCAGGACGTGCTGGTGGTGTTCGCCCTGCGGCGCAGCCCGGCCATCGCCGCGCGCTTCGCCGAGCTGGCCGTCGCCGCCGGGGCCCGCGTCCTCTACGTCACCGACCCGCAGTCCCGCGCGCCGGCCGGCGCGCGGTGGGTGATCCGGTGCCATTCGGCCGCGCCCGGACCGCTGGACAACCACGTCGCGCTGATGCTGCTGTGCGACGTGCTGGCCACCCGCGCGATGGCGCAGGCCGGCGCCGCCGGGCGGCAGCGCCTGTCGCGGGTCGAGGCCGCGCACGACGCCCTCGCCGAATTGCGCCCGCCGCGCGAGACCCGCCGCGCGGCCGCCTGACGCACGGCCGGGCGGTGCCCGGCGATCCGGATTTTCTCGCCTGACGGTGAATCGCGGCGTCGCCCGCACCCCCGAACGCGCAGATGCGCCAGCGCGAGACGGCGCTCGAGGGCATCGGCGTCACGCGCTCGCACAGGACGATCATCTCGCTGGTGGTGTGCGGCGTGCTGTTCGACGTCTTCGAGCAGAACGCCGTCGGTTTGGTCGGCCCGCTGCTCCATGGCAACGAGAAGCGGGAATTCGACGTGGACGGACCGATGACGCACCGTCACGCATCCATCGACGACCAACCCCGTCCAGGCCGTCGAGCGCAAGTACCCCTGGCTCTCGGGACGCCGCCCGGACGATCATCCGGGATGGTCCGAACTGGGGCCGCAGACCGACGCGCCATGCCTTGAAACCGTGCATCGGGCGGTCGGCACGGCAAGAAGAACCTGTGTACAGGTTGGCACACAACCTGCATACGGGTCGGGCATGAAGCCCAGCCCCGTGCCGAACATCCACGCCAACGCCGTCGCTCCGGCGAACGCCAGCGCCGTCGAACTCGTCGCCCTCAGCAAGCGCTATGCCGACGGCGCGCCGGCCGTGGACGCCATCGACCTGCAGATCGCGCCGGGGAGCTACTGCTGCCTGCTGGGGCCCTCGGGCTGCGGCAAGAGCACCACGCTGCGCATGATCGCGGGGCACGAGAGCGTGACCAGCGGCGACATCCTGCTGCACGACCGCAACATCACCGACCTGCCCGCCTCCGGGCGCGGCACGGCCATGATGTTCCAGAGCTTCGCGCTGTTCCCGCACCTCTCGGCGCTGGACAACGTGGCCTTCAGCCTGAAGATGAAGGGCGTGGCCAAGACCGAACGCCACCGGCGCGCGGCCGACCTGCTCGAGCGCGTGTCGATGGGGCCGCTGGCGCAGCGCAAGCCGCACGAGCTCTCCGGCGGCCAGCAGCAGCGCGTGGCGCTGGCCCGCGCGCTCATCACCGAGCCCAAGGTGCTGCTGCTCGACGAGCCCCTGTCGGCGCTCGACCCCTTCCTGCGCATCCAGATGCGCGCCGAGCTGCGCCGCTGGCAGAAGGACCTGGGCCTGACCTTCATCCACGTCACGCATTCGCAGGAGGAGGCGATGGCGCTGGCCGACACGATGGTCGTGATGAACCGCGGGACCATCGCCCAGGTCGGCACGCCGCACCAGATCTACAACCGGCCGGCGAGCGAGTTCGTCGCCCGCTTCATGGGCGGCCACAACGTGCTGAACCTGCCCGTGGGCAAGGCCGCCGTGCGCAGCGACCACATGCGCCTGGCGCCGCAGACCAGCGCCTCCGACGGCCTGAGCGCGACCATCACCGACGTCGAGTACCAGGGCACCTACGTCCTGCTGACCCTGCAGGCGCTCGACGCCGCCGGCGCCACCGCCGTCGCGGTGATGGTGCCGGAGTCGGCCTTCGGCCTGCAGCCCTGCCGCGAGGTCGGCGATCGCGTGTCGCTGTCCTGGGACGCGTCCGACGTCCACCTGCTGGCCGCCTGAGGTCCGCGCCGATCCGACCCCTTCCCGCTGTCCCGCTTTCCCTCCCTCCCGCTTCATCCCTTCACTCCGAGGTCCCGAGCCATGAACGACGAAACCAATTCCCCGAACGTCCTCGCGCAGCAGCGCCGCACCCTGCTCAAGGGCGGCGCCGGCCTGGCCGGCATCCTGGCCGCCGGCATGGCCCCGGCCGTGCACGCGCAGGAAGCCATCGTGCTGCGCTACCTCGGCACGGCGGTCAACCAGGACAAGGCCATCGCCGACAAGTTCAAGGCCGACACCGGCATCACCGTGCAGTACGTGGCGGTGCAGACCGACGACGTGACCAAGCGCGCCGTCACCGCGCCCAACAGCTTCGACCTGATCGACACCGAGTTCTTCTCGCTCAAGAAGATCGTGCCCACCGGCAACCTCAAGGGCATCGACACCAAGCGCATCAAGAACGCCGACAAGATCACGCCGCTGTTCACCAAGGGCACGGTCGGCGGCAAGGCGGTGGGCGACCAGGGCACGGCGCCCAAGAAGGTGATCTACCTCGAAGGCGAGAAGAGCAAGGTCTTCGCCTCGGCGCCGACGCAGTTCATGTCGCTGATCCCGACGGTCTACAACGCCGACACGCTGGGCATCCGCCCCGACCTGATCAAGCGGCCCATCACCAGCTGGGCCGAGCTGCTCAACCCCGAGTTCAAGGGCAAGACGGCGCTCTTGAACATCCCCTCCATCGGCATCATGGACGCGGCGATGGTGGTCGAGGCGATGGGCAAGTACAAGTACCCCGATAAGGGCAACATGACCAAGGCCGAGATCGACCTGACGATCAGGACGCTGATCGAGGCCAAGAAGGCCGGCCAGTTCCGCGCGCTGTGGAAGGACTTCAACGAGTCGGTCAACCTGATGGCCTCGGGCGAGGTGGTGATCCAGTCGATGTGGAGCCCGGCCGTGACGGCGGTGCGCACCAAGGGCATCGACTGCACCTTCCAGCCGCTCAAGGAGGGGTATCGCGCCTGGGCCGCCGGCTTCGGCCTGCCGGCGACGCTGTCGGGCCGCAAGCTCGACGGCGCCTACGAGTTCATCAACTGGTTCCTCGACGGCTGGGCCGGCGCCTACCTCAACCGCCAGGGCTACTACAGCGCCGTGCTCGACACCGCCAAGGCCAAGATGGAAGCCTACGAGTGGGCCTACTGGATGGAAGGCAAGCCCGCCGCGCAGGACATCAAGAGCCCCAAGGGCGACCTGCTGGCCAAGGCCGGCGCGGTGCGCGACGGCGGCAGCTACGACCAGCGCATGGGCGCCATCGCCTGCTGGAACGCATTGATGGACGAGAACACCTACATGGTGCAGAAGTGGAATGAGTTCGTCGCCGCATAAAGCCGTTCCATGAAAAGTCTTCGCGCCGGGGCGGTCCCGGCGTGGCTGCAGGCCACGCCGATGGGGCTGGTGTTCCTCGTGTTCTTCCTGCTGCCGGTGCTGCTGGTGGGCGTGGTCAGCCTGTGGCCGCAGAACGACTACACGCTGCAGCCGGGCTTCACGCTGGACAACTACGCGACCATCCTGCGCGGCTGCCCGTTCGACGCCGACTCGGGCGACCTGTGCGTGACGCTCAAGACCTACCTGTCGACGCTCAAGTTCGGCGTGCTGGTCTGGGCGATCACGCTGGTGCTGGGTTTCTCCATCGCCTACTTCGTCGCCTTCCACGTGCCCAGCCTGGCCGCGCAGACGGTGATCTTCACGGTGATGACGATCCCGTTCTGGACCTCCAACGTGATCCGCATGATCTCGTGGATGCCCTTGCTCGGGCGCAACGGCTGGATCAACGACACGCTGCAGTCGCTCGGCGTCACGAAGGCGCCGCTCGACTGGCTGCTGTATTCCGACTTCTCGGTGGTGCTGGCCTTCGTGCACCTCAACACCACCTTCATGCTGGTGCCGATCTTCAACTCGATGATGAAGATCGACCGCTCGCTGATCGAGGCGGCCGACGACTGCGGGGCCTCGGCCTGGCAGACGGTGTGGCAGGTGATCGTGCCGCTGTGCCGCACCGGCATCCTGATCGGTTCGATCTTCGTCGTCACGCTGGTGATGGGCGACTTCGTCACCGTCGGCGTGATGGGCGGCCAGCAGATCGCCTCGGTCGGCAAGATCATCCAGGTGCAGACGTCGTACCTGCAGTTCCCGCTCGCCGCGGCCAACGCGGTGGTGCTGCTGGGCGTGGTGATGCTGTTCATCGTCGCGCTCAACCGGCTCGTCGACCTCAGAAAGGAGCTGTGAGATGGCCGGTTCCTCCCGCTCGCGCTCGCGCGGCTTCTGGCCGCTGGCGCTGGTCTGCGCGCTCTACGTGCTGTTCCTCTACGGTCCGGTGATGACCATCTTCGTGCTCAGCTTCCAGGGGCCCGAGGGCGGCCTGACCTTCCCGATGCGCGGCGCCTCGCTGCACTGGTACCGGGAGCTGTGGAACGGCCTGGGCACGGTCGACATCGGCGCGGCGGTGCGCCGCTCGCTCGTCCTGGGCGTGGTGGTGATGGGGCTGACGGTGCTGCTGTCGGTGCTCGCCGGCCTGGCCTTCCGCAAGGCGCTGCGCGGCGGCTCGGCGCTCTTCTACACGGCGGTGGCCAGCCTGATCATGCCGTCGATCGTGGTGTCGCTGGGCATCGCCTTGCAGTTCCGGCTGCTCGACGGCGCGGTCGGCGGTGCGCTCGACGCCCTGGGCTGGACCGAGGCGCGCGAGTCCTTCACGACCCTGACCGGCCTCTACAGCTCGGCCCTGGGCGCGCACCTGACCTGGACCTTGCCTTTCGGCCTGCTGATCATGTTCGCGGTCTTCAACCGCTTCGACCCGGCCTACGAGGAGGCCGCGCGCGACCTCGGCGCGACGCCGTGGCAGACCCTGCGCCACGTCGTGCTGCCCTTGATCGGGCCGTCGTTGGTGGGGGTGGGCATGTTCGGCTTCACGCTCAGCTGGGACGAGATCGCCCGCACCTCGCAGGCCATCGGCGACGTCAACACGCTGCCGCTGGAGCTGCAGGGCCTGACCTCGACCGTGACGACGCCGTCGATCTACGCGCTAGGCACGGTGACGACGCTGCTGTCGTTCTGCGTCATCGGCCTGGCGCTGGTCGCGGCCATGCTGCTGCGCCGCCGCGCGCGGGCCGCGGCGATCTGAGACGGGACGCCGCCGCAATGACGCTCCAGGACGGCGCGCACCCGAGCGCCGGCGACGCGCCGGCGTCGCCGAGCGAACTCCCGCCCGGAGCGGCGGCACCGACCGCGACGTCGACCGCGATCGCGCCGCCGGGCGACGACGCGATCTACGAACGCATCCTCTCGGCCGTGCTCGACCGCCACCTGCCGCCGGGCACGCTGCTGGTCGAGGAGCAGCTCGCCGGCGCCTTCGGCGTCTCGCGCACGCGCATCCGGCCGGTGCTCGCGCGCCTGGCCGGCGAGCACCTGGTGACACTGACCCCGCACCGCCGCGCCACCATCACCCGGCCGACCGCGCAGGAGGCGCGCGAGGTCTTCGAGGCGCGCCGCCTGATCGAGCCGACGCTGGTGGCTTTCTTCGTCGAGCGCGCCAGCGAGGGCGACATCGAGGAGCTGCGCCGCTGCGTCGAGGCCGAGGCGCAGGCGCGCCGCGACGGCGACACGCGCCGGGCGATCCGGCTGGCCGGCGACTTCCACCTGCGGCTGTCGCAGGGCGCGGGCCACCTGACGCTCGGGCGCATCCTGCGCGAGCTGGTCTCGCGCACGACGCTGGTGCTCATGACCTACGGCCCGGCCGGCGCGGACAGTGGCGGCGGCGCCGGCTGCGGCTGCCACGACCACCGCGCCCTGATCGACGCCCTGCGGCTGCGCGACGCCGCCGAGGCCGCGCGCCGCATGGACGAGCACCTGGCGCGGCTGGAGGCGCAGCTGTGCTTCGCGTCGCCGGCGGCGGCGACCCCCGACCTCGCCCGGCTGTTCGGCGCCGGTGCCGGTGCCTGAATCCCTCACCCATCCGACCGCCATGCCGCGCCTGCTCGTCCTCAATCCCAACACCTCCGCCCACGTCAGCGCGCTGCTCGCGACCCACGTCCGGGCCGTCTGCGGCGAGCGCGCGGCGGTCGACGTCGCGACGGCCCGGCTGGGCGCGCCCTACATCGCCTGCGAGGCCAGCTACGCCGTGGCCGGCCATGCCGCGCTCGACGCCTGGGCCGCCGCCGCGCGGCCGCCGGCCGAACCGCCCGGGGCGATCCTGCTGGGCTGCTTCGGCGACCCGGGCCTGCTGGCGCTGCGCCAGTGCGCCACGGTGCCGGTGATCGGGCTGGCGGAAGCGGCGTTCGTCGAGGCCGCGCGACACGGCCGCTTCGCCGTCGTCACCGGCGGCGTCGCCTGGGATCCGATGCTGCGTCGGCTCGCCCACATGCTCGGCCACGGCGACGCGCTGGCCGCCGTCGAGATCGTGGCGCCCACGGGGGCCGAGCTGGCGGCCGATCCGCCGATGGCCGAGCGCGTGCTGGCCGAGGCCTGCGCGCGCGCCGCCCGCGTCGCGGGCGTGCGCGCCGTGATCGTCGGCGGCGCCGGCCTGGCGGGCATGGCGGCGCGCCTGCAGGGCGCGTCGGCGCTGCCGCTGATCGACAGCGTGGCGGCGGGCGCGCGGCAGGCGCTGGCCGCGCTGGACATCGCGCCGCCGCGCGCGGTGTCGCGCTGCGAGGTGGCCTGGACCGGCGTGTCGGACGAGCTCCGGGAACTCGGACGCCCCTGACGACGGCCGGCCGCGCGCCGCGCCGCGCCGTGCCGTGCCGTGCCGTGCCGTGCCTCGGCCGCCGCACTATCGGACTGGCGATGAACGGGGCCGTCGCCGTCCCGGGCCAAGATGCCTCGGCACGCGCGGGGCCGGGTGCGCGGCCCCGCGATGTCCCTTCGACGGCACCGAGCGCGGAAACAACGATGGTCACCATTTCGAGCCCCGGCACGGCCGGGAACCAGGGGGAGGGCGCCGCGAGGCCCGGGAGGTCCGCCCGGTGGGCGCGCTGGTTCTGGCGCCGTTCGGGTGCCAAGGCGCTCTGGACGGCGCACCGTTTCCGCCGGCTGCGCCGGGAATGGCGCGACCTCGTCCCCGTCGACGACGCGCCCCCCGCCGTCCGGCCCGCGGCGTCGCGCCGGGCCCGCGTGCTGCTGATTCCGCCGGACCCCCTGCTGCTGACCGCCTCGCGCGGCGACGAGGCCATGCTGCTCGCGCTGATGGCGTCGTGCCGGGATCTCTTCGACGGGCCCGAATTCGTGATCGCCACGGCCGGCGACGAGGCCGACCGGTGCGCGCGGCGGCTCGGCGCCCGGCCGTGCCGGGCCCTCGACGACGGCCTCTGCCTGCGCCGGTCGATGGACGCCGTTGCGGCGCTGGAGGTCACGCACTGCGTCACCCTCGGCGCCGACGTCTGCGACGGCAGCTACGACCCGGTGTTCTCCGCCCGGCTGCTGCTGCTCACGGACCTGGTGCTGCGCAGCGGCGCGCGCTGCGTGGTCAACGGCTTCAGCTTCAGCGACCGGGCCTATCCCGGCCTGGCGGCGGTCTTCGCGGGGTTGAGCCGGGCGCTGGTGCTCAACCTGCGCGACCCGGTCTCGCACCGGCGCTTCGTCGCGTTCGCCGGCGTCCCGGCCGAATCGACGGCCGACATCGCCTTCCTGCTCGATGCGCAGGCGGCGAGCGAGGCGCGCATCGAACCCCTGGCGGCCTGGGTCCGGTCGCGGCGGGAGCGGGGCGACACGGTCATCGGCTTCAACATCCATCCGCTGCTCGTCGAGCTCGACCAGCGGCACCGGCTGCCCGCGCTCGTCGCCGAGGTCGGCGCGGCCCTGAAGGAACTGATCGGGTCGACACGGGTGAGCCTGGTGCTGCTCGAACACGATTTCAGGGGCGCGTCGGCCGATCGCAACTGCTTCGATCCGCTGATGGAGTGCCTGCGCCGCCACGGCTGCGCGGACCGCGTGTTCCATCCGGTCGAACCGATGGACGCGGTCGAACTCAAGGCCGGCGTGGCGCACCTCGACGGCGTCGTCTCGGGGCGCATGCACCTCGCCATCGCGGCGCTGGGCATGGGCGTGCCGGTCCTGGCGTTCGGCTACAAGGGCAAGATGGAAGGCCTGCTGGCGCATTTCGGGCTCGACCCCGGGCTGGCGATTCCCGGCGCCGAGCTGTTCGACCGGGCGACGCTCGCATCGCGCCTGCGGTCCTTCGTCGGCGAACTCGACCGCATCCGGGCGCAGGTCGACGCCGGCCTGCCCGGCGTGAGGGACCTGGCGCGCAGGAACCTGGCGTCGTTCCGGTGACGCGACGCCGCCAGGGCGTGTCGCGCGGGCGTGGACCGCGACCGCCGGCCGTTCTAAGGGAAGCCCCCGGGGTGGCGGCGATTCCAGAGTACCGGCGCGTGGAATTCCGGTATCGGGACGCCCGCCGATCCGATCTATCTTGCGTGCCGTACACCGAGCCCCGGTCCCTTCGTACCCGGCGGGCTCGTCCCTCACGCTCCGCATCGCAAGGACACACACCATGAACACGACCTCAGAACTGGAAGGCCAAGTCGCCCTCGTCACCGGCGCCGCGTCGGGCATCGGCCTGGCGAGCACGGAGATGCTGCTGGCCGCCGGCGCCCGCGTGGTGCTGGCCGACCGCAACGAGGCCGCATTGAAGGCGCTCTGCGAGCGCCTGGGCGAGCGGGCCGTGCCGCTCGTGATCGACCTGCTCGACCCGAAGGACTGCGCGACGCTGGTGCCGCAGGCGCTCGCGAAGGCCGGCCGCATCGACATCCTGCACGCCAACGCCGGTACCTACGTGGGCGGCGACCTGGTCGACGCCGACACGCACGAGATCGACCGCATGCTCAACTTGAACGTCAACGTCGTCATGAAGAACGTGCACGACGTGCTGCCGCACATGATCGAGCGCAGGTCGGGCGACATCGTCGTCACCAGCTCGCTGGCCGCGCACTACCCGACGCCGTGGGAGCCGGTCTACGCGTCGTCGAAGTGGGCCATCAACTGCTTCGTGCAGACCGTGCGGCGCCAGGTGTTCAAGCACGGCCTGCGCGTGGGCTCGATCTCGCCGGGTCCGGTGATCAGCGCGCTGCTGGCGGACTGGCCGGCCGAGAAGCTCGCCGAGGCCAAGGCTTCGGGCAGCCTGCTGGAGGCCGCGGAGGTGGCCGAGGTGGTGCGCTTCATGCTCACGCGCCCGCGCGGCATGACCATCCGCGACGTGGTGATGATGCCGACGAACTTCGATCTCTGAGGCGCCCGGGCGACGCCGGCACGCATCGTTTCATGGCTCCTCTCACAGCGCTCGCCACGATCGGCTGACAGCGGGTCGCGTCCGCTGGCGTGGAAGATGCTGCCTCTCGCGCGTCGGCAATCCGCCGTCGCCCCCACACCGACGAAGCATCGATGAACCCCACTCCCTTCAAACCCTTCTCCCGCCTCATCGACGGCGTCGAGAACTTCCGCAGCAAGCAGTTCGAGGAGAACCGCGAGCTGTTCCAGCAGCTGGCCACGCAGCAGCAGCCCAAGACCCTGTTCATCTGCTGCGCCGACAGCCGCGTCGTGCCCGAACTGATGACGCAGACCGACCCGGGCGAGCTGTTCCTGTGCCGCAACATCGGCAACGTGGTGCCGGCCTACGGCGAGATGATGGGCGGCGTGTCGGCGGTGGTCGAGTACGCCTGCACGGCGCTGGAAGTGACCGACGTGGTCGTCTGCGGCCACTCGGACTGCGGCGCCATGAAGGCATTGCTCAACCCGAACGATCCGGTGCTGCAGAAGATGCCGACGGTCGCCTCGTGGCTGCGCAACGCCGAGGCCGCGCGCACCGTGGTCGAGGCGACGATGCCGCACCTGGAAGGCCCGGAACGCGTCGCGGCGCTGGTGGTGCAGAACGTGCGCACGCAGCTGGGCCACCTGCGCACGCACCCGGCGGTCGCCGCGCGGCTGGCCACGCAGCAGCTCACCCTGCACGGCTGGGTCTACGACATCGAGTCGGGCGACGTCCGCGCGGTCGACGAGGTCAGCGGCGAGCTGCGTCCCCTGCGCGGCGACGAGGACGTGCCGGGCATCGACATCGAATGATTGTCCAGCGCAGCCTGAACCTGCGGCACCTGCTGGGGATCGTGGGGCCGCCCCTGCTGGTGCTGCTGGCCTACGACATCGCCGTCACCTACCTCTACATGGTCGAGGACTGGAGCGAGATCGGCCTGGACAACCTGCCGCTGCCGCTGGTGGGCACCGCCGTCGCGCTGGTCGTGACCCTGCGCAACAACGCCGCCTACGCGCGCTGGTGGGAGGGTCGCATGCTGTGGGGCCAGATCGTCAACGACTCGCGCAGCTTCGTGCGCGGGCTGATCGCCATGACCGGCGACGTCGGCCTGCAGATCCGCCTGACCAAGCACCAGGTGGCCTACACCCAGGCCCTGCGCCTGCACCTGCTGCGCCTGCCGCCCTGGGACGACCTGGAGCGGCTGCTGCCCGGGGAGACCATCGAGCGGGTGCGCGGGGCGGCCAACGTGCCGCTGGCGCTGCAGACCGACATCGCCGACCGCCTGGGACGAGCGCGCGTCGCCGGCCACGTCGACAACATCGGACTGGCCGCGCTCAACGTCAGCCTCTCCGCGCTGGCGAGCGCGCAGGGCGGCCTGGAGCGCATCAAGAACACGCCGCTGGCGCGCCAGTACAGCCAGTTCCCGCGCATCTTCGTGCGCGTGTTCTGCCTGCTGCTGCCGCTGGGCCTGGTACACGACCTGGGCTGGTTCACGCCGCTGGGCTCGGCGCTGGTGGGCTTCATGTTCCTGGCGCTCGACCAGGTCGGCATCGACCTGGAGGACCCGTTCGAAGGCACCCTGCACGACGTGCCCATGCAGGCCATCACGCGCGCCATCGAGGTCGACCTGCACCAGATGGTCGGCCACCTCTCGGACCCGCCGGTGGTGGCGGTGAGGAAGGGCGTGCTGAACTGACGCGTCGCAGCGTCGCTCCCACGCGCGTTCACACCCTGACGTCGCGACCGGCGGGCAGCGCGACGACCAGTTGCAGGACCAGCAGGGCGCTCAGGATCAGCACGGGCGCGTTCCAGTCGCCCGTCGCGTGGTGGAGGATGCCGATCAGCAGCGGTCCGGCCACGGCGATCGCGTAGCCGACGGTCTGCGCCATCGCCGAGATGCGCGCGGCCGTGTCGGCGCTGGCGGCCCGGGCGACGAACAGGAAGGTGCCCAGCGCCAGACCGCCGCCCTGCCCGAGACCCAGGAGCGAGGCCCACAGCATCGCCGTGCCGGCCGGTGCGTACCGCAGGCCCAGCGTCCCCGCCAGGCACAGCAGGACCGTCGCGGCGATGTGGGGCCGCTGGTCGCCGGCGCGGGCGGCCAGCAGCGGTGCCGCGAAGCTGGCCGCCATCAGCCCGATCTGCGAGATCGAGAAGATCAGCGCCGCCGCGCGCGGTGTCGCTCCGCGATCCGCGAGCAGCGTGGGCATCCAGGGCAGGAAGACGTACAGGTTGAGCACCTGCAGCCCGAAGAAGAGCGTGATCGACCACGCGATCCGGTTGCGGTACACCGGCACCGCCGCAGCGGCAGGTCCGTCCCCCGGCCGTTCCGCGTCGGCCCCATGACGCAGCTGCGGCAGCCATGCGAGCAGCGCCAGCGCGGCCGGCAGCGCCCACAGCCCCAGCGAAACGTGGGCGGCGCGGGCATCCGCACCCAGCCACTGGAAGAGCGGGAGGGAAAGCCCGGCTCCGATCACCGCCCCCATGCCCAGCATCAGCGCGTACACGCCCATGACCAGGCCCATGCGTCGCGGCCCGAAGCGCTTGCGCGCCAGCGTGGGCATGATCACGTTCATGACCGCGACGCCCGCGCTGGCGAGCACGGTGCCCAGGATCAGGCCGGCCTCGCCGAACCCGCGCGCGCCGCATCCGAGGATCAGCAACGCCAGCCCGAGCGCCAGGGCGCGTTCCTCCCCCAGCCATTGCCGCAGCCTGACGCCGGGCATGGCGCACAGGCCGAGCAATGCCAGCGGCAGGGTCGTCACCAGCAGGGTGGACGCGAAGCCGAGTCCCAGGGGCTCGAGCAGCGGTCCGATCGTGGCGAAGATCAGGCGCAGGTTCAGCGCCACCAGGACGAAGCCGGCCCAGAGCGGCCACTGCCGCGACGCCGGCCGGGAGGACGCCGCCGCGCGGTCGGACGATGCGACGTCGGCGCTCACGACCGCGGCTCCAGCTCGACCAGGACCAGGCCCCTGAGCCGGCCGGCGCAAGCGTCCTGCAGGGCCAGCGGGGCCTGCTCGATCCCCCTGATCGACGTGCAGGGCAGTCGGATGGCGCCCTTGCGTAGCCAGACCTTCACCTGACGCAGCCAGGCGTCGAACAGCTCCGGCGCCTGCGCGTCCGCGCTGAAGCCGCGCAGGGTCACGCCCTTGAGGATGAGCTGGAACGAGTCCAGCTCGACTGGTGCCTTCGAGGTGGCGCGACGGGAGCCCAGTTCCGCGCTCAGCGCGCCCAGCAGGACGCAGCGCGCGCCCCGGTTCGCCCGCTCGAGCGCCGCCGCCAGCTGCTCGCCGCCCATCATGTCGACGACGACGTCGATGCCCTCGGGCGCCGCCGCCGCCAGCTGGTCGCGCAGGGGGCCGCCGTCGTGCGTGACCACCGCGTCGTAGCCCAGCTCGGTGCGCATCCAGTGCGCCTTGTCCGCGCCGCGGGTGCTGCCGACCACCCGCCCGGCGCCGAGCAGCCGCGCGATCTGTCCGGCCATCGAGCCGATCGCGCCGGCGCCGCTGGTGACGAGGACCGTGTCGCCGGGATGGACCCCGACGCCCTTGGTCAGCGCGGCGTAGGCCGTCCAGCCATGGCCGAGCCAGGCGGCGGGGTCGACGTCCCCGTCGTCCACCGCCGTGCACTGGTCCGCGTCGACGACCGCGTACTCCCGCCAGCCCGACGGATGCAGCACCAGGGTGCCGACGCCCAGCCCGCACCCCGGTCCCGCCTGCACGATCTCGCCGATCGCCTCGTCGGCGAGCACGTCGCCGGGCTGGAGCGGCGGGAAGGGAATGCCCTCGACCCGCGCGGCCCCTTCGCTCGCCATCAGGCGCGTCGAGATGGAAACGCGGAACCAGCGGTTGCGCACCAGGACCTGCCGCGGGCCGGGGTCGGGCACGGAGCGCTCGACGAGGGTGAAGTGATCGGCCGTCAAGGCCCCCGACGTGTGGGCGGCCAGCCTGACTTCGCGGGATCGGCGTGGGCGGTGGGATGGGTGACGTGGCGTCATGGATGCGTTCCTCGGTTGATCTGAACGACTCTAGGACGGCGCGACCGCTGCTTATGATTCGATGTTCAGGCGATCCGGATTCTTCGTTTGGCATTCCGGAGGCATCCCGGAAACGGGACCGGACCGCTCACCGATTCCATGGAGGAGTGCGCCGTGAACCACCGCCCGACGACTTCGGACCCGTCCGCGCCGACATCGCCGGGCCGGCTGTCCTGGCAGCGCTCGTGGCTTCCCGAGGCGCTGGGCACCTGCTTCGTCGACCGTCTGGCGCTGGGCGACGGCCTGACGGTGGCCTATGCCAGCTACACGCCGAGGGTCGACCTGACGGAGATCGGCGAGATCGAGCGCGAGCGCTGCCTGACCGTGGCCGTCGCGCTCGAAGGGCGGTCGAGCACCGTCCGCGCGGACGGGCGACGTTTCGACTTCGTCGCCGGACACAGCACCGTGGCCGCCTACGCGAGCGTGCGCGGCGAACGGCGCTTTCCGGCCCGGCAGTCGGTCCGGCAGCTGCGTCTGATCGTCGAGGCGCCGCTGCTGCGCCGCTACGGCCTCGAGGACCTGCTCGACGGCGCCGGCGACGATCCCGCGGCGCGCCGGCCTGCGTCCGGCCGGCACGGCGGCGCCGTCCGCAGGCTGGCCGATTCGCTGATCCACCTGCGCGACCAGGGCGGCAGCCTGCTGGACATGCAGGTCTGCGCGCTGGGGCTGCTGGCCGAGCACGTCGGCCCCTTCGTCCGCCCCGGGGCCGCGACGGGCGGCATGCGCCCGGCCGACCAGGACGCGATGCTGCGCGCCAGGGACCTGCTGTCGAGCCAGTTCGATCGCCCCCTGACCGTCGCCGCCCTGTGCCTGGCGGTGGGCGTCAACGAATTCAAGCTCAAGCAGGGTTTCCGGGCGATGTTCGGCACCAGCCCGCATCGCATGCTGACCGACATCCGCATGAAGCGGGCGTGGGAACTGCTGGAGACCGGCCTGCACGTCTCGACCGTCGGGTACAAGGTCGGCTATGCGCACCTGTCCAGCTTCAGCGCGGCCTTCGAGCGGTACCACGGCCGGGCGCCCAGCACGGTGACGAGGGCCCGCAGGCGCGACTGACGCGGCGCCCTTCCGTCCGACCGACGACCCGATCCCGACGACCCCATTCCCATGTACATCCCGCCCCACTTCCTCGAAGACCGCCCCGAGGCCCTGCAGCGCGTCATCCGCGACCACCCGCTGGGCATCCTGGTCACGCGCGACGCCGACGGCGCGCTGGACGCGGACCACCTGCCGTTCGAGTTCGACCCCGACCCCGATCCCGGCGCGGGCGCGGGCGGGCACGGCGTGCTGTCGGCCCACGTCGCGCGCGCCAATCCGCTCTGGCGTCGCTGCCCGACCGGCACGCCGGTGATGGTGGTCTTCCGCGCCGCCGAGGCCTACGTCTCGCCCAACTGGTATCCGAGCAAGCACAAGACCCACCGCCAGGTGCCGACGTGGAACTACGAGGTGGTGCATGCCCACGGCGTGCTGACCGTGCGCGACGACGAGCGCTTCGTGCGCGGCCTCGTCGCGCGGCTGACGCGGCGCTACGAGGCCGGCGAGCCGGTACCGTGGAAGATGGGCGACTCGGCGCCCGACTTCATCGACGGCATGCTGCGCGCCATCGTCGGCATCGAGATCGCCGTCACCTCGCTGGTGGGCAAGGCCAAGCTGAGTCAGAACCGGGAGGCGCGCGATCGCGAGGGAGCGGCCGGGGTCCTGGCCGCGCGCGGGGAGACCGAACTGGCCGCCGCCATGCGGCGTGGCGGCTGAAGCGCGCCATGCCGCCCCATCGGAGGCCGGCGTGTCCTCAGACCGAGGCGCCCCCGTCCACGACCAGGTCGTGGCCGACGGCGTAGCCGGCGCCGTCGGAGCACAGCCACAGGACGGCCGACGCGACCTCGTCGAGCCGGGCGACGCGCCCGGACGGATTGGCCGCGGCGACGCGCGCGTCGCGCGCCGACCGGTCCTCGCCGGGGCGGTAGGACATGGGGGCGTCGACCGGCCCCGGACTGACGCAGTTGACGCGGATGCCGCTGCCGATCGCCTCCAGCGCGGCGGTCCGCGTCAGCACGGCGACGGCCGCCTTCGAGGCGGCATAGGCGCCGGTGCCGGGACGCGTCAGGTGCTGGCCGATGTTGGAGGCGACGTTCACGATCGCGCCGCCGCCGCCCTGCCGCTTCATCGCCAGGATCTCGTGCTTCAGGCACAGCCAGGTGCCCAGCGTGTTGGTCTCCAGGGTCTGCCGGAAGTCGTCGACGTCGAGCTCGTCGACCGCGCCCGCGCGCAGCAGGCCGGCGCAGTTGACGGCGATGTCGAGCCGGCGCGCTCCGGCGAGCGCGGCGTCGAGCAGCGCCGCGACGCTCGTCTTGTCCGTCACGTCGCACGTCGCGGCCAGCCAGCTGCCGCCCGCGCCCTCGATCGCCGCGCCCGTGGCGTCGAGTTCGGCGCGGCGCCGACCGGCCAGGACGACGCGCGCCCCGGCCGCCGCCAGCGCGATGGCGACGTGGCGCCCGATGCCCGAGCCCGCGCCGGTGACCAGCGCGTTCCTTCCATCGAATGAATCCATGGCCGTGTTCCTTTCGAAGCTCGTCTCAGCACCGCGAGGTGCGAGGTCCGGCGGCCGGCGCCGTCCGGCGCGATCGGGCCAGGGACGGCGCCAGGCTCGCCAGCCCCAGCAACGCCAGCGCCGCGCCCACCCACAGGGGTGCGCGCAGGCCGTGGCCGTGGTCGATGCCGGCGCCGCCCGCCCAGGTGCCGAAGGCCAGGCCGGCGGTGATGACCGAGGCGTGCAGGGTGTTCACCAGGGCGCCGGGCGGCGCCAGACGCATGACCCGCGCCACCAGGGCCGGATTCAGCGCGACCCCGGTCAGCCCGATGACCAGGAAGGCGCCGATGCCGACGACGGGGTGCTGCGCGAAGGACGCGAAGGCGACGAGCGCCAGCGTGAGCAGGCCCAGCCCACCCGCCAGCACCGCCAGGGTGTGGCGATCGGCCAGCCGTCCCACCATCACGTTGCCCACGACGTTGGCCGCGCCATAGGCCGCCAGCAGGCCGGGCATGGCGGAGGCGGGCAGGCCGGTCACGCCGATGAGGATGGGCGCGCTGTAGCTGAACGCGGCGAAGGTCGCGCCGATGACGAGCCCGCTGGTGGCGTAGGCGGCCCAGAGCGGGCCGTTCGACAGGGCCCGGACCTCGGCGGCCAGGCTCGGCGTTTCTCCGCTCCCGGTGGCGGGCACGAAGCGCGCGACGATCGCCGTGCAGACCATCGACAGGACCGCGACCGCCCCGAAGCTCGCGCGCCAGCCGAAGTGCTGCTCGACGAGCGAGGTGACCGGCAGACCCAGGACCGGGGCGAACATGAGGCCGCCCAGGACGATGGAGGCCGCCCGGCCGCGCGCCTCGGGCGCCACCAGGCCGGCGCACAGGTTCAGTGCGACGCCGAAGCAGGCCGCGCTCGCCACGCCCATCGCGAAGCGCGCCACCGCCATCGCCGCGTAGCCGGGGGCGAGGGTCGCCGCCACCGCGCCCACGACATAGAAGCCCAGCAGCCGCAACAGCGCCTGCCGAGGGGGCGTGCGACGCGCCAGCAGCAGGGCGGTCAGCACCGGGCCGCCCAGCGCCATGCCGAGCGCGTACAGCGAGATCAGGAAGCCGATCGCTCCCACGCCGACGCCGAACGCGGCGGCCAGCGCCGGCATCATGCCGGCGACCATGAACTCGGCGGTGGTCAGCGTGAAGATGGTCAGGCCGAGGAGGTGGACGACGAGGGGCACGGTGGAACTCCTGAAGTTGAATGATCGTTCAAGTATTGGTCCGAAAAAAGGCCCGGTCAGGCCTCCGTCGGACGTCGGTACAGCTCAGAGCCGGGCCAGCGTGCCTTCCATGACGTCCTCGAGGAACGCCCGCTCGGGCATGGACTGGCCCAGGACGCGCAGGCCGTAGTAGCTGCCCAGGAAGGCGCGCGCCGATTCCAGCGGCGGCTGCGTGGACGACAGCTCGCCGTTGCGCTGGCCGACGGTGAAGACGTGGCAGAGCACTTGCTCCAGCCGGGTGACGTAGACGCGGCCGATGTCGGCGATCACCGGGTCCTTGCCGCCGCGGTCCAGGGCGGCGAACAAGGCCATGCAGCCGCGCCCCTTCATGTGCCCCAGGTCGCCGTCGATGCCCCACTGCAGCAGGGCGCGGAGCCGGTCCTTCGCCGGGCCCGGCGCGTTCAACAGTCGCGCCTGCATCTCCAGGCCCAGCTCCTGGTAGCGGCGCAAGGCCAGTTCGTAAAGCCGCTGCTTGCTGCCGAAGGCGTTGTAGATGCTGCCGCGCCCCAGGCCCGTGCGCTGGCACAGCTGCTCGGCCGAACTGCCGTCGTAGCCGTTCGACCAGAAGACGTCCATGGCGGCCTCGATCACCGCCGTGTCGTCGAATTCCCGGGGTCTTCCACTCATGGGCCGGATGATAGCCAATACTTGAACGGTCGGTAAACTACGAATCGATCCGAGGTCGCGGCAGTCGGGCCGGCGGACGGCTGGTCAGGCGTCCCGGAACACCCACCGGTCCACCGCCCCCATCACCAGCATCGACGCCCCCACCAGCGGGAACGCGACGCCGCCCACCGCCAGCAGGGCCGTGACGCCGAGCATCGTCCGCCGGTCCACGGGCGGCGGCACGCCGAGCGCGCCGGCCGGCCGGCGCTTCCACCACATCACCGCGCCGCTCGCGCACAGCCCCACGATGCCCAGGCACGCCGCCACCAGCGCGAGCTGGTTGGGCACGCCGAATTCCTGGCCCAGGTGGACGTTGATGCCCCATTCCAGCCAGCGGCCCAGCGGCCCGTAGTCGGCGTAGCGCATGTCCAGCAGCGGCCGGCCGCTGTAGCGGTCGAGGTGGATCACGCGCTGGCGCGCCAGGTCGTCGGGGTAGACCGAGGCGGTGTAGACGCCGGTCGGCCCCCGGGGCGGCGTCAGCGTGTAGCCGGGGCCGATGCCCAGGCGCTCGACGATGCCGACGGCGGTGGCGAGGTCGATGCCGGGCGGCGCTCCGACGGCGGCTGCCTCGGCTGAGGCAGCCGTCGCGGCGGCGGTGGCGGTGGCGGTGGTCGATGCCGGAGCGGAACGGCCCGCATGCTCGGCGTGCTCGGCGTGCTCGGCGTGCTCGGCGTGCGCGACGGCAAACGGGGGGTGCTCCGCCGATCCCGCGTGGCCCGCGTGCTCGTCCCGCGCGTCCGGCGGCGTCGAGCGCGGCACGCGCGCCTGCGCGAGCGACCAGCTCGTCGGCGCGTCGTCGGCCAGGCGCTGCGTCGAGGACATCGGCACCTGCACCCGCACGCCGGCGGGGTAGCCGAAGTTCGATCCGTTGGCCCAGCGGTTGACCTGCGCGCCCCACAGCACCGACCACGGCAGGCCGGTGACCGCCAGGAACACCAGCGCGCCGCCGACGACCACGCCCGTCACCGCATGCAGGTCGCGCCAGAACACGCGCTGGCGCGGCCGGCCCCGCACCCGCGTGACGCCGCCGCCCCGGCGCCCGCGCGGCCACCACAGGTACACGCCGGTGGCCACCAGCAGCACGGCCCAGCCGGCGGCCAGTTCGACGAAGCCGCGCGCCACCGGGCCGAAGGCCTTCAGGCTGTGCAGGCGGCGGATCGTCCAGGCCACCGAGCCCTGGTCGGACAGGTGCCCCAGCACGCGCGCGTCGCGCGGATCGACGAAGACCGACAGGCGCTCGCCCGCCGCCGTGGCGACGCCGACCTCGGCCGAGGCGCCGTCGCGCGCGGCCGGCGCGTACCTGAACCACGTGCCCGGATGCGCGGCCAGCGCGGCATCGACGATCTCGCCCGGCGGGCGCGCCGGCCCGGCGGCGGGCGGCACCGTCTTCAGCTCGCGGTGGAAGTACCCGTCGATCTGCGTCTTGAAGGCATACAGGCTCCCGGTCAGCGCCAGCCAGACGAGGAGCGGCAGCACCAGCAGCCCGGCGTAGAAATGCCAGCGCCAGACCGCGCGATGGAAACGGCCGTGGCCTCGGATGGTCGTCATTTCAGAACTTGTAGGTGGCCGACAGCGCGACGTTGCGCCCCTGGCCGGGCGTGATCCAGCGGCTCACGTGAAGGTGGCTGGAGACGAAGTACGGCCTGTCGAACAGGTTGCGCAGGGCCAGCTGCACCTCGACCGACCGGCCGTCCGGGAGCGCCATGCGCCAGCCCTGCACGACGTCGAAGCGCGCGTAGCCCGGCAGCACGGTGGTGTTGGCCTCGTCGGCAAAGCGCCGGCCCTGCGCATACAGGCCGACGCCGGTGCGCCAGCGCGCGTCCCAGGCGTACCGGCCCCACAGGCTCAGCGACTGCCGCGCCACGTTGGGCACGCGACGGCCGCCGTAGACGGGGTTGTCGAGGTAGCGCGCGTCGGTCCAGGCCCAGGCGAGGGCCACGTCCAGGCGCTCGCCGACGTCGCCGCGCAGCGAGGCCTCCAGGCCCTGCGAGCGGGCGCTGCCGCCGGTCGTGAAGTCGAAGGGGTTCGGCGTGCTCAGGTCCGACGCGATCATGTTCGTCTGGTCGAGCCGGTAGAGCGCGACGTCGCCGACCAGCCGGCCGTCGCGCCACAGCGACTTCCAGCCGAGCTCGGCCTGGGCCGAGCGGCGCGAGGGCAGCGACCGGTTGCTCGACGAGGCCACCTGGTTGGGCGAGAGGCCCGTCGACACGTTGGCGTACACCGTGTCGCGCTCCGACAGCCGCCGCAGCACGGCCAGCTTGGGCGAGCCGCGCGATTCGTCCACCGGCTGTACGCCGGCCGTGCCGTAGAGGAAGGTCTGCCGCGTGAAGCGCAGGCCGCCGACGACCGACCAGTCGCCCAGGTCGATGCGGTCCTGCACCGACACCGCCGTGCTCTCCAGGTCCTGCGTGGTGAGCGGCGACGGCAAGGCGGCGCCGGCCGCCGGCGCGCTCACGCGGCCGTACACCGGCGCGTAGACGTTGATGGCCGGGCTGGTGGCCGCCGGCACCGCGAGCGAGGGCTGGTTCAGCCGCTCCTTGTAGTACTCGGCGCCGACGTAGAGCTGGTGCCGCAGGCCGCCCCAGGTCGGCGCGCTCGTGAGCGACGCCGCCACCGAGTCGATGCGCCGCGTGGTGCCCGGCTCCCAGGCCGACACGCGCGCCCAGGTGCCCGGCGGCTGGCCGGCCAGCGGGTTGCCGTTGAGCAGGTTCTTGATCGATGTCGAGGCGGCTTCCAGGTGCGTCAGGTCCAGCGCGAGCCGGGTGTCCGCCGCGAGGGCGACGTCGCCGTGCAGGTCGACGATGCGGTTGTCCGTGGTCGAGTCGCCGAAGGGCTCGCCGAACTGGCGGTCGCGCGGCACGTCCACCGGGCGGCCGCCCAGCGCCGGGATGCCGTAGTCGGGCCGGTAGGTCTGGTTCGTGGCCTCGACGCCGGCGCGCAGGTGGTAGCGCGCGCCGTCGCTCTTCGCGATGCCGAAGCGCACGCCGTCGAGCCGGTCGGGCACGTGGCGCCACTCGCCGGATTCGGAGCGGGTGGCGGTGAGGCGGGCGGCGAGTTCGTGCTCCGCCGACAGCACGCGGTTGAGGTCGATCGAGGTCTCGCGCGCGCCGTGGCTGCCGGCGCCCAGCGTGACGCCGCCGAAGTTCGCCAGCTGCGGCTGGCGCATGACGAGGTTGACGGTGCCGCCCGGCTCGCTGCGCACGCCCAGCGCCGCGCCGGGGCCGCGCAGCACCTCGACGCGCTCGAGGAAAGCCGGCTCGAACGGGTAGTTCGACAGCCGCACGCCGTCGCGCAGCACCCGGTTGGAACCGGTGCCGCTGTCGGCGACCGCGCCGCGCAGGATGAAGAACTGGGTGTGCGAGCCGTTGAAGCCCGAGTCGGCCTGCGCGCCCGGCACGTTGCGCAGGGCGTCCTGCAAGGTCGTGCCGGCCTGCTCGCGCACCAGCCCGGCCGGCACGTCGGTCACGGAGAAGGGCGTGTCGAGCGTCGAGCCCGCGATGCCGGTGGCCAGGTTGCCGGCGCGCTGCGCGGCGGGAAAGGCCGGCGCGGTCACCGTCACCGGCGACAGGGAGCGCGCTTCGGTCTCCTGGGCGATGGCGAACGAGGGCGGCAGCAGCAGGGCGCCGACGCCGGCGGCCAGCGAGGTTGCGGCGGCGGCGACGGCCGACGGGGCGGACCTCGTCGATGCGGACCGGCGGGCGGACGGCGGACGTGCGCCGGGGGGATGGGGAAGCGGCATGGAAGAACTCTCCGGCGACCGCCGTCGGGGCGGGTCGCTCTGCGGACGTCCGCCGCCCGGCGATCAGGCCGTCGCGGCGGAACGTCGTCGAACCGGGGCCCCGCTGCGACGCGGGCGCGGACGCCCTCGGACAGCGGGGAGGAAGGAGGATCGGTTCAGGAGAGGCGGGGCGGCCCGCGCGCGGGCAGGGGCGAGCGGGTGGCCGATGCGATGCGGGCCGACGGGATGGATCGCAGCGCGTGGGCCAGCGGCGGTGGCCGGCGTCCGTGCAGCGCGGAGGCGGCCGGCGGCGGCGCGCCGGTGACGCCGCACAGCGCGCAGTCCATCGCCATGCGGCCCGGCTCGTGCGCACCGTCGTCGTCGTGGACGATCACCTTCGCCATGCCGGCGCCGGTGCACACCAGCTCCAGCGACTGCGGATGCGCCAGCGGCGCCGCCACCGCCACGCCCAGCGAGAGCATGAACCACGCCAGCACCCAGCGATGCAGGAAGGCGAGGCGGCGGGGGTTCGAGGGCATGGCGGGCGATTATCGGCCGGGCGTCGGCGCCCGCGGCGGGACGGATCGACCCGGCCGGGCCCGGCCGATCCGTCCGGCGCGACGTCCCTGGCGTCCGGGTCGTCGGATGCGCGTCAGGTGCCGGCGGCCGGCGCCACCGAGGCGCCCTCGATGCCGTGCCGGCGCAACGCGTCGGCGACGAAGCCGGCGGCCTTCATCGCCTCGACGAAGTCGCCCAGCACCCGGGCGGCCGCCTCGCCGCGCGACTTCGGGCAGCCCATGGCCTGGCGGATCACCATGAAGCGCCCGGGCAGCAGGCGCAGGCCGGGGTGGCGGGCGGCGTCGGCCTCCAGCTGCTGCTTCACGCCCGCGGCGACGTCGAGCGCCTGTTCCAGGAAGGTCGCGACCACCGTCGGCGAGGTCGGCGCGCGCACGATCTCGGCCTGCTTGAGCTCGCGCGTCAGGTACAGGTCGTAGGCGCTGCCCTTGCCGACCGTGACGCGCGTGCCGGCGCGGTCGACCTCGTCGTTGGCGCGCAGCGGCGAGGCCTCGCGCACGAGGTAGGCGCCCTCGATGTGGACATAGCCGTCGGTGAAGGCGATCTGCGCGCCGCGCACCGGGTCGATGGCGAAGAAGCCGATGTCGGCGCGCTCGTCGGCCACCGCCTCGACGGACTTGCCGGCGGCGTCGAACACCACCAGTTCGAGCGCGACGCCCAGGCGCTCGGCGAAGGCGCGCGCCAGGTCGATCGACACGCCGACGGGCTGGCCGTCCGGGCCGCGGTTCGCGAGGATCGGATTGCCCAGGTTGATGGAGGCGCGCAGCACGCCCCGGGGCGTGAAGGCCGAGACGACGGAGGGATCGATGGCGGTGGTCATGGGTGGATGCGGGGTGACGAGGTGAAGAGGAGGAAGAGGGAGAGGGAGAGGGAGGAGGGAGGAGGGAGGAAAAGCGAGGGCGCCAGTGGAAGGGAAAGGCACCCGGGCGTCAATGCGCCGGGGCGACGCCTCGGAGGTCGGACCTCAGGCGCCGGACGGCGGCGGTGGTCCGGCGGTCGCCTGGACCGTCAGCTCCGGATAGCCCGTCGCGTCGTCCGGCGCGCGCGACAGGCGCCAGCCGGGCAGCGCGACCAGCAGCGCTTCGACGGTCGTGCGCACGCGGTTGCCCGCCACCACGTGCCCGCCGCGCACCTCGCCCGTGGCCGACGCGACGCTCATGTGCAGGTGGGCACCCTGCGGCGTGACGGTGCCCGACAGCGTCAGGATCTCGTGGTCGCCGGCATGGCGCGCGGCCTCGTCGGCGCCCGCGTAACGCAGCCGCACGTCGCCCAGGCTGCCGATGCCGCAGACCACGAAGGCGCCGTCCGGGAAGGCGCGCCGGGCCAGGGTCTCCAGCGTGGAGCGCAGGTCGTCGCCGGGGGCGAGGCGAAGGGGAAGGGATTGCATAAATAAGGATGGGGGGCGATTTCTGGAAGGCGCCGGGGCTCTGCGGGGGCGTCGCGAGGCCGGCACCCGGGGACGAACGATTCTCGGGCGGGCTCCGAATCTTCCGCCCACGAGACTTTCCTGCGGGTTGTCGCTGTCATGGCCGGACCCGCACGGGACTAGCATGGGTCGAGCAGCACCCCTCCCACCATGCATCCCCATCGCATCGCCCTGCTCCAGGCCATGCCGATCTTCGGCGCCATCGACGAATCGACGCTCGACTTCCTGGTCGAACGCGCGCGGGCGCACCGGGTGAGGGCCGGCGCGCCCTTCTTCCGCGAGGGCGACGCGGCCACCGGGATGTTCGTGCTCGAGACCGGACGCGTCGCGGTGTCGCGCCACCGGCCGGAGGGCGATTTCGTCTTCGGCGAGCTGGGGCCGGGGGACTGCTTCGGCGAGATGGCGCTGATGGACCTGCAGCCGCGCAGCGCGACGGTCACGGCGCTGGAGGACTGTCGCGCCTTCGAGATCGGTCCCGGCGACCTGATCGAGCTCTTCGAGCGCGACCTGGCGCAGTTCACGCTGATCCAGATGAACATGGGTCGCGAGGTCTGCCGCCGCCTGCGCGCCACCGACGAGCTGCTGCTGGCGCTCGAAGCCGGCAGGAGCCCGTCGTCGCGCCCCGGCGCGATCTGACCGCCGCTCCCACGGCGTCACGGCGATTCGCCCTCGGGGCCGGACTTGAGGATGCCGCTGATCTTCTGCACGTTGCGCAGGGTGCTGGAGAGGTGCGCGTGCATCGCCTCGGCGGCCTCGTCGTTGCGTCCGCGCTCCAGCAGGTCGAGCAGGCCCAGGTGCTGGCGGCAGTGCTCGACGTAGCGGCTGCGGTCCTGCATCGAGCGGTACGACAGCAGCCGGCGCACGCGGTTGACGCGGCGGATGGTGTCGATGAAGAAGGCGTTGCCCGAGCCCTCGACCAGCGACTCGTGGAAGCGCACGCCGCGCTCGTGCAGCTGGTCGGCCGTGTCGGTCTCGATGCCGCCCTCGAGCAGGTGCGTCTCCGCCGCCCGGCAGCGCGCGACGACGTGGGGCGCGAGCCGGTAGCCGGGCTCGCGCAGGGCCGCCGGCTCCAGCGCCAGCCGCAGCCGGTAGGACTGCAGCAGGCTGTCGGCCGTGGTCAGCATCGACGAGAACACCCAACCGTAGCCCGGCTTCTTCTCCGCCCAGCCCTCGCTGGCGATGCGCCCGAGCACCGCGTTGAGCTGCGCCGGCGTCAGGCCGTAGCGCTGCTTGAGCAGGGCCTCGGAGAACTCGTCGGGCAGCAGGCCGCGCAGCCGGTCGTCGGCGATGCGGAAGTAGACCTGCGTGACGACGCCCGACTCGTCCAGCCCCAGCCGGTCGGCCAGTCCGCGCTCGCCGTCGCCGATCGGCTTGACCAGGAAATACCCCCGGTTGGGCTGGCGCTGCAGCACGCCCTTCTCGGCCAGCAGCGACAGCGCCTCGTTGACCGGCGAGCGCGAGACGCGCAGGCGGTCGGCCAGCAGCTGCGCGGGCAGGTGGCTGCCGGCGGGGAGGGCGTCGGCGCGGATCAGGTCGAGGATCTGGGAGGGGATGGATTGGTCGGTCCGCATGGGGCCGGATTGTCCGATGCGGCCGGTGCCTCCTCCATTCAGGGTCATGTGCCTCGACGCCGGAGAAGGCGTCTCAGTGCGCGGCGGCGACATCGACGCCGGCCGATGCGCCATGGCGCTGGACCATCTTCTGCAATGTCGACGGAATGACGCCGCCGGCCCGCAGCAGACCCACTTCCAGCTGCGTCTCCACGGCCGCGGTCGCCTCGAAGCGCTCCACGCGCCCGTCGACGCGATGCACCGCCACGGCCACGGCGCCGCGCGGCGCGATGTCCTCCGCCCGCGCATCGACCTCGATCCGATCCCCCGCCCGCAGATCCAGCGTGACCGGCGTCACCCCCGCCGGCATCCGCAGCGGCAGCACGCCCATGCCGATCAGGTTCGACCGGTGGATGCGCTCGAAGCTGTTCGCCAGCACGGCGCGGATGCCCAGCAGGCGCTGGCCCTTGGCCGCCCAGTCGCGCGACGAGCCGGTGCCGTACCGCTCGCCGGCCACCAGCACGACCGATTCGCCGGCGGCGCCGTAGCGCTGCGCGGCCTCCCACAGCGACACGACCTCGCCGCTGGGCACGTGCAGGGTGTGCGCCACCGGGGCGCCGGGGGCGAAGAGGTTCTTCAGGGTCTTGCTGTGGAAGGCGGCGCGGACCATCACCTCCCAGTTGCCGCGCCGCGAGGCGAAGACGTTCAGGTCGTCGCGGTCGTCGCCGCGCGCCACCAGGAAGTCGGCCACCTCGCTGTCGCGCGGAATCGCGCTGGCCGGCGAGATGTGGTCGGTGGTGACGTCGTCGCCCACCACCAGCAGCGGATGGGCCGTGTAGCGGCCGAGCAGGCTGCCTTCGGTCAGGGCGGCGAAGGGCGGGCGGCGCAGGGCGGTGGAGGCCGGGTCCCAGGGGTAGAGCGGGGTGTCGGGCGCGTCGAGTGCGTGCCACAGCGGGTTGGCGGTGGCGACGGCGAAGGCGCGGCGGTAGTCCGCCGGGTCCTGCGACCGGGCCAGCGCGGCGTCGATCTCCTCCGGCGTCGGCCACAGCTCGCGCAGGTGCACGGCCCGGCCGTCGGCCGTCACCTGCACCGGGTCGACGCGCAGGTCGCGCTCGGCGTTGCCGGCCAGGCCGAAGGCGATCACCAGCGGCGGCGACATCAGGAAGCCCAGGTCCAGGTCCGGGTGCACGCGGCCGGCGAAGTTGCGGTTGCCCGACAGCGCCGCGACCGGGTGGACGGCGCCGTCGGCCATGGCCCGCCGCACCACCGGCAGCAGCTGGCCGGAGTTGCCGATGCAGGTCGTGCAGCCGTAGCCGACGATGTCGAAGCCGACGGCCGAAAGGTCGTCGAGCAGGCCGGCGCGCGCGAGGTAGTCGGCGGCGGCGGGTGAGCCGGGGCCGAGCGAGGTCTTGACCCAGGCCGGCGCCCTGAGCCCCAGAGCCCGCGCCTTGCGCGCGACCAGGCCGGCGGCGATCAGCAGGCGCGGGTCCGACGTGTTGGTGCAGCTGGTGATCGCGGCGATGGCGACCGGGTGGCGCGGCATCGCGGCGATGACCGCCGTGGCGCCGGCCTCCGCGTCGGCACCGGCCTCGGCGCCGCCCGCGCGCGGCCGGAAGTCCAGGGCCGCCAGCGTGGCCCGTGCCTCGCCGTAGCCCAGCAGGTCCTGCGGCCGGCGCGGACCGGCGATGTGCATGTCGACGGCGTCCAGGTCGACGTGGATCGAGCGCGTGTAGACCGGCTCGGCGGCGGGGTCGAACCACAGGCCGGTGGCGCGCGCCAGCACCTCGACGCGCTCGATCTGCGCGGCGTCGCGCCCGGTCTGCGCCAGGTAGTCGAGCGTGCGGCGGTCGACGGGAAAGAATCCGGTGGTGGCGCCGTACTCGGGGGCCATGTTGGCGACGACGCTGCGGTCGCCCGCGCTCAGGGTCGGCACGCCGGGGCCGAAGAACTCGACGAACTCGCCCGAGACGCCGATGGCGCGCAGCCGCTGCGTGACGGTCAGCGCCAGGTCGGTGGCCAGCACGCCGGGGCGCAGGGCGCCGGTGAGCCGCACGCCGACGACGTCGGGAATGCGCAGCATGGTCGGCATGCCGAACATCACGGTCTGCGCCTCCAGCCCGCCCACGCCCCAGCCCAGCACGCCGATGCCGTTGACCATGGGCGTGTGGCTGTCGGTGCCGATCATCATGTCCGGCACCAGCCAGGCCGCGCCGTCGCGCGCCTCCACCGCGACGACGGTGGCGAGCTGCTCCAGGTTGATGGTGTGCATGATCCCCGTCCCCGGCGGGTTGATGCGCACGCCGCGCAGCACCTTCGACGCCCAGCGCAGGAAGCCGTAGCGCTCGGCGTTGCGGCGGATCTCGAAGGCCATGTTGACCGCCGGCGCGTCCGGCCGGGCGAAGGCCTCCACGGCCAGCGAGTGGTCGATCGACACGTCCACCGGCAGGCTGGAATTGAGCACCGCCGGATCGACGCCGGCCTCGGCCAGGGTGCTGCGCATGGCGGCCAGGTCGACCAGCGCGGGCGTGCTGGTGGTGTCGTGCATCAGCACCCGGCCGGGCTGGAAGGCGATCTCCGCCTCGCTCGTGCCCGTGTCCGTCCAGGCCCGCAGCGCGTCCAGGGCGGCCTCGCGCTCCGCGCCGCGCATGTGGCGCGCGGCGTTCTCCATCAGCAGTCGCAGCACCACGGGCAGCCGGCCGAGCCGGTCGCCGCACAGCGCGACGAGGTCGGTCGCCAGGTAGTCGGTGCCGGCCGCGTGCAGCCGGAGCGGGGTCGTCTCGGTGTTTTCCATGAGAGCAATTTTGCATTTGAAGTTAATAAAATGCAATTCAGTGCAAACCCGCAAGCCGCCACGGCAGGGGTTCGCGATCCCGCCGAGCCACCGATCCACCCGAGACAAGGACCTTCCATGCACGCCTACGTCGGCAGCCGTACCACCCGCGAACGCAACGCGCGCGGCGAGGGCATCGGCATCTTCGAGGTCGATGCCGCGACCGGCACGCTGACGCCCGTGGACGTCGTGCGGGACCTGGTCAATCCGTCGTACCTCGCCCTGAGCGCGGGCGGCGACTTCCTCTACACCGTGCACGGCGACGGGCACGAGGTCAGCGCCTTCGCGGTCGACCGCGCCACCGGCGGGCTGCGCCTCGTCGGCCGGCAGGACACGCAGGGCCGCAATCCCGTGCACCTGGCGCTGGACCCGACCGGGCGCTTCCTGATCGTGACCAACCACCTCGGCGCCAGCCTGGCGGTGCTGCCGGTAAAGGCCGACGGCTCGCTCGGCGCGGTCGAACAACGGGTGACGCTCGACGGCCCGATCGGCCCGCACCGCGTGGAGCAGCGGCAGGCCAAGCCGCACTTCAATCCCTTCGACCCCGGCGGGCGCTTCGTCGTCGTGCCGGACAAGGGGCTCGACCGCGTGTTCACGTTCCGTTTCGAGGACGGACGGCTGCGGCCGGCGGCGACGCCGTTCACGGCGACGCGCGAAGGCGCCGGACCGCGCCACCTCGCGTTCCACCCGGGCGCGCCGTACGCCTACGTCGTCAACGAACTCGATTCCACCGTGACGGCCTGCCGCTTCTCGGCGGGAACGGGGGAACTCACGCCGTTCCAGATCCTGCCGACCCTGCCCGACCACTTCACCGGCAACAGCCGCGCCGCCGGCATCCAGGTCGATGCGCGCGGGCGCTTCGTCTACGCCTCCAACCGGGGCTGCGACAGCATCGCCGTCTTCGCCATCGACCCGGCCACGGGCGCCTTGCGCTTCGTCGAGGCGGCGCCGACGCGGGGCCGCACGCCGCGCTTTTTCACGCCGGGCCCGGACGGCCGCTTCGTGTTCGCCCTCAACGAGGACAGCGACGCCATCGTCACGCTGGCCGTCGACGCCGACACCGGGCGGCTGCGGCCGACCGGCGCGAGCGTCGCCTTCGGCAGTCCGGTGTGCATGGTGTTTTCTCCCTGAGACGCCGCGAGCCCGGCTTCCGCACGACCCGTTTCCGCCCCATCCAACCTTTCCCCAGGATTCCGCCATGACCTCGATCCACCGCCGCGCCCTGATCGGCGCCGCCACCGCCACCGCCTGCATCGCGCTGCTGGCCGTGCCCGCCACCGCCGCCGCGCAGGACTACCCCGCGCGCACCGTCACCATCGTCGTGCCCTTCTCGGCCGGCGGCGGCGTCGACGCCATGGCCCGGCTGCTGGCCGAGCAGCTGCGCGCGTCGCTCAAACAGTCGGTCGTCGTCGACAACCGGCCCGGCGCCAGCGGCATGCTGGGCGCGGGCTACGTCGCCAAGGCCGCGCCCGACGGCTACACGCTGCTGCTCGGCTCGGCCGGCGAGACGGCGATCAATCCCTTCGTCTACAAGGCCCGCATGCAGTACGCGCCGGAGAAGGACCTGGCGCCGATCACGCTGGTCACGCGCGTGCCCAACGTGCTGGTCGCCAATCCCGCGCTGCCGGTGAAGAACGTCGAGGAGCTGATCGCCTACGCGAAGAAGAACCCCGGCAAGCTGTCGTACGCGACCAGCGGCGTGGGCAATCCGCAGCACCTCAACGGCGAGCTGTTCGATTCGCTGGCGGGCATCCGGATGAACCACATCCCGTACAAGGGGTCGGCCGGGCAGCTGGTCGACGTGGCCGGCGGCAACGTCGACCTGAGCTTCGTCAGCATGGCCGGCGCCGCGCCGTTCATCAAGGGCGGACGCTTGAAGGCGCTGGCCGTCACGTCGGCCAGGCGCGCCAGCTTCGCGCCCGACATCCCGGCCATCGCCGAGTACAAGCCGATGGCGGCCTACGCCCTGGACAACTGGTTCGGCCTGTTCGCTCCCGCGAAGACGCCGGCCGACGTGCAGCAGAAGCTCAACGCCGCCGTGACGCAGGCCCTGCGGGACCCCGTGCTCGCGAAGAAGCTGACCGAGCAGGGCGGCGAGCCCGCCCCCATGAGCATCGACGAGTTCCGCGCCTTCATCCGGACCGAATCGGTGCAGTACGGGCGGATCGTGGAGGCGGGAAAGATCACCCCCGACAACTGAAGACCCCACCCGCCCATCCGCCCACTTCCGCAGACCCACCCTCCCACCCAAGGAATCCCCATGCGTCGCAACGACTTCCTCAAGACCCTCCTGGCGCTGTCGGCCACCGGCGCGCTGCCGCTCGCGGCCCGCGCCGCCGCCGACGTCAACATCAAGACGATGATCCCGGCCAACCCCGGCGGCGGCTGGGACACCACCGGCCGCGCGCTCGGCAAGGCCATGCAGGAGGCGGGATTCGCTTCGTCGGTGAGCTACGAGAACAAGGGCGGCGCCTCCGGCACCATCGGCCTGGCGCAGTTCATCGGCAGCAGCAAGCGCGATCCGCACGCGATCGTCATGACCGGGGCGACCATGGTCGGCGGCATCCTCGCGAGCAAGCAGGCCTCCCAGCTCCAGGCCGCGACGCCCCTGGTCCGGCTCATGAGCGAGTACCAGGTGTTCGTGGTGCCGACCGCCTCGCCGCTCAAGAGCATGCAGGACGTGGTGGCGCAGCTGAAGGCGAACCCCGGCAGCGTGAAGTGGGCCGGCGGCTCGCGCGGCACCACCGAGCACATCGCGGCGGTCATGATCGCGCGCGCGGCCGGCGTCGACCCGACCAAGGTCAACTACGTGGCGTTCCGCGGCGGCGGCGAGGCGGTCTCCGCGATCCTCGGCGGCAACGTCACGGTGGGCGGCAGCGGCTACACCGAGTTCGGCGAGTACATCAAGGCCGGCAAGATGCGCGCCCTCGCGGTGACCTCCGAGACCCGCCTGCCGGGCATCGACGCGCCGACGCTCAAGGAGCAGGGCCTGGACGTCGTGATCGGCAACTGGCGCGGCGTCCACGGCGCGCCCGGCATCACGCCCGAGCAGCGCAAGGCGCTCATCGACGGCATCGTGAAGGCGACGCAGACGCGCGCCTGGCAGCAGGCCGTGGAACAGAACGGCTGGACGCCGGCATTGCTCGGCGGCGACGCGTTCGGCAAGTTCGTCGAGGACGAATTCGCCAGCCTGCGCACGACAATGACCAAGGCGGGAATGATCTGAGGCGTCCCGGAGTGCCGGTCGCCGCGGCGCGCGCGCCGGCCCGGTGGTCGAGGCAGGCGACAGCGCGCGGCACCGGGGCCGTGCGCGCCGCCGGCGCGACCGCGTTCCCCCGGGGAGGACTTATCAGGCGCGCGCCGAGCGGCAAGAATGTGCGTCACGCCATCCACCCACGGAGACCGCCATGGCCGAGCATCTCTGGTTCACCACCGCGCACCTCACGATCCTGCAGTCGAAGTCGCACAGCGCCGACGGGATCTCGCTGATCGAGCACCACATGGCGCGGGACTTCGCCGTGCCGCTGCACGTGCATCGCGACGAGGAGGAGAGCTTCTACATGCTGGACGGGCGGCTGCGCCTGCGCACGGGCGACGAGGTGCGGGAGCTGGCGCCGGGCGAGGCGGTGCGCATCGCCGCCGGAGTGCCTCATTCGCTGCGCGTCGTGTCCCCGGAGGCGCGCTTCCTGACCGTGACGACGGGCCGGTTCGAGGACATGGTCCGCAGCCTGTCGCGGCCCGCCGGATCGCCGGGCCTGCCGCCCCAGGACGAGCCGACGCCGCAGCAGATCGAGGCGCTCGTCGAAACCTGCCGGCGGCACGGGATCGAGTTCGTCGGGCCGCCGGTCGATTGACGCGGTGCGCCCCGGCCCGCCGCCGGAGCGAAGGACCGGGAGCCACGCGCATCCGGCGGCGGCGGCGACGGATGTAATTTGCGCGACCCGCCGCGCGGCGCCTGCTTTCCCCCGTACGCTATCGCGATGCCGGCGCTCTTGCCGCGGCATCCGTGCAAGCAAAGAAAGCAACGATGGCGACGTCCGGTACCCCCGAGATCCTTCCCGACCCGCCGCGCGCCGACGGCCTGCCCCGGGTCGCCCCCGACGCCGCCGAGCAGGCGCACGGCGACGAGACCGACGCTGCCGTGCCGGCGTCGGACTTCCAGAAGCTGCCGGTGGTCGGCCTGGGCGGGTCCGCCGGCAGCATCCCCGCGCTGGGCCGGTTCTTCGAGCACACGCCGGCGGACACGGGCGCGGCGTACGTCGTGATCCTGCACCTGGCGCCCGATCACCACAGCCTCCTGCCGGAGCTGCTGCAGAACGCCACGGCCATGAGGGTCGAGACCGCGCGGGACGGGATCGAACTGGCGCCGGACCACGTCTACGTGATCCCGCCGGGCAAGCACCTGACGACCGAGGAGGGCCGGCTGCGGCTGGCCGACCTGCAGTCCGAGCCGGGACGGCGCGTCGCGGTCGACCTGTTCTTCCGCGCCCTGGCCGACACGCACGGCCCGCACGCCACCGCCATCGTGCTCAGCGGTGGCGACGGCGACGGCGCCAACGGCCTCAAGCGCATCAAGGAACGCGGCGGCCTCACCATCGCCCAGGACCCGGGCGAGGCCGAGCATCCGTCGATGCCGCGTTCGGCCATCGGCACCGGCATGGTCGACTGGGTCCTGCGCGTGGCCGAGATGCCGCGGCGCATCGTCGACTACCGGGCGCGCGAATCGCGCCTGCGGCTGCCGCCGGAGGACGGCCCGCCGACGGCGTCCCTGGAGCCGGCGGCCGACGGCGAGCGGCGGCTGCGCGACATCCTGGATTTCCTGCGCGCGCGCACCGGACGCGATTTCGCCTGCTACAAGCGCGCGACGGTCGTGCGCCGCATCTCGCGGCGCATGCAGGTCTGCGGGGTCGAGGAACTGGCGGACTACCTGGAGGTGCTGCGCACCCGGCCGGGCGAGGCGGCGGCGCTGGTGGCCGAGCTGCTGATCTCGGTGACCAATTTCTTCCGCGACCGCGAGGCCTTCGAGGAGCTGGCGCCGCGCATCGCCGAGGTGCTGCGGGCCAAGCGGTCGGAGGACGTGTTCCGCCTCTGGGTGGCGGCCTGCGCGACCGGCGAGGAGGCCTATTCGATGGCCATGCTGCTGCTGGAGCACACGCGCGGGCTCGACGCCCCGCCCCGGCTGCAGATCTTCGCCTGCGACCTCGACGACGACGCCATCCGCTTCGCGCGCGCCGGGCTCTACCCGGAATCCATCGCCGCGGACGTGAGCGAGGAGCGGCTGCGCAATTTCTTCACCAAGGTGCCCAGCGGCTACCTGGTGCGCCGCGAGGTGCGCGAGATGGTGCTGTTCGCCACGCACGACCTGCTCAAGGACGCGCCGTTCTCGCGCATCGACCTGCTGTCGTGCCGCAACCTGCTCATCTACCTGAACCGGCAGGCCCAGACGCGCTGCTTCGAGATCTTCAACTTCTCGCTCAACCCCGGCGGCCTGCTGTTCCTGGGATCGTCGGAGACGGTGCCGGAGGACAGCGCGCTGTTCGCCGCGCTCGACAAGCGCAACCGCATCTACCGGCAGCGTCCGGCGGACCGTCTGGGCCTGCCGGCGACCACCGGCGCTCGCGAGGACAACGCGGTGCATCGGGTGCTGCAGCAGCACGAGGACATGCGCCACCCCGCGACGGCGCTGCCCGGCCAGGGGCTGATGGCGTACCCGGCGGTGCCCGCGCCGATGCGCGCCGCGGGCCTGTCGGGCGACCTGCCGCCGGCCGGCGAACTGCACTTCCGCCTGCTGGGGCGCTGGGGGCCGGCGTCGGTGCTGGTCGATGCCGGGCACGACATCGTCCATCTGTCGGAGAACGCGAGCCGCTTCCTGCGTTTTCCCGAGGGCGAACTGACCAGCAACCTGCTGCGTCTGGTGCAGCCGGCCCTGCGCCTGGACCTGCGCGCCGCGCTGCTGGCGGCCGAGGAGCGCGGCCATCCGGTGGAGATCCGCGACCGCACGGTGGCGCTGGCCGGCGCCGCGGTGGTGCTGGGGCTGCGGGTCGCGCCGGCGGGTGAACTCGCGCCCGGGCATTTCCTGGTCCTGTTCGACGCGCGGGAGGCGCGTCCGGGCGACGAGGCCACGGTCGCGATCGCGCCCGCGGCCGACACGCAGATCATCGTCGCGCAGCTCGAGCAGGAGCTCGCGCGCGCCAGCGCCCGGCTGCGCGCGACCATCGCGCAGTACGAGATCTCGACCGAGGAACTCAAGGCCAGCAACGAGGAGCTGCAGGCCATGAACGAGGAGCTGCACAGCGCCGGCGAGGAGCTGGAGAGCGGGCGCGAGGAACTCCAGAGCGTCAACGAGGAGCTCACCACCCTGAACACCGAGTTCAGGAACCGGGTCGAGGAACTCAGCCGCACCAACTCCGACCTGCACAACCTGATGAGCGCCACGCAGATCGCCACGGTCTTCCTCGACCGCGCCCTGTGCATCAAGCGCTACACGCCCTCGGCCGCGCCGTTGTTCAACCTCATCGCCGGCGACATCGGCCGGCCGATCTCCGACCTCAAGCGCCGCCTGGACTATCCGGAACTCACCGCCGATGCCGATCAGGTGCTGCGCACGCTGGTGCCGGTGGACCGCGAGACGCGCGCCGACGGCCGCTGGCTGCTGGCGCGGGTGCTGCCCTACCGCACGGTGGAGGACCACATCGCCGGGGTGGTGATGACCTTCGTCGACATCACCGAGCGCCGGACTTTCGAGGCGGCCCTGCGCGCGAGCGAGGAGCAGTTCCGCCGCGCGATCGAGGAGGCGCCGATTCCCGTGATCATGCAGGCCGAGGACGGCCAGGTGCTGCAGATCAGCCGGGCCTGGACCGCGCTGACCGGCTTCGCGCCGGCCGACGTCCCGACCTTCGACGCCTGGCTCGGCCGCGCCTACGGTCCCGGAGCCGATCGGGTGCGCGATCACATGCAGGGCCTGTTCCAGGGCGAGGTGAGCGTGCTCGACGCCGAGTTCGACCTGACGACGCGCGACGGCGCGACGCGGCACTGGCTGTTCTCGGCCTCCGCCCCCGGCGCGCTGCGCGACGGGCGCCGGTTCGTGGTCGGCATGGTGGTGGACGTCACCGAGCGGCGCCGGGCCGAGGCGCAGCTGCGCGAGAGCCAGGACCGGCTGCGGCGGGTCGACGACCTGCTCGACGCCACGCGGACCGGGCGCGGCGGGCCCGCCGGCGCCTGAGGCCGGCGCGCGGTCCGGGTCGGCGCGGGCGGCCCCGGGCGCGGCGGGTCAGGACGCTTCGTCGGCGGCGTCCGGACCGGCCGCCGCGCCGCCGCGCAGGCGTTCCTCCGTGGCCCGCACCCGCTCCTCGGCCAGATGCAGCCGGGTGATGTCGACGAAGGTCAGGACGATGCCCTCGATGCGGTCGCCCGCCGTGCGGTAGGGCAGGATGCGCGCGAGCAGGTGGCGCCGGTCGTCGGTCGTCACGCGGCGCTCGATCGGCCGCAGGCTCTCGAAGACGGCCTGCGCGTCGCGCTCCAGCGCCTCGTAGTCCAGGCGGTGCGTGATGTCCGTCAGCGGCCGGCCGGCGTCCGACGCGATCAGGTTGAAGACGGTGCGCGCCTGCGGCGTGAAGCGCTTGACGCGCAGGGCGCTGTCGACGAAGACGGTGGCGATGTCGGAGGCGGTGATGAAGTTCTGCAGGTCGTCGTTGATCTGCCCGCGCTCCTCGACCTTCAGGCGCAGCGCCTGGTTCACGGTGGTCAGCTCCTCGTTGATCGACTGGAGTTCCTCCCTGCTCGTCTGCAGCTCCTCGGTGGCCGAGCGCAGTTCTTCGTTGATGGCCTGCAGCTCCTCGTTGGCGCCCTTGAGTTCCTCGGTCGACAGGGCGGAGCGCTCCAGCGTGTCCTGCAGGTCGACCTTGAGCCGCTGGATCTCCTGCGTGGCATGGGCCAGCATGACCTGGTGCAGCGCGTCGCGCGCGCCCGGGCCGCCCTCGGCGTCGTCGGGCAGCGCCGGCTCGTCGAAGACGACGAGCATCGACGCGGGCGTCGTCGCCTCGCCGGGCAGCGGATGCACCGTCAGGCGCAGCTGCGCGGTGCCGCCGTCGGCGCGGGCGCGCGTCAGCCGGGCGTCGACGCGGCAGCGGGAGCGTTCGGCCTGGAACAGCGCGGTGCCCAGTTCCAGGCGGAGGTCGGTCTCGACGTTGTGCAGCAGGTCGTTCGACGGCACGCCGCCCGCGTGCCGCATGTAGCGCCCGGCGGTCGGCGAGAGGTGCAGGATCTGGTGCCGGCCGTCGATGAGCACGCTCGCCGGCGACACGGCCTGCAGCGCGTGCAGGTGCATGTCGGCAGCCGGCCCCTCCCAGGCGCCGCGCCGTACCGGAACGCGCACCGGCACCGGGTCCGGCGCCGGCGCCGGCGGCGGCGGCGGGACGATCCGCGGCACCGCCGCGGGTCCCGGCGACCTCGGACGCCACGAGGCGCGGTCCCGCGCCCGGTAGATGCGGTGCTGCTTGTCGACCGTCTCGAACAGGGTGTCGGCGACGTCCACGGACTCCGACGCGCCCAGGAACAGGTGGCCGCCCGGCTTCAGGGCGTAATGGAACATCTCCAGCACGCCGACCTGCGCGCCCGGCTCCAGGTAGATCAGCAGGTTGCGGCAGCAGACCAGGTCGAGCCGGGAGAACGGCGGGTCGTGCAGCAGGTTGTGGCTGGCGAAGAGGACCTGTTCGCGCATCCCGGCCTGGACGCGGAAGCGATCCTGCTCCCTGACGAAATGGCGCCGCAGCCGCATCGGCGGGACGTCCGCCGCGATGCCGCCCGGATAGATGCCGCGGCGCGCCACCGCGAGCGCGCGCTCGTCGATGTCGGTGGCGAAGACCTGCGCGTCGAGCGCCCGGCCCTGCGCCTCGGCGGCGTCGCGCAGCAGCATGACCAGCGAGTAGCTCTCCTCGCCGGTCGCGCAGCCCGCGTCCCACACCCGCACCGCCTCCCCGGGGAGGGCGTGGCGCACCAGGTCGGGCACGACGTCGCGGGCCAGGGCCTCGAAGGCCTCCGGATCGCGGAAGAAGCTCGTCACGCTGATGAGCATGTCCTGCAGCAGCGGCAACGCCTCCTGCGGATGGCCGTGCAGGAAGTCCCGGTAGCTCCCGAGGTCGGTCAGCTCGTTGACCTGCAGCCGCCGCTCGATCCGGCGCAGCACCGTGCCGCGCTTGTAGCGCCGGAAGTCGTGCCGCGTGTGCACGCGCAGCAGGGCCAGGATCTCGTTGAGAAGGATGTCACGGCGGTGCGCCGGCACCGGCTGCTCGGGCGTGGCGGCGGGCGCCGGCGGCGCGCCGGCCTCCGCGCGCGGCAGCCGGATGCGCCGCGCGCTGGCCCACAGCGCGACCAGCCGCCGGCCCATGCCGGCGACCGGCAGCACCAGGTCCACCATGCCCGTGGCGATGGCCGCGCGCGGCATGTCGCCGTACTGAGCGTCGTCGGGGGCCTGGGCCAGCGTGATGCCGCCCTGCGCCTTGACCCGCGCGATGCCCACGGCGCCGTCGCTGCCCGTGCCCGAGAGGACGATGGAGAACGCGTGCTTCCGGTGGACCTGGGCCAGAGTGCGGAAGAACATGTCGATCGCCACCGCGCGGCCGATCGCGCGTTCGTGGGGCAGCACCTGCAGGTGGCCGTCGTTCATCTGCAGGTCCGAGCGCGGCGCGATGACGTAGACGTGATCGATCTCGACGGGCACCGAGTCGGTGACCTGCAGCACCGGCAGCGGCGTGACCTGCTGCAGCAGCTGAGCCGCGTTGCTCTCGTGGTGGGGCGACAGGTGCAGGATGACGACGAAGGCCATGCCGGGCCGGGGCGTCATGTGCTCGAAGAAGCTCATGAGCGCCTGAAGGCCGCCGGCCGAACCGCCCAGACCGACCACGGGGAACCGCAGGAGGCTGGGCTGCAGCGCGGCGAGGGAATCGCCGTCGGCGTCGGCGGAGGGCGTGGGGCTCATGGGTGCGGGCGGCCTCGATGCGGAGGTGACGGGTTCGGGCGGTGCGCCATCTTGCACCTTCCGTCGCATCGGCCGAGGCTCCCGCGCGACCGGCCGCGTCGCCGGCCAGAAGGAAATCCACCGTCCGGAGGCCTCTGGGCAGCCGGGGCGGGCAACGGTGGTGATGCGGCGCCACCTGCTCGATGGCGTCGCGATGGACGCAGCGGGCGCCGACCCCGCCCCCGCGCTGCCCCTCCGCGCCGAGCAGCGCTTCCGGGGCGTTCCGCGAAGTCCCCGCCAGGACGCGCGGGCCGTCGTGATCCTGCGGCTGGATCGCCAAGCGCACCGCGTGCCACGTCTCGACGTGGAGGGCCTCAGCAATCGTAGATTTGCTGACGCCGCTTCTTGAACGAGAAATGCCTCGCGAGCTTCGGTTGGGGCATTTCGACCAGCTTGGCAAGCAGGTCCGCGATGGCGGGCGAGGGAAGCAGGCGATGCGATTCATCCGGGTCGACCTCGTCGCCCAGCGACGACGCGAAGTTGCCTTCCGCATCCTCGATGACGGCGATGCCGCCGGCGGCTTTAACGGCGGCCAGGCCGATCGCATGGCCGGCGTTTTCCGGGTTCAGCAGCACGCCGATGACCCGGTTGCCCCAGACGTGCGCCGCGGAATCGAAGAACCGGTTGACGGCGAAGTGATGGTGGTCGTTGGCCATGGCCGGTTCCAGGCCGAGCACCCCCCAGGGGCGCGTCACCAGGCTGGCATGGGACGACCCCAGGTAGACGCAACCCCGCCGGATGTCCTGCCCTTCGCGCGACCGGACGACGGGCAGCGAGCCCTGCCCGACCAGGACCTTCTCGAGCGTCGAGACCTCCGCCGGAATCTGCAGGACGATCAGGATCGAGGCCGGGAAATCCGTCGGCAGACCGGCGATCAATTTCTCCATGCTTCTGGAATTGTTTTCTCCGAGCACGCCAATGGCGACGATGTCGCGGGAAATTCTCATCGGATCCTGCCTTTCTCCATCGTCGATGGATCGAATTACCTGCGACGCGACCGCCGGAAAGGCCGGACCGGACGGCGCGGACGGTCCGGGAATGCGTTTCAGGCGTCTTTTCCGCCGCGTGGAGGGATCTTGAATTCAGGCGAATCGATGCGGGCCGCGCCGTCCGTCGCGGCCGGATCTCGCGCCGGTGCCCGGGACGCGAACGTCGGCTTCAGATAGCCGAGCACCGCACGGCCCAGGGGCGTGAGCCGGCTCACCGTCGCCGGCTCGCGATGCCAGCGCCCGTCGAAGGAACAGTACGGCAGCGGAATGGTCGCCTGCACATAACCGGCCGCCTTGAGGATGTGCAGGTTGAACAGGTCCCGGGACTCGGTCAATCCGCAGGGCAGGGTCTCCCTGGAAAGTCGGTCGAGCAATCTCATCGGCATGGCGGATCCCTGCGTCGAGGAGGAATCGAGCAAGGTTCCATGATCGGAGAGGATCGTCAATTCCAGAATTGGATAATACGCCTTTACCGAAATGATCATCGATTCGATTCGACGTCCGTTTCGCCAGGAACTGGAAATCCAATTACGAAATGGCGCACCCGTCCCTCACGAAGACGACGGCGGATCGGACGAATTGATTCAATTCACGGGAACGGTGCGTTCGGGTGCTGCTTCCATGCGAGGCCCGCGCCGGAAGTCCCCCGGCGACCGGCACCGGCGGGGAATTCGGCTCAGGCGAGCCGGCGGCGCTCGACCGCCTCGATGTTCAGGCCCTGGCGGTACTTGGTGACGGTGCGCCGGGCGATGAGGAAGCCCTGCTGGGCCAGCTCGCGCGCCAGCGCGGCATCGCTCAGGGGCGTGTGGGGGCGCTCGGCGCCGATCAGCTCGCGGATCAGCGCCTGCAGCGCCGCCGGGGCGCTGGCGCCGCCGCTGGTGTGGGCCATGCCGCGCGAGAAGAAACGGTGCAGTTCGAAGACGCCGTGGGGGGTGGCCAGGTACTTGTGGTGGACCGCGCGGGAGACGGTCGACGGATGGACGCCGACGGCGTCGGCGATCTCGCGCAGGCCCAGCGGCTTCATCGCCAGGTGGCCGTAGTCGAGGAACAGTGTCTGCCGCGCGACGATCGCCGTGGCGACGTCCAGGATGGTGGCGACGCGCTGCGCCGCGTTCTGCACGGTCCAGCGCGCCTGTTCGAGACAGTCCTTCAACGCCACGTCGCCCTGGGCGCGATGGCGCTCGAACAGGGCGGCGTAGGACTGGTGCAGGCGCACGCGGGGCAGGGCCCGGTCGTTCAACGCCGTCCGCCAGGCGTCGCCGACCTTGTGCACGACCACGTCGGGCACGATGGCCTGCGCGTGCGTGTCGTCGTGGCGCGCGCCGGGGCGGGGGTCGAGCCCGAGGATGCAGTCGACCGCCGCGCGCGTCGCGCGCTCCGAGGCGCCCAGCTGCACGGCCAGCCGCGACAGCCGGCGCGTGGCCAGCAGCTCGAGGTGGTCCGAGACGATGCGTCCCGCCAGGGCGCGCAGTTGCGGGTCGGCGACGTCGCGCAGTTGCAGCGACAGGCACTCGGCCACGCCGCGCGCGGCCACGCCGGCCGGGTCGAGCGCCTGCACGCGGACCAGCGCGGCGCGCAACTCGTCGATCGCGCGCGCGGGGTCCTCGTCGCCCAGGTCGGCGGCCAGGTCTTCCAGCGAGACGCGCAGGTAGCCGTCGTCGTCCAGCGCCTCCACCATCAGTTCGGCGAACAGGCGTTCGCGCCGGTCGAGCCGCAGCGTGCCGAGCTGGGCGCGCAGGTGCGCCGCCAGGCTCGCGCGCACCGGCGTCCGCTGCAGCACGTCGAGACTCTCGTCGTGCGACAGGTGCCGCAGCGCCGGAGGCCCGTCGCCGGCCAGGCGATCGAGCCCTCGGGCCCACTCGATCTCCGCGTCCGCCTCCGACGTCGCCGGGCCCTCGTCGGCGCCGGGTGCCGGCTCGGCGCCCTCGACCTCCAGGAACGGGTTGTCCAGCGCCACCTCCCGCAGCGCCTGCTTGTAGTCGAGGGTGGACATCTGCAGCAGGCGCACGGCGTGCTGAAGGCGCGGCGAGAAGTTGGCGGTGGAGGCGAGTCGGGGTTGCAGGCTGACGGCGTTCATGGCGGGCTCCGCCGCGGTGGGCGGCTTCCTTCCTACCGCAACGACCATGCCTTGTAAGAAAATAGCATTAAAGTATTCAGGAAATCGATTTTTTCCGGTCCGCCTCCAGTCGGGTGGCAAGACTTGCCGTAAATCTTGCCGCCGAGTTGGCGGGACGGAGGGATCGGGCTTGTCGCAAACTCCCGACCATGCCGATCCTTCCTTCCGAACCGTCCGGCGACCGCGGCGACCGTCCGCCGCCGATCCCGTGCGACCCCGCGGTGGTCGCCTTCCTGCGCCGGTTCGACCACGACCTGCGCACCCCGCTGGGCACCATGGCGGCGGCGGTCGAACTGCTGCGCGACGATCCGTCCGACCCGGAACTGCGCGCGGCGTCGATCGCCGTCCTGGAGCGGCAGATCGCGCGCATGCACGCGCTGACGCACGAGCTGCGCGAAATCTCGCGGCGCTGCGTTCCGCCAGGCGGCGACGCCCGGAGCGCCTGAGATGGGGCACATCCTGGTCGTCGAGGACGACGAGGATGCGGCGCGCACCCTGAGTGCGCTGATCGTCCGCGAGAAGCACAGCGTGGCCAGCGCGCATTCGTTGCATGCCGCGCGCCGCCTGCTGGCCCTGCAGTCGCCCGACCTGCTGCTGCTGGACCTGCATCTGCCCGACGGCAACGGCTTCGACCTGCTGGCCGACCACGGCGGACTCCTGAGCGACACGGAGGTGATCCTCATCACGGGCCAGGCCAGCGTCGAGACCTCGGTGAAGGCCCTGCGCATGGGCGCGGCCGACTACCTGGTCAAGCCGGTCAACCCGGCGCACCTGCGCGGACTGCTGTCGCGGCTGATCCGGCCGTCGCGCCTGCGCGAGGAGCTGGCGCAGATCACGGAGCAGTGGCGCGAGACCGGCCGCTTCGGCGACCTCATCGGCGCCTGCGAGGCGATGCAGCGCGTCTACCGGCAGATCTCGCGCGTGGCCGGCACGGCCGTGACGGTGTTCATCCACGGCGAGAGCGGCACCGGCAAGGAACTGGCCGCGCGCGCCGTTCACGACATGAGCCGGCGGCGCGACATGGCGTTCCTGGCGGTCAACTGCGGCGCGCTGTCGCCGCACCTCGTGGAGAGCGAGATCTTCGGCCACGAGCGGGGCAGCTTCACCGGCGCCGAGCGCCAGCACCAGGGCTTCTTCGAGCGCGCCCACGGCGGCACGCTGTTCCTCGACGAGGTGACCGAGATGCCGCCGGAGCTGCAGGTCAAGCTGCTGCGGGTGCTGGAGACCGGCACCTTCATGCGCGTGGGCTCGACCCAGCTGCAGCAGACCGACGTGCGCATCATCGCCGCCACCAACCGCGACGCGCTGGAGGCGGTCGAGCGCGGCCGGTTGCGGGAGGACCTGTTCTACCGCCTGAACGTCTTCCCGATCGCGCTGCCGCCGTTGCGCGAGCGCGGGGACGACGTCGGGCTGATCGCGTGCAGCCTGCTGGCCGACATGAGCGCGCGGGAAGGGCGCGAGAAGCGTTTTTCCGACGATGCGCTGGCGCGCCTGCGCGCCGGCCCGTGGCCGGGCAACGTGCGCGAGCTGCGCAACGTGGTGCAGCGCGCGTGGGTCATGACCGCGGGCGAGGTCATCGACGAGGAGTGGCTGCCGCGGCCGGTGCCGGTGCGCGCGCCGGCCGCGTCATCGCCGCCGCCCCCGGCGGTGCCGCCGGAGGAACCGGGCGCGGACGCGCCCGACGCCGGCGCGGCGGCGGACGGCCTGCTGCGCATCGCGCTGGGCACCCGGCTGGCCGACGTGGAGCGCCAGGTCATCCTCGCCACCTACGCCCACTGCGAGCGCCACAAGGAGCGCACCGCCGCCACCCTGGGCATCAGCATGAAGACGCTCTACAACCGGCTCAAGGAGTACGGAGCCTAGGTCGGGCCGTCACCCGCGGCGCGCGGCGGCGGCCCGGTCGATGGCGGCCAGCAGTTCGGGCAGGCCGGCGGGCTTGCTCAGCAGCGCGTCGAAACCCGCCGCCACGGCGCGGGCGCGGTCGGCCTCGCTGCTCCAGCCGGTCAGGGCGATGAGCACGATGTCGCGGGTGGCGGGCGCGGCGCGCAGCCGGCGCGCCACCTCCACGCCGTCGACGTCGGGCATGCCGATGTCGAGCACCGCCACGTCCGGCACCCGGGCGCCGGCGCTGGCGAGCGCCTCGGCGCCGCCACCGGCCACGCGCGTGCGATGGCCGGCGCGCCGCAGCACCTGCGACAGCGCCCAGGCCGCGTCGGCGTTGTCGTCGGCCACCAGGATCTCGCGCGGCGCCCGGACGGGGGAGGCCGTTCCGGGGACCTCGGAGGCGTCGGGCGCGGCCGGTGGCGCCGCCGCGGCGACCCGCAGGGGCAGCCGGATGGTGAAGCGGCTGCCGCGCCCCGGGCCTTCGCTCGCGCCCTCGAGCGTGCCCTGGTGCAGGCCGACGATGGTGCGCGCCAGCGACAGCCCCACGCCCAGGCCGTCGTTGAGCGCGTGCGTGGCCAGCGGTCCCTGGGTGTAGAGCTCGAAGATCTGGTCGAGGCGTTCGGCCGCGATGCCCACGCCGTCGTCGCTCACCACCATATGCAGCACGTCGCGCTCGACATGCACGCGCAGGCCGATCTCGCCGCCGGGCGGCGTGTACTTGGCGGCGTTGCCCAGCAGGTTCACCAGCACCTGCGTGATGCGCAGCGGATCGACGTGCAGCCGCACCGGCACCGCCGGCAGGTCCAGCACCAGGCGGTGCCCGGCCGCGCGCAGGGCCGCCTCGACCGCCTCGAGCGCGGGCTCGACCGCCTCGGCGAGGTCGACGTCGCGCGTGCGCAGCGCCAGGCGCCCCACCGCCAGGCGCGAGACGTCGAGCAGGTCGTCGAGCAGCAGCTTCATGGTGCGTGCCTGGCGCTGGATCAGCGCGGTGGCGCGCGCCTGCTCGGAGACCGGCAGGGCGGGCCGGGCGAGCAGTTCCGAGGCGGTCATCACCGCCGCCAGCGGATTGCGCAGCTCGTGCGAGAGCACCGCCAGGAACCGGTCCTTGGCGGAGTCGGCGCGTTCGAGCTCGACGTGCGCCTTGGCCTGGGCTGCCAGGGCGCGCAGCAGCTCGTCCTGGCTGCGCCGCAGCGCCTCCTCGTTGCGCCGGGCCTCGCTGATGTCGCGCAGGCTGGCGGTGCCGCCGACCACGCGGCCCTCGACGTTGACGATGGGCGAGGCCGTGACCGCCAGGTGCAGCGCGTGGCCGGCGCGGGCGCGGCCGAGGGTCTCGAGGCTGCCGATGCTGCGCATGCCGTTGACGCGCTCGAGCATCTCCTCGCACCAGGCGGCCTGCCCGTCCCACGCCAGGGTCGACAGCGGCCGTCCGATCATCTCCTCGGCGACGTGGCCGAAGACGCGCCGGGCGCCGCCGTTCCAGCTCAGGATCGCGCCCTGCAGCGAGAAGCTGATGATCGCGTCCATCGACGAGGCCACCACGGCCGAGAGCCACTGGCTGACCTCGTCGGCGCGCTTGCGCTCGGTGATGTCGATGAAGGAGAGCACCACCCCGGCGATGCGGTCCTCCATCGTCCGGTAGGGCAGCAGGCGCGCGAGGAACCACGTGCCGTCGTCCAGGCCGACCTCGCGCTCCATGGGCGTCAGGCGCTCCAGCACGCGCGCCGCGTCGCCGACGAGTTCGGCATGGCGCAGGTGCGGCGTCAGGTCGCCCAGCGGCCGGCCGATGTCGTCAGGGATGAGGTTGAACAGCGTCACGGCCGTGGGCGTGTAGCGCACGATGCGCAGGTCCCGGTCCAGGAACAGGGTCGCGATGGCCGTCGCGTTCATCAGGTTCTGCAGGTCGCTGTTGGCGTGCCCGAGTTCGTCGACCTTGGCCTTGAGTTCGCGGTTGACGGTGACGAACTCCTCGTTGATCGACTGCAGCTCCTCGCGGCTGGCGCGCAGTTCCTCGGTGGCCGAGCGCAGCTCCTCGTTGATGGTCTGGAGTTCCTCGTTGCCGGCGACGAGTTCCCGCGTCGACTGCTCGTGCCGCCGCACCGTCTCGCTCAGCCGGACGCGCAGGTCGGCGATCTCGCGGTCGAGCTCGCCCGCGCCCGCGCGGTCGGCCGCCGGCCGCAGCGCGATGGCCTCGGGCTGCGGCCCGGGCCCGCCCAGCAGCACGAGGTAGAGGCTCGTCGAGCCCTCGCGCAACGGCACCACGCGCACCGCGAGCGGCGCGTCCGGCGCCGTGCCGCCGTCGCGGGCGCCGCCGGCCACGCGGACCTCGACCGGCCGGGCGCTCCTCGCGGCGCGGTGCAGCGCGGCGCGCAGCTCGATGCGCAGGGCCTGCGGCACCAGCTGCAGCAGGTTGCGCTCGGGCTCGCCGGCCGGGTGTTCCAGCCAACGTCCGGCGCTGGGCGAGAGGTGGACGATGTCGTGTGCGGCATCGACCAGGATGGACGGCGGCCCCAGCTGCTCGAGCATCCCCAGATGCAGCTGACCCCAGGGCGCGTCGCGTCCGGCGCTGCGCGGCCCGGATGCCGGTGGCGACGGCGCGGCGGCGTCGGCGGACAGCGGCCGTGCCCGGCGGGGCGGTGTCGAGGCGCGCGCGACGGCGCGGGCGGAGACCGGGGCCGGCGCCTTGGCATACAGCCCGTGCGCCGCGTCGACGACCGTGAAGCGCGCGGCGTCTTCCGGCGGGGCCTGCGCGGCGCCGACGAACAGCTGCCCGTGGGGCAGCAGGGCGAAATGCAGCAGGTCGCACAGCCGGGCCCGCGCCGGCGGCGCGAGGCCGGCGGGCAGGCGGCGGCAGCTCACCAGGTCGAGGTGGGCGAAGGGCAGGTCCTGCAGCACGTCGTGCACCGCGAACAGCACCATCTCGCGCAGTTCTCGGCCCACCCGCACGGCGCCACGCTCGCGCACGAAGAAGCGCCGCAGCCGCGCGTCGCCCACGTCGGCGCGGATCGTCGCCGGGTAGAGGCCCTCGCGCGCGACGCGGACGGCCTCGGGCGCCACGTCGGTCGCGAAGACCTGCAGCGCCGGCGGCGCCTCCAGCGCGTGCGCCCACTCGCTCAGCAGCATGGCGATGGACCAGGCCTCCTCGCCCGTGGCGCAGCCGGGGACCCAGATGCGCACCGTGTCGTTCGGTCCCTTGCGGCGCAGCAGCGCCGGCAGCCGCTCGCGCAGCACGGCGAGACCGGCCGGCTCGCGGAAGAAGGCGCCCGCCGGCACCGGCGGCGCCCGGTGCGGGGCGGCCGGCCCGTCGGCGGCGACAGTGCGGGGGGCGAAGGCGTCGACCTCGGGGGCGGGGGGACGATCCGTGGGAACGGCTGGCATGCGGAGGAAGCGAATGACGCGGTGGATGCGCCGCTGGGCGGGAAGACGCGGCACAGGGGTTGTCGCGCAAATGGGCCGCGCATGCAAGCCGTCGGCGCGACGAGGCGGCGCCGGGGAGCGCCGCGAGCGGTTCCGGTGCGTCGTCACAGGTCGTGCCGCGCGGCGGGATCGGCGCACAGCGCGCGGATGAAGCGGCGGGCCTGGTCGAGCGGCGGCGACTCGGGCGCCGGCGTGTCGACGAGGTCACGCAGCGGCGCCAGGTCGGGGGCGTCGAACGGCGGCGCCAGCCGGCCGCGCTCCACCAGCGCCATGCGCAGCGACAGCCGCCACGCGAAAGGAACGCCGACCGACAGGTCGAGCAGGCGGGCCGCCAGTCGGGCGGCCGTGGGACTCAGGGCCTGTGCGGCATGGTAGTGCTGGGACAGCGGCATGGAAGGGCCCTCGTGCGGGGCGACCGTCCGCGGACGATCGCCCCGGGGTGGCATGGCGGATGGCGCGCGACTTCACACGGGCGAAGGCCGGGCGGCGTTCCCGTGGAGGGGCAATGCGCGTGCCCGGCGTCCCGCCCGGCGGTCGCGGACGGGACGGCCCTGGCACGCCGTTTGCCGCATCGCTAGGCGCCACATCCCACATCCCACATGCCGAGGAACCACCATGTCGATCGCAAAGCTCAGGCAGATCGCACGACTGCGCCTGCCCTACAACGTGAGCGACGATGACGAAGTCGATGAACTGCGGGTGCTCATGGCCGCCGGCCTGATCACCGGCCTGTCCCTCAAGGTGCCGCCGGTGCCGCACGGCAGGGGCGACGACAGGTACTGCCCGGTCGCGTCCCGCGTGATCCGGGTCCTGGCCATCACGTCCGAAGGCCGGCGACTGCTGCGGCGCAGCGACGCGGACGAGGGCCAGGGCCGGGACCGGAGCCACGGCGAGGGCGGCCTGGAGGGCCGCACGACGTCGCATTGACACGCCGGCGCCCGCCCGGCCGCCGCCCGGCCGCCGTCCGGTGGACGTCTCCCCGCGCGAGTCGAAAGGGCTCGAGTTCGGCGGCCGTCGTCCGATGACCGGCGCTTCCGACCATCGCCGTCGTGGACCGAACCCGAGCATCGTCGCTCGTCGCTCGTCGGGCGACGAGCCCTTCTAACCGCCGGGATAGCGCTCGAAGCCGGGCAGTTCGTCGATGTGCGCCATCCAGCCGAGCCGTTCGGCCAGCTGCGACTGCAGCGTCGGGGGCAGTGCCTCGGGATCGTCGAGCGTCGCCGTCTGCACGTCGACCATGCCCGCGACCACGGCCGCGTTGCGGTAGAACAACCCGGTGCCGCAGTCGGCGCAGAAGCCGCGCATGGCGGTGCCGGACGAATTGATGGTCTTGGGCTGGCCCGTGGTCACGGTCAGCGCCGCGTCGGGAAACATCGCCCAGGCCACCATCGGGGCGCCGGCGCTGCGCCGGCAGTCGCGGCAATGGCACAGGGCGACGAACGCCGGTTCGCCCGAGAGCGTGTAGCGGACGGCGCCGCAGAAGCAACCGCCTGATCGGATCGTCACGGCCATACTCCTTCTCCTTCATCGATGAAGAGGCAATCGAACGGCGTTCTACCACCGGCGGACGGCACCGTGCCGCTCTTTCGCACGAACCGATCGGGGACGAATCGACAGCCCACGGTCCGATCGAGAGGCGATCGCCGCGTCACTCCGCCTCGACCCCCGCCTTCTTCACCAGCTTCGCATAGCGCGCCTGCTCGCTCCGGAAGAACTGCAGCGAGGCCTCGGGCGACATCGGCTGGACGACGTTGTCCTGCCTGGCCATCGCCTCCCGGGTCTCCGGCGTGTCGAAGGCGGCGACGACGGCGTCGTGCAGGCGCTTGACGGTCGCGGCCGGCAGCTTCGGCGGGCCGACGACGGCGAACCAGCCGGCGATGTCGACCTCGGGGAAGCCCTGCTCGGCGAGGGTCGGCACGTCGGGCAGGGACGCCACGCGGGCCTTGCCCATCACGCCGATGGCGCGCAGCTGGCCGGTCCTGAGCTGGCCCTGCACGGAGGGCAGCGACACCACGCCCATCTCGACCTGGCCGCCCAGGATGTCCGCCACCATCGGGCCGACGCCCTTGTACGGGATGTGCCGCGCCTGCACGCCGGCGGCGTCCAGGAACAGGGCGCCGGCCAGGTGCAGGATGGTGCCGTTGCCCGAGGAGGCGTAGTTGTAGCCGTCGGGCCGGGCCTTGAGCAGCGCCTGCAGCTCCTTCGCGTTCCTCGCCGGTACCTTGGGGTTGACCACCAGCACGAAGGGCGTGGCGCCGACCACCGAGATCGGCGTGATGTCGGCGACCGCGTCGAAGGGCATCTTCCGGAAGACGCTCGGATTGACGACGTGGTTGTTGGACACCACGCCGACGGTCAGGCCGTCGGCCGGCGCGCGCACCAGCACCGACGCGCCGGTGATGCCGCCCGCGCCGGGCAGGTTCTCGATCACCACCGGCTGGCCGCCGAGCGCCCGGGTCAGCGACGGCGCGGCCGCCCGCATGATGGTGTCGACGCCCGAGCCGGCGCCCACGGGCAGGATGACGCGCAGGGGTCTGTCCGTCGCCTGCGCGAGGGCGCCGGGCGAGGCCAGCAGCGCGGTGGACGCGGCGAGGGCACCCGCGCAGAGGGCGGCGAGGCCCCGGCGCCGGCCGGGGCGGAAGGTCGTGGCGGTCTTGGAAGTGGCGTTCATGGGGGGTGTCTCTCGGATCGTTCGAATCGGAAGGCGGCGGCCCGCGGTCGGCCGCCGGTGGGCGCGCGGACGGGCCGTGCCGGGTCCGGTCAGGCCGCCCGCCGGCTCCTCAGCCCGGCCAGCACCTCGTCGGTGTGCTCGCCGACGCGCGGCAGCGCCCGGCGCACGCCGGGCCGCTGGCCGCCCATGGTCAGCGGCAGCAGCACGACGTCGGTCGTGCCGCCGTCCTCGGTCCGCATCGGCACCAGGCCGCCGCTGGCGACCAGGTGCGGGTCCTCGACCAGCTGGTCGGGCCGCATGATCGGCGCGTAGGGGATGCCGGCCGCCTCCAGCTTCGGCGCCAGCTCGGCGACGCGGTGGTGCAGCAGGATCTCGCCGAGCTGGGCCAGCAGCTGCGGGCGCACCGCCACGCGCGAGGCGTTGTCGCCGAAGCCGGGCTGGTCGAGCAGGTCGGTCCGCTCCAGCACCCGGCACAGGGTGGCGAACTGCTTGTCGCTGACCGCGCCGATGAACAGCTGCTGCTCGCCCTCGTCGAGCGTGAAGACGTCGTAGACGCTCCAGGCCGACACGCGCGAGGGCATCGGCGGCGGCGGCTCCCCGGTCATGAGGTACTGCTGCATGTGCTGCGACGACAGGAAGACGCAGTTCTCGAACAGCGCGCTCTGCACCTCCTGGCCGCGGCCGGTGCGTTCGCGCTCGCGCAGGGCGGCGAGCACGCCGATGGCGCCGAACATGCCGCCCATGATGTCGTTGACCGAGGTGCCCGCGCGCAGCGGCCGGCCGATCGGGCCGGTCATGTACGACAGCCCGCCCATCATCTGCACCACCTCGTCGAGCGCCAGCCGGTGCTCGTAGGGACCGGGCAGGAAGCCCTTGTGCGTGACGTAGATGAGCTTCGGGTACCGCTTCGACAGCGTCTCGTAGTCCAGCCCGAAGCCGGCCATCAGGCCGGGGCGGAAGTTCTCCAGCACCACGTCGCACTCGCCGGCGAGTTCGGCGGCGGTGGCGCGGCCCTCCTCGGTGGCGATGTCGATGACGACGCTCAACTTGTTGCGATTGAAGGAGCGGAAGAAGCCGATGCCCAGGCCGGGCAGCGAGCGGGTCCTGTCGCCGCCGGGCGGCTCGACCTTGATGACCTCGGCGCCGAGGTCGGCCAGGATCATCCCGCAGGTCGGGCCCATGACCATGTGGGTGAATTCGAGCACGCGCAGGCCGGCCAGCGGCAGGGGCGGGGGCGGGGCGGCGGGGGTTTCGGCGGTGGCAGGGAAGGCGTCGGCGCTGGTCATGCGGGTGGTCTCGTGGTCGTCGGGGCGTGGGAGGCGGCCGTTCAGACGGCGATGGCGGCACCGGCACCGGAGCGTGCGAAGGTCTGGGGCACGCCGGCCTGCCACAGCGCGCCGCGCAGGGTCTCGCCGTCGAGCCAGCCGGCGACCTTGGCGCGCAGGGCGAGCAGGGCCTCGATGTCGATGCCGGTGTCGATCCCCATGTCGGCCAGCATGTAGGCCAGGTCCTCGCTGGCCGCGTTGCCGCTGGCGCCCGGCGCGTGCGGGCAGCCGCCGATGCCCGCGAGCGTGGCGTCGAAGCGCGCCACGCCGGTCTCCAGCGCCGCGCAGACGTTGGCCAGCGCCATGCCGCGCGTGTCGTGGAAGTGGCCGCAGCACAAGCGCTCGCCGGCGATGGCGCGGGCCTGGGAGAACAGCTCGCGCACGGCGGCCGGGTTGGCGTAGCCCACCGTGTCGGCGATGCTCACGCGGTCGGCGCCGGCGTCGAGCAGCGCCTGCATGCAGCGCAGCACCTCGGCGCGTTCGACCCGGCCCTGGAGCGTGCAGCCGAAGGCGGTGCCGATGCCGCCCTCGATGACGATCCTCGAACCCGCCGCGTCGCGCGCCGCGCGCATCCTGGCGACCTCGGCGACGACGTCGTCCGGCGTCTTGCGCAGGTTGGCCAGGCTGTGGGCGTGGCTGGCCGACAGCGGCACCAGCATCAGGTCGGCGCCGCATTCGATCGCCTTCTCCGCGCCCCGGAGGTTGGGCACCAGCACCGAGACCACGAGGCCCGGCAGCGTCTTCGCGAAGGCGACCAGCTCGGCGGTGTCGGCCAGCTGCGGCAGCAGGCGCGCCGGCACGAAGGAGCCGACCTCGATCTCGCGCTGGCCGGCGGCGTGGGCGTCGGCGATCCATTCGAGCTTGCGCGCCGTGGGCAGCACCCGCCGGATGCTCTGCAGGCCGTCGCGCAGGCCCACCTCGCGCACCACGGCGCGGTCGGGGAATCGGTTCATGTGTGTGTCTCCTGTGGATGCGGCGACCGTGTCCGTCCCGCCGATGCCCGCACTGTAGGCATTCCTTGAAGATGGCTAAAGCGCTAATATTTCCGGCCAGACATTCCGATCCGGAAAGCCACGCATGAGAGACCTCGACCTCACCAGCCTGCGCCTGTTCGTCGCCACCTGCGACCACCGCAACATCGCGCGTGCCGGCGCCCAGGAGCACATCGGCGCCTCCGCCATCAGCAAGCGGCTGGCGCAGCTCGAGGAGGCCGTGGGCGCGCCGCTGCTGGAGCGCCAGCGGCGCGGCGTGGTGCCGACGGCGGCCGGCGAGCTGCTGCTCGGGCACGCGCGCGCGCTGCTGGCGGCCTCGGACCGGCTGGCGCGCGACATGGCCGACCACGGGCGCGGCGTGAAGGGACAGGTGCGGGTGCTGGCCTCGCTGTCGGCCATCGCCGAATTCCTGCCCGACGACATCGCCGACTTCCTGCGGCACCCGGACCACGCCGACATCCGCGTCGACATCGCCGAGGGACCGACCTCGGAGATGGCGCGCGCCATCCGGGAAGGGCTGGCGCCGCTGGGCGTCGGCTGGGACGCGGCGGACCTGGAGGGCCTGCGCACGCGGCCCTACCGCAGCGACCACCTCGCGATCGTCGCGCATCCGGCCCATCCGATCGCCCGGCGGCCACGCTGCGCCTTCGTCGACACGCTGGGGTACGAGCACGTCGGATTGCCCGCCTCCACGGCCGTCTACACCCTGCTGGCCCGCGCCGCCGCCATCGCCGGCCGGCCGCTGAACTACCGCGCCGTGGTCTCCACCTTCGACGCCAGCCTGCGCTGCGTGCGCGCCGGTCTGGGCATCGCGGTGGTGCCGCGCGAGGTGGCCGGGCCGATGGCGGACGAGGGAAGCGTCGTCGTCGTGCCGCTCGCCGATGCCTGGGCGCGGCGGCGTTTCACGCTGTGCTTCAAGGACGAGGCGGGCCTCTCGCCGGCGGCCCGGCTGCTGCTCGACCACCTCGAGCGCGCGGGCCGCACGCACCCTGTCGAACCGGCCTGAGCGCCCCGGCCGGTACCGGGGCGACGCGGCCTCCGTCGCTTCCCGCGAAGGACCGTCGCAGGCCGTCCGGCCGGGCGATCGACGTCGTCCTACGGCGTCTCGGCGTCGCCGCCGGTTGTCGTCGGCGCGGTCGCCTCGTGTGAAGAAAGTCACACAAACCGACTATTCGTCAAATATAGATACTTTGGTTTTAAGAAGTTTCCTCGATTTTTTTACAATGTCATACGGAAGTACACGTTTTGACTTGATCGAGGAGAGAACTGCATGCATGCACCGACCCGGGCGGAACGCCGGATGCGCCGTGCAGGGGTGGCCCTGGCCTGCGTCCTGCTGCTCGCGTCGTGCGGCGGCGGCGGCGGCGACGAGGTCGCCACGTCCACCGCCCCCGGCGCCGATGCCGCCACGTCGGCCGGCGCCGCGCGCGTCGACACCGTCGCGGCGCGCAAGACGGCGTTGCCCGCGGCGGGCCGCTGGAGCGCGCCGATCGCGCTGCCGCTGGTGCCCGCGTCGGCGGCCAACCTGCCCGACGGCCGGGTGCTGTTCTGGTCGGCCAACGACCGCTTCAGCTTCGCCACGGTGGGCCAGGCCTACACGGCGGTGTTCGACCCGGCGACGGGCCAGTCCACGGAGCGCTTCGTCAACCAGACCGGCCAGAACATGTTCTGCCCCGGCACCACCAACCTCGCCGACGGACGCATCCTGGTCAGCGGCGGCTCCAACGCCGAGAAGACCAGCGTCTACGACCCCGCCACCGGCGTCTGGTCGACGGGGGCGCAGATGCGCATCCCGCGCGCCTACCAGGCCAACACCATCCTGCGCGACGGTTCGGTCTTCACGCTGGGCGGCTCGTGGGCCGGCGGCGCGGGCAACAAGCACGGCGAGACCTGGAGCGACGCCGCCGGCTGGAACCTGCTGACCGGGGTGCGGGTCGACGACTTCCTGACCGCCGACCCGGCCGGCGTCTACCGCGCCGACAACCACATGTGGCTGCTGCCGGCGGGCAACGGCCAGGTCTTCCACGCCGGCCCGAGCGCGAGGATGCACTGGATCGACACCACCGGCACCGGCCGCACCCAGCCGGCCGGCGCGCGCGGCGACGACGCCGACAGCATGAGCGGCAACGCGGTCATGTACGACACCGGCAAGGTGCTCAAGGTCGGCGGCTCGCCGGCCTACCAGGACAGCAACGCCACGGCGGCGAGCTACGTGATCGACATCCGCGCCGAGGCCAAGGTCCGCAAGCTCGCGCCCATGGCGTATGCGCGCGCCTTCCACAACAGCGTGGTGCTGCCCAACGGGCAGGTGATGGTGGTCGGCGGCCAGAGCTACCCGGTGCCGTTCTCCGACAACACCTCGGTGCTGCCGGCCGAACTCTGGGACCCGGTGAGCGAGACCTTCACCACGCTCGCGCCGATGAGCGTGCCGCGCAACTACCACAGCGTGGCGCTGCTGCTGCCCGACGCGCGCGTGGTCTCGGCCGGCGGCGGCCTGTGCGGCGCCGGCTGCGCCGCCAACCACGCCGACGCGCAGATCTTTTCGCCGCACTACCTGTTCAACGAGGACGGCAGCGCGGCGAAGCGCCCGGTCATCGTCGAGGCGCCCGCCACGGCGGTCCACGGCACTGCGATGCAGGTCGCCACCGACGGCCCGATCGCCTCGTTCTCGCTGATCCGCCTGGGCTCGGTCACGCACACCGTCAACAACGACCAGCGGCGCCTGGCGCTGCGCCACGAGCGCACCGGCGACAACCGCTACGCCGTGGCGATGCCGACCAACCCCGGTTGGGCGCTGCCGGGCAAGTACATGCTGTTCGCGCTGGACGCCGAGGGCGTGCCCTCGGTGGCGCGCATCGTGACCGTGGCCGCCGGCGGCACGCCGGGTCTGGCGCCGATCGCCGAGCAGTCGGCCACCGTCGGCCGCGCGGCGTCGCTGGTGCTGGCGGCGACCAACGCCACGCGCCTGGAGGTGACCAACCTGCCCCCCGGCGTGGCCTTCGACGCCGCCAGCCGGACCCTGAGCGGCACGCCGAGCGTGCCCGGGCGCTACACGGTCACCGTGCTGGCCGGCAACGCCGCCGGCGCCACGAGCACGGATTTCCTGTGGCGCGTCGACGCGGCCGGCGCCGTGCGTTTCGTCAAGCTGGAACAGCTCAGCGAGATCAACGGCAACCCCTGGGGCTCGATGGCCGAGCTGAACCTGCTCGACGCCGCCGGCCAGGTCCTGCCGCGCACCAATTGGAAGCTCACCGCCGACAGCGAGGAGCGCACCTACGAGAACGCCCCGGTGACCCACGCCGTCGACGGCGACCCGAACACTTTCTGGCACACCCAGTTCACGCCCAGCTCGACGCCGCCGCCGCACAGCGTGGTGGTCGACCTGGGCGCGGCCCAGCGCCTGGGCGGCCTGCGCTACCTGCCGCGCCCGGCGGCGGGCGGCGTCAACGGCACGCTGGCGCGCTTTCGCATCTACGCCAGCGCCGACGGCGTGAACTGGGGCAACCCGCTGGTCGACGGCGACTTCCGCCAGATCGTCGCCAACGCCGCCGGCGAGAAGACCGTGCCCTTCAACGCCGGCATCACCGCCAACTACGCGCCGGTACTGGGCTGGCCCGGCGACCTGACGAACTACGTCGGCGACACCGTGGCGCTGGACATCGTCGCCTCCGACGACCAAGCCGAGCCGCTGGCCTTCGCCGCCACCGGCCTGCCGCCGGGCCTCGCCCTGCGCGCCGACTCCGGCGCCATCACCGGCCGCGCCACCGCGACGGGCACCTACGCCGTCACGGTCGCGGCCACCGACCGCGCGGGCGCCACGTCGCAGACCGCCTTCACCTGGCGCGTGCAGTCGCTGCTGCCGCCGACGCCGAGCGTCGCCGCGCCGGTGATCGCGAGCGGCGGCACCGCCACCTTCACGGCCCAGGTCGCGGGCGACGCGTCGGGCCTGCGCTTCGCCTGGGACTTCGGCGACGGCAGCGCGGCCACGGGCTACGGCGTCTCCAACACCACCACCCACCGCTACGACGCCCCCGGCCTCTACACCGTGACGGCGCGCGTGCGCGGCGCCGACGGCCAGGAGACCGTCTACCGCTTCACGCAGGCGGTCGCCGGCGCGGTCGCCGCCGGCGCCGCGGCGCCGACCGCCACCACCGCCATCGCCTGGGAGCCGGCCGCGTCGGGCCAGGGCGCGCGGCTGTGGGTGGTCAATCCGGACAACGACTCCGTCAGCGTGTTCGACGGCGCCACCTTCGCCAAGCTGGCGGAGGTGACCGTGGGCAGGGCGCCGCGCACGCTGGCGCTGCTGCCGGCCCTGCGCCAGGTGTGGGTCGCCAACCGCGACGGCGCCAGCGTCACCGTCATCGACACCGCCAGCCGCGCCGTGCTGCGCACCCAGGCGCTGCCGGCGGCCTCGCAGCCGTGGGGCATCGTGGCGGCGCCGGCGGGCAACCGCGTCTACGTCAGCCTGGAAGCGAGCGCTCGGGTGCTGCAGCTCGACACGGCCGGCGCCGTGCTGTCCACGCTCGACCTGCCCGGGGCGCCGCGCCACATGGCGGTCGCGGGCAACGGCGGCCAGCTGCTGGTGTCGCGCTTCGTCAGCCCGCCCCAGCCGGGCGAGGAGACCGCCACCGTGCTCACCGGCCGCAACGGCGTGGCCGCCGGCGGCGAGGTCTGGGCGCTGGCGACGGCGCCGCTGGCGCTGCAGAAGACCGTCGTGCTGGTCCACGGCACCAAGGCCGACAGCACCGTGCAGGGCCGGGGCGTGCCCAACTACCTGGGCGCGCCGGCCATCGCGCCGGACGGCCTGTCGGCCTGGGTGCCGTCCAAGCAGGACAACATCCAGCGCGGCCGGCTGCGCGACGGGCTCGACCTGAACTTCGAGAACACCGTGCGCGCCATCGACTCGCGCATCGCGCTGGGCCCGCTGGCCGAGGACATCGGCGCGCGCATCGACCACGACAACGCCAGCCTCGCCAGCGCCAGCGTGTTCCACCCGAGCGGCGCCTACCTGTTCACCGCGCTGGAGACCAGCCGGCAGATCGCCGTCGTCGACCCGGTGGGCCGGCGCGAGCTGTTCCGCGTCGACGCCGGCCGCGCGCCGCAGGGCCTGGCGGTGTCGGCCGACGGCCGGACGCTGTTCGTCGCCAACTACATGGACCGCACGGTCGGCGCCTACGACCTCGGGCCGCTGGTCGGCTTCGGCCAGCTCGCGCTGCCGGCGAAGGCCACGCTGGCGGCGGTGGCGACCGAGAAGCTGGCGGCGCAGGTGCTGCGCGGCAAGCAGTTCTTCTACGACGCCCGCGACACGCGCCTGGCCCGCGACGGCTACATGAGCTGCGCGACCTGCCACAACGACGGCGGCCACGACGGCCGGACCTGGGACCTGACCGGCCTGGGCGAGGGCCTGCGCAACACGACCGCGCTGCGCGGCCGCGCCCAGCAGGGCCGGCTGCACTGGAGCGGCAACTTCGACGAGGTGCAGGACTTCGAGGGCCAGATCCGCGCGCTCGCCGGCGGCACCGGCCTGATGAGCGACGCGCAGTTCGCCACCGGCACGCGCGGTCAGCCGCTGGGCGACGCCAAGGCCGGCGTCAGCGCCGACCTCGACGCCCTGGCCGCGTACCTGGGTTCGCTCGACGCCTTCGCGCCCAGCCCGGCGCGCCAGGCCGACGGCACCCTGACGGCGGTGGCCGTCGCCGGCCGCACGGTGTTCCAGAACCAGTGCATCAGCTGCCACGGCGGATCGGCCTTCACCCAGAGCGCGGCCGGCCTGCTCAAGGACGTCGGCACGCTGAAATCGACCAGCGGCACGCGCCTGGGCGCGACGCTCGCGGGCATCGACATCCCGACCCTGCGCGACACCTGGGCCACCGCGCCCTACCTGCACGACGGCTCGGCCGCCACGGTGGAGGACGCCGTGCGCGCCCACACCAAGCTGCCGGCGCTGTCGGCGGCGGACGTCGCCACCGTCGCCGCCTTCGTGCGCCAGATCGGCGGCACCGAAGCGGCCGTGACGGCGCCGTCGACCGGCGCGACGACCGCGCGCGGACGCTACGTGCGCTTCGAGGCGCTGTCCGAGGTGCGCGGCGGGCCGTGGGCGTCGATGGCGGAGTTCTCCATGCTCGACAAGAGCGCCCAGGCGTTCTCCCGCACGGGCTGGAAGGTCACCGCCTACGACAGCCAGGAGACCGGCGGCGAGGACGGCCGGGCCGCCAACCTGCTCGACGGCAACGCCGCGACGATCTGGCACACGACCTGGTCCGGCGGCAACGCCCCGTACCCCCACTGGATCGTGATCGACACCGGGGCCACGCGCGACTTCGGCGGCTTCCGCTACCAGCCGCGCGCCGGCGGCCTCAACGGCACCGTCGACGCCTACCGGATCTACGTCTCCACGGACGGGGTCAACTGGGGTCAGCCGGTCCGCCAGGGCAACCTCTCGACGCTCGGGGCGGCCGACCTGACCAAGTCGGTGATGTTCGGTGGCTGACGCGACGCCCGCGCCCGGACGCGCCGCCGCCGTGCCGTCGCGCCGCCGCGCGGTGTGGGGCTGGCTGGGGCTGGCCGTGCTGCTCGTCACGCTCTGCATGCTGGTGCCGGCCGGACGGCATCTCTGGCAGGAACGCCAGCGCGTCGACCTGGGCGAGCGGCTGTTGCGGGGCGTGGCCGACGGCGAGCGGGCGACCGATGCCGACGGTGCCGCGCCGGTGCTGCACGGCCGGCTGGCCGGGCACGCGTCGGACCTCCCGCCGCAGGCCACGCGCTGCGTGAACTGCCACGCGGCCGGCGGCGCGGCGGCATCGCCGGCCACCGCCGCCTTCGGCCCGTCGCTCGGTCCCGCGACGCTGACGCGGGCGGTGTCCCGGCGCGGCGGCCCGCCCTCGCGCTACGACGCCGCCAGCCTGTGCCGGCTGCTGCGCGATGGCATCGATCCCGCCTGGGTGATGGTCGACGCGGCCATGCCGCGCTACGCCGTCAGCGACGCGCAGTGCGAGGCGCTGTGGGCCCGCCTGTCCAGTCCGTCCCGCTCCTGAAAGTCCCCCGCATGCACCGCCGCCACCTCCTTCGCGCCGCCGCCGCCCTGCCCGTCGCCGCCCGCCTGCCCGACGCCCGGGCGCACGGCGGCCTCGTGCTGCCGCCGCTGGCCCCGCCGCCGGTGCGGCTGCGATTGCAGGACGGCCGCGCCGCGACCCCGGCCACGCTGTTCGAGGGCCGCGTCACCGCCTTGCAGCTGATGTTCACGGGCTGCAGCGCCACCTGCCCCCTGCAGGGCGCGCTGTTCGCGGAGGTCGAGCGCCAGCTGCTGGCGCGCAGGGCGGCGCCGGGCGACGTGCAGCTGGTCTCGGCGAGCATCGATCCGCTGGGCGACGATCCGGTGGCGCTGGCCGCCTGGCTCGCGCGCTTCGGCGCCGGCGGCCTGTGGCGCGCGGCCAGCCCGGCGGTCGCCGACCTCGACCGTTGGCTGGACTTCCTGCAGGGCCGGCGCGCCGGAGCCGACCGCCACACCACGCAGGTGTTCCTGTTCGACCGCCGGGGCCGGCTGGCGCTGCGCACCGTCGACCTGCCGCCGGCGTCGGAGGTGGTGCGCCTGGTGGGGGAACTGGCGGCGCAGAAGGCCTGAGGGCCGGCCTCTAGTCGGCCTTGGCGCCGGAGCTGCGCACGATCGCGGCCCACTTGGGGATCTCGCCGCGGATCAGCGCGCCGAAGGCCTCGGGCGGGCCGAAGACCGGCTCGATGCCCAGGTCGGTCAGCTGGGCGCGCAGGGCCGGCGTCGCCATCGCGCGGCCGAGCGCGGCGTGCAGGCGCGCCAGCACGTCGCTCGGCGTGCCGGCCGGCGCCAGGACGCCCAGCCAGTTCGAGACCTCGTAGCCCGGCACGCCCGCCTCGGCGATGGTGGGCACGGTCGGCAGGGCCGCGAGGCGGCGCGTCGAGGTCACGCCCAGCGCCCGGACGCGGCCCGATTTGATGTGCTCCGCGTACACGGTGTAGGAGTCGAAGGCCAGGTTGACCCGGCCGGCGAGCAGGTCGGTCAGCAGCGGTGCGCTGCCCTTGTAGGGCACGTGCAGCATGCGGGTGCCGGTCATGCTCTCGAACAATGCGCCGGCCAGGTGGCTGGAGCTGCCGCTGCCGGCCGAGCCGTAGGTCAGGGCGTCGGGCTTCGCACGGGCCAGCGCGATCAGCTGCGCGACGTCGCGCGCCGCCACCTGCGGCCCCACCACCAGCACGCGCGGCGTCAGGTGGGTGACGCTGATCGGCGCGAAGTCCTTCACCGGGTCGTAGCGCAGGTTCGGGTAGAGCGCCGGGTTGATGGCCTGCGTGCCCATGGTGGCGAAGAACAGGGTGCGGCCGTCGGGCGCCGAGCGGGCCACGGCCTCGGCGGCGGTGGCGCCGCCGGCGCCGCCCCGGTTGTCGACAACGACGGTGGTGCCCAGCGCCTCGCCCAGGCGCTGGGCCATGCCGCGCGCCATGACGTCGGCCGCGCCACCGGCGGGGAAGGGAACGATCAGGCGGACCGGCCGTTCCGGCTCGGCCGCGAGCGCGCCGCGCGCGCCGAAGCCGAAGGCGATCAGCGCCAGCAGGCGGCGGCGGGCGGGACGGTCCGGGAAACGAACGTCCGGACGGAGGGCGAAGGGATGGGATGGCATCGGTGTCTCCTTCGCCGCATTCTGGACAGCGGAGACGGGCGTGCCACCGGGGTCCGCCGCAAGGCTGGTATGCGAGGCGCGGGTGAATCACGCCTGCGACGTGCGTCCCCGACCGACAGGCGAGGGCGGCATTTCTCCACCGCCGGCGCGCCCGATGCGGCGCGACCATTGGTGCATCGCAACATCACCGGAGCATCGACATGGCCAATCCCTGGTTGAAGAAGAACCCCTTCATGAGCATGTGGCTCAGCGCCGCCAATTCCGCGGCCGGTGCGGCCCGCGGTCGCGCCACGGCGCAGGCCAAGCGCGCCGGGCGCACCGCGACGACGAGCGTGGCCAAGGGAATGATGGATCTCTGGACTGCGCCGCTGACGGCCGGCACGAAGAAGCGCGCCAAGAAGCGCTGAGGGACCCAGGCGCCGAGGGACCGGGACCCGGCACATCGCGTGTCGCGATGCGCCGGGACCTGGGGCCGAGGGGCCGGGGGCGTCAGACGTCGAAGAACACCGTCTCGTCGGCGCCCTGCATGCGGATGTCGAGGCGGTAGCGCACCGCGCCGCCTTCCTCCACGCGCTTGGCGACGAGCGTGGCGCGGCGCTCGGCCGGCACGCTGGCGAGCACGGCGTCCTCCGCGTTGGCGGTCGCCTCGTCGTCGAAGTAGACCCGCGTGAAGGCGTGCAGCAGCAGGCCGCGCATCGTCACGATGACGTTGACGTGCGGTGCTTCGCCGGGCGATTCCGCGCCGGGCTTGACGGTGTGGAAGACGAAGCGGTTCTGCGCGTCCGTGCCGGTGCCGCAGCGACCGAAGGCGCGGAAGCCGATCGCCTTGGCGTCCTCCACCGAGGACGGATAGCGGCCCCGACCGTCGGGCTGGCTGATCTCGACCAGCGCGTCGATGATCGCGTTGCCGTCGCCGTCGATCACCCGGCCCTCGAGGCGGATGCGCTCGCCCGAGGCGTCGTCGAGCGCCAGCACGGCGTCGAAGGGCTGGTCGAAGTCGTAGCCGTACTGGGTGGCCGCGAGGCCGTAGGCGAAGTAGGGGCCGACGGTCTGCGACGGGGTCTGGCCGAAATTGGTTTCCAGGGCGCTCATCATGGTGGGTGTCTCCTCGGTCTGCGGTGTCGCTTCAACGGTTCTCGAACGGGGTCTCATCGGCGCCGCGCAGCACGATGTCGAACTGGTAGCCCAGGGCGTAGTCGGGCTCGGTCACGTCGAGGCTGAAATCGGCCACGAGCCGGTTGCGGTACTTCTCCGGCGTGCCGGTGACCATCGGGTCGTACTGCATCAGCGGGTCGCCGGGGAAGTACATCTGCGTCACCAGCCGGCTGGCGAAGTGCTGGCCGAAGAGCGAGACGTGGATGTGCTGCGGCCGCCAGGCGTTGGGGTGGTTGCCCCACGGATAGGCGCCCGGCTTGATGGTCAGGAAGCGGTAGCGGCCCTCGCTGTCGGTCATGCAGCGGCCGGCGCCCAGGAAGTTGGGGTCCAGCGGCGCGTCGTGCTGGTCGACCTTGTGGACGTAGCGGCCGGCGGCGTTGGCCTGCCAGATTTCCACCAGCGTGTTGGCCACCGGGCGGCGGCGCTCGTCCATCACCTGGCCGGTGAGGATCATGCGTTCGCCCAGCGGCTCGCCGTTGCGGCGGGCGTTGCGCGTGAGGTCGTTGTCGAACTCGCCGATGCAGTCGTGGCCGTAGACCGGCTGCTGCAGCTCGCCGAGCGAGGCCTTCAGCGGAATCAGCGGCTTCGTCGGGCCGCGCTTGGCGGTCGAGCGGTAGCCGGGATAGATGTACGACGGGTGGCTGTCCCAGTCGCGCGGGTCGAGGCGGGGCAGGGCGGTCTGCGTGGGTTCGTTCGGCATGGCTTGTCTCCGGTGGGGAAGCCCGAACTTTAGGATCGGCGAATCATGCTGTAAATTGAAGATTCGTCGATTTTTCATAACCAACGGTAATCCACATGGCGATCCTCTCCGCCGACGCCTTCGCCCGCGGCGTGCAGCTACGCCACTTGCGCTGCCTGGTGGCGGTGGCGCAGGAGCGCCACCTGGCGCGCGCGGCCGAGCGCCTGGCGCTGAGCCAGCCGGCCGTCTCCAAGACCCTGGCCGAACTGGAGGCGCTGGCCGGCACGCGGCTGGTCGAGCGCGGCGGCGCCGGCCGGCGCGGCGTGCAGGGGCTGGCGCCGGCCGGCGAGCAGTTGCTGGTGCACGCGCTGCGCGTGCTGGAGGCGGTGGACGCCAGCGCGCTGGCCATCGCCCCGGCCACCGGCGCCCAGGTGCAGCGCCTGCGCATCGGCGCGTTGCCGAGCGTGGCGCCGGCCCTGCTGCCCGGCGCGCTGGCCGAATTCCGCGCGCAATGGCCGCACGTGCGGTTGATCGTCCAGAGCGCGGCCAACGGCGTGCTGCTCGACGCCCTGCGCGCCGGCGAGCTCGACCTGGTGGCCGGCCGCATGAGCGATCCGCGCCTGATGACCGGCCTGAGCTTCGAGCTGCTGCAGACCGAGCCACTGGTGTTCGTCGCCCGCGCCGGCCATCCGCTCGCGCGCGACGGCGACGGCGGGGGTGGCGGCGCCGGGGGCAGCGCCGCCAGGGTCGCGGCCGTGCTGGCCTGTCCGCTGGTCGTCTACGGCGACGGCACCATCCCGCGCCACACCACCGAGAGCTTCCTGTCCGCCCTCGGCCTGGCGCTGCCACCGGCCACGCTGCAGACGCTCGACGTCTCGGTGGCGCGCGCCGTCGTGGCGCGCTCCGACGCCGTCTGGATCACGCCGCTGGGCGCGGCGCGCGCCGACCTGGAAGAGGGCCGGCTGGTGCGCCTGCCCATCGACACCACCGGCACCGAGGAGCCGGTCGGCCTGCTGGTGAGGAGCGACGCCGAGCCGTCGGCGCTGCGGGGGGCGATGGCGGGATTGCTGCGGGAGGCGGCGCGGGGCTTGGCGGCGGCGGGGGCGCCGTCGGCCGGCCGGGTCCGTCGGACCGGGCGACGCTCGCCGGGCCTCGGCAGTTCCTGAGGATCGGCGCTGCCGGCTACAGCAACCCCGAGATCCCCCGCGCCGCCGCCAGCAGCGGCGGCAGCATCGTCTCCTGCATCACCTTGGCGCTGGTGCGGTTGGCCTGGCCGCTGATGTTGGAGGCGAGTGATTGAGGCGGTCGAGCTTTCACACGACAAGCGCTTCGTGAGCTTGGAACGATGACAAGGCCCGCCGAGCCGGCGCGGTCACTCTTCTCGCCGAAGACGCGATCCATGGACGAGTGACGCAGATTGACGCCAACGGAGAGCAGCTCATCGCGCTGCAAGTCCTTGCTCTGGCGTTCGGAATTTGCCGAAAGACGCATGTGCCCGACTAAAAAGAATGGATAACCACCAAAAATAGGCTTCCAAGTGGCTATGCACGGCCCAGCCACTGAGTGGCGCAATGCAGTTCATGCTTATGTTCAGGAAAACCGGGTTTTGAATTTTCTTCCCAAAAAATCAGTTTGGCGCTTGAATGGCGGGAAACTTTCATTGTTTTTGGTGTGGACTATGCTTTCCTTTATGGAGGCCACCCATCGACCGCGATGGATGGCCGTAGTTAAAGCAGTGAAGCACTCGGAGCCGATTCATAGAAAGAATCGAAAATTATTCCATGTCGGGTGAAAGCCCGATGTTTTGCTTGTCGAGAATTGGCTTCGAGCCACTGACGAAAAAGGAGTAGTAATGTACTGGCGCCCGTTCATTCGTGAAGACGACAGCCTCGCACCGGGAGGAGGCTCGGTAAAACCCAGGCCGCAGCGATATCCATCAACCTATCACGGGAAATTAGCTTGTTACGAGGGTGACCCTGTGTATTGCAATGCATGCAAAAGCTGGGGCGTGACCAAGTGTGTGCCACCCTATCGCCCAAGCACTGATCCAGAAGGGCGACAGGCGAACCTGGACGGGGATTTGTGTCTATGTAAATGCCCGATTCCACCACGGCTCAAGGCATCGTTTGCCAACGTTCGCATGGGCTTTGAGAAGCATGAAATCGTTGGTGATGCGGTGGCTTGGTTCATCAGAGCCGGGCATGATCCTGCAACTATTGGATTGAGGGAAGACCAACGGTTTTTGATAACAGATTTAACTACTGGAGAAGCATTGGCAGGCGCAGCCTATGTACTCGAGTGCGATGGGTTTTGTGTGGAAGGTATGACTGACGCTGATGGAATGACCGATGCCATCCACGCCAGATCAGACGCTCAACCTGTAATGGTTTATCTCGTGGCGAACCAAGCATGACCAGTAGGAAACTCGTCAGGGTCGGCACTGGGCAAACCACGCCGCTGCACGACAAAAAGCCTCAGACTATCAAAGTAGACTACCGGCCTGTTCGCAAGGCCGAAAACGAGGAATTCTTGAAGGACGCCAATGTCAAGGCGTTCCTCTTTATGATTGGCAAATCCGAAGGGGGTGATTACCACGCCCTGTATGGATGGCATCACACGACGAAATGGACGTTCACGGATGAGTCCACTCACCCGGGTGCTGGAAAAGATGGAAAAACTACTGCTGCTGGCCTGTATCAAATCAACCGGGCATGCTGGACCGAAATGGGAAAAAAGGCGCAGGGCCTGACGGATTTTTCACCACATACCCAAGACCTGATTGCAGTTCAAAACATCAGGGTGCACAAGGCGATGAATTCGATCGTCGAAGGAGACATCAAGACCGCGATAAACCTGCTCAAGGCGAATCAGTGGGTATCTTTTCAAGTTCACTCTTATGGCGTTTTAGAGGGTTGGTATAAAACGGCTGGGGGAGCGGTGAAATGAAGGCTCATCCTGGTTTGACTCTCGTTTTTTTCATGGTTGTCGCCACGGCTTGCAACGCTGAAAAATTACCGGACCCATCCGAATACCCAGCCGTTTCGATGAATGTCGCAACGCCTGCCAAGCCGGTCCTCAAAAGCAGATTGGCGCGGCTCTACAGAACCCGCATCAACGAAGGCGCAAAGGCCGGCCCTAATTTCGCAGGTCACTACACCGTCGTGCGATGGGGGTGCGGAGCAGGGGCTTTCATGTTCTTCGTCGTTGACGCGGTAAACGGAGCGGTTTACGAGCCGCCCGAGGTGTGCATCGCGCTCTCGGGTGGTGAAGAGGAAAACTTGCCAGGATTTGGCAACCACAACCCGGGTTTTTCCCTGACCAGCAAGTTGCTGCTGACCGTGGGTGTCGAGGACGGTCCGAAGGACGATCCGTATGGTCGTGCAAAAACTGTGTACCTCTTCGACAAAGGCAGATTCAAGAGGCTGTACAAGGAACATGCCCCGCTGTAGCCGAAACCAGCACCCTTCTCGATCCGTGCCGCGTGGCATTTCGCAAACCATCCGGATCAACCGAGGTGACACTGGGTGGCAGATCGACCCGGAAACTCAGATTGCTGCCGCAATGATCGATGCGGCGCAATACCGAGCCGAACGTCGCGGAGCTGCCGTGTGAAAGTGTTGTGCGGTATCTCGCATCGCATTGCGCTTCGAACGGAGCACGACAGACGGTCTCATGGGAACGTTCCTGCATCGTCGAACCTCGCGGAAACCGCGGATCTCCGTTCTAGAGCAACCCCGAGATCCCCCGCGCCGCCGCCAGCAGCGGCGGCAGCATCGTCTCCTGCATCACCTTGGCGCTGGTGCGGTTGGCCTGGCCGCTGATGTTGAGCGCGGCCACCATGCGCCCGGCGCGGTTGACGATCGGCGCGGCGATCGACACCAGGCCCTCCTCCAGTTCCTGGTTGACCAGGCACCAGCCCTGGCGCCTGGCCTGCGCGACGCGGGCGAGGAGGGTGTCGACGTCGGTCACGGTGTGGCGCGTCAGCGGCTCGCGCGCGGAAGCCTCGATGCGGGCGCGGGCCTCGGCCTCGCCCAGGTCCGACAGCAGCAGCCGGCCCATCGACGTGCAAGACGCCGGCAGGCGCGAGCCCACGCCCAGGCTGATGCTCATGATCTTCTGCGTCGCCACCCGCATCACGTAGACGATGTCGGTGCCGTCGAGCACGGCGGCCGAGCAGGATTCCTGCACCTCGTGGGCCAGTGCGTCCATCAGGGGTTCCGCGCGGTTCCAGATCGGCATCGACGACAGGTAGGCGAACCCCAGGTCGAGGATGCGCGGTGTCAGCGCGAAGAACTTGCCATCGCTCTCGACATAGCCCAATGTGTGCAGCGTGAGCAGGATGCGCCGCGCGCCGGCGCGCGTGAGGCCGCTGGCGGCGGCGACCTCGCTGAGCGTCTGGCGCGGCGCCCGGGCGCTGAACGAGCGGATGACCTCCAGCCCGCGCGCGAAGGACTGCACGTAGCTGTCGCCCGGCCGGGGCGCCTCGGATTCGGAAAGGGTGGTTGCCATGCGCGTTCAAAGCTCCTAGAATTCATTATAAGAACAAATGTTCGACATACGAACAAATTGAATCGATAGGGAGGAAGAACTCGGTGACCACCCTCAATCCCGCAGGAGACAACTTCACATGATCGACAAGATCGCACGCTCCGTCGCCGACGCGATGGCCGACATCAAGGACGGCTCGACCGTCCTCATCGGCGGCTTCGGCACGGCCGGCATCCCCAACGAACTCATCGACGGCCTGATCGAGCAGGGCGCGACCGACCTGACGGTGGTCAACAACAACGCCGGCAACGCCGAGGTCGGCCTGGCCGCGCTGCTCAAGGCCGGGCGGGTGCGCAAGATCATCTGCAGCTTCCCGCGCCAGGCCGACAGCCAGGTGTTCGACGGCCTCTACCGCGCCGGCAAGCTGGAGCTGGAACTGGTGCCCCAGGGCAACCTGGCCGAGCGCATCCGCGCCGCCGGCGCCGGCATCGGCGGCTTCTTCTGCCCGACGGGCTACGGCACGCAGCTCTCCGGCGACCGCGAGACGCGCGTCATCGGCGGCGTCCACTACGTGCTGGAGTACCCGATCCACGGCGACGTCGCGCTGATCAAGGCCGAGCGCGGCGACCGCTGGGGCAACCTGGTCTACCGCAAGGCCGCGCGCAACTTCGGCCCGGTGATGGCCATGGCCGCGAAGAAGACCATCGCGACCGTCCACGAGATCGCCGAGCTCGGCACCCTCGACCCCGAGACCATCGTGACGCCCGGCATCTTCGTGCACCAGGTCGTCAAGATCGAACGCGTCGCCACGCAAGCCGGTGGCTTCAAGAAGGCAGCCTGACCATGAACACCACCACGACCACGACCCCCGCCTACCAGCGCCGCAGCAAGAACGAACTCGCCGCCCGCGTGGCGCAGGACATCTTCGACGGCGCCGTCGTCAACCTCGGCATCGGCCAGCCGACGCTGGTGGCCAACCACCTGCCGGCCGGCCGCGAGGTCATCCTGCAGAGCGAGAACGGCATCCTGGGCATGGGCCCGGCGCCGGCCGCCGGCGAGGAGGACTACGACCTCATCAACGCCGGCAAGCAGCCCGTGACCCTGCTGCCGGGCGGCTCGTTCTTCCACCACGCCGACAGCTTCGCGATGATGCGCGGCGGCCACCTCGACATCTGCGTGCTCGGCGCCTTCCAGGTCTCGGCCACCGGCGACCTGGCCAACTGGCACACCGGCGAGAAAGACGCCATCCCCGCCGTCGGCGGCGCGATGGACCTGGCCATCGGCGCCAAGCAGACCTGGGTCATGATGGACCTGCTGACCAAGCAGGGCGCGAGCAAGCTGGTCAAGCAGTGCTCCTACCCGCTCACGGGCATCGGCTGCGTCAAGCGCGTCTACTCCGACCTCGCTACCCTCGAATGCACGCCCGAGGGCCTGAAGCTGATCGACAAGGTCGACGGCCTGGACCACGCCGAACTCGAACGCCTGGTGGGTCTTCCGATATCCGGCTGACCCCCGGTCTTCGCGCACTTCGTGTCGCTTCGCCGACCCCTTTCCACGGGGCGACACCAGCGGCCCGGCGGAGCCGGTTCCGCGGTGTTCCAGCCTGACAACCGATCCACTTTTTGAGAGACAGAGAGAGACACCCCATGACCAACCAAGCCTTCATCTGCGACGCCGTTCGCACGCCCTTCGGCCGCTACGGCGGCGCGCTGTCCTCGGTGCGCGCCGACGACCTGGGCGCCGTGCCCCTGCGCGCCCTCATGGAACGCAACAAGAACGTCGACTGGCAGGCCGTCACCGACGTCATCTACGGCTGCGCCAACCAGGCCGGTGAGGACAACCGCAACGTCGCGCGCATGTCGGCGTTGCTGGCCGGTCTGCCGCTGGAGCTGGGCGGCTCGACCGTCAACCGCCTGTGCGGCTCGGGACTGGACGCCCTGGGCACCGCGTCGCGCGCCATCAAGGCCGGCGAGGCGGGCCTGATGATCGCCGGCGGTGTCGAGAGCATGAGCCGCGCGCCTTTCGTGATGCCCAAGGCCGAGAGCGCCTTCAGCCGTGCCAACGCGGTCTACGACACCACCATCGGCTGGCGCTTCGTCAACAAGAAGATGAAGGAGCTCTACGGCGTCGACTCGATGCCCGAGACGGCCGAGAACGTCGCGACCGACTACAAGATCGAGCGCGAGGCGCAGGACCGCATGGCGCTCGCCTCGCAGCAGCGCGCCGTGGCGGCGCAGAAGTCCGGCTTCTTCGACGCCGAGATCGTGCCCGTGACCGTGCCGCAGAAGAAGGGCGACCCGGTCGTCGTCTCCAAGGACGAGCACCCGCGCGACACCACCCTGGAGACGCTGGCCAAGCTCAAGGGCGTGGTCCGGCCCGACGGCACCGTGACCGCCGGCAACGCCAGCGGCGTGAACGACGGTGCTGCCGCGCTGCTGCTGGCCGACGAGGCCAGCGCCGCGAAGTACGGCCTGACGCCGCGCGCCCGCGTGGTCGGCATGGCCACCGCCGGCGTGCCGCCGCGCGTGATGGGCATCGGCCCGGCGCCCGCCACGCAGAAGGTGCTGGCATTGACCGGCCTCACGCTCGACCAGATCGACGTCATCGAGTTGAACGAGGCTTTCGCCGCCCAGGGCCTGGCGGTGCTGCGCCTGCTGGGGCTGGCGGACGACGACGCGCGCGTGAACATCAACGGCGGCGCCATCGCGCTGGGCCACCCGCTGGGCGCGAGCGGCGCGCGGCTCGCGACCACGGCCGTCAACCAGCTGCACAAGCAGGGCGGGCGCTATGCGCTGTGCACGATGTGCATCGGCGTCGGCCAGGGCATCGCGGTCATCCTCGAACGCGTCTGAGCATGGTCGACCGCGCACCGACCGCCGCCGCGCGCTCGCGCTTCCAGGGCGACGCCACCGTCTACCTGATCCCCGGCGACCCGGTGCGCAACGTGCGCCTGCCGCGCATGTTCGACGCCGTGTTCGAGCGCTTCGGCATCGACGCCGTGCTGTTGCCGATGCACGTGTCGCGGCGCGACTTCGCCGTCTTCTTCAAGGCCGCCTTCCTGGCGCGCAACGTCGGCGGCATGGTGATCGCGCCGCCGCACAAGCCGCTGGTGGTCGACCTGCTCGACGGCTGCGGACTGGCCGGGCGCGTGGCCGGGTCGGTCAACGTGGTGCGGCGCACGGCGGGTGGGGCACTGGAAGGCGACCTGTTCGACGGCGACGGCCTGCTCGACGCGCTCGACCACTACGCGATTCCCTACCGCGGCAAGCGCGTGCTGGTGCTGGGCGCGGGCGTCACGGGCGCGGCCATCGGCACGGCATTGGCCGAGGGCGGCACGGTCAACGGCGCGGCCTACATCGCCTTCCACGACAGCGTCGCGGGCAAGGCGGCGGGCCTGGCGGCCCAGCTCGACGCCTTCTTCGACGCCGAGGTGATCGCCGCGCCGAACAGCGACCCGGCGGATTTCGACCTGGTCATCAACGCCACGGCGATGGGGCTGAACGACGACGATCCGCTGCCGCTGGACGTCGGTCGCATGGCGCCGCACGCGGCGCTGTTCGACATCCTGCTGCGCAACCAGCCGACCGCGCTGGTGCGGGCGGCGCGCGCGCGCGGGCTCAACGCCCAGGCCGGCTTCGAGATGCTGATCCAGCAGATGCCGCACTACCTGCGCTACTTCGGCCACGAGGCCGCCGCCGAGGCCGTGCACGACGACGCCGACTTCCTGCGCGAGCTGATCTATCCGCCGGCGATGCAGGGCGAGATCGCCCGGCCGCTGCGCTGGCATCCCCTGGACCGTGCGCCCGGCGCCTCCTGAGCACCGGCGGCCTTCCTTCTTCATTCGTTCTCTTCCCAGAACCCCTTCCTCCTGGAGCCGATCGCCATGATCTCCGGCAAGACCACCCTCATCGCCCACCTGGGCTATCCGACCGAAGCCTTCAAGGCGCCGATGATCTACAACCCCTGGTTCGACAAGCAGGGCATCGACGCCGTCGTCGTGCCGATGGGCGTCAAGCCGGAGGACTACGCCGCCTCGCTGGCGCAGATCTTCAAGTTCAGCAACATCCACGGCGCGCTCGTCACGATGCCGCACAAGGTCGTCACGATGGGCCTGGTCGACGAGGTGACGCCCACCGCGCGCATCGCCGGCGCCTGCAACGCCATCCTGAAGCGGCCCGACGGCAGCCTGCTGGGCGACCAGTTCGACGGCGCCGGCTTCGTGCGCGGCGTCGAGCGCAAGGGCCGGCCGTTCAAGGGCACGCGCGTGCTGGTCTCGGGCACCGGCGGGGTCGGCTCGGCGATCGCGGCGTCCATCGCGGCGGCCGGCGCGGCCGAACTGGCCCTGTTCGACATGAGCGACGCCTCGGCCGAGGCCCTGGCCGCGCGCCTGCGCGAGCACTATCCGCAGATGACCGTCACCACCGGTTCCAGGGACCCGGCCGGCTTCGACGTCGTCGTCAACGCCACGCCGCTGGGCATGAAGGACAGCGATCCGCTGCCCTTCGACATCGACCGCATCGCGCCGGAGACCTTCGTCGGCGAGGTGGTGATGAAGTCCGAGTACACGCCGCTGCTGCAGGCCGCCAAGGCCAAGGGCTGCGCCGTGCAGGTGGGCACCGACATGCTGTTCGAGATGATCCCGGCCTACCTGGAGTTCTTCGGCTTCGGAACCACCACGGCCGACGAACTGCGCGCCGTGGCCCAGCTGCGCTACTGAGCGCCGTCGCCATGAGCATCTTCGACGGCTTCCTCTCGACGCCCGAGACCCTGGACGCCTTCGGCGACCGCGCGGTGGTCGCGGCCATGCTGCGCTTCGAGGCCGCGCTCGCGCGCGCCCAGGCGGCCGAGGTCCTGATCCCCGCATCCTCCGCTGACGCGATCGTGGCCGCCTGCGACGTCGCGCGCTTCGACGTCCCGGGCATCGTCCGCGACAGCGGCCGCGCCGGCACCGTCGCCATCCCTCTGGTGAAGGCGCTGCGCGAGGCGGTGGTCGCGCGCGATGCCGCCGCCGGGCCGCACGTGCACTTCGGCGCCACCAGCCAGGACGTGATCGACAGCGCCGTATCGCTGGTCTCGCGCGACGTGGTCGCGGCGATCGAGGCCGACCTGGTCGCCGCCGCGTCGGCGCTGCTGGCGCATGCCGAGGCGCACGCGACCACGCCGATGCTGGCGCGCACGCTGATGCAGCCGGCCTCGGTCACCAGCTTCGGTTTCAAGTGCGTCGGCTGGGCCGCGCCCCTGGTGCGCGGCGTCGGCCGGCTGCGCGAGACGGCCGCGCGCGCGCTGCAGGTGCAGCTCGGCGGCGCCGTCGGCACGCTGGCGCAGATGGGAGCGCACGGCGCGGCGGTGCGCGCGCGGGTCGCGCGCGACCTCGGCCTGGGCGACCCCGGCGCGACCTGGCACACGCAGCGCGACGAGTGGGTCGCGCTGGGTTGCGAGCTGGGCCTGGTCACCGGCAGCCTCGGCAAGATCGCGCTCGACATCGGCCTGCTCGGGCAGTACGAGGTCGGCGAGGTGTCGGAGCCGAGCGAGGCCGGGCGCGGCGGGTCGTCGGCCATGCCGCACAAGCGCAACCCGGTCGCCTCGATGGTCGCCGTGGCCGCCGCGCACCGCGCGCCCCAGCGCGTGGCCGCCATGCTCGCGGCGATGCCGCAGCAGCACGAGCGCGCCCTGGGCGCCTGGCAGGCCGAACTGGCCGAATGGCCGCAGCTGGCGATGTCGGCGCACGGCGGCGTGCGCGCCCTGGCCGCGGCGTTGCCCGGCCTGCGCATCGACGCGCCGCGCATGCGCGCCAACATCGATCGCCTGCGCGCCGAACTGCCCGCCTCGGCCGCCGACGAGTGGTTCGATCCCGCGCTGGCAGAACACGCCGGAGCGATCGCGCGGTCCGAGGTCGCCCGCCTGCGCGCGCGGCTCGACGGATCGACGCCGACGAAGAACTGAGGAGACCGTCCAATGAACACACCCGACACGACCCCTTCCGACCTCGCATCCGCATCGGTCTCCGCGACGTCCGCCGACGGCTACGCGTCCGGCCTCGTCAACCGCCGTCGCGTGCTCGGCGACGTCTGGGTCGACAAGTCGCTCGCCAACCGCACCGGCTTCAACGCCGAGTTCCAGGAACTCATCACGCGCCACGCCTGGAACGACATCTGGGGCCGCCCCGCGCTGGGCGACAAGACGCGCCGCTTCATGGTGCTGTCGATGATGCTGGGCATCCACGCCTACGAGGAGTTCGCGATGCACGTGCGCGCCGCCCTCGACGGCCCGCCCGAATCGCGCCTCACGCCCGACGACATCAAAGAGGTGATCATGATGTCGGCCATCTACTGCGGCGTGCCGGTCGCCAACCACGCCTTCGGCATCGCCGGCGGCATCCTGCGCGAGAAGGGCCTGCTGGCGCCGTTCGACGCGCCCGCGCCCGCCGCCGGGGCGTGACCGGAGCGCCGCCCCGGCGGGGCGCGAGCTTCGCGCTCCTGCTGCCGCTGCTGCTCGCGGCGCAGCCCGTGGCCACCGACAGCTACCTGCCGGCATTGCCGGCCATCGCGCGCGAGCTGGGGTCGGCCAGCACCAGCCTGACGCTCTTCGTCCTCGCCTTCGGCATCGCGCAGCTGGCGTGCGGGCCGCTGGCCGACCGCTTCGGCCGTCGGCCGGTGCTGCTGGGCGGGCTGGCGCTCTATGTCGTCGCGGCGATCGGCGGCGCCTTCGCGGCCGGCGTCGTCACGCTCGCGGCCTGGCGTGCTCTGCAGGGGCTGGCCATGGCGGCGATCCTGGTGTGCTCGCGCGCGGCCGTGCGCGACCTGTACCCGGCGCACGAGGGGCCGCAGGTCATGGCGCGCGGTCTCACCGGCCTGGGCGTGGTCGCGCTGCTGGCGCCGGTGCTGGGCGCGCAGATCGTGCAGGCCGTCGGCTGGCGCGCCGTGCTGCTGGCGATGGCGCTGTACGCGGCGGCGCTGCTGGCGTTGTGCTGGCGCCGCTTCGACGAGACCCGGGTGTCGCGCGGCCCGGGCGACCCGGGGCCGGCCGGCAGCGTCCGCGAGGTGTTCGCCAGCCCGGCGTTCCGGGCCTGGGCCAGCCTGGCGGCGGTCACCTTCGGCGGACTGTTCATGTTCCTGCTGTTCTCGCCGATGGTCTACATCGGCCACCTGGGACTGTCGCCCGCCACGTACGGCTGGATCCCGGCCGGCGGCGCGCTGATCTACATCCTGGGCACCCTCGGATGCCGACGCCTGCTGCATCGCCATGGCGCGCGGTGGGCGGTCCAACTCGCCTCGCTGCTCAGCCTGGGCGGGGCGGCGATCCAGGCGCTGGGCTGCTGGCTGCTGGCCGAGAGCGCCTGGCCGCTGCTTCTCGGCCACGCGTTCTACGCCTTTGCCCACGGCATCCACCAGCCGTGCGGGCAGGCCGGTGCGGTCGGCGAGCTGCCGCACCTGGCCGGTCGCGCGGTGGCGTGGTCGGGCTTCGGCATGATGATGGTGGCCTTCTGCGCCGGCCAGTTCGCGTCCTCCTTCGTCGATGCCGATTTCTCCCGCGGCGCCTGGCCGATGGTGGTGCCCATGCTGCTGGCGGGCGCCACGCTGGTGGCCATCGCCTTCCTCTGGCTGCCGCGCCTTCCTCCCCAACCCAAGGAAACACCATGACCTCACCCCGTCTCCACGTCGTCCGCGAGGGCGAAGGCCCCTTCGTCGTCCTCAGCCACGCCCTGGGCTGCGACCTGCACATGTGGGACGGCGTGGCCGCGCTGCTCGCGCGCGCCCACACCGTGATCCGCTACGACCACCGCAACCACGGCGCCTCCGAACGCGTGGCGGGGCCGTTCGGCGTCCAGACGCTGGCGCGCGACGCCGCCGAACTCGTCGAGCGCGAGGCCGGCGGCGAGCCGGTGCATTTCGTCGGTCTGTCGATGGGCGGCATGACGGCGCAGGCGCTGGCGGCGGAACGCCCGGAGCTGCTGCGCAGCGTGACGATCGCCAACTCGTCGGCCCATTACCCCGACCAGGCGCCGTGGCGCATGCGCGCCGAGACCGTCCATGCCAAGGGCATCGAAGCCATCGCGGCCGGCGCCGTCGAGCGTTGGCTCACGCCGGCCTTCGCCGCCACCTCCGAGGGCGCCGCCGTCGCCCGATCGCTGCACGACGTGCTGGTGCGCAACGACGCGCAGGGCTACATCGAGAGCTGCGCCGCCGTCGCCGCCATCGACTTCCGCGAGAGCAACCGCCGCATCGCAGTGCCGACGCTAGTGATCGCCGGCACGCAGGACCTGGCCACGCCGCCGGCGATGTCCGAGGCGATCGTCGCGGCGATCCCCGGCGCGCGGCTGGCCACCATCGACGCGGCGCACGTCAGCGCCGCCGAGCGGCCGGCGGAGTTCGTGGAACTGCTGATCGATTTCTGGCGCAATCTCTGAGGGCGTCCCGCGCTGCCCTCACAGCAGCGGCCGCAGCGTGTCGGCCACGTCGCGTAGCACCGGCAGCAGCTTCGTGACGATCTGGTCGCCCGGGTAGACCTGGCGCTGCACCGTCACGCTCAGCGCGTACTGGCAGCGGCCCTTGCGGTCCTGGAGCGGCACGGCCAGTCCGCACAGGCCGAAATTCAGATGCTGGTCGGCTTTCCAGTAGCCGAGCGCGCGCGCCATGCGCACGCTCTCGGCGAAGCGGGCGGCATCGACGGAATCCGAGCCCGTGTACTCGACGAAATCGTGCCGGGCGATCCAGGCGGCGAGGGCCTCGTCGTCGAAGGCCGACAGCAGCACGAAGCCCTGCGACACCACGTGCGCCGGCACCCGCGCGCCGGGATGGAAGCCGATCGAGACCATGCGCGGCGCATTGCTGCGCGCGATGTAGATCACCTCGTGGCCGTCGAGCGCACCGACGTTGATAGCCTCGCCGCACTGCATCGACGCGCGCTGGAGGTAGGGCTGCACCAGCCGCGGCACGCGCGCGCTGTCGAGGAAGGACTGGCCCAGGCGCAGCACGCGCGGCAGCAGCCAGTAGTATTTGCCGTCCGTGGCGGCATAGCCGAAATGCACCAGGCTCATCAGGTAGCGCCGTGCCGCCGTGCGCGTGAGATCGGCGGCCAGGCCGGCCTCGGTCGCCGTCATGCGCGGTCGGTCGTCGGTGAAGGCCTCGATCACGCGCAGCCCCTTGCCGAGCCCCTCGATGAGCAGCTTGCGGTCGATGCCGGGATTTTCGGGCGCGGGGAGGGTGGTCATCTCGTCTCAGGGCTAACCCCCGTTTCGATCGTGCAGCGCACGCGTGCGGTCGATCATCGCTCGCATCAGGGTTCGTGAGCATTGTGACGAATTCCCGGGCTTCCTACAGTCGGCGCCATGCGTAAAACAAAGCCATTCGACGCGCAACGCTGACATGCATCGCTCCATCGCCACCGTCTCGTTGAGCGGCACCCTGCGTCAGAAGCTCGAAGCCATCGCCGCCGCCGGCTTCGACGGCATCGAGCTGTTCGAGGCCGACTTCATCAACTTCAAGGGCACGGCCGCCGAGCTCGGCCGCATCGCCTCGGACCTCGGCCTGTCGATCGACCTCTACCAGCCGTTCCGCGACTTCGAGGGCATGCCCGAGCCGCAGTTCCGCCGCAGCCTGGAGCGCGCCGAGCGCAAGTTCGACCTGATGCAGGCGATGGGCGCGCCGCTGGTGCTGTGCTGCTCCAACACCTCTGCGCTGACCATCGACGATCCGGATCTGGCCGCGTCGCAGCTGCACGAACTCGCCGAGCGCGCCGCGCGCCGCGGCCTGCGCGTGGGCTTCGAGGCGCTGGCCTGGGGCCGCAAGACCTCGCTCTACGGCCAGGCCTGGGAGATCGTGCGCCGCGCCGACCATCCGAGCCTGGGCCTGATCCTCGACAGCTTCCACACGCTGTCGCTCAAGGACGATCCGGCCGGCATCGCGGCCATCCCCGGCGACAAGATCTTCTTCCTGCAGATGGCCGACGCGCCGCTGATGGAGATGAGCGTGCTGCAATGGGCGCGTCACCACCGCTCGTTCCCGGGCCAGGGCGACTTCGCCGTCGTCGACTTCTTCGTCCAGACCCTGCGCGCCGGCTACACCGGGCCGCTGTCGCTGGAGATCTTCAACGACGTCTTCCGCGAGACGCCCAACCGCCGCATCGCGGTGGACGCCATGCGTTCGCTGCTGTACCTGGAGAGCGAGGCGCGCGAGCGGCTGGCCGCGACGCGGGCGCCGATGCCGGCGGTCGAGCTGATCGTGCCGCCGCCGCTGCCCCGGCTCGAGGGCATCACCTTCGTCGAGTTCGCGGCCGATGCGGCCTCCGGACCGACGCTGGGCGCGACCTTCGAGCAGTTCGGTTTCCGCCGCATCGGCCGGCACCGCTCCAAGGCGGTGTCGCTCTACCGTCAAGGCGACATCCATCTGATCGTCAATGCCGAGCCGGACTCGTTCGCGCGGGAACGCTTCGACGCGCACGGCACCTCGGTGTGTGCGCTGGGACTGCGCACGCCCGATCCGCAGGCCGCCGTCGCGCGCGCCGTGGCCATGCGCTCGCAGCGCCACGACAGCCCGATCGGTCCCGACGAGGTGGCGATGCCGGCGATCGTCGCGCCCGGAGGCAACCTGCTGCATTTCGTGCCGTCGGCGCTGGGCGCCCGCGGCCTCTACGAAGCCGACTTCATCCTCGACGACGCGACAGCGGACGGCACGGACGATATCGGCGCCGGGCTGCAGGCCATCGACCACGTCGCCCTCGGCCTGGCGGTCGACCAACTCGACACCTGGGTGCTGTTCTCGCGCGCCGTCCTGGGGCTGGAGCCGGGCGACAGCCTGGAGCTGGCCGATCCCTTCGGCCTGATCCGCAGCCGCGGCGTGGCCAACGCCGAGCGCAGCGTGCGCCTGGTGCTCAACGTGTCGTTGAGCCAGCGCACGCGCACCGCCCGCATGATCGGCGTGACCGGTGGCGGCGCGGTGCACCACGTCGCCTTCTCCTGCGCCGACATCTTCGAGACGGTGGACCGGCTGCGCCAGCGTGGCGCGCGCTTCGTGCCGATCTCCGAGAACTACTACGACGACCTGCCCACCCGGCTCGACCTGAGCGCCGGTCTGGTCGAGCGCATGCGCGCCGCCGGCGTGGTGTTCGACCGCTCGGCCGCGGGCGACTACCTGCACATCTACGCCGAGAGCCTCGAAGGCGAGGGCACCTTCTTCGAGATCGTGCAGCGCCTGGGCGCCTACGACGGCTACGGCAGCACCAACGCGCCGGCCCGGATGGCCTCCCAGGCCCAGCAGCAGCACTGATTCCGCACACCTTTCCCCCTCCCACTACCGCCACCGCCCCAATCACTATCGGAGACGACAACCATGGCAAATCCCGCGACAGACCACGAGCCTTCGGGCCGGCACCAGACCAAGAAGGCCACCGCCAGCGGCTGGATCGGCTCGGCGCTCGAGTACTACGACTTCTTCATCTACGCCACCGCGGCGGCGCTGATCTTTCCGCAGATCTTCTTCCCCAAGGGCGACCCGAAGACCGCCATCATCGCCTCGCTCGCGACCTACGGCGTGGGCTACATCGCGCGCCCGATCGGCGCGGCGGTGCTGGGCCACTGGGGCGACACCCACGGCCGCAAGCAGGTGCTGGTGATCTGCATGTTCCTGATGGGCTTCTCGACCGTGGCCGTCGGCCTGCTGCCGACCTACGACCAGGTCGGCCTGCTGGCCCCGTTCCTGCTGGTGCTGCTGCGCCTGGTGCAGGGCTTCGCGGTCGCCGGCGAGATCTCCGGTGCCAGCTCGATGATCCTGGAGCACGCGCCCTTCGGTCGCCGCGGCTTCTTCTCCAGCTTCACGCTGCAGGGCGTGCAGGCCGGCCAGATCATGGCGGCGGCGGTGTTCCTGCCGCTGGCGCACTATATGCCCGCCGAACAGTTCAACACCTGGGGCTGGCGCATTCCGTTTCTGCTGAGCTTCATCGTGATCGTGGCGGGCTACATCATCCGCCGTGAAGTCGCCGAGACCCCGGCCTTCACCGACGTCGACGCGTCGGGCAAGGTGCCCAAGGCGCCCCTGATCCAGGCCGTGACCGAGAGCTGGGGCGACATGCTGCGCGTGATGGCCTGCTCGCTGATGAACGTCATCCCGGTGGTGACCACCATCTTCGGCGCCGCCTACGCGGTCCAGCCGGGCTACGGCATCGGCTTCGAGAAGGACGTCTACCTCTGGATCCCGGTGATGGGCAACATCGTCGCCGTGCTGGTGATCCCGTTCGTGGGCAACCTGTCGGACAAGATCGGCCGCCGCATCCCGATCATGGTCGGCGCGGTCGGTTCGGGCCTGCTGTCCTTCGCCTACCTGTACGCGATCAGCATCCACAACGTGCCGATGGCGATCATCTTCTCGCTGCTGATGTGGGGCGTGGTCTACCAGGGCTACAACGCCGTCTTCCCGAGCTTCTATCCGGAGATGTTCCCGACCCGCACCCGCGTCTCGGGCATGGCGATCTCGCAGAACCTGGGCACGGCCGTGACCGCCTTGCTGCCGGCGCTGTTCGTGGCGGTGGCGCCTCCCGGTGCCATGAACATCCCGTTCATGATCGGCTCGATCACGCTGGCCGTCACGATCGTGGCCGCCATCGCCGCCTTCACGGCGCGCGAGACCTACCGCGTCCACATGCTCGACCTGGGCAACAAGAACGCCGTGCCGGTGCCCGAAGCCGAGTACGAGCGCCTGCGCCAGAAGGCCATCGCCGACGGCAAGCTGCCCGACGTCGTCCGCACGGCCTGACGCCTTCCCCACCCCGCACGCGACGGCCCTGCGCCGACGCGTGGCCCCGACTCCCGGCCAGCCTCGTCGCTGCGTCCGGGAGTTTTCACTTGCGCATTCCGATGGGTGCCACGATTGATTTCGTTCATCTTGACATTTCGCAAACAGACGCCCGCATGGGTACTTACACGCGTTGCCAGTTGAAGGGCGCCACCTAGACTTCTCCGGATTAACAAAATAGCTACACAGGAGATGTCCTTGTCAGAAACCCCCTTGACCACCTACCCGGTCGTCGAATCCATCGAGAAGAATGCCCACGTCTCGGGCTTCCCGGCCTACGAAGCCCTGGTGGCCGAGGCCGAGGCCGACCACGGGGCCTACTGGGGCCGCCTGGCGCGCGAGTTCGTCGCCTGGCGCACGCCCTTCACGCGCACCCTGGACGACAGCGCCGCGCCGTTCTTCAAGTGGTTCGACGACGGCACCCTCAACGTCTCCTACAACTGCCTGGACCGCCAGGTCGAACGCGGCCTGGGCGGGAAGACCGCCATCGTCTTCGAGGCCGACGACGGCCAGGTCAGCCGCGTGACCTACGCCGAGCTGCTTTCGCGCACCTGCCGCCTGGCCAACGCCCTGCGCGCACGTGGCGTCGCGAAGGGCGACCGCGTGGTCATCTACATGTCCATGAGCGTGGAAGGCATCGTGGCGATGCAGGCGTGCGCGCGCATCGGCGCGACCCACTCGGTGGTCTTCGGCGGCTTCTCCGCGCAGAGCCTGCGCGACCGCATCGAGGGCGCCGGCGCGGTCATGGTCCTCACCGCCGACGAGCAGCTGCGCGGGGGCAAGCAGCTCCCGCTCAAGGCCATCGTCGACGAGGCCATCGCCCTGGGCGGGTGCGAGTCCGTGCGTGACGTGATCGTCTACCGCCGCACCGGCGGGAACATCGCCTGGCACCCCGAGCGCGACCGCTGGCTGCACGAGGAGACCGCCGCCCAGGCCGAGACCTGCGAGCCCGAGTGGGTGGGCGCCGAGCACCCGCTGTTCCTGCTCTACACCTCCGGCTCCACCGGCAAACCCAAGGGCGTGCAGCATTCGAGCGGCGGCTACCTGCTGCACGCGGCATTGACCACCCAGTGGACCTTCGACCTGCACGACACGGACGTCTTCTGGTGCACCGCCGACATCGGCTGGGTCACCGGCCACACCTACATCGCCTACGGCCCGCTCGCGCTCGGGGCGACGCAGGTGGTCTTCGAGGGCGTGCCCACGTACCCGGACGCCGGGCGCTTCTGGAAGATGATCCAGGACCACCAGGTCACCGTCTTCTACACGGCCCCGACGGCGATCCGCTCGCTGATCAAGGCCGCCGAGGGCAACGCGGCGGTGCACCCCGACCGCTACGACCTCGCGAGCCTGCGCATCCTGGGCTCGGTGGGCGAGCCGATCAACCCGGCCGCCTGGGAGTGGTACCACCGGCACGTGGGCGGCGGGCGCTGCCCGATCGTGGACACCTTCTGGCAGACCGAGACGGGCGGCCACATGATCACGCCGCTGCCCGGGGCCACGCCGATGGTGCCGGGCTCGTGCACATTGCCCTTCCCCGGCATCACCGCGGCCATCGTGGACGAGGCGGGCGCCGACGTGCCCCACGGCCAGGGCGGCATCCTGGTGGTGAAGAAGCCCTGGCCGAGCATGATCCGCACCATCTGGGGCGACCCCGAGCGCTTCAAGTCGAGCTACTTCCCCGCCGAGCTCAAGGGCTACTACCTCGCGGGCGACGGTGCGATCCGCGACGAGAAGACCGGCTACTTCACTATCACCGGGCGCATCGACGACGTGCTCAACGTCTCGGGCCACCGCATGGGCACGATGGAGATCGAGTCGGCGCTGGTGTCGATGACCGACCTGGTGGCCGAGGCGGCGGTGGTGGGCCGCCCGGACGACACGACCGGCGAGGCGATCTGCGCCTTCGTGGTGCTCAAGCGCTCGCGCCCCACGGGCGAGGAGGCCAAGCAGATCGCCGCGCAGCTGCGCGCCTGGGTGGGCAAGGAGATCGGGCCGATCGCCAAGCCCAAGGACATCCGCTTCGGCGACAACCTGCCCAAGACGCGCAGCGGCAAGATCATGCGCCGCCTGCTGCGCTCGGTGGCCAAGGACGAACCCATCACCCAGGACACCTCCACCCTGGAGAACCCGGCCATCCTCGAACAGCTGGCCGAAAGGAACTGAATTGAACACCATGGAAGACGCTCTCTTCAAGCGCATCTCGAGCGATCCGCGCTACATCGAACTCAAGCGCAAGCGCACCCGCTTCGGCTGGTGGCTGACCCTGTCGATGATGGTCGTGTACTACGGCTTCATCATCCTGGTGGCCTTCGACAAGGAACTGCTCTTCAAGCGGCTGGGCGCCGGCGTCACCACGCTCGGCATGCCGATCGGACTGGCCGTCATCGTCTTCACCGTCCTCATCACCGGCATCTACGTGCGCCGGGCCAACAGCGAATACGACGCGCTGACCGAACAGATCGCCCGGGGAGTGAACAAGTGAATTCGAGCCACGCATCGAAACGCTATTTCGGCGGCGCCGCCTGCCTGGCGCTGGCGTCGACCCTGGCGACGGTCGTCCACGCGGCCGGCGCCGACCTCGGCCAGGCGCAGAAGCAGGCCACCAACTGGACAGCGATCGGCATGTTCGCCGCCTTCGTGGTGGCGACGCTGTTCATCACCAAGTGGGCGGCGGCCAAGACCAAGAGCGCGTCGGACTTCTACACCGCCGGCGGCGGCATCACCGGCTTCCAGAACGGGCTGGCGATCGCCGGCGACTTCATGTCGGCGGCGTCGTTCCTGGGCATCTCGGCGGCCGTGATGGTCGGCGGCTTCGACGGCCTGATCTACTCGATCGGCTTCCTGGTGGGCTGGCCGGTGGTCACCTTCCTGCTGGCCGAGCGGCTGCGCAACCTGGGCAAGTTCACCTTCGCCGACGTGGCGGCCTTCCGGTTCGAGCAGAAGCCGGTGCGCGTGTTCGCCGCCTCCGGCACGCTGGTCGTGGTGGCGTTCTACCTGATCGCGCAGATGGTGGGCGCCGGGCAGCTGATCAAGCTGCTGTTCGGGCTGGAGTACTGGATCGCGGTGGTCATCGTCGGCGCGCTGATGATGGTCTACGTGCTCTTCGGCGGCATGACGGCCACCACCTGGGTGCAGATCATCAAGGCCTGCCTGCTGCTGGCCGGGGCGAGCTTCATGGCGTTCATGGTGCTGCTGCATTTCGGCTTCAGCCCCGAGGCGATGTTCGCCAAGGCGGTGGAGATCAAGACCGGGATCGCCCGGGCGGCGGGCAAGACGCCCGAGGTGGCGGCGGCCGAAGGCTTCTCCATCATGGGCCCGGGCGGCTTCATCAAGGACCCGATCTCGGCCATCAGCTTCGGCATGGCGCTGATGTTCGGCACCGCCGGGCTGCCGCACATCCTGATGCGCTTCTTCACGGTGCCCAACGCCAAGGAAGCGCGCAAGTCGGTGCTGTGGGCGACGACGTGGATCGGCTACTTCTACATCCTGACCTTCATCATCGGCTTCGGCGCCATCACCTTCGTGCTGACGAACCCCGAATTCCTCGACGGCAAGGGCGGGCTGCTCGGCGGCGGCAACATGGCGGCGGTGCACCTGGCCAAGGCGGTGGGCGGCAACGTGTTCCTGGGCTTCATCTCGGCCGTGGCCTTCGCCACCATCCTGGCGGTGGTCGCCGGCCTGACGCTCTCGGGCGCCTCGGCGGTGTCGCACGACATCTACGCCACGGTCATCAAGAAGGGCCAGGTCGACAGCAAGTCCGAGCTGAAGGTCTCGCGCATCACGACGGTGGCGCTGGGCATCATCGCGGTGGTGCTGGGCATCGCCTTCGAGAAGCAGAACATCGCCTTCATGGTGAGCCTGGCGTTCGCCATCGCGGCGTCGGCCAACTTCCCGGTGCTGCTGATGTCGGTGCTGTGGAAGGACTGCACCACGCGCGGCGCGGTCATCGGCGGCTTCCTGGGACTGATCTCCTCGGTGGTCCTGACGATCGTCTCGCCAGCGGTGTGGGAGGCCACGTTGGGCCATCCGAAGGGCTCGGCCCTGTTCCCTTACGCGTCGCCGGCGCTGTTCTCGATGACCATCGGCTTCGTCGGCATCTGGCTGTTCTCGATCCTGGACAAGAGCCCGCGCGCGGCGCAGGACCGCGCCGGCTTCCTGCCGCAGCAGGTGCGCTCGGAGACCGGCATCGGTGCCTCGGGCGCGTCGGGTCACTGACGCACGAGGCCCTCACCGGGCAAGCCGATGGCCCCGGTGGGTCGACGCGGAGAGGTTCCGCCATCGGCCCGCCGGGGCCTTTTCCATGGCGCGGGCCGATCTAGATCACGTCGACCGGCGAGGTCAGCACACGGCGGTAGCGGTCCATCAGCTCGGGTTCGACGCCGAGCCAGCGCGCGACGACCGTCGGCGCGACGCCGCGGCGCAACTGTCTCAGGGCGAAGGTGTGGCGCAGTTGGAAGGAGCCGCCCTCGGTCCGGTCGAGCCCGGCGTTCTCCAGCACGCCCATCGCACAGCGGTACTGCGCCTCCTTCGGCCAGGGCCGGCCCGAGCGGGTGGCGGGGAACAGGAGGTCGCCCTGGATGCGCGCCTCGACGCGCACCTGCAGCCAGTACTGGAGCAGCTCGGCGGCCCAGGACGCCAGCGGCGTCTCGCGCGGCGTCGAGCTGCCGTTGCCGGGCACGGCGATCTTCCGGGGCCGGGGGCGAGCGCCGAACCCGGTCGACGCGATCGGCGAGGCGAGCGTGAGCGTGCGGACGTCGCCCGGCGTCAGCCCGCCGCCGAGCTGCAAGGCCACCGCCGTGCGGTCGCGCAGTTCCTGCCAGGTGAAGGCGACATGGCTGTTGCGCCGCGACGGCGACAGGCCGGGCCGCGGACGGGCGCTGGAGACGAACGTGATCAGCAGGCGCGCTTCGGCGACGGAGAGGAATTCAGGCAGCGGGTCGCCCTGGGCCGCGTCGGCGAAGCGCACCTCCGGCCGCGAGGCGATCCAGTCGGCCGCCGCCGTGTTGACGGGCGTGCCGGTCTGCCGCGCATGGTGCCTGAGGACGCGATCGACCAGGCGCACGAGCCGCAGCGCGTGCCGGGGCGACAGCGACAGGTCGGTGTTGCGGCGTCCGAAGCGGGCGGCCTGGAACGCCTGCAGATCCTCCAGGGTCAGCGCCGACAAGGGCCGCTGCGGAACACGGCCGAGGCACCAGGCCATGAAGGCGTCCCACATGTCCCGGTAGACCTGGACCGACGCGGGCTGCCGCAGATCGCCCGTCGCGCGCTTGTCGTCGAGCCAGCGTCCGAAGGCGACGCGATAGGTTTCCTCGACCGGGGTTTCGTCGAAAAGGGAAGGAGTGAACATGCCGTCAGGTTAACGTCATCGGTCGTCGAACAGGCTCCACGGTCCTTTCGGAAAGGCGCGCATTGACAGGGCGGAAGGACGAATCGACGTCGTCACATTCCCAATATCGTCTCGCCCTGATACAAAGGCATACCTCCACACCACGTCCCTCGGGAACCCCGTTCCCGCGTGCCGGCTTCGGCAATGACCATCCTCTCCAATCTGGACCTGCTTCTGCGGGTTCCCCTGTTCGCCTCGCTGACTCCGACGCAGGCCCAGGTCGTCGCCGACGCCATCGTCAAGAAGCGCTACAAGAAGCGCGAACTGATCGTGGAGCAGGGCAAGTCCTCGGAAGCGCTCTACATCATCCTCACCGGCCGCGCCCAGGTCCTGAGCACCGACGGCCGGGGTCGCGAAGTGATCTTCTCCCTCCTGCAGCAGGGCGACTATGTCGGCGAGATGAGCCTGATCGACGACGAGCCGCATTCCGCGACCGTGCGCACGGAAACGGACACGGACGTGCTGGTACTCGATCGCGAAGCGTTCTGGCATTGCCTGCCTGACACCTCGTCGATGACGCACAACATCATGCGGGTGCTGGTGCATCGGCTGCGCGCGGCCGACCGAAAGATCGAGTCGCTGGCGCTCATGGACGTCCACGGTCGCATCGCGCGCTTGCTGATCGAATTCGCCGTCGACGACGGGCAGGGCGCCTTGGTGATCCGCGACAAGATCTCGCGCCAGGACCTCGGCAAGATGGTCGGCGCGTCTCGGGAAATGGTCAGCCGCGTCATGAAGTCGCTCGAAGACCGCGGCTTCGTGCAGACATTGCCGGACGGGTCGATGCTGGTCCGGGAGCATGTCATGTTCGCCAATTGACCGAGCCGTCGAGTTGACGGCACGTCTCGATCGCTCCGTCAAGCGCAACATCGTCGACGGATCGTCGTCGACCTGCCGGCGGCTCGCTCAACGTCGTCTGGAGGGCTGGAGCGCCCAGACGACCAGCGCCGCGGCGCCGACCGCCAGCGCCACCTTCGACGCCTGCGCCGCGCTCGGGCTCATCGCAGCGCGGAAGCCGCCATCGACGGCGTTGCCGCGCGACGGCTCGTAGAGATTGCCATCCGTCTCGTCGGCCGGGGTCGAGCGCTCGAGTGCCCGGCCCGTCACCCACATCATCGCCTTGCCGACCCAGCCCGGGACCAGTGCCTGTGCCACGATGCCCGGCCACGCGGGCGCGCCGACGTACACCTTGTGCTGCGGGCGACTCGCCAGCGACACGACCACCGACGCGATGCGCCGGGGGTCGATCAGCGGCGGCGGCGGCTTGATCCGGCGTCCCGTGTAGTTGGCGCCGTGCGTGATGCCGGGCGTGTCGACGAAGGTGGGGTAGATCTCGCACACGTGGATGTCCGGTGTCGCCGAGAGCTCGGCACGCAACGCTTCGCTGAAGCCGCGCAGTCCGAACTTGGCGGCCGTGTACGCGGTCGCGTAAGGAGAGGGGACCCAGCCGCCCAGCGAGATCATGTTGACGAGCGTGCCGTGACCCTGGGTGCGGAAGTGCGGCAGGATGGCGTGCGCGCCGTGCATGTGACCCAACAGGTTCGATTCGACGACGCGGCGATGCGCCTCGATCGGCGTCTCGTCGAACAGGCCGACCGCACCGACGCCGACGTTGTTGAACCACACGTCGACATGCCCGAAGTGCGCGATGGCGTGGTTGGCGAGGGCGCGCACGGCCGCCGCGTCGGTGACGTCGGTCGGCACGACCAGGGCGCGTCCGCCGAGGGTTTCGCATTCGTCGGCGATGGGCTGCAGCGTGTCCTCGCTGCGTGCGGCGAGGACCACGTGATGGCCTCGTTCGGCGAAGGCGAGGGCGGTGGCGCGGCCGATGCCGCTGGAGGCGCCGGTGATCACCACGACCTTGGGGGCGAACCACTGCGCTGCGAGCGCAGCCGATGAAAGGGGGCGGGCGTCGAGATCCATGAGTCTTCCATTGAATTTGAGAGAGGATGCACGGGCGGGCCGGAAGGACCGGGTCCGCGCGTACACGTCGAGTCCGCAGGGGATGCCGGCCTGCGAACGGAAGAAGAATCTCTTACGAAAATGCGCGGGTCAGGTGTAGGACGCATCGGGGTCCTGGAGCAGGGATGCCGCGCGCCGGAAGCGGCGTGGATCGGGACTGCGTCGGCGTGCCGTTCCCAGAAAGCAAGGACGAAGGACGGAAGTCCGGGACGAGTCGCTGCGACGCCATGCGAACGTTCCTCGCGCCGGATGCGATGAGTCCGGCGCGATCTCGGCGTTATTTGGGACCTTTGCGCATCCGGGCGCGCACTGCCAGATACCCTGCCGACCACGCCGCCGCCGCGTCGCGATGCGGCTCGCTGAAATGCTGGGGGACATAGCTCAGAAGATCGTCCGAAGACGATGTCTCTTCGAGCAGGATCCAGTGGAATTCGCCTGCTTCGAGTTCCTTGACCGCCAATGCCAGTGAAGAAGTATTGCTCATGGTCTACAGTGATCCTGAAAACCTGAATTTTTCTTCTTAAGTATTCAGCGTCCTAGGCAACAGTGCACAGATACGGCGCTTCCACACGATCAGAACGCCGAAACGAGACAAATTCCGGCTCCGCTTCACATGCACATCGTGGGCACATCACGCAGTCCTACACAGCGAGCAGAAGAACAGAGGGGCGAGGGGCGAGGGGCGAGGGGCGTTGCAATCTTCAATTCTCGAGCGCGGCGTGATTGTTCATCCAGGCGCCGGCGGCGGACCCGGATGTTCCAAGGTCGCCGTCGCCGCGTACCACGTCGCGTAGGGCGTGGTACGCGCCATGTGACGATTGAGATCCGGCGCCCCGTCGTCCCACCAGACCGGACCACGTTCCCCCAGCAGGTGTTTGGCTTCGTCGACCTGCCGGCGGGCCGCTCGCAGGCCTTCGGCATCGCCGGCACGCTGCGCCATGCCGACGGCCCGCCGGGCCTGCATGAGCAGGACGACGTGAGCGGCGCGTGCGTCGGGCGGCAGGTGGGGATCGGAAGCGCGCCACAGACGCCCCCGAACGACGATGTACCGGCCGTCGGGTGTGTGTAGAACGGGACGAGGCGTGCGTTCGACGGCCTTCGCAGGTGCTTCTGAACTCATTTCATGAACTTGATATTAGGCTAACGGGTTGGATGTCGCATGGGATATTGCTTCATTGAGGTTCTATGTTTCAGTGTTTGGAAAAATATGTTTCTATTGATATTCCATATTTCACTGAATGGCAATTAGCAAATCCTAATCGCGTTAGCTTATAAATTTCTGTCGAAGCACATCGGCATGCCGCCATGACGTCCAACGAAAAGCGTCCGAGTAGCGATGCGTGCCAAAACCGCGCGGCTTATATCTCAACCTGAGATTTACTTTGAAAAATACAATAAAGCTTATGTTAACTTGAATGTATTTCTTGATCGGCAGTCGACGCGATTTCATTCGATCTTCTAAAGACCACAAGGGGCCAACGGTCCTTCCGCGATCATCTCCACGGCACGCTGGTCAGATGCACGGCCAGAGTTGCCGCACGCCCTGCCGATTGGCGAATCGGATGACAGCCGATATTCCTGCGTTCGACGCACGATGTCCTGGTTCGCCGGGCCTGAAGCGCGAAGGGATCGCTGCGGGCATCCGGATTGCCCCGCATCGTCGCATGACGCGCCACGCAGGTCCCAGCGCCTGGCTACCCATCGGTTCGCTGCTCCAACTGTCGATTGCTGCAATGCTGCTGCTCGCAGCCTGGGCGGCCGTGCCCACCCAGACCCGGCCCATCGCCGATGCCGCTCTCCCGCCCGAAGGCACGCCCGAACTCGCTCGACTCGTTCACGCCGGACGTCGGCTCGCCATGGCCGACTGCGTCGCCTGCCACAGCGCCGACGGCGGACGGCCTTTCGCGGGTGGCGTCGCACTGGACACGGCGCTGGGCACGATCTATTCGACCAACATCTCGCCGGATCCGCAGGCCGGCATCGGTCGCTACACGCTCGACGATTTCGATCGCGCGGTACGGCATGGCATCGCCCGCGACGGCCAGACGCTGCGTCAGGCCATGCCCTATCCCCGCTACGCACGGCTTTCCGACGCCGACACGAAGGCGCTCTATGCCTTCTTCATGCATGGCGTCGAGGCGGCGCCGGATGTCAACCGGCCGGCCGACGTCGCCTGGCCGTTGTCGATGCGCTGGCCCCTGGCGATCTGGCGAAAGACCTGTGCCGTATCGCGATCCGACGGCGCCCCATGACGGCGGCGACGCATCGCACGCGCCGATGGCTCCCCCCGCCCCGGTGCCCTGGCGCGTCGAGACGCGCGACCCTGGGCAGGATGCGAGCCTCCCGGCCCCACGTCATCGAACCGAGTCTGCGGGCGGCGTCGTCCGGTCGATGAGGCGGTCGGCGTAGGCCTCCCAGGGCGCGTCGGCCGCCAGTCCGTCGAAGACGCCCTCGCGCGCCAGGCGTGCGATCTCGTCCTGCTTCTCGGCGATGGCGCCAGCCATGGTCGGCGCGAAACCGGCTTCCTGCACGGTGCGCGCGGCCTCGCGCAGTTCCTCGGCGCGGCGCTTGCCGTGCTGCACGACGCGGCTGAAGAAGTACGCGCCCTGGCGGTCCCAGTCGATCTGCGGGAAGGTCTCCCTCAGCGTCGGGAGCACGTGGGCCTCGACGCCGTAGCGGCGCGCGGTCGTGTAGCTCTCGATGACCAACGCCTCCAGCCCCTTGATCATGACGCTGCGGCTCATCTTGATGGCCGAGGCGATGCCCAGCCGGTCGGACACGACCTGCGCGTCCATGCCCCAGCCGCTCAGCATTTCGGCGAGCGCGGCCGCCTTCGCGCCGCCCAGCAGCATCGGCACGCGGATGCCGTAGGGCGGCACGGAGGTCATGACGCCGGCCTCGACGTAGTCGACGCCCACGGCCTGCAGCGCGTCGGCGCACTGCCGCTTGGTGCCGGGCGAGGCGGAGTTGAGGTCCAGGAAGCGGCTGCCGGCGCGCGCGTGCCGTGCCGCCTCGCGCGCCACGTCCAAGGTGTCGGACGCCGTCACGGCCGAGATCAGCAGGTCGGCGCGCGCGCACAGCGCCGCCATGTCGGCCTCGGCCCGGATGCCGTCGCGCCCGGCGGCCGCGCGAAGCTCCTCGCCCGTGGCCGGATCGGTGAACTTCAGGTCCCAGGCGTGGACGCTGTCGATGCCGTCCTTGCCGAGCAGGCCGCGGGCGAAGATGCCGCCGACCTCGCCGAAACCGATGATGCCCAGTGCGATGCCCATGACGTGTCGTCTCCTCGTGTATGCAGATGTGCGGGGTTCAGTCGGCCTTGACGCGGCCGGACTGGATGACGGGCTTCCAGCGACCGATCTCGCGGCGGATCAGTTCGCCGAAGGCCTCGGGCGTCGTCGGCGTCGCCTCGGCGCCCTCGCTGCGCAGGCGCTCGGCCAGCTCGGGCGAGGCCAGCGACTGGTTGATGGCCGTGTTGAGCTTGGCGACGACGGCGCCCGGCGTGCCGGCGGGGGCGACGACGCCGTACCACTGGTCGGCCTCGAAGTCGGCGTAGCCCGACTCGGCCACCGTCGGCAGCTGCGGCAGGGCCGCCATGCGCTGCGCCGACGACACCGCCAGCGCGCGCAGCTGGCCGGCCTTGACCTGCGGCATCACGGCCGGCGCGCCGGTGAACATGACCTGGATCTGGCCGCCCGCGAGGTCGGTGACCGCCGGCGCGGTGCCGCGGTAGGGCACGTGCACCATCTGGCTGCCGGTCCTGAGGTTGAAATACTCGCCCGCCAGGTTGGCCGCGCTGCCGTTGCCGCCCGAGCCGTAGTTGAAGGTGCCCGGCCGCGCCTTCGCCAGCGCCACCAGTTCGGCCACCGTCTTGGCCGGCACCGACGGATGCACCACCAGGACGTTGGGCACCCGGGCCACCCACGCCACCGGCGCGAAGCTCCTGACCGGGTCGTAGGGCAGCTTCGGATAGAGCGACGGATTGACCGCCAGGGTGCCGATGTGGCCCATCAGCAGCGTGTACCCGTCCGGCGCGGCGCGCGCCACCCGCTCGGCGCCGATGGCACCGCCCGCGCCGGGCACGTTGTCGACGATCACGGGCTGCCCCCAGGCCTGCGTCAGCTTCTGGCCGATGGCGCGCGCCAGGATGTCGGTCGAGCCGCCGGGGGTGAAGGGCACGACGATGCGGATCGGCGCGCTCGGGTAGTCGCGGACCGACGCGGCCGCCGGCGCCGAGGTCGCGACCTGGGCCGACGCGACCGCGGCGCAGGCCGCCAGGCCCACGGTCGAGGCGATCCTCGCGAGCCTGGCGATCCGCGTGGATCGGGCGGCGACACCGGCTTCGGGGGCTCCGGACGACGGATGAAACGGACGACGTGAGAGGGTCATGAAGGGGTGGCGCGATGCGGACGAGCGGGCGGCCTGGCGGCCGGAGGCCCGGACTGTGGCGCGAAGCCGCCACGCATGCAATCGCGCGCGCGCACTGGCTGCTATGCCGCGCCGCTATACCACCTGCCTCGCCCTGCCCTTGCACGCCTCCGGCCCCGGACCGCGCCGTCCGGAGGCGTTCCGGATCGACGCCGGATCACCGATCCCCGCCGGCCACGTCGTCGGCCAGCAGCGCCAGCGTCGCGGCGTCGCGCACGCCGGCGTAGAAATGCGCCAGCACGGTGCCGAAGACCGGCTCCCGCGGCAGCGCGACCTCGAACAGCGTCATGCACGAACACAGCTTCAGGTCGTCGGGCGAGCCGAAGATCCGATGCGCGTCGAGATGCCGGTGGGCGAGCACGGCCTCGCTGCAGGCCTTCAGCCGCGGGCCCAGCACCGGATGCGCCCCGTACGCCCTCGCCGTCCGGAGGTCGGCCAGGCCGTAGAAGCGCGCGGTGTCGCTGCGCCCCAGCCCCGCGAGCTGCGGAAAGACGAACCACATCCAGTGGCTGCGTTTCCGTCCGGCGGCCAGTTCCGCCATGACCTGCGCGTGGACGCGGTCCTGGGCCTGCACGAAGCGATCGAGGTCATCGGACGGGCCGAACGCCGAAGATCGGTGACCAGGAGGAGAATGTTCGTTGCCAATCATGGACCACCTCTCATTGAAATTGGGGTTTACGATCATGCGGGATTCGAGGTCGATCGTTCCGACGTCGCGACCTCTTCTGTAGCCGGCACTCCCGGCGAACCCCTGCATTCGCACCTTCGGGCATGCCGAATGCCCAGCCACCACCGATCCAGGTTTCTTTTTAGCTCATGACCCATCCAGATACCTTTTCCTCCGCGCGTCCCACCCCGCCCTGGCGCTGGGCCTACCGCTCGGTGGCCGCCCTGTGCGCCCTGTTCGGCCTGGCGTTCCTCTTCGGCGGCGCCTACCTGGCCCGGCTGGGCGGGAGCTGGTACTTCGCCGTCGCCGGCGTCGTCCTGCTGGCGGCGGCCACGCACCTCTGGCGCGGGCGTCCGAGCGGCGCCTGGCTGTACGCGGTCGTGCTCGCCGGCAGCGCCGTGTGGGCGGTGTGGGAAGCGGGCTGGCAGTTCTGGCCGCTGGTCTCGCGCTTGTTCGCGCTCGGCGTGCTGGGCTTCCTGGTGGCGCTGGTCGTGCCGCTGCTGCCGGTCTCGACCGGTACCCGGCGCCGGGGCGGCTGGGGCGTCGCCGCCGTGCTGGCGGTCGCGCTGGCGGCCGGCTTCGCCGGCATGTTCGTGCCGCACGCGCCGGTGGTGGCCGACGGCACCGGCCCCAGCCTCACGCCGGTCGATCCGGCCCGCGCGCAGAAGGACTGGGCGCACTACGGCAACACGCCCGGCGGCAGCCGCTTCGCCGCGCTCGACCAGATCCGCCGCGACAACGTGAAGGACCTGCAGGTCGCCTGGACCTACCACACCGGCGACGTCGCCGTGAGCGACGGCAACGGCGCCGAGGACCAGACCACGCCGCTGCAGATCGGCGACCGGGTGTTCCTCTGCACGCCGCACAACGACCTGATCGCGCTCGACGCCGACACCGGCGCCGAGCGCTGGAAGACGCGGATCGACGCCAAGTCCTCGGTCTGGCAGCGCTGCCGCGGCCTGGCGTACTTCGACGCCGCCGTACCCCTGGCCGAGCCGGGCTCCCCGGGCGCGGCCGCCGTGACGCCCGTGGCGGTGGCCCCCGGCGCCAACTGCCAGCGCCGGCTGCTCACCAACACCATCGACGCCCGGCTGATCGCGGTCGACGCCGACACCGGTGCGTTCTGCCAGGGCTTCGGCCGGGACGGCCAGGTCGACCTGAAGGCCGGCCTGGGCGCGGCGCCCGATCCGTTCTACCAGCTGACCTCGCCGCCGCTGATGGCCGGCACCACGGTGGTGGTGGGCGGCCGCGTGGCGGACAACGTGCAGGCCGACATGCCCGGCGGCGTGATCCGCGGCTTCGACGTCGTCACCGGCGCCATGCGCTGGGCCTTCGATCCCGGCAACCCGCAGGACAAGGTCGCGCCCGAGCCCGGCAAGACCTACGCGCGCAGCACGCCCAACGTCTGGGCGCCGATGTCCTACGACCCGGCGCTCAACACCGTCTTCCTGCCCATGGGCAGTCCCTCGACCGACATCTACGGCGTGCGCCGCACCGCGCTCGACCACACCTACGGCGCCTCGATCCTCGCGGTCGACGCCACCACGGGCGCCCAGAAGTGGGTCTACCAGACCGTGCACAACGACCTCTGGGACTTCGACCTGCCGATGCAGCCGAGCTTCGTGGACTTCCCGAATCCGGCGGGCGGCACCGTGCCGGCGCTGGCCATCGGCACCAAGGCCGGCCAGATCTACGTGCTCGACCGCGCCACCGGCGCGCCGCTGACCGAGGTCGCGAACGTGCCGGTCAAGCCCGGCAACATCCCCGACGAGCCCTACTCGCCGACGCAGCCGCTCTCGGTGGGCATGCCGCAGATCGGCGCCCAGCACCTGACCGAGGCGCAGATGTGGGGCGCGACGCCCTTCGACCAGCTGCTGTGCCGCATCGCCTTCAAGAAGATGCGCTACGACGGCCTCTACACCGCCCCCGGCACGGACGTGTCGCTGAGCTTCCCGGGCTCGCTCGGCGGCATGAACTGGGGCGGCCTCTCGACCGACCCGGTGCACGGCTTCGTCTTCGTCAACGACATGCGCCTGGGCCTGTGGATCCGGATGATCCCCGCGACCGGCCGGCAGGCGGCGGCCGGCGGCGGCGAGGCGGTCAACACGGGCATGGGCGCGGTCCCGCTCAAGGGCACGCCCTACGCGGTCGACAAGAACCGCTTCCTGTCGGCCGCCGGCATCCCGTGCCAGGAGCCGCCCTACGGCACGCTCTCGGCCATCGACCTCAAGACCCGCCGGATCGCCTGGCAGGTGCCGGTGGGCACGGTCCGGGACACCGGCCCGCTGGGCATCAAGATGCACCTGCCGATCCCGATCGGCATGCCGACCCTGGGCGGCACGCTCTCGACGCAGGGCGGCCTGGTGTTCATCGCCGGCACGCAGGACTACTACCTGCGCGCCTTCGACTCCGCCACCGGCAAGGAAGCCTGGAAGGCGCGCCTGCCCGTGGGCAGCCAGGGGGGGCCGATGACCTACCGCTCGCCGAAGAGCGGCCGTCAGTTCGTCGTCGTCACCGCCGGCGGCGCGCGCCAGTCGCCCGACCGGGGCGACTACGTGATCGCCTACGCGCTGCCGGCCGACGCGCGCTGAGCGCCCCGGGGGCGTCGCGCTGCGGCCTCACTCCATGCCGGTGGCGCCCAGCACGATGCTCAGGCTGGTCGCCATGGCCTTGACCATGGGCTCCTTCTCGACGTCCATCCATTCGTCGAGCGAGTGGATGCGGCCGCTCTTGTCGGGCGCGCCGCGGCCGATGGTGATGGCCGGGATGCCCAGGCTCATCGGCATGTTGGAATCGGTCGAGCTCCAGCCGTAGACCACCTTGTAGCCACCGGCCTCGATCGCCGCCTTCGCGACCTGCACCAGGGGCGACTTGACGTCGGTGCTGCCGGCCGGCCGGTCGCCGATCAGCTTGGCCTCGACGGTCACCTTGCCCTCCTTGGTGGAGCGCGCGAAGTTCTCGCCGTCGGCCGCGTCCTGGACGATCTTGAGCAGGCGGTCCTCGACGCGCTTGAGTTCGGCGACGGATTCGGAGCGCATGTCGACCTCCATCCAGCTCTCCACGGGAATGGAGTTGACCGACGTGCCGCCGCCGATCAGGCCGATGCTGTAGGTGGTCTTGGGCGCGGCGGGCACCTGGATGCGGGAGAACGCCGCAGCGGCCTCGGCCTGCGCGAACATCGGATTGACGACGCCGAAGGCGTTGAAGCTGTGGCCGCCCGGACCGGCGAAGGTCACGCGGTAGCGCTTGGAGCCGACGCCGCCGTGCGTGATGCGGTTGATGTCGCCCGACTCGACCGAGAAGAAGGCCTTGATGCGGTCCTTGTACGGACCCTTGGTGAACAGGTGGCGCACGCCGCGCAGGTCGCCGGGGCCTTCCTCGCCGACCGTGCCGACGAACAGGATGCCGTCGCGCGTGCCGATGCCCGCCGCCTTCATCGCGCGCACGAAGCCCAGCAGCACCGACATGCTCATGGTGTCGTCGCCGATGCCCGGGGCCGACAGCCGCGTGCCCTGGCGCTTGACCTTGACGTCGGTGCCGGCCGGGAAGACGGTGTCCATGTGGGCCGAGACCACCACCACCTTGCCGTCGCCGCGCGTGCCCTTGCGCAGGCCGGTCACGTTGCCCTCGGCGTCGATCTGCACGTCGGCGAGGCCGACGGCCTTGAGCATCTTCTCGAACTCCTGCGCGCGGGCCTTCTCGCCGAAGGGCGGCGACGGGATCTCGGTGAGCCTGATGCCGTCCTCGACGATGCGGCCGTGCTCCTGGTCGAGCGTGGCGACGGCGGTTCTGAAGGCCGGGCTGGCGAGGATGCGCTGGACGTCGGCGGCGGGATCGGCGGCCGGCTGCGCCATCGCGGTGGTCGTCGCCGTCAGCACGGCGCATACTGCGAGGATTGACGGCGACCGCATCGGTCGACGGAGGGTGGAAGGAACGGCGCAGGAGCGAGACGGTCGGGAGGTCATGGAGCGCGATGCCGGTGAGGAAAGCCGATGGAGGGGACGAATTTCGCTTATAGCAAATCGATTCTCATGGGAGAAACCCGCACGGCACCGTCGCGAGGCCCCCGCCCGACCCGCCTCAACCCGCCGACGTGCCGCCGGACGCCCCACCCACGAAACGCGCGCGCCCCGCCCCGGCGGCGGCGATCACCAGCGCGATGCCGATCGCGACGAACAGCACCGCCGAGGCGCGGAAGTCGCCGGTCCAGGCGCGCAGTAGGCCGACCAGCAGCGGGCCGCAGCCGGCCGCGACGAGGTAGCCGACGCCCTGCGCCATGCCGGAGAGCTGCGCCGCGACCCGGGCGTCGGACGAGCGCATGACGATCAGCGTCAGCGCCAGGGCGAAGGTGCCGCCCTGCGCGATGCCCAATGCCACCGCCCAGACCCAGATGCCGCCGAGCGGTGCGAACATGCAGGCCAGCATCGCCGCCAGCGTCAGCACCGACAGCCCGACCGCCAGCGCCACCTGGTCGCGCCAGCGTGCCGCCAGCGCCGGCAGGATCAGACAGATGGCCAGCTGCGTGAGCACCGACACGGACACCACGTAGCCGGCGGTCGCCGCCGCCAGCCCGCGCTCGCGCAGGATCGGCGCCATCCAGCCCATGACCGAATAGGCCAGCGCGGACTGCAGGCCCATGAACAGCGTCACCTGCCAGGCCAGCGGATCGCGCCACAGGCTCGGCGGCCGGACGTGCGCCACCGCGGCCGAGGGCCGGACCACCGCCAGGGCCTGCGGCGCCCACATCACGGTGGCCACCAGCGCCGGAAGCGCCCACAGCGCCAGCGCGCCGGCCCACTGCGCGCCGACGGCGTGCTGCAGCGGCACCGTCAGCCCGGCGCCGCTGGCCGCGCCGCCGCACACGGCCATGGTATAGAGGCCCATCATCAGCGCGTTGCGGTCGGCGAAGTCGCGCTTGACCAGGCCCGACAGCAGCACGTTGCTCACCGCGATCCCCATGCCCGCGAGCGCCGAGGCGACGAACAGCAGCGGCACGCTGCCGGTGCCGCGCAGGGCCGTGCCGACGGTGATCATGACCATGCAGATCAGCAGCGCCCGCTCCAGCCCCAGCCGCCGGCCCAGCCCCGGCGCCGGCATGGCGAACAGGCCCAGGCAGACGACCGGCAGCGTGGTCAGGGCGCTGGCGCCCGCCGCCGACAGGCCGGTGGCCGCCACGATGTCCGGCAGCACCACCGACAGGCTGGAGAACACCGGGCGCAGGTTGAAGGCGATCAGGACGACCGACAGGCCCAGGAGCAGGCGGCGCTGCGCGCGGCCGTCGGCCGGCGCGCCGGACGGCGCGGCGGCGTTCTCGATCATGGGGTCGGTGTCGGGAGCGGTGACGAGGTCGGCGATGCGGACGGACGCGGTCGACGGACCGGCGCTGCGATCGGGGCGGGGAGGACTCATGGCGCGATGGGCCACGGCGTCGTCCGCGAGGCGGATCGGTCCGTGGCGGGACGGGGATGGAGGGGCATCCTAACGAGAACCCTCCTTTCGCCCTGCGCCGGAGTCGACAGCGCGCCGGGCGCCGCCGACCCGCCGCCGTCGATCACTGCAGGAACGCCGGCTTGGCGTAGCCCTGGAACCTGCCGTCGACCACCGCCTTGAACGCCGGCGAGCGGTAGGCCTCGGCGATGTCCTTCGCCCACGGCGCGTCCTTGTCGGCGCGCTTGACGGCCACGACATTGAGGTAGTGGTCGGGCGTCTTCTCCAGCGCCACGGCCTCGGTCAGCTTCAGGCCCGACGAGATGGCGAAGTTGCCGTTGATGATGGCGTACTCGGTGTCGCCCAGCGAGCGCGGCAGCTGCGCGGCCTCCAGCGGGATGAACTTCAGCTTGCGCGGGTTCTGGTCGATGTCCTTCTCGGACGCGCGGATCGGGTCGATGCCGGCCTTCAGCGTCACGAGCTGGTTCTGCTGCAGCAGCACCAGCGCGCGCGCCAGGTTGCTCGGGTCGTTGGGCAGGGTGAAGCGGTCGCCCTCCTTCGCCTCGGCCAGCGTCTTGCGCTTCGTCGAATAGACGCCCAGCGGCGCGATCGGACCCTGCACCAGTTCGACGATGTCGAGCTTCTGGTCGGCCGCGAACTTGGTCAGGTAGACGCGGTGCTGGAAGAAGTTGGCGTCCAGCGAACCCTGCGCCAGGGCCTGGTTGGGCTGCACGTAGTCGTTGAACTCGACCAGCTTCACCTTGTAGCCCTTCTTTTCCAGGATCGGCACGATGCCCTGCTTGAGCTGGTCGAAGTTGGAGCCGGCGGTGGCGCCGATGACGAGGTCCTTCTTCGCGGACTGGGCGGCGGCGCCGAACGGCAGGGCGCCGAGTCCGAGCGTGGCGGCGACCGACAGGGCGAGGAAGGCGCGGCGCGGGATGGTGTGCTTCATGGGAGGGACTTTCGAAAAGGAAGGGATTCGCGGCGCTTCAGCGCTTGTCGAGGCGGCGCGCCGCCGTGTTGCCGACGATCTGGATGATCTGCACCAGCACCACCAGCACGGCCACGGTCAGCACCATGACGTCGGTCTGGAAGCGGTAGTAGCCGTAGCGGATGGCGAGGTCGCCGATGCCGCCGCCGCCGACCACCCCGGCGATGGCCGAGTACGACAGGAAGCTCACCGCCAGCACGGTGAAGGCCAGCACCAGCCCCGAGCGGGCCTCGACGATCAGCACGCGCCAGATGATCTGCAGCTCGCTCGCCCCCATGGCGTGCGCGGCCTCGATGACGCCGCGCGGCACCTCACGCAGGCACTGGTCGACCAGCCGCGCCAGGTAGGGGATCGCCGCCACCGACAGCGGCACGGCGGCGGCCAGCGGCCCGATGGAGGTGCCCGCGACGATGCGCGTGAAGGGCACCAGCGCGACCAGCAGGATGATGAAGGGGAACGAGCGCACCGTGTTCACGAGCCAGTTCAGCACCAGGAACATCGGCCGGTTGGCCAGCGACTGGCCGGGGCCGAGCAGGAACAGCAGGATGCCCAGCGGCCCGCCGATCAGCAGCGCCGCGCTCAGGCCGATGGCCAGCATCAGGCAGGTCTGACCGATGGCCACGCCCAGCTCGGGGAGGATGGCGACGATGTTCTCAGGCATGGACCGCTCCCCGCAGATCGAGATGACGCACGTCGACGGCGCCACGGGGTTCGTCGGCCAGCGCCTCGCGGGCGTCGCGCTCGCGCCGGCGCACCAGGGCGTCGATCTCGCGGCCGAGCACGGTCAGGCGACCGGCCGCCGGCGACGGGGCATCGACCGCGAACTGCTCGATCAGCTCGCCGCGCTCCAGGATGGCCACGTTCCGGCACAGCGCCTCCACCACCGACAGCTCGTGCGTCACGATGACCACGGTCACGCCCAGCTGGCGGTTGATGTCGCGCAGGGTCTGCAGCAGCTCGCGCGTGGTCTCGCTGTCGAGCGCCGAGGTCGGCTCGTCGCACAGCAGCACCTGCGGGCGCGGCGCGAGCGCGCGGGCGATGGCCACGCGCTGCTTCTGGCCGCCGGAGAGCCGGGCCGGGTAGGCGCCCGCCTTGTCCTCCAGGCCCACCAGCCGCAGGCACTCGCGCACCCGCCCGGCGATCTCGGCACGCGCGTGGCGGCCGTGGATCTTCAGCGGGAAGGCGACGTTGTCGGCGACGGTCGCGTTCTGGATCAGGTTGAACTGTTGGAAGATCATGCCCAGCGTCTGGCGCGTCTCGCGCAGTTCGCGACGCGACAGCGTCGTGAGGTCGCGCCCGCCGACGACGACCTGGCCGGCGTCCGGACGCTCCAGCAGGTTGATCAGGCGCAGCAGGGTCGACTTGCCCGCGCCGCTCTTGCCGATGAGGCCGAAGACGTCGCCGGCCTGGATGTCGAGGGACAGCGAATGGACGGCGTCGAAGGTCGTGCCGTCGGGAAGGGAGAAGGACTTGCGCACGTCGCGCAGGCGGATGACCGGATGGTCGCCGGTCGGTGGAGAGGAGGAGGCAGCGGTCATGGAGGCGAACGATCGGCCGGTCGCGCACGCCGGTGGGCGCGCGAAGCCGGCAGGCCGTTTCCGGCAAAGCCTGCGAGTATGCGAAGAAACGTTCTTCCGGAGAACGACACATTCGCTGTGACCTTATGCATGGACCGAATAAAGCCACACCCGCCCAGCGAGGAGCTATAGAAAACTATAATCCACTGTAATTGGCCATACAGGCCACCGGCGCGGCCCGTCGCATGTCGCCGGACCGAGAGGTGCGCGATGCCGACCCGATTCTTTCCCCGCCCGGACCTGGCCCGCCGCATGGTCGCGGCCATCACGACGCAGGCCGTCGGCTCGGCCTCGTCGTCGGGACTCTTCCTCTCCGCCCCCCGGCGCACGGGCAAGTCGACCTTCGTGCGCGAGGACCTGCGCCCCGCGCTGCAGGCCACCGGCGCCAGCGTGATGTACGTGGACCTCTGGGCCAACCGGAAGGCCGACCCGGGCACGGTCATCGTCGACGCCGTGCGCGCCGAGCTGGCCACGCACGAGGGCCTGGTCCAGCGGCTGGCCAGGTCGGCCGGCATGGACAAGGTGAGCGTCGGCGGCGTCTCGTTCTCGCTCGACCGGGTCGGCCTGGGCAAGGAGATCTCCTTGAGTGCCGCCCTGGCCGCGCTGTCCGACGAGACCGGCCGGATGATCGTGCTGCTCGTCGACGAGGCGCAGCACGCCATCACCACCGAGGGCGGCTACGACGCCCTGTTCGCCCTGAAGGCGGCGAGGGACGAACTCAACAGCTCGCGCCACCACGGACTGCGCATCGTCGCGACCGGCTCCAACCGCGACAAGCTGGCGATGCTGCGCAACAGCAAGGACCAGGCCTTCTTCGGCGCGCCGCTGGTCGAGTTCCCGCTGCTCGGCCCCGACTATGTCGAGTGGTTCTGCCGGGGCGTCGACCTGCTGGCGCCGCTGGACCCGCAGCGCGTCGTGCGGCTGTTCGAGGACGCCGGCCACCAGCCCGAGATCCTCGGCGCGGCCGCCGACCGGCTGCGACTGGATTTCGCGCTGACGGCCCGGGAGACGCCGGCGGCCTTCGAACGCGCGGTGGCCGAGCAGATCGAGGCCGCCGACGCGCAGACCTTGCGGATCGTCCAGGCCCTCACGCCCCTGCAGTCGGCCGTGCTGCGGGTGCTGGCGGCGCAGGGCACCGGCTACGCGCCCTTCGACGCCGCGACGATGGCGCGCTACCGCGGCGTCCTGACGACGATCGCCTCCGGCGAGGACGTCCGCATCGACACGTCGAACGTCCAGCAGGCCCTGGCCGCGCTGCAGGACAAGTCGCTGATCTGGCGGGAGAAGCGCGGCGTGTACGCGCTGGAGGAGGCCGGCACGGCATCGGTGATGCGGCAGGCGGGAATGCTGGACGGCGCGGCCTGAATCCTGCCGACCGGCCGCCTGGCTCGTCCCCACGCGGCATGAGCTTGTGCGAATCGGTTCGTTGGGCCACACCACCCGACCCGCTACAGTCGCGCCTCTTTTTCCATCGATTCCGTTCGCTCTCCACCATGCCGATCTCCGCTCCCCGCCGCGCCGCCCTCGCCGCCGCCCTGTCCCTCACCGCCGCCCTCCTCGCTCCCGGCGCCGCCCACGCCCAGGACAAGAAGTCCGTCAAGGTCGGCATCGTCGTCGGCAGCCAGGAGGAGATCTTCAAGGTCGTCAAGCAGGTGGCGGCGCGCGACGGCCTGACCATCGACATCACCGTCTTCAACGACTACCAGCTGCCCAACGCCGCCGTGGCCGCCGGCGACCTCGACGCCAACGCCTTCCAGCACCAGCCCTTCCTGGACAACCAGAACAAGGCGCGCGGCTTCGACATCGTCCCCGCCGGCCTGACCTTCACCGCGCCGATGGGCTACTACTCGCGCAAGCTCAAGTCGATCGCCGACCTGCCCGACGGCGCCACGGTCGGCGTGCAGAACGACCCGTCCAACGGCAACCGCGCCCTGCTGCTGCTGCAGTCGGCCGGGTTCGTCACGCTCAAGCCCGAGGCGGTGAAGAACAACACCGCCACGCCGCTGGACGTGGTGGGCAATCCGAAGAAGCTGAAGCTGGTGCCGCTCGACGCCGCGCAACTGCCGCGCTCCCTCGACGACCTGACCATCGCGGCCATCAACAACGACTTCGCCGAGAAGGCCGGCCTCTCGCTGGCCAAGGACGCCGTCATCAAGGAATCGCCCAAGGGCCCGTACGCCAACATCATCGCGGTGCGGCGCGCCGACAAGGACAAGCCCTGGGCGCAGCAGCTCGTGAAGGCCTACCAGTCGCCGGAGGTGAAGGCCTTCATCGAGACGAAGTTCAAGGGCGCGCTCGTTCCGGCGTTCTGAGCGATGGGTGCGTGAGGCCCGGTCGGCCGGCTCACCGGACGCCGCGCGGCGTCCACCCCAGCCGGGCCTCGATGCCCTGGCGATACGCCGTGTCCAGCGACGGCGGCACCTGCCGGATGTAATCCTCCGCGTGCGCGCGCTCCTCGCCCCGCAGGCCGTCGAGGTAGCCGATGGCCTCGTCGAGGGTCGGCGTGCGGCCCTCCTCGTCGGCATGACGCGGCGGCAGCGCGGTCCAGACGACGGCGTCGACCCCGGACTGCCGTTTCAGCCAGTCCTCGATCTGCCGGGCGCAGGGATGGGACACGGCATCGACCGCGGGCAGGCTGCCGACCCATTCCCGATGCGCCGGGTCGATCGCCTCGCGCAACCGCAGCGACTCGCGCGCGACGGCCAGGTCCTCGTCCTGCAGCAATGCCCACCACGTCTTCTGCGGGGCCGCGCCTTCCAGGATCGCGGTCGAGAGCTCGCCCTTGTCGCCCTCGCGGGCGAACTCGATCGGCAGCAGCGGGCCGTCGTCCTTCCAGCCCGAGGCCAGGCGCAGCGGACCGGTCTTCCAGAGCAGCGAGCCCCAGGCCAGGCAGGCAATCCTCATCGGGTGTCGCCCTTCGATTTCAGGTGCCGCTCGACGTCGGCGACGCGGTCGCCCACCGCCGTCACGGCGTCGATGATCTCGTCCTCGCCGACGCCGAGCTTCTCCGCCCATTCGGTGACGGAGGCGCTGGTGTGGGGGTCGATGCGGTGTTCGGGGTCGATGATGGTGCCGGGGGCGGAGTCGAGATCGGGCATGGTGGATTCGCGGTGGAGGCCGTGGGAGGCCGTGGAAAAAGAATGAGCCTTCACGCTATCGCCTCCCCCACGCGCCGCCTGTAGGTGCAGGCGCGATGCGGCGGGCGGACACATCCCGGCGGGTCGGGCCGGCGGGAGGCGGAGACCGGCGGGAACGGCCGGACGACCCCGACACGCACCGCCATGGCAGGATGGCGGCCACTGCGTCCCGACGACTCTTTCCGCCTCTTCTTTTCCGATGAACGATCTTCTCCAGGCCCGTGTCGCCGCCAGCTTCGCCACCCAGGGATTGATGGCAACCCTCGGCGCCCGGCTCGTCCTCGTGGCGGACGGCGAGGTCCACATCGAACTGCCGTTCTCCTCCCACCTGACCCAGCAGCACGGCTACCTCCACGCCGGCGTCACCGCCGCCATCGCCGACAACGCCTGCGGCTACGCCGCCCTGACCCGCGCGCCCGAGGGCTTCGAGGTCGTCACGGCGGAATTCAAGCTCAACCTGCTGCGCCCGGCCGTGGGGCGGCGCTTCCTGGCCGTGGGCCGGGTCGTCAACGCCGGTCGGCTGCTGACGGTCTGCACGGGCGAGGTCCGGGCCTTCGCGGACGACGACGGCGACGCCTTCAAGGTCGTCGCGCTGATGCAGGCGACGATCGTCAATGTGGGCACGGCGGCGGCGGCGGAGTCCATGCGGGCATGACGCCCGGCGGCGTCCACGCCACAAGACTGGAAGGCCGGACGGCCGGCGGCATACTGGGACGATGCCCGATCCCTCCGCTTCACCACCCGTGCGCCAGCGCACATCGCGCTGGACACGTTGGCCGCTGAGGTTCCTGGGCGTGATCGCCTTGCTGATGCTGGGCCCGATCGGCGTGCTGGCCTTCGGCGACCTGGATCTCGACACGCCCTGGTACCGGACGAGTCAGGAAAGCACCGGGCAGGCGCCCGACCCGGCCGTCGATCGCGGCGCGGTGGTGCAGGTCTATGGCGCCCGGATCGTGCGATGGCGCGGTGCCTTCGGCATCCATCCCTGGATCGCGGTGAAGCGCGCCGGCGCGGACCACTACACCACCTACCACATCGTCGGCTGGCGAGCCCGCCGGGGCGGCGACGCCCTGGTCACCGACGAAGTCGAAGCGCCCGACATGCTCTGGTACGGCGCCTATCCGCAGTTGCTCGCGGACCACCGGGGCGCGGAGGCGGAAGCCATGATCGAGCAGATCGAAGCGGCCGTGGCGGCCTATCCCTGGCGCGAGTCCTACCGCCTCTGGCCCGGCCCCAACAGCAACACCTTCGTGGCCTGGGTCGCCCGGCACGTGCCCGCGCTGCGACTGGACCTGCCCCCCACGGCGATCGGCAAGGACTACCTGGGCGCGACCACCTTCATCGACCACGCGCCCAGCGGCACGGGCTGGCAGTTGTCGGTCCTGGGGTTGGCGGGGGTGACGGTGGCGCGGGACGAGGGGGTGGAGATGAATCTGCTGGGGCTGGGGTTCGGGGTGGATGTGGACGATCTGGCGTTGCGGGTGCCGGGATTCGGGCGGTTGCCCTGAGGCCGTTCGACGTGGAAGTCGTTCTGCAAGTGCTGGCACTCGGCTTGAACGAGACGGGTGGCTGAAGTCTGACGGAGAACGGCAGGCATGCAGGTGCTGCGCCAAATGTCCGTTCTTGCGACGCCGCTGCTTCTGCTTCGGGTGCAGACAAAAATGCCGCTGCCACAGAACTCACGATGGATGGACGTTCGTTCGCTCGGCTCGGGCGAGGATGCGTGCCTCCGTTGCGGGCGGACGAACATGTTGTGTTCGATCGAACTCGACCGCTAGTATCCGCAACGAATCCATCCCTTCGGGCCAAGAGCATGATCGAGCAGAAAAAGGCAATCGTGAGAGAGTTCCTGCACCGGGTCCTCTCCCTCGGCGACATCGATGCGACCGGCGACTACTTCCATGACGACATGGTGGAGGAGGTGCCCTTGCCAGGCCAGGGCCCTGGCCTCGATGGCCTCAAGGCAACGCTGCTCGGGCTGCGCACGGCGTTTCCCGACATGCGCTGGGAGGTGGAAGAGCAGATGGCAGAAGACGACCGAGTGTTGACGCGCTTCGTGTGGCACGGCACGCATCGAGGTGCCTTCCTGGGAATGCCTCCCACGCAGAAGTCGGTCAGCGTATCAGGCATGGTCATCGACCGCTTCGAAGGCATGAAGGTCAAATCCACTCGCATTCTGATGGACACGCTGAGTCTCATGCAGCAGCTCGGTGCGGTACCGGGCGGCCCGACTTCGTCGAGCGTGCATTCAACTTGACCGGGTGTCCAGCCCCGGCATCGGATGGATCGGATCGATCTTGAATCGCTCGGCCTCGGATGGCCACTGTTCCTTCCAAGTCTTGAGCCTGCGGGCGAAGTTGTAGGCATCGATGAAATTGTCCGGGCGCGCATTGCCGCGCTGGCGGGTCGGCGATGGGGCGATCCAATCGCTGCGTAGTTTGCAACTTGCGCCTTTGCGGTCTTGTTGGAAACAGGTTCGAAAGGTCCGCTTTTGGCGGATTGCTGACTTCCCAAAGTTGCTCACCCATGAAACGCCGTCGACCGCAACTCAATCACCCCTACTTCCATTCGTACAACCACCAGCCCAACAGACAAGCCCCGAAGACAACGCCCATCAACACCAGCGTGGCCACCGTCTCCGCCCGCCGAGGCGTCCACGCGAAGCACCGCCGCAGCACCTTGGCGATGGCCAGCGCCGGCAACTCCGTCAGCACATAGATCACCGCGTTCTCGATCGCCATGTCGGTCTCCTCTGCCCAAGGGTACGAGCAACGATCAGGTGGTGAAGTGCGAGAAAACAGCGCCTCGCTGCCCACTCACCCCACCCGATCGCGCAACAGGCCTTGCAGCCAGGCCCCCGCCCGCAATACACGCGCATCGTCGCCCATCGCCCCCACCACCTGCAAGCCGATCGGCAATCCGTTGGCGCCGGCGTCCAGCAGCGTGCGCATCCGGTCGCTCAGTCGCCCCGACCGGTAGGCGCGCTCCCAGGCCAGGCTGCGCGCGGCCTCGTGCTGCATGACGTCGATCTGCAACGCGGTCAGGGGCGCGAACCCGTGGGGCGACGCGACCTCGTGGCCCACGCGGCGCGCGACGCCTCACACAGCGCCCGCACGTCGTCGCCGACCACGTCCCAGTGCGGGCCCCTGAACAGGTGGAGGAATTCAGGCAGCCGCTCGAAGAAGTCGACGTCATCTTCACACCGACCGAGCCGATCACGGCCTGGAAGCGCGGCGCCACGCACGGGCGAGCGGATGGGCAGGACGAGACTTCGCCGCCCGGATCAGCACGGCGGCCGACAGGAGGATGACGCACATCAACGTCGCGACGGTGAGAAGACCCAGGGTCGCCACGGCGACCGACGCCTCGATGGCGAGCGGAGACGGCTTGACGGCGAACGAAACAGTCTGAAGCGATGAATCTGTCGCCATGGCAATGAGCTTCAGATAAGCCAGGGCGGCGTGACAGAACAGCATCCGATGCCAAGACCGACATTCAGCACTCGACCCCGACCGAACGCGACGTTCAGGCTCCGGCCTCGCCGGTCAGATCCCGCGTCTCACCTCGAGCGCGTTTCGTCTCAAGGTACGACGCCATCGCTTTCTCGTCGCTCGCGTCATAGGCGATGTCGTCCGCGCTGGTCGCGGCCAGCCCGTCCAGCCCCGGCAGCGCGCGAAGTTGCATCACCAGGTCATCGGTCTGGTCCCACTTCCGTACAAACTGCGCAAGGTAGGCGTCCAGCTGCTTGGCGCCGGGGTCCTTCAGCTCAGTTGTCAGGGCCGTCAGATAAGCCATCTTGCTCGTCGCCGGCCAATCGACCAGGATCCCGGCACGGCGGCAGAGCTCGGTGTGCACCAGCATCATGGTGCGGCCATTGCCGTCGAGGAACGGATGCGCCCATGCGAAGGCGCCCATGACCGCACCGGGTTGCCGGCGCATGGATGCCGCGCTATTGCCCATGTCCAAGCCCCACTGCATGGCTTTGCCGATGCGCTCGGCCTGCTCGAAATCGACGATGCCACCCTTGCTAACGTGGGTCGCGACGCCCAGCTCTCGACGATCTCGTCCGGCCCACGGATAGAACTCCTCGAAGAGGATCGCGTGAACGCGGCGAAAGTGCGCATGGGTGATCGGGCCGCGGATCGCGCGCAAGAAGCACAGCGCCTCTTCGAGATGGGCTTCGAAGAAGACCTTCTCCTGTGCCTTCACCAGATCCATGTCCTTCTCGTGCTCGATGTTCCGGAGATAACCGGCCGTGTCGAAGTCACCGAACGGATCGAACGGCATGTCTCTGCTCTCTCATGTGATTCGACATCAGGCGCGCGAGCTGGGGCCCGTCGATGACCGCCTTCTTCCGCAGGGTCGCGAGGAGTTTGCCGGTGGCGTCCAGCCGCTCGTCGTCGCCCGCCAGGCGCGTGACCGCTTCCGCAAAGTCGTCGAGCCGGGTTCGCTTGAAGACGACGCCATGAGCCGCCGCCAAGTTTGCGACGTACGTCGCCACATCCTTGACCGGGAGTTGGGCAACGTTCTCGGGAAGCTTGAATGCCGTGGGACGTCGCTGGCGTCGGCGGGTGGCCGGACCTGCGGAGGGGGTCGCCGGCGCCTTGTCGAGCTCGGCCTCGAACTTCGACCGCCCTTCACCGGCATCGACCCGCCGAACGATGGCGAAGCGCCCCGTCTTGCGGTGGATTTCATCGGCGATGACGTCGAGCGGTGCAGCGAGCTCCGCGCTGTCCTTGGAACCCCGGGCGGTCTTCGCATACACACCCGGCGCCAGGCGCACCATTCGGTGGTCCGCGATGAGGCGCTTGATCATTTCCGTGAGCTGGCTCCTGCTGCCAAGCTGGGCGAGTTCGCGACGCAGCACGACATGGTCGGCACGCTTGCTCAACGCCACCCGCAGTTTGCTCTCGAGTTTCATCTCGCCTCCGGATCCAGAACCGCCATTCGGCTCCACTTCGTTGATTTTAACTTTGGCGATTTATCCTTTTGAATCAATCGGTTGAGTCGGTTTGCGAGGCCGGTCTTCCGACCTGCTTCTTGATCTCAGGCGGCCTCGATCCGCCCGATGCCGGTCCCGGCCGCCACGTAGGCACCCTGCGCGGCCTGATGCGACAGCCGCCCGGCCCGGTGCGCCGTCACCTGCATCTCCATCTTCATCGCCTCCATCGTGGCGACGACCTCGCCCTCGGCCACGACGTCGCCGTCGGCCGCCTTCCACGCCTGCAGCGTCCCGGCGATCGGCGCCGCGACGGTCGCGGGGTCGACGGCGGCCTCGGCCTCGACCGATGCCTGGGCGGCACCGGCGCCTCCCGCCGCCGACAGCCCGCGCAGCAGTTCCGCCGGCAGCCCGATCGAGCGCCGTCGCCCGTCGATCTCGATCACCGTCCTGACCAGCGCCGCATCGGCCACCGGCTCGGCGCGCACGGCGGCGGCCAGCGTGTTAGCGAAGTCGGTCTCGATCCAGCGCGTGTGCACCGCGAAGTCACCCTCCGCCTCGCCCGTGAAGTCCGGGTGCGCCATCACCGCCCGGTGAAAGGAGAGCACCGACGCCACGCCCTCGATGCGGAACTCGCGCAGCGCACGCCGTGCCCGCGCGATGGCTTCCTGACGCGTGCGGCCCGTCACGATCAGCTTGGCCATCAGCGAGTCGAAGGTGCCCGGCACGGTCGAGCCCGCCACCACGCCAGTGTCGACGCGCACGCCGGGGCCCGAGGGCGCGTCGAACACGCGCACCCGTCCCGGCGCCGGCAGGAAACCGCGCCCCACGTCCTCGGCGTTGATGCGGAACTCGAAGGCGTGGCTGCGCGGCACGGGCGTCTGCGTGATCGACAGCGGCAGGCCGTCGGCCACGCGCAGTTGCTCGACCACCAGGTCGATGCCGGCGGTCTCCTCGGTCACCGGGTGCTCGACCTGCAGGCGCGTGTTGACCTCCAGGAACGAGATCGCGCCGGACGGGCTGAGCAGGAACTCCACCGTGCCGGCGCCGACATAGCCGGCGCGTTCGCAGATGTCGCGCGCGGCCTGGTGGATGCGCTCGCGCTGGGCGTCGGTCAGGAAGGGCGCGGGCGCCTCCTCCACCAGCTTCTGGTTGCGCCGCTGCAGCGAGCAGTCGCGCGTGCCCAGCACGACGACGTGGCCGTGCGCGTCGGCGACGACCTGGGCCTCGATGTGGCGCGGGCGATCGAGGAACTGCTCGACGAAGCACTCGCCGCGACCGAAGGCGGTGACGGCCTCGCGCACCGCCGACGCGTACAGGTCGGCCACCTCGTCCAGGCGCCAGGCCACCTTCAGCCCGCGCCCGCCGCCGCCGAAGGCCGCCTTGATGGCGATCGGCAGGCCGTGCTGCTCGGCGAAGGCGACGACCTCGTCGGCGTCGGCCACCGGGCCCGGCGTGCCGGCCACCAGCGGCGCGCCGACCTCCAGGGCGATCCGGCGCGCCTGCACCTTGTCGCCCAGCGCGTCGATGGCCGCCGGCGGCGGGCCGACCCAGGTCAGGCCGGCGTCGATGACGGCGCGCGCGAAACCGGCGTTCTCCGACAGGAAGCCGTAGCCCGGATGCACCGCGTCGGCACCGCAGCGCGCGGCGACGGCCAGCAGCTTCTCGATGTTCAGGTAGGTGTCGGCCGGGCGGTCGCCGTCGAGCCCGTGGGCCTCGTCGGCGACGCGCGCGTGCAGGGCGTCGATGTCGGCGTCGGCATAGACGGCGACCGAGCGCACGCCGTAGTCGGCGCAGGCGCGCGCGATGCGCACGGCGATCTCGCCGCGGTTGGCGATCAGGACTTTTTTCATCATGGCGAATCCGGGGAGGGGTCGAGGGATGCGTCGGAAAAGGATTCCGCGAAGGGGCGGACGGGGTTGAAGCGCACGCCGGCGCCGATCGGGATCTGGCCGGCGCGGTCGAGGTGGTGCGTCGCCACGCAGGCGATCACGGGATAGCCGCCGGTCAGCGGGTGGTCGGCCAGGAACAGCACGGGCTGGCCGCTCGGCGGCACCTGCAGCGCGCCCAGGGCCGTGCCCTCGCTCGGCAGCTCGCCGGTGACGGCGCGCGCGAGCGACGCCTCGCCGGCCAGCCGCAGGCCGACGCGGTTGGACTGCGGGCTCACGCGCCAGACCTGATTCGCCAGCAGCGCGACGGCCTCGGGCGTGAACCAGTCGGTGCGCGGGCCCATGACGACGTCGAGCACGACGACCTCGGCCGTCGAGGGCAGGTCGGCCGGCGGCTCCTCCGGCGCGCCGACGATGGCGCCGCGTTCGACCGCGCCGATGCGCAGCACGTCGCCCGTGGCGATGGCCGGCGGACCGACGCGGGCCAGCGTGTCGGTCGAGCGGCTGCCCAGCACCGCCGGGATGTCGAAGCCGCCGCGCACGGCCAGGTAGGACCGGAGGCCCGCGCGCGGTTCGCCCAGGCGCAGGCGGTCGCCGTCGGACAGCGCGATCGCCGTCCAGCCGGGCACGTCCGACGCGCGACCGTCGGCCGCCGTCAGCCGGACCGGGACGTCCGCGCCCGCGAACGCCACGACCGCGTCGCCCCGGCAGCGCAGCTCGAAGCCGCCGGCGGCGATCTCGACGCCGGCCGCGTCGCCCGGATTGCCGACCAGCCGGTTGGCCGCGCGCAGCGACGCCCGGTCCATCGCGCCGGAGGCCGACACGCCCTGCCCGGCCTGGCCGTGGCGGCCCGCGTCCTGGAACAGCGCCTGCACGCCGGTGGCCAGGACCTCCAGCGCCGGGCGGCCGGACACGGCGTCCGACGGCGCGGCCGGCGCGTCGGCACCGGCGGCTTCGGCAGGCGCCGTCGCGGTGGCGGACTCGCCCGTCGCAGGGGCCGCCGGGGAAGTCGATGGGGTTGCCGGGGCCGATGCCGCCGAGGAGGCCGTCGCCCCGTGCGCCGCGCCCGCGCCGGCCGCGGCCCGGTCGACGAAGCGCACGCGGAAGCCCGGCTGCAGCAGCGCGGGCACCGCGCGCCCCAGGTCCCACATCGGCACGGCGGTGATGCCGATGATCTGCCAGCCGCCGGGGCTCGCCTGCGGATAGACGCCGCTGAAGGCGCCGGCCAGCCCGACGGCGCCGGCCGGGATGCGGGTGCGCGGCGTCGTCCGGCGCGGCACGTTCAGGATCGCGTCGCCGCCGGTGAGGTAGGCGAAGCCCGGCGCGAAGCCGGTGAAGGCGACCGTGTACTCGCTGCCCGTGTGGCGGCGCACGACCTCCTCGCGCGCGATGCCCAGCATGCGCGCGACGTCGTCCAGGTCCTCGCCGTCGTAGTCGACCGGAATCTCGATCAGCGTCGCGTCGCGCTCGACCAACGCGTCCACACGGCGTCCGCCGATGCGCGCGACCAGCTCGGCCGGCGACACGCGCGACGGCCGGAAGCGGACCAGCAGCGTGCGCGCGGCCGGCACGATTTCCTCGACGCCGTCGATCGGCTCGGCGCGCAGCGACGCCAGCAGCGCCAGCGTCTGCGGCAGGTCGTCGAGCTCGACCAGCAGCGCGTCGAGGTTGACGGGAAGGAAGCGCATCACGCGGGCACCGCCATGGCGGCGCCGGTGCGGGCGCGGACCTCGGCGTCCGCCCCCGGCGCCGGGTCCACGAACGCGGCCACCTCGACGCCCGCGCGCGCCAGCAGCTCGCGCACGCGACGCGCCATCGCGACCGCGCCGGGGCTGTCGCCGTGGACGCAGATCGAGTCGGCCTCGATGCGCACGTCGCTGCCGTCGATGGCGGTGACGACGCCCTCGGTCGCCAGGCGCAGCATGCGCGCGGCCACGTCCTCGGCGTCGTGCAGCACGGCGCCCGGCTCGCGGCGCGACACCAGCGCGCCGTCGGCCCGGTAGGCGCGGTCGGCGAAGGCCTCGGCCACCACGCGCAGGCCGGCGGCGCGCGCCCGCGCCAGCAGCGGCGAGCCGGCCAGGCCGACCAGCACCAGGTCGGCGTCGACGGCGCGGAGGGCGGCGATCACGTCGTCGGCCTGGCGCGCGTCGTGCGCGATGGTGTTGTAGAGCGCGCCGTGCGGCTTGACGTAGCGCACCCGCGTGCCGGCCGCCCTGGCCAGGCCCTGGAGCGCGCCGATCTGGTAGATCACGTCGGCCACCAGGTCGGCGCTGGCGATGTCCATGGCACGACGGCCGAAGCCGGCGAGGTCGGGATAGCTCACGTGGGCACCGACGACGACGCCGCGCGCGGCGGCGCGCTCCAGGGTGCGCAGGATGCCGGCGGCGTCGCCGGCGTGGAAGCCGCAGGCCACGTTGGCGCTGCTCACGATGTCCAGCATGGCGGCGTCGTCGCCCATGCGCCAGGCGCCCAGGCTCTCGCCGAGGTCGCTGTTGAGGTCGATCTTCATCTTCATGGTCGGGGTGCTCCGGAAGGCGGGTTCGGTGGGGTCGACGGGGTCGTCAGTGCAGCTGGCCGCCGCCCTCGCGCAGGTCGGCCTCGACCGCGAGGGCGGTGCGCAGCAGCACGCGCAGCGCCTCGACCTGGGTCGGCAGCGCCATGCTCGGCTGGCCGGGGCGCTGCGCCGCCTGCTCGGGCAGCAGCGGCACGTGCACGAAGCCGCCGCGCGCGCCGGCCAGCGCCGGCACCGTCGCCAGCCGGTGCATCAGCGCGTAGAACACGTGGTTGCAGACGAAGGTGCCGGCCGTCTGCGAGACCGACGCCGGCACCCCGGCGTCGCGCAGGGCGTGGACGATCGCCTTGATGGGCAGCGTGGAGAAGTAGCCGACCGGCCCGCCCGGCACCACCGGCGCGTCGATCGGCCGGCCGCCGGCGTTGTCGGGGATGCGCGCGTCGTCGACGTTGATCGCCACGCGCTCGGGCGTCCAGTCGGCGCGCCCGCCCGCCAGCCCCAGGCCGACGACCAAGGTCGGGCGGACCTCGGCCAGGGCGCGGTCGAGCCGCTCGATGGCGCGGCCGAACACGCACGGCAGCTGCACCGCGTGCATCTCGGCACCGTCGACGACCGCGCCGTGCAGCGCCCGGGCCACCTCCCACGAGGGGTTGAGGATGTCCTGCTCGAAGGGCTCGAAGCCGGTGACCAGCACGCGGCGCGGGGACGAAAAAGGCTTGCTCGTCATGACCTTCCTTTCAATCGAAGTGCGCGAAGACGGGGGGTGTGCTTCATGCCCGGAACATGAGGAAGTTCAAGAGAAAGACATTGCAGAGGAGCAGCGTCAACGCCGTCGGGATCTGCGCCCGGATCACGGCGTTCTTGTCCGGCAGCTCCAGCAGCGCGGCGGGCACGATGTTGAAGTTGGCCGCCATCGGCGTGAGCAGCGTGCCGCAGTAGCCCGAGAGCATGCCGATCGCCGCCATCACCGCCGGGTCGCCGTGGTAGACGCCCACCAGCACCGGCACGCCGACGCCGCCCGTCATCACCGGGAAGGCCGCGAAGCCGTTGCCCATGACGACGGTGAACAGCGCCATGCCGATCACGTAGACCGCGACGGCGAAGAAGCGCACGTCCATGTTGATGTAGCTGGTGGTGATGTGCGCCACCGCCTTGCCCACGCCGGCGTCGGAGAACACCAGCCCCAGCATGCCCAGCATCTGCGGCAGCACCAGCGCCCAGCCCAGCGCGTCGGTCAGCCGGCGCGATTCGCGGATGCCCTGCACCGGGGTCTCGTGCGTCAGCCTGCAGGCCAGCGCGAGCGCCACCACGCAGCCGATGCCCAGGCTCACCAGCGTGGTGTTGCGCGGATCGAGCAAGGGCGTGCCGCCGAAGACCAGGTACTTGGCCGTCAGCGTGCCGACCATGGTCACCACCGGAATCGCCAGCGCCGGGATGAACAGCCGGTTGCCCAGTCGCTTCGCGCTGTCGAGGTACTGCTGCGGCGTGCGCGCGAGATGCCGGCCGACGCCCACGCCGCCGAAGGCCGCGATCAGCGCCATCACGATCACGCCGACGCCGACCCACACCGGCGGCACGAGGTCGCCGACGAGGAACACCAGCGAATACAGGCCCCAGAAGAAGGCGCTGGAATAGCGCCGCGTGTGCTGGCGGTCGGCCAGCGTCATGACGGCGGTGATCGCCAGGATCGCGCCGACGAGGTAGTAAAGGTGGACGATGGACAGCGTCATGTCAGGCTCCCTTGGCCACGGTGGCGGTAGCGGTGGCGTCGATGGGAGCGGCCTCCACGTTCAAGGTCGCCGGCCCGCCCTCCTGCAGCTCGCGCGCCAGCGAGCGGTCGAGACGCCACAGCCGGAAGGCGTGGATGGCGAAGGCGCAGACCGCCGTCGGGATGCCCCACAGCGCGACGTGGATCGGTTCGATGTCGATGCCGGCCTCGCGCAGGAAGGTGGTCATCAGCACGATGGCGCCGAAGGCCACGAAGATGTCCTCGCCGAAGAACAGGCCGACGTTGTCGGTCGCGGCGGCGAAGGCGCGCAGCTTGTGGCGGACCTTGTCGGTGAGGCGGCCGTACTTCGCCTCGGCGGCACCCTCGGCCATCGGCGCGAGCAGCGGCCGCACCATCTGCGGATGGCCGCCCAGGCTGGTCAGGCCGATGGCCGCCGTCAGCTGGCGCGCGCCCAGGTAGACGATCAGCAGCCGGCCGACCGTGGCCGAGCGGATGCCGCCGATCCAGCGCTGCGCGTGCTGGCGCAGCCCATGGCGCTCCAGCAGGCCGATGACCGCCAGCGGCAGCAGGATGATCAACGGCAGGTTGCGCGTCTTGACGAAGCCGGTGCCGATGGCCGCGAGGACCCGCTCCGCCGGGAAGTTGGCCGCGAAGGCGGTGACGACGGCCGTGACGATCACGACCAGCATCGGATTGAAGCGCAGCACGAAGCCCGCGACGATGACGGCGACCCCGATCAGGGGCCAGAGGTTGATGGCGGTGGACACGAAGGGCACTCCGGGTTGAATTCCTGAATGACTCAACCAAAAAGATGGATTGGTGAATCAGCGTGGATGGATTGTTGAACAATCCAGTGTCGATGTGCCTGCAATTCGCATGCCAGTTCCTAGGTGCAAACCCGCACCACGACGGGTCGTTTCGGGCCCGCCGGCGGCGGTCTGCTACAACCCCTGCGCCTTCCCGTCCACCTCGATCCTCTCGATCCGCCACCGCATGAGCCTGCCCGCGTCCCCTCCCCCCGTACCCCAGACGCTGGCCGAGCGCACGGCCGAGCAGCTGCGCCAGAAGATCACGCGGGGCGAGTTCGCGCCGGGCCAGCGGCTGTCGGAGCAGGCCCTGAGCGACAGCCTGGGCATCTCGCGCAACACCCTGCGCGAGGTGTTCCGCATGCTGATCAAGGAGGGGTTGGTCCGGCATTCGCTCAACCGCGGGGTCTTCGTCACGATCCCCGACATCGCGGCCATCATCGACATCTACCGCGTGCGCCGGCTCATCGAGTGCCAGGCGCTGGCGAAGGCCTACCGCTGCCATCCGGCGCAGAAGAAGATGCGCACCCAGGTCGACGACGCCCTGCGCTGCCGCGCGGCGGGCGACTGGCTGGGCGTCGGCACGGCCAACATGGCGTTCCACATGGCCATCGTCGAGCTGGCCGACAGCGAGCGGCTGAACCACCTGTTCGCCTCCGTGCTGGCGGAGTTGCGGCTGGCCTTCGGCCTGCTGCGCGATCCGGAGCTGCTGCACGCGCCCTACGTCGACATGAACGCGACCCTGCTCGCCCTGGTCGAGGCGGGCGACTTCGCCAAGGCGGCGGCCGCGCTCGACGACTACCTGGTCCAGTCCGAACGCATCGTGCTGGCCGTCTACGGCCGCCACATCGAGGGCGAGGCGCAGAAGGGCTGACCGGCGCGGGTCCGGCGGCCCGCGTCAGGCCGGCCGGGGGAACAGCCGCGCGATGCCGCTGCGCAGGTGGTCGGTCATCGCCTCCCGCGCCGCGTCGGCGTCGCGCGCGGCGATGGCCTCGTCGATGCGCAGGTGCTCGGCGCGCACGTCGCGCCCCCGGTGCAGCATCGGCTGCGGCGAGAGTTCGCGCACCCAGCGGATCGCCAGGCGGGTCTGCTCGGTGAGCGCGGCGATGGTCACGATCAGGTAGCGGTTCTCGCTCGCCCGCGCGATGGCGGCGTGGAAGGCGATGTCCTCCTCGATGCCCGGCTGGCCGCGCTGCGTCGCCACCTCCATCGCCTTGCGCCGCGCCGTGACGGCCGCGCGCAGGCGGCTCTCGCGCGAGCGGGCGGCCAGCGCGGCGCTCTCGCCCTCGAGCAGGCAGCGGAACTCCAGGAAGCCGCGCACGTCGGGGATGCCCTGGATCGGGCCGTAGTCGATGCGCGTGATCTGCGGCTCCTCGCCGACGAAATGGCCGGCGCCGTGGGCCGCCGTCACGCGCCCCTCGGAACGCAGCCGCGCCATCGCCTGGCGCACCACCGGCCGCGACACCGCGAAGCGCGCCGCCAGGGCGTGCTCGCCGGGCAGGCGATCGCCGGTGGCGAGCCGCCCGTCCTTGATCAGCAGCAGGACCTGTTCGTAGACCGTGTCGGTCAGGGACGTCGTGGACATGGGATGGGAGGCACGCAGGAAAGTTGTCTCCGGACTATAGCGAGTTGTCAGACAAATCCGTTTCGGAATTGACATGTTCCGGCACGTCGGCCGACCATGCGCCACCATGAAGACGATCCTGTACGCGGCCTGGGCCGCCTGCGCCGCACTGTCCTCCGCCAGCCCTCACGCCCAGACCGCCTGGCCCGAACGCGCCGTGACGGTCGTCGTGCCCTTCCCCGCCGGCGGCGCCACCGACGCCGCGGCGCGCGCGATGGCGACGCAGATGCAGACCGCCCTCGGGCAGTCCTTCGTCGTCGACAACCGCCCGGGCGCGACCGGCACGCTGGGCGCCGGCGCGGTCAAGCGCGCGGCGCCCGACGGCTACACGCTGATGGTCGCCTCGCTGGCGCCCTACGTCATCGCGCCGCACCTGATGAAGTCGGTGCCCTACGACGCGCGGAAGGATTTCGACTACCTCAGCGTGCTGGTGCAGGCGCCCAACGTGCTCGTCGCCGCGCCGGACAAGAAGGCACGCACCGTGGCCGACGTGCTGGCCGAGCTGCGCGCCGACCCGGGCCGGGTCAGCTTCGCCAGCTCGGGCAACGGCGCGTCCGACCACCTCTCGGCCGAACTCTTCTGGCAGCAGACGCGCACCTCCGGCCTGCACGTGCCCTACAAGGGCGGCGCTCCGGCGATCAACGACCTGCTGGGCAACCAGGTCGACTACTCGTTCCAGAACGTCAACGCCGTGCTGCCGCAGATCCGCGCCGGCAAGCTGCACGCCATCGCGGTGACCGGCGCCCGGCGCTCGTCCGTGCTGCCGGACACGCCGACCCTGGCCGAGGCCGGCGTGAAGGACGCCGAGGTCTATTCGTGGCAGGGCCTCGCCGCGCCGCGCGGCCTGCCACCGGCCGTGCGCGAGAAGGCCGCAGCGGCCGCCGCCGCCGCCCTGCGCGAGCCGCAGGTGGCGCGGCGCCTGACCGAGCAGGGCCTGGAGATCGTCGCCGGCACGCCGGCCGAGTTCACGGCGCTGCAGGCGCGCGAGTTCGCGCGCTGGAAGACGCTGATCGAGACCCGCGGGATCTCCGCCGACTGATCCGCCGACGGCTCCATCGGCCCTTCCTGCGTTCGCCAACCATCTCCCGGAGTCGCCTCCCATGTCCCTCGTCCGCGCCCTGCGCACCTACCGCCTGCCCGAACGGCCCAGCCTGATCTGGCTGGAGATCGACACCGACGACGGCCTGGTCGGCCTGGGCGAGACCTTCCGCGGCGCCGCCTCGGTCGAGACCTGCCTGCACGAGGAACTCGCGCCCTGGCTGCTCGGCCGCGACGCCCGCCACATCGAGGGCATCTCGCGCCACCTGCTGACGCCCTACGTGGGCTACCACGGCTCGGGCACCGAGGTGCGCTCGGCCAGCGCGGTCGACATCGCGCTGTGGGACCTGGCCGGCCAGCGTCAGGGCGTGCCGGTCTACCAGGCGCTCGGCGGCGGCGCGCGGCCGGCCGTGCCGGTCTACAACACCTGCGCGGGCTACGCCTTCAACACCAGCGGCCAGCGGCGCGACATCGGCGCGGCCGACCGTTCCGCCGGGCCCTACGACGACCAGGTCGCCTTCATGCGCGACGCCGGGGCGCTGGCCGAGAGCCTGCTGGCCGAGGGCTACAAGGCGATGAAGATCTGGCCCTTCGACATCCACGCGCCGGCCAGCCAGGGCCACCTCATCACGCTGGCGCAGATCGAGCAGGGGCTGGAACCGTTCCGCCGCGTCCGCGAGGCGGTCGGCAACCGGATCGAGGTGATGTGCGAGCTGCACAGCCTGTTCGGCGGCCACTCGGCGCTGCGCATCTGCCAGGCGCTGGAGGACTACGACGTGTTCTGGGTCGAGGACCCGCTGTGCAAGATGGACGACGTCGCCGGCCTGGCCGACCTGCGCCGCCGCACCCGCGTGCCGATCTGCGGCAGCGAGACCCTGGGCGGCCTGCGGCCGTTTCGCGACCTGCTCGCCGGCGACGCGCTCGACGTCGTGATGCTGGACCTGGCCTGGTGCGGCGGCTTCACCGAGGGCCGAAAGATCGCCGCCCTGGCGCAGGCCTACAACCGCCCGCTGGCGCCGCACGACTGCACCGGCCCGATCACGCTGATGGCCGGCCTGCACATGGCCCTGCACGCCCCCACCGCCATCTACCAGGAGGTGGTGCGCGCCACCCTGGCGACCTGGTACCGCGACATCGTCACCGAGCTGCCGGTGATCGTGGACGGCATGGCGCAGCCGCCGGTCGCCGCCGGCCTGGGCGCGCGCCTGAAGGACGACTTCAAGCGGCAGCCGGGGCTGATCGTGCGCGAGAGCCGCTGACCCCCGGCCCCGCTCCACCCCCTCACCGGATTCGCTCCCGCCATGCAGATCAAGATCATCGGGCTCCACGCCCCCCATGCGCCGCGCCTGCGCGCGCTGCTCGGCCCCGCCCACGACGTGGAGGCGCTGGACGCCTTCCCGGCCGCGGGCGCGCTGCACGCCGACGTCGTCGTCGCCAACGCGCTGGGCGCCGGCGAGGCCGCCCGGCTGCGCTGCCGGCTGCTGCAGGTGCCCGGCGCCGGCTCGGAGCAGATCGCCCGCGACGCCCTGCCCGCCGGCACCCCGGTGTGCAACGTGCACGGCCACGAGGTGCCGATCGCCGAGTTCACGCTGCACGCGCTGCTGGAGCACGCGCTGCGCCCGTGGCAGTACCCGGCGCGGCTCGACGCCGAGGCCTGGGCGCGGTCCTATGCGGCGCGCGCCCCGCACGACGAGGTCCACGGCACGACGGTGGCCATCCTCGGCTTCGGCCACATCGGCCAGGAGATCGCCCGGCGCGCCCGCGCCTTCGGCATGCACGTGATCGCCGTCACGCGCGGCGGCCGGCCCGGTCCGCCGGATCTGGTGCACGAGCACGTCGCCGTGTCGGCGCTCGACGCGGTGCTGCCGCGCGCGCGGTCGCTGGTCGTGTGCTGCCCGCTCGACGAGGGCACGCGCGGCCTGATCGGCGAGCGCCAGCTCGGCCTGCTGCCGCCGGGCGCCCTGCTGGTGAACGTGGCGCGCGCCGAGGTGGTCGACGAACGGGCGCTCTACGAGGCCCTGAGCACGCGCCGCCTCGGCCGCGCCGTGCTCGACGTCTGGTACCGCTACCCGACGAAGGGCGGGGACCCGGTCGCGCCGTCGCGCTGGCCGCTGCACGAGCTGCCCAACGTGCGCGCCACGCCGCACGTCTCGGCCATCACGCCGGCGCTGCTGGAGCGGCGCTACGGCTTCATGGCCCGGAACATCGAACGGCTCCGGCAGGGGCAGCCGCTGGAGAACGTGATCTTCCGGGCGCCCTGAGCGCCGACGGCCGCCCCGACGGCGGCCTTTCCCACCGAGCCATCCACTGGAGACGACCATGCGAACTTCGAGCATCCGCACCACCCCGACCCGTTCCCCGCCCCGACGCCGCCTCATCGGGCTCGCCTCGGCCCTGCTGCTGGGAGGCGCCTCGTGGGGCGCGCAGGCGCAGCCGCAGGACGCCACGGCCTATCCCGCCAAGCCGATCCGCATCGTCGTGCCCAACCCGCCCGGCGGCACCTCCGACGTGCTGGCGCGGCTGCTGGCCAAGGAACTGGGCGAGAGCTTCAAGCAGACCGTGATCGTCGAGAACAAGGCCGGGGGCAACGGCCAGATCGGCGCCTCCTTCGTCGCCAAGTCGGCGCCCGACGGCTACAACCTGCTGATGCTGGACATGAGCGTGCTGACCATCGGCCCGAGCGTCATCCCGCAGCTCAACTACAACCCCGTGAAGGACCTGGCGCCGATCGCGATTCCCGCCTATTCGCCGCACCTGCTGGTGGTGCGCCAGGACCTGCCGGTCAAGACCATCGACGAACTCGCCGCCTACCAGAAGAAGAGCGGCAAGCCGGTGAGCTTCGGCACGCCGCTGGCGTCGATCAGCCAGCTCGCGGGCATCCTGCTGGCGCAGGACAAGGGCTTCGAGTTCAACGTCATCGGCTACAAGGGCGGCGCCCAGGCCCTGGCCGATCTCGCGGGCGGCCAGATCGACACCGCCATGGCCAGCGTGCTGGCGACCAATCCGCTGGTGCAGGGCGGCAAGATCCGGGCCATCGCCGTGACGAGCGCCAAGCCCTTCGCGGCGGCGCCGGGCGTGCCGACGGTGGCCTCGCAGATCCCGGATTTCGTGACCGGCTCATGGCAGGGGCTGCTGGCCACGGGCGGCACGCCGCCGGCGATCCTGGAGAAGCTGCAATCGGAGATCGCGCGCATCGTCGCGCGCCCGGACGTCGCCAGGCGGCTGCAGGAACTGGGCTCCGAGCCCTCGGACATGAACCGCCAGCAGATCGCGCAGTGGATGGTGGCCGAGACCGCGCGCTGGGCGAAGGTGGTCAAGGACAACAACGTCAAGGCAGAGTAGGAGCACACGCCCGGCGGAACGCGCGGCGTCGGGATGCGCGTCAGGGCGCGTCGTCGAGCCAGTGCCGGCGGGTCGTCGCCACGACGCGCGCGGCCTGGCGGCGGACGTCGATGCACGGCGGTGGCGGGCGGGGCTGTCCGGCGCCGACGGGAACGGTGGTGGGGACGGGCACCGTCGTCGTCGACACGGTCTCGGGCAAGGCGATGGCGCAGGCGTTCACGGTGTCTCCGGGCAGTGGTCGAGGCACACGATCTTAGCGACAAAGCTGTATGAAAAGACAGTATCATCGAGGCAATCGCATGTTCCGGTGAACCGTCGGACCCGGGTCCGTGGCTCGGTCCGACCGGCATGCGGGAATCCCCGTGTCCACGTCGCGCGCCCTCGGTCCCGAAGGCCGCGGCGACCGAAGATCTGGAAATGCCGACCGCATGATCGATACCGACATCGACCGATTGTCCCGAGACGAGCTGTGGGCGCTGGCGTGCGAGTGGCGCCGGCGAGCCCTGCACGGCGACAGGACCGCGCACGGACCGGCGCACGTCTACGAGGCGGCCTACCGGCGCCGCTTCGGCGAGACGGCGTCGGCCGGCGTGCTCAAGGACCTGCGGCCGCTGGCCGTGCTGGCCTCCAAGGCCCGCCGGCGGTTCTGGTAGGCCGGAGCGGCGGGCCGCGCACGGGTGCGGCGCCGGTTCCCGGACGCCCTGCGGCGCGCTCCGCCAAGCGCCCTATCGATGTAGCGCCAATTCCTGACAGGCGGTCCCGAGGGTTTTTCGGACGCTCGTGGTTTTCAAGGAAAGCGCGACCCATGAACGACGATGTCTACCGGCGCCTGTGCATGACCTCGGTCTGCGGCGCCATCCTCATCCCGGTCGCGATGGCGCTCGTGGCCGAACTGGCGGCGGAACGACCCGCCGTGGATGCCACCGCCGTCGCCGTGGCGTCGACCGCGGCCTCGAACGGGACGCGCACCGGCGACGTCGGCGATCGCGGAAATGCCATGCGACTTTCCTCACCCGATCGAACCACCAAGTAGAACCAGGAGACGACCCATGGCCGACACCCCGCAATCCAAGCAGCCCTCGACCGACCTGGCCAAGGAGTCCGCCGCCGGCGAGGAGGACCCGGGCGCCGCGAACGAATTCCAGCCCGTGACCGCGGGCGACGAATTCCCTCCCGGCACGCCGGGAACGGCCAAGGGCCCGTGCCCCGAATGCGGCGGTTCCGGCCGTGCCGAATCCGGCCAGCGCTGCCCGAAGTGTGACGGCATCGGCACCATCACGGTCAACGTCGGCGACGCCTAGGAACGCCTGGAAGGCGCCGGCAACGGCGTCGTCCTGTCCCGGGCTCTGGCGCCGGGACGGCCATGTCGGTGGCGACGCCATCGCCGCCATGTCGCCGGTCGCCATCCGTGCCCCTGCGTGACGGGCACGCGATGCGTTCGATGGCGAAACACGCGCGCGATCGACACACTGACCTCGTCGACCTGCGCTGACGGCGTGTCCGGGCCGTGCCTGGACGTTCCGGACGGAATCCGACCCTGGCCGGTCAGGGTGCCAGGCGAACCGATAGAAACAGTTTCCAACGACCCTCGTCGTGGCTCCATGCGGCATGTCGCGTGTACACTCTTGATGAGAACGGTTGTCATTTCCATTCGCATCCTGGAAATCCTACCGCATAACCACACGCTTCGCACTTCGTCGGCGATCCCTCGCCCGCACGGTTCTCCATCGGACCGTGGTTCGTCGTTCCATTCCTGCCTTTCACGCTGATTCCCTGGTCCTCATGCATCCCTCCCGTGGCTTTCGTTCCTCCGCCTTCCCTCCCTTCGCTGCCCGGCCGCTCGCGCACTGGGTCCATCGCGGCCTGGGCGCCTGCCTCGCCCTCGCGGCCGCCGGCGTCGCGGCGCAGACCACGACCAACACCGAGCTGAAGGAGGTCGTCGTCACCGACCAGGCCGAAGCCATCGGCGGCCTGCAGAAGACCTACTCCGGCGGCCAGTTCGCGCGCGGCGGCAGCCTGGGCATCCTGGGCATCACCGACCTGATGAACGTGCCCTTCAGCACCACCAACTACACGTCGGAGCTGATCGAGAACCAGCAGGCGCTCACGATCGCCGACGTGGTCATGAACGATGCGTCGGTCCGTACCCTGGCGGCACGCGGCGGCTATGGCGACGACTTCCAGATCCGTGGTTTTTCGGTCGGCTCCCGCGACGTCAGCATGAACGGCCTGTTCGGATTGGCACCTGCCACCCGCATCCCGCTCGAGATGATCGAACGCGTGGAAGTGCTCAAGGGTCCGGGTTCGCTGACCAATGGCGTGGGACCGAACGGCAGCATCGGCGGCACCATCAACGTGGTGACCAAGCGTGCCGCGGACGAGCCGCTGACCCGCTTGACGACCACCTACATGGGAAAGGCCCAGTTCGGGACGCACGTGGACGTCGGCCGTCGCTTCGGCGAGGACAACCAGTGGGGCGTGCGCGTCAACGGCGTGTGGCGCAACGGCGAAGGCAACATCGATGGCGGGCGCCAGCGACTCGGCCTGGGTTCGGTGGGACTGGATTACGCGGGCAGCCGGGTGCGCTGGTCGCTCGACGCGCTCACCACCAGCGGGAAGACGACGGACTTCCGACCGCAGATCGCATTTCGCAGCGGCATCACGCAGATCCCCGCGGTTCCGGACAACCGCTCGAGCTTCTATCCCGGTGCGGACTTGACGGACAAGGCCAAGACCGTGATGTCGCGGCTCGAATTCGATATCGACAGCAACACCACGGTCTATGGCGGTGTGGGTTACAGCGACGTGTCGACCGATCAGAACTTTCCGACCGCCATCACCCGCCCTGTCGACCTGCGACCGAACACGCAGGGCAATTTCTCGGTCAACAACGGCTACTACGACGAATACAACAAGACGACATCCGGTGAAATCGGCCTGCGCACGCGTTTCAGGACCGGCGCCATCGGCCACTCCCTGGTGCTCGCGGCCAACCGCATGGATCGGGAAACCGGTTATTTCTATCGGCTGACCACCGCATCGGTCGCCTCCAACCTCTACAACCCGTCCGCCTTGCCGGCAATCGACTTCGCGCGCGACGAGCCCAGCAGGACCGCCGACCTGTCGCAGCACAGTCTCGCGATCGCCGACACCATGTCGTTCCTTGACGATCGCTTCCTGCTGACCCTGGGCCTGCGCGACCAGACCATCGACCAGAAGAGCGTCAACGGGTCCACGGCCTACGACGCCAGCGCCGTCACGCCACTGGTCGGGCTGGTGTTCAAACCTCGGCGCAACATCTCGGTGTATGGCAACTACACCGCAGGCCTGACCGCCGGGGGCATCGCCGGGCCGACGACCGCCAACCGGGGCGAGGTGTTCGCACCGCAGAAGTCGAAGCAGTACGAAGTCGGCGTCAAGGCGGACTGGGGCACGCTGACCACCCAGGCGGCCGTCTACCAGATCACCCGACCGAACTCGCTCACCGATCCGATCACGCAGATCTACAGCTTCGGCGGCGAGCAACGCAATCGTGGCTTCGAACTGACCGCTTACGGCGAGATCCAGCGTGGCCTGCGCGCCATGGCCAGCGCATCGTTCAACGACGCCAAGCTCACGCGCACCACCGGCGGGGTGAACCAGGGCAACGACGCCAACGGCGTGCCCGACCACACCTTCAACGTCGGACTGGATTGGGACACGCCCTGGGTGCCGGGCCTGAGCCTGAATGGCCGGGTGATCAACACCTCGTCGCTCTACTACGACGCGGCCAACCTGCTGCGCATGCCGAGCTGGACGCGCCTCGACATCGGCGCACGCTATGCCACCCGGGTGGCGGGCAAGCCGGTGTTGTTCCGGGCGAACCTGGAAAACGTGACCGACAAGGCCTATTGGGTGACCAGCACGTATGTGACCGTGGGCGCTCCGCGCACGCTCATGCTCTCGGCCTCGATCAGTTTCTGACGTCCTCTTCACGTCGATCAGGACTCTCACGACCTTCACGACCCTCATGACCCGTCCCACCTCCCTCGCCCTCGCCACCCTCGCCCTGCTGGCCGCCACCGCCGCCCAGGCCCACCAGATCTGGATCGAGCAGCCCGCCGGCCAGAAGACCGCCGTGGTGCGCTTCGGCGAGTTCGGCGACAACCTGCGCGAGGCCTCGCCGGGCCCGCTCGACAAGTTCGTGCGGCCGACGGCGACGCTGCTGTCGGCGCGCGGCGAGCAGGCGGTGCCGGCGCGCAAGGTGGCCGACGGCTTCGCCCTGCCCTTCGGCGCCGCCGCCGGCGAGGGCATCGTGGCCGAGGACGCCGACTATCCGCTCTACACCTCGAAGCAGGGCGACCGGGAGACGCAGAACCGCTACCTCCCGGCCGCGCGCCTGGTCACGCGCCTCGCGCCCCAGCCGCCGCGGCTGGTGCTCGACCTGGTGCCGATCGACGACCGGGGCGGGTTCCGGCTGTTCTTCAAGGGCGAGCCCCGGCCCAAGACCAAGGTGACGCTGGTCACGCAGTCGGGCTGGGCCAAGGAGGCGCAGACCGACGCGCAGGGCCTGGTGAAGTTCGACATGCCCTGGAAGGGCACCTACGTGGCCGAGGTCGCCATGAACGACCGCACCGCCGGCGAGCGCCCGGGCGCCGGCGGCCCGGAGAAGTTCGAAGGCACCAGCTACGTGACCACGCTCACCTACGTCAAGCCCGCCGGCGTGGCCCCGATCCCCGCCGGCGCCGCCGCCCAGCCGCACCCGTGATCGGCCGGGTTTCCAGGCGCGTGGTCGCCGTCGGTCCGCTGGTCTCGCGCATCGTGGCGGCGGTGGCGGGCGGCTACGCGCTGGCCGCGCTCGCCAGCGTGGCCGTGCTCGCGCTGCCGGTGAGCCGGCCCCAGGCGGTGCTGGCCGGCATGCTGATGAGCTTCGCGGTCTACGCCGGCGCGGTGGTCTGGGTCTTCGCGGTGCGCAGCGCGCGCCGGGCCTGGACCGGCCTGCTGCTGGCGGCGGCGCCGCTGCTGGCGGCCGCCTGCTCGGTCTGGTTCGCCGGTCCGGCGCGCTGAGGGAATCGATCCATGTCCGACGCCGACACCACCACCGCCGCCGCCACCGCGCTCCCGAAGCCGCGCGGCATCCGCCAGACGATGTCCGAGCTGCACACCTGGACCGGCCTGCTGCTGGGCTGGGTGCTCTACGCGATGTTCCTCACCGGCACGGTCAGCTACTTCAAGGACGAGCTCTCGCAATGGGCGCGGCCCGAGGTGGCGCATCGCGCCGATCCGCCCGACCCCGCCGTGGCCGCGCAGCGCGTGGCCGACGAGCTGGCCCGGATCGCTCCGGGCACCCCGCAGTGGAGCCTGCGCATGCCCGACGCGCGCAATCCGACCGTCTCGGCGTTCTGGCGCACCGCGTCGCGCGAGCCCGGCCGGCGCAGCTTCGCCGAGGGCAGCTTCGACCCCGACAACGGCGCGCGGGTGACCGCGCGCGACACGCTGGGCGGCGAGTTCTTCTACCGCTTCCACTTCCAGTTCCACTACGTGCCGGTGCTCTGGGGCCGCTGGCTGGCCGGCGCGGCGGCGATGTTCATGCTGGTGGCCATCGTCAGCGGCGTCATCACGCACAAGAAGATCTTCATCGACTTCTTCACCTTCCGCTGGGGCAAGGGCCAGCGCTCGTGGCTCGACGCGCACAACGCGCTGTCGGTCTTCGGGCTGCCCTTCCACCTGATGATCACGTACACCGGCCTCGTCACCCTGATGGCGCTCTACATGCCGTGGGGCGAGCAGGCCGCCTTCAGGACGCCGGCCGAGCGCCAGCAGATGACGCGCGAACTCAGCGCCTTCATCCAGCCCGGCAAGCCCAGCGGCACGGCGGCGCCGCTGGCGCCGGTGGACGCCATGGTGCGCCAGGCCCAGGCGCGCTGGGGCGCGGGCGACGTCGGCCGCGTCACCGCCACGCAGGCCGGCGACGCGGCCGCGCGCGTGGCCATCTCGCGCGGCGACCCGGGGCGCGTGTCGACGAGCCCGCAGTACCTGCTGTTCGACGGCGTCACCGGCCGCCTGCTGGAGACGCACGACCGCGTCGGCCCGGCCGCCGAGACGCGCGGCGTGATGGTCGCGTTGCACATGGGGCGCTTCGGCGACCTGTCGCTGCGCTGGCTGTACTTCGCCGTCGGCCTGGCCGGCACCGCGATGGTGGGCACGGGACTGGTGATGTGGACCGTCAAGCGACGCGCCAGGCTGGCGCGGCCGGACCGGGTGCACGTCGGCTTCTGGGTGGTCGAGCGCCTGAACGTCGCGGCCATCGCCGGGCTGTCGATCGCCATGGCCGCCTTCCTGTGGGCCAACCGGCTGCTGCCCGCGGGACTGGCCGGGCGCGCCGACGGGGAGATCCAGGTGTTCTTCCTGGCCTGGGGCGCCGCGCTGCTGCACGCCGCGTTCCGGCCGGTGAAGCGCGCCTGGATCGAGCAGCTGTGGCTCGCCGCCGCCGCGCTCGCGCTGCTGCCGGTGCTCGACGCGGCGGTCGCGTCGCGCCCACTGTGGCGCAGCATCGCCGAGGGCGACGGCGTGTTCGCCGGCATCGACCTGGCGCTGTGGGCCCTGGCCGGGCTGCACGCCATGCTGGCGCTGCGCACCGCGCGCCACCGTCCCGTGGTCGCGGCCGGCCGGCGTGCCCGGACGAGCGCGCCGGTGCGCTCCGAGGGCGGTCTCGCATGACGCACGCGCTCGTGCTCGCGGCGAGCGTGGCCGGCTTCGCGGCGCTGGCGCTGGCCACCGAGCGGCAGCAGGACGAGCTGCTGGGCCGGGCCCTGAGGGACGCCGCGACGCGCATCCTGCGCATCGCCGGCTGGAGCCTGCTGCTCGCCGCGCTCGCCGTCGCCGTGGCCGGTCGGGGATGGGGCTTCGGCCTGGTGGCCTTCAGCGGCCACACCAGCCTGGCGGCGGGACTCGTGTACGCCGTCGCATTGGCGCTCGCACGGAAGCGCGCGGGCGCCGGCGCGCGCCGACGCGGCTGAGGCCGCCGACGGCGTCCGCCCGCCGGACGGCCGCGTCGCGTGCGGGGAGACGACGGGTCGCGGGGCCTGCCCGTACCATCGTCGTCCCTCGTTCGAACAACCACCGGAGACACCCCCTCATGGACCGCCGCACCCTCCTGGGCACGCTCGCTTCCGGCGCCGCGCTCGCCGCCGCCCTCCCGCCCCTCGCCCACGCCCAGGCCGCCTGGCCCGACCAGCTCGTCAAGTGGATCGTCCCGTACCCGGCCGGCGGCGGCACCGACGTCATCGCGCGCACGCTGGCCGAGGCGATGCGCGCCACGCTCGGCCAGCAGATCGTGATCGACAACCGCCCCGGCGCCGCCACCAACATCGGCGCCGACCTGGTCGCCAAGAGCCGGCCCGACGGCTACACCGTCATGTCGGCCGACAACGCCGTGCTGGCCTTCAACGAGCACCTGTTCGGCCGCCTGCCCTTCGACCCGCAGAAGGACTTCAGCTACGTCGGCGCGATCGGCAAGTTCCCGCTCGCGCTGGTCGTGCATCCGGACTTCCCGGCCAGGGACTTCAAGGAATTCCTGGCCTACGTGAAGGCCAACCCCGGCAAGGTGAACTACGCGTCGCCGGGCAACGGCTCGCCGCACCACCTGTCGATGGAGATGTTCAAGAACCGCACCGGCACCTTCATAACCCACATCCCCTACCGCGGCGCCGCGCCCGCCATGGCCGACGTGATGGGCGGCCAGGTGCCGTGCATGTTCCTGGACCTGGCCGCCGGCCTGCAGGTCATGAAGAGCGGCAAGGTGCGCGTGCTGGCGATCGGCTCCGGCGCGCGCAGCCGGCAGCTGCCGGACGTGCCGACGCTGGCCGAGGTCGGCGTGCGCGACAGCGAGGTGTTCGCGTTCCAGGGCCTGCTCGGCCCGGCCGGGCTGCCGCCCGCCGTCGTCAACCGGCTCAACGCCGAGCTCAACCGCGCCTTCGGCACCGCCGCCGTGCGGCAGCGCTTCGACGACATCGGCATGGAGGCCATGCCCGGCACGCCCGAGCAGTTCTTCGCCCTGGCGCGCGCCGAGTCCCGGCGCTGGGCGCCGGTGATCAAGGCCACGGGCGTGAAGCTCGACTGAGAACCTTCCCAGGCGTTCGCCTCAGAGGTGCAGCGCGGCCGCCGCCCCGGCGGCCAGGCCGGCGGCGGCGACGCCGAACATGCCGTATTCCAGCCACTTGCGGCGCGTCAGCAGGGCCATGGCGGCCAGCGCGATGGCGACCTGCAGCAGGGTCGTGGCCTGCGCCCAGCGGTGGTGCTGGTGCAGCTGCGCCTCGGACTTGCGGTCCCAGTCGAGGGCCGTGGCTTCCAGCGCCTTGGCGGCGCGCTGGATCTCGGTCTTCTCGGCCTCGTAGCGGTCCATCTTGTCCTGCAGCGGCTTGCGGCGCTCCTCGGGCGCGGCGTCTCGGGCGAACTCGGTCAGCGTCTGCTTCGTGCTCTTGGCCTGGAAGTAGTTCCACTGGTTGGACGCCTCGGTCATCTTGATGGCGGCGTTGTTCTTGAACAGGCCGGCGTCGGCCTGCGTGGCGCCGCCGAGGTAGGAGAAGACGGCGCCGACGGTCGCGATGACGGCGGTGCACACGGCGATGCGGCCGGTCATGCCGCCGCCGCCGTGCGAGCGCTCGCCCGCCGCGCCGGCGTCGTGCGCGTCGCCGTGACCCTGGGCATGGCCCTGGATGGCGTGCTCGATCTCGTGATCGTGGGGTCCGTGGACGTGGAAACCGCTGCCTGACATGTCGATGGTCTTTCGGGGGCTGGATGCTGGATGTGCCGGATCGCACCGCGCGCGACGGGGCGCCCGGCGCGGGGGTCCGCATGATGCCTGCAAGCGCGCGCTCCGTGCACGCCGGCGGCTCAAGACCCCGGCGGCGGCCACGACGCCCTCCGCTCAGAGCAGCTTGTCGAGCGTGATCGGCAGGTCGCGCACGCGACGGCCGGTGGCGTTGTGGATCGCGTTGGCCACCGCCGCGCCCACGCCGGTGATGCCGATCTCGCCGATGCCGTGGGCGCCCAGCGGGCTGTGCGGATCGGGCGCGTCGGTCCAGATCACGTCGATCGCCGGCACGTCCAGGTGCACCGGCACGTGGTATTCGGCCAGCGACGGGTTGGCGATGCGGCCGGTGCGCTCGTCGAAGCAGGTCTCCTCGGTCAGCGCCAGACCCAGACCCATCACGATGCCGCCCCGGAACTGGCTGGCGGCCGTCTTCGGGTTGAGGATGCGGCCGCAGTCGAACGAGCCCAGGAAACGCGACACCCGGGTCTCGCCCGTCACGGCGTTGACCCGCACCTCGCAGAATTGCGCGCCGTAGGAATGCATCGCGTACTTCTGCGCCTCCAGCGGCAGCGGCGCGTCGGCCTCGGCGACCAGCTCGGTCAGGCCCGCGCCCGCGAGGATCGCCGCGTAGCCCTGCCAGCGCTCGGGCGCCTCGCGCAGGCACAGCCCGGCGTCGCGCGCCTCGACCTGCTCCGGCCGGGCGCCGGCGAGCGGCGAATCCCCGCCGACGTGGCGCAGCAGCTGCTTCACCAGCACCTCGTGCGCCGCGATGATCGCCGCCGCGATCGAGGCCGTCTGCGACGAGCCGCCGGCCAGGGTGCCCGAGGGCAGGGAGCTGTCGCCGTATTCGAAGCGCACGTCCTCCAGGGCCAGCGCCAGCCGCGCGGCGACGTGCTGCGCCTGCACGGTCGACGTGCCCATGCCCATCTCGTGGCTGGCCATCTGCACCAGCGCCGTGCCGTCGATGCCCAGCCGGATGCGCGCGGCGCCGCCGGGCATGCGGAAGTACGGGTAGGTCGCCGTCGCCATGCCCATGCCGACGAGCCACTCGCCCTCCCGGCGCGAGCCGGGCGTGGCCGATCGGCGGTCCCAGCCGAAGCGCTCGGCGCCGGCCGCGTAGGCGTCGAGCAGGTGGCGCGACGAGAACGGCCGGCCCGAGACCGGATCCTTCCGCGGCTCGATGCGGCGGCGCAGTTCGAGCGGATCGATCCCCATCGCGTGGGCCAGTTCGTCGAGCGCCGATTCCAGCGCGAAGGTGCCGACCGATTCGCCCGGCGCGCGCATGAAGGTGTTGGCCACCATGTGCATGTCGGCCACCTTCTGGCCCAGCGCGAAGGTCTCGCTGGCGTAGAGGTGGCGCGCCGGGAAGGTGAACTGCTCCGGGCAGTCGTTGTGCGGCGTCATGGCCACGCAGCCGGTGTGGATCAGCGCGGCGAGCGTGCCGTCGGCATGGGCGCCCAGGGCCACGCGCTGCCGGGTCGGCGTGCGCCCGCCGACGGCGCGGAACACGCCCTCGCGCGAGAGCACGACGCGCACCGGGCGGCCCGCCAGGCGCGAGGCGGCCGCCGCCAGGATCTGGTGGTCCCACAGGATCTTGCCGCCGAAGCCGCCGCCGACGAAGGGCGACAGCACGCGCACCTGCGACTCCTCGATGCCGAAGACCTGCGCCAATGTCCACGCGGTGGCGTTGACCGCCTGGGTGGCGTCGTGCACCGTGAGCGTGTCGCCCTCCCACGCCACGGTGGCGGCGTGGAGTTCGATGGCGTTGTGGTTGTGGCGCGGCGTGGTGTAGACGGCGTCGACGCGGAAGGCTGCGGACGCCAGTGCCGCCTCGGCGTCGCCGATCGATACCTCGGGCGGCTCGCCCAGCAGGCTCTTCGGCACCCGCGCACGGGCCATGGCGGCGGCGAAGGAAGTCACGGCCGGTTCGCTCTCGCAGTCCACCTCGATCAGCGAGGCGGCATGGTCGGCCTCTTCCCGCGTGCCGGCCAGCACCAGCGCCACGATCTGCCCGTTCCAGTGGATGCGCGCGTCCTGCATCACGGGCAGGTCGCTGGTGCCGGCGGCGCGCGGCGCCGTCATCATCAGCTTCGGCGGCGCCAGGCGCGGCGCGTTGCGATGCGTCATCACCAGCACCACGCCGGGCGCGGCCTCGGCGGCGGCGGTGTCCAGGCGCGCGATGCGGCCGCTGGCGATCGTGCTGTGGACCAGCGCGGCATGGGTCAGCCCCGCCATCGGCACCTCGGCCGCGAAGCGCGCCCGCCCCGCCACCTTGAGCGGCCCGTCCACGCGCGACACCGGCGCGCCGAGCGGTCCCCGCGCGTGGCGCAACGGGTCGGGCGCCGCGCCGGGCAGCCAGCGGTCGGGCACGTACTCGGCGGCCTTCTTCACCGCGTGCGTGGCGATGTCCTGGATCAAGCTCATCTGAAAACCTCCGTGCTGCGCACTGCGGTGCGAGCTTGCTTGGGGCGGCCCGGCGCGGCGCTCATGACGCATCTCCGGCCAGTTGACCGAGCACCGCGACGACGACGCGCCGGGCGAGGTCGATCTTGAAGGTGTTGTGGCCCAGCCCCCGGGCGTCGGCCAGCTCGGCGCGGGCGGCGGCCTCGAAGGTGGCGGCCGTCGCGCTCGCGCCGCGCAGCAGCGCCTCGGCCCTCGTCGCGCGCCAGGGCTTGTGCGCCACGCCGCCCAGAGCCAGGCGGACGTCGCGCACGGTGCCGCCGTCGAGGTCCAGCGCCGCCGCCACCGACACCAGCGCGAAGGCGTAGCTGGCGCGGTCGCGCACCTTGCGGTAGGCCGAGCGGCCGCCGAAGGCGAGCGCCGGCAGCTCGACGGCGACGATCAGCTCGCCCGGCACCAGCACGTGGTCGAGTTCGGGCCGGTCGCCCGGCAGGCGGTGCAGGTCGACCAGCGCCACCGTGCGCGCGCCGGCCGGGCCCTCGACGTGCACCACGGCGTCGAGCGCGGCCAGCGCCACGCACAGGTCCGACGGATGCGTCGCCACGCAGGCCGGCGACGCGCCCAGGATGGCGTGGATGCGGTTGACGCCGTCGACCGCGTCGCAGCCGCTGCCGGGCGCGCGCTTGTTGCAGCGCGCGGCACCGTCGTAGAAGTAGCCGCAGCGCGTGCGCTGCAGGAGGTTGCCGCCGACCGTCGCCATGTTGCGGATCTGGCCGCTGGCGCCGGCGAGCAGCGCGCGGGCCAGCAGCGGAAAACGCTCGCGCACGGCTGGATGCGCCGCCACCGCGCTGTTGCGCGCCGCCGCGCCGATGACGATGCCGCCGTCGGCGCGCGCCTCGATCGCCTGCGACAGGCCCGAGACGTCGACCAGCATGTCGGGTCGCTCGACGGTCTCGCGCATCAGGTCGACCAGGTTGGTGCCGCCGCCCAGGTAGCGCGCGGCGGCCGACCCGCCCGCCAGCCGCACCGCGGAGGCCGCGTCCGTCGCGCGGTGGTAGGCGAAGGGCGTCATGCGGCCTCCGTCGTCGATGGCGATGGCGATGACGACGGGGCCGGCTCCGCCGCGACGATCTCGGCGATGGCGTCGACGATGCCGTTGTAGGCGCCGCAACGGCACAGGTTGCCGCTCATGCGCTCCTGGAGTTCCTCGCGGTCGAGCACCACCGTGCCGGCGCCGAGGTCGCGGGTGACGACGCTGGGCATGCCGCCCCGCGCCTCGGCCATCATGCCGACGGCCGAACACAGCTGGCCGGGGGTGCAGTAGCCGCACTGGAAGCCGTCGTGCGCGACGAAGGCGCGCTGCAGCGGATGGAGTTCGCCGGCCGGGGCCAGCCCCTCGACGGTGGTGATCGCGCGGCCCTGGTACTGCACCGCCAACGCCAGGCAGGCGTTGATGCGCTCGCCGTCGACCAGCACCGTGCAGGCGCCGCAGGCGCCCTGGTCGCAGCCCTTCTTGGTGCCGGTCAGGCCGAGGTGGTCGCGCAGCAGGTCGAGCAGCGACGTGCGCGTGTCGAACGTCGCCCGCACGGGCGCTCCGTTGATCTGGAATTCCATGACGCGACCTTCGTGGGGTGGTGCCGTCGATCATGGTGCGCCGCCCGCGCGGGCGCTGCTACAAACTGTGTCGCCCCGCCCGCTACCCGGGCACGGCGTCCGCGAAGACCGACGCGGCGATGTCGCGCACCAGGGCCACCAGCGCCTGCTGCGTCAGCGTCGCCGGCCGGCGGGCGGCGGTGGCGATCACCAGGTTGCTGCGCAGCGCCGGCTCGACGATCGGCCGCAGGACGAAGGCTTCCGGCTGCGCCACGGTGCCCAGCGCGTGCGCCGGCAGCACGGCGAAGCCGGCGCCGTCGAGCACCAGGTCGAGGATCGCGGCGACGCCGTCGATCTCCAGCGCGATGTTCGGGCGGCAGCCGATCTCGGCCATCTGCTTCTCCACCAGCATGCGCATCGCGTGGGGGCGGCTCGGGATCACCAGCGGCAGCAGCGCGACCTCGCGCAGGGTGCGCGGCGCGGCGTCGTCCGCCGCGCGCCCGTCCGGCGCCGGCTCGCGCCGGCCGATCAGGAACAGCGATTCCGTCAGCAGCGGCGCCGTCTCCAGCTCGGCCGAGGGCAGCGGGTTGTAGAGCAGCGCGACGTCGAGGCGGCCGGTCTGCAGGCCCTCCTGCATCGCGATCGACAGGCCCTCGCTCACCGACAGCGCCGCGTTGGGCAGGCGCTTCCTGAACTCGCGCGTGATCGGCACCGTGAGCGCCTTGGACATGCTCGGCGGCAGGCCGAGGCAGACGCGGCCGGCCAGCGCGCCGCGCACGCGGCCGAGTTCCTCGTAGGTGCGCGCCACCTGGTGGAGGATGCCGCGGCCGTGCTCGAGCAGCAGCTTGCCGGCTTCGGTGGGCGTCACGCCTCGCCCGTTGCGCGTGAGCAGGTTCTGCCGCAACTCCACCTCCAGCAGCCGGACCTGCCGGCTGAGCGCCGGCTGCGCGATCTCCAGCACGACGGACGCGCGGGTGAAGCTGCCGAGTTCGGCGACGCGAACGAAATATTCCAGTTGCTTGAGGTCCACCGCGCGATGTTAAAGGCGGTACCCCGTGTGCCGGCTATGTGCGGTAGCGCACGGACGACCTGTCACAGTTTGCGTACAAACCAATTTCTGAAACCAATTCTTCTTATTCCAGTCCGCGAAAAGGAGCGACCCACCCGCCATATTTCCTCCCAGGCCGCGATCGACGATGAAAGTCCCACGCAGGGTCCGTGAAAACGGCCGGCCCCGTCACGTCCCGATTTTTTCCATCCCGATTTCGACGCGCCGATCGCCGGCGCGGTACGAACGCGGGCGAGCGCTGGAAATCCGCCCCCCGGGCGCGGATTCGGAACGACGTCACCGAAGAAAAACAACGACGAGCCTCGACTCTAGCTGGAGCAGAATTGATTTGTTCTCATAATTTCATCCGGCCTTTTGAACGTTCCGCACGCCGCTCCTGCGGCGTCCGTCCGAGGAACAGGAGTTCATGATGCGCCAGGCATTTTTGCAGGACGCCGAGGTGCGCGAATTCTCCGAATGGCTGGCGGGTCGCCTGACCCACCTCACCGTGCGGTTGAACATGAGCGTTTCACCCTACATGCCGCTGGGCCTGAACGTCGTCACGACCTTCGACCAGCTGGTTCCCGACTGCTACCGGTGGCGCTTCACCGGCATGGTCACGGGCGACTGGCTGGAGACGATGCTGCGCATGCGCGACCTGTCGACGGCCCTGCGCGAGGCCGTGGACCGGAACGACGTCGTGGCGACGCATGCCGCCTGCGAGGCCGTCGTCGAATGGGGCGCCGATCGCAACAGCCGGGTCGGCGCCAGCGCCTACCTCGTCAGCCTGGGCGACAAGCTGCCGCTCTACCTGAAGACCAGTGGCAACGCATTGCGGCTCGCCGAGCCGGACCCGTCGGGCAACTTCCGCAGCATTCCACGGATGAACTCGACGCTGTGCAAGATCCATGCGCTCTACGCCGCCGACGGCCTGCCGATCTACGAGTCGCGCGTCGCGGCCGCGGTCGGCACGCTGGTGGAGATGTGGCGGCGCGACACCGGGCGGGCCGCGCAGCCGCTGTCGGCGATGCTGCGCTTTCCGGCGGTCGGCAACCAGCTGCAGCGGCGCGTGCGGCGGGCGTTCCCGGACGCCGTCGATCCGGGCGTGCTCAGCTACAACATCGGCTCGGAGATCGCCACGGCCGGGCGCTGGGCCAGCGCCGCCGTGCGGGTGGGCCTGCTGATGGAGGAGACCCTGCGCCGCGGTCCGCCGGACCGCTTCGTCGCCTGGACCAGCCGCCACGGCGCGCAGGCGCACAAGGCGCGCATGGCCGCCTTCATCGGCGCCCTGTTCATGGCCGGCTACGACCCGCGCTGCATGGTCGAGGCGACCGTCAGGGCCTGAGAAGCGCGTCCATCCGACCGGCCGTCCCGGATGGACCGCTTCGCAAACGAGACATTTTTGGCGTTTTCACAACGTCGCTTCAGATTTTCGAGAAATTTCTTCGGGCCCCGGGGACGCGCCGAGGCGCCTTCGGGCTCCTCCGCCCGGCCGGCGGCCCACGGGTGCGGAGTTCGCATCGCGAAATCCGGGAGCGGGATTGACGAATTGGCGGGTTTTGGTGCTGGTTTTCCCTGCTTCGGAATTGGCTGCTTAAATCGATGGTTTTCAACGTCCATTCCGCAATCCGGCGGGATGCGAATTCACCGACCTCCGGGCAGGCGGGGAATTTAAAAACACTTCAGCGCGGACGAGTACTTTCTCAGTATTGATTCAAAAAATCACCGAAGCTACATTTTTGGCTCCAGCTCGATTTTATTTTTGAAACCAACCGATTGAAGGATCGTCATGAAAGCCGCTTTTCTCAAATTCGTCCGCGATGAACGTGGTGCTACGGCCATTGAGTACGGCATTGTCGCTGGACTGATGGCTGCAATACTTGTCACTCTTTTCAGCAGCACAGGCACTCTTGCCAATGGTCTGTCCCACGCTTTCACGTTCATCGCAGGCAAGCTCAACGCATTGGTGTAACAGCAAGGAAAACTCGAAGCATCGGGCAATATTCCCCTACTGGAATTCGAGTTGTCTTTAATTCTCGTCTTTTGGCTCATTGGTACTGCCTTCGAAGACTTCGCCCGACGCAGGGTGTCGAACCGATGGCTGCTGGTCAGTGCCGCATGTGCCATTACCGCCCTTTTTTGGAATGGCTCGACGCCGGCCATGACATGGCAGCAAGCCCTGACCGGTGGCCTCGGCGCCTTCGCCATCCTGCTGTGCTTCTATGCCTTGGGAATGATGGCCGCGGGCGACGTGAAGTTCGCCGGCGTGCTGGGCCTGTGGCTGGGCGCACCGGCGCTGGTGCCGATCGCCGTCGGCGCCGGACTGCTGGCGGGCGGTCACGCGCTGTTCTGGCTGGCACGCCATCGCGGACCTGCATTGCTCCGACGGCGACGATGCGCCGACGGCGAGATCGACGCAGGGACCGGCACGCTCGCGGATGCGTCGGCGTCCCGGATCGCGATGACCATGGCCATCCCCTACGCCGGCTATCTGGCCATCGCGGCGCTCCTGTGGCTCGCATCGGGCGCGGTCCCGGCATCGCCCTGATTCCCGACCCGTCACCGCCGCGCCCGCCGCTTTTCCCATGTTCCGCCTGACCCAGATCCTCGCCGCCGTGCTGGTGCTGCTCGCCCTGACGCTGGGCGGCTACGCGTGGTGGCTGGGCGGTCGCGCGCCGGCCACGCCGTCGGGCACGGATGCCGTCGCGGCACCGATCGTCGCGGCGCCTTCCTTCCCGGTCGTCGTCACGACGCGCCGGGTGGCCGCCGGCGAGACCCTGGCGGCCGACGCGCTGCAGGTCGTGCGCTTGCCCATCGGGCCGCCGGGCGCCCTGCGCGAGGCGAGCGCCGCCGTCGGCCGCGTGCCGGTGAACGAGCTGGCCGCCGGCGCGCTGGTGATGGAGGGCGGGCTGGCCGCCGGGCTTGCCCTGCGGTTGGCCGAGGGCGAGCGGGCCGTGGCCATCCGCGCCGACGAGGTGCTGGGCGTGGCCAACCGGGTGCAGCCGGGCGATTTCGTCGACGTGTTCCTGATGCTCAAGACCGACGGCCGGGAGGTCGCGCGCAGCCAGGCGCGGCTGCTGCTGTCGCGCCAGCGCGTGCTGGCCTACGGCAGCGCGTCGGTCGACGGCATGCCGGCGACGGAGAACGGCGCGGGCGGCGCGGTCCCGGCTCGTCCGCTCGAGGCCGCGCGCACGGCGGTGCTGGCGGTGCCGGTGCAGGACGTGGCGCGCCTCGCGCTGGCGGAAGCCAACGGCCGGCTGCTTCTGGCCCTGCGCCATCCGGGCGACGCGGCGTTGCCCGACGCCGCGCTGTTCGCCACCCTGCCGACCGCCCTGCGGCCGGTCGCCGGCGGGCCGGCGGTGTCCGTGGTCCGCCCGATCGACCAGGCGCAGGCCGGCCTCGCGATGGACGACCTGGCCGGCGGCGGCGCGACGACCCTCGCGACCTGGCCGTCCGCGTCGGCCGCGCCCGTCCACGCCGCGACCGCGCCGTACGCCGTCCCGGTGCCCGCCGCCCGGCCCCGCACCGCGGGTGCCGGGACATCGGCGCGCGGGGGCATCGAGATCGAATCCATCCGCGGCGACAAGCGCGAGACCGTCAGCTACTGAGCCGGCCCGCCGGACCGACCCGTTTTCCCAGAGAACCCCACGCATGCTCCGTTTTCCCCCAGGTCGCACGACACCCCCTCCGGCGGAGGGCCGGGGCCGCGTGCGGCGCGCGCGGCGCGCCGGCGTGGTCCCCGGAGGCTGCGCGGCGCTGGCACTGTTCGCGGCCTGCCCGACGGCCGCCGTGGCCGCGCCCGACGCGCGCGAGTTCGCCCTGGCCGCCGGCGCGCAGCGCGAGCTGCTGATCGACACCGCCATCGAGCGGCTGGCCGTCGCCGACGAGGCCGTCGCCAGCGTGCTGGTCACGCGCCGCGCCCGCGGCGCCGACGGCGCCCGGCTGATCGTCACGGGCAAGGCGGCCGGGCGCACCACGCTCATGGTGTGGCGCCGGGGCGCCGACGCCGCCACCACCTACGAGGTGGTGGTGCGACGCCCCCAGGGCGTGGTCGAGGGCAGCGTGCCGAGCCTGGAAGCGCACGCGCGCCGGGTGCAGGACGCCCGGACCTCGGGCGCCGCGGACGCGCCGCTGGCCGACCGTTCCGTCGTCGCGGTGCGCAGCCAGACCGTGCAGGTCGAGGTCAAGATCGTCGAGTTCAACCGCAGCGTGCTGAAGGAAGCGGGCATCAACCTGACGACCGTCGGCCCCAACGTGCGCAGCGGCTTCAGCTTCATCAACACCACGTCGACCTCGCTGCTGCAGGCCTTCAACCTGGTGCTGGGCCTGAACAACGACGACCAGACGCGCAGCGTCGGCCTGGCGCTGCGGCTGCTGCAGAGCAACGGCCTCGCGCGCGTGCTGGCCGAGCCGACGCTGGTGGCCACCTCGGGGCAGAGCGCGAGCTTCCTCTCGGGCGGCGAGCTGCCGATCCCGGTGCCGCAGGGCCTGGGCACCGTCGTCATCACCTACAAGCCCTTCGGCATCGGCCTGACCGTCACGCCGACCGTGCTGTCGAACGACCGCATCGCGCTGAAGGTGGCCCCGGAGGCCAGCGACCTCGACTACACCAACGCCCTGAACCTCAACGGCATCCCGGTGCCGGCGATCACCACGCGCCGCGCCGACACCGCCGTCGAGCTGGGCGACGGCGAGAGCTTCGTCATCGGCGGGCTGGTCAGCCGCAGCACGCTGTCCAACGCCAGCAAGGTGCCGTTCCTGGGCGACCTGCCGGTGATCGGCCTGCTGTTCAAGCAGAACAACTACCGCATGAACGAGAAGGAACTGGTGATCGTGGTCACGCCCCACCTGGTGCGGCCGATCGCGCGCGGCACCGACCTGAGCCAGCGCCTGCCCGGCGGCGCCGAGCAGCGCGACGGCAACGTCTGGAACCGCATCCTGCTGGGCGACATCGCCGAGCGCGACGCCCTGCCCGGCTTCTCGAGATGACCCGATGACCCCCACCCCGCGGCATTTCGCCTCCCCGCCGTTCCCGCCCCCGTCCGCCGTGCCGGCCGGCGGCGAGACCTACCTCTTCGCCACCGACGAGCCCGTGACGCTGGACTGGCTGGCCCACGGCCTGCAGCGGCGCGGCAAGGTCGTGCAGGTCGCGTGCAGCCTGCGCGCCATCGAGGAGCGCATCGTCACGCTGCGCCCGCAGGCGGTGTTCCTGGACTTCGCGGGCGCGCAGGCCGCCACCGCCGCCGAGCTGCACCGCCAGCTGCGCCAGGTCCGGCCCGAGATGGCCGTGCTGGGCACCGGCGCCTCGACCGAGCCGGCCGCGCTGCTCGCCGCCCTGCGCGCCGGCGTGGCCGATTTCGTCGACACCGCTGGCTCGCTGCACGACCTCAACGCGACGCTCGCCGCCCTGCTGATGCAGCGCCGCGACGCCGCAGCGGCGGCGTCCGGTCCGTCGGCCGCGGCGCGCCTGCCGGTCGCGCGCGGCCGCGGCGTCGTGCTGCTGGGCGCGCGTCCCGGCCTGGGCGTGACGACCCTGGCGACCCACCTCGCCCTGCTGCTGCAGGACGCGGTGCGGCGCGGGTCCGCCGCCCCGGCCGGCGGGCCGCCGGCGCGCGGCGTCGCCCTGCTCGACCTGGGACTGCCGGCGCGCGACGGCCTGCTCTACCTCGACACCCCGAGCGACTTCAGCTTCGTCGACGGCGTCAACCACCTGCGCCGGCTCGACCAGACCCTGGCGCAGACCGCGCTGGCCCACCACGGCGACGGCCTGGCGGTGCTGCCGCTGCCCTGCGACCCGGCGCAGCTGCGCGAGACCTCGTCGGACGACGACGCCGCCCTGCTGCGGCGCCTGCCCGACTTCTTCGACCACCAGGTCGCCGACCTGGGCGGCTGCGCCCGCCCGGCCTTCATGGCCCAGTGCGTGCGCGAGGCCGACCGGGTCTGGGTGGTGTGCGACCAGAGCATCGGCGGCCTGGTCTCGACGGCGCAGATGCTGCGCGACCTGCAGGGCCACGGCGTCGACACCGCGCGCCTGGGCCTGGTGGCCAACCTGTTCGATCCGGCCCTGGCCGTGACCGCGCGCGACATGGCCGAGCGCCTGCAGCTGCCGCTCGCGCACGTGCTGCCGCAGCGCCGCGCCGCGCTGCTCGCGGCCGGCGCGCGCGGCCAGATGCTCGCCCGCGTGGCCCGCAACGACCCCTACGTGAACGCCGTGCAGGCCATGGTGCGGGAGCTGCGCGGCGACGCCGGCGGCACGGCGTCCGCGTCCGGCCGGTCGAGTTCGTCCTGGGCCTCCCTCGTGGCCCCGCTGTCGCGGCGCGGCCGCAGCGCCAGGGAGCGCTGATCCGTCATGAACGACCTCCACGCCTACGACTTCCGCGCCGACGACGAGGCCTTCCTGCAGTCGCGCCAGTACCAGGACATCAAGGCCTGGGCGCACGACCACCTGCTCGGCCGCGTCGAGGCGATGGGCGCCGAGTTCGGGCGCTGGTCGCGCGCGGCGATCGGCCAGTTCGTCGCCTTCGAGCTCGACGGCTTCATGCGCGCGCAGCGCGTGCCGCTCAACGACCGCGAGATCGCGCTGGTGGCCGACGCCCTGACCAAGGAGCTCGCCGGCCTCGGCCCGCTGGAGGACCTGCTGGCCGACCCGGCGGTGGAGGACATCCTGATCAACGGCCACCGCAACGTCTACGTCTCGCGCCACGGCCGGCTAGAGCGCGAGACGGTGCACTTCGCCGACCGCGAGCACGTGCTGCGCATCGTGCGGCGCATCCTGGCGCCGATCGGGCGCCGGCTGGACGAATCCCATCCGATGGTCGACGCCCGGCTGCCCGACGGCGGGCGCATCAACGTCATCAGCGAGCCGCTGGCGCTCGACGGCCTGTCGGTGTCGATCCGCAAGTTCCGGAAGGACCCGCTGACGCCGGCCGAGCTGGTCGGGCTGGGCACCTTCGACGAGGCCATCGCGCAGCTGCTGGAGATCGCCGTGCGCGCGCGCTGCAACATCCTGGTCAGCGGCGGCACCAGCTCGGGCAAGACCTCGCTGCTCAACGCGCTGGCGACCTTCATCCCCGAGCACGAGCGCGTGGTGACGATCGAGGACACGGCCGAACTCTCGCTCGGCCACGCCCACGTGGTGCGGCTGGAGAGCCGCCAGGGCGGCTTCGACGGCACCGGCCACGTGTCGATCCGCGACCTGCTGCGCAACAGCCTGCGCATGCGGCCCGACCGCATCATCGTGGGCGAGGTGCGCGGCGCCGAGGTGATGGAGATGCTGCAGGCCATGAACACCGGCCACGACGGCTCGATGGGCACCATCCACGCCAGCTCGCCGCGCGAGTGCCTCTACCGCCTGGAGATGCTGGCCGGCTTCGCGGGTTACCAGGGCAGCGAGTCGAGCCTGCGCCGCCAGATCGCCAACGCGGTCGACTTCATCGTGCAGATCGGCCGGCTGCCCAACGGGCACCGGCGCATCCTGTCGGTCTCGGAGGTCACCGGCGTGAACGACGAGGTGGTGGCGATGCAGGAACTGCACCGCCACGATCCCGTGGCCACGCCCGACGGCGGCGAGCGCGACCGCTGGGCCTCGCTGGGCATCGCGCCGCATTCGCCCAAGGTCACGCGCTACCGCCAGATGCTGCGGCGCGCGCAGGGAGCCGACCGTGCGTAGCGCGCCGTGGGCCTTCGCGGCCTTCGTGCTGCTGCTGGGCGCCCTGGGGCTGGTGCTGTGGCAGTGGGCGGCGCGGCGCCAGCTGCGCCGGGCGACGAGCCGCCACCTCGCCGAGCGCATCGCCGCCGGCCTGGTGGCGGGCGCGCCGCGCGCCGGCGACGTGCGGCGCGGCGCGCCGGCCGCCGGCCTGCCGCGCGATCCGTGGGCCTCTCTGCCCATGGCCGGCGCGGCGGCGGGCGGGTGGCCCGGTTTCCCCACCATGGACGAAGCCGCGCGGCCGGACGGCACCGCCGCCCTCGCCGCCGCGACCGCTGCCGCGGCCGCCGCGGCGAACGCCCCGGCGTCGGCCTTCGCGCGGCGCCTGCCGGGCTGGCTGCGCGCCGTCGCCACGCCGCGCCAGCTGGGGCTGGCCGTCGGCGCGGGCGGCGCCGCAGCGCTGGCGGCGGGCGCGGCGCTCGGGCCGGTGGCCATGGGCGGCGTGCTGCTGCTGGGCGCCGCCGGGGGCGGCTTCGTCGTCTGGCTGCGCGTACAGAAGTTCCGCCGCCGCCTGGTGCTCCAGCTGCCGGGCTTCATCGACGCCATGGTGCGGATGGTGCGCATCGGCAACTCGCCGCAGTCGGCGTTCCAGCTCGCGACCGCGACGCTCAAGGCGCCGCTGCGCGAGGCGATGGAGCACGCCGCCGCCCTGGCGCGCGCCGGCGTCGACCTCGACGCCGCGCTCGACCAGACCGCCGACCACCTGCGCGTGGGCGAGCTGCACCTGCTCGGCGCGATCCTGGGGCTGGGCGTGCGCTACGGCGGGCGCGCCGACCTGCTGCTCGAACGTGTCGCCACCTCGCTGCGCGACAACGAACAGGCCGGCCAGGAGCTGGCGGCGATGTCGGCCGAGACGCGCCTGTCGGCCTGGATCCTCGGCCTGCTGCCCCTGGGCGTGGGCGCGACCATCATGGCGGGCAACCCCGACTACATCGTGCGCATGTGGCTCGACGGCACCGGCCGCACGATGCTGTTCGGCGCGCTGGGCCTGCAGTCGCTGGGCGCGCTGCTGCTCTACCGCCTGGCGCGGCTGCGGTGAACGCCATGGCGACGCTCCTCACGTCCCTCGACGCGACCCGGCTGATGGCGCTGAGCGTCGCGCTGCTGGCGGCGGCGGCGCTGCTCGTCGCGGGACTGGTGGCGCAGCGGGAATGGCGCGCCGCGCGCAGCCGCCGCGTGTTCGGCCGCGCCGTGCTCGGCGCCACGGCGCCGACGGCGGGACCGGTGCCCGACGAGGCTGGCAAGGCGGGCGAGACCGACGAATCCGACGATGTCGGTGGCGCCGGGGCCGAGGCCGGCGCCGCCGGCCGCGCCGGCGCCGAGCGGCGCGCGCACTGGCTGCGCACCCGCTGGGGCCGCCTGCTGGTGGCCGACGAGGACCGCCGCCTGATCGACCAGTGCGGCGGACCGGCGCTGCGCGGCCAGCTCCGGCTGCTGGCCGCCCGCGCGGTGCTGGCCACGGCGCTGCCGGTCGCCGCCCTCGGGCTGCGCGGCGCGGGCCTGCTGTCGGGCGATCCGCTGCTGGTGGCCGCGGCGGCCTTCGTGCTCGGCTTCATGGCGCCCAAGTGGGTGCTGGCGCGTCTCGCGGCCGCGCGGCGCACGCGCGTGGCGCAGGAGCTGCCGATGTTCGTCGAGCTGCTGCGGCTGCTCCAGGGCGTCGGCCTGAGCCTGGACCAGACCCTGCACGTGCTGGCGAGCGATTTCACCGAGACCCTACCGGTGCTGACCGGCGAACTCGCCATCGCCAACCGACAGTACGCGCAGGGGCGCTCGCGCGAGCATTCGCTCCAGCGCATGGCCACGCTGCACCGCGACGAGCAGCTGGCCGACCTGGTCGCGCTGCTGGTGCAGATCGACCGCCACGGCGGCGCCGTGCAGGAGCCGCTGACCCAGTTCGGCGAGCGGCTGCGCGAGCGCCGCCGGGCCGACCTGAAGGCGCAGATCGGCCGCATCACCGTGAAGATGACCGGGATCATGGTCACCACCCTGCTGCCGGCCCTGGTCATCGTGACGGCCGGGCCGGGCTTCCTGGCCATCACACGCTCGCTCGGAGCGCTCTCGAAATGAACTCCCGGACACGACTTCCGGTCGGCACCGCCACCGGCCTGCTGGCGCTGGTGATGGCGCTCACCGGCTGCGGCACCGGCGGCGCCGGCTCGTACGCGGGCGCCCGGGCGCAGGCCGATCGCGCCGCGGCCGACGCCGCCCTGGAGCCGGGCGCCGGCGCATTGCAGACGCCGGCGATCCACGTCCGGCTGATCGAGCAGATGCAGCGCGACGGCCTGTGGTTCGCGTCGCTGGCGCACCTCGACGCGCTCGAGCGCCGCACGCCGGCGACGGCCGAGACGCTGCGCATGCGCGCCGACGCCCTGCGCCGCACCGGCCAGATCGCCGAGAGCCGCCAGCAGTACCTGCGCCTGCTGGACACGCCGCTGGCCGGCGCGGCCTACCACGGCCTGGGCCTGCTCGCCGGCGCCGACGGCGACTTCACCCAGGCCATCGAGATGCTGGCGCAGGCGCGCCAGCGCGATCCGACCGGCGTCCTGGTCCTCAACGACCTGGGCTACGCGATGCTGCGCGCCGGCCGCACGGCGCAGGCGCGGGTGCCGCTGATGCAGGCGAGCCAGCTGCAGCCGGACCAGCCCCAGGTCCAGGCCAACCTGGCGCTCTACCTGTTCGCGACGCGGCGCGGCAACGAGGCCGAGCAGCTCATGAACGCGCGCAACCTCCCGCCCGGGACGCGCCACGCCATCCGCCAGGCCGCGCGCGACCTGCCCTCCCCACCCGCCGCCCGCTCGGCGGCCTCCTCCCGCACCGCCGACGAAAGCCCGCCATGACACGCGCCCGCCCCTCCCTCCATCGCCGCCTGGCGGCCCTGGCGCTGAGCCTGGCTTCGGGTCCGCTCGCCTTCCTCGCCGTCGAGCAGACCGCCCGCGCCGCCGAGACCGCCGAGCCCCTCGCGTCGCCGCAGGCCGGGACCGAGGCCGCTCCGGCCGGACCCACGCGCGTGGGCGACGCCACGGCAGGCCTGCTGGCCCTGCAGCGCGACGGCACCGCCGCCTCGCCGGTGCCGCGCCCGATCCCCGGCGACGTGGCCGGGCGCAGCTACCAGCGCTACCTCAAGAGCTTCGAGCAGCCGATCCCCGAGCGCTTCGGCTTCAGCACCGCCGGCGGCGGCGCCTCCCAAGGCGGCACGGGGCGCTGACGGCCATGGCCCGGCCCGCGGCGCACCACCACCTCCGCGCCCGCGGGCGGCGGCGGCGCGCGCCGGGTGCGGTGGAAGGCCAGCGCGGGGTGTACGCGATCGAGTTCGCCTTCGTCTTCCTGGCGTTCTTCGGCCTGATCTACGCCACGCTGTGCTACGGCATCGCCCTGACCCTGCACATGGGACTGCAGCACGCCGCGGAGGAGGGCGCGCGCGCCGCCCTGCGCTACCAGAAGGTCGCCGGCACGGCCGCCCCGCTGCCGCAGCAGCAGCTGCAACTGCGCCGCGCGCAGGCCGCCACGGTCGCCGCCTCGCGGGTGGAGGGCTGGTTCGCCACCGCGCCCGTGGTGGTGGCGCGGATCTGCCAGAGCGGCACCGACGACTGCGCGACGCCCGCCTGCGGCGCGGATTGGGCGCAACGCTGTCAGGTCCGGGTCACGGTCACCGCCTCGGGCATCGACCGCATGCTGCCGATGATGAACTTCGCCATGCCCGCCACCCTCACCGGCCAGGCCAGCATGCTGCTCGACGGGCGGGCGCCATGAGGGCGCGCGGCCGGCAGGACGGCGTGGCGGCGGTGGAGTTCGCCTTCGTGCTCACGATCCTGCTCGCGCTGGTCCACGGCATCGTCACCCTCGGCGCGATCCTCTACCTGCAGCAGGCGATCGCGCGCGCGGCGGAGGACGGCGTGCGCGCGGTGGCGCTGATGCCCAACGGCACGGCGCCGGACGCGCAGCGGGTGAGCGACGTCGTCTTCGACTCGCTGGCCGGCTCGCTGATGGTGCCGTCCCCGGTGGCGGCCACCTTCGCCAGCCGCCGGGCCTGGGTGGCGACGCACGTGCAGGTCGCCGTCGCCGCCACGGGCGGCGTCGTCACGGTGAGCGTCACCCACTGGTACAGCCACAACGCGCTCATGCCGCTAGCGGGCATGCCCTGGGTGCCGGACGCGATGACGCGCCGGGCGACCATGGCGCGGCCGACCTGAGCCGCCCCGGTTCGTCGCTCCGTCCTCCGATGCCTCGCTCCATGCCGCCCGCCCTCCCCTCCCACCCGCCCCGCCGGCGTCGATCCTCCGGCTCGGTGCTGGTGCAGACGGCGCTGGCGCTGGGCCTGCTGGTGGGCGTGCTGGTCGGCACCGAGCTGGGCTGGCTGTTCTACCTGAAGCGCGAGATGCAGAAGGCCGTCGATCTGGCCGCGCTGGCCGGCGCGCAGGCGCTGGCGACGAGCGCCGACTGCGCCGGCGCGCGCACCGCCGCCGTGGCCAACGCCGCGCTCAACCTGCCCGCCGGCCTGCCCCTGGTCGCGGGCGACGTCGACTGCGGCCGCTGGGACCCGGCGACCTACGCCGCGCCGACCCACTACGGCGTGCCGGCCACCGGCCAGGCGCCCAACGCCGTGACGGTCACCATGCGCCGCACGCCCGCGCTGCTGATGCCCAACCTGCCCGGCGCCCAGCCGCGCACGATCGAGGTCCGCGCCCTCGCCGCGCGGCGTCAGCCCCGCGCCGCGCTGACCATCCGCAGCACGCTCGCGGGCATCGACGGCGCGCGCGCGAGCCTGCTCAACGCGGTGCTGGGCGGCATGCTCGGCGGCTCGCTGGCGCTCGACGCGGTGGCGTACGACGGGCTGGCCACGAGCCGGCTGCAGCTGCTGGCCTACCTCGACCAGCTCGCACTGACCCTGGGGATCGCGGCCGGCCGCTACGAGCAGGTGCTCGACACCGCCGTGCCGGTGGGCACGCTGCTGCAGGCGGCGGCGACGGTGCTGACCCGGCAGGGCGACACCGCCCAGGCGACGCTCGGCGCGCTGGACGCGCTGCGCCTGGCGGCCAACGTCCCCGGCGCCCAGCCGCTGGTCAGGCTGGGCAGCCTGATCAGGGTGCAGAGCGGCACGCCCGCGGCCGCGCTGGCGGTCGACCTGCAGGTCTTCCAGCTCGTCGAGGCGATGGTGCAGCTGGCCAACGGCAGCAACGGGCTGGTCGCCAGCGTGCCCCTGGGCGTGCCCGGGCTCGTCAACCTGACGGCCAGCGCGCGGGTGATCGAGCCGCCCCAGCTCTCGGCGATCGGCGACCCGGGCCTGGCGCGGCTCGATCCGACCGGACCGAACGCCATCGCCGTGCGCACGGCGCAGGTGCGCACGCTGATCACGGTGGAGCTGCCGCTGCTCACGGGTCTGGCCAACCTGACCAACGCCTTGTCCAGCGCGCTGGGGCCGCTGATGTCGACGCTCAAGAGCGTGCTCAACCTGAACCTGGCCGACGTGGTGGCCTGCCTCGTGCAATGCGCGAACCAGCCGATCCAGGACGCGCTCTTCCTCTCGCCCAACGTGCGCATCGACATCGGCCTGGAGGTCGGCGGCGGCGCCTCGCGCGTGACCGACTTCAGCTGCGCCAACCCCGCCGCCACCTCGCTGACGGCGCGCACCACCACCACCGCCGCCACCCTGCGCATCGGCTCGTTCGGCGGCACGCTCGCGCAGGCGAAGGCGCAGGTGTTCGGCGGCGCGGCGGCGCCCGTGGTGGCGCCCCTGCCGCTGCTCGACGTCGGCGCCAAGGTCTGCACCAAGGTGCTGCTCGGCGTGGTCACGACCTGCGGATCGCGCATCCCCTTCTACGGCGGCGGCCTGGCCCTGAAGGGGGACCTGGCGTTCGGCGCCACCACCGTCGACCAGACCTTCGCCAACCCGCCCGACGTGCGCGCCGAGCCGGCCTGGCTCGCGCTCTCGACGCTCAACGTCACGGACTCGATCGGCCAGACGCTGCGCTCGGCCGCCACCCTGCTGCAGCCCGTGCCGCCCACCGGACCCACGGGCACCATGAGCAACACCACGCCGAGCGTGCTCGCCGCCGTGGCCGGCGCGCTCAGCGGCGTCGTCACGGCGCTGGGGACCGTGGTGTCGAGCGTGCTCGCGCCCCTGGTCGATCCCTTGCTCAACACCGTGCTGCGTGACATGCTGGGTCTCGACCTCGCCAAGACCGAGGTCGGCGGTCGGCTCGGCTGCGCGAACGGCGCGGAACTGGTCTTTTGAATCTCAGAGGAAGCGGGGTGTCCGGTGAGAGCTGTGGTCTATCAGGAAGCGACGGGATGCTGGCACTGGGAACTGCAGGACCCCGAGGGCCGGCTCCTGGCGCGTGGCACCCGCACCTACGACGTGCGCGACGAAGCGCTCGACGACCTCCGGCTGCTGCGCAGCAAGGCGGCCGACTTCGGCATCTTCGACCGGCGCGGCAACAACATCCCGCTGCTGCGCTAGGCCGGCTCGGGCAGCAGGCGCCCGTACTCCGAGCGCACCACGCCGTAGCACTCGCACGCGCGCCGCTCCAGGCCGGGGCGGTCGATGACGTCGATGCGCCCGCGCCGGTAGCTGATGACGCCGGCGGCCTGCAGCTTGAGCGCGGCCTCGGTCACGCTCTCGCGGCGCACCCCCAGCATGGCGGCGATCATCTCCTGCGTCATCTCCAGGCGGTCCTCGTCGATGCGGTCGAGCATCAGCAGCAGCCAGCGGCACAGCTGCTGGTCGAGCGAGTGGTGGCGGTTGCACACGGCCGTCTGCGACACCTGCGTGAGCAGCGCCTGCGTGTAGCGCAGCAGGTGGCGCATCACGCGGTCGCCGCGCTCGACCTCGGTCCGGATGATCCGCGCGGGCAGGCGCAGCAGCTGGCCGGCGCTCTGCACGACGGCCCGGTTGAGCGTCGAGCCGCCGCCCAGCAGGGTCGACACGCCGACGAAACCCTCGCGTCCGATCACGGCGACCTCGGCCGAGGCGCCCGTGTCCATGAGATAGATCATCGAGACCACGGCCGTCGTCGGGAAATAGGCATAGGTGCGCTGCTCGTGGGGCTCGCACAGCACGCAGCCCAGGGGCAGATCGACGAGGTCGAAGTGCGGGAGCCAGCGGTCGATGTCCTCCGGCCCGAATGCCGCGAGGAGCCTGTTGGCCCGGTGGTCCAGCAAGGTGGCTGTCATGTCGTGCGGCGATAGTCGATCATCATGAGTATTTTCGACTTCATTGAGACGCTCGATCGTCCGCAGGGAATTGACAAAGACTCACAATTCGTCTGACAAATACCACGCTTGAGTAACTTTTGGTATTCTCGTTAGCGAATGCTCTCGTGGCAGCCCCTGCAGAATGGGGCTTGGCGCCGATACAAAGAAAAAGTGGTTGTGTCATGCTTTTGTAATTCAAAAGTATTCACCTCTAATGTTTGTCCCGACGCGCCAGCGCGACCGCACGACCGCATCCCGGAATCCACCGATCCCAACGACCTCTCACCTTCATTCGACCTGGCATGGACAAGATTTTTCGCGCATGGACGTTCTGGATCCGCACACCCCTGCGCGAGGAATGCCAGACGTACCTGGAGACGATCAAGCTCAAGGAGATGAACGCGGCCCCCGGCAACGAGCGCGCCGCCGCGTTGTTCCGCGACCTGGGCGACGGCACCACGGAGGTGGCGGTCGTCTCGGTATGGGAATCGATGGACGCGATCCGGCAGTACGTCGGCACCGAGCCGCTGCAGCCGTCGATCGACGCCGAGGACCGCAAGAAGCTGTTCGACCGCGAACCCATCGTGAGGCACTACGCGATGACCGATCAGAGCGTGGTTCCGCTGCTGCCCAAGGAGTGGCGCTGAGGGTCGCCGGACCGGCACGCCGGAGCCGCCCGCCCGGTTCCGCCGACGCCTGAGGAAGATCGCGCGAACCGACTTCGCGGGCCGCTTGCACACGTTCACCCGACTTCGCGCGCGCCTTACACGGCGTTCACGTGCGCGGGCCACCATGGCGGCATCGCAACCCCCCGCAAGCTCCAAGGAGTCGCCATGAAGCAGATCTTCCTCGCCGCCGCCGCCGCCCTGCTGGCGCTCGGCGCCCTCGCCACCCCGGCGCAGGCCCAGCCCCACGGCCATCCGGGCGGCCGCCACGACCGGCCCCAGGCGATCGTGGTGCAGCCGCCACCGCCGGCGTATCGCGTCGCGCCGCCCCGCCACGGTCCCCGCTACGACCACCGGTACGACCACCGCCACGATCACGGGTACGACCGCCGCGCCCACCGTCGCTTCCGCGATCGCGACCGCGACGGCGTGCCGGACCGTCACGACCGTTTCCCGAACAACCCGTACCGCCGCTGAGACGGCGCCGCCCGCGCGGCGACGCCATCCGGCTAATCACCGATACGGTGCGGCGCGCGGCCCACTAAGCTGGCTGCGCCGCGTCCCCCGCCATCCCGACGGAAAGGAACCCCGGCCAGACCCCTCACAAGAAAGAGACACGACATGACGACGCCCTCCCAGGCCGAGGCTTTCTCCTTTCCACGCCGCCCGACGGCCTTCGGCACGGTGCTGGCCGCCACGCTCCTCGTCGCGGGTTGCGGCGGCAGCGGCGACGACGACGCCCCTGCCACGCCGCCCCGGCAGGCCATGACCTGCGCCCAGCTGAACGGCATGACCGTCGCCGCCGACGCGATCGGCCTGGCCACCACGGGCGCCGTCGTCACCAGCACCACCGTCGTGCCCGCCGCCGGCAGCGGCGCCACGGCGGTCGGCGAGTACTGCCGGGTGCTGGGCGACATCCGCCCGGTCGACACCGCCGCGCAGAGCATCAAGTTCCAGCTCAACCTTCCCACCGCCTGGAACGGCAAGGCCATGATGTTCGGCGGCGGCGGCTACAACGGCATCATCGCCACCGGCGCGGGCAACGTGCCGGCCGGTCCGGCCGACCGGCCCACGCCGCTCGGCCGCGGCTACGCCACCTTCGGCAGCGACTCCGGCCACCAGGCCGATCCGGTGACCACGAGCCGCGACGGCAGCTTCGGCGCCAACGACGAGATGCTGCGCAACTTCGCCAGCGACGCCATCAAGAAGACGCGCGACGTGGCCACGGCGCTGATCGACGCGCGCTACGCCACCCGGCCCAACCGCACCTACTTCGCCGGCGGTTCGACCGGCGGGCGCGAGGCGCTGTTCGCCGTCACGCGCTGGCCGGCCGACTTCGACGGCGCCATCGTGCTCTACCCGGCCTGGAACGCCGCCTCGCTGGACCTGCAGTTCGGCCGCATCACGCGCGCCCTGGCCCAGCCCGGCGCCTACCCGAGCCGCGCCAAGCGCCGCCTGCTGCTCGACGCCTCGACCGCCGCCTGCGACGGCCTCGACGGCGTCGCCGACGGCGTGGTGAGCAACGTCGCCGCCTGCAACGCCGGCTTCGACCCGCGCACCGCCACCTTCAACGGCACGGCGCTGCGCTGCGCGGGCGGTGCGGACACCGGCGACGGCTGCCTCTCGGACGCGCAGATCAACGCCTTCGAGGTCACCAACACGCCCCTGGTGCTGCCCTACCGCCTGGCCAGCGGCGAGACCACCTACCCCGGCTTCAACACCTGGGCCACCGACTTCGGCGCCACCGGCGCCAGCCCGTTGCAGCCGACCATCGTCACGCTGTCGCTGGGCACGCTGGCCCCGGCCTTCCCGATGCCGGCGGTCACGGCCGCGGGCGCGCCACCCTACGGCAGCACCTTCTGGGACCAGTGGATCCGCTTCTTCGTGACGCGCAATCCGAACGCCAACTCGCTGGCGGTCGATCCGCAGAACCCGGGCGCGCTGCAGTCGCGCATCGTCGAGCTGACCGCGCTGCAGGACGTCAACAGCGCCGACCTGTCGGCCTTCCAGGCGCGCGGCGGCAAGATCCTGATGGCGCACGGCTCGCACGACGCGCTGGTCAGCCCCCGCGCCACCGCGCAGTACTACGCGCGCCTGCGCAACGCCATGGGCGGCGCGCAGGTCGACAACTTCGTGCGCTACTACGAGATCCCCGGCTACGGCCACGCCACCAGCAGCGTCTTCAACGCCGCCTGGGACTCGCTCACCACGCTGGAGAACTGGGTCGAGAACGCCACCGTGCCGCCGGCCCAGGTGGTGGCCGACACCGCCGGCGTGCCGGGCCGCACCCGGCCGCTGTGCGCCTACCCCGCCTATGCCCGCTACGTCGCGGGCAACGTCAACGCCGCCGGCAGCTTCGTCTGCACGAACCCGTAGGCACGCGCCGGCTCAGGAGAGGATGACCTGCAGGCTGCGCTCGTACTGCGCGGCCAGCTGGTCGAAGGTGTCGACCAGCGCCTCGGCCGAGCGGGCCAGCGCGGCGCCGCCCTGCGATTTACCCAGGCCCTGCAGGCTGCGCGCGAGGCGCAGCCATTCGTCGCGGGCGGCGGCCAGCGCGGCGCGCACCTCCGGCGAAGTCAGCGGCGCCTGCTCCAGCTCGACCAGCGCGTCCTCGAACGCCAGCGCGGTGGCCGGCAGCAGCGCGGCGTCGCTGCCGGTGCGGAAGGTCGCGAGCAGCGCGCCCTTGGCGATGCGCTCGGCCAGCATGCGCTGGCGTCCGCACAGGTTGACGATGCGCAGCGCGCGCCGGCCGCTGGCCGTCTGCAGCGCCTCGGCCAGCACCTCGGCGCCCTCGAGCAATGCCTCGGCGGCGGCGTCGATGCGCACCATGTCGCGCGGCGCCGTGCGCGGCGGCCAGACCGCCACCAGCGCCTCCCAGGCCGCGCGCACCCGCGCCAGCGCGGCGGCGCAGGCGGGCTCTGGCGGCAGCCGCGCGAGGTGGGCGATGTTCTCGTCGATCCGTTCGGCCACGGAGCGCCGCTGGTCGAGGCTGCGGGCGGTCTCGACGTTGACCATCACCTGCGCGGCCAGGCGCGCCAGGCGCTGCGACAGCATGCGCAGCTGACCGGCGCGGTTCACCGCCTCGGCCCATTGCGCGGCGTCGACCACCGCGCGCGAGACCTCGCCCAGGCGCAGGTTGGCGTGCATGGCGGTGCTGCGCAGCAATGCGAAGGCCTCGTCCTCGCCCATGCCGCGCGCCAGCATCAGCAGGCCCTTGGCCTTGTCGACCCACTTGCGCTCGTCCATGCGGGTGCGCAGCTGCACCAGTTCGGACCGCAGCGCGCGCTCGCGGCGCCAGCGCGCGCCGGCGCGGTCGGTCAATGCACGCAGGGCCGGTGCGTCGATGGCGCCGACGTCGGCCCAGGCCTGCGCGCCGGCCTCGACCAGCGCCTCGTGCGCGGCGGCGTCGAGCGGGGGGCCGACGACGGCCACGGGCCAGGGCATGCCGCCGGGCACCGGGTCCGCGACGGCCACGCGCCGCAGGAGGTCGAGCACGCCGTCGATGTCCGAGGGCGCATGCAGCAGCACCCGGACGTCCGCCGCGCCGATCGCGCCCGTGCCGTCGGACGCCGGGACGTCGCCCGCGCGCCCGGGCAGCGTGCGCAGGAACGCCTGCGCACCGGCATGCACCGTCACCCGTCGTCCGCCGACCTCTTCCACGGCCCGGCGCACGGCCGGGAACGCTCCGGCGGACCCGGCGAGGCCGGCGGACGGGACGAGGGACAGGTCGACGAGGACGAGGTGCAGCGAGGTCGGCATGTTCGTGACGCGCGGGGCGCCGAAAAGCACCGAGGCTAACCCGGATCGGACCGGGCACGGAGCTTGCATGAACGACGGCTCACGGTGCAACGAAGCACCGTCCTGGTGATCTCTCCGCGGTTCCGCGGATCCCGGTGGCGCTCGCCGCCCGGCACCTCACCGCCGGCGACGCCGCCGGAATCCTCCCCCCAACCCGCCGACGATGCGAGCCTGCCAGGGCCCGTGTCGAGGCATCGCATCGAACCCAAGCTGCCATGTCGACCTTCAAGTCCTTCCTGCGATCGGGCCACTCGCCCACCCTGTTCGCCGCCTTCTTCTACTTCGCGTTCTCGTGCTGCATCTGGGTGCTCAACGGCGCCATGGCGCCGTTCATCAGCGAGACCTTCAACCTGACGCCGGCCCAGAAGGGCCTGATGCTGTCGGTGCCGATCATCGCGGGCGCGCTGATGCGCTTCCCGCTGGGCATCCTGTCGCAGTACATCGGCCGCAAGAACGCCACGCTGGTGGAGATGGCCCTGATCGCGGTGGCGATGCTGTTCGGCTTCTTCTTCGTCAAGAGCTTCAACGACCTGCTGGCCATGGGCGTGCTGCTGGGCATCGCCGGGGCCAGCTTCGGCGTCGCGCTGTCGCTCGGCTCGGGCTCGTTCCCGCCGCAGCACAAGGGCCTGGCGATGGGCCTGGTGGGCGCAGGCAACATCGGCACCGCCGTGTCGGTGCTGGTGGCGCCGCCGCTGGCGCAGTGGCTGGGCTGGCAGGCCGTCTACGGCGTGGCCGCCGTCGCCATCCTGATCCCGATGGTGGTGATGATCGTCTTCGCGCAGGAGCCGCCGGACGTCGACAGCCACGCCAGCTTCCGCGAGCACGTGGCCTGCCTGTTCGAGAAGGACGGCTGGGTCTTCAGCCTGATCTACGGCGTGACCTTCGGCGGCTTCATCGGCCTGATCACCTTCCTGCCCTCCTACTACTACGACCAGTTCGGCGTCTCCAAGGTGCAGGCCGGCCAGCTGACCATGCTCGCGGCCTTCATGGGCGCGGCGGTGCGCGTGGTGGGCGGCTGGATCTCCGACCGCTGGGGCGGCGTCAACACGCTGACGGTGGTGCTGATCGTGGTGGCCGTCGGCCTGGCGCTGGTGGGCGTGAGCTCGGCCTCGCTGATGCTCACCACGCTGCTGCTGATCGTGTGCTTCGCCGCCCTGGGCGCGGGCAACGGTGCGCTGTTCCAGCTGGTGCCGCTGCGCTGGCCGGCCAGCACGGCCGTGGCCGGTTCGATGATCGGCGAGATCGGCGCCCTCGGCGGCGGCCTGGTGCCCAACGCCATGGGCCTGTCCAAGCAGTACCTCGGCAGCTACGTCTGGGGCTTCGTGTTCTTCGCCGCGCTGTCGCTGATCATGCTGGGCGTGATGCGCGTCATGCAGATCCGCTGGACCCGCACCTGGGCCGAGAAGGGCGGCCGCGCCCGCGTGTCGCCGGCCGCCGCCGCGTCGGCCGCGCCCATCACCGGCCTGAAGAAGTCGCCCACGGCCCGCCGCCCGGTGCGTTCCTGATCATGAGACCAGGCGCGCGTCCGCCGCTGCGGCCGTCGGCCGGTGCGGCCCTATCGCGGCAGGAAGAGCAGCCAGGTCAGCAGCACGGCGTTGAACAGCAGCGAGACCGCCAGGCCGATGCGCAGCAGCAGCACGCGGTCGCGGTGGATCAGCGGGATCGGCCCCGGCGCGGCGACCGGGCGCGAGGCCCCGCGCTCGAGCGCCAGCAGCAGCTCCTCGGCGGTCTCGAAGCGCTCGCGCGGATCGCGCGCGACGGCGCGGCGCACCAAGTGGTCGAGCCACAGCGGGACGTCCGGCCGGATGCCGGAAAGCGCGGCCGGGTCGCGCCGGTAGCGCGCGGTCTGGTAGGGCTCGATCTCGCCGTAGGGCAGCCGGCCGGCCAGCCACTGGTAGAGCGTGACGCCGAGCGCGAACAGGTCGCTGCCGGCGTCGGCCGTGGCGCCCTCCCACTGCTCGGGATTGATGTAGCTGGGCGTGCCGGCGTGCAGGGCGCGCGTGGCCGGGTCCTCGCGGCCCGACAGCGCCACGCCCAGGTCGAGCAGGCGCCAGCGGCCGTCGTCGCCGCGGTGCAGGTTGCCGGGCTTGACGTCGCGGTGCACCACGCCGTGGCGGTGCAGCCGGCCGAGCGCGCGCGCCCACTGGATGGCGGCCTCCACCACCTCGGCCACGGGCGCCGGGCCGTCGGCCTGGCGCTGCTCCAGCGTGCGGCCGGCGTGCCAGTCGAACACGGTGTAGAGCGCGCTGGCGCGCGGATCGCGCGGATGCACCCGCACGAAGCCGGCGTCGCCGCGCGCGCTCACGCGCAGGCCGAGCCAGGCCTCGTGCGCCAGCATGGCGCGCTCCTGCGGATCGCTGGCACGCGAAGGGTGCAGGGTCTTGAGCGCCACCAGGGCGCGGGTGGCGGTCTCGCGCGCCTGGTAGATCAGGTGCACGCCGGTGTCGGCCACGCGCGCGGTGACGGTGTAGCCGTCGATCACGTCGCCGATCTTCAGCAGCGGCGGCGCGGCGAGCCGGCGCGCGTCGACCTGCTCGTCCTCGAGCGAGCGCGCGTCCAGGCCGGTCACGCGCAGCACCAGCGCGGTGGCGTTGTCGCGCGTGCCGGCGGCGAGCGCCGCCTGCACCAAGGCCTCGCTCGCCGCCTCGACCTCGCCGGCCAGCGCCAGTTCGCCGATGCGCACGTCCTTGAGCACGCCGTGGACGCCGTCGGTGGTCAGCACGAAGCAGTCGCCCACTCGCACGTCGCCCTGCGCGTAGTCGACGCGCACCTGGTCGTCCAGGCCGACCGCGCGCGTGAGCTGCGACTTCAGGTCGCGCTGCTCGAAGGCGTGGTCGGTGGTCAGGCGCGCGACCTCCGCGCCAGCGCCCTCGGCCGCCTCGGCGCGCACGTGCCAGGCGCGCGTGTCGCCGACGTGGGCCAGCGTGTAGCGGTGGCCCTGCAGCGCCAGCGCGGTCAGGGTGGTCAGGCCGGTGCGGGCGTCCTGGCGGCGCGCGTTGTGGCTGGCCAGCCAGTTGTTCTGGGCGCCGATCAGGCGGTCCAGCGCCACCGTCGACTCCCAGGTGTCGGGCGTGGCGAAGTAGTCCGCCAGCAGGCCCATGACGGTGGTCTGCGCCGCCTCCAGCCCGCCGCCCCCGGTGGACACGCCGTCGGCGATGGCGGCGATCAGGCCGCGCGCCTCCTCGCCCTTGGGCGCCCGCACGGCGCCGGCGAAATCCTCGTTCAGGTCGCGCGGTCCCCGGTGGCTGCTGTAGCCGATCTCGACATCGAAGCTCATGGCGCGATTGTTGTCCACGCGCGCCGGGCATCGCATTTGCTTTGAACCCACGAAAGGATCGAACCCCATGAAGAAACTCAAACTGGTGCTGGTGGGCAATGGCATGGCGGGCGTGCGCACGCTCGAGGAGCTGCTCAAGCTCGCGCCCGACATGTACGACATCACGGTGTTCGGCGCCGAGCCGCACCCCAACTACAACCGCATCCTGCTGTCGCCCGTGCTCGCGGGCGAGCAGACGATCGAGGAGATCGTGCTCAACGGCTGGGAGTGGTACACCGACAACGGCATCACCCTGCACGCCGGCAAGCGGGTCACCGAGATCGACCGCGTGCAGCGCCTGGTGCGCGCGGTCGGCGCCGACGGCGAGGTGGTCGAGACCACCTACGACCGGCTGCTGCTGTGCACCGGCTCCAACCCCTTCATCCTCCCGGTGCCGGGCAAGGACCTCAAGGGCGTGATCGGCTACCGCGACATCGCCGACACCGACTACATGATCGAGACCGCCAGGACGCACAAGCACGCGGTGGTCATCGGCGGCGGCCTGCTCGGGCTGGAGGCGGCCAACGGCCTGATGCTGCGCGGCATGAGCGTGACGGTGGTGCACAACAGCGCCTGCCTGATGGACCGCCAGCTCGACGCCGTCGCCGGCGGCCTGCTGCGCCAGTCGCTCGAAGGGCGCGGGCTGACCTTCCGCCTCGCCGCGCAGACGCAGGAGCTGGTCGACGACGGCGCCGGGCGCGTCAAGGCGGTGCGCTTCAAGGAAGGCCCGGAAGTGCCGGCCGACCTGGTGGTGATGGCCGTGGGCATCCGCCCCAACACGGCGCTGGCCGAGTCGATGCGGCTGCACTGCAACCGCGGCATCGTGGTCAACGACACCATGCAGACCGTGACCGACCCGCGCGTCTACTCGGTGGGCGAGTGCGCCGCGCACCGCGGCATCGCCTACGGCCTGGTGGCGCCGCTGTTCGAGCAGGCGAAGGTGGCGGCCAACCACCTGGCGCAGTGGGGCATCGGGCGCTACCAGGGCTCGCTGACCTCGACCAAGCTCAAGGTCACGGGCATCGACCTCTTCAGCGCCGGCGAGTTCATGGGCGGCGAGGGCACCGAGGAGATCGTCATGAGCGACCCCTTCGGCGGCGTCTACAAGAAGCTGGTGCTCAAGGACGACAAGCTCATCGGCGCCTGCCTCTACGGCGACACCTCCGACGGCAGCTGGTACTTCAAGCTGCTGCGCGACGGCCGCAGCATCGTCGACATCCGCGAGAAGCTGATGTTCGGCGAATCGAACATCGGCGACACCGGCCACGAGGGCCACAGCAAGGCCGCCTCGATGCCCGACGAGGCCGAGGTCTGCGGCTGCAACGGCGTCAACAAGGGCACCATCTGCAAGGCGATCCGCGAGAAGGGCCTGTTCACGCTCGACGAGGTCAAGAAGCACACCAAGGCCAGCGCCTCGTGCGGCTCGTGCACCGGGCTGGTCGAGCAGATCCTGATGTTCACGGCCGGCGGCGACTACTCCGCCGCGCCGGGCAAGAAGGCGATGTGCGGCTGCACCGACGCCAGCCACCAGGACGTGCGCGACGCCATCCGCGGCCAGAAGTACCTGACCCACGCGCAGGTCTACGCCGGCCTGGGCTGGCGCACGCCCGACGGCTGCGCGAGCTGCCGCCCAGCGGTCAACTACTACCTCATCAGCACCTGGCCCAAGGAGGCCAGGGACGATCCGCAGAGCCGCTTCATCAACGAGCGCAGCCACGCCAACATCCAGAAGGACGGCACGTACTCGGTGATCCCGCGCATGTGGGGCGGCCACACCACGCCCGACGAGCTGCGCCGCATCGCCGACGCCGCCGACAAGTACAAGATCCCGACGGTCAAGGTGACCGGCGGCCAGCGCATCGACCTGCTGGGCGTGAAGAAGGAGGACCTGCAGGGCGTCTGGAAGGACATCGGCATGCCCAGCGGCCTGGCCTACGCCAAGTCGCTGCGCACGGTGAAGACCTGCGTGGGCAGCGAGTGGTGCCGCTTCGGCACCCAGGACTCGACGCAGATGGGCAAAGACATCGAGCACGCGCTGTGGGCGATGTACTCGCCGCACAAGGTCAAGATCGCCGTCAGCGGCTGCCCGCGCAACTGCGCCGAGGCCGGCATCAAGGACGTCGGCGTGATCGGCGTCGATTCGGGCTGGGAGATCTACGTCGGCGGCAACGGCGGCATCAAGACCGAGGTGGCGCACTTCCTGATCAAGGTGAAGACCGCCGCCGAGGTGATGGAGTACACCGGCGCCTTCCTGGAGCTCTACCGCGGCGAGGCCTGGTACCTGGAGCGCACGGTGCACTACATCGGCCGCGTCGGCCTGGACCACGTCAAGAAGCGCATCCTGGACGACGCCGAGGGCCGCCGGGCGCTGTGGGAGCGGCTGCAGTTCGCGCTCGACGGCGAGCCGGACCCGTGGTTCGAATCGGTGCAGGCGTCGGTCGACGTGCGCCAGTTCGTGCCAGTGGCCGAAGTGACGGCCTGAGTCTCCCCGTCCACAAGAAACCCACGAGAAGAGAAAGAAGATCCCATGACCGACTGGACGACGATCTGCCGCCTGGAGGACATCCCCGTGCTGGGCTCGCGCCGCGTGGCGCGCCCGGCGGGCGTGGCGGTGGCGGTGTTCCGCACCGCGACCGACGAGGTGTTCGCCCTGCTCGACCGCTGCCCGCACAAGGGTGGACCGCTGTCGCAGGGCATCGTGTTCGGCACCAGCGTGGCCTGCCCGCTGCACAACTGGACCATCGCGCTGGACGACGGCTGCGCCCGCGCGCCCGACGAGGGCTGCGTGCCGCGCTTCGCCTGCCAGGTGGAGGCCGGCGCGGTGCAGCTGGACGCGGCCGAGCTGGCCACCCACGCGCTCGACCTGGCCGCGCCGCGCGCTGGCCCCGGCGCGGCCACGGCCGGCGCGCTGGGCGACGAGAGCTTCGGCGTGCAGGCGCCCCACGGGGGCTGACGCGTCGTGATGTCCCTCCTCCAGCCCCTGGCGCCGGCCCTGGACCTCACCGTCTCGGCTCGCGAGACGCGCTCGACCTGCCCGTACTGCGGCGTCGGCTGCGGCGTGATCATCGAATCCGTCGGCGCGCAGATCACCGGCGTGCGCGGCGACCCGGACCACCCGGCGAACTTCGGCCGCCTGTGCACCAAGGGCTCGACCCTGCACCTGACGGCCGCCGCCGAGGTCACGCGCCAGACGCGCCTGCTGCGGCCGATGCGGCGTCCCTCGCGCGATGCCGCGCCGATGGCCATCGGCTGGAACGACGCGCTCGACGACGCGGCGTCCGAGTTCGCCCGCGTGATCGACGCCCACGGGCGCGACGCGGTCGGCTTCTACATCTCCGGCCAGCTGCTGACGGAGGACTACTACGTCTTCAACAAGCTGGTGAAGGGCCTGATCGGCAGCAACAACCTCGACACCAACTCGCGCCTGTGCATGAGCAGCGCGGTGGCCGGCTACAAGAAGACGCTGGGGGCCGACGCGCCGCCGGCCTGCTACGACGACTTCAACCACGCCGCCTGCCTGTTCATCACCGGCAGCAACACGGCCTGGGCGCACCCGATCCTGTTCCGCCGCATCGAGGACGCCAAGCGCGCCAACCCGGCGATGAAGATCGTGGTGGTGGACCCGCGGCGCACCGACACCTGCGAGATCGCCGACCTGCACCTGGCGATCCAGCCCGGCACCGACGTGATGCTGGCGCACGGCATGCTGCACCTGATGCTGTGGGAAGGCTGGACCAAGCCCGACTACATCGCCGCCCACACCAGCGGCTTCGACGCCCTGCGCGCGCTGGTGCGCGACTGCACGCCCGAGCGCGTCGCGCAGGTCTGCGGCATCGCGGCCGAGGACCTGCTGGAGGCCGCGCGGCTGTTCGCGACCTCCGCCGCGACGTTGAGCCTGTACTGCCAGGGCCTGAACCAGTCGTCCTCCGGCACGGCCAAGAACGCCGCGCTGGTGAACCTGCACCTGGCGACGGCGCAGATCGGCCGCCCGGGCGCGGGCCCGTTCTCGCTCACCGGCCAGCCCAACGCGATGGGCGGGCGCGAGGTCGGCGGCATGGCCAACCTGCTGGGCGGCCATCGCGACATGGCCAACGCGGACCACCGCGCCGAGGTCGCCGCGCTGTGGGGCGTGGCCGACGTGCCGGCCGCGCCGGGCAAGACGGCGGTGGAGATGTTCGAGGCCGCGGCCGACGGCCAGATCAAGGCGCTGTGGATCTCCTGCACCAACCCGGCCCAGTCGATGCCCGACCAGGCCACGGTGCGGCGCGCGCTGGAGCGCTGCGAGTTCGTGGTGGTGCAGGAGGCCTTCGCCACCACCGCCACCTGCGCCTACGCCGACCTGCTGCTGCCGGCCACCACCTGGGGCGAAAAGGTCGGCACGGTCACCAACAGCGAGCGGCGCATCTCGCGCGTGCGGCCGGCCGTGGCCGCGCCGGGCGAGGCGCGGCACGACTGGTCGGCCGTGGCCGACTTCGCGCGGCGGCTGGAGCGCAAGCTGCCGGCGGTCGCGTCGACCACCCTGTTCCCCTACGCCCTGGACGACGCGGCCGGCGCCGAGGCGATCTGGCGCGAGCACCGCGAATCGACGCGCGGGCGCGATCTGGACATCACGGGCCTGTCGTGGGCGATGCTCGACGCGCTCGGCCCGCAGCAGTGGCCCTTGCCCGAAGGCGCCGCGCGCGGCCGCGAGCGGCTCTACGAGGACGGCGTGTTCCCGACGCCCGATGGCCGCGCGCGCTTCCACGTCGCGCCCTACAAGCCCGTGGCCGAGGCGCGCGAGGCGCGCTTCCCGTTCTCGCTGAACACCGGGCGCCTGCGCGACCAGTGGCATGGCATGAGCCGCACCGGCACGCTCGGGCGCCTGTTCGGCCACGTCCCGGAGCCCGTCGTGCAGATGAATCCGCAGGACCTGGCGCGGCGCCAGCTCAAGGACGGCGATCTGGTCCACGTCACCTCGCGCCGCGGCTCGGTCGTGATCCCGGTGCAGTCGAGCCCGGAGGTCGGCCTGAGCCAGGCCTTCATCGCCATGCACTGGGGCGCCGAATACCTCGGCGGCCGCTCCGGCGCGGGCGAGGCCATCGCGGGCGTCAACGCATTGACCACGCCGGCCTACTGCCCCGACTCCAAGCAGCCCGAGCTCAAGCACGCGGCCGTGAAGATCCTCAAGGCCGAGCTGCCCTGGGGCCTGCTGGCGATGGCCTGGCTGCCGGCCGACCGCGCGCTGGCGGTGGAACGTTCGCTGCGCGCGCTGATGCCGCGCTTCGAGTTCGCGAGCTGCGTGCCCTTCGGCACCGGCGGCGCGCTGGTCGCCGGCGCCGACGCCGCCGTCGAGCGCACCGGCATCCTGCTGCGCGCCGCCGCGCACGAGGCGCCGGACGACGCACTGCTCCAGCAGGTCGAGGACCTGCTCGGCCTGGCCGGCGCCGACACCCTGCGCTACGTCGACGCGCGCCACGGCCAGCGCCGCGCGGCGCGCCTGGTGCGCACCGGCGACGGCCAGGAAGCGCACCTCGAAGGCTTCCTGCTGGGCGGCGACGTCCGCGCCGAGGCCTGGATCCGCACCCTGCTGCAGGAGCAGCTGCCGGCGCAGACCTTCGGCCGACTGCTGCTGCGCCCGGGCGCGACTGCGCCGGCCGGCGTCGCCGCGCGCGGCAAGATCGTCTGCAGCTGCTTCGGCATCACCGAGACCGCCATCGCCGGCACCCTGGCGCGATGCGCGGGCTCGGACAAGGAGCGCCTGGTCGCGCTGCAGGGCGAACTCAAGTGCGGCACCAACTGCGGCTCCTGCATCCCCGAACTCCAGCGCATGGTGCGCGCCACCGCGAGCGCCGCGACGCCACCGGTCGCGCTGCCGGTGTCGGGCTGAGCGCCGATCCGCCCGGCCCCCACGCCCCACGCCCCACGCCCCAGAATTTCCAAGAACGACGTTTCCACGATGACCGCTCCGACCTTCTCCTCTTCCGCCGCCCTCGGCACCTGCACCCTGGTGGGCGCCGGCCCCGGCGACCCCGAGCTGCTGACCCTCAAGGCCGTCAAGGCCATCGGCGCGGCCACCGTGCTGTTCGTCGACGACCTGGTGAACGACGCCATCGTCGCGGCCTACGCCCGCCCCGGCGCGCGCATCGTCCACGTGGGCAAGCGCGGCGGCTGCAAGAGCACGCCCCAGGCCTTCATCGAGAAACTCATGATCACCGCCGTGCGCGAGGGCGAGACGGTGGTGCGCCTGAAGGGCGGCGACCCGTTCATCTTCGGCCGCGGCGGCGAGGAGGTCGAGCACCTGCGCGAGGCCGGCATCGAGGCCACGGTGGTCAACGGCATCACCGCCGGGCTGGCCGCCGTGACGTCCCTGGGCGTGCCGCTCACGCACCGCGATCACGCCCAGGGCGTCGTCTTCGTCACCGGTCACGCCAAGACCGGCGCGGCGGCGCCGCAGGACCCGACCGACTGGCGCGCGCTGGCGGCCACCGCGCGCGACGCGCGGCTCACGCTGGTGATCTACATGGGCGTGGCGGGGGCCTCGCACATCCAGGCCGAGCTGCTGCACGGCCTGCCGGGGGACACGCCGGTGGCGGTGATCCAGCACGCGAGCCTGCCGACGCAGCGCCACGTCGCCACGACGCTGGCGCGCCTGGGCGTGTCGATCGTGCAGGCCGGACTGGGCAGCCCGTCGGTGATCGTCGTGGGCGACGTGCTGCACGGCCTGGCGGCCGCGGCGCTCCCGGCCGCCCGCTTCGGAACCTGAAAAACAACGCAAGGAGGAACCCCATGACCACCCTGATCAAAGCCGCCGAACTCTGGATCCCCGACGCGGACGGCCAGCTCCTCGAACTCGCGGGCGGGCTCTACGGCGCCGCCGCCGCCTTCGGTTTCCTCAGCCGGGGCATGTGCTTCGGCCGCGGCGAGGGCCTGCCGGGCATGGCCTGGGAGGAACGGCGGCCGATCCTGCTGAAGGACCTGCAGACCGGCCCGTTCCGCCGCGCCGAGGCGGCGCGCGAGGCCGGCCTGAGCTGCGCCGTGGCGCACCCGGTGTTCGTCGACCAGCAATGCAAGGCCGTGGTGCTGCTGTTCTGCGGCGACGTGCAGGCCGAGGTCGGCGCCGTCGAGCTGTGGCGCAACGACCCGCGCGTGACGCCCGACATGACCCTGGCCGACGGCTACTACGGCGCCACGCCGGGCGGCTTCGAGGCGGCGTCGAGCGACACCTATCTGGAACGCGGCACGGGGCTGCCGGGCCTGGCCTGGCAGCACGAGGCCTCGGTGTACTTCGCCGACCTGTCGAACGCGGCCGCCTTCCCGCGCGCCGCCGCCGCCGCATCGGCCGGCATCCGCAGCGGCATGGCCTTCCCCTGCCCGGTGCCGGGCCGCGAGAACTACGCGGTCAGCTTCCTCTGGCCGGCGACCGTCCCGGCGGCGCTGCGGGTCGAGAGCTGGGTCGCCCCCGTCGCGGACGGCGCCGGCACCGTGCCCACCCTCGCCTACGGCTTCGACGCCGAGGGCGCGACGGCATCGTCGTCACCGGCGGGCCCCGCGCCCGCCGACGTCGTCCTGCAGGCCCTGGCCACCGGCCTGCCCGGCATCGCCCCGACGTCCGGCCCGGGCTACCACGGCGTGCTCGCCCTGCCGATCGCCATCGACGGCGTGGTGACCGAGGTGTTGGCGTTCACGCTATGACCCGTCGCCCTGGCAGACCCGTCGAGCGCTGTCTGTCCGGGTATGTACGTGTGAAATAAGCACGTTTTCCGCGCCGGATATTTTTAGTATCCGGAGCATGCGCTCCGCCCCTTTCCGGCCTTCCGTCCAGCGACAGGCCCTCGTCCGAACCGCCCGCGCTGGCGGTTTCGTTACTTCCTGTTTCGAATACACCGGGTAAACCCTGCGATTTGAGGCCTAAAGACTTCCTAAAATTTATTCAAGTTGAATTAATTAATAGCGCTTGCGTACCGTCGGTACTCTGATGCGCCCCAGGAGACACCCCGTGATTTCAGAAGGCCCCGGTCGAGGCGCGAACTCGAACAGCCTGCGTCTCTACAACGAGCGCACGCTGCTGCAGCGGCTGCGCCGTGCGGGCGAGGCCTCGAAGGCCGACCTGGCGCGCTGGGCCAAGCTCACCAACACCGCCGTCGGCAGCATCGTGCAGTCGCTGGAGGACGCACAGCTCATCGAGCCGGCCGGCCGCCGCCAGGACGGCCAGCGCGGCCAGCCCGCCGGGCTCTACCGCATCAACCACGAAGGCGCCTACGGCATCGGCGTGCGCCTGGACCGCACCAGCATCGAGAGCGTGCTGATCGACCTGGGCGGCAACATCCTGGCGCGCGAGTCGCACGACCTGCTGCTGCCCGACCCCGAGCGCGCCCTGGCCATCGTGCGCAAGGACGTCGCGCGCCTGCTGACCGTGCTGGACGCCGGCCAGCGCCGCCGCTTCATGGGCGTGGGCCTGGCCCAGCCCTACAACCTGGGCAGCTGGCTGCGCGAGCTGGACCTGAAGGCCGACTTCCGCGTCTGGGACGAGGTCGACTTCGGCGCGATGCTCGGCCAGGCCGTGCATCACCCGGTGTTCCGCGAGAACGACGGCAACGCCGCCGCCATCGCCGAGCTGTTCTTCGGCGTCGGGCGCGAGGAGAGCGACTTCCTCTACGTCTTCATCGGTCCGGCGCTGGGCGCGGGCGCGGTGATGGGCGGCGAGAGCCTGCGCGGGGCCACCGGCAACGCGGCCGATCTCGGCCTGATGCCGGTGCCCGCGAGCCTGCTGGACTCGGCGCCGCCGGCCGAGCGGCGCTGGGACATCCTGCTGTCGCGCGCCTCGCTCAACTCGCTCTCGCGCCACCTGCGCCACCACGGCGTCGAGGTGCGCGGCAACGGCGACCTCGAAGCCTGCGTCAAGGCCGGCCGCGCCGAGCTCAACGAGTGGCTCGACGACTGCGTCGACGCGCTGGTGCCCTCGATCCGCGCCACGCTGGCCGTGCTGGACCTGCCGGTGGTCGTGATCGACTGCGACATCGACGGCGGCCTGGTGGGCGAGCTGCTGCGCCGCGTCGACGCCGGCCTGCGCCTGATCGCCCCCGAGGCGCGCCAGACGCCGCGCCTGCTGCGCGGCAGCTTCCGGGCCGACGCCGGCGCCATCGGCGCGGCGAGCCTGCCGATGTTCTTCAATTTCTCGCCCCGCGCCGACGTGCTGCGCGGGCGCTCGCACCGCCACCCACTGGAGACGACTCATGCCTGAACCCACGGCCGCGCTGCTGGAGCTGCGCAAGATCTCGAAGACCTTTCCCGGCGTGAAAGCGCTGCGCGACGTGCGCCTGAAGGCGCGCGCCGGCCACATCCACGCCCTGATGGGCGAGAACGGCGCGGGCAAGTCGACGCTCATGAAAGTGCTCTCGGGCGCCTACATGCCCGACGCCGGCGCCGAGATCCTGATCGACGGCAAGCTGGTCCACATCGACGGCCCGCTGGCGGCCAAGAACCTGGGCGTGTCGGTGATCTACCAGGAACTCAGCCTGGCGCCCAACCTGTCGGTGGCCGAGAACATCTACATGGGCCGGCCGCTGCGCAAGGCCGGCCTGGTCGACCGTACCGGCATGACCCGCGCCTGCGAGGCCACGCTCGTGCGCCTGGGCGCCGACTTCGGCCCCACCACGCGGGTGGAGACGCTGTCGATCGCCCAGCGCCAGCTGGTGGAGATCGCCCGCGCGGTGCACTTCGACTGCCGCATCCTGGTGATGGACGAGCCGACCACGCCGCTGTCGACGCACGAGACCGACCGCCTGTTCGTGCTCATCCGCCGCCTGCGCGACGAGGGCATGGCGATCCTCTACATCAGCCACCGCATGGACGAGATCGACGAGCTGGCCGACGAGGTGACGGTGCTGCGCGACGGCACCTACGTCGGCACGCTCGACCGGGCCGAGCTGACGCGCGACAAGCTGGTCAAGATGATGGTCGGGCGCGACCTCTCGGGCTTCTACCGCAAGGAGGGCTCGGGTCACCACACCGGCGAGAAGGCCCTGACCGTGACCGGCCTGGCCGACGGCCGCCGCGTGCACGGCTGCAGCTTCGAGCTGCACGCCGGCGAGGTGCTGGGCCTGGCCGGCCTGGTGGGCGCCGGGCGCACCGAGCTCGCCCGCCTGATCTTCGGCGCCGACCCGCGCACCGCCGGCCAGGTCTCGCTCAACGGCAGCGGCAAGGTGCTCGACATCCAGCAGCCGATCGACGCCATCCGCTCGGGCATCCTCTACCTCACCGAGGACAGGAAGGGCCAGGGCCTGTTCCTCGACCTCTCGGTGCGCGACAACATCAACGTGATGGTCTGCCCGAGCGACGCCGGCGCCGGCGGCGTGATGGACGGCAAGCGCGCCGTCCGGCGCGCGAACGACGCCATCGACCAGCTCTCCATCCGCGTGCCCTCCTCCAAGGTCAACGTCGGCTCGCTCTCGGGCGGCAACCAGCAGAAGGTGCTGCTCGCGCGGCTGCTGGAGCTGGGTCCGCGCGTGCTGATCCTGGACGAGCCCACGCGCGGCGTGGACATCGGCGCCAAGAGCGAGATCTACCGCCTGATCGACGAGCTGGCGCGCCGCGGCGTCGCCGTGCTGGTGATCTCCAGCGAGCTGGCCGAGGTCGTGGGCATCTGCGACCGCGTCATCGTGATGCGCGAGGGCCACCTCGTCGGCGAGGTCGGCGGCACGAGCGGCCACGCGATCAGCCAGGAGAACATCGTCGCGCTGGCCACCGGCGCCGACGTGCTCCAGGCGCCGGTGCTGCACTGACGCCCCCGCCGCCGTCCCGATCCATTTCCCCCGATTCCCGATCCCAGTCCCTGTCCCCAACGACATCGAAGACACCACCGGAGACCCCCATGACCGAACACACCTCCAACGCCCTGACCGGGGTGGAAGCCGCCACCACGCCCTCGAGCCCGCCGCCCGAACCGCGCATGAGCAGCGCCTCCACCGGCAAGGACTTCATCCGCGCGCTGGGCATGCTGCCGGTGCTGGTGCTGCTGTGCATCGGCTTCGCCGTGGGCACCGAGAGCTTCCTGAGCGTGCAGAACTTCTCCATCATGACGCAGCAGGCCTCGATCAACATCGTGCTGGCCGCGGGCATGACCTTCGTCATCCTGACCGGCGGCATCGACCTGTCGGTAGGCTCGATCCTGGCGGCCTCGGCCGTGGTGGCGATGCTGGTGTCGAACATCCCCGAGTTCGGCATGCTGGGCATCGTCGCGGGCCTGGCCTGCGGCCTGCTCTTCGGCCTCATCAACGGCGTGCTGATCGCCTTCGTGAAGCTGCCCTCGTTCATCGTCACGTTGGGCTCGCTCACGGCGGTGCGCGGCATCGCGCGGCTGATCGGCAACGACGCCACCATCTCCAATCCCAACCTGCCCTTCGCCTTCATGGGCGACGGCGAGGTGCTGGGCGTCCCGTCGCTGGTGATCATCGCCTTCGTGGTGGTGGCGCTGTCGTGGTTCATCCTGCGCCGCACGGTGCTGGGCCTGAACATCTACTCCGTCGGCGGCAACCCCGAGGCGGCGCGCCTGGCCGGCATCAAGGTCTGGGCGGTGCTGCTGTTCGTCTACTGCACCTCGGGCCTGCTCTCGGGCCTGGGCGGCGTGATGGCCTCGGCCCGCCTCCAGTCGGCCAACGGCCTGCAGCTGGGCGCCTCCTACGAACTCGACGCCATCGCGGCGGTCATCCTCGGCGGCACCAGCTTCGTCGGCGGCACCGGCTCCATCCTGGGCACGCTGATCGGCGCGCTGATCATCGCGGTGCTGACCAACGGCCTGATCCTGATGGGCGTCTCCGACATCTGGCAGTACATCGTCAAGGGCCTGGTGATCATCGGCGCCGTGGCGCTCGACAGCTACCGCCGCCGCGGCTCGGCCAGGACCTGAGCCCCCTTCGTTCCTTTCCTCTTCTTCATTTCCGTTCCCGTTTCACTAGGAGACTTTCCGTGCGCAAAACCATCCTCGCCCTGACCGTGATCGCCGCCGCCATCGCGGCCCCCGCCGTGCAGGCGCAGAACAAGCCGATCAAGAACGTCGGCATCACGCTCGGCTCGCTGGGCAATCCCTTCTTCGTCTCGCTGGCCAAGGGCGCCGAAGCCAAGGTCAAGCAGCTCAACCCGTCGGCCAAGGTCACCATGCTGTCGGCCGACTACGAACTCAACAAGCAGTTCTCGCAGATCGACGGCTTCATCGCCGCCGGCACCGACCTGATCCTGGTCAACGCCGTCGACGCCAAGGCCATCGAGCCGGCGCTGGTGAAGGCCAAGAAGGCCGGCATCGTGGTGGTGGGCGTGGACGTGGCGGCCAACGGCGCCGACGCGACCGTGCAGACCAACAACGTGCAGGCCGGCGAGATCGCCTGCCAGTTCATCGTCGACAAGATCGGCGGCAAGGGCAACGTCATCATCCAGAACGGCCCGCAGGTCTCGGCCGTGATCGACCGCGTCAACGGCTGCAAGTCGGTGCTCAAGAAGAGCCCGGACATCAAGGTGCTGTCGGACGACCAGGACGGCAAGGGCTCGCGCGAAGGCGGCCTGAACGTGATGCAGAACCACCTCACGCGCTTCCCCAAGATCGACGCCGTGTTCGCCATCAACGACCCGCAGGCCGTGGGCATCGACCTCGCCGCGCGCCAGCTCAAGCGCAAGGGCATCGTCATCACCTCGGTCGACGGCGCGCCGGACATCGAGACCGCGCTCAAGGGCGACACCCAGGTGCAGGCTTCCGCCAGCCAGGACCCCTACGCCATCGCGCAGAAGGCGGTCGAGCTCGGCCAGGACATCATCAACGGCAAGAAGCCGGCCAACCCGATGACGCTGCTGCCCTCGACGCTGATCACGCGCGACAACGTCAAGGACTACAAGGGCTGGTCGTCGCCGCGCTGAGCGCCGCCCGGACCCCCTCGTCGAATCGTTCATACACAACCCAGGGAGGACGGCCATGTTCGTGGTCTGCGGTGAAGCACTGATGGATGTCTACACGGGCGCGCGGACGCCCACCGGCCTGACGCTCGATGCGCGCATCGGCGGCTCGCCGCTCAACGTGGCGCAGGGACTGGCCCGGCTCGGACGGCCGGTGGCCTTCCTCACCGGACTGTCGAGCGACGCCATCGGCGAGCGCCTGATGGAGTCCCTCGCCGCCGAGGGCGTCGACACCTCGCTGGTGCTGCGCAACGACGCGCCCAGCACCATCAGCATGGTGCTGGTCGACGCGCTGGGCGTGCCGCGCTATGCCTTCCACGGCGACGGCGCGGCCGACCGGCAGATCACCAACGAGACCCTGCCGGCGCTGCCCGAGGCCACGCGCGCCCTGCAGTTCGGCTCCTACGCGCTCGCGGTCGAGCCGGTGGGCAGCGCCCTGCGCGCCCTGGCCGCCCGCGAACGCGACCGTCGGCTCGTGGCGTACGACCTGAACGTGCGCCTGAACGTCGAACCCGACATCGCGCACTGGCGCGGCGTCGTCGAATACATGGTCCAGTTCGCCCACGTGCTCAAGACGAGCGACGAGGACCTGGACCTGCTCTACCCGAACGAGACGCCCGAGGCCGTGGCCGCGCGCTGGCTCGACCAGGGCGCCGCGCTGGTCATCGTGACGCGCGGCCCGCACGGCGCCACCGCCTGGACGCGCACGACCAGCGTCACCGCGCCGTCGCCGCGCACCGAGGTGGTCGACACCGTGGGCGCGGGCGACACCTTCCAGGCCGCGTTCCTGACCTGGCTCGACGAGCACGACCTGCTGACGGCCGCCGCCGTCGCCGCGCTCGACGCCGCCCGGCTCGAGGCCATGCTGCGCTTCGCCGCGCGCGCGGCGTCGATCACCTGCTCGCGCCGCGGCGCCGACATGCCACGTCGGGGCGAGCTGGACTGACCCCGCGCGGCGCGCGGGCGTCGTGGGTGGGGGTCACAATGGGCCTCGCACACGGAGGACCCGCCATGACCCGCTTCGTCGACGTACCGACCATGTCGCGGCTGATCGAATCGATCGGCCTGCGCACCTTCATCGGCGAGCTCGCCGATGCCATCCACGCCGACTTCCTGCGCTGGGACGACTTCGACAAGTCGGCGCGCACCGCCAGCCATTCCGAGGGCGGCGTCATCGAGCTGATGCCCGTCGCCGGCCCCGACACCTACGCCTTCAAGTACGTCAACGGCCATCCGCGCAACACCGCGCGCGGTCTCGGCACGGTGATGGCCTTCGGCGTGCTGGCCGAGGTCGGGACCGGCTATCCGGTGCTGCTGTCCGAACTCACCGTCGCCACCGCGCTGCGCACCTGCGCGACCTCGCTGGTGGCCGCGCGCGCGCTGGCGCGGCCCGACGCGCGCCGCATGGCGCTCATCGGCAACGGCGCGCAGAGCGAGTTCCAGGCGCTGGCCTTCCACCTTCATCGGGGCATCGACGAGATCGCGGTGTACGACGTCGACCCGTCGGCCACCGACCGGCTGGTGCGCAACCTCGCGCCCTGGAGCGCCCTGCGCGTCGTGCGCTGCGGCTCGACCGCCGAGGCCGTGCGCGGCGCCGACATCGTCACCACCGTGACGGCCGACAAGGCCTACGCCACCATCCTCACGCCGGAGATGATCGAGCCGGGCATGCACGTCAACGCCGTGGGCGGCGACTGCCCCGGCAAGACCGAACTGCACGCCGACGTGCTGCGCGGTGCCCGCGTGGTCGTCGAGTACGAGCCGCAGACCCGCATCGAGGGCGACATCCAGCAGCTGCCGGCCGATTTTCCGGTGGTCGACCTCTGGCGCGTGCTCGCCGGCACCGTGCCCGGGCGGCAGGACGCGCGGCAGGTCACGGTGTTCGACTCGGTCGGCTTCGCGCTGGAGGACTATTCGACCCTGCGCTACGTGCGGGCGCAGGCCGAGCGGCGCGACCTGGGCACGACGATCGACCTGGTGCCGGCGGCCGGGGACCCGAAGGACCTGTTCCGCCACACCCGCGGCGATGGCGGCGGCGGCGGCGCCGCGACCGTCCGGACCGTTCCCCCCGCCTCAGCCGACGTCCAGCGAGGTGGTGTGCTTGGCCGCGTCGCCGTCGTCGACGTCGCCCAGGTCGATGGTGAAGCAGGTGCCCCGGCCCACCGTCGAGCGCACCTGGATGCGGGCGTTGAGCACCTTTGACAGGCGCGCGACGATCGACAGGCCCAGCCCCATGCCGTCGACCGCCGGCGCGTCGGGGCGGTCGACGCGATAGAACTCCTGGAAGATGCGGTCGATGTCCTGCGCCGGGATGCCCAGGCCCTGGTCCCAGACCTGCACGCGCACGCCGCCGTCGTGGCGGCGGGCGGCCAGCAGGATCTTCCGGCCCGGCGGGCTGTACTTGATGGCGTTGCCCACCACGTTGCCGATCATGCGCTGCAGCCGCACCGAGTCGCTGCGGATCACGGTGGCGACGCCGCGCACGCGCAGCTCGATGCCCCGGGCGGCGGCCAGCGGGCCGAACTGGACCCCCAGGCTGTCGAGCAGCTCGGCGGTGCGCACCTTCTCCACCTGCAGGATCACTTGGCCGCTGTCGAGGTTGGCGAGGTCGAACAGCGACTCGAACATGTGCTTGACCGCCTGGGTGGCGGTGGCGATCTTGGGCGCGAGTTCCGCCTGCATCTCGGGGTAGGCGATCAGGTGCTCGGCGTAGAGCGACAGCGCCATGACCGGCTGGCGCATGTCGTGCGCGGCGGCGGCCAGGAAGCGGTCCTTGGTCTCGACGGCGGCGCGGGCCTCGTGCTCCTTCTGCTGGATGTCGTACTGCAGGCCGGACTGCTCCGTCTGGTTCTGGTGGATGCCCAGACCGTAGTGGCCCAGCAGCCACCAGTAGAAGACCGAGATGCCCAGCAGCAGGTAGTGCGGCACCTCGGTGGCCGCCTCGCGCGTCGCCGTCATCACCAGGACGACGCCGACGACGATGGCGAACAGGGTGTTGGTGTAGATCCGCTGCAGGCGCGGCACCAGGGCCACGCTGGTCAGCGGCGCGGAGGCGGCGCAGGCCAGCACCAGCCAGCAACCGAGCTGGTTGTAGACCGGGATGCGGTCGAAGCTGAAGACCAGCGAGAAGCCCCAGAGCGCGCCGTGCGCGCCGTAGATCGGCCGCATGGTGCGCACGAAACCCGCCTGCGCCGCGTCGTCGTCGAACGCTCCGCTGCGCAGATAGCGCACCTCCGCGCGCTGGCGCACCGCGATGATCGACAGTCCGGTGAGCAGCCACGCCAGCAGCGCCGGGGCGGCGGCGTGGCCCCAGCAGCAGATCACGAAGATCGTCATCAGCGCGCCGCCGACGTTCTGGCGGAAACGGCTGCCACGCAGGAAGATCGTCAGCAGGCCGGTCTGGATCGCCCGCTCGCGCTCGCGGGAAGGGGACGGCACCGATGCAGCCGCCGGTGCCGGCGGCGTCGCGACGGCGTCGGGACCCGCCTCCGGCGCCGACGTCCGGATCGCCCGGACACCGTGGGTCATGGCGTCGATGGGCTGCAGCGCGGAGTCCGAGGTGAAACGCGGCTGCAGTCCGAAGAAGCCGAAGTGCCGTCTGTTCGATGAAAGGCGGAATCGCACGAAAAAATGAAGGATGGGTGCCGGGGCGTCGCCCGACCTGGAAGGATTGTCAATGCGCCGAACGACGCAGCGGTTCACCAACCGCCATCCTTGCAAAAAAATGTGTCCCAACGTTCATTTGGCGCATTTCGGCCCCGTGATCGATAAGGGTTTCCACCGGATCGCCGATGCGGCGACCCGCCGACTCGATCCCTTCCTTCAGCGGCAGCTGAAGCTCGCCGCGTCCTCCAAACTGCCGCTGCCGTTGTACGTCGCGACCTGCGGGTACGGGCACAGCGGCCGGGTGCGGCCGGGCCAGGGCGCCGTCGCGCCGGCGCGGGCGACGATGCGGTCGGGCGCGACGCCCTTCTCCACCCAGTCGGCCAGCGGCGTCAGGGCGTCGTACACGTCGGTCGACGGCCCCCCCGAGGCCGAGCAGTGGTTCATGCCCGGCACCAGGAACAGCCGCGCGAAATCCCGCGTCGCGGCGTCGCCGCCGTTGGCCGCCGCGAGTTTCTGGACGTAGTCGATCGAGTCGTTGGCCGAGAAGATCGGGTCGCTGGTGCCGTGGACGATCAGCATCTTGCCGCCGCGCTGCCGGAAGGCGCCGACGTCGGTCGAGGTGGTGTTGTAGCTCGCCGCGTAGGCGTCCATGCGGGCCGGGTCGGTGTCGAAGTTGAAGGTGGTGATGTCGAAGGTCGGCGCGGGCGGCGTGAAGAACTCCTTGAGCATCGCGTCGGTGGCGATGAGCGTGTAGTTGCGCGCGTTGGGCGTCGCCGTGGTGGAGGTGCCCAGGCGCCAGTTGCGCCAGTCGGCGCCCTTGATGCCGGCGTCCCACGGCCAGCTGGCGTAGAGCGACCGGCCGGCCGAGTCCTTCGGACCGGCGAAGTCCCGCTTCAGCGCGCCGACCTGGTCGGCCGACAGGCAGGCGTCGGTCTTCGCGCCGGTGCACTGCAGCACGGCGGGGTCGAAGACGCAGGCCGACGGGTTGACGCCGACGATGCCGTCGGCGGCGCCGTCCTGCGCGTCGCATTGCCGGACGATGGCGTCCGAGACCAGCGTCAGGTCCTGGCTGGACAAGGCGCGGCTGAGGATGCGCCGGCCGCTGGCGGCGTCCACCGGCGCGATGGCGTCGTACGTGCGCACGCTCCAGGTCGACGCCACCGAGGCTTCCTTGGCGACCTTGATGGCCGGCGCGTTGGCTGCCACGCCGTCGAAGTACGCCGGGAAGCGCTGCGGGAACAGCAGCGCCTGCCGGCCGCCGCCGGAGCAGCCGACGAAGTACGAGCGGTCCGGCCCACGCCCGTAGGCCCGGCCGATCAGGTCCTTGGCCGCCACGGTCACGCGGTCGTAGGCGGCGTAGGCGTGGTCGATGCGCGCCTGCGGGTCGAGGCCGAAGCTGGCGTCGGTCACCTGGTGCCCGGCGTCGGTGGTGACGACCGCGTAGCCCTTGGCCAGGGCGCTGGTCTGCAGCGCCGCCGACGAGGCGTCGTTGCCGGCCAGCGCGCCGATCGCGAGACGCACCACGCCGTCGTTGCCGCCACCGCCCTGGAAGGCGAAGCGCCCGTTCCAGGTCTTGGGCAGGCGCAGCTCGAAGCCGGTGTAGTAGGCCTTGCCGTCGACGCCGGTGCGCGGGTTCATGCGGCCCTGCACCACGCAGTGCGCCGGCAACGTGACGCCGTTGATGACGGTGCCCTGCGCCACCGTCGCGCTGGTCAGCGTGGTGTCCGCGAGCCGCGCGCCGGCGAGCGCCTCGCACTCGCCCACGAGGCTGGAGGTGGTCGGCAGCGGCGCCGGACGCGGCGCGTCGTCGCCACCGCCGCCGCAGGCGCACAGCGCGGCCGCGGCCAGGGCGGCGGCGGAGGATCGGAATGTGGGGAAGGTCATGGGTTGCGTCTCCGGATGTTCGTTGTCGGCGCACGTTACGGCGCGAGTTCCGCGGCGCCGGTCATCCGAGAAGATGACAGCGCGCTCGTGCGCCGTCTCGTGCCCCGGTGTCGTCCTCTGGGATGACACCCGACACGGCCCGGTGACGCAGACTCGGACGCATTCGAAAAACCCCGGACCCGCGAGGTCCCGACCCGCCCGTGGAGACATCACCGATGCTGCGCCGTAACCTGCTCGCCCTCACCCTCGCTTCCGCCGCCACGGCGGCCCTGCCGCTGGCGGCGCTCGCCCAGTCGGGCGCCTATCCGGACCGCCAGGTGCGGCTGATCGTCGGCTTCCCGGCCGGCACCGGGCCGGACGTGGTCGCCCGCACCGTGGGCCTGAAGCTCGGCGAATTGCTCAAACAGCCGGTGGTGGTGGACAACCGCGCCGGCGCCGGCGGGCAGATCGGCGCGCAGGCCGTGGCCAAGGCCGCGCCGGACGGCTACACGCTGCTGCTGGGCGAGGTCGGCTCGATCAGCATCGCCCCGGCGTCGTACACCAAGCTCTCCTACGACCCGGCGCGCGAGCTGGTGGCGGTGTCGGAGCTGGTGCGCTCGGACTTCATCCTGGTGGTGCCACCGAACTCGCCCTACCGCAGCGTCAAGGAACTCGTCGCCGGGGCGCAGGCCAAGGGCGAGCGCGTGAACTTCGGCACCTTCGGCGCCGGCACGCCGGGGCATTTCGGCGCCGAGGTGTTCGCCAGCGAGGCCGGCCTGAAGATCGAGCCGGTGCACTACCGCGCCACCGGCGACGCCATCACGGCGCTGGTGGCCGGCGACGTGCAGGCCGCCTTCGTGACCACCGCGCTGGCGGCGCCGCAGATCAAGGGCGGCAAGCTGCGCGCCCTGGCCACCACCGGCGCGGCGCGCTCGGCCCTGCTGCCCGAGGTGGCGACCATGGCCGAGGCCGGCTTCCCCAAGGTCGACTTCTCCGCCTGGTTCGCGCTCATGGCGCCGGCCGGCACGCCCGCCGCCGCGCTCGACGCGCTCGGTCAGGCGGCGGTCGCCAGCCTGCAGGCGCCCGAGGTGCGGCGCGTGCTGCAGGAAGCCGGCTTCACCCTGGCCGGCACGGGCCGCGCCGACAGCGAGCGCATGGTGAAGAGCGAGGCCACGCGCTGGGCCGGCGTGGTGAAGGCGACCGGCTTCAAGGCCGATTGACCGACCGCTCCCGGGCGCAGCGACGGCCGGACCGCTCCACCCGACCCGCCAGCGCGCCCGAGGTCCTGCCGCACCTCGGCCCCGTCGACCCGAGCGCTTTCGCGGGTCCTCAGGCCGTCGCGCCGGAAGTCCTCACGACGGCGCCCCATTTTTCGCTTTCCCGCCTGATCCTGAGCGCATACGCGGCGGCGTCGCCCAACAGGGGTTCGGCGCCCTCGATGCCCAGTTTCGACTGGAACGCCGGTGTCGCGGCCACCTGCAGGATCTGGGTGCCGAACTTCCCGACCTCCGCTGCCGGGACGCCCTTCGGCACCAGGATGCCGTAGGTCAGCGAGCTCTCGAAGCCGGTCAGGCCCGCGATGCGCGATTCCGCCACCGTCGGGATCTCGGGCAGCAGCGACAGGCGTTTCGCGCTGGTGACGGCCAAGGCCCGCAACTTGCCCGCCTTGACCAGTGCCAGCGCGGCCGGGATCACGCTGAAGCTGAAATCCACCTGCCCGCCGGCCAGGTCGGTGAGCGACGGCGCCGTGCCCTTGTACGGCACGTGGGTCGCCTTGACGCCCAGCATGTGGATGAACATCTCGCCGGTCAGATGTCCGCCCGTGCCGGCGCCGCTGGAGGCGTAGTTCAACGTGCCGCCGGACCGACGCAGCGCTTCCGCGAGCTGGCCGACGTCATGGATCGGCGAGGTCGCCGGCACGACCAGCAGCAGGGCCGACGACGCGAACATGGCGACCGGCTGCAGGTCCGTCGCGGCATTGAATTTCAGGTCCTTGTAGAGCACCGGATTGATCGACACCGTGCCGGTGTGGCCCAGCAGCCAGGTGCCGCCGTCGGCCGGGGCCCGCAGGACCGCCTCGGTGCCCAGGTTGCCGCCGGCACCCGGTCTGTTCTCCACCACGATGTTCTTCCCGAACGTCCGGTTGAGGCCGTCGGCCATCTGGCGCGCGAAGGCGTCGTTGCCGCCGCCGGGGGCGAACGGCACGACGATGCGGATCGTCGGGTTGCGTGTCTGCGCCCGCGCGGGCAGCGCGATGCCCGCCGCAGCGCCCAAGGCGGCGCCCAGCCAGAGGCGCCGGGACGTCGAGGCGATCGACGCGGTCCGTGCGAAGGCATGTTCCATCTCACCCCTCTCCCGCTCAGGCCGGCAGGACCCGCCGCGACGGCCCCGGCGGCGGCGGCACGAACAGCGCGAACAGCTCGCTCTTGAAATGGATGTCCAGCCGCTCGAAGGCGCGGGCGCGGTAGGTCTTGACGGTGCACACGCCCAGGCCCATGTCGGCGGCGATGCCGTCGTAGGTGATGCCCTGGAGCAGGCGCTCGAGCACGTCGAGTTCGCGGTCGGTCAGGGCCGGGCAGCGCGCGCGCAGGGCCTCGCGCGGACCCGGCGGCGGGGCCGGCGGACAGGTCCATTCGACGTGCCGCGCCACGGCGGCGATGAGCGTCGCGGCGATCTCGCCGAAACGCCCGGCCAGGTCGCCGCCCGCGCCGCACGCCGGGTCGTGGCGGTAGGCGTTGACCGCCAGCAGCGAGCCGTCGGGCTCGGCGCGGGCGACCGAGACGCGCTCGACCATGCCGTGGCGGCGGTAGATGGCGTCGCGGTGCTCGGCGTTGGGGGCCTCGTCGGCGCGCATCTGCAGCATCACGGCGCGGCCGTCGACGCCGTCGCGCCGCACCGCCTCGAAGCTCGAATCGCGCAGGTACAGCTGGCGGTCGCGGTAGATGGAGAAGCATTCGCCGGTGGTGTCGGCCACGCCGTGGCTGGCCGACAGGTGCATCACCGGCGGGCGGTCGCGCCACAGGCGGTAGACCGCCCAGGAGCCGATGCCCAGCACGGGCGACAGGCTGGCGAGCGCGCGGGTGGCGAAGTGCTCGCGTCCCATGGCGTCGACGACGCCGGCCATGGCCGCGTGCGGGCCGACGCGGTCGGCGGGCTCCAGGCCCCAGGAATTCATGTGCGTGTGTCTCCGGCGGAAGCGCGCGCAGGCACGCGCGACGCGAGCTTAAGTCGCATGCCGCGACGCCACGGCTAGCGCTTACCCTGCCACCGGGGCGGCGTGGAAGGTGCGAAGCGACCGTTGTCGAGCAGGCCCGAGGTCGCGTCGAGGACCGCAGCCGTACGCCCGTACGGCGAGGACCGCAGGCGCGAGATCGGGACGCGCAGAAGGTTGATTCGTACCTTCCTCAGGTGAGGCGGTAGACGTCGAGCAGCACGCGGCTCGCCTCGCGCGTGCCCCGGGCGATGGCCATGGTGGCGTTCAGGTGCGACCAGCGCTCGGCGCCGGTGGTGAAGCGGATCAGCGTGCGGAAGAAGTAGGCGTCGCCGGGCACCGCCTCGCCGCGCCCGAGCCGCGCCATCACCTCCGCCGGGCCGTGGCGCAGGCCGCTGCTGTGGACCTCGACCAGCGCGTCGTCGTCCAGCCGCAGCACGTAGTGGGCCTCGATCTCCAGCACGCCGTCGGCGCGGTTGAGCTGCCAGTCGACGCCGCCTTCGACCAAGCTGCCGTTGAGCTCCTGCCCCTGCACCGTGCCGCCGCCCAGCGGCACGTAGCGCCGCTCGCCGCGCGGCGCCATGCCCAATGTCACCAGCGCGCCGACCTCGCAGACGATCCGCGTCATCGGCACCAGCGCGGGCGCGGGAAGGGAGAAGGCGTCGGGATCGGCTCGGTCGTTCATGGCGGGAGAATGGGCGCGGGCGCCTGGGAGAGAAAAGTCGGGACGCCCACGATAAGGCGCCCGGGCGCCGCCCCACGTCCGCCGAGAGGATGACAGCGACCGGGGCCGCCGCGCCCTGTCCACCTCTGGGATGACACGGCGCGGGCCTCGCCGCGTCACACTCGGTTTTCAGGATCACAGCAGGAGACGACTCGCATGAAGGTATTGATCGCAGGCGCCGGCATCGCCGGACTGGTGCTGGCTTTGAAGCTGCAGCGCATGGGCATCGAGGTCGAGGTGTTCGAGACCTCGCGCGAGATCCGTCCGCTGGGCGTGGGCATCAACCTGCTGCCGCACGCGGTGGCGGTGCTGGAGTCGATCGGCCTGCGCGACGCGGTCGCCGAGAAGGCCATCGAGACCTCGTCGCTGCAGTACTTCAACAAGTTCGGCCAGCCGGTGTGGAGCGAGCCGCGCGGGCTGGCGGCGGGCTATCCGGTGCCGCAGTTCTCGGTGCACCGGGGCGAGTTCCAGGTGCTGCTCTACCAGACGGCCGTGGAGCGCTTGGGCGCCGACGCCATCCGCCTCGGCCACTCCTTCGCCGGCTTCACGCAGGACGCCGGCGGCGTCACCGTGACATTGCGGCGCGAGGACGGCAGCACGGTCGAGGCGCGCGGCGACGTGCTGGTCGGCGCCGACGGCATCCACTCGGCGGTGCGCAAGGCGCTCTACCCGGACGACGCCCCCACCCGCTTCGCCGGCCGCATGCTCTGGCGCGGCGTGACCGAGACCACGCCCTTCCTCGACGGCCGCACCATGTTCATGGCCGGCCATCAGGACCAGAAGTTCGTCTGCTACCCGATCTCCGAGCCCTTGCGCCGCGAAGGCAGGTCGCGCATCAACTGGATCGCCGAATTGCGCGTGCCGGGCGACACGCCGCCGCGCACCGACTGGAACAAGAAGGTCGACAAGTCCGTCTTCTCCGGCGCCTTCGCCGATTGGAACTGGGACTGGATCGATATCCCGGCCGTGATCGAGGGCGCCACGGCGGTCTACGAATTCCCGCTGGTCGACCGCGACACCCTGCCCAAGTGGACCTTCGGCCGCGTCACGCTGATGGGCGACGCCGCCCACGCGATGTACCCGATCGGCTCCAACGGTAGCGCGCAGGCGATCGTCGACGCGGCGTATTTCGCGGAGTGCTTCGGGCTGCTGCAGCAGAAGCGGCTGAGCTCGATCGAGCATGCGTTGCTGGAGTACGAGGCGGACCGGTTGCCGAAGACGACGGGGATCGTGCTGCGCAATCGGCTGAACGGGCCGGAGCAGGTGATGCAGGTGGCGGAGGAGCGGGCGCCGGAGGGGTTCGCCGGGAGCGTCGAGGAGGTGATTCCGCGCGCGGAGCTGGAGGAGATCGCGGCGCGGTACAAGCGGGTGGCGGGGTTCGACGTGGAGCGGTTGCGGACGGTGTGACGTACGAGCCGCGCCGAACAGGGCGATCCGCGCGCTCGCCGCGCTGCTTCGCGCGTCGGAGACGTGATCGCTTCGAACCCGATGTCCACGCGCAATCGCGTCGGCCGAGGGTAATTCCCCGCAGGTCGAAGCGATGGCAAACGTTAATCTGATTTGATAAACCGATCCGACTCCGACCGGAGATGGCTCGACGGAAACGTCGGCTGGATCGAAATACCAAAGACGGAACGACATGCCATTCCAATCGCACCGCCTGAGCAGCGCGTTCGTCGCCCTCTCCCTGCTGACCACCACCGCTTCCCTCCTGGCACAGCCCGCTCCGCTCGCGCCGAGGGAAGTGCCCGCGAAGACGATTCCGGTGCCCGATACCGTGAGTCCGGCGATGCAGCAGATCATCGCGCAGCCCCTGCGCTCGGGCTGGAACACGCCACCGACGACGGCGGAGGGATGGAAGCAGCTGGCGGAGAGCACGCGGGTGAACGCCCTGCCCAACGTCCAGGCCATGCGCGAGCGGCTGAAGGTGCGTGTCGAGCCCGGCACGATGGCCGGCGTGAAGGTCTACACGGTCACGCCGGAGCGGATCCTGCCCCAGAACCGCGATCGCGTGCTGGTGCAGATCCATGGCGGCTGCTACGTGCTGAATCCGGCGGAGGCGGCGTTGCCGGAAGCGATGCTGATCGCCGCCATCGGTGGCTACCGTGTCATCGCGGTCGACTACCGCATGCCACCCGAGGCGTACTTCCCCGCCGCGCTCGACGATTCGATGGCCGTCTACAAGGCGGTGATCGCCAAGACCAATCCCCAACGCGTGGGCCTCATCGGCACTTCGGCTGGCGGCGCACTGGTGCTTGAAATGGGCCTGCGCGCCAAGCAATTGGGCATCCCCCTGCCGGGCGCGATCGCCTCCGGCACGCCCATGTCGGACAGCACCAAGACGGGCGACACCTTCCAGACCAATGCCATGCTCGACAACGTGCTGGTATCGACCGAAGGCTTCTGCGACGCGGCCGCCGCCTTCTACGCCAATGGGCACGATCTGAAGGACCCGCTGATCTCGCCGATCTACGGCGACATGAGCGGCTTTCCGCCGACGATCCTGACTTCAGGGACGCGTGATCTGCTGTTGAGCAATACGGTGCGTGTGCATCGCAAGCTGCGCAATCTCGGTATTGATTCGTTTCTGCAGGTGTATGAAGGGCAGTCGCATGCGCAGTACGGGAGGGACGACCGGATTCCGGAAGTGCGGGAAGCATTCAGCGAGATTGGGACGTTCATGAATGCGCATTTGAAGAAGTGAGGATTGTTCTTTAAGGTCGATAAAGCAATAACCATTTATTTGATATGTGCAAGGATGTTTGGCAGAAGGCGCTGATGTTGAAAGGCTGCTTTGCAGCGATTGCGGTCCATCGACTTGCCCAACTCAACTACCTAAAGCTGTCATTCAACGTTGGAGCTGGACCGCGAGCGGCAGCTTCGCCCATAGAAAATGCAGTCGCTCGTAAACACTTAGCAGGCTGCAAGGTCGAAAATGGCGTCTGGACGCCCTTAGGACTGCACGTGTCGGCAACAAATTGCTACCATCCACTCGAGGAAAAGGGCGGATAACGCCAAAGGATTACAAGTGGCTTCGCCTGTTTTTATCAGAGATGTTGAAGATGTTCTTGCATCGCGAGGTCTAGAGGCTCCCGACGTGGTGCTGCTCCAGGCCACGCATCAGAGCTACCGCGCGCTTCTTCTTCAGCCCTCGGGTCCGATCTACGCAGATACACAGCGAATTGGCCCTCTAAATCTGGCAAGCGCGGCCGCCCAGGCGGACGCGTTCCTAACGCTGGCTGCACAACGCGGCGACCAACTCGTTGTTACCCCAGAGTACTTCCTTCCGGTTAGTTCCCTGGCCAAGGCGGCGCAGGGCGGGTCGTTCCCCGCTGAGGGCGCCCTTTGGGTGCTTGGGTGCGAGAGCATGACGCCCGCACGGCTTGCCAGCTTCAAGGAGGACTGCGCCGGACATTGCGACGTCATCTACGAAGAGGACCTCGCTCCAGCAGTTCAGGGCAACTACTTCGACCCTGTCGCCTACTTCTTCATGACCCGAGACGCCGACAAGAACTTCAAACGGGTAGTCTTGTTCCAGTTCAAAACGGCGCCCTCACGCGATGACCACGGCTTTGAGAACAAGCAATTGCGCTGTGGCCGAGCCATCTACCGGTTCCAGGGTAAGGATGGCTACATCAAGCTTTCAACAATCATCTGCTCTGATGCGCTGGACCTTGGGGAGGACGCTGATGCTATCAGGCAGTTGTCGGACAGAACCGTCCTCATCCACATCCAGCTGAACCCCAAGCCCAAGCAAACCGACTACCGCCGATACCGGAATGAGGTCTTCCGACGCAGTCCGGTCACAACTGATTGCGACATCATCTGCCTGAACTGGGCTCATAACGTCGTCCAATACGACTCGCCTGACCGTGCGCCGCATGAGTGGAAGAACGAGAGCGGCTCAGCTTGGTACTTGCCAGAACGACGCTGCTCTGTGAAGGATGACGAGGTTGCCAACAACGAGGCCAAGGGCCTGTACTACACACGGCATGAGAAAAAGCGGCATGTCCTGCACTTCCACTATGACGAGGCCACTTTTGCGCTGACAGTGCCCAAGGTCCTACAAGATGGCGCAGCGGTCCACGACGTGCTCATCGGTCCGCAACTTGATACGCGGTTCACCTGGAACGCCGAAGCAGGAACATGGTTGGAGAGCACAATCTGCCCGGAGACTGGGTGGAGCGCAGTCATCAATGCGAGCCCGGAAGTCACCGCAGCGTTCCAAAACCTGACAGACATCAAGGACCGGCTGTACATCGAACGAGCCATCTCCCTTTCATGCGGTCCTTACACCATGAAGGAGCAGTGGCACCGCGTGGACAACCTGGACGTTTGCCGCATCTCAGATACCGAAGTCGTAGGTCGCACCACTCTTGAGCTCGACAGGGATGTCGCAGCCACCGAGGAACGTCGAAGGCGCATCAGCCGCGTTACGGTCTTGGGACACATCCTTCAGACTGCGAAATTGCCACCGCAAATCAAGGACCTTGCTGGCGTCGGAGCCTCTATCAGCTGGTCCCCCAAATCGCCCAACACCAACGTGACCAAGGCCGCTGCTCGTCCAGCCCTGGTCGCCTACCTCGGCACGAACCCGCCGCTGGATGTAGTCAAGCAGATTAGCGAAAACGCGTTCGAACTTCTGCGACGAGAGAATAAGGGCAATGAGACCCGCGTCGCGATCTGCTATCGCACGTTCGCTGGGGACACGAAGTTCTTCGACATCAAGCAGCAGATTCAATTTACTTACGATGGAAGCAGCATGGCGTCCATCACAGGAGAGCAGTGACATGCCTGAGATGCAAGCTGCCCGCGAATCGCTGAATCGTCTCCTCGCAGGGCTTCATGATGTTGACGATTCCGTCGTGCGCGGCGAGAAGAAGCTCGGCGAGAAAACCTACGCCGTTGCTTACGTGGACTTCGCTGATGACGTGGTAGAGCGCTCGCTGCACCTACGCGACTTCCAGGAACGCATCCTCGCTGACGACTTCTTCAACACGCCTAGTGACCTGCGCTGGAACACGTACCTTTACTTCGTCGCTGGCCCCAACTCCAAGGCAAATCCTCTCTTCGCTGCGGCCAAGTCTGCGATCGAGGCCGACAAGGACTACGCGCGCAAGCGCGTCATCTCTCAGGATGACCTTGAGTCCCTGCTGGGAGAGCCGAAGCTTTTCAAAGCTGCGGAGCATGGAAGCACCTATGACGTGCTGACGGATTGGCGGCAGCGACTTTCGGCAGGCGGACTCGATCTGTTGCTCGACGCTCCTACCCCACGCACCGCCGCGGTGGAAAAGATTGCGCAGCGCGCAGCAGGCGGGGCGTCGACTGCAAAGCAGCGGGCCAAGGACCTGAATTCTGCAGACGTGCCGCTGGCCACGTCAAAGCTGCGGAGCTTGAACATTGCGTCGTTCCGGCAAATACACAACGGCAAGAGCTTTGACTTTGGTGACGTCACGCTGCTCGTGGGCGCAAACGGGAGCGGGAAGACGTCTTTGCTCGAGGCCATCGAATATTTCTACTGCGGGGACAACCGGAGAAGTGCAGCCGTCGGGCCGGTTCGACTCAAAGGCAAGCTATTGCTTGGCACGGGTGATAGCACTGTCGAGCTTTTATCCACTGAAGAAGGGCCGCGTATCAAGGCGCGAAATCTCGCCTGGTACAACCGCAAGGAGCACAGCGTTGCCGACGTCGTTGACAGGTTCTCTCTTTACAACTTTCTCGACACCGATGCCTCGTATCGCTTGTCCGGCAACTTGAAGCCAGAAGACATCACTGCTGAGATGAGCCAGTTGTTAGTCGGCTCGTCTGCTGCTACGACGTTCGACTACTTTCAGAAAATTCGCGTCGACATAGACAAGGCCTGGGACAAAGCGCAGCGCCGCGCCGATGACCTGCAGACGGAGTTGACAGTTTTGGAACGGCGGCTGAAAGAGTTGCAGGACAAGCCGTCCACGGCGAAAACAATGACCGACGCCTATCGAGTTGCGCTGGCCGGCCTTGGTTGGAAGCGGTCAATTGAAGCCAGCGTACCGACGCCCAGGGAAGGTCAGGAACTTCTTGCCGCGCTGGCTCACGTGCAAGCCCTGGTCTCCCAGGGAAGCGCGGCGCGAACCATCAAGGATATCGAGCAGCGCTCGGTGCAACTGGAAGCTGCGGTCAGCAACGCAAAGCAGGCGGAGGCGCAGCGGGAAGGGCACGTTAGGGAAGGGAAGCGACTAGTCTCGAAGATTGAAGAACTAGAGGCTAGCATCAGAAACCTGGACCGCTGGGTTGCCTATGAGTCCGCTGGTTTTCATGACGTGCGCCGGAGATACAAGTCGGCCCACGAGTTCTCGAAGCAACTGGCCATGCGTCTTGGAGGCTTTGTCACCGGTGATCTGCCGCAGGTACCGCAGCAGTACGCGCTTCTTCAACTGCAAAACGCAATGCAGGTTGCGGCCGAAGCGGCCACTGCCGCCAAAGTGAGGTTTACGCGCGCTCAGCAGGCCCTGGACCTTCACGGAAGAGCCGCGTCGGCACGCGCTACTGTGGCAGCGAGGCTGAAAAATGCGGCGACAGACGCACTCAGGTCGTCGGAGAATCCGGACATGTGCCCAGTCTGCCGCACGGTGCACGCCAACGGCGCATTGCTGCATCTTATCGAGGAACTCACTTCTGGGCCGGAGACCACCCAGGAGGTGAAGGCTCTTGCAGAGTCGCTGCGCATTGCGGAAGACGAGGTGAACGAAGCACGGCGGGTGGCGAGTGCGGTTGAGCTCTGTCAGACGTATGCGGCGCAGTTGCAGTTGAAGGGGACCACGCCCAATGAAGCTATTGAAGAATTTTTTGCGCTGCGCGAGCGGTTGAACCAAGCGCGGCAAGAACTCCAGCACGTCATCAAAGAAGGGCAGAACCTGCGTAGTGAAGGTTTCGCAAGCGACGAGGCTGACTTGGTGTGGGGTCGAATTTCTGGGCTGTTTGAAGTTGAGTCGGACGATTTGACTGCCGAGATTGCATCTGCGGAACGCGATCGTCAGTCGGAGTCGGTGGAAGCGAACCGAATTGCGCTTGTTGAGTGCCACCGCAACATCGATGCTCTCACCAGTTCCATAATGAGTTTGGCTCAGGCGGTCGACCTCGAAGGCTGGGTCACACGTGTAGCAGTCATCAGCACATTCGCATCGCTCGTGGCTCTCCAAGATGAGTTCCTTTCCGTGATGGGCAATGTCTTTGGACTTCGTTCCTACCTTGATGTCGGTGACAATGTTCCGCTCATTGAAGTCCAAGCACACATTACTGCTGTGGCCTCCGCTTTCAAGCAAGCCGATGAAGCGTTACGCAGCGATTCGCAAGGCTCGGCCGAGCAGCGGGACTTGCCAGAAAAGATTCAGGATTTGAAGTTCAGTCTCAGAAAGTATCGCAACGAGGAAAAGGCGCTGCTTGAGGCGGGCAAGGTCTTGGACGACCTCATTGAGAACGCTTCGTTAGAAAGCGCTACGCGGGAAGCGCTTGACGCCATCGGCGACCAGATCAATGAAGTGTTCTCACGCATCCATTCGCCGCGAGAATACGAGTACGTCGGCAGCCCCGACGTTCTTCTGCGGACCGCAGATGGACATGATGCCCGCACGCTGCAACAGGTCAGCACCGGGCAGCGATCGGCATTCGCTTTGTCATTATTCCTCGCCAGGAATCGCACGGCCGCGTCAGCGCCACCAGTTTTGCTAATCGACGACCCAATTGCGCACGTCGACGACCTTAATTCTTTGTCGTTCCTGGACTACCTACGCGACCTTGCCGTGAACTCGGGTCGTCAAATCTTTTTTGCGACGGCGGACACTCGAGTAGCATCTTTATTCTCAAAAAAGTTCAGCTTTCTGGGAGAGTCTTTTAAGACAATCAGTCTGGTACGCAACCCACAGGTTGATAAGGAAGCTCCGGCAGGCTGAAGCCCAGTGTTCCGGTGCATTGACTCGACGCGAACCAATGCGCTTCCAGTCAGACATCAAAAATATTCTGGTGGTGCTATCTGAGGTACCGTGGCCGTGCGCTAAAGACGTCCGGCACCGGCGATCTGCATCCGCGATGCAAAGACCGAAAAATCGGGTCTTGTCGCTGCCACAATCCCTTCTCGTGATCATCAGAGCCCATTTGCACATCAATGATGCGCCATCTAAGCAGTCGCTGGTGAACTTCTGCAATCAGTCCGAAGCAGTTGTCAAAAGTCCATCATGAAAAGTCGGCCCGAAGCTGATAGCAGCACGAAAGGCGCAAATGTTTCCCCTGTTTTTCAGTAGCCATATTCCATAGAAGCGCCCAACCTCGGTCACCCTTCACTCCCCCAGCGACCCCCCCACCTTCCTCAAAAACCCCTCGCAAGCCACCAACTGATCCACCGCCACGAACTCATCCGGCTTGTGCGCATGCTCGATGTGCCCCGGCCCGCAGATCACCGTAGGAATGCCCGCCTGCTGGAACAGCCCGCCCTCGGTGCCATAGGCAACCTTCCGCGTCTCCCGGTCGTCCGTCAGCGCGCGCACTAATTGGATGATGGCTTCCTGCTCGGCCGTCTCCATGCCCGGCGCGGCGGCGGTGTTGGTGATGTCGATGTCCGCGTCGGCAAACTCCTTGCGCATCCTCGGCAGCAGGTCGTCGCGCACGTACTGCTCCACCTGGTCGCGGATGGCGTCGACCGACATGCCCGGCAGGTTGCGGAACTCGTACTGGAACTCGCACAGCTCGGGGATGGTGTTGACCGCGATGCCGCCCTGGATCTGGTTGGTGGTCAATGTGGTGAAGGGCACGTCGAAGAACTCGTCGTACGGGCCGGTGGCGCGGTAGTGGTCGGCGATGTCGCGGATGCGGCAGATCAGCCGGGCCGCGTACTCGATGGCGTTGCAGCCCTGCGGCGTGAGGGACGAATGCGCCGCCTTGCCGTGCACGCGGCAGCGGAACAGGTTGATGCCCTTGTGCGCCACCACCACTCGCATGCCGGTGGGTTCGCCGACCACGCAGCCGTCGGCGCGCAGGCCGCGCCGCTTGAGTTCGGCCAGCATCACCGGGGCACCGACGCAGCCGACTTCCTCGTCGTACGAGAACGCCAAGTGGATCGGCTTCTTGCGCGGCATGGCCAGGAACTCGGGCACCAGCGCGAGCGACGTGGCGATGAAACCCTTCATGTCGGCCGAGCCGCGCGCATACAGCCTGCCGTCGCGCTCGTCGATGCGGAACGGGTCGCTCGACCAGTCCTGGCCGTCGACCGGCACGACGTCGGTGTGGCCCGACAGGATGATGCCGCCCTCGGTCTGGCCGTCGGTGCCGGGCAGCGTCGCGAACAGGTTGGCCTTGCGGCCGTCGGGCGAGGCGATCACGTCCGACTTCACGCCGTGGCCGGCCAGGCCTTCGCGCACGGACTCGATCAGGTCGAGGTTGGAATTGCGGCTGGTGGTGTCGAAGGCGACCAGGTGCTCGAGCCATTGGCGGGTGTTCATGGGCGGGCCGTCCAAAGCGGTCCAGTGTAGGCCGCGTCCGATGTCGCAGAGGCGCGCCCCGGCATTCCGGGCGCGCGGGCATGATGGCCCCGCTCTTGCATGCGCACCCCGTGCCCGTGCGACCTTTCCCATCCGAGCGAGATCAATGCAAACAACCAACGCCGCCCCCAAGAAGAACATCCTCGCGGCCGTCATCGGCAACGCGCTGGAGTGGTACGACTTCCTGGCCTTCGCCTTCATGACGCCCATCGTGGCCAAGCTGTTCTTCCCCAGCAACCCGGCCGACCCCGACAACAACATCAACCAGATCCTGCTGACCACCGCCGTCTTCGGCGTCGGCTTCTTCATGCGGCCGGTGGGCGGCATCGTGCTGGGCCTCTACGGCGACCGGAAGGGCCGCAAGGCGGCGATGGTGATGGTCACCGGACTGATGGCGGTGGCGATCGCGCTGATCACGCTGGCCCCCACCTACGCGGCCGTGGGCATCGCCGCGCCGCTGTTCATCGTGCTGGCGCGGCTGCTGCAGGGCTTCGCCGCCGGCGGCGAGTTCGGCACCTCGACCGCGCTGCTCATCGAGATGGCGCCGCCGGGCAAGCGCGGCTTCTACGGCTCCTGGCAGATGACCGGCCAGATGATCGCCCTGCTGCTGGGCGCCGCCGCCGGCACGCTGATCACCGAGATCTTCACGCAGGCGCAGATCATGGCCTGGGCCTGGCGCCTGCCCTTCGCGTTCGGCCTGCTGATCGTGCCGGTGGCGATCTACATCCGCCGCCACGTCGACGAGCCGGAGGCCTTCAAGCAGATGAAGGCGGCGCAGGCCGCCGGCACGGTGCGCCAGGCCACGCTCGGCGAGATGCTGCGCAACCACATGCGCGAGACGCTGGTGGGCATGGGCCTGGTGGTCACGCTCACGGTGTCGATCTACATCACCTTCACCTACCTCACGACGTTCTCCACCGTCACGCTCAAGCTGCCGCTGCGCGACACCTTCCTGGTGCAGATGGCCAGCGCCGCCTTCATGATCGTGCTGATGCCGCTGTGGGGCGCGTGGTCCGACCGCGTGGGCCGCCGGCCGCTGATGATCGGCTCGCTGATCGGCTACCTGCTGGTGCTGTACCCGGCCTACGCGTGGCTGACGTCCGAGCCCTCGATCATCCGGCTGCTGGTGGCGCAGCTGTCGATCTGCGTCTTCGTGTCGGTCTACTTCGGCGTCTTCAGCACCGTCATCGCCGAGTTGTTCCCGGCCAACGTGCGCTCGCTGGGCATGTCCCTGGCCTACAACATCGCCGTGATGATCTTCGGCGGCTTCGCGCAGTTCATCGTCACCTGGCTGATCCGCGCCACCGGCTCGCCGATGGCGCCGGCCTACTACGTGATGTTCGGCGTGGCGGTGGGCCTGGTGGCGGCCTGCTTCATCCGCGACCGGACGCACGAAAGCTCGATCCAGTGAGACGGACTGCACACCGTCGCCCTTTCCATCCCGGGCGACGGATCGCTCCATAGCACACCCCTATGTCAACTTTTGCATTACTAGGTTAGATTCGTCGCCAAACCATACAACTCCGTCGAAGAAGGGCTCATCTTGGAAAAGAAGCTGGTCACCGTCGTCGTGCCGACGCACCTGCCGGAGCCGACGGCCCTGGGCAAGATCTCCCTCGCGCAGACCCTCGAAGTGCTCAAGAAGCACGTCATCACCTTCGTGGTGCCGGTCGGACTGGACACCCGCTGGTACGAGTCCTTCTGCCGTGGCAAGGCCGAGATCCGCTTCGAGCGCTTCGAATGGCAGGGCCACCGCGAATTCAGCCGGATGATGCTCAGCCCCGCGTTCTACGAACGCTTCCTGGCCTACGAGTACATGCTGATCTGCCACCTCGACGCCTTCGTCTTCCGGGACGACCTGGAAGCCTGGTGCGAGCGCGGTTACGACTACATCGGCTCGGTGATCTACGACAAGGGCTGGGAGAGCGGCCTGCCGGTGTCGCCGCGCAAGAAGCTGGTCAACGGCATGCTGCGCAAGGTCGCCGGCATCCAGCGCACCGAGTACTTCGCCAACGGCGGCTTCGCCTTGAAACGCATCGCCGCCTTCCATCGCCTGACGCGGCGCTTCCACCGCTACGTGCAGTTCTACCGGACGCTGGCGCGCGTGCGCGGGCGCGGCTTCCTGGAGGACATCTTCGTCATCCGGCACCTGCCCCGACTCTCGCGCAGCTTCAAGCTGGCGCCGCGCGCGGAGGCCGCGCGCTTCGGCGCCGAGTACGTCGACTACGACGAAGCCAAGCTGCCCTTCGCCGCCCGCGCGCAGGAGAGCATGCCCTTCGGCATCCACGGCTGGATCCAGTTCCAGCCGGACTACTGGAAGCCGGTGATCCGGCGCTTCGGCCATCTGATCTGAGGGTGCGGCGCGGCGATGACCGGGGCCCGGAGGCGTGACGGTCCGACCGCGACCCGGCACGCCTCCGTAGGTCGTCGCTACGATGGGCGTCCGACTCCATCCGATCTCACGCCACGCCCATGACCCTTCCTTCGCCGACCGACGCGCCCACCGGCGACGCGGCCCTGTTCCCCGGCTTCTCCCGTCACCTCGTCGACGTCGGCGACGACGTCCGCATCGCGGCGGTGGTCGGCGGCAACGGCCCGCCCCTGCTGCTGCTGCACGGCCATCCGCAGACGCACGCGATCTGGCACAAGGTGGCGCCCGCCCTGGCCCGGCGCTTCACGCTGGTGGCGGCCGACCTGCGCGGCTACGGCGACTCCGCCAAGCCGGCCGGCGCCGACGATCACGCCAACTATTCGAAGCGCACCATGGCCGCCGATCAGGTCGCGCTGATGCGCCACCTGGGCTTCGCGCGCTTCGACGTGCTGGCGCACGACCGCGGCGCGCGCGTGGCGCACCGGCTGGCGCTCGATCATGCGCAGGCCGTGCGGCGCCTGGTGCTGCTGGACATCGCGCCGACGCTGGCGATGTACGAGCAGACCACCGAGGCCTTCGCGCGCGCCTACTGGCACTGGTTCTTCCTGATCCAGCCGGCACCCTTGCCCGAACGCCTGATCGAGGCCGATCCCGCCGCCTACCTGCGCGACGTGATGGGCCGGCGCAGCGCCGGCCTCGCGCCCTTCGACCCGCGCGCGCTGGCCGAGTACGTGCGCTGCCTGGCCCTGCCGGGCGCCGCGCACGGCGTCTGCGAGGACTACCGCGCCGCCGCCGGCATCGACCTCGACCACGACCGGGCCGACCGCGACGCCGGCCGTGGACTGCAGGTGCCGCTGCTGGCGCTGTGGGGCGAGCAGGGCGTGGTGCATCGTTGCTTCCGCCCGCTCGACGAATGGCGCCGGGTGGCCGAATCGGTGGAAGGCGAGGCGCTGCCCTGCGGCCACTACGTCGCCGAGGAGGCACCCGACGCCCTGCTCGCGCGCGTCCTGCCCTTCCTGGACCGGCCGCTGGACTGAACCGGGCGGCGCCGTCCGGCGCCGATCAGGCGGCCCCGTCCGTCACCGTGCGGGCCGGGCCGCCGCGCACAATGAAATGGCATCCCGTCCATTCCACACCGTGCGCTCGCGCAGAAGGAGAACCGCCATGTCCCACCACGTCTACAAGCTGCTCGAACTCACCGGTTCGTCGCCCACCAGCATCGAGGAGGCCGTCCAGACCGCCCTCACCAAGGCCAGCGAGTCGGTGCGCAACATCCACTGGTTCGAGGTGGTCGAGACGCGCGGCCACGTCGAGGACGGCAAGGTGGCGCATTGGCAGGTGACGATCAAGGCCGGCTTCACGCTGGAGGACTGAGCCGGCGCCGTCCCCGGCCCGGCGGTCAGCCCGGCTCGCGCGGCTTCCAGAATCCCCGCATCGCCGCCAGCCGCGAATCGCGCTCGGTCGTCAGGTACATCGAGGTCGTGCCGATCGAGGCGTGGCCGAGGTTGTTCTGCACCACCTGGATCGGCACCGGCGTCTGGCCCTCGCGGCCCTGCAGCGCGTGCGAGCCGTGCGAGTGGCGCAGCCAGTGCGTGCTGGCGCGGCGCAGTTGCTGCGCGTCGACGCCGTCGAGCCCGTCGGCGGCCCGGGTCACGAACACCTTGATCGCTTGGTAGAGCCCCGAGGCCGACCACGTCTGCGGCGCTTCCAGCGCCGGATCGAAGCGCGCCAGCACCTGGACGGCCTGGTTGCTCACGGCGTCGACCTGCCGGTCGAAACCGTGGCGCGCCAGCTCGTCGCCCAGCTCGTCGACCAGTTCCGCCGGCACCGGCACCTGCCGGCTGCGCCCGCCCTTGCCGATCACCGACAGCAGCCAGTCGCGCGCCAGGTCGCCGTCGGCGGTGCGGTACTCGACCTGCTCCAGGTCGCCGCAGGTCACGCGGGTGATCTCCGCCAGCCGCAGCCCGGTCGCGTAGAGCCAACGCATGGCGCGGCGCAGGCGGCGGCCAACCTCGGTGTCGACGTGCTGCTGCAGCAGGCCGTCGAGGTGGTCCCACTGCGCGAAGCTCAGCGTGCGGTTGGAGCCCAGCGGCCGCTGCGGGTTGGGCGGCAGCGCGACGGCGGCGAAGGGGTTGCCCATGACGTAGCTCTGGCTCATCAGGAAGGCGTAGAGGCTGCGCAGGATGGTGATGGCCTGACGCAGCGCGGTGGACGTGAGCGGCCCTTCGAGCGGACGCCACATCGCCGACCAGCGCTGGCGGTGGCGCGGCCCGCACCAACTCGACGGCGGCGCGGCGAGGAAGGCGCGGTAGGCCGTCGCGTCCTCCACCGACAGCGAGGACATCGCCTTGCCGCGCTCCAGGATGGCCCACAGCAGCAGCCGCTCGGCCTCCTTGCGGTAGGAGCGCTGGGTCGACGACAGGCCGTCGCCGTCGATGTCGCCGGCGCGCTTGGAGGCCAGCCAGGCGCCGATGGCCTCGTGGTCGTTGCCGGCCATCAGCAGGCACTTGTCGTGCGGCGCGCGGTACTTGCCCTGGCTGCCGTCGAGCGCGGCGGGCAGCACGAACTTCTCGTAGGGCACGATCGACGTCGCCGCCGGCACCACCGCCGCCAGCGCCGCCGGGCTCAGCCGGCTGCGGCGCTGGCCGACGTGCGCGCCCACGCGCAGGCCCAGCACCTCCTCGTTGGCATGCAGCCAGTCGAGGATGCGCGCGGCCTTGAGTTCGCCCACGCCCGGCACCTGCACCCACCAGCGCGCGCCGATGCCGTTGATGCGCTCGACCAGCGCGAACAGCGTGGGCACGCCGGCGCGCTCCAGCCGTCCGGCCAGCGACGGATTGAGCCAGGCGCCGACGCCGTCGCCCGGGCGCGGGTCCTGCGCGACCAGCGCCTGCAGCCAGCGCAGGGCTTCCAGCTGGCGCTCGATGACGCGCGCGCGCCGCGACGGCGCCGAGCCGCCCCGCCCGCTCGCGCCCGGGTCCGACGCAGCATGGGCCGCCTCGTAGGCCGCGATCTGCTCGGCCTCCGGGAAGTCCTCCAGGCCGTGCGCGGCGGCGAACTCCTCCAGGCTCGGCAGGGCGGCCGTCGCCCCGAAGCGGTCCGCGTCCAGCAGGATCAGGCGCGCCGTGCCGGGCTTCTGCTCCCGCCGGGCGGCGGCGGCGAACTCGTCGCGGATCCAGGCGATGGTGCGGCGCACGTTGCGCAGGTCGGTGTGCTCGCCCTCCAGCCGCAGGTAGCGGTTCCAGCTCGCGCGCTCGTCGAGCCCCTGCGCGAGCGCGCGCATGAAGGCGAAGTGGGCGTTGTGGAGCTTGCGCGGGGGGCGTTTCTTCATGGGCTGGGCGGTCGATGCGGTCGGGCTGGCGTCGGCTCGAAAGGAACCATGGTTCATTCTCGCGCCATGCCGCCGGGAACGTCGACCGACGGCTTCTGCCCCGGGGCCGACGTTCAGCGCCGGGCCAGCGTCCTCAGCAGCATCGCGTTGTCGGCACAGGTGCGCCGGAACCCGTCGCTGATGCGCTCGTCGTCGGCGGCCCGCTCCCAGAAGCGCAGCGCGGCCTGCGCGGCCTCGCGCCAGGCCGGTGCCTCGGCCGGTAGCGGCAACCGGGGCGCGTAGGCGCGCTCGGGGAGTTCGACACCGCGCACCGGTGCGTAGGCCATGGGCAGCATGTCGTAGACCGGCGCCAGGCACAGCGGGGCATCGCCGGCCGGCGATGCCGTCAGGAACGACAGGTTGCCGTCGTGCATGTCGGTGTTGCCGATGAGCTGGCCGAACAGCCCGATGCGCAGGATGCGATCGGCGTCCGCCGGCGCCACCCAGCTCTGCCGGACCAGCGGCTGCACGGCCTGCGCCCACGGCCGTCCGGCGGCACTGACGAACGCGTGGTTCAGGGACTGCCACGACACCACGCCCGACCGGCCCAGCGCCCCGTGCCGGTCGAAGCGCTCGACCTCCAGGAAGGTCCTCCGGGCATGCCGATGGATCTGCGTGCGGGCGCATGCGATCCCCAGGTGGTCGTCGAGCGCACGGCCCGCGAGGTGCTCGCAGACCAGCAGGTCGGCCCAGCGTCGCGTGCCGGGCGCGTCGTCGGAACCGGAGAACTTCACCAGCACGTGCTGCGGCGTGCCGTCGTCGCGTTGCCGCAGGGCGGTGAACTTCGGGAACTCGCCGCCCGCCGACGAACCCGCCACCCCCAGCGCCAGGGCTTCCGACGCCAGCCGCGGATAGGCCTCGGCCAGCCGCGCGGCCGGCAGACCGGCCGGCGCCCGGCCGGTGGCGGTGTCCCGGACGTGCCGCAGCCACCGTTGGCAGGCCGGCGTTCCCACCAGCAGGTCGCCGGGGGTGTCGTCCCCCAGGATCGACAGCACGTGGAGCACGTCGTCGTCCGACCAGTGCGCCGGGTCGTCGGCGACCTGGAGCGTCGCCGCGTGATGCCGGGCGAAATTGCGGCCCAGGAATCCTTGCGGCCGCATGTCCTGCATGGGATAGGGCAGTCCTTCGAACCAGCCGGCGCGCATCGAGGGATCGAGCGGCCAGCCCGGATCGCCGTCGAACGCCAGCGCCACGCCGTCGGGGTGGATCGGGTCGATCTCGGCGATCCGATGCGGCATGCCGGTCCGGTCGATCCGGAACAGCGGCAGCGGCGCCATCGATCCGCGCAACGCGCGCCGGGCGGCATAGCCGGTGCCCCGCGCGCGTCCGCGCACGACGATGCGGTCCCCCGCCGCCCGCACGGCACGACTCAGGGTGGGTCGGCTGACGCCCAGGCGCTCGGCCAGCCGGCCGGCGGACAGGGGTCCCTCGAGGCGCAACAGGGCGACCGGATCGATGGTCATGATGAAACGATTCCGATGGGCTTCCGAAGGCCTTCTTCATTGGAGAGAACGAGTCTCCGGCCCTGGTGGATGAAACGATCCCTGAAACGATTCTATCGACCATGGCGCCGTCTGCGCGAGCGGAAACCTGCCGCTCGGTGGGAGGCGCGTGCCGGTCTCCGGTGGCCGTGCCTCAGCCGCCGGACGGACCGCGCTCGACGCTCACGCTGGAGTCGCAGCCCCGTCCGGCCGCGACGAAGCGCCTCGCCAGCCGCGACAGCAGCGGCGCCGCGCCACGCAGCGCACGCGGCAGCCAGGCGGCCGGCTCGCTGATCAGCCCGCAGCGATAGCGCGCATCGGTCTCCGACCACACCAATGCCGCGCAAGCACCCCGGCGGCGCCGGCTCGCAAGCACGCCCGCCGGGCACGGCTCGCTGGCGCAGCAGACGCCGCAGCCGTTGCACGGCCGGCCCTCCGCCGGCTTCGGCGGCGCGTCGGGATGGATGAGGATGACCTGGGAGGGCATGCGGCGATCATGGCGCGTCCGTCGGATGTCCTGAACCGGAACAACGCGGCCCGGGCGACCCAGTTCCGCGCTTAGGCGCTGCGGCTTCCGTACCGAATCCCATAATGTTTACAGGTCGCATCGACGCGAGACCCGACAAGCCACTCCGTCACCCGCCCGCGCCGCCCGGCAATGCGCGCTCCCCTCCCACCCGACATCGCCATCCTCGCCCCATGATCGTCCGCCCCCGCCCCCACTGGCTGCGCATGCTGTTCGTCTGGCGCGGCTCGGTCCTGCGCGACATCGCGCCGCAGCTGCTGGGCATGACCGCCTTCGCCGTCGTCGTGACGGTGCTGCACGGGCGGGTGCTCGAATGGAAGATCCCGCTGAACTTCGTGCCGTTCTCGCTCATCGGCCTGACGCTGGCGATCTTCCTGGGCTTTCGCAACAGCACCAGCTACGCGCGCTATTGGGAGGCGCGCGTGCTGTGGGGCGGCGTGCTCAACGACACGCGCACGCTGGTGCGGCAGGCGCTCACGCTGACCGGTTCCCCGGCCGATGCCGCCGTGCTGGCCGCGCGCCTGACCGCCTTCGTCCACGCCCTGCGCCACCAACTGCGCCAGACCGACCCGACGGCCGACTTCGCGCGCCTGCTGCCGTCCGAGGACTGCGAGCGGTTGCGCACGGCGCGCTATAAGCCCGCGATGCTGCTGCTGATGGCGGGCGAATGGCTGGGCGGGCAATGCCGGTCGGGCCGGCTCGCACCGCCGCTGGTGCAGGCCATGGAGCTGCCGCTGGGCCGGTTGACCGACGCCCTGGGCGGCTGCGAGCGCATCGCCAGCACGCCGATCCCGTTCACCTACGCGGTCATCATCCACCGCACCATCTACCTCTACTGCGTGCTGCTGCCCTTCGGGCTGGTCGACGCCATCGGCGCGACGACGCCGGTGATCGTGGCCTTCATCGCCTACACCTTCTTCGCGCTGGAGGCGCTGGGCGCGGAGATCGAGGAGCCCTTCGGCCTGCAGCCCAACGACCTCGCGCTCGACGCCATGTCGGCCATGATCGAAGGCACGCTGCGCGAGATGGCGGGCCGGCCGCCGTTGCCGCCCGCGCCCGGCGCGGCGACCGATCCGTTCATTCAGACCTGAGCCAGCATCTCCCGGACCTTGTAGGCCAGCGCATCGATGGTGAATGGCTTGGCCAGCATGTCCATGCCCGGCGCCAGGAACTCGCCCTTGACCGCCGCCTTGCTGGCGTAGCCGGTGATGAACAGCACCTTCAGGTCCGGCCGGCGCTCGCGCATCAGCTCGGCCAGGTCGCGCCCGTTGATGCCGGGCAGGCCGACGTCGGTGATCAGCAGATCGATGCGCGCCAGATCCTCCTCCAGCGCCAGTGCGCCGACCGCGTCGATCGCCTCGTGCGTCGCGTAGCCCAGCTCGCCCAGGATCTCGGAGAGCACGCGCCGCACGCCGGGCTCGTCCTCCACGAACAGCACCGTCTCGCCACGGCCCTGCGGGGAACGCGCCACCGACTGCTCGCGCGTGACCGGGGGCAGCAGCGGCGTCATGTTGCACGGCAGGTACACGTTGACCGTCGTGCCCTTGCCGGGGATCGAATGGATGCTGGCGTGCCCGCCGGTCTGGCGTGCGAAGCCGTAGGTCATCGACAGACCCAGCCCCGTGCCCTGGCCGATCGGCTTGGTGGTGAAGAACGGGTCGAAGGCCCGCGCCACCACGTCCGGCGCCATGCCGCTGCCGTTGTCCGAGACGCTCACCATCACGTACTGGCCCGGCGTCACCTCGGGATGCATGGCGGCGTAGCCGGCGTCGAGTTCGCGGCTGCAGGTGCTCACGCGCAGCACGCCGCCCTGGGGCATGGCGTCGCGCGCGTTGATGGTGAGGTTGAGCAGCGCGTTCTCCAGCTGGTTGCGGTCGGAACTCACGCTCGGCAGCCCCGGCTGCAGGCCGAGCTCGAACTGGATGCTCTCGCCGACGCTGCGTCGCAGCATGTCCTCCATGTCCGCGATCAACCGATTGACCTCGACCGCCTGCAGGTCGAGCGACTGCTTGCGCGAGAAGGTCAGCAGCCGCTGGATCAGCGCGGCGGCGCTCTGCGCGGCGGTCGAGGCCATCGTCAGGTAGCGCGTCAGGTCGCCCGTGCGCCCGCTGGCGATGCGCCGGTTCATCAGCTCCAGGCTGGAGGTGATGGTGGCCAGCAGGTTGTTGAAGTCGTGCGCGATGCCGCCGGTGAGCTGGCCCATGGCCTCCATCTTCTGCGACTGTCGCAGCTGGTCCTGCGCGCTGCGCAGCGCCTCGGAACGCTCCTCGACGCGCTGCTCGAGCGTCTCGTTGAGTTCGTACAGGGCCTCCTCGGCGCGATGGCGGTCGGTCTCGTCGCGGGCGATCTTCAGGAAGCCGCGCGGCTCGCCGGAAGGACCCGGCGGCAGCACGTTGAGCGAGCCGTTCATGAACACGCGCCGCCCGTCCTTGCAGACGTGCCAGCGCTTGTCGGGCGCGCTGCCCCGCGCCATCGCCGTGGCGAACTCCTTCGCGTCGATGCCGGCCTGCCGGTCCTCGGGGGTGAAGATCATCGAGGCGTGCCGCCCGATCGCCTCCGCGGCCTCCCAGCCGAAGATGCGCTGCGCGCCGCCGGACCACTCCGTGATCGCCCCGGCCGGGTCGGTCGCGAGGATGGCGTGGTCCAAAGCGTTCTCGACCACCAGCCTCAGCCGCGCGTCGCGCTCGCTCACGTCCACCGGGTACTGGAGCACGGCCTCGACGTCCCCCCGCTCGTCCAGCACGGGAATGTGCTGGACGCACCAGTGGCGCGTGTCGAACCCGCCGCCCTCCCGCGCCGGACGGGCGACGTCGAAGCGCAGCAGGGGCAGCGTGTCCGGCCGACCGGTGCGCACGACGCGTTCGATCGACGCGACCGCCAGCGCCAGCGTCTCGGCGTCCGCGCTGCAGATCTCCCACACGTCGCGGCCGGCGAGCTCGGCCAGCGCGTGCCGGGTCGATGCGAGGTAGGCCCGGTTCGCGTCCACGATGCGCAGCGACCGGTCGAGCACGAGACAAGGTTGAGGTGACGCGTCGAAAAGCGCCTGATGGTTCACTGGCATGCGGCGGATGAAAGCCCTTGGGGGAAATGACCCGGACGTCGAACGAACGGCCTGACCGTCACCTCTTTGATACGAAGTATGTCTTACTGTGAATCCTTTGCGAATATCAATAGTTAATTCGATCGAAGGAGCTTGACGCTGCCTGCCGACGTCGTCTTCATCCGGCGGATCACGCGGTCCCTGCGACGGCGGCGGCCATGATCGGACGCATGGACCCTTCCGCCTGGCTGCCCGAAACGCTCAATCTCGTCGATCTCCTGCTCGTGGTGGTCGTCCTCCTGGGCATGGGATCGGGGTGGCGCCAGGGTTTCGTCTCCGGTGCGCTGTCGTTGACGACCCTGGCGGCCAGCCTGCTGTTCGCGCTGGTGTTCCACGTCCCCGTGGCGTCGTGGCTGGTCCGGCAGTCCTGGGTGGCCGATCCCTGGGCGGCTCCGGTGGCCTTCGGTTCGACGTTGGTCCCGGCATCGCTCGTGCTGGGCGGCATCGCCCGGGCGCTGATGCGGCGTCTTCCCTATCGCGTCCATGCCTTCGGCCTGAACCGCTGGCTGGGCCTCGTGCCCGGGGCCGTCACCGGATGCATCCACGCGGCGGTGGTGGCCGTGGTGCTGACGACGCTGCCCCTGTCCGAGCGCGTCGCCGACGAAGTGCGCGGGAGCACGCTCGCCGAGCGGCTGGGCGAGCCGGCCGAACGCCTGGAGGCGCGGCTGCGTCCCATCTTCGAGCCGGCCGTCAAACGCACGATGCGCTCCCTGACGATCGCGCCGGAATCGCACGAGTCGGTGCGGTTGCCGTTCTCCGTGGCCCGGGCCACGCCCCGGCCCGATCTCGAGGCCGCGATGCTGGTGCTGGTCAACGAGGAACGGGTGAAGGCCGGTCTGCCGGCGCTACAGGCCGACCCGCAGGCGCTGGACACCGCGCGGGCGCATTCGCGGGACATGTTCGCCCGCGGCTATTTCTCCCACATCGGCCCCGACGGCACGACCCCCTTCGATCGCATGCGCGCGAACGGCTTGCGCTTCCGGACCGCGGGCGAGAACCTGGCGCTGGCCCCCAGCCTGCCGATGGCCCACAAGGGCCTGATGAACTCGCCCGGCCATCGGGCCAACATCCTGCAGCCCGCCTTCGGCCGCCTCGCGGTCGGCATCCTGGACGGCGGACGTCACGGATTGATGGTGACGCAGACCTTCCGCAACTGAGCGCCGTCGTCAGCGTGACGATGGACCGGCGTCATCCTCGCACCCTGCCCATCGTGGCCTGTTCACCGACAGCGTTTCAGGGATCGGCACGCAAGGGTCCTGTTTTCACCTGAAAGGTTTCCGATGACGACCGTCCAATACGTGGTTTCGATTTCCGGCGAATTGCTCTACTTCGACGCCGAACGCCAACCGGCTCCCGAATTTCCGCACGACGCGGGCGACGCCGATCGCAAGCCCGCCTTGAAATTGATTCCGGTGGAGGAAAAGCCCGCGGCCAAGCCCGAATGGGACGAGGCCCTGTCCCGCTTCACGTCGGAGCAGCGATCGTCGGCCGAGATCAGCGAAGTCATCGGCGACTGAATCAAGAAAGACAGCACTTCAACGCGGCATCGACAACGGCTGGCGGGGTTCCAGGGGCTGCCATGCGCTGGCTTCCCGCACCAGCCGGCGCGAGTGCTTCACGCGCTGGGCGATGGCGCATTCCAGCGGCGACGGCCTGAGCAGCGAACGACCCCAAGCCACGCAGCTGCGAAACGATCCTTTGACCAAACGGCGATATTGATACATAAAATTCCAAATCCTGACAATTGAAACAACTTAGTTTCAATAATTCACGTTTTATGTCAGTCGAGGCGCCGTTTTACGGTGATTCCTCGTCGTCCGGTTCAGGTCGCGTCGATCACCGCGCCTACGGCACGGCTCAGTGTCTGGATGTCGAACGGCTTGCGCAGCACCGTCGCACCTGAGACGCCATCGAGCGCGAGCGTGTCGGCATAGCCGCTGACGAAGACGATCGGCAGTCCGGGGTGCCGAGCCTGGGCGATGCGTGCCACTTCGGCCCCGTTCAGACCGGGCATGAGGAAATCGATGACGGCGAGCGACGGCGCGAAGTCGTCGATGCGCTGAAGACCCGATTCGCCGTCCGCGGCTTCGCTCACGAGGTAGCCTTCGTCGCGCAGTCCCTGGACGATCACCTCGCGCACGCCGGCGTCGTCGTCGATGACCACGATACGTCGCTGCACGGTGTCCGGCTGGGTGTCCGGGATCGCGCGTTCGCCGGTCGGTCGTTCCGCCAGGGGAGCGCTCGACGGAAAGCGCATGTCGATGGTGGTGCCGACACCCACCTCGCTGTGGATCGCGAACTCGCCGCCGCACTGCGTGACGAAACCGTAGACCTGCGCCAGTCCCAGCCCCGTGCCCTTGCCCTTCTCCTTGGTGGTGAAGAAGGGCTCCGCTGCCCGCGCCAACACCTCGGGCGTCATGCCGCAGCCGTGGTCCGACACCCGCACGCGCACGCAGGAGGCGCCGGTCGTGTTCATCTGCGCGCGCTCGCAGCGGATGCCGATAACGCCGCCGTCGGGCATGGCGTCCTTCGAGTTCAGGGCCAGATTGAGCAGCGACAGCTCGAGCTGGTCGGCGTCGCACAGCGCCCATGCGTCGGCGGCGTCGAGCTGCAGGCGCAACGTGACCGCCGGCCCGAGCGAATGGCCGATCAGGTCGCGCGCGCTGAGGAGGACCGACTCCATCGCGGTCGGCCGGATCGACAGCTTCTGGCTGCGCGAGAACGCCAGCAGCTGCTGCGTGACCTTGGCCCCCTTGGCGACCGCGTTCGAGAGATTGAGGAGGTACTTCGACAGCGGATCGTCCGACGGCATCTTGCGCTTGAGCAACTGCACGTTGCCGCTGATCGTCATGAGCAGGTTGTTGAAGTCGTGCGCGATGCCACCCGTGAGATGGCCCACGGCCTCCATGCGCTGGGCGCGGTACATCGCCGCCTCGGCCCGGGCGCGCTCGGCGCTCTCCGCCTGGAGCTGGCCGAACTGGTCGACCAGCTGCTGCTGCGCCTGCCCCATGACGGCGTTCATGGCCTCGATCCTCGACTTGCGCTCGTCGTCCAGCGCGATCTGGCCACGGCCGTCCCGGAGCACCAGCAGCGCCATCGGGATGATGGTGATGACGACGAACAGCGCCATGGCCGTGTCGACATCCAGCCGGTCCAGGTAGACCACCTGCACCAGCACCCAGCCGACGACCGGCGGCACCAGCATGAAACCCAGCTGGCGCCGCGCCGCGCCGCCGGCCGCGTAGGAGGACGCCACCACCGCCGACCAGCCCAGGTCGGGCCGCAGCACCAGGGACGCGATCGCCAGCACGAAGATCGCGATGGCCGTCTGCAACGCCATGCTGCTGAACATCACCAGGGCGGAGAACTCGTGCATGCCGTAGGCATGACCGAGCAGCGCCATGGTGGAGAGGACCACGCCGACGCCGGCGCTCAGGTCGGCGACGACCGAACGCCGGCTGAACAGGATGGAGATGGCGATACCCAGCAGCGAGAGGGCCGTCGTGCGCGACGTCGACACCGCCGCGCCGGACAGGCGGAACACGTGCTGCGCGAGATAGGCGCTCAAGCGGTCGGTCCCGGCCGTGGCATGGCTCGCCAGCACCAGCACGGTCAGCACCGCGACGGCGATCGCGAGCGAGGCGGCGGTCCGGCGACGGCCGGTGCTGCTCGCGAGCAGCGACACGGCCAGACCGACCACGCCCAGGGTGGTGGCGATCGACATGGCCGGATGCTCCGGTCGCAAGGCGATCAAGCCGGGAATGTCGAGGACGTAGCCCGTGAGGGCCAGCACGCCGATGACCAGTGCGATGCCCGAAAAGGCATGGACGAATTTCATAGACGCGAACGACCGACCTGGAAGAAATTAATACGAATTACTGAATTAGATTGACGAGTCGATGGATCGACCATCCCGCCGCCTCCGAATGGAACTCATGGTATCTGCGGAATTGGATGATTCACGCGCTTTCGAGTGGTCCATCACTCTCAATTTGCACACGAAAATTCTTGCTCTAGTACTTAAGAGTTCTTTATCGGAACGTGGCAATCCATGTGCCCGATGCGGGATCGTGCGGGGGGCGATCCACATCGGTCGGGCGGCGCGATCCGGCGATCGCGCCGTCGCCATTCAGCGCTGCCAGTCGAAGACCAGACGGGCGCGGGCGCGGGTCGCGGCGACGAGGCGGGCATTGGGCTCGTCGGTCCCGGCCACCCAGTCGACGGCGTCCTGCCGGCTGCGGCCGAAGCGCTCGTGACGTCGCGTCAGCCGATCGGTGCGCAGCGCGTCGTCGATGTCGACGTACCAGACGTCGTCGAGCAAGGGCGCGACGCCCTCCCAGCCGCCCCGGTCCAGAAGCAGGTAGTTGCCTTCGGTGATGACCAGCCGGGTCTCCGGAAGCACGGCGATGGCGCCGGCGACGGGCTCCTCGATCTCGCGCCGGAATTCGGGCGCGTAGACGATGTCCCGCGGCGCCGCGTCGCGCAGACGTGCCAGCAGCGCGACGTAGCCGGCGCTGTCGAAGGTGTCCGGGGCGCCCTTGCGGCCGGCGCGTCCCAGGCGCCGCAGCTCGACGTCGGCGAGGTGGAAGCCGTCCATGGGCACGACCTGCGAAATGCCGGGGAAGGCCTGCCGCAACGCCTCGGCGAGGGTCGACTTGCCCGCGCCCGGCGCGCCCACCAGGCCGAGCAGCTTGCGCCCTCCGCCCTGCAGGAGGTCGCGCACGCGCGCGAGATAGGCCGGCGGAACGGCGGGAGGATGGGATGGCACGGGAGCGTTCATGGGTCGGGTCCGGGACTGATGCGGCTGCCGATTCTCCAATGTGCCGCTTACTCCTTCGCCGCGGGTCGCGCTCCCCTGCCGGCCCAGCCGGACCTAACGCGCCCCGGCTTCCTCCGGCCAATAGAGGCGCGACGGGTTGTCCACCAGCAGCCGATGCTGCAGGTCGGCCGTCGGTGCGATGTGCGGGATGAAATCCACCAGCAGGCCGTCGTCGGGCATGTGGTCCTTCAGGTTCGGATGCGGCCAGTCGGTGCCCCACAGCACGCGGTCGGGGAACAGTTCGACCAGGCGGCGGGCGAAGGGCACGACGTCGCGGTAGGCGGACCGTTCGCCGTCGAGCGCCGCCGGGCCGGCGACCGACAGGCGCTCGGGACAGCTGACCTTGGTCCACACGTTGGCGTGCTCCCGCATGAACTTCAGGAACAGCGCGAATTCGGGGCCGTCCACCGGCTGGCCGACGTCGGGCCGCCCCATGTGGTCGACCACCACGATCGTCGGCAGGCGGGTGAAGAAGTCCCACAGCTCGGGCAGGTCGACGGCCTCGAAGTAGATCACCACGTGCCAGCCCAGGGCGTGGATGCGGGTGGCGATCTCCATCAGCTCGTCGCGCGGCGTGAAGTCGACCAGCCGCCGGACGAAGTTGAAGCGCACGCCGCGCACGCCGGCCTCGTGCAGGGCCCGCAGCTCGGCGTCGCTCACGTCGCGCCGCACGGTGGCCACGCCGCGCGCCCGGCCCTGCGAATTCACGAGCGCATCGACCAGCGCGCGGTTGTCGGCGCCGTGGCAGGTGGCCTGCACGATCACGTTGCGCGCGAAGCCCAGGTGGTCGCGCAGGGCGAACAGCTGGTCCTTGGAGGCGTCGCAGGGCGTGTACTTGCGCTCCGGGGCATAGGGGAATTCGTCGCCCGGGCCGAAGACGTGGCAATGGGCGTCGACGCTGCCGGGCGGCGGGCGGAAGCTCGGCGTCGACGGATCGGCGTGCCAGTCGAGCCAGCCGGGGGATTTCTTGAAATCGGTCATGGGATGCTGCACCGGCGGCGACCACCGGCTCCGTGGATCAGGGAGGAAGGACGTTGGCGACGACGGTGTTGCTGCCTGGCCGTCACTGCTTGGCGATGCCGGCCCGGGCGATGACGTCGCCCCAACGGGTGGTCTCGCTCGCCAGCAGCTCGCGGGCCTTCTGCGGCGTGCTGGACGCCGGCGCCACGTACAGCGCGCGCAGCTTCTTCAGCACCTCCGCATCGGCCAGCGCCGCCGCGACGGCGCGCTGCAGCCGATCGATCACCGCGCCCGGCGTGCGCGCCGGCGCGGCCAGCGCGTTCCACGACGTCGCCACGTAGCCGGCGACGCCGCTCTCGGCGACCGTCGGCACGTCGGGCAGCGTCGGCAGGCGCCGGTCGCCGGTCACGGCTAGCACGCGCAGCGCGCCCGACGTCACCTGCGCCATCACCGGCGCCAGGATCTCCACGGCGGCGTCGATCTGGCCGCCGCGCAGGGCCGTGAGCACCGCCGGCGAGCCGTTGAAGGGCACCACCTGCACGTCGACCTTGCCCTGGATCTTCAGCAGCTCGGCCGCCAGGTGCTGCGTGCTGCCGACGTTGATGCTGCCGATGTTGAGCCGGCCGGGATTGGCGCGCGCGAAGGCGAGCAGGTCGGCGGCGTTGCGGAACGGGCCGTCGGTGCGCGAGAGCAGGCCGAGGTCGAAAGTGCCCAGGGTCGAGATAGGCGCGAAGTCGCGCAGCGCGTCGAAGGGCAGCGTCTTGAAGAGGTTGGCGCTGACCGCCGTGGCGTTGGACATCAACAGCAGGGTGTGACCGTCCGCCGGGGCCTTGGCCACCAGGTCGGACGCCACCACGCCGCCCGCGCCGGGCCGGTTGTCGACGATCACGGCCTGGCCGAGCGACTGGCCCAGGTGCTGCGCCACCACGCGCGCCGTCAGGTCGGCCACGCCGCCGGCGCCGAAGGGCACGACGATGCGGATGGGCTGGGTCGGCCAGGCGGGCGCCTGGGCCGGCGAGGGCAGGCTCAGGCCGGTGGCGGCCGCGCCGATGCCGGCGAGCATCAGGCGTCGGCGTGTTCTCGAAATCATGTGTCGTCTCCTGCGGATCGTGTGGAACTGCCCGCACTGTCCGTCGAGCCGACCCGGCGAGCAACGTCGCCGACCGTCTGGCTGTTATGCCGCAATGCAATGGCACCGGCGCGGAGGCGCCGGGCGCGGGGGCTCAGGAGGGGTGGCGCCGCAGGTGGTCCATGGCTTCGTCGTGCGTCTCGAAGACGTGCGCCGCGGTGGGCCGGCTGGCCAGCGCGGCGCCCAGCTTCAGTCGCATGAAGGCGCTGGTGGTGTAGCGCGTGGCGGTGCCGTAGTAGGCCGCGTGGAGTTCCTCGACCATGGCGAAGTACGCGTCGGCGAGCGACTCCTCGATGCGCAGGCCGTCGTAGTTGGCCACCAGCGCCACGCGGCGCCCGATGCGCTCGCAGCACGTCCTGAACACCCGGCGGACGCTGTCGATGTCGGCCACGGTGCGGATGGCGTAACCCTGGAAGTTGACGAACAGGATGTTGCGCGCGGCGTCGTAGCTCAGCCGGTCGGCCAGCTGCAGGTCGAGCAGGGCGCCCGCCAGCCCCATGGTGCCGGGGCGGTAGAGGCGCGCGTCCATGCGCCGGACCTCGCCGATGAGCGGGCGGAACGCCATGTGCGGCAGGATGTCGCGCTCGATCTCGATGCCCGGCGCGATCTCCACCAGCTGCAGGCCGCCGGGCCGCAGCGAGAACACGCAGCGCTCGGTCACGTAGTGCACCGACCGGCCCTCCCCCACGGCGTGCGGCCCGCTGAAGGTGATCTGCTCGACGGCATCGACGAACTTCGGCGAGCGCCCCTCGGCGACGATGCGCAGCGCGCCGTCCTCGATGGCCACCTTCAGCCCGCCTGCCGTGAACGTGCCGGCGAAGACCAGCCGGCGCGCGTTCTGGCTGATGTTGATGAAGCCGCCCGCCCCGGCCAGCCGCGCGCCGAAGCGGCTGACGTTGACGTTGCCGGCCCGGTCGGTCTGGGCCATGCCCAGACAGGCGAGATCGAGCCCGCCACCGTCGTAGAAGTCGAACTGCTGGTTCTGGTGCAGCAGGGCGTGGGTGTTGACCGCGGCGCCGAAATCCATCCCGCCCTGGGGCAGGCCGCCGATGATGCCGGGCTCGGTGGTCAGGGTCAGGTGGTCGAGCACGCCCTCCTCGGCCGCCACCGCCGCCAGCACCTCGGGCATGCCGATGCCCAGGTTGATCACGCCGCCCAGCGGCAGTTCGAAGGCGCAGCGCCGCGCGATCAGCTTGCGCTCGTCGAGCGGCGGCGCCGGGATCCGGTCGACCGGCACCCGCAGCGCGCCGGAGAAGGCGGCGTTGTAGGCCGTGCCGTAGGTCTGGGTGTGGAGTTCCGGCGGCGCGACGACGACGCAGTCGACCAGCACGCCCGGCACCACCACGCGGCGCGCGTCGAGCGTGCCGGGCGCGGCGATGCGCTCGACCTGCGCGATCACCAGGCCGTTGGCGTTGCGCGCCGCCATCGCGGCGGCCTGGACGTCGAGCGTCAGGGCCTCGCGCTCCATGGTCAGGTTGCCCGACGGGTCGGCGGTGGTGGCGCGGATCAGCGCCACGTCGACCGGGAACACCTTGTAGAAGAGCCACTCCTCGCCGTCGATCTCCATCACCCGCACGAGCGGCTCGCGCGTGCGCTCGTTGATGCGCCCGCCGTCCTGGCGCGGATCGACGAAGGTGCCCAGGCCGACCTTGCTCAGCGTGCCGGCGCGGTGCGCGGCCACGTCCCGGTACAGGTGCGAGATCACGCCCAGCGGCAGGTTGTAGGCCTCGATCAGGTTGTCGGTCGCGAGCCGCGCGAGCTGCGGCACCAGCGCCCAGTGGCCGCCGATCGCGCGCCGGATCAGTCCCTCGTGCGCCAGCCGGTTGATGCCGCGCGACTTGCCGTCGCCCGGCGCCGCCGCGAAGATCAGCGTCAGGTCGCGCGGGCCCTGCGTTTCCAGGAAGCGCCGCTCCAGCGCGGCGATCAGCGCCTCGGGCGTGCCGATGCCCACGAAGCCCGAGCAGCTGACCGCGTCGCCGTCGGCGATCAGCGCGATCGCCTGGTCGGCCGTGACGACCTTGTCCCTGACCGCGGACGCGATCATTCGAACACCACCACCTGCCGGATCGCGCGGCCCTCGTGCAGCAGGTCGAAGCCGTGGTTGATCTCGTCGAGGCGCAGGCGGCCGGTGAGCAGCCGGTCGACCGGCAGGCGACCCTGCCGGTAGAGGCTGATGTAGCGCGGCACGTCGCGCGAGGGCACGCAGGTGCCGATGTAGCTGCCCTTGAGGGTGCGCTCCTCGGCCACCAGGCTGACGGCGGCCAGCGGCAGGGTCGCGGTCGACGGCGGCAGGCCGGCCGTCACGGTGGTGCCGCCGCGGCGCGTGATGCGGTAGGTCAGGTCGAGCGCGCGGATCGAGCCGGCGAACTCGAAGGCGAACTCGACGCCGCCGCCGCTGAGCGCCCGGATCTGCTCCATCGCGTCGGGCAGGCCCGCGTTGACGGTGTGCGTGGCGCCCAGTTCGCGCGCCTGCGCCAGCTTGTCGTCGGCCAGGTCGACGGCGACGATCTGCCGCGCGCCGGCGGCGTACGCCCCCAGCAGGGCCGCGAGGCCGACACCGCCCAGCCCAACGATGGCGACCGACGCCCCGACCGGTACCTTCGCCGTGTTGACCACCGCGCCCACGCCCGTGAGCACGGCGCAGCCGAACAGCGCGGCCTCGTCCAGCGGCACCTCCGGATCGATCTTCACCAGCGAGTGGCGCGACACCGTGGCGTACTCGGCGAAGACCGAACAGCCCAGGTGATGGTTGAGCGGGGCGCCGACGTGCGAGATGCGCCGCGCGCCCGACAGCAGCGTGCCGGCGCCGTTGGCGGCGGCGCCCGGTTCGCACAGCGCCGGGCGGCCCTCGGCGCAGGGCGCGCACAGGCCGCAGCTGGGCACGAACACGACGACGACGTGGTCGCCGACCGCCAGGTCCGACACGCCCGCGCCCAGCTCCCGGACGACGCCGGCGGCCTCGTGGCCCAGCGCCATGGGCATCGGGCGCGGCCGGTCGCCGTTGATCACCGACAGGTCGGAATGGCACAGCCCGGCCGCGACGACCTGGATCAGCACTTCGCCGGGGCCGGGCGGCGCCAGGTCGACCTCCTCGATGGTCAGCGGACGCGAGACGGCATAGGGCGGCGTGGCGCCCATCCGGTTGAGAACGGCGGCTCGGATCTTCATGCGGAGGCTCCCGTGGTTTCGGCGACGCGATGGCGCAGTTCGTCGACCAGCACCCGGGTGTTCTCCGAGTAGTCGACCGGCACCGCGATGAGCTGCACGCCGCCTTCGGCGAACGCCGCCTCCAGCGCGACCGCGAGGCCCTCGGCGTGCTCGACCCGGCGGCCGCGGGCGCCGTAGGCGTCGGCGTACTTGACGAAGTCGGGGTTGCCGAAGGTCATGCCCCAGTCGTCGAACCGGTCGACCGACTGCTTCCAGCGGATCATTCCGTAGGCGTCGTCCTGGACGATCAGCACCACCAGGTTCAGCCGCAGCCGCACCGCCGTTTCCAGCTCCTGCGAATTCATCATGAAGCCGCCGTCGCCGCACACGGCCAGCACCCGGCGCTGCGGGTGCAGGAGCGCGGCCATCATGGCCGAGGGCAGTCCCGCGCCCATGGTGGCCAGGGCGTTGTCCAGCAGCAACGCATTGGCCGTGCGCGTGGGGTAACAGCGCGCGAACCAGATCTTGTACATGCCGTTGTCCAGCGCCACGATGCCGTCGTCGGGCATCACGCGGCGCACGTCGTGGACGATGCGCTGCGGCGTGAGCGGAAAGCGCGATTCCTTGGCGCGGTCCATGGTGCGTTCCAGGATGCCCTGGCGCTGCGGCAGCAACGCCGCGGCGTTGGGCAGCCGGCCGGCGACGCGCTCGGCCAGCAGCATCAGGCTCGGCCCGACGTCGCCCACGACCTCCGCATGCGGGAAGTACACCTCCTCGACGGCGGCCGGCGAGTAGGCGACGTGGATCACCAGCGGTCCGCCCGGGCCCATGATGAAGGGCGGCTTCTCGATGGTGTCGTGGCCGATCGCCAGGATCAGGTCGGCGCGGTCGATGGCCTCGTGGACGTAGTCGCGCTCGGTCAGGGCCGCCGTGCCCATCCACAGGCCGCGCGTGCCTTCGGCGATGCCGCCGCCGGCCACCGTTCCCTTGCCCATCTGGGTGTTGAAGAAAGGGATGCCCATGCGCCGCACGAAATCCGCCAGCTGGCCTTCCAGGCGCGGGCGGTTGGTGGCGGCGCCGCACATGATCAGCGGGCGCTCGGCGCGCAGCAGCATCTGCGCCGCGCGCTCGATGGCCGCGCCGTGGGCCACCGGCAGGTCGATCGGGTGGATCGGGATCACCCCCAGGGTGTCGGGCACCTCCTCGGCGGCCACGTCCTCGGGCAGTTCCAGATGCACCGGTCCCGGGCGCTCCTCGGCGGCGACGCGGAAGGCCTCGCGCACCACGGTCGGGATGCTGGCGGCGCTCACGATCTGCCGCGACGCCTTGGTCAGCGGCTTCATCGTGGCGACGATGTCGACGATCTGGAAACGCGCCTGGCGCGCCGTCATGATGGCCTTCTGGCCCGTGATCAGGACCATCGGCATGGCGCCCAGGTGGGCGTAGGCGGCGCCGGTGACGAGGTTCAGCGCCCCCGGCCCGAGCGTGGCCAGGCAGACGCCGGGCCGGCCGGTCAGGCGACCGTGGGTGGCCGCCATGAAGGCGGCCGACTGCTCGTGGCGCGTCAGGATCAGCTCGATCGACGAGCGACGCAGGGATTCGACCAGGTCGAGGTTTTCTTCTCCTGGAACGCCGAAGATGCGCGTGACGCCTTCGTTTTCCAGTGCTTTGACAAAAATGTCGGAAGCCTTCATGGCGTGTGTCCTCACAGGGTTCGTGTCGGACCGGGCGAACGTGCGCGGCCCGGCCATTCTGGCCTGCCGCCGCCATTTGGTGCACCGAATGTCCAAATTTGTAGTTCGAAAGCTTGATATCGACGGATGGCCGACCCGCCCGGCCAAGGAAAAACATGTGAAGTTCGGTAAAGATGCGGCTGCGCGCCGTGCCGCCCGGACCCGTCGCGACAATGCCTCATCACACCCGGGGCCCGCTCACGCCCACCCGCCGCACACCGCCAACCGCCAACCCGCGATGCCCATGCCTCATTCCGTCCGATCCGCGTTGCCGCGTCCGTTTCCCCGCGGCGCCCGATCCGCCGTCGCCGCCTGCCTGGTCGCCGCGCTCGCCGCGACGGGCTGCTCGCGCAGCGACAGCGGCAAGGCCGCCGCCGCGCCGGCGCCCCGGGAGGTCGGCGTGATCACCCTGAAGCCGGAGCGCCTGTCGTTCAACACCGAGCTCTCCGGCCGCACGGTGGCGCCGGTCATCGCCGAGATCCGGCCGCAGGTGGGCGGCATCGTCCAGAAGCGGCTGTTCAACGAGGGCTCCCTGGTCAAGGCCGGCCAGGCGCTCTACCAGCTCGACCCGGCGCCCTTCCAGGCAAGCTACGCCAGCGCCCAGGCCAACGTGCGCAAGGCCGAATCGACGGCGGCGACGGCGCGCACCGTGGCCCAGCGCAACCGCGAGCTGGTGAAGATCGACGCCATCAGCCAGCAGGTCAACGAATCGACCCTGGCCGCCGCCCAGCAGGCCGAGGCCGACGTCGCGGTGGCGCGCGCGGCCGAGCAGACCGCGCGCATCAACCTGGGCTACACGCGCATCAACTCGCCCATCACCGGCTGGGTCGAGCTCTCCACCGTCACGCCCGGCGCGCTGGTCACGGCCAACCAGACGACCGCGCTGACCACCGTGCAGCAGCTCGACCCGGTGTACGTGCACGTCACGCAGTCCAGCGCCGAGCTGCTGCGCCTGAAGCGCGACCTCGCCGACGGCCGGCTGCAGCGTGGCGACGCGGACGACGCGCCGATCCGCCTGCTGCTGGAGGACGGCTCGACCTACCCGCACCCCGGCCGCCTGACCTTCGCCGGCGTCACGGTCGACGCCGGCACCGGCAGCGTCACCCTGCGCGCGGTGGTGCCCAATCCCGATCGCCTGCTCATGCCCGGCATGTACGTGCGCGCGGTGCTGCAGGAAGGCGTGAACGAGGCGGCGCTGCTGGTGCCGCAGCAGGCCGTCACGCGCGCCCCCGACGGCAGCGCCTCGACGCTGGTGGTCGGCGCCGACGACAAGGTAGCGCGTCGCCCGATCAAGGTCGGCCGCGCGGTGGGCAACCGCTGGCAGCTGCTCGACGGCCTGGCCGCCGGCGACCGCGTGCTGGTCGAAGGCTCGCAACGCGCCCGGGTGGGCGACACGGTCAAGGCCTCGGAAGTCGCCGGCGCACCGGGCGCACCGGGCGCGGCGACGCCGGCCGCACCGGCCGCCTCGGGCGCGAAGTCGCCCGGCGCGGCGGGCCCCGGCCCGGTGGCCAGCGCCGCACCGGCGACGGCTCCGGCGGCCGCGCTGCCCGCCACCGCCGCCGCCCGACCCGTGACGGCCCTGCGCTGAAGGACCCGCCGCCATGGCACGCTTCTTCATCGACCGACCCATCTTCGCCTGGGTCCTGTCCATCATCGTGATGCTCGCCGGGCTGATGTCGATCCGCTCGCTGCCGCTGGAGCAGTACCCCGACATCGCCCCGCCGCGCGTCTCCATCAACGCCACCTACACCGGCGCCTCGGCGAAGACGGTGGAGGACTCGGTCACGCAGGTGATCGAGCAGCAGATGACCGGACTGGACAACCTGCTCTACCTGCAGGGCACCAGCAACTCCTCGGGCATCTCGCGCACGCAGCTGACCTTCGACGCCGGCACCGACATCGACGTGGCGCAGATGCAGGTGCAGAACAAGCTGCAGCAGGCGATGTCGCGGCTGCCGCAGGCGGTGCAGAGCCGCGGCGTGACCGTCACCAAGGGCGGCAACGACTTCCTGATGATCGTCTCGATGTACTCGGCCGACGGCAGCGCCGACGCCGTCGACGTCGGCGACTACATCACCAGCAACCTGATCGACGTCGTCAGCCGCATCGACGGCGTGGGCGAGGTGCAGACGCTGGGCACGGGCTACGCCATGCGCATCTGGCTCGACCCGGACAAGCTGCGCAAGTACGCGCTGATGCCCTCGGACGTCAACACCGCCCTGCTGGCGCAGAACGCACAGGTCTCGGCCGGCCAGCTCGGCGCCCTGCCCGCCGCCTCGCAGCAGCAGCTCAACGCCACCATCACCGCGCGCAGCAAGTTGCGCACGGCCGACCAGTTCCGGGCCGTGGTGCTGCGCGCCACGGCCGACGGCGCGGTGGTGCGGCTGCAGGACGTCGCGCGCGTCGAACTCGGCGCCGAGAACCTGACGGTGCGCTCGCTGCTCAACGGCCGCCCCGGCGCCGGCATGGGCGTGGTGCTGGCCGACGGCGCCAACGCGGTGCGGGTGGCCGAGGCGGTCAACGCCAAGATCGCCGAGCTCAAGCCGCTGTTCCCCAACCAGCTGGAGACCTTCGTCAGCTACGACACCACACCGTTCGTCAGCGCCTCGATCCACGAGGTGGTCAAGGCGCTGATCGAGGCCATGCTGCTGGTGGTGGTGGTGATGTACGTCTTCCTGCAGAACTTCCGCGCCACGCTGATCCCGGCGATCGCCGTGCCGGTGGTGCTGCTGGGCACCTTCGGCGTGCTGTCGGTGTTCGGCTATTCGATCAACACGCTCACCATGTTCGGCATGGTGCTGGCCATCGGTCTCCTGGTGGACGACGCCATCGTGGTGGTGGAGAACGTCGAGCGCGTGATGAGCGAGGAAGGCCTGTCGCCCAAGGAGGCGACGCGCAAGTCGATGGACGAGATCACGCCCGCGCTGGTGGGCATCGCGCTGGTGCTGTCGGCGGTGTTCATCCCGATGGCCTTTTTCGGCGGCTCGACCGGCGTGATCTACCGCCAGTTCTCCATCACCATCGTCTCGGCCATGGTGCTGTCGGTGCTGGTGGCGCTGACCCTCACGCCGGCGCTGTGCGCCACCCTGCTCAAGCCGATCGAGAAGGGCTCGCACACCTCGCACGGCGCGCCGCGCAAGGGACTGCTGGGCGGCGTCGACCGCTTCTTCGCCGGTTTCAACCGCCGCTTCGACCGCACGGCCGACCGCTACCAGGGGTTCGTCGGCGCCATCGTGCGGCGCGGCAAGCGCAGCCTGCTGGTGTACCTGGCGATCTGCGCGGCGATGGCGGTGATGTTCCTGCGCCTGCCGACCTCGTTCCTGCCGGACGAGGACCAGGGCTTCGTGCAGGTGCAGATCACGTTGCCGCCGGGATCGTCGAACGCGCGGCTGCAGCCGATCCTGGCCCAGGTGCAGGACTACTTCGCCAGGCAGCCCGAGGTGGTGAGCGTCAACCTGCTGACCGGACAGAACGGCGACCAGAGCTCGGCGCGCGCCTTCGTGCTGCTCAAGCCGTGGGACGAGCGCAAGGGCGCCGAGCATTCCGCCGCCGCCATCGCGCGACGCGGCAGCAAGGACCTCGCGGCGGTGCGCGACGCGCGCATCTTCGTCGTGCTGCCACCGGCCGTGCGCGGGCTGGGCGCCAACGCGGGCTTCAACTTCTACCTCAAGGACCAGAACGGCCTGGGCCACGAGGCGCTGGTGAAGGCGCGCGACCAGGCCCTGCAACTGCTCGGCCAGCGCCCGGAGATGGTCAACGTGCGCAGCAACAACCTCGAGGACACGCCCGAGTTCGCGGTCGACATCGACGACGCGCGCGCGGGCGCGCTCAGCCTCGCGACCAGCGCCATCGACAGCACGCTGTCCTCGGCCATGGGCGGCACCTACGTCAACGACTTCCTCAACAACGGCCGCGTCAAGCGCGTCTACATGCAGGGCGACACGGCCTTCCGCATGCTGCCGGCGGACATCGGCCGCTGGAGCGTGCGCAACACGCTCGGCCAGATGGTGCCCTTCGGCGCCTTCTCGACCTCGCGCTGGAGCTACGGCTCGCCGCAGCTGGTGCGCTACAACGGCAGCCCGAGCTACGAGTTCGTGGGCGACGCCGCCGCCGGCGTGAGTTCCGGCGCGGCGATGACGGCGGTGGAAGACGTGATGCGCCAGATGCCCCAGGGCATCGGCTACGAGTTCACCGGCGCGTCGTTCCAGGAGCGCCTGTCGGGCGCGCAGGCGCCGATGCTCTACGCCATCTCGATCCTGTTCGTCTTCCTCTGCCTGGCCGCGCTCTACGAGAGCTGGTCGGTGCCGTTCTCGGTCATCCTGGTGGTGCCGCTGGGCATCGTCGGCGCGCTGCTCTTCACGGGGCTGCGCGGGCTGACCAACGACGTCTACTTCCAGGTCGGCCTGCTGACCACCGTCGGCCTGTCGTCGAAGAACGCCATCCTGATCGTCGAGTTCGCCAAGCAGCTCCAGGAGCAGGGCAAGAGCGTGCTCGACGCCACGCTGGAGGCGGTGCGGCTGCGCCTGCGGCCGATCCTGATGACCTCGCTGGCCTTCGGCTTCGGCGTCCTGCCGCTGGCCATCGGCACCGGCGCGGGCGCGGGTGGCCGCCAGTCGATCGGCACCGCGGTGCTCGGCGGCATGGTGGTGGGCACGGCGCTGGGCATCTTCTTCGTACCGCTGTTCTTCGTGCTGATCCGGGGCTTCATCGAGCGCCGTGCGGGCAGGCGCAAGGACGAACCCGCTTCCCCGGCGGCCGGCGGCGATGCCGTGGCGACGGCCGCCGCGACGGGAGGCCGTTGATGCGGCGCCGTTTCCTGTCCGCGCTGCGCGGGTCCTTCGTCCTGGACGCCAGCCGCACCGCTCGCCCTTCCCCCCTGCGTCGTCCTGCGCCTTCCATGCGACCACTCGCCGCCTTCTGCCTCCCCGCCGCCCTGCTCGCGGGCTGCGTGAACCTCGCGCCGCCCCACGCCACGCCGGCGGCGCCGGTACCGCAGGCCTGGGCGTCCGCGTCCGCGGCGACGGCGGTCGCTCCGAGCGCGAGCGCCGTCGGCCTGCCCGAGGTCGCGCCGCACGACCTCGGCTGGCGCGACTTCTTCGTCGACGAGCGCCTGCGCGGCACGGTCGCGCTGGCGCTGGAGAACAACCGCGACCTGCGCGTCGCCGTGCTCAACATCGAGCGTGCGCGTGCGCAGTACGACATCGTCCAGGCGGCGGTCTACCCGACCCTGAGCGGCGGCGTCTCCGGCAGCCGCTCGCGCACGCCCGGCAGCCTGGCGGCCAACGGGGTGACGCGGTTCGCGACGCAGTACAGCGCCACCGTCGGCCTGGCCAGCTACGAGATCGACCTGTTCGGCCGCGTGCGCAATCTGGGCGAGGCGGCGCTGGAGGGCTTCTTCGCCACCGAGGACGCGGGCCGCACGACCCGCATCAGCCTGGTCGCCGACGTCGCCAACGCCTGGCTCACGCTGGCCACCGACCAGCAGCGCCTGCGGCTCGCCCGCGACACGCTGGCGAGCCGGCAGAAGTCCTACGACCTGATCGAGCGCGGCTACCAGCTGGGCGCGCAGTCGGGCCTGGCGTTGGCGCAGGCGCGCAGCACCGTCGACACCGCCCGCGCCGACGCCGCCGCCTACGACAGCCAGGTCGAGCAGGACCGCAACCTGCTGGCGCTGCTGGTCGGCGCCACGCCGCCGGACGAGCTGCTGCCGTTGCCGCCCGCCGACACGATGGCGACGACGCCGGCGGCCCGCCTGCTGGCGCCCCCGGCCGGACTGGCCTCGGACATCCTGCAGCAGCGCCCCGACGTGCAGGCCGCCGAGCACACCCTGCGCGCGAGCAACGCCAACATCGGCGCGGCGCGCGCGGCCTTCTATCCGCGCATCGCGCTGACCGGCTCGGGTGGCACGGCCAGCAGCAGCCTCTCCGGCCTGTTCCGGGACGGCAGTTCGATCTGGAGCTTCACGCCGTCGATCAGCGTGCCGATCTTCGACGGCGGCATCAACCGCGCCAACCTGCGCGTGGCCGAGGTGCAGCAGCGCATCCAGCTCGCGACCTACGAGAAGACCCTGCAGACCGCCTTCCGCGAGGTGGCCGACGCCCTGGCGGCGCGGCGCACCCTCGACGAGCGCCTGGCGGCGCAGCAGTCGCTGCTGGCGGCGACGACGCGCGCCTTCGAGCTGTCCGACGCGCTGTTCCGCGCCGGCGGCGGCGACTACTTCGTCGTGCTCGACGCCCAGCGCTCGCTCTACACCGCGCAGCAGTCGCTGCTGGCCCTGCAACTCATCGAACAGGCCAACCGGCTCACGCTCTACAAGGTGCTCGGCGGCGGCTGGCTCGACACGACCCGGGCCGCGGCGCAGGCGGTGCCGGGCAGCGTCGCCTCAGGAACGCCCGGCGGCTGACGCAGGCGTCGCGCCGCCCGCCGGCGACGGGCCGCCCGGCGTCAGGACCATGAACAGGCCCTCGATCGGCCGGCGCTGGTCGCGACGCACCACGCCGCGCTCGGCATGCACGACCTCGAAACCGTGCGCGCGGGCCCGTTCGCGCAGGTAGTCTTCGCCGTGGGCATAGCGCAGGCTCGGCAGCAGCTCGAAGGCGGCCGCCGCCGACGCCGTCAGTTCGACCGAGAAGGCGAAGACACCCCCGGGCTCCAGCACCCGGCGCAGGGCGTCGAAGGCGGGCGACAGATCGCCCACGTAGATGAACACGTCGGCCGCCGTCACCAGGTCGAAGGTCGACGGCGCGGCCCGCAGGAATTCGACGATGTCCTGCCGCGCGAGGATGTCGTAGGCGCCGGTGGCCTCGGCCTGCGCCAGCATCCTTCCCGACAGGTCGACGCCGCTCAGGTGCCGCACCTTCGGCCGCAGCAGGGCGCCGCACAGCCCGGTCCCGCAGCCGAGATCGAGCGCGCGAGCGAAGGTGCGACCGGGTGCCACCGTCTCGACGAACCGCGCCAGGATGTCGTGCGCGCGGTAGTCGAGCACCTCGACGACGTGGCCGGCGAAGGTGTCGGCGTAGTCGTCGAACAGGGTTTCCACGTACAGCGCGGGCGCGATGGCCGGCGTCGCGCCGTCCCCCACGGCGGCGAGGTAATAGTCGTGCAGCTCGTCGTCGGCACCGTGCGAGCGGGCCTGCCGGAAGGCCTGCGCGGCCTCCGACGCGCGGCCTTGTTCCCGCAGCAGCGTGCCGAGGTTGGTCCAGGCCGGCGCGAACGTGGGATCGGCGGCCACGGCGCGTTCGTAGGACGGCAGGGCCTGCGCGTCGCGTCCCAGGTCCTGCAGCACCTGGCCGTGGCGGAACCACGGCTGGGCGAACCCGGGAGCGAGCGTTCCCGCGCGCTCGAAGCCGCGCAGGGCCTCGTCCGGCCGTCGACGCAGCGCTTCGGCGTTGCCACGATGGAACCAGGCCTCGGCGTTGTCGGGTTCGATCGCCAGCACCTGCGACACGGCGTCCAGGGCGGCGTCGGCGCGACCGAGTTCCAGCCGAGCCGCCGCCAGGTTGATCAGCGTCGAGACCCGGCCCGGGGCCAGACGCAGGCTCGCCGCGAAATGCGCCTCGGCATCGGCGAAGCGGCGGGCGGCGAGGTGGGTCAGGCCCTTCATGAAGTCCTGGCGGGCTTCTTCGAAGGCGGCCGAAGGAAGAGGTGCGGTCATGGGCGTCTGCCGGGCGATGCGTTCGGGTGACCGGGCGCGGTCGGGATCGACGCGCATCGGTGCGTGGCAGGTTAATCCATGCAGGGAGCCACCGATCGCCTGCCGCGGAACCGAGCGAAGGTTCGGAACGGTGGCTGCGCGCCATGGACACCGCGCATCGACGCCCCTAGATTACGCATCGAAACTAAAACTTAAACCTAAGTTCTCGTTTAAACATTGGGTCCTCCAATTGGAATTGGAAAGCCTTCCATGCGCTTACGGTTTTGTGAAATGAATCACAGACACGGTACCCGCATCGCTGCATCATCGCGGCACCATGAAAATTCTTATTCTGTTGGCAAGCGTCGCAACGACCTGGGGTCTGGTGGCAACGTTCGGCTGGATTTCCATCGCCGTCTGTTTCGTCCTGGCGCTCGGCAGCCTGGTGTTTTCCTCCGGACAGGCCGAAGACGAGCCCCAAGGCCCGGTGCGCCAGCGCGACGAGCATTTCTTCGACGCCACCACGGCGTCGCAAGGCGGTCATTGACGTCTTTGGTTGCTGGAGGCGCCGCGTCGTCCAGCCCCGGAGGATTTCAATGAGGAATAATAAAAAAGGATTACTGTTTAAATTTCATTTCGGAATTTAAACCGCAAGTGAATCGAAGGCCTGTTCCGAGATCCTTCAATTCCGCACCTCGTCCAATGCCCTGAAAGCGCAGACTCTTCCGAGTCACGGCTTTCAGGGCATTTGCATTATGGCCAGGCGAACGACACAGCTCGCACGACACGCACGGCCGGTCCCGCATGGTCGCTGCCGCACCGAGACGACCGGCACATCGCGCCGCACCCTTACATTTCGACGCACTTCGACATGCATCCGATCGCGCGGGCCCTCCGTACAGAACTCACGCGCCGTCCGAATGCCGGGCGCGCGATGGTGGGAGCGAGACCCGGAGCCCGACGGCCCGTGATTCGCTCCTTGTTCGACAGGATCGTCATCCGCCGCGCCAGCCGCGACACCCGAAGGAGTCTCCGATGTCTACCGAATCCAAGCTGATCGATGTTCTGCAGAACCGTGCCAGGAAACTGGAGGATCGCCGCCAGTTCTTCCGCAAGACCAGCGCCGTGGGCGCCGGTGTGGTGGGAGGCATGATCCTCTCGGCGTGCGGCGGCGGGGGCGACGACGCCGTCGCGCAGACCAGCACCGGTCCCACCGACGTGGAGATCCTGAACTTCGCGCTCAACCTCGAATACCTCGAAGCCCAGTTCTATCAGTACGCCGTCTTCGGCACCGGCCTGCCGGCCAACCTGCTCACCGGCGTCGGTACCCAGGGCAGCGTGGTCGGCGGCCGGGCTGTGGCCTTCCGCGACCCGGTGGTGGCGCAGTACGCCAAGGAGATCGCCCAGGACGAGATCGCGCACGTCGCGTTCCTGCGCGCGGCGCTCGGCAGCGCGGCCGTGGCCCAGCCGCAGATCGACGTCGGCGGCACCGATCCGAACGGCGCGTTCTCGGTGGCGGCGCGCGCGGCCGGACTGGTTGGTCCGGGCGTGGCGTTCGATCCCTACGCCAGCGACGAGAACTTCCTGCTGGGCGCCTTCGTCTTCGAGGACGTGGGCGTGACGGCGTACAAGGGCGCCGCGCCGCTGATCACCAACAAGACCTACCTGGAAGCCGCCGCCGGTATCCTGGCGGCCGAGGCCTACCACGCCGGCCTGGTGCGCACGGTGCTCTACTCCAAGGGTGTGGCGACGCCGGCGCTGCGCACCTCGGCCGACGCGATCTCCAACGCGCGCGACACGCTTGACGGCTCGACCGACGTCGACCAGGGCATCACCGGCACCGACGGCGCGTCCAACATCGTGCCGCTGGACAAGGACGGGATCGCCTACAGCCGCACGCCCGGCGACGTGCTCAACATCGTCTACCTCAATGCCGGTGGCGTGTCGCGTGGCGGCTTCTTCCCCGTCGGACTGAACGGCTCGCTCGTCATGGCCAGCCCCTACGCCTGAGCCGCGAGCGGCACGGGTCAGCGGCGTCTAGGAAGGTCCGAGCGGGAACGGGATCCCCAGACGCCGCAGCAGCAACACCGCCAGCAGGAGCGTGGTCGCGAAGACCAGCCAAAGCGGCCATTCCTCGTCGGTGCAGAAGGTCGCGAGCCACATGGCGACGACGGCGCCGAAGATGCAGCTCACGTACAACGTGAAGTGGATGAATCTGTCGAGCATGGGGCGACTCCGATGCTGGCGGTGCGCACAAAGTCACGCGCTGGGATGGCGCCGCGACGAGGCGGATCTTATTCAGTCGAACTAATTAAATAGTTCCTATCTCTCAGAAACAAGAGCGGTCAGGATCTCGCTGCGGCAGACCCATCCCGGGTCGCGTCGCCCGACTTCCACTGAGAGATTCGACATGCCTTCCCTGGAACAGCAGGTGTGCGGCGTCGGGGGTTCCCATCATCCCGGCCATCCCGTGATCATCGCCCTGCTCATCATGACCAAGTACCCCAGCCTGAGCGCCGCCGAACAGCGCGAGGAAGGTGTCGGCTGCCCCGTGGTGCTGACCGACGGGGACATCCCGGGCGCCGGCGAGCAGGTGAGCGCCGCTCTCGCCATCCTGGCCGATCTGCGCCGCGACGGACCGGAAGCGGCCTTCGCCCGCGCCACCCGGCAATGGCTGGTGCGGACGTCGCGTCGCTTCAAGGACCGTCAAGGTCCGGGCCAGACCCAGGCCGAGCGATTCAAGCGGCGGTTCTTCGAGTTGGCATCGACCTGGCCGATCTGAGACGACGCCAGGCCAGGCACGGGAAAACTCGATTCCGTTCGATGCCTCAACCGAGCTTGACGACCTGCCCCGACGCGGCCGACCGGTAGATGGCCTCCATGATCACGTGGTCGCGCACGCCCTCCTCGCCCGGCGTGCGCGGCGCCTGCCCGGTGCGCAGACACTGGGCGAAATGGTCGATCTCGGCGGTGAACTGGTTCTTGGGTGGCAGCACCACCTCGTTGTTCGCCTTGTCGTCGCCCTGGCGCTGGCCGATGATCAACCGTTGGCCCCGGTAGTCGTAGGCGTTGGGCATGTCGAGCGTGGCCTTCTCCATCTGCAGGCGCTGCCACTTGTCCTCCCGCGCGCCGTAGCTGGACACGCATTGGGCCAACAGCCCCGACGGAAAGCGCAGCATGAAATTCACCGTCTCCTCGACGTCGGCGTAGCGCGGGTCGCCGGGCGGGCTGTAGGTGTGGGCGAAGACCTCCACCGGCTCCTGGCCGATGATGAAACGCGCGGTGTTGAGGCAGTACAGCCCGATGTCGGGCAGGGCCCCGCCGCCGGCCTGGGCCCGCTTGTGGCGCCACTGTCGGGTCGCGTCGGCGGCGACGGTCTGGACGTTGCCGGCGGTGAAGGCCACGATGCGGCCGAAGGTGCCGTCCCTGACGAACTGGCGCACCCGCAGATGATGCGGCTGGTACTGGATGCGGTAGGCCACCATGAGCCGGACGCCGGCCTTCGCGCAGGCGGCCACCATGGCGCGCGCATCGGCCGCGCTGGTGGCCAGCGGCTTCTCGCACAGCACGTGCTTGCCCGCCGCCGCCGCGCGCTCGACGTACTCGCGGTGCATGGCGTTGGGCAGCACGACGTACACCGCCTGCACCCGGGCGTCGTCGCGCACCTTGTCGAAGTCGGCGTAGCTGTAGCACGACGTGGGCGGAATGCCGTACTGGCGCGCCACCGCGGCCATCTTCTCCGGGGAGCCGGACACCAGGGCCGTCACGCGGGCCTGCCCGCTCTCCGCGAAGGCCGGCAGCAGTTCCTCCAGCGACAGCCGCCCCAGTCCGACGATGGCGAAGCCGACGCGCTGCTCCGGCGGCAGCGGCGCCGGCGGGCCCGACCCGGGACTGTCGGCCTCGCCGCGCCAGGGCGGGAAGACGACCTTGCCGTCCTGAACGCCACCGGTGTCGACCGGTGTCGGTCCGGGCAGACCCTGCGCCGCGACGGCGCCGGCCGAGAGGACCAGTCCGGTGGTCGTGGAAGCGCCCAGCTTGAGCATGGCGCGGCGGTGCAGGGCGGGATGGAGGAGAGGAGGCATGGGTCGGGTCGTCGGTCGATGGAATGGCGCGCGAGAAGCCGCGCGATGCAGTTCAGCCCTTGGGCGAATTGAGCGGCGTGCTGTCGCCCGGCGCGCGGTCCGAGGGCTCCTTGTTGGCATCCGTGCTCAGGTCCTCGTGCAGTTCGAAGGCCGCCGAATCGTCGTGCGCCGTCGATTCGACATCGGCGCGCTTCGCGTTCATGCGTTCGTTCGGTGCCGGACCGCCGACCTCGTCGCCCGCCGCAGTGCGCTGCGTGGTCAGCTTCTCGCCCGCGCCGATGTTGTCGATGCCGCCGTCGGTGCTAGGACGGGTGCCTTCGCCGCTGGCCGTCACCTGGTTGTAGTTGGTCATGTCGAAACGCCTTCACGGTGATGAAAACGTCACGCTACGGCGGTCCGGTGCGGCCGCGCTGTAGGAAAGCGGGCCGAGAGGTCCGGGTCCATCGCGACACGGCATCCGATCGCCGGGGGCCCGAACGACGTCCGTGCCGGGCGGGCCGGTCGTGCTCCCGTCGTCCGGATCGCCGGGCGGCGCGAGCACGGCCCGGCGACGCTCAGGACGGGCTGTTCTGCTTGATGGCCTCGGCGCGCTTGTAGTTCGACAGCGGCGCCGGGTCCTCCTCGGATTCCGCGAGCTGCCGGTCCGCCTGGACCTGGTCCTTCGTCTCGTCCTGGCGATCGAGCGTCGCGCTGGCGCGATCGATTTCGCCTTCGAGGGCCGCGAGCGCCGACTCGTAGTCGGGGCTGGCCGGGTCGGGCAGCGCGAAGCGCCGCTGCGCGGCCTCGTCGCCTTGCGTGGCCAGGACGCTGCGATGGTGCTCGCGCTCGGCGGACAGGACGCGCAGGGCGCCGGCGGCGGGAGAGGTGCTGCTGAAGGAAGTGGTCATGGAAGGAACTCCTGGAGTTGGAAGGGAAGGTTCGCCGGGAGGGGCGATCCGTGCGTGGCGCGGCCCCGAGGCCGGTTGCACTTGTTCCTGGAGTTCTTCGCGTGCGGTGCCGGGTCCGCGACGGTGTCCCCCGGAGGGGACCCGCGCGTTGCGGTACGCCCAATTTGCCACAAACGAGGGCGCCTTCGAACGGCCCGCTCCAAGACGCGGCCGTGTCCTGCATGCCGGCGCGAATCGCGACTCGCCGGTCGTTCGCAGCGGTCCGACAACCGAGTCCCGGCGCCTCGTCCGACCGCCGACGACTCAGGCCGAAGCCGGCGCCGCCGGGCGATCGAGCCCCGCGGCCAGCGCGTCGACGAAGGCGCGCACCCGCGTCGAGAGCTGCAGCCGCTGCGGATACACCGCGTAGATGTCGGCCTCGGGCGTCCGGTAGTTCTCGAGCACCTCGACCAGCCGGCCGCTGCGCAGGTGGCGCTCGACGTCCCACTCGGCGCGCATCAGGATGCCGTGGCCGTCGAGCGCCCAGTTCACCGCGATCTCGCCGTCGTTGGTGGTCAGGGTGCCGCGCGTCTTGACCGACTCGGTGCGCACCTTGCCGCCGGTGCCGGTCGTCAGGCGCCACAGGCCGTAGGCCTCGTCGCCCTGGCGGATGCCGATGCAGTTGTGGCGCGTCAGGTCGTTGGGCACCCGGGGCTGGCCGTGGGCCTTCAGGTACGACGGCGCCGCGCACAGCAGGCGCCGGTTGGTGCCGACCCGCCGGGCCACCACGCGGCCGTCGGGCGGCTCCCCGAACCGGACGCAGACGTCCCAGGCGTCGTCGGTGAGCGGCGGCGGATTCACCGACAGCTGCAGCTGCACGTCGACCTCCGGGTGCCGCTTCGCGAACCTCGAGATGATCGCCGCGACGTGCGTGCGCCCGAAGCCCAGGGTGGCGTTGACCCGTAGCAGACCCTGCGGCGCGCGGCGCGACTGGCCCAGCAGCTCGTTGAGGTCGTCGATCTCGGCCAGGATGCGCCGGGCGTGCGCAACGAACACCTCGCCCTCGGGCGTCAGGCTCATGCGACGCGTGCTGCGCGTGACCAGCGACACGCCCGCGCGCGCTTCCATCTGCGAGAGGCGCTTGCTCACCGCGGCGGTGGAGACGCCCAGTTCGCGTCCGGCCGCGCTCAGGCTGCCGCACGCGACCAGGGTGGAGAAGAAGCCGAGCTCGGCCGGCTGGATGCCCGTGGGGGTGGCCATGGAAAGGATCGATCGATTGTTGAACCCAGGTTGACGATGGCTTGAATCCGGGTGCGATTCTGCAGGGCTTCCGGCTCCTACATTCACGTCCGGCCCACCGCTCATCCCCTTCATCCACTCACGGAGACATCCCCATGAAGACCTACAAGATCGCGACCATCCCCGGCGACGGCATCGGCAAGGAGGTCGTGCCCGCCGGGCGCGAAGTGCTGGAAGCGCTCGCCGCCGGCAGCAACACGTTCGCCTTCGAGTTCGAGGACTTCGCCTGGGGCGGCGACTGGTTCCGCGCCCACGGCGAGATGATGCCCGCCGACGGCCTGGACGCCCTGCGCGACAAGGACGCCATCCTCTTCGGCTCGGCCGGCGACCCCCACATCCCCGACCACGTCACCCTCTGGGGCCTGCGCCTGAAGATCTGCCAGGGCTTCGACCAGTACGCCAACGTGCGCCCCACGCGCATCCTGCCGGGCATCGACGGCCCGCTCAAGCGCTGCGGCCCGGACGACCTGGACTGGGTCATCGTGCGCGAGAACTCCGAGGGCGAGTACGCCGGCGTGGGCGGCCGCGTCCACCAGGGCCACCCCATCGAGGCCGCCTGCGACGTCTCCATGATGACCCGCGCGGGCGTCGAACGCGTCGTCCGCTACGCCTTCGAGCTGGCCCGCTCGCGCCCCCGCAAGCAGCTGACCGTGGTCACCAAGAGCAACGCCCAGCGCCACGCGATGGTGATGTGGGACGAGATCGCGCTGCAGGTGGCCAAGGACTTCCCGGACGTGACGTGGGACAAGGAACTGGTCGACGCCATGACCGCGCGCATGGTCAACCAGCCCGCCACGCTCGACACCATCGTCGCGACCAACCTGCACGCGGACATCCTCTCGGACCTGGCCGCCGCGCTCGCGGGCAGCCTGGGCATCGCGCCCACGGGCAACATCGATCCGGAGCGCCGCTACCCGAGCATGTTCGAGCCCATCCACGGCTCGGCCTTCGACATCATGGGCCAGGGCCTGGCCAACCCGGTGGGCACCTTCTGGTCGGTGGTGATGCTGCTGGAGCACCTGGGCGAGGCCGAGGCCGCCGCGCGGGTCATGGCCGCCATCGAACGCGTGACGGCCGACACCTCGCTGCACACGCGCGACCTCGGCGGCACCGCCACCACCGCGCAGGTCACCCGCGCCGTCTGCGAGCGGATCGCCGACGGCACGCGGCAGCAGCAGCAGCAACCGCAACCGCAGCGCAAGGCCGCCTGAGCGACGCGGCCGCCGCCGCGCACGGCGGCGGTGCCGGCGCGGCATCGCCCCCTCTCCACCGCCTCCGACGCTCCCCTTCGAAACCGCCGCGCGTGCGGTCGGGACGTCCCGTTTCGCCCCTCTTCCGGAGACAGACCATGAAGACACCGACCCCGCGTTCGCGCCGGGCGCTGACCGCGCTCGCCCTGACCTTCGCCACCTCGCTGGCCGCCGCCCAGGCGTTCCCGACCAAGCCCGTCACGCTGGTCGTGCCGTTCCCGCCGGGTGGCAGTTCCGACGCCCTGGCCCGCTCGCTGACCACCGGCCTGTCGCAGAGCCTGGGCCAGCCGGTGATCGTGGAGAGCCGGCCCGGCGCCGGCGCCACCGTCGGCGCCGACTTCGTCGCCAAGGCCAAGCCCGACGGCTACACGCTGTTGATGGGCGCGGTGCACCACGCCATCGCCACCAGCGTCTACAAGAAGCTGCCCTACGACTTCGAGAAGAGTTTCGCGCCGATCACCACCGTGGCGCTGGTGCCCAACGTGCTGGTGGTCAACGCGAAGTCGAGCGCGACCGACGTCAAGGGCCTGATCGCCCTGGCCAAGGCGGCGCCGGGCAAGCTGTCCTACGGCTCCAACGGCAACGGCACGGTGCAGCACCTGATCGGCACGCAGTTCGCGCAGCAGTCCGGCGTCGAGCTCCTGCACGTGCCCTACAAGGGCAGCGCGCCGCTGACGACCGACCTGCTCGGCGGCCAGGTCGACATGTCCTTCGACACGCTGACGCCGCTGGTCCAGCACATCAAGGGCGGCAAGCTGCGCGCTCTGGCCGTCACCACGGCGCGACGCTCGGGCACCCTGCCCGACGTGCCGACGCTGGCCGAATCGGGCCTGGCGGGCTTCGACCAGGGCACGTGGTTCGGCATCCTCGCGCCGGCCGCCACGCCGCCGGAGATCGTGGCCCGGCTCAACACCGAGATGGTGCGGATCATCCAGTCGCCCGACTTCAGGAAGCGCATGGACGAGATCGGCGCCGAGCCGGTGGGCGACACGCCGGCGCAGATGGCGACGCGCATCGGGAACGACACGGCCAACTACGCGAAGCTGGTGAAGGAGGCGAAGGTCGCCATCGACTGAGAGGGCGCGGGGGCACCCGCCGCGCACGCCGACGCCGCCCCCTCCGAGGCCTCACGCCGGGCCGGCCAGCACCTCGAGGATGTTGCGCGCCGCGCCCACGGCCATGCCGCGCAGGCCGCCGTCGGTGGTGCCGCCCACGTGCGGCGTCAGCACGGCGTTGGGCATGTCCAGCCAGGGCGAGTCCGGCGCCAGCGGCTCGTCGGCGAAGCAGTCGAGGCCCAGTTGCAGTTCGCCGGCGCGCAGGCGCCGCTGCATGTCGGCCTCGTCGAACAGGCCGGCGCGGGCGGTGTTGACGACGATGGCGCCCCGGCGCAGCAGGCCCAGGCGGCGCGCGTCCAGCAGGCCGCGGGTGTCGTCGTCGAGCGGGCAGTGCAGGGAGACGATGTCGCTCGCCGCCAGCAGGTCGTCCAGCCCCGTGGCGATCGCCCCCTCGGGCAAGGCCGACGCCGGCACGAAGGGATCGGTCACCCGCACCCGCATGCCGATCGCCTGCGCGAAGCGCACCACGCGCGCGCCGATCGCGCCGCAGCCCACGACGCCCAGCGTGGCGCCGGCCAGTTCCAGGCCCAGGTAGCCCGGCTTGTCCCAGTGTCCCTCGTGCATGCGCCGGTCCAGCCAGGCGAGACGGCGGGCGCAGGCCAGCATCAGGCCCAGCGCGTGCTCGGCGACCGCCTGGCTGTTGGAGCCGACGGCCGCCCGCACCACGATGCCCAGCTCGCGCGCCGCCGCCCGGTCGATGGCGTCCAGCCCCACGCCGTGGCGCGAGACCACGCGCAGCCGGGGCGAGGCCGCCAGCACGCGGCGGTCGATGCGGCCGTAGCGCGCCAGGATCGCGACGGGTCGCTCGCGCTCGCACAGGGCCACCAGTTCGTCCTGCGTGAAGGTCGCGCCGGTGTAGACCAGGCGGTGGTCGCGCAGCAGCTCGACGGCGTCGGGATGCAGCCGGGCTTCGGAGATCAGGATGGTGTCGGGGTTCATGGCGACGGCTTTCCGGTGCGTGGGGCGGCGCGGTCCAGCGGCAGGCCGGCGACGCCGGGTTCGGCGCGCAGTACCGTGCCGTGGGTGGAATCGGTGACGTAGAGCACGTCGCGGTCGGCGCCGCCGAAGGCCAGGTTGGTGAGGGAGGCGCCGGGCGCGCCGCGCAGCACCAGCTCCGGCTCGGCGCGGGCGTTGAGCACCCAGACGCAGCCCAGCCCGGGGTTGGCCACCAGCAGGCGGCCGTCGCGGTCGACCGCCAGGCCGTCCGGTCCGCTCGGACCGTGGGAGGTGAAGAACTGGCCCACCTTGGCGACGCTGCCGTCGGCCAGCAGCGGCACGCGCCAGACGCAGTTGCCGCGCGTCACCGCCAGCCACAGCACCTTCTGGTCCGGCGACAGCGCGACGCCGTTGGGGCTAGGCACGTTGGCCAGCAGCAGGTCGAGCTGGCCCGAGGGGCGCAGCCGGTACAGCCGCCCGGTGGGGTCGTGCAGGCCGGTCTGGCCCTGGTCGGTGAAGTACAGGTTGCCCTCGGCGTCGAAGACCAGGTCGTTGACGCCCTTGAAGCGCTCGCTGTTCCGGCGCTCCAGGAACGGCTCGACGCGGCCGCTGGCGATGTCCAGGCGCATCAGGCCGTGCCGGTAGTCGGTGACGAGCAATGTGCGCTCGTCGAGCAGCTTCATGCCGTTGGGCTCGCCGTCGTACTCGGCCACCTGGGTCCAGTCGCCGGCCGCGTCGATGCGGAAGACGCGGCCGAAGGGGATGTCGCTCACGTAGAGGTTGCCGTGGTCGTCGGCCACCGGCCCCTCGAGGAAGGAATCGGTGGGGTGGCCGCCGCGGTTGGCGCGGCTCCAGTCGCTGTGCCGGCGCTGGCGGAAGCGGTCCGGCAGGCGGGTGAAGGGTTGCAGGTCGACGACGCGTGGAGGGTTCAGCAGGAACATGGGGATCGCTCGGGCATCAGTGGGGAGTGGGCGTGGAAGTGGGGGGCTCGTCGAAACCGTAGAGCACGGCGGGGTTGTCGACCAGGATGGCGTCCATCAGCCGGTCGTCGCCGCACCAGTCGCGCAGCAGGTCGACCAGGTCGGCGTCGTCGACGCTGCCGGCCGGCTCGGTGGTGTGCGGCCAGTCGCTGCCCCAGACCAAACGCCGCGGCGCCGCGCGCAACAGGGCGCGGCCGAGCGGGGTACGGTCGCCGTAAGAGGGAGCGCCTTCGGCCGATCCCATGTAGGCGCCCGAGAGCTTGACCCAGGTGCGGCCGGCGTCCAGCAGCCGGCGCAGCGTGGCGAAGGCCTCGCCCCGGACGCCCGGCACCGGGTCGATGCGTCCCAGGTGATCGACGACCAGCGGCACCGGCAGCCGCGCCAGCACGGGCTCCAGCGCGACCAGCTGCGCCGCCGAGGCGAACACCTGCAGGTGCCAGCCCAGCGATGCCGCCTTGGCCGCCAGGGTCCGCAGCATCTCCGGCGTGGTGGCGCCCCAGGACTGCGGCGAGACGAAGTTGACCCGCAGGCCGCGCACGCCCCGCTGCGCCAGCAGCGCCAGCTCGGCCGCGTCCACGTCCTGCGCGACCACCGCGACGCCGCGCGCCCGCGGGCCCAGGGCGGCCAGCGCGTCGAGGGTGCAGCGGTTGTCGGTGCCGTAGGTCGAGGGCGTCACCACCACCGCCCGGTCCGTGCCCAGGCGCCGCTGCAGCAGGCGGTAGGCCGCCACGTCGGCCCGCGGCGGCGTGCGCGGCCAGTGCGGCGACGCCGCGAAGCGCGGGTCGAAGACGTGCATGTGGCAGTCGCAGGCGCCCGCCGGCATGACGCGCGACGGCGCGCGGGTGCCGGCGGAGTGCGAGACGGGAGCGGCGTCCATCGTGTCGTGGGACTCAGTCGACCTTGATGTCGCCCTTGCGGATCACGCCGGACCACTTGGCCGCTTCCTTCTGCAGGAAGGCGCCGAACTCGGCCGGCGTGCCGCCGACGGGCTGCGCGCCCATCTCGCCCATTCGCTTCCTCAGCTCCTCGTCCTGCAGCGACTCGACCACCGCCTGGTGCAGGCGCTGGACCACCGCCTCGGGCGTGCCGGCCGGCAGCAGCAGGCCGTTCCATTCGTAGGCCTCGTAACCCGGCAGCACGGTCTCGGCGACGGTGGGCACCTCCGGCAGCAGGGGCGAGCGTTTCGGCGACGAGATCGCCAGCGCGCGCAGCTTGCCCGAGACCACCAGCGGGTTGCTCGCGGCCAGGGTGCCGAACATGAAGTCGACCTGCCCGCCCATGACGTCGGAGATCGCCGGGCCGCCGCTCTTGTAGGGCACGTGCAGCATGTCCAGACCCAGGCCCTGGCGATAGAGCTCGGCGGCCAGGCGCTGCACCGTGCCGCTGCCGCCGGAGGCGAAGCTGAGCTTGCCGGGCTGTGCCTTGGCGCGCGCGATCAGGTCCTGCTGGTCGCGGATCGGCGAGTCCTTGCGCACGATCAGCACGTTGGGCGAGAGCGAGACCAGCGCCAGCGGCTGGAAGCTCCTGTCGTTGAAGGGCAGCCTGGCGTAGAGCGCCGGGTTGATCGAGAACGGCGTGGCGTCGTAGAGCACGGTGTGGCCGTCGGCCGGGGCGCGCGCCACGAAGGCCTCGCCGATGGTGCCGCTGGCGCCGGGCTTGTTGTCGACGATCACGCTCGTGCCCAGCCGGGCGGCCATGCGCACCGCCAGCTGGCGGGCGATGGCGTCGGCCGCGCCGCCGGGCGCGTAGGGCACGACGAGGGTGATGGTACGTTCGGGGAACGCCGCCTGCGCGGCGCCGGCGGCCACGGCGCAGGCCAGCAGCAGGGTCTTGAGGAGCTTCTTCATGGGGTGTCCCGGAAAGGGTTGGAAGGCGGATGGATGCGCGTGGCGGCGGCGTTCACTCGACCTTGAGGTCCAGCGCCCGCGCGGTGCGCGTGGCGTCCTCGATCTCGGCATCGAGCTGGCGCGCGAAGGCGTCGCCGCAGGTGCTGGCGGGCTGCATGCCGAGGCCGCGCAGCTTCTCGGTGGTCGCCGGGGCGGCGGCGAAATCCTTCGCGACGCGGGTCAGGCGCTCGACCACGTCGGCCGGCGTGCCCGCCGGCGCGAGCAGGCCGTACCAGGCGTCGGCCGCATAGCCCTTGACGCCCGACTCCTCGAAGGTCGGCACCTGCGGCAGCAGGGCCGAACGCTGCGGCGCGGCCACCGCCAGCGCACGCAGCTTGCCGGTCTGCACCTGCGGCAGCACCGAGCCCAGCGTGGCGAAGGAGGCGTCGACCTGGCCGCCCATCAGGTCGGTCACCGCCTGGGCGGCGCCCTTGTAGGGAATGTGGTTCATCCGCGTGCCGGTGAGCCGGGTGAACTGCTCGCTGGCGAAGTGGCCGCTGCTGCCGCTGCCGGGCGTCGCGTAGGTGCGCTCGCCCGGACGGTCGCGCACGTCCCGCAGGAACTCCGCCAGGGTCTTCGCCGGCATCGAGGGCCCGACCACCAGCACGGTCGGGCTGATCGCCAGCGTGCAGATCGGCGCGAACGAGCGCGATGCGTCGAACTTCACCCGGGCGGCGTAGAGCGCCGGGATCATGGTGTGGTTGGTGGCGCCCAGCAGCAGCGTGCGGCCATCGGGCGGCGCCGCGGCCACCGCCTCGGCCGCCAGGATGGTGTTGGCGCCGGGCTTGTTGTCGACGATCACCGACCGAGCGAGCGCGCGGCCGGCGAAGTCGGCGAAGGCGCGCGCCACCACGTCGGTGGGCCCGCCGGCGGAGAAGCCGACCACCAGGCGGATCGGCGGGGTCGACGCTCCCGGCTGGGCGGACGCGGCCGCGGCGATGGCGGCGACGCCCGCGGCGACCAGCGCGGGTCGGATCCGGTGACGGAATGGCATGTGTTGTCTCCTGGGAAGGCGGAAGTCCGCCCGGCGGCTCTGCGGAAGCTCGGGACGGTCGCCGTCGTGGGGTGTCAGGCGGCCGTGGACGTCGCGCCCGCGACCACCGAGCGCACGTTGCGCGCGGCGGCGACGCCCATGTTGACGTAGGCATCGCCGGTGACGCCACCGATGTGCGGGCTGAGGACAAAGCCCGGCTGGCCCTTGAAGACGTTGTCCGCCGCCAGGGGCTCGACCGCGAAGCTGTCGAGGCCGGCGCTCATCACCTGGCCCGAGCGCACCGCCGCGAGCAGCGCGTCCTCGTCGACCAGGCCGCCGCGCGCGGTGTTCACCACGATCACGCCGCGCTTGCATTTCGCCAGCGTGTTGGCGTCGATCAGCCGGCGGTTCTCCTCGGTCAGCGGGCAGTGCAGCGAGATGGCGTCGGCCTCGCGCCAGATCGTCGCCAGGTCGACGCTCCGGACGTAGTCCGGCAGGTCCTTCGCGAACGGATCGAAGCCGATCACGCGCATGCCCAGGGCGTCGGCCATGCGCGCGAACTTCAGGCCGATGGCGCCCAGGCCGACCAGGCCGACCGTGCGGCCGCCGAGCTCGACGCTCTTGTGCGTGGCCTTGTCCCAGTGGCCGGCGTGCATGCGCGCGTCCAGCGGCACCACCGACTTGGCGCAGGCCAGCAGCAGCGCCAGCGCCTGCTCGGCGACGGCCGCGGCGTTGGCGCCCACGGCGGCGAGCACCTGGATGCCGCGCTCCCTGGCCGCGGCCTTGTCGATGGTGTCGGTGCCGCTGCCGTGCTTGGCGATCACCTTGAGCGAGGGCGCCGCGTCCATGGCGGCGGCGCCGACGCCGCTGTAGCGCACGATGATCGCGACGGGGTCATGCCGGCGGCACAGGGCGACGATGTCGTCCACGGTCGGCGTCCTGCCGGCGTAGACCACCTCGTGGTCCTTCAGCAGGGCCAGGGCCTGCGGCGCGAGGTCGGTGCCGGTGACGAGGACGACGCCGCTCACAGCGTCTCCCCTTCCTTGAGCACGCCGGCCGTGCGCAATGCGGCGCCGAGCCATTTGGCCGCCGTGTCGCCTTCCTTGATGGCGGCGATGCGCGCGGCCTCGTCCCTGACCTTCTTCTCGGCCAGGGGCAGCAGCGATTCGATCTTCTCGCGCTCGACCACCACGACGCCGTCGCCGTCGGCGATGACGAAGTCGCCCGGGCGCACCGTCACGCCACCGACCGTCACCGGGTGGCCGATGCGGCCGCCGACGTTCTTGGTCGGGCCATTGGGATTGGTGCCGACGGAGAAGACCGGATAGTCCATCTCGTCGATCTCCAGGCTGTCGCGGCAGGCGCCGTCCATCACCACGCCGGCGATGCCGAGCTTCTGGCAGGCCGTCATCATGATCGTGCCCATCAGGGCCGAGGTCCGGTCGCCCTTGCCGTCGATGACCAGCACGTCGCCCGGCTGGGCCAGCGCGATGGCCGCGTGGATCATCAGGTTGTCGCCCGGACGCACCTCGACCGTGAAGGCCGTGCCGGCGAGCTTCATGCGCGGACGCAGCGCCTGGATGCGCCCGTGCATCGCGCCGCGCCGCCCGGCGACGTCGGCCAGGATGGCCGGCTGGAGTTGCGCGGCCTGCGCCACGATGGCGGCGGGCACGCGTTCGAAGTCGCGGACGATGTCGGGGAGTTGGGAGGTGGACATGGTTTGGCTTTCGGTCGAAGGATGATGGGAATCGGAATGGGGTAAGGGGAAAGCAACGGCGAAGTCGGCTCGGCGGCCTCATCGGCGCCACCACTGCGCAGCCCGTGAAGAAACCGTCGCACCCGATGCCGAGGACACCGTGGAACCGGCTCCGCCGGGCCACCGGTGTCGCCCCCTGGAAGGGGGTTGGCGAAGCGACACGAAGTGCGCGGAGACTGGGGGTCAGTCGACCTTCGCGCCGGACTCCTTCACCACCTTGCCCCAGCGCACGATGTCGTCGCGGATCAGGGTGGCGAACTTCTCGGGCGTGCCGCCCAGGGACTCGGCGCCCTGGCTGGCCAGCTTCTTCTTCACCTCGGGGTCCTGCACGGCCTTGTTGAAGGCGGCGTTGAGCTTGGGCACGACGTCCTGGGGCATGCCGTCCGGGCCGGCGACGCCGAACCAGGTCACCGCCTCGAAGCCCTTGTAGCCCGACTCGGCCACCGTCGGCACCGCCGGCAGGTCGGCCGTGCGCTGGGCCGAGGTGACGGCGATCGGACGCATCTTGCCGCTCTTGATGTAGCCGATGAGCGTGGGCACCGACGACATGTACATCTGGATCTGGCCGCCGATCAGGTCGGTCGAGCCCTGGGCCGCGCCCTTGTAGGGAACGTGCGTGAACTTCACGCCGGCGGTCTTCTGCAGCAGCTCGGTGGCCAGGTGGGCGACGGTGCCGCTGCCGGAGCTGGCGTAGTTCAGGGTCTCGGGCCTGGCCTTGGCGGCGGCGACCACGTCGGCCAGGGTCTTGTAGGGCGAGTCGGCCGCGACCACCAGCACCAGCGGCGCGGTGGCCACCAGCGTCACCGGCGACAGGTCCTTCTGCGGGTCGTAGGGCAGCTTGGGATAGAGCGTCGGGTTGATCGCCAGGTTGCTGGTCTGGCCCAGCACCAGCGTGTAGCCGTCGGGCGTCGCCTTGGCCGCCGCGTCGACGCCCAGGTTGCCGCCGGAACCCGGCTTGTTGTCGATGATGATCGACCAGCCGTTGCTCGTGGCCACCTTGTTGGCGACCTCGCGGGCGATCAGGTCGGTGCCGCCGCCGGCCGGGAACGGCACGATCAGCCGGATCGGCCGCGACGGATAGCCGGACTGCGCCAGGACCGGCGCGGCGCCCAGCAGCGACCCCGTGGCGATCAGGCCGAGGGCGGCCAGGGCGAAGCGACGCGAAGCGCCGCCGGTGGTGCGGAAGGATGTCATCTCACTTGTCTCCAGTTCGGAACCGCGCCGTCCGCGGATGGGACGATGCGTTCGGTGAATGGCAAGTATTCACAGGACCACACCACGGGTCCAATCGATTATTTTTTGAGATCCATCAATCCGGCTTGGGGTATTTCACGGCCTGCGAGGTCGCGTGGCGCGCCAGCAGCTCGATCAGCCGCCGGGCCGCCGGCGGCACGTAGCCGTTGTCGCGATGGGTCACCACCATGCGCCGCCGCATCGCGATGCCCTCGATGGGCACCTCGCGCAGCACGGCGCCGGAGCGCCCGGCCTGCAGGTGCAGCCGCGAGATGAAGCTCAGCAGCCCGGTCTCGCCGATGAGTTCCGGCAGCATGATCAGCATGGTGCTCTCCACCTGCACCACCGGTCGCGGCAGGTGCTGGCGGTCGAAGGTCTGGTCGAGCCAGTCGCGTGTCGGCGCACCGGCGGGCTGCAGCACCCAGCGGTAACTCGCCAGGTCGTCGAGCCGGGGCTCGGGCAGGCCGAAGACCTCGTGCGTCTCGGCCGCCGCCACGACGATCAGGTCCTCGGCCAGGTAGTGCGAGACGAAGCCGGCCTCGGGCGTGCCCTCGGTGCCGACCATCAGGTCGATCTCGCCCGCGCGCAGCAGCGGCTTGAGCACGTCCACCAGCGCGACGGTGGTGCGCAGCGTCACGCCGGGCGCCTCCCGGATCAGGTCGCGCGCGGCCGGCGGCAGCAGGAACTGCGCGGCCGTCGGCACGATGCCGACCTTGAGCAGGCCCGACAGCCCGCGGCCGATGTCGCCGATCTCGCGCCGCGCACTCTCGATGTCGAAGCGCGTGCGCTGGGCCCACTTGAGCAGCGCGTGGCCGGCGGCCGTGAGGCGGATGCCGCGCCCGCTCTTCTCGAACAGGGCGGCGCCGCAGGCCGCTTCCAGGCGGTCCACGCAGCTCGTCAGCGCCGGCTGCGTGCGATGCAGGCGCTCCGAGGCGCGGCCCATGTGCTCGAGCTCGGCGATCACTTCGAAATACTGGAGATCGCGCAGGTCCAAGGTTCAGCTCCTCGTCGATGGGCCAACCGCCCGGGAGCGCATTTTTCCAGACGCGGTGCGACGGCGCCCGTCGACCGGTACTCCTGCACGTTTCGCCAGGCCGTTTTCCAGCCGAATACCGAAGCGTGAAATGCTGCCTTGGATCGGCATGACGCGGTAAAGAAAATTCCAGTTTTCACCCCGAACGCCATGATCCATTCCATCGCCCCGGTGCGGCCGGTCGCCTCGCATCGCGAATGCCGTCGCCTCCCGCATTCATCGTGCGGCCGCGCGGTCGAGGCCTGACCATGGCGCGATCGCTCCACTTCAACGCGAGCTGGCTCTACCAGGAGAGCGCCGGCATCGGCACCAGCACCGGGACCGGCAGCCCGGCCGCTTCGGTCGCGCCGTTCAAGCCCGCCTCCCCGGCGCCCCGACCTGTCCCCCCAGCCAGCGCACCGACCCCCGCACCGGTCGCATCCGACGTCGCGGCGCTGGCCGAACGGGCCGTGGTGACCGAGCTGCTGCAGATCGCGAAGACGGTGCTGACACTGGAGATCACCTTCGAAGCCGGACCGCGACGGACGGCCGAGGTGCCGGTGCCCGCCGGCGCCGCCCTGCTCGACCGGCCGGTCGTGCTGCGCGACGGTCAGGTCTACGGCACGCTGTGCTGCGTGAGCGACGACCGTCGCACCCCCGTGGGCAGCCGCCCGGCCGATGCGCTGCGCTGCGTGGCCGTGCTGGTGGGCAGGGAGCTCGACCGGCATCGGCGACGCCAGGCCTGAAGGGCGTGCCGGAGGGAGGACGCGTCGGTCGCGCGTCCGTCCACGGGCGCCGGAACGCCCGATCCCGACCCTCGGCTCAGGCGAGGGTGTAAGCCGTCTTGACGGTCGTGAAGAACTCCTGGGCGTACCTGCCCTGCTCCCTGGGCCCGTAGCTCGAGCCCTTGCGCCCGCCGAAGGGCACGTGGTAGT
>NZ_JBNDLF010000006.1:0-231965 GCF_050435945.1 Variovorax sp. PvP013
TGCGTTGGCTCATGGGTGGAGGGTCCTGCGATTTACAACGGCTTCAGGCACGCACAAGCTGTGCCCGAGACAACCTATTGATCAGCGTCTCCCTAGGACTCTTTATTTTTATCACACCTCATCACTAAAAAAATCAGTGCAAAGCATCCCTAATTGTCCTGATGACAGCTTGATTGGCACTTACTCATGCTGTCGGGATGACGCAGCCCCGCCATATCATCGTCCTGTCCGATGGCACCGGCAACTCGCGCGGCAAGGCCCATCAGACCAATGTGTGGCGCACCTACGAAGCGCTCGACCTCGAAGATCCCCTGCAGCCCGAATGCCCCCGGCAGTTCGCGCTCTATGACGACGGGGTCGGCACGTCCTCCTTCAAACCACTCGCGCTCCTGGGGGGGGCCGTGGGTTACGGTCTGGCCCGTAACGTGCGCGACCTCTACGAGTTCGTCAGCCGCACCTACCGCGAGGGCGACCGCATCTATGCCTTCGGTTTCAGCCGAGGCGCTTTCACCATCCGCGTGTTGCTCGGCCTGATCGCCAGCCAGGGCCTGCTGCCCTACCGCGGCGACGAAGCGGAACTGCGTCGGCTGTCGAAGGCCGCCTTCCGCGCCTACCGGCGCGAGCGCTACAAGCTGGCGCTGAACTGGATCGCCTTGCCGCGGATGCTGCGCGACGGCGCCATCGACGTCTGGGCGCGATGGCGCTGTCAAACGCGCTACGCCAGTGTGGCCAAGCAGCGCATGGTGGACATCGAGTTCGTCGGTGTGTGGGACACGGTGGCCGCCTATGGCATGCCGATCGACGAACTGGCCGTCTTCATCAACAAGTTTCTCTGGCCCCTCGACCTGCCGGGCCTGGCACTCACTTCCAGGGTCCGGACCGCCGTGCACGCCCTGGCACTGGACGACGAACGCGCCACGTTCCACCCGAAGTTGTGGGACCCCGATCCAGGCCGCATCCAGCAGGTCTGGTTCGCGGGCATGCATTCCGACGTCGGCGGCGGCTATCCAGACAGGGGGCTGGCGCACGTGTCGCTGCAATGGATGCTCGCCGAAGCCCAGACGCATGGGCTGAGGCTGCGGTCCAGCATCCTGGAGCAGCAACAGGCTTTGGCCGACGAGAACGGCCCAATGAACGACTCGCGTCATGGCCTGGCCGGCTATTACCGCTATAGGCCGCGCGAGCCGCAACCCGACAGTGTGGTGCACGAGAGCGTGCTGCGGCGCATCCAGGTCGGCCAGGATGCCTACGCACCCATCGTCCTGCCGGCGAAGTTCCAGGTGTTGGGGTTCGATGGCGTCGTCAGGCCCAACAGCGACGCGCTCCAGGAGCCGAACCTGCGTCTCTACGAAGCGGGCCGCCAACGAGCCCTCAATGGCGTCTGGATGCGGCGTGGGGTCTACTTCGCCACGGTCGGCGTGACGCTCGTCCTGCTGCTGTTGCCATGGACGAGCAACGCCCAGCCGGGTGGCTGCAGCACGAGCTGGTGCTGGCTGTCATCGACCCTCCACGGCTTGCAGGTGTTGCTGCCATCGATGCTCGAGGGTTGGGTCCTCTGGTACACGAACCATCCCGGCACCTTCGTGCTCTGGGGCGGACTGGTTACCGCAGGACTAGTCCTGGGAGGCCTGCTGCAGCGATCGATCTTCGATGTCATGCGGCGGGCTTGGTATGCCATGCCTGCGACCCGGCCCACCACCCTGGGGGCCGGCGATCCAGCACCCTTGCGACTGTCGAGACTCTCCGATGCCATTGAGAGCCTGCGCACCTCCCCAATCTACCAAGCGTTGATCCGAGGCCTGCGCCACATCGTGCTGCCCGCCGTCTCGGGCATCGCGCTCATGGCACTGACGCTGGTGCTGCTCAATGCATGGTGGTTCGCCGTCCTGTCGTCGAGTGGCAACCTGTGCATGGCCACCCCACGTCCTGATGCGGTCGGCACGACGGCGGCGACGCTGCAGCACCCCTTCGAGAACAACAACGCTTGCGCACCGACCGGCCTTCAAATGGAGGCCGGGGGAACCTACGAGATCGTCTTGACCATCCCCGACGCCCCGGGGTGGCGCGACCAGACCTTGCCTGCGGACTGGCGCGGAGTGACGAATGCGCCGCTGGGCCATCGGTTGGCGTGGCCTCTCAAGCGAGAGTTCTACCGGCCCATTTTCTGGCCCATGGCGCGCATCGGCGCCAAAGGTTCCGACGTCTATGCCCTGGACCCCGATCCTTCGCTGCCCCTGGCACGGGAGCGTCACTCGTTGATCACGCGCGTCGTTGCACGCACCGAAGGAGAACTGTTTCTCTATCTCAACGACGCGATTGGCCCGCCCTGGGATCCAACCTGGTTCTATCGCAACAACCACGGCAGCGCGACCATCCAGGTTCGCCAGATCGCTCCGCCGCAGCGATGATTCCATGCACGGTGTCGACCCCATCCAAAAAACAACCGGCACTGGTGGAGAACCGTTTGCGAACGGTTCAACCCCCGGGAAGTCTTGTCCGACGGTCTTGCCTTGTGTCCTGCACCTTGGAGCGCCCCCCTCATCAATTGCGATGACAGGGACGCACAGACCCGCTGATGGCCCGACCATAATGATCCGCTAGCGCTGGCGGGCGCATCGGCATCGACATTCAATCCGAGGAATCACCTCATGATCGATACGCTCATTGGCCGAACTGCGTGGCGGTGGGTGCGAACCGTGTCGGTTGTACGCGTCCTTGCCCTGTCATGCGCCCTGTTGACCGCGAGCAGTGCCTTTTCGTTCGACCACTGGATCGGCCGTCCGACCATGGGTGATTACATGCGCGCATCGGTGCAGGATGCCATCGCCTCGGCTCAGCAGTACCAGAAGGCCATTGGCAGTTTCCAGGGTGACATCGACCGCTCACGCAAGGCGTTCTTCGAAGCGTCACGCTGGAACCGGGCGGCAGCGGGCGACGAATTTGGCAAGTACCTCTTTGCCAAGGACATCATGATCGCGACGCCCATGCTGGCCAACGGATTTTCCGATCACGCACAAGGCGTGGGCAGGCTTTTCGCAGCGCTCAATGGCAACCGCGTCGTCGATGGCGGCATCCGGCCGACGGCACGGGCCTCCTACGAGGCGTGGATTCGCGCCATGCGCACGTCGATGGGGGCCCGGGGCGAGACCGACGTGGTCTTCATGAACCAGGCCAAGTTCATGGCCGCGTTGCAATCGTCGCAGGACGTCTACAACACCTATCGCCAGGAACGCGATCTCGCGGAGTCACGTGGGTGGCGGTCGCTGAACCCGCCCGAGGCAGAGCGGGTGGGCAGCAGGCCGTTGCGCAGGCCTGGCGAGGAAATCACCGTCGTCATGTCGCTCACGCTGGAGCGCATCGAACAAGCCTTCATGACCAGCGAGGTCGACGTGGCCCAGAAGGCGGGTGCGCGACGGCTTCGTTGCGAATACGGACCCAGCTATGACGAGAACGGCGTCGAGCAGTTCGGCCGATACGATTTCTGGAAAGGCAAACCGCCCCCGAACATTGCCCGCCTGATGGCGTTTGACAGCCATGCCCCTGGCGGGGTGCGGGACCAGGCGGTGTCGTCGTGCCCAAAGCAAGAGGCCGAGGCCTCACGGCTCATGAAGCTGCCCCTCAAGACCGAGGTTCCCGCAATGCTGAGAGACGAAGTGCGAGCGCAGCAACAGGGAGCACGGCAGGCCGAACGGGTTCGACTGGCGATTGAGCGGGAAGACGCAGCGAAAGCACGCTCGGATGCCAAGGCCAGACGCGATGCGGAGAACCTAGAGATCTATCAGCGCAACATGAAGGCGGGTCACGAGAGAATGCTTGCGCAGCAGCAGGCGTACCAGGAGTCGATTTCTCCAAGCGGGCGGGCGCGAGCGGCGGCGGCAGCAGCAGCGAAGACCCCGGAGGGAGCAGCAACGAACTCGACGGCTGCTGCGACGGGGAGCACGAAAGCGCCTGCGACCCTGACCGCAGGGTTGCCCGGGCAGAGACCGCCCAATGACTACAGGCGTTTCAGCGAAGAAATCAGGCAATGCGACATGCAATACCGGGAGGCTTTCGCAAGGGAAGGTCACAGCAACCGGGCGGCGGGACGCGAGGAGAGAAGGCAATGCCAGCGGCGGGCAGAAGTGGTGAGTGGATTGAGGTGATGCCTGCCAACAAAGAACGAAAACCGCAACTTGCCGTCCCTGGAATGAATGGCAACGACCACTTCCTGCCGGCTCACATTCTTTCGTAAGGCAACACGAAACCGCATCGCATTGGTCTGTCTTTCATGACCGCACCCGCTGTGATGGTCGGACTGCACCTGCGGCATCTGCGAAACGGTCTTCTCCCCGGCATGGAGCTAGGTCTTCGTCGATCGAATCCCGTCATGGCTGTTGTGATCCGGTCTGTTGAAAGCGGGTCGCGGCCACCCAGCGTGTGACGTTCTCGCCCAGTTCTTCACCACGCACCATCGCATGGCGGAAGTGCATGCCGCCGTAGATGCGGGCCCCCCGGACCTCCTCGACCAAACCCTGCGTCGTCGTGAAATCGTGCGTCGTGCCAGTGATCGCGCTGTCGAAGGCATAGGAAACCTTCTCAGTGCCAAAGAAGTTCCTGATGGCTCCCGCGATGGCGGCTGCATTGCAGGCATGCGCGGCCGGGTACTCGGGATGGTTCGGAGTCGGCACCACCGGTGTCCAACCCGGATCAGGATCGGTGGCGGCATTGCCGTCGGTGTCGGCAAGCGTGATCGCACTCGCCGGGCGCCAAGACTCGTAGAAGTACTTGGCCTCGAAGCAGGCGATCGTCGCATCGGCCTGCGCCACGTAGATCATCGCCATCAGGCGCGCATGATCGGCCAGGCTGCGATCGGTGCGAGCGAAGCGGCGGATGTTGCGAGGCCAGAACCGGAATGGCGGCTCGGTGTGAAATTGAGCGACCTCCAATTGCGCGGGCGTGCGCGGGCTGTTGGCTGCGCCGCCCAGCGAACGCGTCTCCTGAAGGTCCTGCGCGTAGGCGGCCGAATCGAGCGCATGGGGTGCGGGCGGACGGAACTGGGACACGCTGGTGAGCGCGAAAGGCTTGACCGACGACAGGAAGCGGTTGATGGGATTGACGCCTCGGAAACGGCCCGGTGCAGTGCCTGGGACATAGGGCGCGAGCACGACCGAGCGCCCGTCGTCGGCTCGCGCCGCCAGCACGCCCGCAGCCACCTCCGCACCGAGCGCGAGTCCCTGCGTCTTGGCCGCGCCCTCCGGAATGGCGTCGACGAATTCGACATACGCCGACTGGTACTGTGCCGTGCGGGCCGGATACAGACCCTTGAGCACGCCGTAGGCGGCCGCACCGACCGCAGCGGGCTGCGACACCGCGCCCTCGCTCGCAACAGCTACCCGGGACACGTAGTAAGGCCGGTGGGTGCCGGTGATGGCCATCAGCGCATCGTAGATGGCGATGTGCACGGTGGCCAGGTCGACCGAATCGATGGGACGGCGCTCGGCTGGCGTTCCAGCTGCAGCGGCTGGCACGTTGATGGTGTCGATGGCAATCTCGTTCCAGCTCGACACGGCGTTGCCGCCTGTGTCGACGATCTTCACATCGCCTGGGCCAGACATCGATGAAGCGGCGGTGCCGCCGCCGTCGCCACCACCGCAAGCCGCCATCGTCAGCGCCAGCGTGGCCAGGACCGCTGTGGCCCTGCCAGAGTAAACAGCGCGCAAGCGACCTACCTTGGTTCCCGCTGAGATCATGCTCGTCTCCTTCTGATTGATGTCGATAACAAAACGTCGTCGCACTCGCGCACCTGCCAGCGTCATGATTCAAGCTATCAATAGAGCCCTGGAAAAAATCAATTTACTTCTACTGACTTTTTCGGCGTCTCACAGGCATCCGCTGTACAGCTTCATCACTTGCGTTTCGTATCGCAAGATGCGCGAGCCCTCATCACAATAAAATTTCTTTGATATTTTCGGAGTCACTCTTCTTCATTTAATTTTTTAGGGTGGGGTCGTCCCGGTTTGGCAAACCGCGTCTGAGTCATTCGAGCCAAAACTCATGTTAGGGAGACCACGAGAATTGACTACGGGGCATTTGCCCTTTTTTCCCTTTCGAAGTGGATCTGGGTTCCGAAAAGTACCGTCTGGTGCCGAGCTGGCCGTCCGCAAAATGGCAGCCAGCTTTTCCCCCAGCTGAAAGCGCGCTGTAACACTGGATGTTCTGCCATTGAAGGGATACAGCTCAATTCGGATGCAGGACCCACGTGCGAAACAACCCTGCGATCGAGGACATTGAGGGACCATGCAATCGTTGTCAGGCACTGTCGCCGGCCGGCGTGAGACGGTGCTCCTGCGGTCGAGCACCCACGCACTGGCACGACGAGCCGATGGTGCCGGCACTCGCCAAACAGCACCCAGGCAAACGCATCGGTCGGAATTCTCCGCCGGTGACTCGGGCAATGCCCGGTACGTCGTGTGACCGCCTCGACCGGAGAACTGCTGCGGCGCAGGTCAGCCGGTGGGGGTGAGACGCCTGCCAGTGCATGCATCGGGACGTCTGTCGGAGGCTCCATCAAAGTGATGAATTTGCCGCCGCCAAATGGCACGACCCCTTCCATTCGACCTTGCGCTGTCGGACCATGGCGATGAACAAGGCATACGAGGGCCAGCGCGGCGCGATACCGTGACTCGCACGTCGTGCGGATGCCATGACCGGGCGCAGTGCTCACCACAAAAGGCATCACGCCTGTTCATCAACGCGAGGTGACATGGATTCCAACAGCAGCCTGTTCGTTTTGGCAACGCACCGCGCTGCCCGACGTCTGCCGCACGGCGATTTCCGAACTTGGATGTTCAGCGAACTGGAACATCAGGTGCGATTCGATTCCGGCTTCTGGATGCGTACCGTGCTGACCGAGGACGGGCCGAAGATGCACGATCACCATCTCCATCGGCAATGGCCCGATCGCGTCACGGGCTACATGGACCAGGAACTGTGGCGCGAAGATCCTTTTTTGAAGTCCGCACTTGACACCGGCGTCACTGGTTTTGCAATGCCCCTCAGTTCGATGCCTGCGGGTCGACTCAGATCGTTCCTCGAACTTCGCGAACAGGAACACGTCTTGGGCGCAGTCCAGGTCGACGCGATCGTGAAGACGATTGTCGGAATTTCAATTTTCCGCAAGCATCGCGACGATCCCTTTGACGAGGTCGATCGATGCTTTCTGGATGCAGCGGCACCCCACATCATTGACGCCTGGACGCACAACTGGATGCTTCAGCTGGGCGCGGTTCGGGGGAGCACTCAAGCATGCAAGGTGGCGACTGCGGTGCTGACATCCGAGCATCTGGTGACTGCCGTCGATGACCACTTCTCTTCCCTGATGGCCCTGGAATGGCCGGTATGGCGAGGTCCAGCAGTGCCCGAGGTGCTGAAATCTCATCTTGTCCGATGGCCCGGCCGTCGCTGGTCGGGACGGCACATCATCGCTTGGTTCCAGACCCTGCAGGAAGGTGCCTTGCTGCTGCACGTGCGTGCGCGTCACGCCTTCGACGACTTGTCGAAACGCAAGCAAGAGGTTGCGGTCATGTTCGCAAGCGGTGTGAGTCAAAGCGAAGTGGCAGAACGCATGTTTCTTTCGCGCTCGACCGTCAACAACTACTTGGTCGACATCTATCGTCAACTGAACATCTGTGACAAGGCGCAATTGGCCGTCGTCATCTCATATCTTGGAGGCTAAAACGATGTGCGAGGTCGACCTCCTCAAAAAGCGCAAAATTTTCAGGATTTGCAATTCGCGGGTGCGCAAACTCCTGCATTCTTGGTCCTCCCTCTCTGTGCTGAAAGCCCAGGCGGATTTGCCACGACCCCATTAATCCGGTTGAGCTGATGCCCCGCTATCACAACCTGGAGGAATACCCCCACGCGTACCTGCAGCAGGAGGCCTTGCAGGGCGACAGGAGGGGTTTGGCTGTTCCGCTCGGCCAAGGGACGCTCTAGCGAGCTCTCAGAGCGGCCCATGCGTCAGTCCGACGTCTAACAAGCAGCAGCCAATGGAGCGCAGAGCCCCATGCCAGAGGCCGATGCCTTTGAACTAAAGGGCTTCGGCCATCACCTTGATGATGGGACCTGGCAACGAGGTCACTTCCACGGTAAAGCGCACGTTGCCTGATGGCTCAACAGCCGTGGCGGTGGTGCCTACAGTCTGGTTGAACTGCAAGGCCATGAGGTAGGCGGGACGCTGGCCAGCGCCGGGTATGTCCACGATCCGCCGAATCAGCAGGTAAGGACTTCCCAGGACGCCGCGGTTCCAATCGCTCGGAGTGCAGTACTCCAGGTAGTAGTCCCACGCCGGCGTCGCGCGGACATTTTTCAGACGGATGCCCAAGTTGGCTCGGGCCTGCGGACGATCGATGGGTGCCAATGGGACCGTGGCGCCGCTGCTCATCCATGGACCGTCGTCCACATAAAGTCGTCCGCGTGGCAACCAGCCTTGTTGCACCAAATGCGGCAGGCAGATCGCCGGTCCGAATCCGACATTCCATGGCGGCTGGAGAAACGAACCGTTCTGGCTCATGATGCACGCCGGATCCGCATAGTCGGAGTCCGTGGTCAGGCCGGCGCCCACGTCGTGGTTCATGCCGAAGCCGTGGCCCATCTCGTGAGCGGTGATGTTGCCGTTGAAGGGAGGCGTCAGGCAGACCTTTCCCCGTCCATCGGCGCTGCCGTCGATCCAGAACGGTGCCCAGCCCGGGGTGCGCCAATCGGCACCGGGAGGAGCGCCGTCCTTGGCCCAGTTGTGCGGATACACGGCGATTTGGCTGTGAAATCCCGTGAGGGGATCGTCGCCTCGCTTCTTCGAAGCCCGTATCGCTGCATCGATCAGGGCCGCCCTGCCGATGCCCCCGGCATTGATCCTTGGAATGTCGATCTCGACCCAGTCGAAGACCCGGCTTCCAGTGATGTCCACCGAGCCGAGCGAGACATCGCGCCAGTACTCCACGAGTCCGCCTGAGCCGGGCGTGAAGGCCTGTTCAAAGAAGCTCTTCACCGGTGCCTCACGGCCGGCGTCGGGTCTTTCTCCCAGGAAGCGACAGAGGATGACGGCCCAGGGCCGGTCTTCCGGATGCGCGGCCCAGCAGGTCGACCAGACGTGATTGTCCAGCCCGATGACAAACAGGTCGAGATTGGAAGGTGCGCGCGCGACCGCGGCTACCTGTTGACTGTCGCGGTCAAACACGGCTTTTCCAGGAAGCGGGAACCAGTCCTTGCTCCAGCCGCCGGCCTTGCTCCAAAAGGTGGTCCAGATGCGGTTGTCGAAGCCGATGACGAAGAGGTCGAGATTGTCAGAGGCCCGTGAAACGGGGACGACATGCTGCTTGTCTCGGTTGAACACGGCCTGCCCGGGCAGCGGGAACCAGTCCTTGTTCCAACCTCCATGCGCGGTCCAGAAAGTAGTCCAGACGCGATTGTCGAAACCGATGACGAAGAGATCGAGGTTGCCTGCAGCGCGCGAGACGGCGGCGACATGCTGCTTGTCATGATCGAAGACAGCTTTTCCTGGCAACTGGAACCAGTCCTGATTCCAGTTGCCAGACACGGTCCAGAAAGTGGTCCAGACGCGGTTGTCGAAACCGATGACGAAGAGGTCGAGATTGTCTGCCGCCCTTGACACGGCAGCGACGTACTGCCTGTCCCGGTCGAAGACGGCTTTGCCGGGTAATGGAAACCAGTCCTTGTTCCAATTGCCCGCCGTGGTCCAGAAGGTGGTCCAGACGCGGTTGTCGAAGCCGATGATGAAGAGGTCGATGTTGCCCGCTGCACGCGAGGCGGCAACGACACGCTGCTTGTCTCGATCGAACACGGCCTGCCCGGGAAGAGGAAACCAGTCGTTATTCCAGCCACCCGCCGCCGTCCAGAAAGTGGTCCAGACGCGATTGTCGAAACCGATAACGAAGAGATCGAGGTTGCCTTCTGCACGCGATACCACAGCGATTTGCTGCTTGTCACGGTCGAACACGGCCTTGCCGGGGAGTGCAAACCAATCGCCGTTCCATCCACCCTCTGCGCTCCAGAAGGTGGTCCAGACATGATTGTCAAAACCAATGACGAACAGATCCAGTTTGCCGTCCGCTCGCGAGACTGCGACCACCCGCTGCTTGTTCCTGTCGAACACAGCTTGGCCGGAGAGCGGAAACCAATCATTGTTCCAGCGCAAATTGCCCATGTGATCCTCTACCAGGTTATGTTCAGAAGCACTGTCCGCAACCGGGCGCGACCGCCGTGATGTCACAGGCGATGCTGCAAGTGACTGCGCTTTTGAAAAGAAGTGCGAACCGAGGCTGCCAATAGACTACGCCTGCGCCTCTTGCTGGCATCCTCATTTTTGAGGACAAAGTTCGATCCCTCAGATCTCACTAACTTATTGATAATCACAATCTCCATCCCTATCATCAATATCTGCGGTTTATATCGACACTGCAAAATCATCGTTTTAAAAAATCTTCTGTGAATTGCAAAGCCAACTAAATTTCAGTCAACAGCAATTATTTTAATAAAATGATCACTGGCTGATTTTTCCATGTTCGTTTTCGTTCTTATTAAAATTAGCGCTCTCAACCAGCCACGATCCGGCTCGCACGTTCGACCACGGGCAGGTCGATCATCTGCCCGCGCAGCGAGACGGCGCTTCCGCCTGCGGCCTTGAACGCGGCGATCACATCCATCGCCCAGCGCCTTTCTTCAGCCGTCGGCGCGAACGCCTGGAGCACGGTGTCGACTTGACGAGGATGGATGCACAGCTTGCCGCCGAACCCCAGACGACGTGCCCGGTCGGCATGGACGCGTACCGTGTCGCCGTCGATCTCGGTGCTGACGCCGTCAATGGGTGCGGGTAGGCTCGCATAACGCGATTCCAATGCGATCGTGGTCCTAGCAGCCGTCATGCCCGGCTCGTCGACACCGTCGGCCGTGCCGGCGTCAAGGCTGAAATCGATGCTGCCGAACGCCAGCCGGCCGACGCCGGGCAAGGCCGCCGTCGCGCGCAGGTCGAGCAGGCCACGCACGGTCTCGATCAGCGCCACGGCCTCTCTCGGCACGCTGGAGCGCAGGGCCTCCAGCGCGGCCGCCATGGCATCGGGCTCAGCCTTTGGGCACACCAGGCCAGCGCCCGGGATGCCGGCCAGCATGGACAGGTCGGCCTCGAACCACACGGTGTTGACCGCGTTGATCCGGACCAGCGCTGGGACTCCGGGATGGGCGACCAGCCACTCCGACACCGCCGCGCGGGCAACGTCTTTCGACGTTGGCGCGACCGCGTCTTCCAGATCGAGGATGATCCGGTGCGCGCCGCTGGCGACCGCCTTGTCGAAACGCTCAGGGCGATCCCCCAGAACGAAAAGATAGCTGCGTGGCAGATGATGCATGGGCTTGGCTTCAAGGATGGAAGAGGGCCGTCGCGCCCATCGCCGTCGATCCGTCCGGCGCCAGGGCGCGCAGCGCGAGACGGTTCTCGCCGTCCTGGTCAGCGCACAGCACCAGCGGTTCGTCCACGAAGAGCGGCTGCAAGCCTTTGAATTCGAACGCATTGAGGATGCGCCCCGGCTGGGCGTCAATGGCGTGCGCCTGCAGCAACGTGGCCGTCAGCGGACCGTGCACGACCAGATCGCGGTAGTGCTCGATCTCGCGGGCGTAGGACCGGTCGTAGTGGATCCGATGACTGTTGAAAGTCAGCGCCGAGTAGCGGAACAGCAGCACCGGATCGGTCCGCAGCTCGCGCTGCCAGGTCGCCGGTGCGGCCGATACGGCGGGAGCGGGCGTGCCGGCGGCGGCTGACGGCGCGCCCGCCAAGGCGGTCGACGCCTCGCGATAGACGATGTCCTGTTCCTCGACGATGCGGTCGCGGCCCTCGCTGGCGATGCGGTGGACGACGGTGACGAAGCACATGCGCCCGCCGCGGCCTTCCTTGGGCACGATGCGTTCGATGTGGCTGTGGCGGGTGGCCGTCGCGCCCACCGCCAGCGGTGCCAGGTAGCGGATGCGGCTGCCAGCCCACATGCGGCGCGGCAGCGCCAGCGGCGGCAGGAAGCTGCGCGGCGTGCGCACCGGATGGCCGTCGTCGCCCAGCTCGGCCTGCGCCACCACCGGATTGAAGAACAGCCACTGCCAGCCCGGCGGCAGCGCGTCGCCCGGGGCCGGCGCGGGCCGGTCCAGTGTGGCGGCGAGCGCCGCGACGGCCTCGGACGCGATGATGGCCGAGGCGCGTTCCTCGCGGCCCACCCACGCTTCGCACCACGGATCGTCGTGCGACGCTGTCGAGGTCTCGTTCGGTGTCATGGCTTCAGTCCACGGTGGGGTCGGCTTCGGTCCCGGCCACCACGCCGGCGTCGTGCAGTCGGCCGATGGCGGCGCCGTCGAGGCCCAGCACTTCGTGCAGGACCTCGTCGGTGTGGGCGCCGAGCAGCGCGGCCGGCGGCGTCGGTTCGCGTTCCAGGCCGGCGGCCCGCAGCGCGGAACCGGCGGCGATGTGTTCGCCGATGCCGGGGGTGTCGATGCGCTCGAACACCGGGTTGCTCGCCGCGTTCAGGCGCGGGTCGCGCGTCAGCATGTCCGAGACCGTGTCGTAGCTGCCGTAGGTGGCCTTGCCGGCCTTGAGTTCGCGCTCCGCCTGCGCCCGGTCGCGCACGGCAAACCACGGCTCCAGCAGCGCCGCGATGGCGTCGCGGGCCTCGAAACGGCAGGCCTCGTCGGCCAGGTCCAGCCCGGTGCGCCGCTGCAGGTCGGCCACGCCCGCTTCGATGCCGCAGGCTGCCACCAGGCATTTCCACTGGCCGGCGGAGATCGCCACGACCATCAGCCGCTGCCCGTCCGCCGTGCCGAAGTCGCGGCCGAAGGCACCGTAGAGATGGTTGCCGATGGAGGGCCGCTCCTGCTTGAGCAGTTCCACCTCGGCCAGCACGCCCAGGTGCGACAGCAAGCCGAAGGCGGTGTCGGACAGCGCCAGCTTCAGCTCCGCGCCCTCCCCGGTGCGCCGGCGCCGGTCCACCGCCGCCAGGATGCCGAAGGCCGCCTGGTAGGCGCAGGCGATGTCCCAGGCCGGCAGCACGTGGTTGACCGGCCGCTCCAACGAGCCGCCGCCGGTCACCAGCGGATAGCCGGTGGATGTGTTGACCGTGTAGTCGACCGCCGTGCTGCCGTCGCCGTTGCCCTGGATGGTGCAGCTGACGACGTCGGCGCGCCGTTCGGCTAGCACGCCGTGGGCCAGCCAGGGCGTGCCGATGTTGGTCAGCAGCACGCCGGCGTCGGCCCCGGGCGCGGTCGCCAGCGCCTGGATCAGCTCGCAACCTTGCGGCCGGCGCAGGTCGATGGCGACCGAGCGCTTGCCCTTGTTCAGCGCCGTCCAATAGAGGCTGCGGCCACGGCCTTGGGGATGCGGCATGCGCGGCATGCGGCCGTAGTCGATGCCACCGCCGATCATGTCGATGCGGATCACGTCGGCGCCGTGCTGGGCCAGCGTCAGGCCGGCCAGCGGCGCGGCGATGAACGCCGAGCTCTCGATCACCCGCAGCCGGTTCAGGAAGGGATAGGTCATGCGGCTCAGGCCCGCTCGAACACTGCGGCCAGCCCCTGGCCGCCGCCGATGCACATGGTCTCCAGGCCGTAGCGGGCGCCGCGCCGTTGCATCTCGTGCAGCAGCGAGGTCATGATGCGCACCCCCGTCGCGCCGACCGGGTGCCCCAGCGAGATGCCCGAGCCGTTGACGTTGAAGCGCTCCGGATCGTTCCAGCCCCAGCCCTTGGCCACCGCCAGCGCCTGGCAGGCGAAGGCCTCGTTCAATTCGACCAGCCCCATGTCGTCGAAACCCAGGCCGTTGCGGGCGAACAGCTTCTGCACCGCCGGCACCGGACCAATGCCCATGTGCGAGGGTTCGCAGCCCGCCGCCGCCCAGCTGTGGAGGTAGCCGATGGGCGTGAGGCCGAGCTCGTCCAGCTTGTCCTCGGCGACGATCAGGCACGCCGCCGCCGCGTCGTTCTGCTGGCAGGCGTTGCCGGCGGTGACGACGCCGCCCTTCACGATCGGCCGGAGCCTGGCCAGCTGCTCCAGGGTGAGGTCGCCGCGGATGCCCTCGTCGCGTTCGACCCGCACCGGGTCGCCCTTGCGCTGCGGCACGTCGACCGGCACCACCTCCTGGGCGAACTTGCCCGACGCCCACGCGGCGGCGGCGCGCTGGTGGCTGCGCAGCGCGAAGGCGTCGGATTCCTCCCGGCTGATGCCGTGGTTGCGCGCCAGGTTCTCGGCCGTCTCGATCATTCCGCTGATCCTGCCGAAGCGCGACTCGGGCTGCGAACGCTCGCGACCGCGCTCCAGCCGGTCGTGGAACGCGACCGTGCCGGCGCGCTTGCCCCAGCGCATGTCGGTGGTGTAGTACTCGACATTGCTCATGCTCTCGACGCCGCCGGCCATCACGACGTCGGCTGCGCCGGTCTGGACCATCATGGCGGCCGTCGCGATAGCCTGCAGGCCGCTGCCGCAGCGGCGGTCGAGCTGCATGCCCGCGACCCCGATCGGGAAGCCGGCCTGCAGCGCGATCCAGCGGCCGGTGCAGGGCACCTCGCCGTTCATGTAGGAGTGGCCGAAGACCACGTCCTCGATGCGGGCCGGGTCCAGGCCGGTGCGCTCGACGATGGCCCGGGCGACGGTCGCGCCCAGCTCCTCCACGGCGACGCCCTTGAGGCCGCCGCCGAAGGCGCCGATGGGCGTGCGGAGGGGCGAGACGATGGCTGCGCGTTTCATGTTCTCAGTCTTTCAAGGCATCGGAGAAGTCGTGGAAATCGGGGAAACGGGGCGTCTCTTTGGCCAGGAAGGCGCGCACGCCTTCCCTGGATTCGGCCGAGGTGAAGACCCGTTCGGACAGCGGCAGCGCGGCGGCGATGGCCGCGTCCTCCGTGAAGTCGAAGCTCAGGTCGATGGCTCGCTTGCACAGGGCCAGCGCCAGGGGCGGACGCAGGGTCAGCGTGGTCGCCAGGGCCAGGGCGGCCTCCAGCGCGGTGCCCCGGGGCTCGACGCGGTTGATCAGGCCCCAGGCCAGCGCGGTGGGAGCGTCGATCGGCTCGCCGAAGAACATCAGCTCCTTGGCCCGCCCTTCGCCCACGCGGCGGGTGACGCGCACCGCGCCGCCGCTGCCGGGGAACACACCCAGCTTGATCTCCGGCAGCGCGAAGCGCGCCGTCGCGTCGGCCACGATCAGGTCGCAGCACACCGCGATCTCCAGCCCGCCGCCGAAGGCCAAGCCGTTGACCGCCGCGACGGTCGGCTTCGGAAAGTCGTCGAGCCGGCCGAACACGCGGTGCTGCAGTTCGAGCTTCTCCGGACCGATCCGGCCCGGCTGCATCAGCGGCTGGAATTCGGCGATGTCCGACCCGGCGCAGAAGGCCCGGGTGCCTGCTCCCGTCACTACCACGGCCCGCACCGACGCATCGGCCTCGACGACGTCCAGCGCGCGATCCAGCGCCTGCGTCAGGCCCCGGCACACGACGTTCAGGGGCGGGTTGTCCAGTGTCAGCACGGCGATGCCGCCGGCCACCTCGCAGCGCACGAACTCAGCCATAGCGGCCCCCTGTGACGTGGAGCACCTCGCCGGTGATGAAGCTCGCGCGCTCGGAGACCAGGAATGCCACCGCATCGGCGATGTCGGTCGGCTTGCCCACGCGCTTGATCGGCTGCAGGGCCACGGCGCGCTCCTTGATGGTCTCGTAGGTCGGCAGCGCCTGCACCATCTCGGTCTCCATGAAGCCCGGGGCCACGCAGTTCACCGTCACGCCGTAGCGCCCCTCCTCGATCGCCAGCGCCTTGGCCATGCCGATCAGGCCGGCCTTGGCGGCCGAGTAGTTGGCCTGCGTCGGGTTGCCGAAGTGCGCCCGCGAGCTGATGTTGACGATGCGGCCCCAGCCCTGCTCGATGAACCTGGGCATGACCGCCCGGCTGGCCAAGAAGGCGCCCTTGAGCATCACCTCCATCACCAGGTCCCAGTCGTCCTCGCTCATCTTGACCAGGTAGCGGTCGCGCGGAAAGCCGGCGTTGTTGACCAGGATGTGGACGCCGCCGAAGCGCGCGACCGTCTCGTCCACCAGGCGCTGCACCTCAGTGCCCTTCGTGATGTCGGCGACGACGCAGTGCGCCGACAGGCCATCGGCGGCCAGCGCGGCGACGGTGGCCTCGGCCTGCTCGCGCAGGATGTCGGTGACGACGACGTGCGCGCCCTCCTCGGCCAGCCGGCGCGCCGTGGCGGCGCCCAGTCCGCGCGCGGACCCCGTGACGATGGCGACCTTGTCCTTGATCTGCAGATCCATGATGGGAATTCCTTCGGGTTCGATGTGGGGGGTGGTTCAGGCCAGGTCGACGCGCCCGGCGTCGAGGACGACCGTGTCGCGCTCCAGCGCCTTCGAGCGCAGCGACACCACGGCGCCGTCGCGCCACAGCGCGGTGCGCAATGTCTCGCCGGGCAGCACCGGCGCCGTGAAGCGCACGCGCATGCCGCGCACGGCGTCGGCGTCGTAGCCCAGCAATGTCTTTAGTACGGCGTGAAGGGCCACGCCCATGGTCGCCAGGCCGTGCAGGATGGGGCGCGGGAACCCCGCCGCCCGTGCCACCGCCGGGTCGGCGTGCAGCGGATTGAAGTCGCCGTTCAGGCGATAGAGCAGCGCGGCCTGCGGCAGGGTCGGCAGGTCGCAGACGGCATCGGGCGCGCGGTCCGGCACGGCGTGCGGCGCCGCCAGCGGCGCGCCATGCGTGCCGCCGAAGCCGCCGTCGCCGCGCAGCATGGTGGTCTGCGTCACGGTGGCGATCGGCTCGCCGCTCGCGGCATCGGTCACCTGGCGCTCCTGAAGCATCAGCGCGCCCCGGTCGACGCCCTTGTCGTGCAGGCCGGTCACGCGGTTGCGGCCGACGACGTGGCCCCGCGCCGCCAGCGGACGGTGCAGCACGATCGCCTGCTCGGCATGCACGAGCCGGCGCCAGGTGATGCCGGTGTCGGGCTGGTCGGCCCAGAAGCCGCCGTAGCCCAATACGTTGATCAGAGTCGGTAGCGCTCGCAGGCCGCCCGCCGCACCTTCGTGCACGTAGCGCAGCTGGCCCTCGTCGAGCGCGTCGCCGCCCAGGCCGCAGCCCAGCGCGTAGAGCATGCTGTCGCGCTCGGCATAGCGATGCTCGACCGGGTCGAAGCGGCGTTCCAGCAGACGAAGGGGGTCGAGGCCCATGACCTCCGACGTCCGGGCGTCGCGGATCACGCGACCACCGCTTCGTCGGCCGCGACCACCGCCGCCACCGGTGCCGGAAGTAGCTCGATGACGGCGTCGGCGGCGAAGGCGCCCTGGCCATCAGGCAGTGCGAACACCGGATTCAGGTCGATCGATTGCAGGCGCTCGCCGGCCTGGTGCGCGAACACCGACAGACGCGCGAGCATCGCCGCCAGCGCCTTCACGTCCACCGGCGGCCTACCGCGCGCGCCCAGCAGCAGCGGCGCGCCCTTGATGGAGCGGATCATCCGCTCGGCCACGTCCTCGCCGAACGGGCATTGCCGCAGCACGACGTCCTTCATCACCTCGACGAAGATGCCGCCCAGGCCGAACATCGCCACCGGGCCGAACACCGGATCGCGCTGGATGCCCAGGATGCATTCGACGCCGCCGCCAAGCTGCTTGGCGACCAGCACGCCCTCGATGCGCGCCGTCGGCATGGCCTGCCGGCCGCGCTCGATCAGGGTGGCGAAGCCCGCGCGGACCGCGTCGGCATCGGCCACGTCCAGCAGCACGCCGCCGATCTCGGACTTGTGCAGGATGTCGGGCGACAGGATCTTCATCACCACCGGCCAGCCCAGCGCCTCGGCGGCGGCCATCGCCGCGTCGGCCGTGGCGCAGGTGCGCTCGGGCGCCACGGCGATGCCGGCCTCGGCCAGCACGCGTTTGGCCTCGGCCTCGCTTGGGGTCGCGGCGGGCAGCGCGATGGGCGGCACCGCGGGCGCGGGCAGGCCGGGCCGGCACGCGAAGGCCTCGCCGAAGCGGCCCATGGCCTCGATGGCGATGACGGCGCGGGCCGGGTCCTCGAACACCGTGAAGCCGTCGGCCTCGTACTGGCGCACGCGCTCCTTTGAGGCCAGGATGGAGAGTACGAACAACCGGTCGGGGTGGCGCTCGCGCACCGCCTTGAGCTGCGCGCGCAGGCCCTCGGCGATCGATGCCGCGCCCACCGTGTAGGTGAAGAAGCCCAGGATCGACTGATAGCCGCCCTCCGCCACCACGGCCTCGGTGAAGCGGCCGGCGATGGTCAGGTCGTTCATGAACTGCGCGGTGCAGTCCACCGGGTTGCGCGGCGCGGCAAAGGGGATCAGCTCCTTCAGGTGGCGCTGTGCGACGGCGGGCATCTCGGGCATGGCCAGGCCCACGGCCTCGGCCGCGTCCGAGACGATCACGCCGGCACCGCCGCTCACGGTGATCACGCCCAGCGTGTTGCCCACCGGGTAAATGCGCCGCGTCGCCAGGCGGGCGACGTCGAGCATGTGCTCGGTCGAGCGAGCGCGCACCACGCCGTGGTCGGCCAGCACGGCGTCGGTCACGGCGTCGTTGCCGGCGATGGAAGCGGTGTGCGACTGGGCGGCGGCGCTGCCCACGGCACTGGTACCGACCTTCATCATCACCACCGGCTTGCGCGCGCGGCGCGCGGCCTCCAGCGCGGCAAGCAGGCGCGCGCCGTCGCGGATGCCCTCGGAGTAGACGGTGATGACGTCGGTGTCCGGGTCGTCGACGAAGGCCTGCACCAGCTCGCCCAGGGTGATGTCGCTCTCGTTGCCGCTCATCACGCACGACGACACGCCGATGCCGAACTCGCGCGCGATGCCCAGGATGTGGCTGCCGTAGGCGCCCGACTGGCTGGCGATGCCCACGCGCCCGGCCTCCGGGAAACCCATCTCCACCACCGAGGTGAAGCTGCCATAGAAGCCGATGCGCGGATTGAGCACGCCCAGCGAGTTGGGGCCGAGCAGCCGGATACCGCTTGCACGCGCGGCCTCCAGCATCTGGCGCTCCAGCGCGGCGCCGGCCGGGCCCATCTCGGCGAAGCCGGCGGAGAACACGATGGCCGCCGCCGTGCCGCGCGCGCCCAGGTCGGCGACCACCTGCGGCGCGAGCTTGGCCGCCACGGCGACGACGGCGACGTCCGGCGTCTCCGGCAACGCGGCCACGCTGGCGAAGGCCGGCAGGCCCTGGATCTGCGTCCGGTTGGGGTTGACCGGCATCAGCCGGCCTTGGAAGCCTTGCTCGCGCATGTAGGCGATGGGCCGCCCGCCAATGCGCAAGGGGTCGTCGGACGCGCCGATCACGGCGATCGAGCGGGGGTGCAGCAGGCGGCTGAGCGCGAGTTTGGCGGACATGGGCGATCTCGTGGAAGGTGATGGAAGGGCGACGCTCACTCGGCCTTGGCGCCAGAGCTCTTGACCACCTTGGCCCAGCGATCGATGTCGGAGGCGATGCGTTGGCCGAACTGCTCGGGCGTCGACCAGGCCGGCTCGTAACCCTGCGCCGCCAGGCGCTCCTTGAACTCCGGCGTGGCGAGCTCGCGCTTGATCTCGGCGTTGAGCTTGGCGATCACGTCCTTCGGCGTGCCGGCCGGCGCCATCAGGCCGTTCCACACCGAGACGTCGAAGCCCGGCAGGCCCGACTCCGCCACCGTGGGCACGTCGGGCATGATCGGCGAGCGCCTGGCGCCGGTCTGCGCGATGGCTTTGAGCTTGCCGCCCTTGACCTGCGGCGTGGCGGAGAACATCAGGTCCATCACCACCTGCGAGTTGCCGGCGATCACGTCCATCATGGCCGGCGCGCTGCCGTTGAAGGGGATGTGCGTCATCTTGATGCCCGCGAGTTCGCTCAGGTACTCGGTCGCCAGGTGGGTCGACGACCCGTTGCCGGCCGAGGAAAAATTCAGCTCGCCGGGCTTGTCTTTGGCACGCGCAATCAGGTCCTTGACGTTGTTGATGCCGAGGTTCGGATTCACCATCACCAGGACCGGACCGCTGGTCAGCGTCGTGATCGGCGCCAGGTCAGTGCGGATGTCGTAGCGCAGGTTCTTGTAGAGCGACGGGTGGATGGTGTGGCCCATCGTCACCAGCAGCAGCGTGTAGCCGTCGGCGGGGGCGCGGGCGACCAGTTCGGCGCCGAGGTTGCCCGAGGCACCCGGCTTGTTCTCGACGATGAAGGGCTGACCCATCCGGTCGCCCAGTTGCTGCGCCAGCACGCGCGCCACGCTGTCGTTGGTGCCGCCCGGCGGATAGGGCACGACGATCTTGACGGCCTTGTTCGGGTAGGCGGCGGCCTGTGCCAGCGCGGCCGTGGGCAGCGCCGAGAGCGCCAGCAGGCCCAGTGCGGCGCCCACGGCGCGACGGGTGAGGGTGTTCATGTCTTGTCTCCTGGGTTCGTTGTGCGGACCGATGTTAGGCAGAGAGGTATATTCGATCCAATACTTTTGGTGGACTCTTCTATATACGGGGTGTATGGATGGAATTGCGTCAGTTGCGCCAGTTCGTGGTGCTGGCCGAGGAAGGCAGCTTCAGCATCGCGGCACAGCGCCTGCACATGGCGCAGCCGCCGCTGTCGGTCGCCATCCGCAAGCTGGAAGAGGAGATCGGCATGCCGCTGTTCGTGCGCGGATCGCGCGGCGTGCGCCTCACGGCGGCAGGCGAAGCGGCGCTGGCTACGGCCCGGCGCAGCCTGGAGGCGGCCTCGCAGATCCAGGCGGCCGCGCTGCAGGCCGAAGCCGGCGACGCGGGGCGCCTGCGCATCGGCTTCAGCGGCTCGGTCACGGTACGGCTGCTGCCGCGCTTGGTGCAGGCGTTCAGCCAGCGCTGTCCGGCGGTCCATCTCAGTCTGAGTGAGGGCACGAACCTGGAATTGCTCTCGCGCGTGGAAGCTGGCGAACTGGATCTGGGGATGGTGCGTCTGCCCACCAGCCGGCCACCCGACCTGCGTTTCCAGCAGGTCGAGGAGGATCACTTCTGCCTGGCACTGCCCAAAGGGCATGTGCTGGCGCGCAAGCCGTCGATCCGGCTGGCCCAGCTCGAGGATCAGCCCTTCATCGCCTACGCGCCGTCACCGGTGGGCGGATTGCACGCCGCCGTCAGCCTGGTGCTGCAGAGCGCGGGCGTGGCGCCCCGCGTCACCCAGGAGGCCGTGCAGGTGCAGACGGTGCTGGGTCTGGTTGCGAGCGGACTGGGCATGGCGCTGGTGCCGGCGGCCAACACCGCCTACCAGCGCTCCTCGGGCGCCGTCTTCCGGCCGATCGCGGACCTGCCGCCCACGGCCGTGATCGGCATCGCGCTGGCCCACCACGGGCAGAGCCGGAACCCTGCGTTGCGTCGATTCCTGGACATCGCCGAGGAGCAAAAAGCGTCGCGATGATCGCGGTCCATCTACGGTTTGACCCCTGGAGCCCCCTGCCCCTTCAAGATGATTCGACCGCGATGCATCCGCCTACCTTCAGCGCTGCGAGACGTCCTTGATTCACATCAAGGCACTTTCATGTCGGTTTCTGCTCTGGTCGTCGCACGCGATCGGATCTTCATCACCAGGAAATCGTGCAGCAACCGCGTTGCGTGAGGAGCAGCGCCATCGGCCTTGGCGATCCAGACCTCGGCACGTGGCAGCAGCGGGAATCCATCGGCCAGTCCCAAGATGCGCAGTCGGCCCGAAATGCCCCGGGCCTTGAACACGCCCACTTCCAGGCCATCACGCACTGAGGTGTCAAACGTCGCTCGACCGTCGCGGCAGCATGCCTGACGCCACGGGATGCCGGCCCCGTCCAGCGCCGTGATGGGCCAGACCCGCACATTGGACCTTCCTGCTGCAAGGCCAACGATAAAGGCGCTGGAGCCAGGCCCATGCAATGCCCTGCTCGCGCCTCAATGGCCTGTCCGTGGACCTTCGAGATTTCCACGAAAAGCTTGAAAACTTAGGTTTGCACTTTGAGCATGGTGCCGACCTTTTCCACCAATGCCGCGACATCGAACGGCTTGGTGATGACTTCCATGCCCGGCTCGAGCAGTCCGTTGCCGACGGCGGCGCTCTCCACATAGCCGGTGATGAAGAGCACTTTCAGTCCAGGCCGCTTCACGCGCGCCGCATCGGCCACCTGCCGGCCGTTGAGTCCGCCGGGCAGGCCGACGTCGGTCAGCAGCAAGTCGATGTGCGCGCGTGTTTCGAATGTCCGCAAGCCCGAGAGCCCGTCCCCGGCGGCCAGCACCTCGTAGCCGGCATCTTCGAGTTGCTCCTGGATGATGTGCCGGATCGTCGTCTCGTCTTCGATCAACAGGACGGTGCGACCTTGGCCACGGCCGACTTCCTCCTCGGCATCGTGCGCTGGAGCGATGGGCGCCACCATCTCGCCGGTGAACCTTGGAAAGTACAGGCACATGTGCGTACCCTGGCCGGGTTGCGTGTCGATGCGGATCTGCCCTCCGGACTGCCGCACGAAGCCATAGACCATCGACAGGCCCAGGCCGGTCCCCTGCCCCATCGGCTTGGTGGTGAAGAATGGCTCGAACACCCGCTCCGCGACTTCAGGCGTCATGCCGGCGCCGGTGTCGCTTACCTGAATCAGGACACAGGGGCCGGGCGCCATGTCAATGCGGACTGCGTCACGCTCGTCCAGCCATTCGTTGGTGGTGGTGAGGGTGAGCCGGCCCCCGTCCGGTGCCATCGCATCCCGGGCATTGATCGCCATGTTCAGCAGCGTGCTCTCCAACTGGACGGCATCGACCCGAATCGGCCACGGCAACGCCGCACCGATCACTTCCAACGTCACCGAGGGGCCGACCGTGCGTCGGATCAGATCCTCGAGTCCGCCTATCAGCTGTTTCACGTCAACCGGCCGGGGGTCCAGCGTCTGGCGCCTGGAAAAGGCCAACAGCCGCTGCGTAAGCTGCGCGGCGCGGCGCAACGCGTCTTGCGCCATGCCGGTGTAGCGCCCGAGGCCATCGAGCTTGCCCGCCGCCACCCGCTTGTCCAACACCTGCAGGCTGGCGCTCATGCTGCCCAGCAGGTTATTGAAGTCATGCGCGATGCCGCCCGTGAGCTGACCTATGGCCTCCATCTTCTGCGACTGGCGCAGCCGCGCCTCGACTTCCATCAGCTCCGCCGTGCGCTGCGCGATGCGGGTCTCGAGCGATCCGTTGGCTTCACGCAGCCGCCGCTCGCTCTCGATCAACGCGACCCGGCCGCGTGCCCGCTCCACCGCGGTCCAGGTCCGGTTGCCGACTTCCCGGAGGAAATCGAGCTCGATCGTCGACCATGCACGCGGCTGGGCGTCGTGGACGAACAGGATCGCCACCAGCCGGCCGTGCTCAAGGATGGGCACGTTCACAAAAGCCAACGCGCTGTGCGTGATGAATTCCGCCCGACTGACGCCGGAGGTGCGCGGATCGCTGCGCGCGTCGTCGACCTGGATGAAGTCTCCGCGCTTCATGGCGTCGCAAAAGCCGGTGTGACCGTGCATCCTCGATTCGCCCGCAAGCGTCGTCATACCGGGCCGGATCCAGTCACGCTCCACGGTGAAAACCTTGGTGACGGCATCGATGGTGCCGAATCCCGCGCGGCTGACGTACAGGCTCTCGCCCAGGAGGGTCGCTGCCGCATGGCTGATGTCGGTCACCGAGTCCAGGGCGTTGAGTGCGACCGTGAAGTCGGCCAGCGCCACCCTGAGCCGCTCGGCCGCCAAGCGGTCGGTGACGTCGAAGCCCTCGGCAAAGATTCCCGAGACGTCGCCCGCTGCATCCCGGATCGGCTGGAAGACGAAGTCCACATAGCGCTCGCTGACCGGGCCACCCGACGTCGTCTGCACGGCATAACGTGATCCGTTGGCCGCGAAGGGCATGCCGGTCGTGTAGACCTGGTCGAGCAGGTCCACATAGCCCTGGTCCCGGGCATCGTGCAATGCATCGGCCACCGTGCGGCCCAGCACGCAGCGATGTCCCACCAGCTTCAGAAAGTTCGGATTGGCCAGTTCAATGCGGTGCTCGGATCCTTCGAGCATCGCCATGAAACTCGGCGACTGGTCGAACAGCCTCGCGAACCGTTCGCGCTCGGTGCCCAGGCGGTCCTTGGCCCGCACGGTGTCCGTGGTGTCCTGAACCAGTGCCAGCACGCCCGCTGGTCTGCCGTCGGCTCCCGGCAACGCCGAGTAGTGGAGGGTCATCCAGAAGGCGGTCGCAACCCCGTGATGTTCGAGTTCGAACGCCATGTCCTCGTAGCTCAACGCCTCACCGGCCAAGACACGGCGCAGCATGTCGCCATTGAAGTCCACGGCTTCCGGCCACGCCTCGCGTACCGGCAGGCCCAGGATGGCCGGGTGACGCGAACCAGCCACCTTTGCATAGGCGTCGTTGTAGAGCAGCACGCCCTCAGGACCCCACAGGATCGCGATCGGAAACTTTGCGTGCAGCATGAGGCCCACGGGCGTCATCAGATGCTCGGGCCATTCCTCCATCGGGCCAAGGCTGGTACGACGCCAGTCGAGACTTCCAATGAGTTCGGCCATCGGTGAGTGGAGTACGAGACCGGCGAGGGCGACAGGTTGATGGATGGCAGGCATGGATCGGCAGGCTTCTTCGATTCGTTGACGTCGAATCAGCGGTGCTGCTCGACTTCGGACACTGGATCGATGCGAATTCCTGCTCTCGCAGACGATCGAACGGGAGTAGGCGCCGCAATCGGTCGACGTGATCGACGGCGTGCGGGAGCGTCGATCCCCATCGCCTGGCACCCGCCATTTTTCATCGTCAATCCTCCGGGGCCGTCCGCACGACCAACGTCAGCGACAAGTGATGTTTGCGTTCAAAGCCCTGGATGCGGTGGATGAGGTCCTCGCTCAGCCGGTGGCCGGCCGACAGCAGCAATGCACCTTCGGGTGACACAAAATCCTGTGCCAGCGTCTGGCCGATGCGCAGGTCGGACGTGCGCAGGCACAACGTCGGCGCGTGCTGCGTGAGCGACGTGATCGAGACCCAACCTGCGCAGGCGTCGACCATCGCCGCGCCGCGCGTTTCGACGGCGTGTCCAGCGGCTCCGAGTTGCTGGCGCTGGGCGATCCGGCGAAGCACCGACATCAGTTCGTCGTCTTTCCAGGGTTTGACGATGCAGCCATGCAGCCGGCCATGGTTGATCGCGTCGATCAGCAGGGCCGGATCGGGCTGACCGGTCAGCAACACGCGCGCGGTGCCAGGCCACCCTCGACTCACCCGCTCGAGCAGGTCCAGACCCTCCCCCTCCGGAATGCGCAGACCGGACAGCACGGCATCGATGGAGCGTGTGGCGAGCATCTCCAATCCATCCTCCGCACGCCCGGTCGTCACGATGCGCCAGCCCATCGCGCGGACCACACGTTGCAAGTCGGCCAGGATGTGCGGATCGCCATCGACGGCGAGCAGCGTCCAGCTCCGTGCGCCGCCGGAGGCCGGGACGGTCACATCGACTCCCCGGTCTGCGGCAGCAGCACGAGCAGGCGACTCCGCGCGTTGCCTTCCAAGGGCCGACACGTCGCCCACCACTGCCGCTTCGCCAGCGTGACCAGCGTGAGATCGTCGTGCAACGCCTGGCGCAAGGTGCGCGGCAGACGCTCGGGCACCGGCGCATCCTGAAGGCCGCTGTCGAGTCCGCACAGGACCCGGGCCGGTGCATTGATGAACGTCAGCAGACCGTCCTCGTCGATGCCGAAAACGGGCACCGGCATGGCCTCGAGCATGTCCAGCGCTGCTTCGCCGTTGTCGATCCCGTACCGGTTCTGTCCGAACCGGGCCTTCGGCTGCGGCTGCGGCTGCAGGTCTGAGTCATCCGATTCCTTCCTGACGGTCCGCAGATCCCGGCCGATCTGGCGGTCTCGGTCGGCCATGTCCTTCGGCGCGAAGGCTTCGCGCAGGTGGGTACGCCAGGGCTCGACGTCCCAGGGCCTGGCGAGAAATCTGGAAAAGGTACGCTGGCGCGCGTGTCGCCCGAACAGCGCCACGTCGATCCGCCGGCCCTCGCGCAACATCGTTTCGAGCTTCGCCGCCGGCAAGGCGGCACTGAACCAATAGCCCTGCATCTGGTCGCACCGGTTGGCGGCGAGCAGGGCCGCCTGGCCTTCGCTTTCGACGCCCTCGGCGAGTACCTTCATCTGCAGCTGGTGCGCCATCGTGATGATGGCGCGCGTGATCGACACATCCTCGGCCGGCGCGGTGACATCGGGCACCAGCGAACGATCGATCTTGACCACGTCCACCGGCAGCCGGCGCAGGTAGCTCAGGCTGGAATAGCCGGTGCCGAAGTCGTCGAGCGAGACCTCGACGCCCAGCGCGCGCAGCGCTCGCAGATGTGCCACCGCCTGTTCGAAGTTGGCGATCAGCATGCTCTCGGTGACCTCGACGCCGAACTGCCGCGGGTCGAGTCCGGTCACGGCAAGCAGGTCCTCGATGCGTCGCGCCAGGTCCGGCTGCAGCAGCTGACGCGCCGACAGGTTGACCGCCATGCGCAACGGGGGCAATCCGGCCCGCTGCCAACTCGCGGCCTGCTGCATCGCGCGACGCAGCACCCATTCGCCGATGGCGACGATCAGTCCGGTCTCCTCGGCGATCGGAATGAAGCGGTCCGGTGCGATGTTGCCCAGCGTCGGGTGGTGCCAGCGCAGCAAGGCCTCGACGCCGACGATCCGGCCCCGTCGGAGGTCGACCTGCGGCTGATAGTGGGGTTCGAACTGCTCGTCGCGCAACGCATGGCGCAGTGCGCTTTCCAGCCGCAGTCGCTCGGGATCGGCGTCGTGTGAAGCGCCGGCATAGATGCTGATCTGGTTGCGGCCCAGCATCTTGGCCTGGTGCAAGGCCGCGTTGGCGCGACGCACCAAGGTGTCGGGGTGGTCGCCATCGGCGGGCGCCATGGCGATGCCGATACTGCAGGTGAGATGGACCTCGTGCCCCTCGACCGTCATCGGCCGGGAGATGCCGGCGAGCAGGGCCTGCGCGATCTGCACCGCCTCCGTCAGACCAGCGGGCATCACGACCACGAACTCGTCGCCGCCGCGACGTGCCACCAGATCGATGTTGCGCACGGCGGCGACGATCCGCTGGGCTGCTTCGCGCAGCACCGCGTCACCGACCAGGAGGCCGAGGCCGTCGTTGATGCGTTTGAAGCGGTCGAGTTCCAGCACCAGCACCGCGGTCTGGGCACCGGTCTGCAAGGTCGCGCCCAGGCGCTCGAAGAGCAGCTGGCGGTTCGGCAGCCCGGTGAGTTCATCGAACGCCAGCAGTTGTCGGATGCGGCGCTCGGCGGCACGGCGCTCGCGCAGGTCGTCGATGCAGACATGGGCGAAGGACGCTTCGTCGCTGGTCACCAGGCTGACCGAGACATCGACCGGAATCTCATGGCCTTCCTGGTGACGGACGCTGGTCTCGAAACGCAGGGAGCCACGTTCGCACAGCGCTCGCCAGCGCTGCGGCCACAGCGTCACATCGACCTGTGTGTCGATGTCGGCGACACGCAGCCGCAAGAGCTGCCCGTGCTCCACGCCCAGCAGTCGGCACGCCGCCGCGTTGGCGTCGCGAACGGCGCCGTCGGGTCCGACCTGCAGCAGAGCATCGTTGGCCTGCTCGACGGCGTGGCGGGTGAGCTGCAGATCGTGCTGTGCCTGCTCCCGATCGCTCACGTCGCGTGCAGACGGGACCAGCCAGACGACGCGCCCGTCCGGGCCGCGGAGCGGCAGCAGCGAGAAGTCCATCGACAAGGTGGCGCCGCCGTGCGTGGCCACGCGGACATCGAAGCGCGATGCCTCGCCATGCGCCGCGCTCGCCATGGCCTGGCGCAACCGCCGCTGCGAGTGCTCGCATGCCTGCCACCAGGGCGTGGTGTCGAAGCGTCGGCCGAGCACCTGCTCGGGCAGGTTGTCGATGGCGTGCAGGGCCGCGTGATTGGCGTAACGCAGCACGCCGTCGACGTCGAGCAAACCGGCGAAGATGGACGGCCCTAGCCGGTCGAGGACTTCATGCCGAGCGATGGCCAAGTCGGACGGCGCGAGGAAGGGGACGGCCTGCGCCGCCACCGTCGGCGTGGCGTCGTGCGTAGGGCATGGCGGCATGATATTGGGCATGCCCGCAGTGTGTTGGGCGCTCTGCGCCGACGGTGTGGTCAGTGCCGGGCCTGCGCGACCGGATCAGATCGACGGCTGCACTGGCGTCCCGACATGCGCCGCATCGCCGACCAACCGCGCCAGCGTTCGTATGGCACGCTCGAGCGATGCGTCCCAGGGCTGGCCACAGGTCAACCGGACGTGGTGCTGGAATTCGGCGCGTGCTGAGAACATCGGCCCGGGGGCCAGGCTGATGCGCTGCGCCAGCGCGGCGCGATGCAGCGCCATCGCGTCGACCGCGTCGGGCAACGTGACCCAGACGAAATAACCACCCGCCGGCCGCGCCACCCGGGTCCCGTCCGGAAAATTCCGGATCACGGCGTCGAACAGACTCTCGCGCTGCGTCTGTAGCGCCCGGCGCAGGGTACGCAGGTGGTGGTCGTAGCCACCTTCCTGGAGGTACTCGGCCAGCGCCGCCTGCACCGGGATCGACCCCGACAGGCTCGTCATCAGCTTCAACCGCTCAACCTCGCGCACCAGCCGGCCCGGCACGGCCCAGCCGACGCGGTAGCCCGGTGCCAGGCATTTCGAGAACGACGAGCAGTGCATCACCAGGCCGCGGCGGTCGTAGGCCTTGGCCGGCTGCGGCGCCACCTGGCCTTCGTAGAGCTCCGCATACACGTCGTCCTCGATCAGCGGCAGGTCATGGCGGGCCAACAGGTCGACGAGGTCGCGCTTCTTCGCGTCGGGCATCAGGCTGCCGAGGGGATTCTGGAAAGTCGTCATCAGCCAGCAGGCCTTCGGCCGGTAAAGCTCGATCACTTGGCCCAGGCGACCAAGATCGATGCCCTCGCGGACATGGGTCGGCACTTCGATGGCGCGCAGGCCCAGGCGCTGTAAGGCCTGCAGCGCGACGTAGAAGGTCGGGGATTCGACCACCACCGTGTCGCCCGGTCTCGCCACCGCGTTCAGGCAGAGGTTCAGCGCCTCCATGGCGCCATGGGTCAGCACGATCTCGTCGGTGGCGACGGCCATGCCCAGACGCACGTAGCGCTTGGTGATCTCGCGCTTGAGTTGCAGGTTGCCCGGCGGCAGATCGTCGACCATGTCCCAGGGCTCGAGTCGCCGGGTGCTCGAGACCAGCGCACGACGCAGTCGATCGAGAGAGAACAAAGCCGGGCTTGGGAAAGCGGACCCGAAAGGCACGACATCGCGTGTCCGCGTGGTGCCGAGGATGGTGTAGACCAGGTCGTTGACATCGACGACCTGCGATCCAGGCTGCGGGCTCGAGGTCGGTGGCTCCGCCATTGCCGCACCGGAGGCGCGTGCAGCCACGAAGTAACCGGAACGCGGTACCGCATGGATCAGGCCGCGCGACTCGAGCAGGTAATAAGCCTGGAATACCGTGCTCGGGCTCAAACCTCGCATGGCACATGCTTGACGCACGGAGGGCAGCCGATCCCCGGGACGCAGCAGGCCGGAGGTGATCTGCTGCTCGAGTTCTCGTGCCAGCACCGCATACCTCGTGGCAGCGGCGTTCGGGGGATTGCGCATGGTGTCGACACCACGCCTCGGTCGACTGCCGGCTGGGTGGGGTGACGTTCCTGCATGCAGTCTAGTGATTGCGCGCCGGGATGCAAGCGTCCGTGACGGACGTGAGCAGGTCATCGATCGGCAGGGCTCGCCGGATGTGATCGCCTTGCGCGAAATCGATCCCCATTTGCGCCAACCGGTGCATAACCGCCTGACTGTCGACGTATTCGGCGATCGTCTTGATGCCCACGACCTGCGCCACGTCGACGAAACAGCGCACGGCCGCGTCATCCAACACATCGGTCAGCAATTCGCGTACGAATTGCCCGTCGATCTTGAGGTAATCCACTGCCAGCCTTTTGAGGTAGCCGAATGAGGATGCGCCGGCGCCGAAATCATCCAAGGCGATGCGCACACCGCGCAGACGCAGGGCGGCAATGAAGGCTGAAGCCTGGGCCAGATTGCCCATTGCGGCGGTCTCGGTGATCTCGAAGCACAGCTTCGCACACAACGCGGGCCCCGCGGCATCGAGCTTGGCGTACGTCCAGGCGTGAAACGCAGGATCCTCCAACGAACGGCCCGACATGTTCACGCTCAGCGTTTCGACGACGTGCCGATGGGTGGGGTGGCCGAGCCACTCCAGGGCTCGCAACACCACCCAGCGATCGATCTTCGATGCCAGGTTGTAGCGTTCGGCGGCGGGCAGAAAGGTGCCGGGCTGGATCAAGGTGCCATCGCGGGCAATCATCCTGACGAGGACCTCCGCGTGCGCGCCGCCAGCGGCGCTGCCGAGTGGCACGATCCGCTGTGCGTACAGCGTGAACCGGTCTTCGTCGAGCGCTCGTTCAATCTCCGTGGCCCACTTGAGACCGCTCTGACGTGCCTGAAGTGCCATGTCCGTGTCGAGCCACAGGTGAACTCGGTTGCGCCCTGCTTCCTTGGCGGCGAAACAAGACGCGTCAGCGGCTTGCAACGCCGCAATCTCCGTGTGCCAGCGGGAATCGACGCGCACCAGGCCGATGCTGGTGCCGACCCTGAATCTCGAGCCCTCGTGCGTGAACCGGAAGTCGTCCATGAGATCGCAGAGTTCCTGTGCCAGGCTGGCCGCGCTTTCCATGGAGCAGTCTTCGAGAAGCACCGCGAATTCATCGCCACCCAGTCGTGCGACCAAATCGCCAGACCGGACCACACCCACGAGCAGCAGGGCGAACTGCTTGAGCAGCTCATCTCCGGCCGCGTGTCCGCAAGCATCGTTGACGCGCTTGAATTGGTCGAGATCGATGAACATCAATGCGTGCGCGGCGGAGGTATCACGGGCCGCCTGCAAGGCACGCCGGATCTGCGCCTCGAATTCTTCCCGGTTGAACAATCCCGTCAGCGAGTCGTGGGTCGCACGATGGGCGATCTGCTCGAAAAGACGGCGCTGCTCGGTGACGTCGCGAAAAACGCAGATGTGTCCGGAAACACCGCCGTCGCCCGTCCGAATCGGTGCCACGGATTTCTCGATGGCATAGCTTTGCCCGGTCCGCGAATGGAGCACATCCTGACCGCTGGCGTGACTCAACCCCTTGACGGGCCGAGCAGCGACCCGAAAGACATCGGTGCAGTGAACGTCCTTGGCCTCGTGTGCAGACCAGCCCGTCAATCTCTGCGCAACGGGATTCAGATAGTCGATGCGGCCGTCGGCATCGGTCGTCGCGATGCCGTCTGCCACCGACTCCAGCGTCACGCGGAGCAACTCGTTCTGTTCCGACAACTGGGCAGCAAGTCTCAGGGTATCCCGAATCGCCTGTCGTCCTTCCAGCGCATGAGCGACGGTGCGCGACAGGGCACGCAGCGTCTCCTGCTGTGCCGCGTCAAGTCGGTGGGGCACCGTGTCGATGACGCACAGCGTCCCGATGCACAGGCCGTTTCTCAGGATGACCGGTGCGCCAGCATAGAAACGAATGTCGGGATGCCCCGTCACGAGGGGGTTGTCGGCAAAACGAGTGTCCAGCAGCGTATCCGGCACTTCGAAGAGATCTTCATTCAGCACCGCATGGGCGCAAAAGCTCGCATGGCGTGGCAACTGGTCGATGCCTGGAAGTCCGACGTTCGCCTTGAACCACTGTCTGTCGACGTCGATCAGGCTGATGAGCGAGATGGGCGTTCCGCAGACCGCAGATGCAGCACGCACGACAGCGTCGAATTCCGGCTCGGGTGCCGTGTCCAGCACCCTCAGGTCATTCAGGGCGACAAGGGAAGCGGCTTCCATCCCTCGCTGTGGGGCCGCCAGCATCAGGGAAACTCACAAGATGACGCCGCCATGAGGCAAAGCATGTCTGGAACTTTAAACAGCGTCATCTGCGGGGCCAATGGCGCGAGGTTGGCCGCCATGGGCATCCGCACGGCGCCGCCGCGCTGAGCAATTGGGGAGACTTGTTCATCAGACATGCTGCAAGTTTCTCCGGCAGCCTGTGCCGACGACGTGTGCAGTTGCCGGCCTAAACGACCGGATCAGATCGATTGAGGAGAGGCAGCAGCGTCTTGCCATGCGTCATCGCCCGAACACGCATGAGCATCAGGGCTGCATGCCTATGCATCGGCAATTCATGAAAATGCCATGGGCCCACCGTCGCCTGCCCCTTCAGCGAAACAGCGGGCGCCAGTCGACAAGATCGCGTCATTGAAGTCCCGGCTGCTGCAGTACAGCGGCACGCTGCCGGCGGTGCCGATCGCACCATTGCCGACGAGCACGAACGCACCGTGGACCGATCACGGCTCGGGCGGCGGTCACCACCACTGATAAAGTTTCGCGCCAGTCGAAAGTGTTTACTCTAGATGGCTCAACTCGATTGGAATGTACTGAACTACGGAACCTCGTCGCGACGCTTGGAAGACTTTCGACACGACCATCAAAGCACGCTTAGACCGCGGGATAGCCTGCATCGCAGACCTTTTCTATCTCAGGATCAAACGATTCCAAGCAATCTTTTTTGTTGATAAATCACATAATCAACAGTACATAAAATTGTCGTTTCTTCGACATTTTGGAATGCCAAAATTGCTTGAGTAGCGCATCAAAGCGGAATGCCCGATTGATCAGCAGATTCCACTTCAACGTCCTCGATCAACGTTGTAGCCCGTCGATCACCCGTCTCAGGCCTTCACACCCAGGAAGTCGTCCACGAGCTTCTTCAAACGGCGGCTCTGCGAGTCGCTCAGAGACTCGGTAAAGGACAACGTTGCCCTGCCCTTCCGATCCCGATCCAGCGACGCAATCACGGCGCCGTCTTCGTTTTTCCATTCGACCGGCGACCGGCTTCGTGGGCTCGCCTCCGAATTCGGTCGTGTCAACGCCGCGAAGACTGCCGCTGGTGAAGGTCGAGGGTTTTGTTGCGCGACCGCCCGCGCGGCTTCCAGGAGACCTTCCGGATCTCGCTGATGCGCATCCTTGAGGGGAGTGGCCCAACGGAACTGCAGATTGAGCGGCGATCCGAACGCTGCCACGACCTCGGAAGGCAGCTTTGCCAACGCCATGGCGCGCCCGATGTTGCCGAGGTCACGGTCGATCGCGGACGAGAGTTGCTTGGCGGAGGGAAACAAGCCCAGTTCGAGCGCACGCAGGTACATGGTCCCCTGCTCCCAAGCAGAGAGATCAGCACGGCTACGGTTCTCTCGCTCCATCTCGATGAACAGATCGGTGTCTGCCATGGTGTTTTGGACCAAGGCCAGCACCGGCAGCCCAAGTTCAAGACAGGCACGGTGGCGACGATGGCCATACACGATCTCGAAAGTTTCAGCAGCCCCTGGATCCGATGCGACCGGCCTCACCTTGATGGGTTGCACATTGCCCCCTGCGCTCGCAATCTCGGCTTTCAGTTGCGCGAACGAATCCGTCGAGAAATGAGCTAACTCTCGATTCGCCCAGCGCGAAGGCACGACCGTGGCGGGGTCCAGTCTACGGGCAATCTCCGCGCCATCGAAGATCGCGATGCGCTCACGAAGCTGCAACACTTCCTTATGCACTTCCGACTGTTCGGTCATGAACGCAAGCATCGATCCGGGCCCGGTGCGGGGTGCCGGGGCAGAGGTAACCATTTGTGTCTCCGAATGAGCAGGCCGAGACCGGTCGGCTCCAACAGGTTTTTCTGGCGGGGAAAGCTCGGTCCTCCCCTCTGCTGACCCCGCCGCCGCGGTCGGATTCGCCAAATTGGCAGTCACGCTGAAGGCGCGCTTGATCAGGTTCTTATTTGCCATCGAAGTGAGTCCTCAGGAAATTCGGATGCGTCAGGTTTGCTTTCGAGTGGACCCCACGAACCTCGGTCGTCGTCAATACCACTGCGAAGCATGGATCGCGATAGTTTCGCGCAACATCCAGCGTCTATGCCGGCAACGCGCCGTTTTTTCACCCGTCGGAAACCCAAGGCGTGGGATGGGGATTGAAGGGGGTTGTACCGTACAACCCCCCTCCCCTCGTCCTCCGCTGTAAGGGCGCCAAAGACACCCACAGGCCATGCCCGACCGAGCAATTCGCCACTGGAGTACGGTCACTCAATGCAAAGAGTACGGCAGCCAAACAAAATTGTTGCGGGGTCGCCTCCGGACTGCCTGACTCGCTAGAACCACAATGTGCCCATCGGAGGCAGGCGATCATGGCGATTCGTGCGGACGATGCGCAGTCGTCCGTGGGTGAAAGAACCCCTTTGGCCACGGCCATGACCGTGGGCTCGGCGGTACACAGGCGGCGCACACGGTGTAGTCCACCGACTGCTCCTTCCCGCCCCCCAAAGTGGACCAAAGCTCGGCAAAATAACCCTGAAACTGCCTTATCCCACTCGAACAGACTTGGCTTTCCGTGTCGCGTGGGCGGTTCTGACGGAGACCAGTGAACAGTCCAACGAGGTACCGGGATGCGCAACGTTCGACCCCGTGGTTCAGCCACAGTGTCGTGGTCGGTCTCCTATCGCTCGTCGCCCCACATGTGCCGATCAATCTGTACCTGTACACGATCACGCCGATGCGGCTGCAGGGGGTTGTACCGTACAACCCCCTCTTTCGGCGAGCAGAATGTGCCACATGTCCACGGCTGCAACCTGGCCGTTGTGGCTGCATCGGCAGCTCTGTGAGATCCGACGACGTGGATCTGCATGGGGCGGTCCCCCATGCGCCAGCTGTGCATCTGCCGGAATGGCAACTGAAATCGCATTGCAGTCAATTCGAGTTCAAACTGAAAATTTCGAGGGCTCGTAGCGCTCAACGCTGCATGCCTTAGGCAAATCAGATCATTGGGATCGGTGGGAGTGCCAGCGAGTGCGCTGGGCTCGGCCGACTGAGGGAACGGTGGAGCTGGTGCCTTGAAGCCAATGCCAAGGCAGTAATCCGAGGCGTCTCAATGGCCATTGATGCGGCTGAGGTAGAACCTCATGAATCCACCGGTAACGACAGATGGGGCTGATTTGCATTGCCCATGACCATCACGGGCGATCTGGGTCTTCCAGCGGTCTGCGGGACGACCTGTTCACAGCGCCACGGGTCGACATGGGGATCGGAGCGGCGAAGGCTGTTTGGCAAAAGCCGTCGCGTGGGTCGTTCTGACCTATCGGGAGCAGAGCAATATGACCACCGCGCGACGGTGTCATCCCTTCCACGGGCTGCAGTTGACGTGATAACGGTACCGCCCAGCGCGACTCGTTTCGACGGCTGGCGAACTGGGATTTCAGGGGGATGTCAGCGTCGCCACAGCGAGGCGCCGCGCGCCAGTCCGACGATAGGAAAAGGCAGGGGTTGCACCGTACAACCCCCCTTCCGATACGAATGTCCTGATCGGTTGATGAACCGACAAGTGTGCCTCGCACAATGCAGCCAGTTCATTCTCCAGGGGATTCCTCGACGGGTTGCATGGCAAACCCCACACCCATCGAGCACAGTTCAGAATGCGCGGGAATGGTCAGGTAACCGTTGAGGACCAGACGAGGTCCACTGGGGTGTAAACAGAAGGAAAACGCTGTTTCATTGATCCATCCGACGTTCAGGGGCTCATGCCGCCAGACGATCCCAGGAGCACCGCTGCGCTGATGGGACGGCAATGATCCTGATCGACAGCGCGATGACAATCACCGCCTCGGTCAAAGGAATCCGCAAACCGCAAGTCTCGCAAGTGCCTAGCGCCCCCAATCCGACTGGCCATGGCCGATCATGGTCAAAGGCCGGTCTGCAGTTGCCTGGCCCAGGCGTTGCGGACCGAGACCTCGATGTGCTGCACGAACATGTCGTAGGCGTCCCGCGCGCGCTTGTAGGTCTTGTCCTTGGCGTCGGAGGCCTCGCTGTCGTAGACCGTGCCGAAGCCTGACGACTTCTGTGACGCGATCGAGGTCCTGGGTATTTCCAGCGGCAGAACCTTCTCCTTGTAGGTTGCGGCAATCCACTCGCGCACAGCGTCGGCGGTCGTCGATGCACCCCGTCCGGCCTTGGGCGGAACGCGCGAGAGCAGCACGTTAATGAAGTCGAAACTCTTCGTCTGGCCTCGCGACTCCAACATGGTTTCGGTCAAGTCTGAAAAAAGCGACCAGAACTGCGTCGACGAAGCAAAATCCAGCGTCTCGGGGGGCAAGGGCATGATGATGCCGTTGGCCGCCATCAACGCGTTGATGGTCAGGTAGGAAAGGGCAGGGGGGCTATCGATGATGATGACGTCGTAGTCGGCGCGGACGTCGTCGATGCCCAGGTCAAGCACCTTGTAGAACTCGAAGCCCGAAAGACCCTCTTTGCCTTGTCGCGACGGCAGCATGAATTCGGCGTCGAACAACGATGACGCGGCCGGTACCAAGTCCAGACCATCCCAGTAGGTCTGACGGATCAGAGGCCGCACCGTCGTAAGCGATCCATCAGCCAGCGACATGATCGTGTCTTTGGCACTGATCTCCACGTCGGGCAGGATGCCGAACAGTGTCGTCAAGGAAGCCTGGGGATCCGTGTCGATCACCAGCACCTTGTGCCCCATCAGGGCGAGACCTTGTGCCAAAGTCATGGCTGTGGTCGTCTTCGTGGTGCCGCCCTTGAAGTTGGCTATCGATATGGTGATGGCCTCGGCTCCCTCCGGTCGGAGCATGTCCTTACGGTATTCCTGCACCCAGCGACGCGCCTCGGAAAGTTCGAACACCCGCTTACGGCCATTGGAAATCAAGGTGCCCGAGGGCATGTCCTTGCGGCTCGCAACCTTGTGGGCGAATGAACCCCGGGACGATGCCTCGCACAGGGTCGCCACTTGGTCGGCACTGAAGATGGGCGGTGCCTTGCGGACCATGGGGGCCAGCATGGCCGCTCGGATGCTCGACAGCATGGCTGCTGCTTCTTCGGCTTGCTGATGCACGCCATTCAATGTGATCTGAGGACGTATTTCCATGTTGCTCTGTTCCGGTGACTGATCGGTGGATTGTGCTTGTTGGACGTGAACTGGACAAACGATTCAGATTTCGTCCAACTTGTGCTTCTGAAAGACTGGAAAAGCTCCAAGCGCCAGTCGCTGGTATTTTTAAACTTCTAACCCTTCAACCCTTTAATACTTTAGGGAATGAAATTCCCTTTGATATCATAGAGTTAGGTCAACTTCTGGAGAATTTTCAGTGAGTTCTGGCGACTTTTCGGTGACATGTGGAGTGGACACGGTCCGTCATGGCGAATCAGCAGTGAACAGCCGGAGTGGATACAGTTGGGTGCTCCGAACGGGTATCGAAGCATCCTAAGCAACCCCGCAGGGGAAAAATCAAGCTCGAATGGAGCTTCTACAGTCGACTCACCAAGCGTGTTGATCCACGGCGGCTGTACGAAATGGAGCTTTTTCAGTCGACTCGGGAGCTGATCGACGCATCGAAAGCGACGGGAAGTTGGAGCTTTCACAGTGAAAGATGAAGAGGATCCGGCGTCGCGACAGGTGAAAGTTCGTTTCACCTGAGGCATGCCGGGCGTTAAAGTGCGTCGATGTCCAACGAAAGCCGCATCGACCCATCCCTGACCGCGCGCGCCGTGGGACCCCTCCGGAAACCTGTCTTCTCGCTGGCGCTCGTGCCCCAGAACAGCAAGATCACTGCGTTGGGACGCCGGACCTGGAACGTTTTGCTCCACATCGCGCAGGACCAGGGACTGGAGCGGGAAACATTCCGTGCCGCGCTCACGGACATCGTCAAAGGACTGGACTACAACAGTGGGGACATGAAGATCATCAAGACGCACCTGCGCTCGATGGTGTCCACGCTGGTCGAGTGGCAGTCCCCGACGGCAGGCGAATGGCAGACCTGGGACGTTTGCGGGATGCTCTCGCATGCGCGGTTGTCCAAAGAGCGGGGTCAGGTGTTCGTCGAATGGTCCTATGCCGTGAACATGCGGCACGAACTGCTCGATCCGGAGATTTTCGCGAAGCTCTCGCTGGATGTGATCTCGCAGTTGGGCTCTCATCCGTCCGTGGCGCTCTACGAGATCTGCTCGCGTTACCTCGGCGTGGGCCAGACGGCCCGCAAGCCCTGGAGCTGGTGGCGCCCGGTTCTGCTCGGGCGACCGGACGACGCGCGACTGCAGAGGCTCGAATACCGCATCTTCAAACGCGACACCCTGCGGCCCGCCCTGGCCGAGATCAACGCGCTGGCGGACATCGAGGTCGAAATGCTGGAATACAAGTCCGGTCGCTTCGTCGCCGATCTCCAGTTCACCGTGCGCAAGAAGCCCCAGCGCCTCCTGGCGGTACAACAGCGAAGTTCCTCCGAGCCCGTCGATGTCGCCGTGCTCGCGAGCGCCGAGAAGCTGGGCATCGATTCGTCGCGCATCGAGCGGCTGATCGAGGAGTTCGGCGACGGGGCGGTGGCCACCGGCGTCCAAGCCGTCGAGAAACGTGCGGCCCACGCTTTCCCGGAACCCCTGCGTGATCCGCTGCGCTACCTCAAGAGCGTTCTGCCGGGGCACGCGGCAGCCGATGTCGAGATCCGGGAACAGGCCAAGGCACAGGCGTTGAAGGCTGCCGAACCTTCCCACGTCCCCTCGGGTGAACGTCTCGCGCAATGGGAGAAGCGCTGGCTCGCGCAGCGCATCGAAGCCCTGGCCGCCGAGATCGCCGCCATGCCGGCGCATCGTCAGACCGAACTCACCCAGAGCCTGCAGGAGCACCTGCTCGAACGCAAGGCGCATCCGGCCGTGATCCAACGTCTGCTAGGGAAGGGCTGGACGCATCCGATGGTGCGTCACGAGATGGTGAGCTTCTACGCCAGCGCCATCCATGGCGCCGGATGGGACAAGCCCACCGATACCCAGCTGCTGGCGATCGCCGCCGATTCGAACACGGCCCAGTGAGGCCGTCCCGTCCGGGTCGCCCGGTGCATCGAGTCGCACATCGTCCATCGCACCGGATCGACCGTGCACGAGGCACGGAGGCTCTCCGGGATCGAAGCTTTCACCGCACCGCACCGTACCGCGCTGTGGTCACCGTGCAGACGGAGCGATGCCGACTTCCACGCCCAGAGACGTGGGATGGTCTTCGTGCCGTTCCGCGGAAGCCGTCGCGGACCGACATGATCGGGAGACCGATGGTGCGACGAAGAACTCCAGCGTTGCCGTCCGCCGATGCCTGGGCGGACGGCTCAACGTCCTCGCCACACCGGTGCGCGGCGCTCGGTGAAGGCACGCACCCCTTCCCCGAAGTCGTCGCTCCCGTAGCAGATGTCGATCAGGTCGTCCATTGCCGGCACGCCCGCGACCGTCAGACGGCGCAGCGCCTCCTTGGAAGCCGACTGGGTCACCGGCGCCAGCGCCCGCAGGCGCCGCATCAGTTGCCCCACGCTCTCGTGGAGCGTATCGGCCGCTGCGATCTCGTGCAGGAATCCGCAGGCCAGTGCGTCGTCGGCGTCCAGGATCTGCGCCAGCAGCAGCATGCGGCGCACGTTCTGGTGACCCCAGGCCTGTCGCAGCCGCGCCATGTTCAGAGGCGACAGCATGTTGCCCAAGGTCTTGGCGATGGGCACGCCGAACTTCGCGCCCGGCGTCGCGACACGAAAGTCGCAGGCCGTGGCGATGGCCAGCCCACCGCCCACGGCCCAGCCTTCGACCACGGCGATGGTCGGAAATGGCAGCTGCTCGATGCGCGCGATGCCGGCGTCGATGCGCGCCTCGTAGGCCACGCCATCGGCGCCGCCTTCGAAGTCCAGGAACTGGTGGATGTCGGTGCCGGCCACGAAAGCTTCCCCGCCGGCCCCGCGCAGCACGCCGACGCGGATGCCCGGCGTCCTGGCCAGCCGATCGCAATGGACGCCGAGTTGCTCGTACATGGTCCAGGTCATGGCGTTGCGCGCTTCGGGTCGGTCGAAGACGAGGGTGGCGATACCGTCGTCGATCTCCAGCCGGACCCGGCCCTGCGCCACGTTGCGCGTCACTTCGCGTCCGCCGGTTGCGGTTCGGCCTCGGGAACCGGCGGGCGCGTCGCCGGCAGCGCGATGCCCAGTTCTTCCAGCACCTCGCGGGTGTGCTCGCCCAGCAGCGGCGGCGGCCGACGCACCTGCTGCGGCGTGCCCATCATCTTCACCGCGAAGCCGATGTTCGGAACCTTGCCTTCGACCGGATGGTCGATCTCGATGCGCATGGCACGGTGGCGGCCGTGTTCGCTCTCGAAAGCCTCGGGATAGGTGAGGATCGGGCCGGCGGGAATGCCGGCGGCCAGGAGGATTTCGATCCAGGCCTCGGCCGAGCGCTCGGCGAACGACCGCTCCAGCGCCTCCATCAGTGCTTCGCGGTGGGCCAGCCGCTGGGACACGTTGGCGAAGCGCGCATCGCCCAGCAGGTCGGAGCGCCCCAGCACGCCGCACAGCTTCTGCCAGAGCTTCTGGTTGGTCGCGCCCATCACGAAGTAGCCGTCGGCCGCCTTGGCCGCCTGGTAGGGCGCGCTCATGCGGTTGGAGGTGCCCAGCGGCTCGGGCTGGCGGCCCGTGCCCCAGTACTCCGAGATGTCCCAGACCGAGAACGCCAGCGCGGAGTCGAACAGCGAGGCGTCGATGTACTGGCCCTGGCCCGTGTTCCTGGCGCCGATGTAGGCCGCCAGCAGCCCGTAGACGGCGAACAGCGCGCAGCCGATGTCGGCCACGGGCACGCCGGCCTTGACCGGCGGGCCGCCCGGATAGCCCGTCACGCTCATCACGCCCGACATCGCCTGCGCCATCAGGTCGAAGCCCGGACGTTGCGACCACGGCCCGGACTGACCGAAACCCGAGATGCTGACGTAGACCAGCGCCGGGTTCAGTGCGCTGAGGGTGTCGAAGTCGGCGCCCAGGCGCTTCATCACGCCGGGACGGTAGTTCTCCACCAGCACGTCGGCCTCCAGGACCAGCGCGTGGAGCGCCGCGCGGCCCTCGTCGGTCTTCAGGTCGAGCGTGACGCTGCGCTTGTTGCGGTTCATGTTGAGGAACCCCATGCTGTCGCTGCCCTTGAGCTTGAAGCCCATGGCGCCGCGCGTCTGGTCGCCTCCCTCGGGCGGCTCGATCTTGATCACGTCGGCGCCCAGGTCGGCCAGCAGCATGCAGGCGTAGGGGCCGGCCATGACCTGGCTGATGTCGAGCACGCGCATGCCGGCCAGCGGCAGGGGGCGGACGCCGGGCTCGCCCGAGGAGTCGGCGGCGGGGCCGGCAGTGGAAGCGGGGGTGGAGGTGGGGGTGGTCGTCATTGGAGCGGTCCTTGTCTGTTCGTTCGGGCGGTGGATTCGTCGTGGCAGGGGTCGGTCGATCCGTGCCTCAGGAGTCGACGCGCACGTTCGCATCCTTGATGACCTGGGCCCACTTCACGTTCTCGCTGGCGATGAAGTCGGCGAACTTGCGCGCCGGTCCGCCCGCGTCCTCGGCGCCGAACTCGTCGAGCTTCTGGCGGATGTCCGGCATCAGCAGCACCTTGTTGACGTCGGCGTTCATGCGCTGCACCAGCTCGGGTGCCATGCCGCGCGGGCCGACCAAGCCATACCAGGAGGCAGCATCGACCTGCGGGTAGCCACCGTCGGCGAAGGTGGGCAGGTCGGGGTAGCTGCCCGCGCGTTTCAGGCGCGTCTGCGCGATGCCGATGACCTTGTTCTGCCGGATGAAGGGCGTGGCCGCCGTCATGGTGTCGAAGGCGAAATCGATCTGCCCGCCGAGCTGGTCGATGATCAGCGCGCCCGAGCCCTTGTAGGGCACGTGCACGGCGTCGATCTTCGCCGCGAGCTTGAACATCTCGAACGCCAGGTGCTGGGCCGAGCCGATGCCCGAGGAGCCGAAGGTGATCCGGCCCGGCTTCTGGCGGCACAGCGCGACGATGTCGGGCAGCGTGCGCGTCGTCTGCGTGGTGGCGCAGGTCAGCACGTTGGGCGTCACGCCGACCATCGAGATGGCGCTGAAATCCCGGTTCGGATCGAACTTGACGGTGTCCTTGAGCAGGCTGGGGGCGATCGCGTTGCTGTTGACGTGGGCCATCAGCAGGGTCGTGCCGTCGGCCGGTTGCCGCGCCACGTGATCGGCCGCGATGACGCCGGTGGCGCCGGGCTTGTTCTCGACGAGGACCTGCGTGTCCCACAGGGTCGCGAGCTTCTGCCCGATCACGCGGGCCAGCACGTCGGTGCCGCCGCCCGGCGCGAAGCCCACGACGATGCGGACCGGGCCGGAGATCCTGGCCGCTGCGCCGCCGGCCTGCTGGGCCAGCGACAGGGCCGGCGCGCACAGGACGCCGCCGAGTCCGAGTGCGAAATGTCTGCGTTGCATGCCGTGTCTCTCGTTGTGGGGAAGGCGCCGATGGTTGGCGATCCCGCGCACGGCGGCCAGCGCTAAATCAGCGATGCAGGATTCGAATTTTTCGTATCCGAGAACACGCGCACCACGCTGCGGGCGGCTTGCGACAGGGTCTCCACCGGCCGGTGGCACAGTAGGAACTGCCGCTGCGCCCAGTCGCCCTCGATGGCGATGCGCACGAAGCCCTCGCCGCTGGCGACGATGTCCGCGACGGCCTCGGGCATGACGCCGATGCCCAGGTTCTGGGCGACCAGCGGCGCCATGCTGTCGAAGCCGTTGACCCGCATGCGCATGCGCAGCAGCCGGCCTTCGTCGTCGGCCAGGCGCTGGAGCATCAGCGAGATGGCCGAGCCTTCGCCCAGGACGATGAGGTCGCACGACAGGATGTCGCCCAGCGCCAGCGTGGCGCGCTCGGCCAGCGCATGGCGCGCCGGCAGGACCACCGTCAGGCGGTCGCTGCGGTAGGGCAGGGTGGGCAGCTCGATGCTGCCCAGGCTCGCCTCGTAGATGCCGACGTCGGCGATGCCCCGGCGCAAGGCCTGTTGGACGATCTGGCTGTTCATCTCCTGCAGGTCGATGCGCACGCCGGGGCACTGACGCGCGCAGCGCTCGACGTCCGAGGGCACGAACTGGATCACCGCGCTCTTGGGCGCCGCCAGCCGGACGAGGCCCTGCTCACCGCCCAGGTACGACGCCGCGTCGTCCTGCATGCGCAGCACGGTGTGCGTGATGCTGCGCGCATGCGCGAGCATGGCGCGCCCGGCATCCGTGATCGCCATGCCGTGGGGCCGGCGCTCGAAGAAAGGCAGGCCGAACTGCGCCTCGATCTCCAGGATGCGGCGCGACGCCGCCGCCGTCGCCATGTGCATCTTCTCCGCCGCGCGCGTCACGCTGCCGAGTTCGGCCGTCGTGATGAACAGCTGCAGGGTCGTGAGGTCGAAGTGGAGGCGCGTGGAGCGCCGGTCGATGGGATTCAAGAGCTCCGACTCCCGGTGGGAATGATGGAACCACGGATTTTCGATTCGTCGCGGGCTCGTCGGTCGCGCCCTCGGCGCGATCGCATCCGGTAGCCCGGCATGCCGGCTGGTTCCATATCGTCCATCAGATGATGATACATTTGATGCATGAGAACCACGATCAACATCGACGACGACCTGCTGTCCAAAGCCATCAAACTGACGGGTCCGCTGGACCGGTCGGCCGTCGTGCGGGAAGGCCTGAAGGCCTTGATCGAGCGGGAGAGCGCGCGGCGTCTCGCACGGCTCGGGGGGTCCGAACCTCAGTTGAAAGCGGTGCCCCGGCGGCGTGACGAGGCGTCGACTTGATCCTGGTCGACACGTCGGTCTGGATCGACCACCTTCGCAAGACCGATGCGCAACTCGCGACCGCGCTCGGGCAGGGCCGCGTCGTGACGCATCCGTTCGTGGTGGGCGAGGTCGCCTGCGGGAGTCTGCACAACCGTCCCTTGATCCTGGAACTGATGCGCGACCTGCCCACCGCCGTCGTCGCGGAGAACGACGAGGTGCTCGGCTTCATGGAGCGTCATCGCCTCCATGGCAGGGGAATCGGCTATGTCGACGTCCACTTGCTGGCGGCCGTGGCGTTGACCCCCGGATCGGTGCTGTGGACTCGGGACAGGAGGCTGCACGCGGCGGCCCAGGAACTCGACCTCGTCCACCCGGATGTCGGCCTTCATTGAGACCGCTCCTGTGCGAAGGGTTCGGAGTCGCCCCACGCCGCTGGGGCGACCCGCATGGTCTGGACCGAGCGGCCGCCGGCGCTGCGCCCGCGAACGCCGCTGTGGCGCCGTCGTGACGCCGATCGTCGCGACCACGGGCAGCCCGACCGGCCCGGCGTGGTTCCGGTGCCCGCTGACGGGCGGCGCGGCGGTCCCGGCCGACGTGAAGTTCAGTGGCCTTGGCCCGCCTGCTGAATGCCGTCGATGTCGCGTGCCAGTTCCACGGCCGCGACCACCTCGTGAACCGAGAGCGGCCCGGTCGTCTCGACCTCGCCCGCCATCAGGCTGGCCAACGCGTCCCGACCTGCACGTCCTGCCAGCCACGCGCAGGTCGACGCGATCGAGCCGCCACCGAACCTCGCGCGCAGGGCCTTCGAAGCGGCCCGGCTGACCTCGGCATACGCTTCCTGGCTCGTCGCCGCTGCCGCAGCCCGGACCACGAGACTGAATGCTTCGAGCTTTTCGACCTCGATGCCCAGGCGGCGGGCCTTGCCGGCGCTGTGGGCCTCGCAGCCGTGCAGCGCCGGTTCGGATGCTTCGGTGAAGAGCCGGATGTCCTGTCCTTCCACCCATCGGGCATCCGTGCGCGTCACGACCTCGACCGAACGACCCCTGGCCCGGGACGCTCGCCCGGCGGCCGCGCGGGCCGCATCACCCTGCGTCGGATGCCACACCAGCAGCGGCGCCGAAGGTTGTCCGTGGATGGCCCACCGGCCTGCAGAGTTCAGGCAACGCACATCGAGGCAAGGAAATCGAACGGCAGGTGGGAGACCCGGGGTGGCTCCGGGACGCTCGGCGAGTGAAAGAAGCAGGCAGGGGTCGGAGAAAGTCGGTGCGGTCATGTTCGAGGACCGTCGGCGATGCGGCGGTCTGAATTCGGAAAAGGCAACCCGGCCGGTGCCATGGGGATGGGGATCGGCCAGGAAGTCACGAGGTATCGCGAATGGTAGGCGGGGAAGGCCCGGCCGCGATGCCGCAAGGTCGGCTTCCGGCGCACGGCGACCCAGCGCCCGGGGCTCACGCCGCAGGGCACTCAAGCAAGAGACCGGGGCCGCTACCGCTCCGGAGAAGCGGGAGTCAACGCCTTGAGCACGTCGTAGAAGACGAGGAATGCCTCGGTGCCGATCCGCTGCCGCCACTCCTGCTCGATGCGGCGCACGGTCGCGCGCTGTATCCGGGCGACCGCCCAGCCCTTGTCCGTCAAGGTCACGCGTCGCGAGGCGCGGCCTTCGGCGGCGGTGCGCCGCAGATAACCCAGGTCCTCGAGCTGCGCCAGCAGGTAGTTCATCGCCTGCTTGGTCATGCCCGCACGTTGTGCCAGGTCCATGGGACGCTCGTTCTCGGGTGGCGGAAACCGCAGCACCTTGAAATGCGCGACGGTGATGTCGTCGTAGCCCGCCGCACCGATGGCGTCGCGGATGCGTCCTTCGACATAGGTCAGCGCATGGCGCAGCCGCGCGCCGACGAGCGGATCGCTGGCATCCGGGTCACCCGGAAAGTGCGGGGACAGCGTTTCGGGGGATTCACGTCGAGCGCACATAAAGTAAAGTGACTTTACCCTACAACCCCATGGAGTTTCGCGATGAACGCCACGACGCCCGATCCCATCACCATCGGCTCGCTGTCCATGCAGTTCCTGATCGACGGTCAGCGCACCACCGGGCACATAACCATGGCGCGGATGACCGTCCAGCCCCGCGCCAAGGTGCCGCCCGCGCATCGCCACGCCGACGTGGACGAGACCCTCTACATGCTCGAAGGCTCGCTGACCTACCGGGTGGACGACGAGGTGAGGATCCTCGAGGCGGGAGACCATTGCTTCTCGCCGCGGGGCAGCGTGCACCACTTCTCCAATCCCGGCGATGTCCCTGCGCGTGCCCTGGTGACGTTCTCTCCGGCGAACATCGGGCCCGACTACTTTCGCGAGATCGCGCATGTGTTCAGTGCCGGTGGCCCTCCCGACATGGCGACGATGACCGCGGTCATGAAACGCCACGGGATCGAACTGGCTGCTTGAACTCGTTGCCGCCTCGCTTCGTCGCCGGGTCCGGGCACCGAGCCCGCGATCGGCCTCGGTACGGCGCATGTCTGGATCCGGGACCCGGTCCGTGTGCGGCGACTCGGTCGGGACCACCGGCACCGGACCCGCACCGGCCGGTTCCACGACGCCCGCGAGTTCGCTGCGCGACGTCCTTCGACCACCCTCCCCATGGGATCGGCGATGCGCCGCTCGGACGCGTCGCCGGTCCAAGACGACATCCGGCGCAGACGGCTGCGCAATCCGTGCCGTATTCCTCATCTCGCGATGGACCCTGCTCCTGCGATGTGAGAGCATTCAAGTAACACTTAATCATTCACCCTTGTCGGCACGTGCCTGGTGCCGACCGTGGACCGATCACGTGGATGCCGGCTGCGGCCGTCGATGGACCGATTTCACGACGTCGGGCCCTTTTGCCCGAGTGCGAGCCATGTCACCCACCATCCCGTTCGTCGCGGTGCTCCACGGTACCGCCGTGGCCTTCGTCGCGGTCATGACGCGCAGCCGGACTCGGGCCGCCACCGCAACCGTCGTCGCGGCAGGCATGGGCCCGGTCACCGGACATCCCGGTCATGCCGTGGTCGACGGGCTCGCCGGCGCCGGCGCGCCGTGCGTCCGTCGGAACGGGCGCCTCCCGCGCGGGAGGAACCTGAAGTCGGTCCAGGCGATGCCCGCTGCAGCGGCGCGGCCGGCCCGGTCGCGCCGGGTGAATGGCGTCGTGCGCGGCGGCACGCTGGCGGCGGTGGTGACGGCCCTGTGCGGGGGAGCGGTCCATCGATCGGTCGGGGCGTCCTTTCTTTCCGCGTAGATCCATGCGACTCCCTGTTTTTCCGGTCCTCGGCACCTTGCTGTTCGTCGCCGTCTTCGGCCCCTTCGCGCTGATGGTCGCCGGCCCCGCGCTGACCGGCGACCCCGATGCGGCCCAGGTGGGGCTGTACCTGCTGCTCAGTGTCAACCCGATCGCCATTCCCTCGCTGCTTTTCCTGCTGGGAGTTGCGTGGGCCATCCGGTCCTGGACGACGCTTCCGGTGTCCCGGCCGCCCGAGGTGACGCCCGCGCCACGCCCGCAACCGCAACCACGACCGCAACCTCGAGCGCCCCGTCGGACGTCCCGTTCCGCCATGGCCCCTTCGGCGCGGCGAACCACTGGCGATCGCGACGTGGTCATCGACGTGGTGGCCGTCCGGGCCCCCGTCCGGGCCGGTTCATGCGACGGCCCCCGGTTGCCGGCGCCCGCCACGGCGCGTCCGGCCATCTGCTTCCAACCCGGAGACCGGCGGGCGTGACGTCTGCGGCGTGCGGTCGGCAGCGTCCATGCCCGTCGGCATGCCGGCGTCCGGCGAGAGGGTCGGCAGAAGGAGACGGCCCGCTCCGTCCCCGCCGGGGCATCGACACGGCGTTCGAGGCCGACCTGGGACCTCTGCGGCGAACAGATCGCGCGTGCGACGGAATGGGCCTTGCGTGCGCTCGTCGCCGACCGCCGCGCGTGGGCATCCCGCTCGACCGATGAGGCGCCGAGCCGACCGCTAGGCCGTCCTCGCGAGCGTGTCCAGCGCCATCACGTGGGCGAGATGGGACAACCCCTGTGGCAGGTTGCCCCGCATCGAGCCGTCGACCGGGTCGACCATTTCCGCGAACACGCCGACCCCCTGCGGGAGGGCGTCGCCCATGGCCCGGAGCGACGCCAGCGCGGCGTCGCGCTGCCCCAGCAACGCGCGGGCCTCGACCATCCAGAACGAGCAGGCGAGGAAGCAGGCCTCCTCCTTGTCGACGTCGCTGTAGCGGTAGTGGAAAGCGCCCTTGCCGAGGTGGCGGTCGATGGCGTCGAGCGTCTTCGCCAAGCGGTCGCGACCGTCGAAGCGGAAGCGCACCGCCAGCGCCAGGGACGCATCGAGCTTTCCGGAGCCCGGGTAGAACTCATAGGACTGGAGGGTTTCCGACCAGCAGTGCTCGCCGATCCAGGCCTCGATGCGGTCGCGCTCGCGGCACCAGCGGTCCCGGCAGGTGGTGGGCAGCTGGCCGCCGTCGGCCAGTTCCACCGCACGGGCGAGAGCCTGCCAGCAGCTGATCTTCGAGTTCGTGTAGTGCTGGGGCTCGGCCAGCTCCCAGATGCCCGAGTCCTTCTGGCGCCAGCAATCGGCGCACAGGTCGGCCAGGCGCGAGAGCAGCTGGGCGCTGGCCGAATCCAGGATGTTGCCGCCCTCCACGAAGCGCGAGGCGGTCTCGAAGATGTCGCCGAAGACGCCGTGCTGGCGCTGCGAGGTGGCGTCGTTGCCGATCTGCACCGGGCGCGAGCGCCGGTAACCGGGCACGTCGATGGTCGTGGTCGGCGGGACCTGCCGGCCCTGCAAGGTGAAGCAGACCTGCGGTCCGTGCTCCTCCAGCCGCTTGAGCAGCCAGGTGAAGGCGGCCTTGGCCTCGCCGAGCGCGCCGGCGGCCAGGAAGGCCTTGACCGTGTAGCCCGCATCGCGCACCCAGGCGTACCGGTAGTCGTAGTTCTTGGCGCCGCCGATGCCTTCGGGCAGCGAGGTCGTGGCGGCGGCGGCGATGGCCCCGGTCGGCGAGTACAGCAGCAGCTTGAGCGCCAGCGCGCTGCGCAGGAACTGCGCCCGCGTGCCTCCCGCGTGCTCGAGACGCCGCGCCCAGACCTTCCATTCGTTGTCGGACACGTCGATGCGGTCGTCGAGGTCCTCGACGGTGGGGATGACCAGGGGCTCGTCCTCGCCCGCGACGATGGCGACGATCTCGCGCGTGCCGGCGCGGACCTCCAGGCGACCGACCACGCCTTCGTCGGACCGCTCCACCGCGACGCCCGCGCTGTGCAGCAGCAGGCCCAGCACCCGTCCGACGTGGAACACCGCGTGCGGCCCGGTCTTCGAGTGATACGGGCTCACCGCGTCGGCACGCCGGCTGAACAGCACGCGCAGGTCGAACCGGACCGTGCCCTCGATGCCCTCGACGCGGCGGGCCAGTTCGGCCCACGGCAGACGCCCGGCCGTGCCGCTGTTGAGCGACTCGGTCAGCCGCGCGACGCCGGTGTCGGTGACGAAGGTCGTCTCCAGCACGTTGCTGTCGTCGCGATAGCGATGCGTGGCGGTGAACGCGCGATCCGGCGCCAGCTCGAAGCGACCGCCTTGCTCCGGATCGAGCAGCCGGTTGAACAGCGGCGGCGAGTCGAGGTTGGGGACGCACCACCAGTCGATGGAACCGTCGATGCCCGCGAGCGCGACGGAGCGACCGTCGCCCAGGACGCCATAGTCCTCCAGCGGCAGGTAACCGTCCGACCGGAGCGAGGACGGGGATCTGTCGGACGCTGGGTCGGGCGCCGCGTGTCGGAGGTCGTCGCGCGTCGGCCCGCTCACGCCACGCCGGCGCCGCCGGTGATGCCGTAGACCTCGCCGTTGATGAAGCTGCCTTCCTGGCTCGCCAGCAGCACGTAGATCGGCGCGACCTCCACGGGCTGGCCGGGACGGCCGTATTCGCTCTCGGCGCCGAACTTGGCGACCTTCTCCGGCGGCTGGCCGCCCGAGGCCTGCAGGGCGGTCCAGAACGGTCCGGGCGCCACGACGTTGGCGCGGATGCCCTTCTTGAGCAACTGCTTGGACAGCGCCTTGGTGTAGGCCACGATGCCCGCCTTGGTGGTCGCGTAGTCGAGCAGGATCGCCGAGGGATCGTAGGCCTGGACCGAGGCGGTGGTGATGACCGACGCACCCGCGGGCAGGTGCGGCACGGCGGCCTGGGCGATCCAGTGCATCGCGTACAGGTTGGTCTTCATGGTCTGGTCGAAGTCCTCCGACGTGACCTTGGCGATGTCCTCGCGGTTCTGCTGGTGCCCGGCGTTGATGACCAGGATGTCTAGCCCGCCGAACTGCGCCACGGTCTTGGCGACGAGCTCGCGGCACCAGGCCTCGTTCGTGATGTCGCCCGGCAACGCGAGGGCCTGGCGGCCTTCGGCCTCGATCAGCTGGATGACTTCCTGCGCGTCGGTCGTCTCGGACGCGAGGTAGGAGATGGCGACGTCCGCGCCTTCGCGGGCGAACGCGATGGCCGCGGCGCGGCCGATGCCGCTGTCGCCGCCGGTGACGAGGGCCTTGCGGCCCTTGAGTCGGCCCGAGCCCTGGTAGCTGGTCTCGCCGTGGTCGGGAACCGGGTCCATCTTCGAGGCCAGGCCGGGCACCGGCTGCGGCTGGCGCGGGAATGGCGGCTGGGGGTACTGGGTGCGGGGGTCCTGCATGGAAAGGCGATCTGACAAGGTCTGCTCCGATGAGATTGAACGACGGTCATCGTCTCGGCGCCGCGACACCGGCCATGGCGGCGAATCCTCCGTACGGACGTAGGAACGTCGCACTTGCGAGGTAGGTGGCCTGCGGTTCGGAGGTGCGGCGGGGGCACGGCGTCGGCCGGGACGGCTGCACGTCGACAAGGGCTGCCACTCCCATCGCCGTCGCGCGCATCGCGAGCGTCGTGGCATTCGGGATCGCCTCGCCCGCCGGCGCATCGCGCGCGAGGACCGGCTCGGGCGCCGGCGCCGGATCGTCGCGGATCGGGTGCGCCACGACGGTGTCGGTTGATTTCGACGACCACGCGCGCCCGTTCCGAAAACCGGCAGGTTTGATGGGATGATAGATGGGATCGAACACGCTCCCGAAGAAGTCGCCGCATGCCTCGCCAAGCCAAGAAACTGTCCATGGAAGAGATCCGATCCATCCACGCGGTCGGCATGACCGCCGTGGGAGGCGCCGCCGGCCTCTACCTGCGGGTGAGCAGGAGCGGGGCGCGGTCCTGGATCGTGCGCTTGTCCGTCGATGGGAAGCGGAGGGACATGGGACTGGGGGGCTGCGATGCGGTGACGCCCGACCAGGCGCGTGAACGAGCGCTCACCGCCCGGATGCAGGCCCTCGGCGGCGAAGACCCCATCGTGCTGCGCCGGCGCTCCACGGGCAGGGCAGCCACGCGACGCCGCCGGACCGGCCCGACCGGATCGACCGGCCCGGACCTCCAGCCGGTTGCGGCCCCCACCGCCCGTGCATCGGCGCCGGAGCCCCGGCGGGGACGCGCGAGCGGTGCGGTCACGCTCTCGGACGTGGCCAAGCTGGCCGGGGTGTCGTTGATGAGTGCTTCGCGCGCGCTGAACTCGCCTTCGCGAGTGTCGAACGAGATCCGTTCGAGCGTGCTTGCCGCGGTGAAGGAGACCCGGTATGTCGCCAACCAGGTGGCATCGAGCCTGGCATCGCGACGCAGCCGCCTGGTGGCGGCCATCGTGCCGTCGGTGGCCGGTCCGGTCTTCCAGGCCATGGTGCAGTCCTTGATCACCGAACTGGGCGTCCACGGCTACCAGCTGATGCTGGGCCAGGGCGGTTACGGCGTCCAGGAGGACGACGCACTGCTCAACGCCATCATCGGACGCCGGCCCGACGGCCTGGTGCTGGGCGGCGTCGTGCCGTCGGACGCCGGCAGGCTGCGGTTGCGTGCCTCGGGCATCCCCGTGGTGGAGACGTGGGACATGGTCGGCGCGCCCATCGACATGCTGGTGGGCTTCTCCCACGAGAAGATCGCGACGGCCGTGGCCGACCTGCTGCTCGATCGCGGACGCACCCATCTCGCCTTCGTCGGTGGCAACCACGCGCGCGCGCTCAGGCGGGCCCAGGCGTTCGTCGATGCCGCGCGCCGGCACGACGGCCGGTGGCCGGCGGCCGCCGGCGTGGTGACCGTGGCGGTGGATGCCCCGGCAGGCGTGCGAAGCGGTCGCGACGCCTTGAAGGACATCCTGCGGCGCCAGCCGCAGACGGACGCCGTCTTCTGCAGTTCGGATTTCCTGGCGCTCGGCGTCCTGACCGAAGCCGTCGCCATGGGCCTGCGGGTGCCGCGCGATCTGGCCGTGGTGGGTTTCGGCGATCTGCCGTTCGCCGCCGACGTCTCCCCGGCGATCACCACGGTCCAGGTCAACGACATCGCGATCGGCCGGCACGCGGCCCGGTTCATCATCCAGCGCGCCGGCAGCGATCCTTCGCCCGGCCGCGTCGTGGACGTCGGCTTTTGCATCGTCGAGCGCGAGAGCGCCTGAGGGCAAACCCCGGGGTGCACGTGCAGATGCAGACACTACCATCCACCTATCCTTGATAGCGCTATCAGAAGCCCATTACCTGAGAACCCCGATGTCGACGAACATTCGCTCGATCACCTGCCTGCCGCTGCGGCTTCCTTTCGATCACGGGGGACCGGCACCCAGGTTCGCCGGCCGTGTCAGGACCACCCTCGACAGTTGCCTGGTGCGGGTCGAGCTCGAGAACGGGGTCGTGGGCTGGGGCGAGTCGTACGGCGCGCAGCTCGACGCCGTGGCGGCCATCTTCGCAGGCCGCATCGCGCCGCTGGCGGTGGGGCGCGACGCCACCGATCGCAGCCTGACATCGACGCTGGAGCGCACCCTGCACAACATGGGTCGCTCCGGTCCCGTGATCCACGCCCTCGGCGGCCTCGACATCGCCCTGTGGGATTCGCGCGCCAAGCTCGAGGGCGTGCCGCTGTATCGGCTGCTCGGCGGCGCCCGCCGCCTGGACATCCCGGCCTATGCCTCCTTGCTGCAGTACGACGGCGACACGGAACTGATCCGGCGCAACGTCGAGCGTTCGCTGCGCGCGGGCTACGGCCAGGTCAAGCTGCACGAGCGCACGACCGAGTCGGTGGCGGCGGCGCGCGCGGCCATGGGACCGGAGACCGTCCTGATGGTGGACACGAACTGCGCCTGGACGGCCGATACGGCGACCGAAGCCGTCCGGGCCATGGCGCCCTTCGATCCGTTCTGGATCGAGGAACCCCTCTGGCCGCCCGAGGACATCGGGGCCCTGAAGGCATTGCGCGCCGCCACCGGCATCCCCACGGCCGTCGGAGAGAACGCCAGCAGCCTGCATGAACTGCGGCAACTCGTCGCCGACGAAGCGGTGGACTACCTGCAGCCCAGCGCCATCAAGGCCGGTGGCGTCTCGGCGCTGTGGCAGCTCTCGCGCGACTGCGCGGACAGCCGGGTGCGTTTCGCACCGCAGTCGGCCTTCTTCGGGCCGGGCTTCCTGGCCACCCTCCACGTGCTCGCGGCGCAGGAGGACGACGCGGTGGTCGAACGCCTGTACTGCGACCTGGCGTTCTCGCCCTACAGCCGCTCCATTCCGTTCGCGAACGGCGCGTTTCGTCTGACGGATCTGCCGGGACTGGGCGCGGATCCGGCCGATGAGGACGACCTGGTCGCCTTCGTCCATCGAACCTCCTAGGAAATCCCCATGCCCGATTGCTCCCGTCGCCAGTGGCTCGAGGCCGCCGTGCTCGTCGCGCTGGCAGGCGCTGCCGGTCTTCCCCTGCGGTCCCGGGCGCAAGGCGCGAGCAAGGGCCCCGTCAAGATCATCGTGCCCTACGCAGCGGGTGCGTCCACCGACACGCTCTCGCGCCTGATGGCGCAGGCCTTGGGCGAAGCCACCGGCGCCACCTACATCGTCGACAACCGCGGCGGCGCCGGAACCCAGATCGGCACCAAGGCGATCGCCGGTGCGGCACCCGACGGGCAGACCCTGGGGTTCATCGACACGGCATTCGCCATCAATCCGGGCCTGCTCGGTGCCGCGTTGCCCTACGACACCGGACGCGACTTCGTGCCGATCTCCCTGATGGCCACCGCGCCGCTGGTGCTGGTCGTCCACGGTTCCGTGCCCGCGAAGACGATCCGCGATTTCGTGGCGCTGGCCAAGGCCAGGCCGGGAACGCTGAACTACGGCTCGGCCGGCGTCGGCAGCGCGCCGCACCTGGCCGGCGAGCAGCTCCGCAATGCCGCTGGCATCGACATCAACCACGTGCCCTATCGCGGGGGCGCCACGGTGCTGACGGACCTGATCGGCGGCCAGATCCAGTTCGGTTTCACCACCGTGCCGACCATGATCGACCACATCCGTGCCGGCACCGTGCGGGCGCTGGCGGTGACCGGCAACGCCCGGGCCGCGCAATTGCCCGACGTGCCGTCGATGGCCGAGTCGGGGCTGGCCGCCGTCGATGCGACGCCCTTCTTCGGACTCATCGGGCCGGCGAGGCTGGCGCAGTCGACCGTGGCGCAACTGGCGACGGCCGCCTCCGCCGCGGTCCGTTCGGGTCCGCTCAACCAGCGGTTGCTCGAACTGGGCTTCATTCCCGTCGGCAGCACCGCCGACGCGTTCAAGGTCCGGCTCGATCGGGAGATCGCCAAGTGGGCCGACGTGATCAAGGCCGGCAACATCAAACCCAACGCCTGAGGTCGCACCGTTGGACGACGCTTCCGATCGGTTCCCGGCACCCGACAGGCAGGCCCTCGATGCAGCGCAGCGCCAGGTCTGCGACCTCATCGAACGACGCCGGGGTCGTCTGCCCGCACCGTACACGGCCCTGCTGCGCAGCCCGGCCGTCGCCGAGGCCTTCGACCAGCTCTCCGGAGCGCTTCAGCAAGGGACCTTGCCTCCCGGCGTCCTGGAGGCCGTGTTCCTGATGAATGCGCGGCGGCACCGCTGCCGGTACCTCTGGATCAACCACGTCGACAAGGCGCGCCATGCCGGTCTGGACGACGACGCCGTGGATGCGCTGGGTCGGGGTTCGATTCCCGAGGGACCGGCGGCCGTGCGCGTCGCCGCGCGTTTCGAGCGGTCGCTGGCCGAAGAGCACGGCGTGCCCCAGGCGCTCTACGACGACGTGGCCGCCGAGTTGGGGCCGCGCGGCCTGGTGGACCTCACGGTCTTCTGCGGTTTCGCATCCTCGGTGGCGCTCATCCTCAACGTTCGCCAGCCAGCAGCCCCCGCAGGCGTCGAGGCACCGTTCTGAAGACCGGTCCGGTTCGCAAACAGCAATTTCCAAAGGAGACATTCCAATGAACATATCGACAACCTGCTGGCGTCTGATGCCCACGGTGATCGCTTCTGCGGCACTCATGGCTTGTGGCGGTGACGGAGGCAATGGTTCGGCGGCCGACACAGGCACCACCAACCCGCCGACGGCCGGCACGGGCACGTCGCCCGGCGGCACTCCACCCGGCGGCACGACGCCGGTGCGGACCAAGGCGTTCCGCGCCGCCGGCCTGGTGACCGCGGCACCCACCGTGCAGACCAACGCCTCGGGGGGCCAGACGGTGTCGGTGGCCGTGCTTGCCCAGGACGGTGCGAGGACCCTCACCACGGCCGCGGTCGCGCCCGCGCAGGCCGCCGTCATCCAGGCGAGCCTGGTGCCGGGCCATCTCGTGGACTGGCTGCCCTCGGCCAGCGACCCGAACGGGGTGCAGGTCGTCGGCGACGCGGCGGGCACCTTCAACGTGATCCTGGCCAAGGGCACTTCCACCGCGGCGCAGTTCAACCTGCAGAAGTACGGCGCCGCCGTCACCCGCAACGCCGATGCGCCCGGACCCATGGTGGCCGCGGGCTGGGTCTACGGCAAGACGGGTTCCACCGTCACCGTGGGCGACGGCTCCATCGTCACCGCCGACCAGGCCGGCCGCGCGTACGCGACGCCCATCAAGCGCTACGAGGAGACCTACACCCTGGCGGCCGACGCCAGGGTCTTCAACGTCAACACCGCCAGCTACGGGCAGAGCGGCGCATCGACGCTCGCGGCGCTGCCGGTCACGGCGGACTACCGCTACAGCACCACGGCGCGCCAGGCCGCCTACCTGGTCTTCGACGACAACCACGAGAACGCCGCGACCGCCAAGGTCGCCGCCATCTGGTACTTCACCCCGCAGTCCACCAGCGACGGCAAGCCGGTGTGGGACGTGCCCACGCTGAGCACCATGCTGGCCGACAAGGGCACCGACCCGGTCTCGGGCCAGCCCTACGCCAGCATCAACGCGACCGGCGTCACCGCCGCGCCCTACACGCGCAGCACCGAGCCCTTCGAGATGGTGAAGAACACCATGTACTACGTGGGCGACAACGAGGTGGCCTCGTACCTGCTCAAGGCCGACATGGGCACCGCCGATCCCGCCGACGACAAGGTCATCAAGATCGACGCCGGCTGGGCCAACAGCGGCTACCAGTACTGGAAGAACCTGGAACTGATGGGCGTGGATCCGCGTTCGGTCACCGACATCTGGCTGACCCACGGCCACGGCGACCACTACGGCACGGTGGTCGAGCAGCTCAGGATGATGGACAACGCCGGCAAGCCGATCAACCTGTGGGCGTCGAGGGAAGACGTGCTGGGCGTCAAGACCGACCTGCAGGGCAACACCTTCGACATCGCCGGGGCCCTGCCGGCCACCGAGACCGTCATCCGGGCGCGCACCAACAACTACTACGTCTACGACAAGTGGTACGACTACGGCAACGTGCAGATCATGGTGATCTGGTCGCCCGGCCACACGCCCGGCACGACCAACATGCTGTTCCGGGTCAAGAACCCGACCGACGGCAGGTTCTACACCTTCGGCTACCACGGCGGCTACGGCTTCAACGGCCTGAACTCGCCCACGGCGGCCAATGGCTGGCTGCGCCTGTCGTTCCAGCACGGCTTCAGCTACCTGCAGAACACCGTCGACGTCGACCTGGTGTCGCCCCAGCACACCAACCAGTTCCCGATCGTCGAGGTGTACCAGGCGCTCAAGGCCTACAACCGCGATCCGGCCAACGTCGGCCGCCAGCTGACCATGCTCGACGCGATGCGCTCCAGGGTGTTCGATTCGCCGGTCGTCGATGGCGTCAACATCACCGGCGAGTTCTCCAACCAGCTGGAGAAGCGGCGCTCGGTGGCGTCCTACCGCGCGAGCGATGCGGCCAACGCCACCTACAAGAGCATCGAGACCTCCGGGCCCTTCAAGCCGGGTCGCGAGAACGGCCTGACCAACGTCAGCGCCAAGGTGCTCGATGGCGGCAGGATCATCCAGGGCTTCGTCGGGCCGCAGAACAAGAACCCGGCCATCCCGCTGCTGGCCAACGGCGTGGTGACGTCGACCGACAACTACGTCAACGACCCGACCGGCTTCTACGTGCAGGTCGCCATCGACGTCAAGGACACCGTGTACAAGGGCTTCCTGCCCCAGGGCTACGCGCAGTTCAGCCCCGGCCTGAACGCCACGGTGACCTACAACGCGGGTCCGGTCGAGTCGGTGCATGCGGCCCGGGGCACCTTCCACCCGCCGGAGGTCCTGCGGACCCAGCGCCTGAACAGCCTGGCCGATGCGCAGGCGGTGCTGGCGACCCTGACCCAGGGCCGCGACGTGACCGTCTCGCTCACGCCGGCCAGCGAGATCGTGGTCCCGGCCGACGTGCGCCAGACCTTCCGCTGATGGCCGGCCTCGACGCCGCCACGGCCCGGGCCGTGGCGACCTCCGCCCGGGACGCCGACGCATGCGGCGGTCGCCCATGACGGCTTCGGTCTCCCGGCCCCTCGCGCGCCTCGTGCGACGGGCCTGCCTCCTCGCCCTCGCAGGCGCGATCGCCGCCACGGCGGCCACCGCCCAAACCGTCGAGACCACGCTCGAGCGATGGACCCGGCAGGCCGAGGCAGGCGACGCGTCGGCCCACCACGAACTCGCGCGCCACTACGACGGGCAGACGGGCCAGGCGTTCGACCGGAAGCGCTCGCTCGACCACCTGCAGCGCGCCGCCCGCAGCGGCCACGTTCCGGCCCAGGTCGACCTGGCATTCCGATACCTCAACGGCAGCGAGATCCTGCCCGCCGATCCGGCCCAGTCCTTCCGGTGGTTCTCCTCGGTCGCTTCCCGCGGCTCGACCATCGCCGATTGCATGCTCGCCGACTTCCATCGCGACGGCCGGGGCGGGGCGCGGCAGGACGACAGGAAGGCCTTCGAGCTGTACCGACGCACGGCCACGACCTCGGACCCCTGCGCGCGCAAGTCCCAGTACGAGCTCTACCGCATGCACGAGGCCGGCCGGGGAACCCCGAAGAACCTCGCGGTCGCGGTGGGGTGGCTGAAGAAGTCGGCGCAGGCGGGCAACCCCATCGCCCAGGCGGCCCTGGGCCGCGCCTATCTCCAGGGCAGGGGCCTGCCCAGGAGCGAGGAGGAGGGCCGGTACTGGCTGAAGCAGTCGCGCAAGGGCGTGGCGCCACACGACGACGACGATCACGACGACGACGTGAAGTCCGATGCGCAGGGCGGCGCGCATCGACATCCCTGATCGACGCAGCTCGGTCACGGATCCCCCGATCCACTTTCGAACTCACGGAGCAATTGCATGAAACGATTCCTCGGCATCCTGGTCTTGGGCACCGCCGCTGCGGCGAGCGCGTACGCGCAGGCCTGGCCCTCGAAACCGGTGACCCTGGTGGTGCCCTTTCCCGCCGGCGGCTCCACCGACAGCGTGGCCCGGGCCATCGGTCCGAAGCTGACCAACACCCTGGGCCAGCCCTTCCTGGTCGACAACAAGGCCGGAGCGACGGGGACCATCGGCGCCACGCAGGTCAAGCGCGCGGCTCCCGACGGCGCCACCTTCCTGGTGACCTCGCTGGGACCGCTGGTCATCGCCCCGCACCTGATCAAGGGCCTGCAGTACGACGCCCTCAAGGACTTCGACACCATCACCGTGGCCGTGCAGGCGCCCAACGTGCTCGTCGTGCCGGCGAACTCCCCGCACCACTCGGTGGCCGACGTGATCGCCCACGAGAAGAAGAACCCCGGCAAGATGACCTTCGCCTCGTCGGGCAACGGTTCGAGCGACCACCTGACCGCCGAGCTGTTCTGGCAGCAGACCGGCACCACGGGGCTGCACGTCCCCTACAAGGGCGGGGCGCCGGCCATCACGGACCTGCTCGGCGGCCAGGTCGAGGGGTCCTTCCAGAACGTGAACGCGGTCGTGCAGAACATCCGGGCCGGCAAGCTCAAGGCGCTGGCGGTGACCGGCGACAAGCGCTCTCCCGTGCTGCCCGACGTGCCGACCATGGCCGAGGCCGGTGTCAAGGGCGTGGATGTGTACTCGTGGCAGGCCATCGTGGCGCCCAAGGGACTGCCGGCGGACGTCCGCGACAAGGCCCACGAGACGATGACGGCCGCGTTGAAGGACCCCGCCATCCGCAAGCAGTTCACGGACATCGGCCTGGAGGTCGTGGCCAACACGCCGGCCCAGTTCGCGGCCTTCCAGCAACAGGAGTTCGCCCGCTGGAAGAAGGTCATCGAGGCCGGAAAGATCACGATCGACTGAGCCTGGATCGTCCGACGGCCGAGGTTCGCAGATCCAGGGCTGCGCATCGGCAGCCGATCGCCCGGAGACGGCGCGGGCGCACGGCGACGCCGCCGACGGACGCCGGCTCGCCGCAGGCACCGGCCAGGGCGCGCGATCGTGGGGAGCGCGTCGCCGGTCGCCGCTTCCTGGTGCACGCGCGGCCCCGGTCGCAGCTCCGGCACCGATTTTCGTCCTCGCCGTGCTGGCACGTGACTTGCTAAATGCACACTGTCGACAGATGACAGTATTCAAAGTGTCCTGATCTGGTCGACGTTCAAGTCATTGGAGATCACGTGGACACATCGCAGCACCGCATTGCCAGGGACGCCTCGGTCGACGTCCGAACGCCCGGGTCGACCGCCGAACGCCGCATGCGCGAGGACCTCGCCGCCGCCTACCGCCTGGTGGCCCTCTACGGCATGGACGACAGCATCTACACGCACATCTCGGCGCGCGTGCCGGGCACCGAGGACCAGTTCCTCATCAATCCGTTCGGCATGCTGTTCCGGGACATCACGGCCTCGTCGCTGGTCAAGATCGATCTCGACGGCCGGCTGGTGGAACCCAGCGACCACGACGTCAACCCGGCCGGCTTCACCATCCACAGCGCCGTGCACGCGGCGCGCCACGACGCCGTGTGCGTGCTGCACACGCACACCGTCGCCGGCGTGGCGGTGTCCTCGCTGGCCGAGGGCCTGCAGCCGTGCAACCAGTGGGCGCTGCAGTTCCACCGCCGCGTGACCTACCACGCCTTCGAGGGCATCGCGCTCGACCACGAGGAGCGCGTTCGCCTGGTGGCCGACCTGGGACCGACCTCGCGCGCGCTGATCCTGCGCAACCACGGCCTGGTCACCCTGGGCCGCAGCGTGGCCGAGGCCTTCGTGCTGATGCACAACCTGGAGCGCGCCTGCCGCGTGCAGGTCGCCATCCAGGGCACCGGCCGGGCCGTCAACCCGGTGCCCGAGGCGGTGTGCGAACTCACCGCGCGCCAGTACGAGAGCGGCGACACCAACCGGCTGGCCGCCGCGCCGACCGACCCGTACGCCCGCGAGTGGCGCTCGCTGCTGCAGCGGCTGGAGCCGCCGACGCGCGCCTCGTACCGCGACTGAGCCGCGCCGCCATTCGATTTCCTCCTTCCCTCCCTCACGACCTCCCTCACTCCAAGGACCGCCACGATGCAACGCCGCCATCTGCTCCAAGCCAGCTCCGCCGCCCTCGGCCTGTCCATCGCGGGGGTGCCCCTGCGGGGGCTGGCCCAGGCGAAGAAGGGCGTGGTCAACGTGCTGGTCCAGCCCGAGCCGCCGGGCCTGATGATGGGCATCGTCCAGAACGGCCCGACGCAGCTGATCTCCGGCAACATCTACGAGGGCCTGCTGCGCTACGACGAGAAGCTCGCGCCGCAGCCGCAGCTGGCCACGTCGTGGACCGTCAGCCCCGACAGCAGGACGTACGTCTTCAAGCTCAAGCCGAACGTCAAGTGGCACGACGGCAAGCCCTTCACGTCGGCCGACGTGGTGTTCTCCTGCGACGTCTTCCTGCGCAAGACGCACGCGCGCTTCCGCTCCAGCCTGGAGCACGTCGAGTCGATCAAGGCGCTGGACCCGCTGACGGTGGAGTTCAGGCTCAAGCTGCCCTTCGGTCCGTTCCTGGGCATTTTCGAGAACGGCACCATGCCGATGATCCCGAAGCACGTCTACGAGGGCACCGACTTCCTGACCAACCCGGCCAACGCCACGCCCATCGGCACCGGCCCGCTGAAGTTCAAGGAATGGGTCAAGGGCTCCTACGTCCAGCTGGTGGCCAACGAGGCCTACCACCAGAGCGGTGCCGTCGGCGTGGAGAGCGTGTACTTCCACGTCATCCCCGACGCCGCCGCGCGCGCCGCCGCCTTCGAGTCGGGCAAGGTCGACATCGCCCCGGGCGGCACGGTCGAGTACTTCGACGTCGGCCGGCTGTCCAAGCTGCCGGGCGCCGCCGTCACGACCAAGGGCTGGGAGTTCTTCGCGCCGCACAGCTGGCTGTGGATGAACAACCGCACCGCGCCGATGAACAACGTCAAGTTCCGCCAGGCCGTGTGGAGCGCCATCGACCGCGAGGCCATGGCCAAGATCGCCTGGTACGGCTTCGCCAAGCCGGCCACCGGCCCGTTCAACAGCCACATCGCCTTCGCCAGCGACGACGTGGCCAAGTACCCGCGCGACCTCGCCAAGGCGAAGAAGCTGCTGGCCGAGTCGGGCTACAAGGGCGAGACCCTGCGCCTGCTGCCGCTGCCCTACGGCGAGTCGTGGCAGCGCCAGGCCGAGATCGTGCGCCAGAACCTGACGCAGGCCGGCATCAAGATCGAGACCGTCGCCACCGACGTCGCCGGCTGGAACCAGCGCTGCAACGAGTGGGACTTCGACCTCGCCTTCACCTACGTCTACCAGTACGGCGACCCGGCCCTGGGCGTGGGCCGCAACTACACCAGCACCAACATCGCCAAGGGCTCGCCGTTCAACAACGTCGCCGGCTACGTGAATCCGAAGGTCGACGAGCTGTTCGCCGCCGGCGCGCGCGAGGGCGACCCGGCCAAGCGCCGCGCCATCTACCTCGAAGTGCAGAAGATCCTGGTCGACGAGGTGCCGGTGGCCTGGCTGCACGAGATCAACTTCCCCACGCTCTACCGCGCGCGCATCCAGAACGTCGTGAGCTCGGGCATCGGCCTGAACGACAGCCTGGGCCGGGTCAAGCTCGCGTGACGGCCGGGCCATGAAGCGACTCCAATTCATGTCGGTGCGACTGCTCCAGGGCCTGCTGGCGCTGCTGCTGATCGCGACCGTCAACTTCATGCTGGTGCGCGCGGCACCGGGCGATCCGGTGTCGATCATGGCGGGCGAGGCCGGCGCGAGCGATCCGCAGTTCGTGGCCCAGCTGCGCCAGCAGTTCGGCCTCGACCAGCCGCTGCCCAACCAGCTCGCGAGCTACCTCGGCCGCGTGCTGCAGCTGGACCTGGGCTTCTCCTACCGCCAGCAGCAGTCGGTCGCCGCGCTGATCCTGGAGCGGCTGCCCGCGACGCTGCTGCTCACGGGCACGGCCTTCGTGCTGTCGCTGGCCATGGGCATCGGCCTGGGCGCGCTGGCCAGCCGCCACGCCGGCAAGTGGATCGACAGCGCCATCACCGTGGTCGCGCTGGTGTTCTACGCCACGCCGCTCTACTGGCTGGCCATGATGGCGGTGCTGGTCTTCACGGTGCAGATGGACCTGCTGCCGGCCTTCGGCTTCTTCACCGTCGGCGCCGACCTGCGCGGGCTGGACAAGGCGCTGGACATCGGCCGCCACCTGATCCTGCCGGCCGCGACGCTGGCGCTGTTCTACATGGCCGTCTACGCGCGCATGACCCGCGCGGCCATGCTGGAGGTCGCGCAGATGGACTTCGTGAAGACCGCGCGCGCCAAGGGCGTGGCGCCCGGGCGCATCCAGCGCCGCCACGTCCTGCGCAACGCCCTGCTGCCGGTGGTCACGCTCGCGGGCATCCAGGCCGGCGGAATGATCGGCGGCGCCGTGCTGACCGAGACCGTGTTCGCCTGGCCCGGCATCGGCCGGCTGATGTTCGACGCGCTGCTCCAGCGCGACTACAACCTGCTGCTGGGCTGCTTCCTGTTCACCGCGGCCATGGCGGTGCTGTTCAACCTGATCACCGACTTCGTCTACACGCTGGTCGATCCGCGCATCGAACTGGCCTGAGCGGCCTCGAGGAACCCTCCCCATGAAAAGCAGCTTCTGGCGGCGCTTCCGCCGCAACAAGGGCGCCGTCTTCGGTCTGGTGGTGCTGGCGCTGGTGGCGCTGGTCACCGCGCTCGGTCCGCTGGTGGCGCAGTACGAACCCTGGGACATGGCCGGCATGCCGTTCGCGGCGCCCCTGGCCGAGCCGGGCATGCCGCTGGGTACCGACACCATGGGCCGCGACATCCTCTCGGGCATCGTGGCGGGGGCGCGCGTGTCGCTGCTCATCGGCGTGGTCTCCACCGTGGTGTCGCTGTTCATCGGCGTCGGCGTCGGCGCCGTCGCCGGCTACTTCGGCGGCTGGATCGACGCCACCCTGATGCGCTTCACCGAGCTGTTCCAGGCCATCCCGAGCTTCGCGCTGGCGATCGTGCTGGTGGCGATCTTCGAGCCGTCGGTGCAGTCGATCGTCGCGGCCATCGCGGTGGTGTCGTGGCCGCCGGTGGCGCGCCTGGTGCGCAGCGAGTTCCTGACTCTGCGCCAGCGCGACTTCGTCGCCGCCGCCCAGCTCGCCGGGCAGTCGACGCCGCGCATCATCCTGACGCAGATCCTGCCCAACGCCGCATCGCCGATCGTGGTGATGGCCTCGCTGATGATCGCCACGGCGATCCTGCTGGAGTCGAGCCTGAGCTTCCTCGGGCTGGGCGATCCCAACCGCATGAGCTGGGGCTACATGGTCGGCTCGGCCCGCACGGTGCTGCGCCAGGCCTGGTGGATGGCGGTGTTCCCGGGCGTGGCCATCCTGATGACGGTGCTGGCGCTCAACCTGGTGGGCGAAGGCCTCAACGACGGACTCAACGCCCGCGCCGACGGGAAAGGCAAATGACGATGGACGCCATCCCCGCGCCGGTGCTGGACGTCCAGGACCTCGACATCCGCCTGCCCGCCGGCGGCGACCGCGCGCTCGCCGTGCGCGGCGCGTCGCTGCGGCTCATGGCCGGCCAGACGCTGTGCGTGGTCGGCGAGTCCGGCTCGGGCAAGTCGATGATCGCCAACGCCATCATGGGCCTGCTGCCCCGACCGCACGTGGAACCTGTGGCCGGGCGCATCGTGTTCGACGGCCAGGACCTGCTGCAGCTGAGCGAGACGCAGTTGCGCACCCTGCGCGGCCGGCGCATCGGCATGGTGTTCCAGGAGCCGATGTCCGCGCTCAACCCGGTCATGCGCATCGGCGAGCAGATCGCCGAGGTGTTCGACGCCCACGTCGACCTGCCGGCGGCCGAGAAGCGCGGGCGCATCCTGGCCGCGCTGGCCGACGTCGGCCTGCCCGAGCCGGAGGTGCTGATCGACAGCTACCCGTTCCGCCTGTCGGGCGGCCAGCGCCAGCGCGTGGTGATCGCCTGCGCCCTGGCGCTGGAGCCGGCCCTGCTGATCTGCGACGAGCCGACGACCGCGCTGGACGTGACGACGCAGGCGCAGATCCTCGCGCTCATCCGCGACCTGCAGCGGCGCAAGGGCACGGCCGTGCTGTTCATCACGCACGACTTCGGCGTCGTCGCCGAGATCGCCGACCAGGTGGTGGTGATGCAGACCGGCCAGGTGGTCGAGGCCGGCCCCGCCGCCGCCGTGCTGGCGCGGCCGCAGCACGCCTACACGCGCAAGCTGATCGCCGCCATCCCGGACGGCCGGGTCCGCGCGCCGGCGGCCGAGCGGCCGGTCGACCGCGTGCTGCAGGTGCAGGACCTGAGGAAGACCTACGTCACCGGCGGCACCCTGTTCAGGAAGGGCCGCCGCGTCGAGGCCGCCAAGGGCCTGAGCTTCGACCTGCGCCGCGGCGAGACGCTGGGTCTGGTCGGCGAGTCCGGCTCGGGCAAGTCGACCGTGGGGCGCTGCATCGTCGGCCTCGCGCCCTTCGACGAGGGTCGCGTGCTGTTCGAGGGCCGCGCGCTGCAACCGGGCGCGCAGTTCCGGGCGCAGGCGCAGGGCCGCATCCAGATGGTGTTCCAGGACCCCTACGCCTCGCTCAACCCGCGCCACCGCGTCGGGCCGACGATCGCCGCCGGGCCCATCGCGCAGGGGCTGCCGAAGGCCGAGGCCATGGCGCGCGCCCTGGAGCTGCTGCAGCTGGTGGGCCTGGGGCCGGAGGCGGCGGACCGCTTCCCGCACGAGTTCTCCGGCGGCCAGCGCCAGCGCATCGGCATCGCCCGCGCGCTGGCCATGCGACCCGCGCTGCTGGTGGCCGACGAGCCGGTGTCGGCATTGGACGTGTCGGTGCAGGCCCAGGTGCTGGCGCTCTTCGCCGAGGTGCGCGAGCGCTTCCGGCTGGCGATGGTCTTCATCACCCACGACCTGCGCGTGGCCGGCGAGATGTGCGACCACATCGCCGTGATGCAGCGCGGCGAGATCGTCGAGTACGGCGAGACCGCCAAGGTCCTGGCCGATCCCCGCCACGCCTACACCCGTACGCTGATCGAGGCCCAGCCCCGGCTGTCGGCCGCCGCGCGGCCGGAGGCGCTGGCCGCATGACGCTCCACATCGCCCTGGTCTCCGACCAGATCGCCCTGGACTACCTGCTGCCGGCGTTCCAGGAGCGTTTTCCCGACGCGACGCTGCACCGCATCGACACCGAGGTGCAGGCGCTGGACGCGCTCGACGCGATCGACGCCGTGGTCTGCTGGTCGCCGCCGCCGGGCCTGCTCGCGCGGATGCCGCGCCTGCGATTGATCCAGTCCGTCGGCGCCGGCACCGACCACATCACGCGCGACCCGGCGCTGCCGCCGGGCGTGCCGGTGCATCGCATCGTCGACCCCGACATGGCCGCCGGCATGAACGCCTACGTGGCCTGGGCCGTGGTGCACGGCCAGCGCCACATGGCGGGCTATCTGGCGAGCCAGCGCCGCGCCGCCTGGGAGGAGTCGCCCATCGTGCCGCCGCGCATGCACCGCGTGGGCATCGCCGGGCTGGGCGTGCTCGGCACGTCCGTGGCACGCGCGCTCGCGGGCATCGGCTATGCCGTGCGCGGCTGGAGCCGCAGCCCCAAGGCCGACCTGCCCGAGGGCGTCGAGGCCTTCCACGGCGACGTCGCGCGAGCCGACTTCCTGGCCGGCTGCGACACGCTGGTCTGCCTGCTGCCCCTGACCGACGTCACGCGCGGCGTGCTCGACGCGGCGCTGTTCGCGCAGCTGCCGCGCGGCGCCCGGCTGGTCAACGTCGGCCGCGGCGCGCACCTGGTGGAGGCCGACCTGCTCGCCGCGCTCGACGACGGCCACATCGCCTCGGCCGTGCTGGATGCGTTCGTCCAGGAACCGCTGCCGCCGGACCACCCGTTCTGGCGTCACCCGCGCATCACCGTCACGCCGCACGTCGCCACGCGCACCCGGCCCGAGGCCATCGCGCGGCAGACCCACGCGCACCTGACGCAGCCGATGGCCTGACGCCCCACGAACGACCGAACGAACGAAGAGAGGATTCCCCGATGACGATCGCAGCACACCGCAGCACCGGCGACAAGGACGTCGCCACCCACCTGCATTCCTACACCAACCTGGCCGCGCTGCCCCACACGCCGCCGCTGGTGATCGTCGAGGGCGACGGCATCCACGTCGTCGACGACCGGGGCAACCGCTACGTCGAGGGCATGTCGGGCCTGTGGTGCGCGTCCCTGGGCTTCTCCAACGCCCGCCTGGCCGAGGCCGGCGCGAAGGCGCTGAGGACCCTGCCGTACTACCACACGTTCAACCAGCGCACCAACGTCGCCGTGGCCGATCTGGCCGAACGCCTGCTGGCGCTGGCGCCGGTGCCCATGGCGCGCGTGTTCTTCGCCAACTCCGGCTCGGAGGCCAACGACAGCGCGGTGAAGATGGTCTGGTACTACCACAACGCCATCGGCCAGCCACTGCGCAAGAAGATCATCGCCCGGCGCAACGCCTACCACGGCGTGACGGTGGCCGCCGCCAGCCTGGGCGGGCTGGAGGGCAACCACCGCGACTTCGACCTGCCGATCGAGCGCTTCCTGCACGTCGACTGCCCGCACCACTACCGCCACGGCCGGCCCGGCGAGACCGAGGAGGACTTCGCCTCGCGCCTGGCCGCGCAGGTGGAGGAGCGCATCCTGGCCGAGGGCCCGGAGACCGTGGCCGCCTTCATCGCCGAGCCGGTGATGGGCGCCGGCGGCGTGCTGGTGCCGCCGGCGGGCTACTTCGAGAAGGTGCAGGCGGTGCTGCGCAGGTACGGCGTGCTGATGATCGCCGACGAGGTGATCTGCGGCTTCGGCCGCACCGGCGAGATGTTCGGCTCGACCACCTTCGGCATCCGGCCGGACATCCTGACCTGCGCCAAGGCGCTCTCGTCGGGCTACGTGCCGATCTCGGCCGTGATGGTCAACGACCGGGTCCACGCCGCCATCGCCGCGCACAGCGGCAAGCTCGGCGGCTTCGGCCACGGCTACACCTACTCGGGCCACCCGGTGGCCTGCGCCGTCGCGCTGGAGGTGCTGCGCGTCTACGAGGACGAGCACGTCCTCGACCACGTGCGCGAGTTGGCGCCGACCTTCCAGGCGCGCCTGCGCGAATTCGCCGAGCGGCCCTGGGTCGGCCACGTGCGCGGCGTCGGCCTGATCGGCGCCATGGAGCTGATGGCCGACAAGGCCGCGCGCACGCCCTTCGCCGCCGCCGACAAGGCCGGCCAGCGCTTCGCCCAGCTGGCGCTGGAGGAGGGCCTGATCGTGCGCGCCATGGGCGACAGCATCGGCCTGTGCCCGCCGCTGATCATCACCGCCGCCGAGCTCGACGACCTGTTCGCCCGCTTGGCACGCGCCATGGACCGCTTCGACACCGAACGCAAGGGTTGACCATGAAAGCCTTCTTCTCCGACGACCAGCTGCTGCACGATCCGCAGCAGTACATGCGCGTGGGCCGCATCTGCAAGCCCGCCGACCTGCCCACGCGGGCGCAGGCCCTGATGGGCACGCTGGCCGCGCGCGGCATCACGGTCGCCGTGCCGCCCGAGGCCGGCCGCGCCGCGCTGGAAAAGGTCCACGCCACCGACTACCTCGACTACCTGGAGACCGCCTACGCGCGCTGGCGGGAGATCCGCAGCTTCGGCCTGGAGCCGGGCATCGAGGTGCTGCCCAACATGTCGCCGCACGGCCCGCGCGTCGGCGCCTGCCCGTCGCCGTCGGTGCTGGCGCAGACCGGCTGGTACGTCGGCGACCTGTCCTGCCCGATCGGGCCGGCCACCTGGCGCTCGGTGCTGCGTTCCGCCCACGCCGCGCTGGCGGCGGCCGAGACGGTGCGCGACGGCGACGACGGCATCGCCTACGCGCTGTGCCGGCCCTCCGGCCACCACGCCCAGCGTGCCCGGGCGGCGGGCTTCTGCTACGTCAACAACAGCGCCATCGCCGCCGTCACGCTGCGCGAGAAGCACGCGCGCGTGGCGGTGCTGGACATCGACGCCCACCACGGCGACGGCACGCAGCAGATCTTCTACGAGCGCGATGACGTGTTGACCGTCTCCATCCACGCCGACCCGGCCGGCTACTACCCCTGGTACACCGGCTACGACCACGAGCGCGGCGCCGGGGCCGGCGAAGGCTGCAACCTCAACTTGCCGCTGGCCCACGGCAGCGGCGACGACGCGTTCGCGCGGGCATTGGACAAGGCCATGGCCGCCATCGAGCGCTTCCGGCCGGAGGCCCTGGTGCTGCCGCTGGGCTTCGACACCTACCGGGACGACCCGATCAGCGTGCTGAAGTTCGACATGGCGGCCTTCCGCTTGGCCGGCGAGCGCGTGCGTTCGCTGGGCCTGCCCACGGTGGTGGTGCAGGAGGGCGGCTACATGGTCGAGGCCATCGGCGCCGCGCTGGACGCCTTCCTGGAAGGACTGCGGGCATGACGACGACCGCATCGGCGACATCGGCGACATCGGCGACATCGGCCGTGTCGGTGGACGGCGAGCGCCTCTGGCGCAGCCTGATGGACCTGGCCCGCGTCGGCGCCACGCCCAAGGGCGGCAGCCGCCGCCTGGCCCTGAGCGCGCTCGATGGCCAGGGCCGCGACCTCGTGGTCGGCTGGATGCGCGAGGCGGGCCTGGCGATCACGGTCGACGCGATCGGCAACGTCTTCGGCATCCGCGCCGGCCGCGACGCCACGCGCCGCCCAGTCATGACCGGCAGCCACCTCGACACCCAGCCCACCGGCGGCCGCTTCGACGGCTGCTACGGCGTGCTGGCCGGGCTGGAGGTCATGCGCACCCTGAACGATCGCGGCATCGTCACCGAGGCGCCGCTGGCCCTGGCGATCTGGACCAACGAGGAGGGCACGCGCTTCGTGCCGGTGATGATGGGCTCGGGCGTGCACTGCGGCGTGTTCCCGCTGGAGACGGCGCTGGCGGCGACCGACGTCGACGGCCTCGCGGTGCGCGACGAGCTCGCCGCCATCGGCTATGCCGGCGCGACGCCCGTCGGCACCGTGCGCCCGGCCTGCTACCTGGAGGCGCACATCGAGCAGGGCCCGATCCTGGAGGCCGAGCACACGACCGTCGGCGTGGTGACCGGCTCGCTCGGCCTGCGCTGGTACGACGTGCGCGTGACCGGCATGGAGGCCCACGCCGGCCCGACGCCGATGGCGCTGCGCCGCGACGCCCTTTATGCCGCCACGCACCTGATGCAGGCGGTGGTGGACATCGCGAACGACCCGGCCTTCGCGCCGCTCGGACGCGGCACGGTCGGCGTGGTGACCGTGCACCCGGCCTCGCGCAACGTGATCCCGGGGCGGGTCGACTTCAGCGTCGACATGCGGCACGAGGACGCGGGGCGGCTCGACGCGATGGAGGCGCGCTTCCGCGCCGCCGCCGAGGCGCTTTCCGCCGGCGAGACCACGGGCGTGCCGGTGGCGGTCGCGATCACCGACGTCCAGCGCTTCGAGCCCACGCCCTTCGATGCGGCGCTGGTCGGGTGCGTGCGCGCCGAGGCCGCCGCGCGCGGCAGCAGCCACCGCGACATCGTCACCGGCGCCGGCCACGACGCCGTCTACCTCGCGCGCACCGTGCCCACGGCGATGATCTTCGTGCCCTGCAAGGACGGCATCAGCCACAACGAGGCCGAGGACGCCGACCCGCGCCACCTGCGGGAGGGCGCCGACGTGCTGCTGGGCGCCATGCTCGCGCAGGCCGCATGAGCGTCGCGCGCGCCACGGCGGGCACCGCGCCGCGTCCGGCCGGCACGGCCGGCGGGATCGCGCTGTTCCTGTGCGCGCTGGTGCTGTTCGCCGCCTACGACGCCTTCGCCAAGCACATGGTGGCGAGCCATCCGCCGGCGGTGGTCAACGTCGGCCGCTACCTCGCCATCGCGGCGCTGGCCCTGGCATTGCTGCTGCGCCACGGCGACCTGCGCCTGTGGCGCCAGCCGCATCGGCGCCTGCTGGTGCTGCGCAGCGTGGCGCTGGCGGTGGTGGCGACCTGCTTCATGACCGCGCTGGTCACCATGCCGCTGGCCGAGGCCACGGCGATCTACTTCACGGCGCCGCTGTTCATGGTGGCGCTGTCGCCCCGGCTGCTGGGCGAGCGCGTGGGTCGCGCGCAATGGCTCGCGGTGCTGGCGGGCTTCGCCGGCATGCTGTGCATCGTGCGCCCCGGCGGCGAGCTGCCGCTGGCCGGCACCCTGCTGATGGCGGTCGCGGCGGTGTGCTACGCGCTCTTCCAGCTGCTCACGCGCCGGCTGTCGGGCCTGGTGCCGGCGCCGGTGCAGTTCGCCTACATGGCGCTCGCCTGCCTGGTCATCACGGGGCTGCCGCTGCTGTTCGCGCCGCACGTCGTGCTGCCTTCCCGATCGGAGGGCGCCCTGATGATCGCCGGCGGCGCCCTGAGCGGCGGCGCCCAGCTGCTGCTGCTGGCCGCGTTCCGGCGCGTCGCGGCGGCCACGCTGGCGCCGCTGAACTACGTGCAGCTGCTGCTGGCGGTGCTGATCAGCACCCTGTGGTTCCAGCGGCCGCCCGACGGTCCCGCGCTGGCCGGCATGGCGCTCATCGCCGTCGCCGGCGCGTACCTCGCCCGCGCGCGGCGGGCGGCATGATGGAAACCGAACTTCACGAGACATCGAGGACCACGACCATGCCCCCCTTCCGCGCCGCCGCCGCGCCCGCTCCCGCGCCGGCCTTCTCATCCATCCAGGTGCCCGACCTGGTCGGCGTCGTCGAGGCCCAGCTGCAGCAGGCCATCCTGTCGGGCCGCATCGCGCCCGGCGAGCGCATCGTCGAGGCCGAGCTGGCGCGCCAGATGGGCGTGAGCCGCGCTCCGGTGCGCGAGGCCGCGCGCCGCCTGGAGAGCCTGGGACTGCTGGTCTCGCGGCCGCGCCACGGCTTCGCGGTGCGCACGGTGTCGGCGCGCCAGGTCGAGGACCTCTACGACGTGCGCATCCAGCTCGAGCTGCTGGGCGCCGGCCTGGCCTGCGCCCACGCCGGCGACGCCGAGCTCGCGGCGCTGGACGCGCGCGTCGACGACATGGTGGCGCGCGCCGAGACCCTGCCCACGGCCGAGCGCGTGGCGCTGGACCTGGACTTCCACTTCACGATCAGCGAGCTGTCGGGCAACCACTACCTGCACCGCCTGTTCGACAACATGCAGACCGAGGTGCGCATGTTCCTGGCCCTGAGCGAGGACAGCTACGGCGACCTCCGGGCCCTGGCCGAGACGCACCGCCCCATCGCCCACGCGCTGGCCCGGCGCGACGTCGACGCGGTGCGCGACGCCCTGCGCTTCCACCTGGAGGACGCCAAGGCCCACGCCTGTGGATTGTTCACGACACCTCCCAGGCTGCGCGCCGCGCGCTCCGCCAACCCCCCTCCGCTGCGCGAGGGGGGCGCACCCGGCGGCCCGGCGAAGCCGGTTCCGCGGGTGCCCTGACGCGGCACCCCGGCACCCTCGCGTCACCGGCGGCCGATCCCATCCTTTCCGTCCCCACCCACCTCCACCATGCAAGTCATCTACAGCGACCGGCACACCGGCCACGACCCGCAGCAGTTCATCGTGCGCGGGCGCATGAAGCGCAGCAACGAGCAGCCCGAGCGCGCCACGCGGCTGCTCGACGCCGCCCGCGCCCTGGGCCACGCGGTCGTGGCGCCGGACGACCACGGCCCCGGCCCGCGCGCGGCCATCCACACGCCGCGCTACCTGCGCTTCCTGGAGACGGCCTGGGAGCGCTGGCAGGAACTGGAGGGCGCCTCCGAGGAGGTCATGCCCAACGTGCATCCGTTCCCGGACCAGCCCTGCACCTACCCCGACAGCCTGGTCGGCCAGGCCGGCTGGCACATGGGCGACATGGCGTGCTCGATCGGCCGCCACACCTGGGAGGCGGCGACGTGGTCGGCCCACGTCGCCACGCACGCGGCGCGGGCCGTGCTCGACGGCGAACGCGCCGCCTACGCGCTGTGCCGCCCGCCCGGCCACCACGCCTACGCCGACCGGGCCAACGGCTTCACCTACCTCAACAACGCCGCCATCGCGGCGCAGCAGCTGCGGCAGCGCCACGACCGGGTGGCGATCCTGGACATCGACGTGCACCACGGCAACGGCACGCAGGGCATCTTCTGGCGCCGCAAGGACGTGCTGACGGTCTCGCTGCACGCCGATCCGCACGTCTGCACGCCCTTCTTCACCGGCCACGCCCACGAGATCGGCGAGGGCGAGGGGCTGGGCTACAACCTGAACCTGCCGTTGCCGCGCGGCACCGGGGACGAGGGCTTCCTGGCCGCGCTGGCGACCGCGCACGACACGATCCGCGCCTTCGCGCCCGGCGCGCTGGTGGTGGCCCTGGGGCTGGACGCGCACGAGAACGATCCCTACCGGATGCTGGCGGTGAGCACGCCGGGCTTCGCCCGCGTCCTCGGCGAGATCGCCCGGCTGGGCCTGCCGACGGTGCTGGTGCAGGAGGGCGGCTACCTCTCCGACGACCTGGGGCCGAACCTGGCGAGCGCGTTGCGCGGCTTCGAGGCGGCGGCATGAGCGCCGGGCCGGACGAATCCGAGTTCGACGCCGCCATCCGCGCGGCGCTGCCCGAGGCCGCCGTGCTCACCGCCGCGCCGGCGCCGGTCGCCACCGCCTGGGCGGCCGACCTGGCGCGACGGCGCTACGGCCTGCATGGCCGCATCGAGCCATTGACCGGCGAGCGCGACGCCAACTTCCTGCTGACGGGCGAGGACGGCGGCACGCGCCGCATGCTCAAGCTCTCCCACCCGGACGAGGACCCGGTGGTCGCCAACTTCCAGACCCAGGCCCTGCTGCACGTTGCGCGCAGCGACCCCGGACTGCCGGTGCAGCGCCTGCTGCCGGATGTCGACGGCGCGGTCTCCTCGATCGTGACCGACGCCGAGGGCCGGCCGCGCGTCGCGCGCCTGTTCAGCTACCTCGAAGGCCTGCCGATGCCGCGGGCGCCGCGCTCGGCCGCCCAGCGCGGCAGCACGGCGCGCCTGCTGGCCCGGCTCGACCTCGCCCTGTCCGGCTTCGACCATCCGGCCGGCGAACGCGAGCTGCCCTGGGACGTCCAGCGCGCCGATCGCGTGCGGCCGCTGCTGGTCCACATCGCCGATCCGGTGCGCCGCGCGCTGGCCGAGACCGCGCTCGACGACTTCGAATACGGCGTCAAGCCCTCGCTGGCCGCGCTGCGTCGCCAGCCGATCCACAACGACTTCAACCTCTCCAACCTGCTGGTCGATCCGGCGGAGCCATCGCGGGTCGCCGGCATCCTGGATTTCGGGGACATGGTGCACGCGCCGCTGGTGGACGACCTGGCCGTGGCCGCGTCCTACCAGATCGACGAGGAGGAGGGCGCGCTCGCGACCCTCGCGCGCTTCGCGGCCGACTACCACGCGGTCTCGCCGCTGACCGGCGCGGAGATGCGCCTGTTGCCGGGCCTGGTGCGCGCCCGGCTGGCCATGGTGGTGGCGATCAGCGGCTGGCGCGCGGCGCGCCAGCCCGGCAACGCGGACTACCTGCTGCGCAACAACGCCGTCTCGTGGGCCCGCCTCGCGGCCTGCGCCGACCTGACGCCCGACCGGGTGGCGGCGGCGATCCACGCCGCCTGCCGCGTCACGGAGCCGCTCCATGGCTGACGCCATGACCGATGCCGACCTCGTCGCGCGCCGCGCCCGCCTGCTGGGCCCGGCCTACCGCCTGTTCTACGACGAGCCCTTCCATCCCGTGCGCGGGGAGGGCGTGTGGCTCTACGACGCCGCCGGCACGCCCTGGCTGGACGCCTACAACAACGTCGCGTGCGTCGGCCACGCGCAGCCGCGCGTGGTGGAAGCCATCGCGCGCCAGGCCGCCGTGCTCAACACCCACACGCGCTACCTGCACGACGGCATCCTCGACTATGCCGAGCGACTGCTGGCCACCATGCCGTCTGAACTCGGCCACGCGACCTTCACATGCACCGGCAGCGAGGCCAACGACCTGGCGCTGCGCATCGCCGGCGCCCACACCGGCGGCACGGGCCTCGTCGTCACGCGCTGGGCCTACCACGGCGTCACGTCGGCGTTGGCCTGCGCGTCGCCGTCGCTGGGCGCGTACGTGCGCATCGGCGACCACGTCCGCCTGGTCGACGCGCCCGCGGGCGGCGACATCGACACCGGACGGCGCTTCGCCGACGGCGTGCGCGCGGCCGTCGCCGACCTGCGCGCGCACGGCCTGAAGCCGGCGGCGCTGCTGGTCGACACGGTGTTCTCCAGCGACGGCGTGTTCACCGGACCGCCCGGCTTCCTGGCCGAGGCCGTGGCGGCGATCCGCGAGGCGGGCGGCGTCTTCATCGCCGACGAGGTGCAGCCCGGCTTCGGCCGCACCGGCGAGGCCTTCTGGGGCTTCCAGCGCCACGGCGTCGTGCCGGACATCGCGACCCTGGGCAAGCCGATGGGCAACGGCCACCCGGTGGCCGGCCTCGCGGTGCGGCCGGAGGTCATGCGGGCCTTCGGACAGACCAGCCGCTACTTCAACACCTTCGGCGGCAATCCCGTCTCGATGGCCGCGGCATCGGCCGTGCTCGACGTCATCGAGGACGAGGGGTTGCAGCGCAACGCGCTGGAGGTGGGGCGCTACCTGCGCGAACGCCTGGCCGCGCTGGCCGGGCGTCACGCGCTGGTGGGCGAGGTGCGCGGCGCCGGCCTGTTCGTCGGGCTGGAACTGGTGACCGACCGCGCCACGCGCGCGCCGGCGACCGCGCAGGCGGCGCGCGTCGTCAACGGTCTGCGACGGCGCCAGGTGCTGCTGAGCGCGACCGGGCCGGACGCCCACGTGCTGAAGATCCGGCCGCCGCTGGTGTTCCGGCGCGAACATGCCGACCTGCTGGTGGCGCGGCTGGACGAGGTGCTGGCCGGCATCGGCTGACGCCGCCGCCCAGGTGCGGCAGATCCCGGGCGATCCCGCGCGCGCACGACGGCCGTCGGCGTGGAGGGCCCTCGCGACGGTTCCGCGACGCCTCGGCGCGGATCGATCGCCCCTGGCGAGCACCCGGCTCGGCGCGCCTCGTCCCGAAGGCGTTGCTTCGCACCGGATGGATGATTTGTTCTCAACCTTGTGAGTGAGCGGTCGATAAGTGAAGGTATTGCGCGCGCGCGAATTTCCCAATCGACATGCATTCCTCACGGTCACTTCCTTCGCGCGTGTTGCGCTCGCTGCGGTCCTGGCCGTCGTTTGCCCGGCTGCCCGTGGCGGCAGTGGCGATGGCAGCGACGACGCTTCCCGTGGACGCCCAGACGTCGCCGCCGGTGCCGGCTGCTTCGGAGTCGCCCTGGAGGCTGAGCGGCTTCGGCACGTTGGGCGTCGTGAGACAGTCGGGCGGCAACGACTGGGGCTTCGTGCGCAACAGCACCCAGCTCGGCGCGAGTTCGCGCCTGAGCGCCACGCCGGACTCGCGGCTCGGACTGCAAATGAACTGGAATCCCGGCACCCGATGGGAAGCGGCCGCCCAGGGCGTGCTGCTGTCCAGGCCGTCCGGCACACCGATCGCCGAAAGCGTCGAGTGGGCCTACATCGGCTATCGGCCCCGGCCGGACACCCGGGTGCGCATCGGCCGCACCAGTCCGGACATCTTCCTGTTCGCCGACAGCCGCAATGTCGGGTTCGCCCTGCCATGGGCGCGGCCGCCCGTCGACTTCTATGGCTTCGCGCCGCTGGTGTCGATCGATGGCGTTGATCTGGCGCAGCATTGGTACGGCGACGACTCGACCTGGCGCGCCCGGCTCACGGGCGGGTCGGTGCGCACCGGCATCACCGATGTCGAGGGCCGGCGCCTGAAGGTCAAGGGCAACGACGCCCTGGCGATGAGCCTGTCGCGCGAGGAGGGCGGTCTGTTGCTCAAGGCCAGCTATCTGCGCAGCCGGTTCCAGGTCGATACCGGTGCCGATGCGGCCCAGCTGCGCGACGGCCTGGCCCAGCTGAGTCAGCTGCCCGTGCCGGGCCTCGCCGGTTCGCTCGACCGGCTCGGCCAGAACCTGTGGACGGGCGGATCGGCCAGCTACTGGGCCCTGGCGGCGCAGTACGACACCGGACCCTGGACCTTCACCGCCGAGGGCAGCCGGCTGAGGGTGCCACGCAGTCCGCTGAATGCACTGCGCGCCTACGTCAGTGCCGGCTACCGGCTCGGTTCGTTCACCTACTACGGCGTCGTCGGTCGGGTCCGGCCCGACAAGGCGGTCTTCGCCGCACCCGACGTGGCCGGCGCGCTCGCGCCGGTGCTGGGCTCCGAAGGGGCTCAGGAGGCCCAGTCGCTGGTCGGCCTCGCCGCCCTGGCCGGCGACAACTACCGCTACGACCAGCGCACGGTCGGCGCCGGGCTGCGCTGGGACTTCATGCCCAACGCCGCGTTGAAACTGCAGGTCGATCGCTTCGACGTGCGACGCAACGGGGCGGCCGGCTGGCGCTTCGCCGACGACCGCGGTGGCCGCGGCACGCTGGTGTCGGTGCTGGTCGACTTCGTGTGGGGGCAATGATGAACGGCGTCCTTTCCCGCTGCATCCGAGGCGTGACGGCCCTGTCGCTGGCACTGGCCTGGTCGCCGGACGCGGCGCTGGCGGCCGATGCCCTCTACGTGGTCGTCTCGGCCCAGAGCCCGGTGCGCGCCCTGGCGCAGAAGGACGTGCTGGCGCTCTACACGGGCCGCACCCGCACGCTGCCCGGCGGCGAGGCCGCCACGCCGATCGACCAGCAGCACGACGGCGCGGCGCGGGCGGACTTCTACCTCGCGCTCACCGGCATGGACATCGCCCGCATCAACAGCTACTGGGCCCGGCTGCACTTCACCGGCCAGGTGCAGCCGCCGCGCACCGTCGAGGACGACCTCGCGGTGGTCCAGCGCCTGCGCGCCGACCCCACGGCCATCGGCTACCTCACGCGCGAGCCCCAGGACGGCTCGGTGCGCGTGGTGCTGCGCCTGCCCTGAGCCGGCTCCCGGTCGACCTTCTCTCCTCCTTCCACGCCCGGTCCCAGCCTCCAGGGCTGCTCCAGGCGTCGTCGCGCTCGACGTCACACCGGCCCGGGGCCGTGGCGCTGAGTACCCGCGTGCCGATCGAGCCGCCAGGCCGCTCGAGAAACGAATCTCCGTGCCACACCACCATCCCAGGCTGCCAGGTGCGAACGGGCATGCGCCAGTCGATGCCCTCGAGCGGCATCGAGCGCTGCGTCGACGTCCGCGACACGCCGCCCGACTCGAGCGCATGGACCCGGCCGGGCCGATCCTCGGGCGGCCGCCCGCGTTCTCGGAGGGCCGTGCCACGGTGTCGAGTCGAGCCCGGTGCCGGCATCCGGTGGAGCGAGGACGCCGTCGCCCGCGATCTCGCCTGATCACCGGGTGGCGGCGTCTCGTGATCTGCCCGACGTCGTCGTCGGCAGCGCCCCGACGATGACGCGGATGAAGCCGGTCAGCTCCGAATCGTCGTCCCGGCGGCGGTTCATGATGATCGGCGTCGTCACGTCCGCATCGCTCAGGGACGCATAGACCACGCCGGCGCGGTCCAGCGCCTGCACCGAACCCGGCACCAGCGCATACCCCAGCCCCGCCACCACCAGCCCGATGGCGGTCTGCACCTCGTTGGTCTCGAGCGCGATGACGGGCTTGAGGCCGCGCGAATGGAAGATCTCCAGCACCTGGTCGGCATAGCTGGGCCGGGGCTTGGCCGGGTACAGGATCAGCGGCTCGGCGGCCAGCTTGGCCAGCGTGAGCTGCCTGTGCGCCAGCAGCCGGTGCTTGACCGGCAGCGCCGCGACCACCGGCTCGTCGCGCACCTTCTCGCCGGCGATGCCGTCGTCCTCGATGCGCAGGCGGCCAAAGCCGATGTCGATGCGGCCGGCCTTGAGGGCCTCGATCTGCTCGATGGTCGTCATCTCGAACAGGCCCAGCTCCACCGTGGGCTGTGCCTCGCGGAAGCGCCGGATGACCTCGGGCAGGGCGCCGTACAGCGTCGAGGGCACGAAGCCCAGGCCGTACCAGGTCCGGCCGCCGCCGGCGATGCGCGCCGTGGCCTGCGCGATCTCGCCCATGCGGTCGAGCATCTGCTGCGCCTGCACCTGGAAGAAGCGGCCGGCCGGCGTGAGCCTGAGCGGCCGCGCGCTGCGGTCGATCAGCACCGCGCCGAGTTCGTCCTCCAGCGCGCGGATCTGCCGGCTCAACGGTGGCTGGGCGATGTGCAGCTGTTCGGCGGCGCGGCTGAAGCTCAGTTCGCGCGCCACGGCGCAGAAGTAGCGCAGGTGGCGGAGTTCGAAGTTCATGGTGGAAACCCTGAAGCACTATACCTTGAAGGTATTTTGTCGGACCCATTCGATATTGGACCCGGCGGCGCGCGAATCCGAAGATCAGGGCCATGAACACGAGCCCCCTCATCCAGAGCATCGAAGCCATCGTGGTGGACCTGCCCACGATCCGTGCCCACAAGCTGGCCATGACCACCCTGATGCGCCAGACGCTGGTGATCGTGCGCCTGGCCTGCAGCGACGGCGTCGTCGGCATCGGCGAAGCCACCACCATCGGCGGCCTGGCCTACGGCGAACAGAGCCCCGAGGGCATCAAGAGCGCCATCGACACCTACGCGGCGCCCCTGCTGGCGGGCCAGGACGCGACGCGCGTCGGCCTGGCCATGCGCCGCCTGGCCGGCAGCATCCAGGGCAACTCGTTCGCCAAGTCGGCCATCGAGACCGCGCTGCTCGACGCCCAGGGCCAGCGCGTGGGCCTGCCGGTGCACGCCCTGCTCGGCGGCGCGGGGCGCGACGCGCTGCCGGTGCTGTGGACGCTGGCCAGCGGCGACGCCACGCGCGACGTCGACGAGGCCCTGGCCCTGATCGAGGCGCGCCGCCACAAGGTCTTCAAGCTCAAGATCGGCAGCCATCCGCTGGCCGAGGACATCGCCCACGTGCAGGCCATCCGCCGCGGCCTGGGCGACGACGTGATGCTGACGGTGGACGTCAACCAGGCCTGGGACGAGCCGACGGCGGTCAAGGGCATCGCCGCGCTCGAGGCCATCGGCGTCGGCCTGATCGAGCAGCCGGTGGCGCGCCGCAACCGCCGCGCCCTGCAGCGTCTGACGGCGCGCTTCGACGTCGCCCTCATGGCCGACGAGGCGGTGCACGACGCGATCGACGCCTTCGACCTCGCCGCCGATGCCGCCGCCGACGTCTACGCGCTCAAGATCTCGCAGGCCGGCGGCCTGTGGCCGACCCTGCGCGCCGCCGCCGTGGCCGACGCCGCCGGCGTCGGGATCTACGGCGGCACCCTGCTGGAGGGCACCGTCGGCAGCATCGCCGCCGCCCACGTCTTCGCCGCCTGCCCGACGCTGGCCTGGGGCACGGAGCTGTTCGGTCCGCTGCTGCTCGAGGACGACGTGGTCGTTGCCCGTCCCGAGTACCGCGACTTCGAGCTGCAGCTGCCGCAGATGCCCGGCCTGGGCGTGCAGCTCGACCTCGACAAGCTCGCTTTCTATCGCCGCGACCGCGCCTCCAGGCCGGTCGCCGTCACCGCCTGAAACCCCGAGGACCCGGACCATGCTGTTCCATGTCGAGATGACCGTGCGCCTGCCGCACGACATGCCGCCCGCGCAATCCGACGCCCTCAAGGCGCGCGAGAAGGAGATCGCCCAGGGCCTGCAGCGCTCGGGCGCCTGGCGCCATCTGTGGCGCATCGCCGGGCGCTACGCCAACGTCAGCGTGTTCGACGTCGCCGACAACGCCGCCCTGCACGACACGCTGACGACGCTGCCCCTCTTTCCCTACATGGACATCGTCGTGCGGCCGCTCTGCCGCCATGCGTCGTCCATCCACGACGACGACCGCTGACCCATCGGCGTCCGACCCCGGCGACCCCCCCCGATCGTCAACGCGAGGAGCGTCCCGCTCCGGCGCGGCGACGACCCCTTCCCGTGAATCCAAGAACCAATCCTCCCGGAGACTCCCCATGATTCCCATCCATCCCGTCGCTTCCACCCCCAGCCTCGCCAGGCTCGACAGCCTGCTCGAGGACGACGCCGTCGCGCACCAGCACCGGCTGGACCGCTCGGTGTTCACGGACGCGCAGCTGTTCGAACTCGAGATGAAGCACATCTTCGAGGGCAACTGGGTCTACCTGGCGCACGAGAGCCAGATCCCGAACGTCAACGACTACCTGACGCTGCACGTCGGGCGCCAGCCGGTGGTCATCACGCGCAGCAAGGACGGCAAGCTCCACGCGCTGGCCAACACCTGCACGCACCGCGGCGCCATCCTGTGCCGCCACAAGAAGGGCAACAAGTCGAGCTTCACCTGCCCGTTCCACGGCTGGACCTTCAACAACGCGGGCAAGCTGCTCAAGGTCAAGGACAACGGCCCGGAGGCGGGCTACCCGTCGAGCTTCAACTGCGAGGGCAGCCACGATCTGGTGAAGCTGGGCGCGTTCGAGAACTACCGCGGCTTCCTCTTCGGCAGCGTCGACCCCGACGTCGTGCCGCTCGTGGAGCACCTGGGCGAGGCCGCCAGGATCATCGACATGATCGTCGACCAGTCGCCCGACGGCCTGGAGGTGCTGCGCGGCGCCTCGACGTACACCTACGACGGCAACTGGAAGCTGGGCGCGGAGAACGGCGCCGACGGCTACCACGTCTCCTCGGTGCACTGGAACTACGCGGCCACCACCAGCCGGCGCAGCGCCGAGGGCAAGGTCGACACCGTCAAGGCCATGAACGCGGGCAAGTGGGCGCAGCAGGGCGGCGGCTCCTACACCTTCAAGCACGGCCACATCCTGCTGTGGACCAACTGGGCCAACCCGGAGGACCGGCCGCTCTACGGCAAGCGCGACGAGTGGATCGGCAAGTTCGGCGAGGCGCGCGCGGACTGGATGCTGGGCAAGTCCCGCAACCTGTGCCTCTACCCGAACGTCTACCTGATGGACCAGTTCAGCTCGCAGATCCGCATCGTGCGCCCGGTCGCGGTCGACAAGACCGAGGTGACGATCTACTGCATCGCGCCCAAGGGCGAGTCGCAGGAATCGCGCACCCGGCGCCTGCGCCAGTACGAGGACTTCTTCAACGCCACCGGCATGGCCACGCCCGACGACCTGGAGGAGTTCCGCTCCTGCCAGACGGGCTACGGCGCCCGCGCGGTGAAGTGGAACGACATGAGCCGCGGCGCCACGCACTGGATCAAGGGGCCGGACGCCACGGCCGACCTGATCGGCCTGAAGCCCGACCTGAGCTGCGTCAAGACCGAGGACGAGGGCCTCTACATCGGCCAGCACGAGTACTGGCTCGACACCATGAAGAAGGCCGTCGTGGCCGAGCAGGCCGAGCAGGCCGAGCGCGACGAGCACCGCGCGCCCGCCGAGCAACTCGAGGGAGCCCAGTGATGCTGTCCTACCAACAGATCCAAGCCTTCGTCTATGCGGAAGCCCGCGCGCTCGACGAAGCCCGGTGGGTCGACTGGCTCGCGTTCTACGCCGACGACGTCGAGTTCTTCATGCCCTCGTGGGACGACGACGACCGGGTCACCGGCGATCCGCAGAACGAGGTCTCGCTCATCTACTACCCGAACAAGCAGGGCCTGGAGGACCGCGTCTTCCGCATCCAGACCGAGCGCTCCAGCGCGACCATCCCCGACACCCGCACCGGGCACGCCGTCAACAACCTGGAGGTGCTGTCCCAGACCGAGGACGAGGCCGTGCTGACCTTCAACTGGACCACGCACAGCTTCCGCTACGACATCGTCGACGTGTACTTCGGCAGCTCGCAGTACACCCTCGACACGACTGGTGAGAAGCCGCTGATCAAGCGCAAGTACGTCGTGCTGAAGAACGACTACATCCACCACCTGCTCGACATCTATCACATCTAGATCCCGGCATTCCGGGGCCAGGAGACAACCATGGCATTCAACATCGCCCTCCAGTTCGAGGACGGGGTCTCGCGCATCATCCCGTGCGAGTCCGGCGAACTGGTCGCCGACGCGGCCTACCGCGCCAAGATCAACATCCCGCTGGACTGCCGCGACGGCGCCTGCGGCACCTGCAAGTGCCACTGCGAGAGCGGCGCCTTCACGATGGGCGACTACATCGAGGACGCGCTGACCGACGCGGAGGCCGCCGAGGGCTTCGTGCTGACCTGTCAGATGCGGCCGACCTCCGACTGCGTGGTGCGGGTGCCGGCCTCGTCGGCCGCCTGCAAGACCGAGGTCGCGACGCACGGCGGCAAGCTGGTGCGCATCGCCCGCGACTCGGCCACCACCGTGTCCTTCACCGTGCAGGCCGAGCGGCCGCTGGCCTTCCTGCCGGGCCAGTACGTCAACCTGACGGTGCCCGGCAGCAAGCAGACGCGCTCGTACTCGTTCAGCTCGGCGCCCGACAGCGCCGACCTGGCGTTCCTCATCCGCGACGTGCCCGACGGCCTGATGAGCACCTACATGCGCCGCACGGCGCAGCCCGAGGACTTCATGATGTTCACCGGGCCCTATGGCAGCTTCTATCTGCGACCGGCCGTGCGGCCCATCTTGATGCTCGCAGGCGGCACGGGTCTCGCGCCGTTCCTCTCCATGCTGCTGTGGCTGAAAGAGAACCCGACGACGCAGCCGATCCGGCTGGCCTACGGTGTGAACACGAACGATGACCTGGTGGAACTCGACAAGCTCGATGCGCTGAAGGCCGCCTTGCCTGACTTCGACTACTTCACCTGCATCGTAGACACGGACAGCGGTCACCCGAAGCTTGGCTACGTCACCCAGCATCTCACCAGCGACGACCTGCATGGAGGCAATGTCGACGTGTATGTCTGCGGCCCGCCGCCCATGGTCGAGGGCGTGCGCCAGTGGATGTCCGGTGTGGGAGTGACGCCACAGAGCTTTCATTTCGAGAAGTTCTCGGCCAGCGAAACGGCGGCCGCATGAGCCCGGATCGCTTCCACGACAAGGTCGTGATCGTCACCGGCGCCGCGCAGGGCATCGGCCGGGGCGTCGCGATGCGCATCGCGGCCGAGGGCGGCACCGTGCTGGCGGTCGACCGCTCGCCCATCGTCGATGAGGCCGTGGCGGAGATCGTTGAAGGCGGCGGCACGGCCGTGGCCTTCCAGGCCGACCTGGAGACCTTCGCCGGCGCGCAGGCCATGGTGGAACGGTGCCTGGCCTCGTTCAAGCGCGTCGACGTGCTGGTCAACAACGTCGGCGGCACGATCTGGGCCAAGCCCTTCGAGCACTACGAGGAGGCCCAGATCGAAGCCGAGATCCGGCGCTCGCTGTTCCCGACCCTGTGGTCCTGCCGGGCCGTGCTGCCGTTCATGGTGAAGAAGCAGCGCGGCGTGATCGTCAACGTGTCGTCGATCGCCACGCGCGGCGTGCATCGCGTGCCGTACTCGGCGGCCAAGGGCGGCGTGAACGCGCTGACGGCCTCGCTCGCGATGGAGCACGCCGGCAACGGCATCCGCGTCGTCGCCACCGCGCCCGGCGGCACCGAGGCCCCGCCACGGCGCGTGCCCCGCAACCAGGCCGCCACCGCCGCCAGGCCGAGCCGCCGGGAGGCCGCCTGGTACCAGGGCGTGGTCGACCAGACGGTGGACTCCAGCCTGATGCACCGCTACGGAACCATCGACGAGCAGGTGGCGCCGATCCTGTTCCTGGCCTCCGACGAGGCGAGCTACATCACCGGCTCGGTGCTGCCGGTGGGCGGCGGCGACCTCGGCTGAAGCGCCGCGTCCGACGTTCCCTCTCCCACAACCACAACACAGCGAGACAACCCCATGCGCGACATCGATCTCCACCAGCTGGCCGACGAGGCCCGCTTCAACGGCTTCCACGGGCGGGTCCTGTTCTGGTGCGCCCTCATCATCATCTTCGACGGCTATGACCTCGCGGTCGCGGGCATCGCACTGCCATCGATCATGAAGGAGATGGGCGTGAGCGCGACCAACGCCGGCTTCATGGTCAGCTCGGCCCTGTTCGGCATGATGTTCGGCGCCATCTTCCTCGGCACGCTCGCCGACAAGATCGGGCGCCGCCGCACCATCGCGATCTGCATCGCGCTGTTCAGCGTCTTCACCGCCGCCGCCGGCCTGACGCACGAGCCGATCGCCTTCAGCGTGATGCGCTTCCTCGCCGGCCTGGGCATCGGCGGCGTGATGCCCAACGTGGTCGCGCAGATGACCGAGTACTCGCCCCGCAGGATCCGCAGCACGATGGTCACGCTGATGTTCAGCGGCTACGCGGTCGGCGGCATGCTCGCCGCGCTGCTGGGCAAGGGCCTGATGGAGACCTACGGCTGGTCGTCAGTGTTCCTGGCGGCGGGGCTGCCGGTGCTGCTGATCCCGGTCATCCTGAAGTCGATGCCGGAGTCGATGCCCTTCCTCATCAAGACCAGCCAGCACGACGAGCTGCAGAAGCTCGCCGCGCGCCTGGACCCCGGCTATCGCCCGGGCGCGGCCGATCGCTTCGCCCTGCCGCGCGAGGACAAGGCCGTGAGCGCGCCCATCGCGCGGCTGTTCCAGGACGGCCGGGGCGTCAGCACCGTGATGTTCTGGATCGCCTTCTTCATGTGCCTGTTCATGGTCTACGCCCTGAGCTCGTGGCTGACCAAGCTGATGGCCGGCGCGGGCTACAGCCTGGGCTCGGCGCTGACCTTCGTGCTGGTGCTGAACTTCGGCGGCATGATCGGCGCCGTCGGCGGCGGCTGGCTGGCCGACCGCTTCCACATCAAGTACGTGCTGGTGGGGATGTACGCCCTGGCGGCGGTCTCGATCTCGCTGCTGGGCTACAAGGTGCCCACCGAGGTGCTGTTCCTGCTCGTCGGCCTGGCCGGCGCCTCGACCATCGGCACGCAGATCGTGACCTATGCCTACGTCGGCCAGTACTACCCGATGGCCGTGCGCGCCACGGGCATCGGCTGGGCCTCGGGCGTGGGGCGCAGCGGGGCGATCCTGGCGCCGATCGTCATCGGCGCCCTGGTCGGGCTCGCGCTGCCGCTGCAGCAGAACTTCATGGCCATCGGCATCCCGGCGGTGATCGCGGCCCTGGCCGTGGCGCTGATCGACCACCGGCGTTCGACCGGCGCCCAGCGCCGGGGCGGTGCCGCGGCGCCGGACGACGTCGGCGCGCTGCACGCGCAGTCGGCGCTGTCGGCCAAGTGACGCGAACGCACCGAAGGCACCGTGTCCATGTGGTCCCATCGGGAGCGGTCGTCGCACCCGGCGCAGGGGTGGCGCCGGCTCGCGGCCGACTTCGCTCCGCTCTACGCGGCCAACGGCTTCATCGGCTTCGTCTTCTCCGCCACGGCGCCCGTCGCCATCATCCTGTCGGTGGGCACCCGGGGCGGGTTGAGCGAGGCCGAGCTGGCGTCGTGGATCTTCGGCGTCTTCTTCGTCAACGGCGCCATCACGCTCGCCCTGAGCTGGCGCTACCGGCAGCCGCTGGCCTGCTTCTGGACCATCCCGGGCACGGTGCTGGTTGGCCCGGCGCTGCAGCACCTGAGCTTCCCGGAGGTCATCGGCGCCTACTACGTCGCCGGCGCGCTGATGCTGGTGCTGGGCGCCACCGGCTGGGTGCGCCGCGCGATGCAGGCCCTGCCGATGTCCATCGTGATGGCGATGGTGGCGGGCGTCTTCCTGCGCTTCGGCCTGGGGCTCGTGCGCTCGCTGCACGACGACCTCGCGATCGCCGGGCCAATGGTGGCCGCCTGGCTGGCGCTGACGGCATGGCCCGCCGGGGGGCGCCGCCTGCCGCCGCTCATCGGCGCGCTGCTCGCCGGGGCGATCGCGACGGTCGCGACGGGCCGCCTCGACCCCGGGGCGCTGGGCGCCATCGAGCTGGTGCGCCCGGTCGTCCAGGCGCCGGCGTGGTCGTGGCCGGCCCTGATCGAGCTGGTGGTGCCGCTGATGATCACCGTGCTGGTGGTGCAGAACGGGCAGGGCATCGCCGTGCTCCGGGCCGCGGGCCATGCGCCGCCGGTCAATACCGTCACGGTGATGTGCGGCATCGGCTCGCTGCTAGGCGCCGTGGTGGGCGCGGTCAGCACCTGCCTGGCCGGGCCGACCAACGCCATCGTCGCCTCCGGCGGCGAGCGCTCGCGGCACTACGCCGCGGCGATGTTCACGGGCCTGCTGGCGATGGGCTTCGGCCTGTTCGCGCCGGCCTTCACGCGCCTGATGCTGCACCTGCCGGCGACCTACGTCGCGGCGCTGGCCGGCCTGGCGATGCTGCGCGTGCTGGAGGCGGCGTTCAAGGCGTCGTTCACCGGCCGCTTCACCCTCGGCGCCCTGGTCGCCCTGCTCGTCACGGTGGCCGACCTCCCGGTGCTGGGCATCGGCGCCGCGTTCTGGGGGCTGGTGGCCGGCCTGGCGGTGTCGGGGTGCCTGGAGCGGGACGACTTCCGGGCCGGCGCGCCATGACCCTGCCGACCGTCGCGCGAGCCCGACGACCCCTCCCCCACACCCTGGCCCATCCCCATGAATGCATCCCTCCATCGCCGGCGCGCGACATCCTTTCGTTCGAGCAGCCGGCCGCGCACCTCGACACGGAGATGGTCAAGTGGGGCGCGATCATCCAGGCGCGCGGCATCCGGGGGGAATGACCGATGCCCGCCGACGTCATGGCCGGGATGAGGCGGCGGTGGGCCGCCGCGCTCGCCGCGCTGCACCGGCTGGTGGTCGATTCGGGCGCCCGCATCGACGCGGGCACGCCGGGGGCACGGCATCCTCCGGCTTCGCGCTCCCGTGGCACGGGGCTCCGCGCGTCCGCTCCGCCCGTGAAGCGCCACACCCGGGAATGACATTTGCACTGTCGCTCGGGGTACAGCCACGGGACCCGTCCATGTCCTCGAATCGGAGGGCGTCCCGCGCAACCCATGAATCCATGAACCAAGGAGTTTCCATGTCTCTCGATCGAATCCACGGCGCCCTGGCCGCCACCGCCATCGCCACGCTGGCCGCCGCCCTGGTCGCGCCCGTCCAGGCCCAGACGCCGCCCGCCGCCTCGCCCCTGCACGCGCGCATCGCGCCCGTCGTCGCGGGCATGTACCCCTCGCTGGAGACGCTCTACAAGGACCTCCACGCCCACCCCGAGATCGCCTTCCAGGAGGTGAAGACCGCCGCCCGCATGGCCGAGGAGATGCGCAAGCTCGGCTTCGAGGTGACCGAGAAGATCGGCAAGACCGGGGTGGTGGCGATCTACAGGAACGGCCCGGGCCCGACCGTGATGGTGCGCACCGAGCTCGACGCCTTGCCGATGGAGGAGAAGACCGGGCTGCCCTACGCCAGCCGCGTCAAGACCGAGTGGAACGGCCGCGAGACCTTCGTCGCCCACAGCTGCGGCCACGACATCCACATGGCCAGCTGGGTGGGCACTGCGCGCACCCTGCTGGCCCTGAAGGACCAATGGAAGGGCACCCTGATGTTCGTCGCCCAGCCGGCGGAGGAGGGCACCAGCGGCGCCAAGGCGATGATCGCCGACGGCCTGTTCAAGCGCTTCCCGCTGCCCGATCACGCCTTCGCGCTGCACACCTCGCCCTCGCCGTACGGGTACGTCGGCTACCGCGTGGGCGCCGTCACGTCCAACTCGGACTCGATGGAGATCACCTTCAAGGGGCAGGGCGGCCACGGCTCGGCGCCGGACAAGACCATCGACCCGATCGCCATCGCCGCGCGCTTCGTCACCGACGTGCAGACGGTGGTCAGCCGCGAGAAGGACCCGGCGGAGTTCGGCGTCGTCACGGTCGGCGCGATCCAGGGCGGCACGGTGGGCAACATCATCCCCGACACCGTGACGCTGCGCGGCACCATCCGTTCCTACAAGCCGGAGGTGCGCGAGAAGCTGCTCGCCGGCGTGCGCCGCACGGCCAACGCGGCCGCGACGATGGGCGGCGCGCCCGAGCCGGCGGTGGCGCTGGTGCCCGGGGGCATGGCGGTGGTCAACGACGAGGCGGTGGTGGGCCGCACGGTAGGGGCGCTGAAGGCCGCGCTGGGCGACGCGCAGGTGGTGGCGGTGCCGCCGATCACGGCGAGCGAGGACTTCTCGGAGTTCGTCAACGCCGGCGTGCCCTCGATGTTCTTCTTCGTCGGCGTGCTCTCGCCGCAGGAAGTGGCTGATTCGCGGAAGCCCGGCGGCAAGCCGCTCGCCTTCAACCACTCGCCCTTCTTCGCGCCGGTGCCCGAGCCGTCGATCAGGACGGGCGTCGAGGCCATGAGCGTGGCCGTGATGACGACGCTGGCGGCGAACTGATCGCAACAGCTCGGCCCGTTTCTCCCTGTCGTGCCGGGCGCGAGCCACGGCTCGCGCAATCATCCCAGACGGTGACTCGATTTTCCCCTCGCAAACCTGCTTCGGAGTCCAACGACCCGTGTGCTACATCCAATTGACGAAGGACACCATTGAGCACATCATGATTTGCAGCTAGAACCATTCAGTGCCTGGTTCTTGGAGCATCGCAATGAGAAGAAACATCCTCGATGGCGCGGCCCTGCTCGTTTCCAGGCGTCTCGTTGGTGGCGTCGCTCCAGCCCTGGATCTGATCAGACACTTCTGCAGGAAGTCTTCCAAGTCATTGCTGATGGGATGGGGGGCGCTGGCAGTGAGCTGTGGTGCGTTTGCTGCGCCCTTTGCCTACATCGCAGATCGCGATTCCGTCGCGCCCGGCATCTCCGTCATCGATACCGCGAGCAATTCCCTCGTCGCGAAAATTCCTGTCGCGGCACACAACGTGGTCGTCTCGCCAGACGGTGGTTTCATCTACGCGTCGACCGGTACCGGCGTCTCCGTCATCTCTGCGGCGACCAACGCCGTCGTCGCCACGGTGCCGGTCGGACCTTCGATGCAACGCGTTGCGATATCGCCCGATGGCGCCTTCGTCTATGCGACGGGAGGACAAGGCTACGCGGATCAAGGCTACGTCTCGGTGATATCGACGGCGACCCGCCAGGTGACCGCGACCGTGCCGGTGGAATATGCTCCCGTCGCCATCGAGGTCTCGCCCGATGGCGCTTTCGTCTACGTGGCGAACGGGGCGAGTTTCATCGCCATCGCCACGGCCACCCGCACGGTGGTGGCCAACGTGTTCATTGGCTACGATGCCAGCAATCTGGCCATCACTCCCGACGGCGCCTTCGTCTACGTGACACGCTCCGTATGGGACGACATCTCGGTCTTCTCGACCGCCAACAAAGCGCTGGTCGGGACGGTCCGTTCGGACGGAGCCGGTCCCTTCGGGAACAGGTCGGGCCCTCAGGGTCTGGGCTTCTCGCCCGACGGTGCCTTTCTCTACGTGGCGAATTTCAACGCGCAGAACGTTTCGAAGATTGACACCGCGACCGGACGCTTGGTGGAGAGGATTCCTTCCGGTGGATATGGCCCCACGGGCGTGGGCGTCACGCCCGACGGCGCTTTCCTCTATGTCGCGAACACCACGGACAACGTGGTGTCGATCATCTCCACGTCCACCCGTGCCGTGGTCGCCACCGTCAAGGTCGGCGAGCGTCCCAGTGCCTTCGGCCGCTTCATCGGTCCGCTGCCCGCGGGAACCCTATTGGCAGTCGAAGGCGCCACGTTCACCGTCGGCGCGTCGACGGTCGTCCGGTTCGGTGCCGGCGCACGCTGGATCGAGAAGCGGTTGACCGGGACGACGACGTGCAGCAATGCGTTCTTCGGTACCGACCCGGCACCGGGCATCTTCAAGTCCTGCGTGGTAGGCGCCGCGACGACGACGCCCCCGGCGCCGGGATCGTTTCTCGCGAGCGAGTACACCCCGTTCACCGTCAGCGCGGCGACGCTCGTCCGATATGGCACCACGGCACGTTGGGTCGAGAAAACGGTGACCGGAACAGCGACCTGCGGCAATGCATTCTTCGGTACCGATCCGGCGCCGGGCATCCTGAAGTCCTGCGTGGTGGGTGCCGCGACGACGACACCACCGGCACCGGGATCATTTCTCGCGAGCGAGTACGACACGTTCGCCGTCGGCGCGGCGACGCTCGTCAGGTATGGAACCCCTGCACGCTGGGTCGAGAAGACGGTGACCGGCACGGCAGTGTGCGGCAATGCCTTCTTCGGTGTCGATCCGGCGCCGACCATCTTGAAATCCTGCGTGGTGGGCACTCCGACGACCACCTCTCCGACGATGGGATCGATCCTCGCGGACGAAGACGCCACGTTCGCCGTCGATGAGCCGTCGATCGTCCTCTACGGCGTCGGTACGCGTTGGGTCGAGAAGACGGTGACCGGCACAGCCACTTGCAGCAATGCGTTCTTCGGTCGCGACCCAGCGCCGGGAGTCTCGAAATATTGCGTATTCGTCAGCAGCACGACGACCCTCCGCCAATGACGACGGGTTGTCCCGCTGGCGATGGCGAGAAGGCGTCGGCGCAAGACGTCTCGTCCGACCTCGTGTGGAGCGTGTGATCTTGGCCGCCTGACGCGTGTCTTGAACTTTCGCTCGATCGAACTCGGCAGATCCCGGTCCGTCCGAGGCGAACAGAGGCGTCGCGCAGCTGCCCGGGAGATGGATGGTCGGACACGGTTTCGCTTGGGCCTCGCCGCTTTCGCCGGCCGACCGAGGGCGGCGAGCGACGCTCCCGATGGCCGCGGGAAATTTGCGACACGCGCTAGGACGGGTCGGCAGGTCGTCGCGGCGACCGCGGCTCGGAACGCGGTCCCGAGCGGGTCCGAACCTGACGCTCTGCCGACGCGGGCGCCGTCGCCGCATCGGCGGACGACGCGCCGGGAAAGGCATTGGTCCCGAAGTCGAGCCACGGGGGGTTCTCCGCGTACATCTCGGCGATGAGTTCCTTGATGGCCGGGATGTACCAGGAATCGTCGTTGAGCCGATGGCTCAGGATGATGGGCGACGTGGCCTGCTCGTCGTCGATGAGCCGATAGACGAGGTCCGAGCGCAGCCGTGCCGCGGCCGGCACGATGCACACCCCCATCTCCGCCGCGACCAGGCCGAGCGCCGCCTGCAGCTCGCGCACTTCGTGGACTTCCGCGAGCTGTATGCCCCGGCCGTGCAGCAGGCTGAGCACATGGTCCGCGAAGCTCGGTCGCGGCTCCTTCGGGAACACGATCAGGCGCTGCTGTTCGATGTCCTCGAGGCCGATTCGCTCCTTGCTGGCGGCCAGCGGCGTGCCGGGCGGCACGGCCAGCACCAGCCGCTCCTCGCGCAGCACCGTGCGCGCCACCGTGGTGTCTCGACTCCGGATGCGGCCGAAGCCCAGATCGATCCGGCCCGCCTTGAGTTCGCTGATCTGCTGCTCCGAGCTCAGGTCGATGAGATGGATGTCGGTATCGGGATGGCGCTGGCGGAACTTGCGCACCAGCATGGGCAGGCCGCCGTACAGCGTGGAAGGCACGTAGGCGATCGAGATCGATTGGCGCTGGTTGAGGCTGGCCTGCCGCGCCCCGCGCTTCATCTGGTCGACCCGGTGCAGCACCTGCAGCGCCTGCTCGTGGAACACCCGTCCCGCTTCCGTCAGGCGCACCGGGCGGCTGTTGCGATGCAGCAGCTGGACGCCCAGTTCGTCCTCGAGCAGCTGGATCTGCCGGCTCAGTGGCGGCTGGGCGATGTGCATCTGCTCGGCGGCGCGGGTGAAGTTCTTGGTGGCGACCACCGCCACGAAGTAACGCAATTGACGCAAATCCATAAGGGTAAACGATACCTAGGACGAGGTTAGAGGGCGCAAGTCGTTGATTTCTAAAGAATAAATATCAAAGAATACCAAAAAGGTATCGAACGAGAGTTTTTTGGTGTTGGATCGACGCGGGGGTGCTGCTTTCCAATCAGATCCATGCGACGAGCGGCCGGCGACCCATCCCGTCGGCCCGCCGCCGATGTCGCAGCCCGATCAGGCATCCGATCCGACGGACGCGAGATCGGGAACGAGAGCATCACAACCCATCCCACGAACGGAGACACCCATGAGCGCCCAGATCTTCAACACCCCCGACGTGCAGGACTTCCTGCGCCTGGCCAGCGGCCTGCAGCAGGACGGCGGCAACCCGCGCACCAAGGCGATCGTCCATCGCATCCTGTCCGACCTGTTCAGGACGATCGAAGACCTGGACATCACCCCGGACGAGTATTGGACCGGCGTCGCCTACCTGAACCAGCTCGGCGCGCGCGGCGAGGCCGGCCTGCTGTCGCCGGGGCTGGGTCTGGACCGCTACTTCGACATGCGCATGGACGCCGAGGACGCGGCGCTCGGCCTGGTCGACGGCACGCCCCGCACCATCGAAGGTCCCTTGTACGTGGCGGGCGCGCCCGTGGCGCAGGGCCATGCACGGCTGGACGACGGCAGCGACAAGCAGGGCCACACCCTGGTCATGCACGGCACCGTGTACGACGCGGACGGCAAGCCCGCGGTCGGTGCCCGGGTCGAGGTCTGGCATGCCAACACGAAGGGCTTCTACTCCCACTTCGATCCGACCGGCGAGCAGCAACCCTTCAACATGCGCCGCACCATCATCACCGACGCCCAGGGCTGCTACAAGTTCCAGAGCATCGTGCCCGTGGGCTACGGCTGCCCGCCGGACGGTCCGACCCAGGCGCTGCTCAATCGATTGGGCCGGCACGGCAACCGCCCGGCGCACATCCACTTCTTCGTGACGGCCGACGGCCATCGCAAGCTGACCACGCAGATCAACATCGACGGCGATCCGCTGGTCTACGACGACTTCGCCTATGCGACCCGGGAGGGCCTGGTGCCGCCGCTGATCGAGCACACCGACGAGAAAAGCATCCAGGCCGAAGGACTGACCGGACCGTTCGCCGAGATCGTGTTCGACCTCAGGCTCACCGCCCTGGTCGACGGCGTCGACAACCAGATCGTCGAGCGTCCTCGACTGGCGGCCTGAGGACGGACAAGCCCTCCCGGATGCCGACATCGACGCAGGACGAGCGATGAAGCCGTTCCACGACCGCGGCGAGGCCGAGCTTGCCGTCCGCAGGCGCGGGCCTTCGAGGCCGCGCCGATGGCGGCTCGATGATTTTCGAGGCCCCGCTGCACCGGCTGCTGCAGGGCACGGGACCGGAAGCGGGCGCGACGAGTGCCGAGACCGGCATGCAGACCGCACTGGCGGGATGGCGCCAGCGGACCTTCCTGGTGATGGTGGCGGTCGCGGTGGCCATCGTGGTGCTGGCGGTCTCTTTGCCACGGAAGAGGCTGGTCCTTCGCCTTGAAACGCCGACGCCGCGTCCGGGCTTCCATGGCGTCGGCTGAAGCGGTCGCCCGAGGGACGTGGTATGTCGGTGCGTCAGCCTTCCGACGCGCGCTGGCGCCGGGACGGCGCTTGGCCGGCGACGTTGCCCCAGGTGCCGAGGTTGGCCGACTTCAACAGCGGCGAGGCGCTGCCGGTCATGGCGAGTTCGTCGGCGGCTTCGAGCGTCGCCGGGCCGAAGCCCTGCATCCTTTCGAGCGTGAGCCTCGACGATGGCCCGGCCACCACGATCACGCCCGTCGCCGCCTCGCCTTGGCGCTGCACCGGCGCGGCCATCGAACTCATGCCGGGCGCGTAGGCGTCCTGAACGATGCTGAAGCCGCGTCGGCGATGCGCCTCCAGCAGCTTGAGCAGCGCCTTGATGGAGGTGGGTGCGTTCGGGCCGTGATGTTCGGGCAGCCCCATGCCCTGGCGCGTGACGTACGCAATGGCGACATCTTCGGGCACCGTCATCAGCCACGCCTGCCCCGCGGCACTGCAGGACAGCCGCAGGTCGATTCCCATGTCCGGGTCGTAGAGCAGGCCGGACCGCGACCCCTGGGCCTTGGCCACGAGCGTGAGCCGTTCGCCGTCGACGATGGCGAGACGCACCAGTTCCTCGGTGGCCTGGGCCAGCCGGTGGATTACCGGCTGCGCGATGTCGACGACCCCGGATTTGCTCAGGAAGCTCAGGCCCATCGAAGCCAAGCGTGTGGTCAGGGCGTAGTCGCCACGCTGCAGTTGGCGCACGTAGCCATAGCGGATGAGCTCCTGCAGCGCGCGATGGCAGCCGCTGCGCAGCTGGTTCAGGTCGGTGGCGATCTGCACCAGTGCGACCCCGTCTGGGCGGTCCACCAGGTACTGGAGGATGGCGAGGGATTTCTCGAGTGCGCCACTCATGCGTGCCTCCTTTCAAAAACTGAAAGGTATCAGAAAATCGAAGGGATTACGAAAGTTGAATGGCTTTCAAAATTCTGTCACGATCGGCCCGCTGCACGGATTCGCCGTGCGTCGACCCGGACCGAATCAGGAGACCACATGACTCGCACCACGCTCTCGCGGCGGATCCTTCTCGCCATGGCCGCCACGACGGCCCTGCTCGGGCCGGCCGCCCATGCCCAAGACATCAGGGAACGCAACCTTCGGTTCGCGTTCAGCCTGGCCAAGGACCACCCGCTGGGCCTGGGGGCGCAAAGGTTCGCCGACGCCGTGGCGCAGAAAAGCGGCGGCAAGATGAAGGTGACGCTCTACCCCAACGCGGTGCTGGGCAGCGACCCGCAGAACCTTTCGTCGGTGCGCGGTGGCACGCTCGACTTCACGTCGATGGCCACCGGCCTCATCGCGTCGATCGACAAGCGCTTCATGGTGTTCGACCTGCCGTTCCTGTTCAACAGCGCGCAGGAGGCTTATGCCGTGGCCGACGGCCCGGTCGGCACCCGGATGCTCGACGACCTCGCGGCGCATGGCGCGATCGGACTCGGCATCTGGGATTTGGGCTTCCGTCACATCACCAACAGCAAGCGCCCGATCACGAAGTACGAGGACATCCAAGGCCTGAAGGTCCGCGTGATCGCTTCGCCGATCTTCATCGACCTCTTCACGGCCCTGGGCGCGAACCCGGTGCCGATGACCTTCGGCGAGGTGTACGGCGCGCTCGAATCGCGTGCCATCGACGGCCAGGACAACCCGGTCGCGGTGATCGAGTCGGCGAAGTTCGCGGAAGTGCAGAAGTACCTCTCGCTGACCCGGCACGTCTACACCGGCATGCCATTCCTGATGAGCAAGAAGACCTGGGACGCGATGTCCGAGGCCGAACGTGCGGTCATCCGGTCCGCCGCCGACGAGGCCAAGCAGGAGGAGCGGCGCCTGACGCTGCAGAAGGAGGTGCAGTCGGTCGAGGCGCTCAGGAAGACGATGCAGGTCAACGAGGTCGGTGCCGAGGAGATCGCCCGGCTGCGCCAGAAGGTTCAGCCGGTCACCGACAAGTTCAGCAAGGAAGCCGGAGAGGCCGTCTTCAAGCAGGTCACCGCCGAGCTGGCGCAGTTGCGCGCCGGCCGATAAGGCAGCCATGGCTCTGCTCGGACAAGCGGCGCTGGCCATGTGGTGGGACATGGCGCCTACGGCCATGCCGGAATTCGCGCACTGGCACGCGCACGAACACTTTCCCGAACGGCTGCGCATTCCCGGCTTCCGCCGCGCCAGCCGCTGGACCAGCGCGGATGGAACGGAAGGCGTCTTTGTGCTGTACGAGCTGGACGATCACGCCGTCCTGGGCTCGCCCGCCTACGTGGGGCGCCTCAACGCACCATCCGAATGGTCGGTGCGCATGATGCCGCACCACCGCAACATGGTCCGCAGCCAGTGCCGGGTGCTGTCGAGCTCGGGCGCCGTGACGTCGCGCCATGCGCTGACGATCCGGCTGGTGCCTCGGCCGGGGTCCGAGACGGCGTTGCTCGACCATCTGGAGCAGCTGGGTCGGCGCGTTGCCGTGATCCCCGGGCTCACCGGACTGCACGTGCTGCGACACGAGGCACCGCGTGTGGCGGTGACCGAGGAGCAGCGCATCCGCGGCCTGTCGGACCGCTACGCTGACGGGGTGGTGGTGGTTTGCGGCTATGACGCATCGGCATTGCGCACGCTGTCCGTCGATGCCTTGGGCGAGGCCTCGCTGATCGCGGCGGGTGCGCGGCCGGGCGCGGAACGCGAGGTCTATGCGCTCGCCCATTCCGCGCTGCCTGCCGATCTCGCGGATGTTGCTGAAGCCACCGGGCCCGATCGATCGACCGGCGGCTGAGAATTCACCGGTGCCGGCAATTGGCGTTTGGTCCGAGCCGGGCACCGAGGGGGCTGCGTCGTGGCCAAGCGCCGATCGAGGGGTGGTGTTCGCCGAAGGTCGCGCTCGGTCGGACTCCCGCGTGACGTGAAACCGGATCTCGTCCAGGTGCAGTCGCCGCACGGCCAAGCGGCCGCCATGCCGGCCGGCTGCCTTACGACCCGCGCCAGCACGGCGATCCGGTGCACGCTGTCGACCGAGCGCGAGGGTCGCGGTCCAGAGGCCCGGGCGGTGCATAGCCGGAAACATCCGCATCGGCCCGCCATCGTCGAGCACGGCCTCGACCGCCTCGATGTTCCGGCCGAGCACCAGCGCATGGACATCCAGCATTCCGGCCGGCACCGGACCCTGGCCGGCGACGGCCAGCCGCTCGTCCGCCGGCGACGTGATCAGCACGAAGGGTCAGCCACTGTTGAAGGACTTGAAGCGCCGGCTCGTCACGTCGCCGTCGACCGCCGCGCTGGAAAATTTGGCGTCGTTTTCCTCGATCCGGTCGGCCGAGCTGTTGGCTGAATAGCCGCCCGCAGTGGTCTGGCGCTGGTGGCTTGTGCCACGGGCGTCGAGGAAGTCGAGGCAGCCGAACTGGGGATCGTGCGGATCGCTTAGCCAGCGGGGCTTGCACGGTGCAAGACCTGCGGACTGGCGTTATGTCACGGCGCTGGACCGCAACAGTGATTCAGAGTTCGGACTCAGGCACCTTGCAGGGCTGACCCAAGGCTTGCACCGTGCAAGCCTTGGGCACCCCGACCTCCCGTTCCCTGGTCCATCGACCACACCGTGAAGGTGGTGGATTCATGCAATCAAAGAGGAGTGCAGGATATGTTGAGCGGTAGCAATGTGGCAAACGCGTTGGCAACAGCGGCTCACCCGACCGACACTGTAACCATTCCCGGAGTGGCCGGGTGACAGATATGCTGGCCACCGTGTGTGTTGGATTGCCAGGCCGGTGGCCTATGCCACGGACATCGATGAACTCGAGGCAGCACTGAGAGTGGGATCGATCAACCTGCCGGCTTTGCACGTGTTGAGCGGTAGCAATTTGGCAAAGGACGAGTCGTATCCACTGCAGAAGGCCAGCGTCATCTCTCAACCCATGTGCCCGAGGCATAGGATGCTGCTTCGCGAACTGGACGCAGACCATCGATGGTGGCACGGCCGCAGCACTGCGCCGGCCGGTTGCCCTTGCGATCGAAGGAACAAGCGGCGAGAAGGCTTGCACGGTGCAAGACTTGCCCAGGCCATCGTTGCACCTCAGCGGGGCGCGGCGAGCAGGTCTGCGTTCTCAAAGCTTCAGAGCGCATTGCGCTAGCGGCTGCCGCACAGGCACAGGGCACCAGCCCCGCTAACTGGATCCACTCGCTGGCGCTGGTCCATCTGTCCCGCACGCCCCAATAGAATGCTGCCGAGCTGGACGACTTGCGCGATGTGTTTCGCGAGCTGCGTTCGATCGGCCGTCGGAGCGAGGGCATGGCTCGGGTGTTCGACACGGCCATGCAGGCGGGGCCGTGTCCACCCGACGAAAGCGATGCGCTGCGCGAGGCTGTGCAGCAGGTGCGCTGGGAGATGCATCGGGTCGTCACCGTCAGGAGCGACAACCGTGAATACTGGTAGGCCACGGTCGACGGCACATCTTGCCAGCCCGAGCTTTGCACGCTGGTTCTGCGAGCTTCGCAGAGCGAAGACATGACGAAGCTGGTCAGGTGCCGGATCGAGACGGCGATCGTCGAACACCTCGAATGCAGGGACTTGAACAACGCCTGAGACGCTGAGCATCCGGATCGGACGACGCCCCTCGTGCAGGGCGCATCTGCGTCGCGATGCCTCCTGGTTGTTTCAGGGATCGACAACCGTCGGGTCGACTCGCTATATTTCCGCGCCCGGCCATTGCCGCCGGAGACCGAGGAGAAACCCACCCATGCCTTCGAAGAAGAGCACGCCTGTCGCCGACACCAAGCCGGCAACCCTTGCCGCCGAGCATCCTGAATTCGCCACCGGGATGCCTCCTGAACCACCACCGCAGGAGTCCACCGGGACGCAAGCGACCGGCCGGGAAGCCCGGATTCGCGAGGCCGCCTATGCCGCCTACGAGCGTCGCGGCGGCACGGACGGTGACGCCGTGCAGGACTGGCTCGATGCGGAAGCCCAGTGGGAGCGCGACCAGTCCCGCTGAGACCCGGGAGGCTCGCATGTTCATCGTCATGGGTGCCACCGGCCATGTGGGCTCGGCCGTGGCGGCGTGCCTGCTCGCGCAGGGGCATCCTGTCACGGTCGTCACGCGCGATGCCACCCGGGCGGCGGCCTGGGCGCATCGTGGTGCGCAGGTCGCCGTGGCCGATCTCCAGGATGTCGATCGCCTGCGGGCAGTCTTTCGCACCGGACGGCGTGCCTTCGTCCTGAACCCGCCCGCACCCGTGGCCACCGACACGGACTTGCAGGAGCGTCGCACGGCGTTCCAGATCCTGGTCGCTCTCGGGGACTCGGGGCTGGAGAAGGTGGTGGCATTGTCGACTTATGGCGCACAGCCCGGACAGTACCTGGGCGATCTCAACACGCTGCACGCCTTCGAGCAGGGATTGCGGCACCAGCGGATCCCACTGGCCATCGTGCGGGCCGCCTACCTCTTTACCAACTGGGATCCTTTGTGGCCGCTCGTGGCGCGCACGGGCGTCCTTCGCACGCTGTATCCCCCCGACATGGCTTTTCCGATGGTCGATCCGGTCGACCTGGGCCGCGAGGCTGTCCGCTGGCTCCTGAGCGACGAGACGGGCCTGTGCCACGTGGAAGGCCCCCGGCCCTGCAGCCCCCAGGACGTGGCCCAGGTCTTTGCGCGCTTGCGAGGACGGCCGGTGAGCGTGCAGCAGGTGCCGCGTGCGCACTGGGAAAGGGAGTTCAGGTCTTTAGGCTTTGGAGCCGTGGCGGCGCGCTCGTACGCACGCATGACCGCCATCAGCGTCGACGGCTTGTACGACAGGCCCGAAGCGCCCCGGCGCGGATCGATCGGTGTCGACGAGCATCTGGCTCGGTACGCGTCTTCCGAGTGAGCTGCATGGACGAAGACGGTGCCAGCGGCGGGTGGATCGGAACAGGCCTGACGGGAGGCTGTGATTCGACATCGGTTCAAAGACGATGTCATGGACCAGCGTGCCGAACAGCGGTTGCTGCGACCCCCAGCAACATGGGAACGGCATTCACAGGACCAAGCATGCAGGTGTCCACGAGCGCCTTTTCGTCGGGGGTTTGTCTTGAGACTTGGTACTTCCATCCGGACGGTCTCCGACCGCTTGCCAGTCAGGACACCGTCCGGGCCGGACTGCCTGGCACTCAATGCGTGGCCATCGTTGGATCGGGTGGCCCCAGGGGAAGCGTGGTGGTGAACGTGCTGCCTTGCCCCAGTCCCGGGCTTTGGGCCTTTACGTGGCCGCCGTGACGCTGGACGATCTTCGTCACGATGGCCAGGCCCAGCCCCAGCCCGCCTTCCGCGTTGGACGCGGCGCCGGGGGCTTGCACGAAGGGCTCGAACAGCTCGGCGATGGCGCCAGGATCCATACCGGTGCCGTTGTCGCTCACGGTGACCACCGCCTCGCGCGAGGGCAGGCTGCGCAGCGTGAGCGCGATCCGGCCACCCGGGTCGGTGTACTTGGCGGCGTTGTTCAGGAGGTTGGCGAAGACCTGGACGAGCCGGGTCGGATCGCCCATGACCTCCACGGGCAGCGTGCCCAGGTCCGTGTGCAGACGATGCCTTTTTTGGTCATCAGGGGCTCGCTCTGCTCGATGGCCTGGGCGAGCACCTGCTGGAAGTTGACCCTGTGCGGCTCGAGCACCAGGTCGTCGCGCATGACGCCCGAGAGATCGGCCAGGTCCTTGGCCATGCGGGTCATCTGCAGGACCTGCCGCTCGATCAACTCGCTGGCCCAGATCACACGCTTGGCGTCGTCCGGGGTGCGTTGGAGGACCTCGCACGCCGTGTGAAGCGCAGACAGGGGGTTGCGGATCTCGTGGCCGAGCGTGGCCATGGCGTTGTCTTTGGATCGGTTGCTGGCGCGGAGCTGCCGCACGCTCTGGGCCAAGGCATGACGTGACGTCCTCAGGCGCCCGCCGATCGCGCCGATGCTCAGTCCGATGACCAGGAACAGCACGGTCCGGCTGAGGTTCTCGCGCTGGAGGAAACCCTCGACGCCGGCGCCGCGCACGATGAAGAAATAAGTGCCGATGGAAACACTGAAGACGGTGGCCAACACCGCCGGGCCGAAACCCCCTCCGAACGCAGCGACCACGATCGCCAAAGAGAGGATGAGATAGGGGCCTTGCTGGCCCAGGAGCGGATTCAGGAGATAGCGCAGTACCAGGGCTGCGGTGACGGCCGCCAGGGCGAGGACGTAGTCGCGCGGCTGGGCACCGATCGTGGGCGGTTCGGGCAGCGACGTCACGACGGCCGCCTCGCGAAGGCTCCTGGCAGAGGCGCTTGAGTGGTCATCGATGCATCTTAGCCAACCGCCTGGAGCGCCGGCGAAGGCTTGAAAGAGTGGGCCGGATGCTCACTGGCTGCACAGTGCTTGACCGAGAAATGCCAGTGTCGGGCACCAACACCACTTCAAAGCAACCCTGTCAAACGCTGGAGCGTTCATTGCCATCCAACCGTGCGTGGCGCCGGCACGTGCAACTCCCTTGGGCCCATGCACCGGCTCAATCCCACTACCGGTAGCAATCTTGACAGCTGGCGTCGGGTTGCGAACGAAGAGTTCAGGCCTCTGGGGCATTGCCCATCGAAAGGGGCACCAGCCCGACTCCCGTTTCGTCGACTCGCTTGTGTACGCCGATTGGCCTACCTGTCCTACGCATCCCGCCTTGACACTGAAATAATACAAAAGACGTACAGCGTTGATGGGTGATCATGAACGATATCGATGCGGCGTACGCAATCGAGCTTCAAGCCCGGGTGTCAGCATGCCAGATGGCCGTGCAGCTCGCGCGCGAGGAGCTCATCGAACGCCTGGGGGATTACATGTGCGGTGGCAGGGATGGGCCACCTGACCGATCCGATCTCAAGATGCTGGCTCGCGCCCGACGTGGGCTGCGTGAGGCTCAGCACGACCTCGCACAATACTTGGCGGCCTCGACATTGAAAACTCTTGGCGCCATGGAAGCAGCGCCGGTCATGAAATCAATCCGTCCAAAACCTATCCTTGGACCTTCAAAACCCCTCTGATCGTCAAAGACAAGCCAATGCGCTCATGGGCTCGACCGGCTGTCCAATCATGGCATCACTTGCATCTAATGGACCTCAGTCATTCTTCCGCCCATTGACCTCAGTTCGTTTTAGCTGAAGCAAAATCCATGAGACGGCGCAACTTCAAATAAAGAGCTTGAACCTGCACGCGTGCAGTGGGTTCACCCCGCCGGAGCGCATCCAGTGCAATGGCATATTCGTCCGTGACCTGATGCCAAGCGAGCAAATCGGCCACTTCAGGATTTGCGGGAGCCAACATGCATCTTCCTTCTAGCAGGGTCTGACGTTCTTTTGGAACGCAAGCAGCGAGGCGGTCGGGATCTCGCTGTAATACGAAAAACTTAAACTGTTCCGAACAGAAAATCAATCAGACGGTGGAGGTGCTGTGTGATGGCTTACATCATGCAACCTCCGACATCCACCGTGCCATAGAAAGCAGGAAAAGCGCCTGAGCCTGTTTCCTGAACCGTTGTGAGCCGCAGCGGGGGCCGATTCAAGGTCTTATCGAACCGAAGAGTGACTTGACTTCCCCGGCGCACGACGCTGGTCAGGCACTGCAGGCGAAACATCGTCATGCAGCGCAATCTCGCTGAGATGTAAGTCGCCGTCCCCATCAGAAACTTCGGCTTAGCCTGACGGCCCATGATGAATCAAGTGCTGAAAACCGGTCCGACGCGTTCAGCAAACTTGATGATATGCGTCGATGCTCGGTTCACGATGAGCGTCAGGACGATCTTGCCGTCGGCGGTGCGACAGGTCTGCGGCTCGCCCGTGGGCGCGAGCTCCTCGCCAGTGCTGAGCTGGTAGCGGACCATGTCGTACCGGCTGTCCCTGCGGGAGATGGCCGGAAAACCCAGCGTTTTGCAGACCACGACACAGCCATTGCCATCGTGACCCAGGGCAGGCAGGCGTTCGGTGGGCATGCGGGGGGCGTTGTTGCATTACTCCTTGGCAAGGATCCTGCCGAGCATGTGACCTTGGTAGCGTAAGGAGATGAGCAAACTCCCCTCGAGCGCGATACCCCACAACAAATTGGCCGGCCTACAACGCTTCACTCAAGCGTCGCGGCTCGCTGATGATCTGGCTTAATCCCGAGCTTCAGTGGCAAGCTGTGTCCAGTGTGCGCGCCGGCCGGCCTGCGGTCTTCAGTGACGTGGCCATCCAGTATTGCCTGACTTTGAAGTGCATGTGCAGACGCTGCCGCCAGCGATCAATGCCGGCTGAATTGCTTGAAACCGGGAAAAGGTTTCGCTCCCAAAGGCTTTCGAGTGGTGCGCCCTGCCAGCGCGGCTGTGCTTTGCCGCTTCGCTGACATGCACGTCCCAGCCGGCGCGCAAGAAGAGAGGTTCGTCCCAGCCCGGCTGGGTGTTGAGCTTGAGCTTGATGGGGCGTGCTGCCGAGGCATGCCACCCACACAACAACATCGGCAAGCGGGCCTTCGATAGGCTCAGCTTTGCACCGTGGACATGCAGTGCTGCGACCTCGAAGTCGCATCAGGTTGGATTTTTCGACGGCAAAACACCGGGCGTGAGCACACATTCTTTCCCAGACACGCACGACAGGGCTTCACGCAAAGTCGAAGGCGCGTTCATGCGAACAGGGCCTGCTAGGTCGAATCGAGATTCTTCGTGGCCGTGGCACTCAGCCGTTTCATGCCCACCAGCGCCGGTAGCCATGGATCGCCGCCGAGCTGCCATGAAATCCATTCGAGCCGGTGTGCCAAGCGCGGCGCATGTATGTGCTCCGGCGCGAGCAGGGCGCTGAACTGGACATGGGCACACTCGAGACAGCGAGCGTGGGGTTCATCTGGTTGTTTGAAGATCCCGTCGAACCAGCGCACCTTGCGTACCAGGGCTACGACGTCGACTTCGATGGCCGCCTAGCCCTGGCGGTGGGGGTTCAGGCTCCGTTCTCGGACCAGATGGAGCAGCTGCTGCAGGATGCGCCTTGGCCGCTTTACCACTGAGGAAGGGCGCTGCTAACGCTCACCCGTTCAGCATCCCGCCGTTGTCCGCGACGATGCAGTCGCGGCCGGCGCGCTTGGCCGCGTAGAGCGCGCGGTCGGCGTTCTCGAGCAGGCTATCGAAGCGCTGGTCGCCCGGCTGCGCGCAGGCCATCCCGATGCTGGTGGTGATGCCGTAGTGGCCGCCCCAACCGTCGGAGAAGCGCAGCAGGCGTACCTTCGCCTGCAGCTGCTGCGCCATCGATGCTGCGTCCCCGGGCGTGGCGGGCAGGCCGATGCCGAATTCCTCGCCGCCCAGCCGCCCGAAGATCGTGTCGTCGTTCAGCAGGGCAGCGACCGTCTGCGCGAAGCGGACCAAGACCTGGTCGCCTTGCAGGTGACCATGCCGGTCGTTGACGCTCTTGAAGTGGTCCAGGTCCAACATCAGCAGGCACATCGGCGCTTGTTGCCGGGCTGCATCGTCGAAGAACTGCCGGGCACGGTCCAGAAAATTGCGCCGATTGGCGATGCCGGTCAGGGTATCGGTGGTCGCCAGCCGGTAGAGTTCGCGCTCCATGTTTTTGCGCTGTGTAACGTCGCGCCACACCCCCTCGACGCCGGCGAACCGGCCTTGCGCGTCGAACAACGCGTGGCTGCTGATCGAGATATCGATGACCTGGCCATCGCGGCGCACCATCTGGCCGGGGAAGTCCGACACCTCACCGTAGGCGGCGATGGCCTGTTTGAGTGCCTCGCGGTCCTTGCTCTGCGGGTAGTAGAACGCCGCGTCCTGGCCTTCGATCTCGCAGGGCTCGTAGCCCAGAACCTTGCAGACGCCGGGGCCGACCTTCTGCACCACGCCCAGCGCGTCGGTGCGGTAGTAGACATCCTGCAGATTCTCGAAAAGGCGCCGGAACTCGCGCTCGCTCTCGCGCAGTTGGTCTTCCATCTGGCTCTGGTGTGTCATGTCCTCAGCGGTGATGACGACAGCGGGTCCATCGGCCAGCGCGATGGCAGCGCTGTTGGTCATCACGATGCGCAGCTTCCGCCGGGCGGTGACCACGCGGAATTCGGACGCCTCTTTCGCTATCGGAGCGTCGGGGGCCGAGTTCTCCATGGCGGACAGCCTGTGACGTGCACGCGCCTTGTCCAGCTCGTGCACGTAGTCCATCAGGTGGTCGCTGGCGCCGGGCACTGCCGGGTCAATCTCCAGCAGGCGCCGTGCCGCAGGGTTCAGATAGCGCAGGATGCCTTCGCGCACCACCAGCACGGCGGTGGGCAGCAGATCTGTGAAACGAGTGTCGAAGCCATCGATGGGCATAGAAAGGCCGGGTGAGGTGGAGAAATTGCCGGTCAACTCAGGCAAGGCCGGTCTGGTGATACGGCTCGGCATAACCCAAGCTGACGAGGATAGCGGTCTCGCGACTCCACGGCCTCTCATTCTCCGGGTCGGTTTCATGCAGCCCTGGGCAGGCAGTGTCCAGGAATGAGCAAGTGCGTTCAGTGCGCCCGCAGCGTCTTGCCTTGCTCGGCGACCTCATGGGCACCAGGCCGGCCAGCACCAACGAAAAAATCGAAGGCAGGACGCGCCACATCGTGGTGAACAAGCTCAGGCTGCGGGTGTTCGGCAGTTCAGTTCCATCGCGGGGCGGGCGACATCTGCCGTGCGCTCTATCTCAAGGACACCGACATCGGCGGAGATTCCACGCTGTTTCACGCCATCAACCGCAACAAGGAGAGCTTGGCGATCGACCTCAAGGACCCGGGCGACCTGGCTGCGCTCGAGCGCCTGATCGCACGCGCCGACGTGCTGATCCAGAACTTCCGTCTCGGCGTGATCGAGCGTCTGGGCCTGGGGTATGAGGATGTGCGGTCGATCAACCCGTGGCTGGTGTACGGCGGTATCTACGGCTATGGCGAGTCCGGCCCGTGGGTCGACCTGCCGGGCCAGGACCTGCTCGCGCAGTCGCTTTCGGGCGTGACCTGGCTCAACGGCCACAAGGGTGACGGCCCGGTGCCGCTGGGCCTGTCGATCGCCGACTTGCTGGCCGGTCAGGCGCTCACGGCAGGCATCCTGGCCGCGTTGGTGCGGCGCGGCATCACGAGCAAGGGCGCCCACGTGCAGACCAGCCTGCTCGAAGTGCTGGTCGACCTGCAGTTCGAACTGCTCACCACGCACCTCAACGACGGCCAGCGCCCGCCCGCGCGCGCGGACTTCCGCAACGCCAACGCCTACGTCGTCGCGCCCTACGGCATCTACGCCACGAGCGACGGCTATCTGGCGCTGGCGATGATGCCGCTGGCGCAGTTGGCGCACACCTTGCCACTGCCGGCGCTGGCCGGCTATGACGCGCGCGATGCGTTCGCCAAGCGCGACGACATCAAGCGGCTGATGGCGGCCGAACTGGCACATCAGCCCGGCGCCCACTCGCTTGGACGTTTGCGGCCCGTTGATGTTTGGGGTGCACCGAGGTGCCCGACTGGCCGAGTTCTTCTGAAGAGCGAGGCTTTCGGCCTGCTCAACAGGCTGCAGACCGTGCGGTGTGGTGACAGCGCCGAGGTGCACACCATGTGCGTGCCAGTGCGCATCGATGGCGAGCGTGCGCTCAGCACGCGCGGAACTCCGAGCGCGGGTGAACACATCCTGCGACTGCGTGCGGAATTTGATTCGTGACCGGATGGCCGGTTGGCTGCACTGGCACTCGGGCAGAATCCCCATCGACCACGGTTTCGCCATGCGGTGCGCCCAAGCGGATTCTGATTGCGGACTGGACACACCCTCTTGCCAGGCTGCTTCCAGAAGCCGCGCTTCGATGACCGTTTGATGGGTTGTTCAAGCTGCGTGAATGTCGCCACGTCATGGCATGGCACCGGATCCCGCCCCGCATCACCGCAGGCTTGCTGTGAGCAAGACACTTGCCATCCAGCGTGTGCTCGAGCAGCAAGGATTGCTGGAAGGCTCGGACAACCGTGGTCCACCTGCTCGCACGCCAATAACGAGGCATCAAACGCTGGCGGGTCGACACCGTGGACGAAAGGCAGCAGGTTTTTGGCATGCCCCGATCAAGAAGCTCCCTGCGGTGCCTGGCCGCCACCAGGGTGGGAACGAGCACGCCCTTGGGGTCTCGTGCACGGCAAGTTACCTCGGCTTTGACGATGGACTCGGATGACAGCTGACGACCTGTGCCAAGCTCGGTGGTGCAACAAGCCGAGGTTCGGTTGCAGGCGTTTAGAACCAGTCGACCATCAAGATCGGTTTCAACGGTGGCCCGGCCAGGGACCTGTTGACTGAGTAGATTGTCACATTGCTGAACGAGCGCGTCCCCCCCACCGATGCCGCACGCACAGAACGTTGGCGCTACCCGGATATGGTGAAGGGGCACACATCGGAAAACATTGCATTTGCAATGCCCATGGCATGAAAATGCAAAACATGCTAAGTTGATGCCATGGCATCCACTCACATCGTTCCAAGTCGCAAGGCCAGCAACGGCACCGCCCACCGTGACGTGGGCGCCGCGGCCGGCACAAAGAAGAAGTCCGGAACACAGGACACTTTTTCGCAAACACTGGCGCGGGGCATCTCGGAGGTGGTGCAGACCAACATGGTGGACGCCACCGGTGCTGCGGTGCACATCTTCCGCATGGTCGGTACCAGCTCCCGGCTCGATACACAGGCCGCTGCCTTCGTGGCCCACCATGGGCTCAAGGTGCAAGCGGTCGAGGACTGGTTGCAGGTGGCGAATCTGCCCAAACAGGGTTTCTATGGGGGCCTGCGTTTATCGCCCTCCACGCTGTCGAGGAAAAACAAGGACGACACACTCGATGCCGCAGTCACCGAGCGGCTGGTGCGCCAGTCGGAACTCATGGTGAAAGCTGCCGAGGTGTTCGGCGACGGGGCAGGCATGTGGATGACCAAGGCACATCCCCTGCTGGAAGGCCGCACGCCGCTGGATGCGGCATCGAATGAATATGGCGGCGTCAAGGTGCGGCAGATCCTCAATGCGATCGAGCACGGGGGTGTGGTTTGACGTGCACCGTCTACCGCATCGGTACGAACAGAGCCCGCACACTGCAAGACCTCAGCCATGGATCGACGCTCGAAGCAGGGCGCTGGCACCTCACTGCGCCCGATGGCTTGCCCGTGGTGTATGCCGGGGGGTCGCGCGCCATTTGCCAGCTGGAAAAACGGGTGCACTGCAATGGTGTGACACCGATCAACCTGATCATGCTGGCGTTGCAGCTGCCCGCAGGCGCCCCGCTGCAGACGCTGGCGGACTTGGGCACGGTGTTGCCGCTCGACTGGATCGATCAGCCGACCCTGACCCAGGATGTGGGGGTTGCTTGGCGAAGGTCGGGGTCGGGACTGGGATTGTGGGTGCCTTCGGCCGTCGAGCCCGACGAGCTTAACCTGCTTCTCAACCCATCCCATCCGGCCTATGGCTCGATCGTCTTGACGGTCGTGCGTGACCCTTTCGCGTTCGACCCGCGAATGTTTGATTGAAGGCGCGAGAGGGCCAAAGGCTCATCAACCCGTTCGGGCTTCCAATCAGCGAGTCCTCGCAGCTGGTCATATCGCGGTGACCACGACGCTGTTCATCGCCTCGGCGGTCAGCGGCGTGACCAAGGGCATCAAGTGGTTGTTCAACATCAACCTGCTGCTGGCCGCGCTCCTGTCGCTGGTGGTCTTCGTGGTCGGACCCACCATCGCGATCATCGACACGAGGACCACGACATTGGGCAACTACCGGCGAAGAACCCACCGTCGGCGAGTCCCTGCAAATGCTGTCTGACCGGTCGACGTCGGAATGACCGATCGTCGACCTAGGTAAACGGTCGGGTCGACCGGTACAGCAAGCGTCGCTAGCGCGGGGACGACTTGTCGAAGCGGGTGGATCCGCGTGGCATCCCGATGGAGGCAAGAGCGCTTGCGGTCGGCCTCCTGTCTTGAATCTATATTTCGATAAAAATTGAATGATGGAAGAAAATGCTGCGGTCAAGGCTTTGGCTGCTTTGGCACAACCCAGTTGGCTGCCTGCGCAGCCTTGCACCCTCACGCAATGCCATGTTTAAGCTGTTTGAAGAACGTGGCTTTCCCATGTGCAAACGACGTTCATCGAGCAGGCACCGCTTGGATCAGCTGGCAAGTACTTGGAGATTGCCCGGGCCTGGAAGGACACGCAGCGCGGTCGCCACTTTGGCTGAGTAGTCACGGCTGAGCACGGTGCTCACCTCGATGTATTCGCTGCGCGCCTCGCTCGGGGTCAAGGTGAGCAGCACATAACCACGCTTGCTGGTTTCTGTATAGCGCAAATCATCGACCATGCGTCGGAAAGCGTCCGCCAGCACATCGTTGGCGATCAACGGCAGCAAGCGCTCGAAACCCGGCGAGGACACTGATGGCGTGGCGAATTCGACCCCCGCGCGTCGACCGGTCGCATCGGTCAGGTTGCCGGCCCAGGCGTTGTGCGTATCCCCCGCCAGGGAGATGAGATTTTTGCCTTGATTGAGTGCCAGCGCCAGCACGGTCTCGCGTGCTGCAGGATAGCCATCCCAGGCATCCATGTTGTAGGGCGCCTTGGGCTGGGCGACGAGGGCCTTCTGACTGTCGCTGCGCGCGCCTTCGGGCGTAGACAGCGCGAGAAGGTACGCGCCGAGCGTCTCCAGGGTGATGGCACTGGCCACACTCAGCGGCACCGCCATGCGCATCATGAGCACCTGCTGTCCGAGCACCTGCCAGGTGGCAGTCGATGCGGTCATGCGCGCGGACAACCAGTTCATCTGTGCCGGACCCAGCAGCTCCCGGGCAGGCGAGGCCGCCTCACCATCAAGGTACTGATCCAGTCCGAGCTGCTTGTCCCGGCCGATGAGCCGCGTGTCGAGCATGTGCAGCGAAGCCAGCGTGCCGATATCGAAGGAGCGATAGATCTGCAAAGGATTGGCGGGATCGGGCAGTCGCGTGGGCAACCACTCGTGGTAGGCCTGCACGGCGGCGGCACGCCGTGCCGCAAAACTGCCTTCGGTCGACTCGTCGTGATTGCCGGCACCACCCGACCATGCGTTGTCCGCCAGGTCATGGTCATCCCAGACAGCAATGATCGGCCATCTGGCATGCATCGAACGCAGGTCTTCATCGGTGCGGTACTGAGCGTGGCGCAAACGGTAGTCCTGCAACGTGAGAATCTCATGATCCGGTGTCGACACACGATCGAGCGCGATGGCCAATTGCGATGCATAGCCCAGCGGACCGAACTCGTAGATGTAGTCGCCCAGATGGAGCACCAGATCGAGATCGGTGCGCTTGGCGATCTCGGCGTAGACGTTGAAGTACCCGCCGGGAAAATTGGCGCACGACACCACGGCCAGTTTGCCTTGCGACACCCCGCCGACCGGCAATGTCTTCGTACGGCCCGTCGGGGACCGGTCGTTGCCGACGGTGAAGCGATAGAAGTAGACGCTGGCGGGTCGCAGGCCTGTCGCATCCACTTTCACCGTGTGGTCACGCTCGGGGCCGGTGCTTGCTGTGCCCCGGGCGATGATCACCCCGAAATTCTCATCGCTGCTCACCTCCCAGGCGACGTTGAGGCTGCCAGGTGCCGTGGGAGTCACCCGGGTCCAGAGAATCACCCGATCGGCGAGTGGGTCGCCACTGGCCACGCCGTGCTTGAAGACCGTGTTCGATCCCTCCGGCGGCCTGCCGGTGTCACCCCCAACGTCATCACTTCCGCCACCCCCGCAGGCCGACAGACCCAGCCCGCTGCCTGCGTACATCGCGAACAGGACCGCGCCGCGTATCAGCGAGCGCCGCGAACCGTCGATGGTGCAGCCCGTCGCGTCGGATCGGACCATGCTGGTGTTGGGGACACTGCCTGTGTGCTGGCGGTTGAGAGATTGCATGGGATTGTGCGGTCGTGGTTGTGATGGCGAATCGAGTCAGCCGATGGTTCATTGATCCGCAGATGAATGCAATGCGATCGTCAAGGACAACCATGTTGGCATTCGCTGACTTGAGTCGATCGGAACCGCCCTCTATGTGACCGAATGCCCGCTTTGGACGCCCGCATTCGGTCGCGCGCATCGTCCTGCGTCCATCGACATCCCGCGGGACATGTCCCGGCCTTCTCGATGGTGCCGATGGGTCGAGGCTTGTCAATGAAAACCGGACACACAAGGACACGATGCCGGATGCATGACTGCAATGGATGACCAAGGACAAGATCAAAATGAAGGTGAACACTGACTCGGCGCTGTGTAGGCCGGACCTTACGTTTCGTTCATCTGCCTGCCCTCCGCCATGTCGGATGCATGCCTGCTTCGATGGCGGCCAGCAAGCAGAAGGTGCGTCTTCCCTTAACAATTCAGGAGACTCGCAATGTCCAACATGACCAATGCTGACGGTACCAAGAAGGTGAGCGACGGAACCGCAACCGGTGTGGGTGCGGCCGTGGGAGGCGCCGTCGGAGGCGTGGCCGGAGGCGCGGCCGCGGGTGCTGCGATCGGTGGCATGACCGGCCCCGTCGGTGCGCTCGTTGGGGCCGCCGTGGGCGTCGTTGCCGGTGCATTGGCCGGCAAGTCGGTGTCGGCCGATCCGGTGGCCGAAGATGCTTATTGGAAAGACAACTATTCGAGCCGCTCGTATGTGGGAAGTGGCTCCACCTACGACGATTACGGCCCCGCCTATGGCTATGGTGTCAACGCGTTCTCGCGACATCCCGACAAGAAGTTCGACGAGGTCGAGCAGGATCTGGGGCGGGATTGGAACAGCGCGAAGGGCAAGTCTTCCCTGGAGTGGGAACGAGCCAAGCACGCCAGTCGCGACGCTTGGAATCGTTTGAGTGACAAGGTTGAACGGGCGGTGCCCGGGGATTCGGATCGCGACGGCAAGTGATCGTCGAAGCAGACCGAATCCGAACGACGAATGGCCCTCAGGGGCCATTTCTCGTTGCAGCCGTCTGTTCGTGTCGTCGATTCATCGGCTGACGCGGACTCGCAGGGGATGCATGCATCAACCATTGGGCGATCGAAAACCGATCATCCGATGGAGCGATGGCATCCGTGGCGCGTCCACACGGGCCTCTCCGGTCGAATTTCGTTCAATGCGAATTTTGAAGGCCATACCTGTGCTCATGAATCCAATTCACGGCCACTTCTCTGGCGCGACGAAGTGACTGCTCGACCGTTTCATGCACCAGCCCGTCAACAAGGGACTGCGGGATGTGTCCGCTCACCAGCGACTTGCAGATCACGATGGCTCTGAATCCTCCTTACGGAATCGGGTCGGCCGCGCAGACGCAGTCCCAACCCCAGTGATACAGATGCTCCATGTCGCGGATCATGGACAGTCAACCTGAACTCCTTGTTAATCGACGAGCGTTGCTTTTACTCTGTAAAGCTGGAGTGCTTTTTACCGAGAGGTTTCTCCGATTGCTGTTTTTACTCGCCTGGGTAATGGGGAAAAAATCCGACGATTCCATCTTTGGGGGATTCGCGCGATCGTGCTCGATCAGGTGTTGGTCGGTCTCGCCATCACGACGGATGGATCGACGCGACGAGGCATGAACAGGCGTGTCTAGCGAATCCATCGACGGGAAGAATGGCGAGCTGCCACTCGATGCGGGTGTGCGCCTTCGAGAATATGGCAGCCGGTCGGCCGGAGGCGATGTCCAGGGTTGAGCTACCCTTCGCGTCATGCGACTGACGCACACCCTGATCCTGCTGCTCGCTGCTTCGAGTCTCTTCCTGGCAGGCTGCGGCACGGCGCCGTCGTCGGCGTCAGCGCGCCCCGAGGACGTCCGCGCGCGCATCGCGAAGTTGCTGCCGCAGAACGTCGTCGATCGTCCCGGCTGGGCGGTCGACCTCTATGCCGCATTCGATGCCCTTCGCATCGAACCCAGCCTCGACAACGTCTGCGCGGTGCTCGCCGTCGCCGAGCAGGAATCGAACTATCGCGCCGATCCGATGGTGCCCGGACTCGGCAGGATCGCGCGCGAGGAAATCGATCGCCGTGCCGAGCGGGCAGGACTGCCGCAGGTGCTCGTGAGCGCAGCCCTTCGACTGCGCTCGCCGGACAGCCGCACATGGAGCGAGCGGATCGATGCCGCGCGCAGCGAGAAGGAACTGAGCGATCTGTTCCAGGATTTCGTCAGTCAAGTCCCCCTGGGGCAGCGCCTCCTTGCCGGCTACAACCCGGTGCGCACCGGCGGGCCGATGCAGGTCAGTGTCGAGTTTGCCGAACAACACGTGAAGGACCGCGACTATCCCTACCGGACGACCGGATCGGTCCGCGACGAAGTGTTCTCACGCCGTGGCGGCGTGTATTTCGGGACGGCCCACCTGCTCGGCCATCCGGCGCCCTATGACCAGATGCTCTACCGCTTCGCCGATTTCAACGCCGGTCAATACGCTAGTCGAAACGCGGCGTTCCAGAGCGCGGTGAGCGCGTTGGCCGGTGTCTCGCTCGACCTCGACGGCGACCTTGTCGTGCCCGGGGGCGACCCGGCGAAAGTGGGCGGTACCGAGGCCGCGGTGCGCTCGATCGGTCCACGGCTGGGAGTGAGCGATGGCGAAATCCGGCGTTCGCTCGAGCAGGCAGACCAGCCGTCGCTCGAACAGACGCGGCTGTGGGCGCGCGTCTTCGAGCTCGCCGAAGCACAAGCGCGGCGGCTGGTGCCGCGCGCGGTGCTGCCACGCATCCGTCTGCAGAGCCCCAAGATCACCCGCAAGCTGACCACCGAGTGGTTCGCGCGTCGCGTCGACGAGCGTTATCAGCGCTGTCGTGGCAGGGCGGGCTGAGCGGGACGAAGCAGAGCCGGGCTCAGAAAGCTGAGCAACCAACAGGAGAGAGGTTCTTTGGGACTGGACAGCCAGTTCGAGCCAGTCGACCGCCGCATCCGGGAACCGTTGAGAAACCGCAGCGCCTGAGTCAAGCATCGCCCCCGGACCGGTCCATGGGGCAGCCACTTGCCCGGAGCAATGGGCTTGGCACGCCCAGACCACCCGACGCGTGCACTCTACGGAAGCCCGCAGGAGCATGATGCGCCATGCCGCATTGAGGCCTTGGTGAACAACCTCGCGTTGGAAAAGATGCAGCACAGGGTTCTTGGTCGCGCGGTCACGCCGTGGTGTGAACCTGTCGCGTCGTGACCTGGAACTGCTCTTCTCAGCGCCGATGCACCCTGGCGACGAGCAAGGCGCCGATCGCGGAGGTCTGCAGAACGGCGGCGCGAAGTCCCAGGATGGCGACGACTTGCACTCGGCCGTTGAGCTGCTCCGCTCAGTCACTCGAACCCGCAATGTCCGCTCCACTCATGGGATCCCCGTGACTCAGACCGAGGATCCGGATGACCCCCCTCCGGCAGAAAGCGGGATTGAGCAGTTCGGTGCCTTCGCCCCTGAACTTGATCCAGGGCCCCGGTGGATGATCGTGGCCGGCCCAGGCGGCCAGCGCAACCCATGCCCCATCGCCGTGCTCGTAACAGTAGCGCTGCTCGTAACCCGCCTCGTTCAGACCCACGATCAGGGCGGTGATGAAAAGTAATCCCTGGCGTGCACATGTCAGTGCGGCCACGGTCCGGATGTCGGTGAAGCCGGCCGCCAAGGGCAGGGCGCGCAGGTCGTCAGGACCGTACTGCGCCGTGGTCACTGATGGAACAAGCACGCGGGATCGTGCACGGCAGCGAGGACGACCGGCAATCGATGAGGCAAAAGGCGTGGATGGACCTCGATTTGCGACATGACGATATGTTGCTCAGGCCCCAGCGGGTCGCGCTCGCAAGCGCGGATGGAGGCACTCTCGCCGGTCGTTACCAAGGCCAGGCCACCCGCCAGACGCAGCACCCCCCAGCACCTTGAGGTGGGTGCCGATCGTGGGCGAGGGCGCACCAGACTCGACCGCGCTCAGGGTGGGTGCGCGAGATCCCGGCCTGGTCGGCGACGTGGGAGGCTGTCCAGCCGCGGTGGGTGCGTGCGGCGCGCAGCCGGCCGCCCAGCTGCACGAGCAGCTGGCGTTCCAGGATGAAATGGGTCGTGACACGAGCGATGATGAAAATTATTCTGCGCAAAATACGAATTGGTGTCCATTTTGGCGAGCAGTCGAATGGCGTCATGTCCTGGGTCGAAAGCGCCATTTCTTGCAAAAGGGCAACGCCTGCGTCGGCCCGAACCTGCGCCGGGAGGCACCCTTGCGGCGAGGCGCGTTCGCACGGACCGTCCCGCGGCCTGCCCAGCCTCTCGAGTTCCTGGGCGTCGACAATGGGAACAGCCTGCTCGCAGGCGTCAGTCCAGGACAGACCGTCCTTACAGGGTCGGAGTCTGAAAAAGCACGACGACGGCGGATCTGATCCGCCCCGACATCGCCTCGGCGGTTATGGTTCGGTGCTTTTCCCGTTCCTTGCCAACCCGGTGTCATCGACCCACTCCTCACATGCAAGACCCAGACAGTGATCCGACAGGTTTTCCGACGCGCGATCCGCGCGCGCTGTTCACCGACGCAGCCGTGCGCGCGGGCCTCATCCAGCCGGGTGACTCCCTCGACCCGTTGCAGACCGACTTCGCCATCGAGATCGTCACGCTGTGTGCACGCATCGTCGACCGTTTTTCCGACCCCGGGCGCGTCCAGGACACGGTGGGGGATGTGCTGCGCGAACGCCTGTTCACGCTGTGAGCCTGTGGGTCCGAACCACCACGGTCCCCTGTACGATGTCCACCGGATCGAGAGCTCGCGCACGATGCGTGCGCCGGTCGACATTGCCGCAGCGCGCGGTCGGTGTCATGGTGGCGAGCGCATCCATGGTGAGGTGGTCTTCGTCGACGGCCATCCGACGGATCGCCCGGGTGCCATCGGTTCGCCGATTGCCCGAACTTGGCACCTGGGGACATGGCGCGCGACCTGGATGAGAGCCAGAAGGGCGATGGCTGCTTCAACTGCGCCAGCGCCCTCGAAGTCATCGACCTGAACCACTCCGACCGAAGCCTCATGACGTCCTGGAAACTGAAACGTACCGCGCAATGCGCGCATTGTCCGTGGCGCGTCGAGGTCGATCCGCACGACATCCCCCACGGCTACTGCGAGTCCAAGCACCAGGCTCTCGCGGCCACCATCGCGGAGCCGGGTACGCTGCCGGTTGCGGGTGCGGCGTTGCGCGTCATGGTCTGCCACGAGACCGACGAGGCCCACTGCATCGGCTGGCTGAACCACCAATTGGGTCCGGGCAACAACCTGGCCCTGCGCCTGCGCATGATGTCCTGCGAGAACCGCGACAAGCTCAGGCTGCGTGGCGAACAGCACCCATCGTTCGAGACGACCCTGCCACGCGCGTCCGTCGACCCGGCGTAGCGGATCTCGCAACCTCCGACACCTCCAGCCATGGGTGTTCGACGAGGCAGGATGTCCGCCGGCTGCCTGCCGTGCCTGCGTGTCGCCTGATCCTGGCCATGGTCCGCAACGAATCGAATTGCCGGCTGTCGGCACACCGCTGGCGGACATCCAGTCGTTCCTTGTATTGCCGGACACGCTGAGCAGGATTCGGGCGCCGCTCAACACGGCGGCTGATGATCGTTGGGTGTCGGCGCGTGGCAGTCCTTGTCGATGGCTAGTGCGGTGCTGGCCATGGGTCAGGATTGCATCGAACTGGTCGCCACAATGCTTTCAAACTCCTTGAGCACCTCGGTGTAGTGCGTATCGAGGTACTTGCGAACGGGCTCATTCTCGACCAGCTTGCGCAGGTAGCCCTGGGCCAGAACCAGGTTCAACGTGTCCTCGCCGAACGACCGCTCGGCTGATCGGTACTGGTCCTGCAAGTTCGACATCTCGCGTTCCATGCGGCAGATCTGCTCGTGCGTGACGTGTCTGGAAGGCGTCGGCTTCTTGCCGCTTACCAGGAACTCGACCGGCGTGGCCACCAGCAAGGCCTTCGCATAGGTGACCGTCAGCATGCTGGCAGCCAACATCAATTCGGCACACTCGACCTGTCGCGCAGGCTTCATCTTCCTGAGTGTGGAACATACTTCCGGGGAGAATTCATGCTGCTTGAGCAGCATGGTGGCTTCTTCGCACAAGCCATCGAGCAAGCGCACTTTCTTACCGAGCATGGAAGGGTCCATGCACAGCGCACGCGCCAGACGCTCCTTCGACACACCTCGTTCGATGGCTCGGAGGATCATGAAATGCTCCTGGATCGTCGACATCCGGTTGACCCGGTTGTTGTAGGTATAGGATTCATTGTCCGTGGCGATGATGCAGGGCGCTTCCCGCCGGCCGAGCTGCCGAAGCACCAGCAGTCGCAAATGTCCGTCCAGCAGCAGGTGCCGTCCGGTACGCCGGTCCACGGCGCAGACCGACAATGGCTCGATGATGTCGATCTCTTCGATGGATGCCCTGATCTTCTGGACCTTCTTGGTCTCAATCACGTTGTCCCGCCAGAGTCGCGATGGCAGTATGCTGTCGATCGCAATGGACAGCGGCTTCATCAGGAAGGCCAGGGTGACGGGCATGATCAGGCTCCCGCGATGAGTCGTTCGGCCAGGTACTTGGGTACCGTGTCCAGTCCCTCGGCGCGCAGCAAGTTGCAGAAGTTCTCATCCGTCGCCAGGTTGCGCAGGGCACCCAGCACGAAAAGCAGCCGTTGCTGTGACCATGAGGCACGCCGCACCAGGAACTTCTGGCGCTGGACTTCCTTTTGGTAGACGCGAATGATGGAGCCCGGTGTCAGCGCGGCATTGGGCGATGATTTGGAGTCTGGTTTCCTTTTCACGGCCGGACCGTATGTCATTCTTTTCTGAATGAGCTTGTTGGCCTGAATGAGTTGTTGTCCTCGCAAATCTCCTGCTTCGTAAGCGTGCTGCAGTGTCGTTTGCACCGCTTTGTCATCATCGCCCGCCCGCACGATCGACAATGCCACGCGCATGGGCAACGCCCCCGTCTTCACAGCGCCGATGAGTCGCTCCTCGCCTTTGTCGACCAGCAGTCCGATGTCCCTGACATAGTCTTCACTCAACCCGGTCTTGGCCGCGATTTGTCGAACACCCAAGCCTTGCTGCTGAAGGGCAGCGATGCCGCTGACCAACTCCATGGGTCGATAGCGTCGTCGCGCCACGTTCTCGATCAGACCCATGATGAAAGCATCCTCGTCGGTCGTTGCCACCACCAAGGCGGGGATGCGACTCTCTCCCAGTCGCTTGAAGGCCTTGAGGCGTCCTTCGCCGCAGACCAAAAGGAAGCATTCGTTGCCATCGGGTCCCTGCCGCGGCGACACGGTGATGGGTTTTTTCAGTCCGATCTTTGCGATGTTGTCGACGATCTCTTCGAACATCTCTTCGTTGCGTTCCCGCGGATTCAAGACCTCGATCCGGTCCACCGGGATCAGGCGAAGCTCTCGAGCGCCTTCGGTCATGCCGCTCTCCTCAGCCGCACGTGCTCCGCCATGCCATAGAGATAGTCAAGGGTATCAAAGCGAAAACTTTCCAACTCAATGGAATTTCGCTCCATCAAGCTGAGCTTGTTCTGCCCGAAGCACAGAGACGGCAACAGGTAGTAATCCAGCAAGTCCTCGTTGTTGCTGGACAGCCGGACCACCAGCGTGATGTCCGGCGCCAAGCTGGTTTCCAGGCGGGCCTTCCAGCGCCGAGCGCCGCTGTCGAGCACTTGGCAGCGGGAGAGGACCAGGGACACACTGAATTCGTGGTTGACATCGAGCAGGTCGGTGCCGCTGTGCCGGTAGAGCCGGCCTCCCAGGTGTTCGATCTGGGCTTCCACATCGTCGACTATCTTGGGATGCAGCCGCCGCAGGTAACGGTTGGTTTCGATGTAGCGCAAGTCGCGTGCCGGTGTGAACCCGACCAGTTGGTAGGCGCGCAGCAGGCTGCCGAAGCGTTGTGCATACACGCTGGACGAGGCCATGCCCTCGGCTTCGTCGATGACAAGACCCGAAAGATAACCCCGGTGGTTCAAGAGGGTTCGAAGCTGCTCGACCAGTTCGACGTCGCTGAAACGTCTCGAACGTGCCCGGATGATGCCCTGGGCGGTGTAAAAAAGTGCCTGGGGCACCACAGCGTCGAACGCGTCGTCCTTGCGGATCCACATGTCCGGCGTGTTGGTCACACGCAGCTTTTTCAGCTTGAACGAGCAGCGGTTGTAGACATTGCAGCCCACGTACTTTTCGTTGGTCAGCACGCCGTGCACGCTGGCCCGTGTCCAAGCGCGGCCGAGATCGCTGGAAACACCCATGCCGTTCAGACGCACGGCAATTGCACATTCATTGAGACCGTCGTTCGTGAACCAATGATAGATCTGGTGCACGAGGTCGATTTCCGCTTGCGGGCCAGGCTTCAAGATGACCCGGTCGGTCTGCAGGCTCTTGTGTTCCCCACGATCCAATTCCGCCTTCATGGCGCCTGCCTGGTCCAGCAAGACGCGGCGCAAGCCGAAGCCTGCCTGCCCGCCTTGGCGAAACCCCATCTCCACGAGACGGCACTGTCCGGCGAAGACCTTGGCCGACAACTCGCGGCTGTATTCCCCTGCCATCGCACGTTTGACGCTCTTCACGATGGTTGAGACAGGCGAGCCATCGTTTTCGAACTGCTCGGCGCAGTAGGCGACCTGGATGCCGGCACGCCGGCACACGTACTCGTAATAGGCACTCTCGTCGGCATCCTGAAACCGTCCCCACCGGCTGACGTCGTAGACCAAGATCACCGAAAAATCGGCATCCCGCGACTCGACGTCCCGAAGGAGCTGTTGCAGCCCGGCCCGGCCATCGATGCGTAGCCCGCTTTTCCCCTCGTCGGCATAGGTGCGAACGATCTCGAGATTGCGACGCGACGCGTACTCCTGAATCTTCTGCGCCTGGTTGGAGGTCGAGTACTGCTGGTGCTCGGTCGACATGCGAACGTACTGGGCGGCCCGGCGAACAGGTTCGCCACCATCCCATGTCGGAACCATTGAATCGGTATGCGCCATGATGCCTCGCAAACGATGTCAGGGCCTGCCTGCGTATGAAGGCTTGAAGCTATCAGCAACGATGTCGAGCGGCGATCAAGTCGTCTCTTTGCAATCAAGATGAAGACTCAACCTCGCACCTCACGCTGCGAAATGACTTGCAGATGCACTGTCCAGACAGTCGTCTTTGCAATCTTTCCATTCTGGATTGGTCGCAGTTCGTAGAGGCCTGCAGGAAGGCCGGCAAGGTTCGCGGTGCCCACGGCACGGCGTTCGCGCCGCGCATTGCGCTCCTGCTGCTGATGGCGGTTGCGCTCGACATAGTCCTGATGGGATTCCCGATACGCCTTCCAGTAGCCTGGATTCCGGCGTGCCCAGTCGCTTTGTGCATCGGCCTGGTTCTTCAGGTAGTCCGGATCGGACAGACGACGGGCAACTTGCCACAAGCGTCGACGCTCGCGTTGGCAAGCTGGATCGCTGCAGTACGTCTGTCGGGGAACCTGCGGTGCCGGGTCGAATGCCCTCGCGCAACATGCGCACCATCGAGCGGTCATCGGATCCTCCAGCGTGGTCGATGTCCCCATGGCAAGCCTGGCAACCCATGCCACCTTCCTTTGAGGACTCCCTGTACCGCAGCATGGCGCGAGGTCGTGGGGCCTTCAAGAGCACAGGAGGCTTCGTCTCCCTCATTTTTCCTACTGCCATGCCCCAAGCTGTCAACGCGCTGCGTGTCTCAAGGCCACCATGCCACCTGGGTGGACCCACTGGTGGGCTGGGGCAGTTCCATGGCCACCTCGCGCACGGCGGCGGGCAGGCTTGGCAGCACGTCGATGCCCACGGCCTGGGCGAGCGCAGTCATGCTCACGACTCGGTAGGCCGCCGAGTCGTCGTTGCGGATCACATAGGCCCCGGCCTGCTGAACGGTTGGCCGGTAGATCACCTTCCACAAGTGCGTGGGCACCAGCACGCGCCCGACCCTCTTGACCTCGCTGCCGAGGAAGGCTGGTCCCGAGATGACGTACACCTCGCCGTCGCCCGTGGCCAGGCGCCGTGCGACCTGCTCGATGCCTGACCAGATACCCGCGTTGTTGGCGTGGATCTGCGGCACCATGTTGGCCAGGCTGAAGGACTGCGCCTGCGCGGTCGGGGTGGGCATGTCCGCGTTGGGCGCCATGTGACCCCGGTCGTAGCCCGAACGCGCGTAGTCGGTGAGCTCGGCGCGTTCCTCGGCGGGCAGGGCGCCCTCGGCACGGAAGCTGTCGACCCGCTCGAGCGTGGCGGCCGAGGCCAGGTTGGCGCGCGTGAGGTGCTCGGCGGCATAGAGTGGCGTGCGGCTCACGCCCGAGTGCAGGACGGCGAAGGCGTCGTAGCACAGCTCGCGGGTGAGCGGTCGCAGGCCCTCGCGCACGACGGTCGGTGGCGTGGCCAAGGCATGGTGCTGCGGGCACGCGCTCGAGGGCGTCGCTGGGGCCGTCTCGGTGGACGGAACGACCGCAGGAGCATTGGCGGTCGCGACAGCGGTCGTCGAGGCGGTACCGGGGGAGCCATTGCTGGAGCTGTCGCTCCCGCCGCCACCGCAGCCGGCCACGAAGGTGACGGTCGCAGCCACCATGCCGCACAGACGCCGGCTCGGGATCCGGCGGGTGAGTCCAGGACAATGGGAGAACGGGCGCGAAAGATCGGTCATGAGGAAAGGCAAAAGGCCAGGAACAGGGAATTGCAAATGCAGCACGGGCCGCGAGCGGCCCGATGTCAGGACGTCAGGGCCCTGCCGTGGACACGGCTTGCGTGGCCGTTCAGGCGAAAGGATTCTTGACTGTCTTGGCGGCCAGCACCTCGACCGCTTCGGGCAACGCCTGGTCGGATTCGAGGGCTTGGACGACGCGGGCCAGCAGCCCCTGCAGGTCCTTCGCCAGCGCCAGGCCCGCCCGGTCCCGGGTGAGCACCACGTCGCCCGTGAAGCTCACCCGGTCGACGCGGTTCTCGATCTCCAGATGTCCGATGCGCAGCACATCGCTCTCGTTGGCATAGGGTTCGAAGGCGGCGGCTGATCTGGCGTTCTGTGCGGTCATGGTCGTGGACTGGAAGGTGGAGGAAGGACAGGAGCGTCAGTGGGCGGCGCGGCGCAGCACCTTGTCGACGCTGCGGGCGAGATCTTGCAGCGTGAAGTCACCCTCCCCGGCCGCCTTGGAGCTACCGGCGCCTTCATCGCGTGCCTCCCGCCGGCGGGCGGTCCCGCTCCCCTGGGCCAATGGCGGCGGCAAGGCCATGCCGGCTTGCTGCGCCTGTGCCGGCAATGCCGGCAGGGCCTGCACGCCGACCATGCGTTCCAGGTCGCGCAGGCTCACGGCCGAATAGGCCCGGGTCTCGTCGTTGGTGATGACATAGGCGCCGGCACGCTGCTGCGTGGGGCTGTAGACCACCTTCCACAGGTGGGTGGGCACCAGGACCCCACGGCCGATCTGCTGGATGTCAGAGCTGAGGTAAGCCGGGCCCGTGACCACATAGAGTTCGCCCTCGGTCAGAGCCAGTTCGCGCACCGCCATCTCGATGCCGGCCCACACGCCCGCGTTGTTGGCGTGGAGCTGCGGCACCATGTTGGCCAGCGAGAACGACTGGGCCTGGGCCGTGCGTGTGGGCATGTCGCCATTGGGGGCCATGTGGCCCCGGTCGTAGCCCGAGCGGGCGTAGTCGCCGAGTTCGGACCGATCGGCCATTGGCAGGGAGGCCTCGGGATGGAATGCATCCTTGCGCGAGAGCGTGCGGGCCTCGAGCAGGTTCGACCGCGTCAGGTGCTCGGCGGCATAGACCGGGGTGCGGCTCACACCCGAGTGCAGCACCGCATGGGCCTCGAAGCAGAGCTCGCGGGTGCGGGACTGGAGTGAAGGATTCGTGAGGAGGGGGGCCACCCCGAGGGCGAAGTGCTGGGGACAGGCGGTGGCGGCCCAGGCGGGTGCGACGCAGGCCGTGACCAGCAGGATGACGAGGAAGCGAGACATGGCGCGCAGTATCAGGGATCGCGATGTGATCGATGGGGGTTCGGGTACCGGATCCATCGGGCGCAGGCCGGGGGGCGTCCGATCGTGCGGGCCGGTGGCGGCATCCAGCGCGGTTCGCAGCGCGACATCGACCGGGCCAAGGAACAAGGGCGACCTCATCAACATCAGTGTGATCGCCTACGACGCCGCGCACTACGAGGCCCTGGTGCGTGAGGTCACGACCGAGCGCGTGGCCGAGCACTTCGCCTACCGCCGTCCGACGGCCGTGCGGCGCTACCTGCTGCCGCGCATCGGCGCCATGAACTTTGTGCTGGAGCGGGTGCTCGATGGTGGCGTCAATTCGTCGCTGAACCTCGACATGCACGGCAAGGCGCTGTCGTTCCACCTGCTGGACCTGCCGGTGACGCTCTAGCCGAACGGGTTTTTATTCGATTTTTCGGAAGCAAAAAAGAAGGAGGCCATCCAATGAGAAAGATCATCCAGGCAGTATTGGCGGCGCTGGCCGTCTGCGTCGCGGCGGGCGCGGCGGCGCAGGACTACCCGAACCGGCCGGTGCGCCTGATCGTCCCGTTCCCGCCCGGCGCGGCCACCGACTTGGCCGCGCGCGTGGTCGGCCAGCAGCTCCAGCAGCTCACCGGCCAGGCCTTCGTGGTGGAGAACAAGCCTGGCGCCAACGGCTCCATTGCCGGTCTGGAGGTGGTGCGGGCGGCTGCCGATGGCCACACGCTGCTGTTTTCGTCGAACTCGGCCATCGCTGCCAACGTAGCGCTGCTGAAGTCGATGCCCTACGACCCGCTCAAGGACCTGACCCCGGTGGCCGGCGTGGGCGAGAACCCGCTGGTGCTGATGGTGCGCGCCGACTCGCCAGCCAACAGCCTGAAGGACTTCGTCGAGCTGGCCCGCCGGCAGCCGAGCAAGCTGTCCGCCGGCTACGGGTCGTCGAGTTCGCAGGTCTGCGCCGCGATGCTCGACCGTGTCGCCGCCACCGACACGCTGCCCGTGCCCTACAAGGGCATCCCGCTGGCCCTGGCCGACGTCATCGGCGGCACGGTGGACTTCGCCTTCGCCGACATGGGCAACGCCATCGCCCAGGCCAAGGGCGGCAAGCTCAAGGCCCTGGCCGTGACGACGGCCCAGCGCAGCCCGGTCATGCCCGACTGGCCGGCCATCGCCGAGACCTATCCGGGCTACGCCATCAAGGGCTGGTTCGCGATCGTCGGGCCGGTAGGCCTGCCCAAGGCGGTCGTCGACAGGCTGTCGTCCGAGACGCTCAAGGCCGTCGCCAGCCGCGAGGTGAAGGAGCGCTTCGCCACGCTGGGCATGACGCCGATGCCGATGAATCCGACGCAGCTGCGCGACTACATGGTCTCCGAGGTCGGCAACTGGAAGCGCCTGGTCACCGAGGCCAAGGTGCAGCCCGAATGAACCCGACCCACCACACGTTCCAGGGGCAGGAGGCGCCCGCGCAGCGCCGCACCATGCTGATCACCGGCGCGAGCCGAGGCATCGGCGCGGCGATCGCGCTCAAGGCCGCCGCCGCCGGCTACCGCGTGGCCATCAACTACCTGCGCAGCCAGCGCGAGGCCGAGGCCCTGGCCGACGGCATCCGCGCGCGCGGCGGCGAGGCGCTGGTCCTGCAGGCCGACGTCGGCCGCCAGGCCGAGGTGACGCGCATGTTCGAACGTCTCGACGAAGGCTTCGGCCCGCTCGACGTCCTGGTCAATAACGCCGGCGTGCTGACGCGCTTCCCGGTCGCCGACGCCACCGAGGAGCAGGTCGAGGCCGTGTTCCGCGCCAACGTCTTCAGCCTGTACTTCTGCAGCCGCGAGGCGGTGCGCCGGATGTCGACCGCGCAGGGCGGGCGCGGCGGCGCCATCCTCAACATGTCGTCCGTGTCCTCGCGCCTGGGCGGCCTGGGCGGCGGCGCGGCCTATGCGGCCTCCAAGGGCGCGATCGACACCTTCACGCTCTCGCTGGCCAGGGAGGTCGGCGCCAAGGGCATCCGCGTCAACGCCCTGCGCCCCGGCCTGATCGAGACCGACATCCACGACGTCCACGGCGGCCTGGCGCATCTGCAGGCGCTGGCGCGCGACGCCGTGCCCATGCGGCGCTCCGGCACCGCCGCCGAGGTCGCCGACGTGGCGCTGTGGGCCGTCTCCGATGCGGCCTCGTACGTCCATGGCACCGTCGTCGACGTCGCCGGCGGACGCTGACCCGGCGTTCGTCCGGCCTTCATCCACCCCACCTCCAGGACATCCCCCATGTCGCGCAAGCAGCGTCAAGTCATCGTCACCTGTGCCGTGACCGGGTCCATCCACACGCCCAGCATGTCGCCGCACCTGCCCATCGGCGCGCAGCAGATCGCCGATGCGGCGGTGGGGGCCGTCGAGGCCGGCGCCGCCATCGTCCACCTGCACGCCCGCGACCCGCGCGACGGCCGGCCGGTACAGACCGCCGACGCCTTCCGCGCCTTCGTCGGCGACATCAAGGCACGCTGCCGGGGCGTCATCAACATCACCACCGGCGGCGCGCCGACGATGACGGTGGAGGAGCGGATGCGGCCGGCGCTGGACCTGCGGCCCGAGGTCGCGTCGCTCAACATGGGCTCGATGAACTTCGGCCTCTACCCGATGCTGGACCGCCACAAGGAATTCCAGCACGACTGGGAGCGGCCCTACCTCGACGGCACGCGCGACCTGGTGTTCAAGAACACCTTCGCCGACATCGAGTACGTGCTCCAGCACGGCACCGCCAACGGCACGCGCTTCGAGTTCGAGTGCTACGACACCGCGCACCTCTACAACCTGGCGCATTTCCTGGACCGCAAGCTGGTCACGCCGCCGCTGTTCGTGCAGACCGTGTTCGGCATCCTGGGCGGCATCGGCAACCATCCGGACGACGTCGCCCACCTGAAGCGCACCGCCGACCGGCTGTTCGGCGACGACTATCTGTGGTCGGTGCTGGGCGCCGGCCGCGCGCAGATGCCCATTGCCGCCACGGCGGCGGCGCAGGGCGGCAATGTTCGCGTCGGGCTGGAGGATTCGCTGTGGGACGGCCCCGGCACGCTGGCGCGCAGCAACGCCGACCAGGTCGCGCGGGTCTGCCGCCTGCTGCGATCGATGAGCCTGAGTGTCGCGACGCCCGACGAGGCACGGACGCTGCTGGGGTTGAAAGGTCCTGAGAACGTCGGCTTTTGACGCCGGCGCCATGCGGGCGCCTGCGGTCCTAGTCGGACACGACGCGGTAGCGCAGGTGCACCGCGCCCGCGGCCACCGGATCCGCCGAAGCCAGGTCCAGCCTGCTGTGCGTACCGAGCCCGTCCTTGCCAGCCTCGAAGATCGCCGGGCTGCCCGTGCTGCCGTCGATGGCCGGCGCCAGCAGCACGCTGATCTCGTCGACCACGCCGGCCTTCAGGAAGGCGCCGTTGATGGTGGCGCCGCCTTCGAGCAGCACCTTGCGGATGCCGATGCGCTGGTTGAGTTCCTCGAGCATCTCCCTCAGGTCGATGTCGTCGCTGGGCATCACCAGGTACGAGATTCCCGTGGCAGCGAGTTCCGCCAGGTGCGCATCAGACACCGAAGCGGCCAGGACCACCACCACGTGGCCGCCGTCGGCCGTGGCGCCGTCCCAGTGCAGGCGGGCCTTGCGGTCGATGGCGATGGCGAAGTGGCGGGCCTGCGCGTCGGCCAGGTGCCAGGGACGCTCCGGCGGCGACGCGGGCGGCTCGCCCGCGCCGGCCTGGCCCCTGGCGAACTCCTCCATGGTCGTCGTGCCGGCCAGCCAGGCGTCGGCGTCAAAGGCCTCGTGCAGCCGCTGGTACTCGTCCAGGATCGGCTTCCGCAGGGGACTTTCCTTGGGCGCCCAGCCATCGACGAGCAGGCGGCCGTCCAGGGGGCTCACCATGTGGCAGATCACGTGCGGTTTCATCGATGCAGCTCCAATTCCATCAGGGGGAAAAATGTCGGGAGTGCATTGATGTCACAGTGCCGCGCCGCTGCTCACCGGACCGACTCGTCTCGCCGAGCCGGCCGCGTCCGACAGGGGCTGCCTACGCGATGCCGGCGACGCGCCCGATGGTCTCGGCGCATTGGCGCAGCTGCGGCAGCAGGTCGAACAGATCGCTGTCGACCGCGTGCGCGTCGCGCAGCGAGGCGATGGTCAGCACGGCCCGCGCAGCGCCTGGCCGCCCTGCCCGACGTGCCGACAGGCGCGCAGGCGGGACTGGAGGACTTCACGGCCACCAACTGGTTCGGCATCGCCGCGCCCCAGGGCACGCCGCAGGCCATCGTCGACAGGATGCAGGCCGAGGTCGCCAAGGCATCGGCCCCTCCCGATCTGGCCCGACGGTTCGCCGATCAGGGTGTCGACGTGGGGGTCATGGCACCGGCCGACTTTCAGGCCTGCGTGCGCAGCCAGGTGGAGGAGTGGGGCGAGGTCATCACGGCTGCGGGCGTCCAGGGCGAATGAAGGGGCGGTGGCGGGTCGATCGGCGCAGCGCTCCTGACCTGCACCGTCGTGGGACGACCACTCAACTCGCGAAACGCTGGCCGCGTGCCATCAGCTCGGGCGTACCGATGACCTCGTTGAGGCCGTCGAAGTCGAGCATCTCGCCCTGCATCGGCGCGGTCGTGCCCTTCGCGTGCAGGCTGGCGAAATAGCGCTGCAGTTGCGCCGCCACGAAGCGCGCGGTGCCACCGGGGAAGATGACGATGCGGAAGCCCCGGGCGCCCAATGCCTCGGCGCTCTGCACCGGACTTCTGCCGCCCTCGACCATGTTGGCCAGCATCGGCAGGTGCGGCGCGAAGCGCGCGCAGGCCTTGTCCATGTCGGCCTCGCTGCGCAGGGCCTCGATGAAGAGCGCATCGACGCCGCAATGGCGATAGGCCTCGGCGCGTTCAAAGGCTGCTTCGAGACCCTCGATCGCCACCGCGTCGGTGCGCGCCAGGATCAGCGTCCGGTCGGAGCGCCGGGCATCGACCGCCGCCTTTAGCTTGCCGCACATCTCCGCAACCGGCACCAGCGTCTTGCCGTCGAGATGGCCGCAACGTTTCGGAAAGCCCTGGTCCTCGAGCTGGATCATGGCTGCGCCCGCCGCCTCGAAGGCGCGCACCGTGCGCTGCACGTTGAGCGCGTTGCCGTAGCCGGTGTCGCCGTCGACGATCACCGGGATCGACACCCGGTCGGTGATGCGCGCCAGCACGTCGGCGGTCTCGCTGGCGGTGGTCAGGCCGACGTCGGAGCGTCCGAGCTGCGAATAGGCGACGGCGCCGCCCGAGAGGTAGAGCGCCTCGAAGCCGGCTTGTTCAGCCAACAAGGCGGTCAAGGCGTCATAGACGCCGGGCGCGAGCAGGGGGCGCGGCTGCGCCAAGCGCTCGCGCAACGTGAGACGAGGCGCGCTCATTCGGGTTTCGCCCCGACCGCCGTCACGACCTTGCCCCAGCGCACGATCTCCGTGGCGACGAACTTCTGGAACTCGGCGGGCGTGCTGCCCACCGGCACCAGTCCCTCGTCGGCCAGGCGCTTTGCCATCTCCGGCGAGGCGAGCGCCGCGCGGGCGGCGCCGGCGAGCCGGTCGACCATCTCCCGGGGCATCCGGGCCGGGCCGAAGAGGCCGTACCAGGAGCTGTATTCGTAGCCCGGCAGCACCTCGGAGATCGCCGGCACGTCGGGATATGCGGGCAGGCGCTTCGGACTGGTGACGGCCAGCGCCTTGAGGCGCCCGCCCCTGATCAACGACTGCACCGTGGCCACGCCCGCGAACACCAGGTCGATCTGGCCGGCCACCACGTCCTGGATCGCCGGCCCGGTGCCCTTGTATGGGACGCCCACGATGTCGATGCCGGCATCGCGCCTGAGCATCTCGCCCGCGAGATGGTTGGCCGAGCCGATGCCTGCCACGGCCACGTTGAGCTTGCCGGGCTGGGTCTTGGCCAGGGCAATCAGTTCGGCGACGTTGCTGGCCTTGAATGACGGCCGTGCCACCAGGATCGCCGGCGAACTCGCGATCTGGCTGATGGGCGTGAAGTCCTTGACCGGATCGAAGGGCAGGTTGTCGTAGAGCGAGGCGTTGATCGCGTGGCTGGTGTAGCTCAACAGCAGCGTCTGTCCGTCGGGCTCGGCCTTGGCCGTGGCCAGCGCGGCGATGTTGCCGGCCGCGCCCGGGCGGTTGTCGACGATGAATGGGCGGTCCAGGCGCTTGCCCAGTTCCAGCGCGATGGCCCGCGCGACGATGTCGGTGCCGCCGCCGGGCGTGGCGCCAACGAGCAGCTTGACGGTCTGCGGCTGGGCCAGGGCGTCGTCGAGTGCCAGCAGGCCCGTCGGCAGCGCGGCCAGGGCGCTTGCCCGTGCGATCAGCTGACGCCGGTTCATGATGCGGCGGCGGCTTGCCAGGCCTTCAGCGGCATGCCCATGGCGGCCGCCTGGCGACGCTCGTACTCGACGAACTCGGGAGTGATGGCGCTGCCACGCACGCCGCCGCGCACCGCGCCGGCGCGCACGTCGCCGTAGTAGTCCTCCCACTCGGGCGGCAGCGGCTGGGACGACGGGATCGACATCCAAAGCCGGAACAGGTGGCGCTTGCGGTCCGCGTCCTCGAAGTCCTCGAAGGGCGTGCGCGAATGCAGGGTGACGTAGTTGTTGAGGAACTGCATGTCGCCGCGTTCGAGCGACATCGTGTAGCAAAAGCGCGGGTCGGGCAGCAGTTCGTCGAGCAGGTCGAGCGCCTCGACCTGCGCCGTCGTCAGGCGCGGCGCCTCGGGGAAGTCGCGCTGGGCGGCGACCGTGTTCTTGCGGTTGGTGCGCATCGCGAAATGCACAGGGTCGCTGCCCAGGATCGGGCAGTTGTAGAACGGCGGCTGGCTCGGGTCCTGCGTGCCCTGGTAGCTGTGGTGGATCGGCTGCCTGAGCACGTCGACCAGGTCCGGCCGCACGCGACGCACCTCGTCGATCACCGCGATCGAACTCACGACCTTGCTGGTGCCGCCGGTCTTGGCAGTGCGGCGGCACAGCAGGCCGACGACGTCGCAGGAGTCCTGGTGGAAGTCGAGCCCGGCGTTGGTGTTGTAGCCGCGCCCGCCCTTGACCTTGTAGCTGCCGCCCTCGTCGCGCACGTCGTTCATGATCTGGCTGGCCCGGTTCTGGGTCCGCGCAACGCCCATGTACAAGCTCATGCCCCAGACGGCGAGCCGCGATTCGGCCTCGCTCCAGCGCTCGACCGGGAAGCCCTTGAGCAGGCACATGCCCCAGCGGCCCTGGGTGGTCGCCATGGCCTGTGCCAGCGCGCCCGACGCCGTCTCGTCGAGCGGGAAGTCGGCCTGCGTCATCGACAGGAAGGGCTTGTCGACGCGCCGGGCGTGCGCCAGCGCGGCGTCAAAGCCGGCCACCGCCTCGGCGCTCAGATGCTGGACCCAGGATCCGTCCTGCTGGACGTTGGCGGCGAGCCAGGCGCGGGGGCCGGCTGCGAGGTGTTCGGGGATGTCTCTGTTCATGGGCGCAGTCTAGGCAACGCGACGCAATGAAAATAGCGATGTTCCTTGGTGTCTCAAGTCAGGAAATTTGATGAAGCTCGATGCCTTCCTCACGCTCGATGCCGTGCTGCGCGGCGGCACGCTCGCCGCTGCGGCTGCCGAGATGGACCTCACCCCGAGCGCCGTGAGCATGAAGATGAAGCAGCTGGAGGTCTACATGGGCCAGCCGCTGTTCGACCGTTCGGGAGCGCAGGTGCGCCCGACGCGCCTGGCGCACGACGTCTCGACCGCCATGCGCGACGCGCTGCAGCAAATCGAGTCGCTGCGCAAGCGCCCGGGCGTGAGCATCGAGGGCGTCGTGCGGCTGGGCATGATCGAGTCGATGCAGCCGGTGCTGATGCCGGGCGTGCTCGGACTGCTGCGCGAGCGCTATCCGGCACTGGAGGTGCGGCCAACGCGCGGCCGCAGCAGCGGGCTGGTGGCGGCCGTCAAGGCGGGCGAACTTGACGCGGCGCTGGTCGCACAGCCCGAGCGCGGTGCGTCGAGCCGGCTGCGCTGGCGGTCGATGCTGCGGCGCGAGCTGGTGCTGATCGCGCCCCCGGGCGTGAACGAGAGCAGCGTCGCCACATTGTTCCGCCAGCATGACTGGATCCGGTACGACCGCGACACGGTCACCGGCGCGCTGGCGGCGCGCTATGTCGCCACCCATTTCAAGGACAAGCACAGCGAGTTCGAGTTCGACACGGTCGCGGCCATCGTCGCGATGGTCAGCGCCGGCCTGGGCATCTCGCTCGTTCAGCTGGCCGACCCGAGGCTGTGCCAGATCTATCCCGTGCGCATCGTCCGGCTCGGCCGCGGCGCGCCGGTACTGCAGCTGTCGCTGGTCACCCGCAAGGCCGACGACGACGACCGCGCGCTGGAGGTGCTGCGCGACGCCATGACCTCGGTCTGCATCGATGCCCAGCGCCAGCGGACGGCGAGCGGGGTGTGAGGATCCGCGTGCCGCCGCGGTCTGTCCCAGACAGTGCACTGATTTAGCGCAGGAACGCCTCATCGGTAGGAAGTAGCCCTTCGCCCATAGCCAGGGACTTTGCATCTTGTCATGTGGATCGATGGCCGCCCGGTCAGTACCGTCGGATAAGCGCCTTTCAAGGATCGAGCGGCTTCGCTGTTTTCTGAACGCAAGCACGGACCCGGATCTGGCGCTGCCCGCCTAGGGCGGGACGTGCCCTTGCAGGTTTCGCTGTCCGCTCATCCCCTCGCGGGGACTGCTGCGCAGCCTTCCAGGCCACTCAGCGAGGCGCTGGAGAGGTCGGGGGAGGGCTTGCCTGTGTGCCCTCACGCTACCCCACCGTTCTCGCGTTCAAGGCCCTGTGCGCGCGTGGCCGCGTGCTCGGCGCGCTGCGCGCGCGCCTGCGGCGGCCTTGAGCGCTGCGCTGCGGCGGGGTGGGGATCGGGGGCACGCAGGCAATCCCGCCTGCGCTGTCTTCCAACCCTGGAGCCTGCCATGACCGCCTGCACTTCCTCTTCGTCGCCCGTCGCTGTCACCACCGCCACCGCCGCTTCTGTCGAGCCGGCGTCCACCCTCGATTCGATGGCCTACACCCCGCGCCAGCAACGCATCGTCGACGCCTTGCGCCTGCTGCTGGGCGAGGCCGCGCCGGCGCTCTATGAGGCGCACGAGCGTTCGCTGCAGCGCCTGGTGGGGGCCGCACGCAACTCGCACCTGCCGCGCGACCAGCGCCTGGTCACGGGCCTGGCGCTGGCCGCGAGGCCGCCTATGCCGCCTGCGAGCGTCGCGGCGGCACGGACGGTGACGCCGTGCAGGCCTGGCTCGATGCGGAAGCCCAGTGGGAGCGCGACCAGTCCCGCTGAGACCCGGGAGGCTCGCATGTTCATCGTCATGGGCGCCACCGGCCATGTGGGCTCGGCCGTGGCGGCGTGCCTGCTCGCGCAGAGGCATCCTGTCACGGTCGTCACGCGCGATGCCACCCGGGCGGCGGCCTGGGCGCAACGTGGTGCGCAGATCGCCGTGGCCGATCTCCAGGATGTCGATCGCCTGCGGGCAGTCTTTCGCAATTGACGGTGTGCTTTCGTCCTGAACACATTGCTCCTGCGGCTGAGGAGGAGCGAGGTCATACTTCGTTTCTTTGAAAGTGAATCGCCATGCGAACCAACGAGTACCGTGGTCGAACCTACGACGCAGCGTCGACGGTCGTGAAGGCGGGCGAATACCGCGGCGTGTTCGACGTCGATAGCACCAGCGAAGACGTGACCGATGGTGTGATCAACGAAGCGACCAGCGAAACGTTTCCAACTCGCGAAGCCGCAGAGCAAGCTGCTAACACCGCCGCGCGTTGCTGGATCGACAGCGAAGCCGACAAGAGCTGAAGCATTGATTGTTTGGCAGGTGTGGCAGCCGATGGGCCAGTCGGCGACGGTCATACTGCGTGCCTCAACAATGGAAAGCGACCATGGATAGACATACGTTTCTCGAAGAAGTGCACGTTGACTTGGCGAAGAGCGGCAGGCATGCGGTGGCGACATTGCGGCGCTATGAAGATGGCTGGTTGGTGCACAGGGTCGTCGAGGAAGAACGGCCTGATGTTGAGGAGCACGTCGATGTCTTTCCTGACAGGGACGTTGCCGTGAAGGCTGCCGAGAAGATGTGGATTCCGTAGGGGAAGATACCAAGCCTTCTTAAATAGGCTTGAGGTAAAGCCTCAGCCAAGCACCGGCGACGAGAAGGTCGTTTTTCATACTACAGCGTCAAACTGACGGAGTGAACGATGCACAAGACGTTTGAACATAACGGCCGCTCGCTGCATGTGGCAGTACAGCCCTCAGCCGATAGCTGGCAGTACCAATACACGATCAATCAAGGTAATCCGCGCTTGGCTGCCGTTCTGTACACCACGGAACAGGAAGCGCTCGAAGCTGGCGCCTCCGCGGCATGTGCAGAAGTGGACGACGAGCGAGTCTGACTTCCGCGCTTCCTCCGAGCGCCGAAAACTTAAGAGAGTCGCAATGTCGGTCGGCGGCCCTGGCCGGCCGACAAAGCATCACAGCGTCAGGTTGCGTCGAACAGCTGTTTTTTGATCGCGTCGTCGATTGTGTCTTGGGTGCGTTCGGGGTTTGGGTAGCGATCGATGAGCCGCGCGCACAACGTGACGATCTCGGTGGCGAAGTCGACCTGCATCTGGTCGATCGGGTCGCCAACCGGATCACGCCGGCACGGACCGCGGCCTCAGCGAAGAGCAAGCGGATCTCGCGCGCAGGTGCGAGGAAATGCTCGGCACCGTAGCGCATGTCCACCGGCTTGATGCACAGCCACAGGGCGTCAATGCGGATCACCTCAAGACCTCGCGCGGTTAGGCTGCGCACTCGGCGGCCGCCGAGGTCAACCATGTCATGCTCACGTTAAGCGCATTACGCTTGAGTTCCAAGCGGATCTCGCCGACCGCAAACTTGGCCGCCATGGGTGTGGAAGGGAGTGCCGGCGGCGGTGCAGCGAGTAAAGACAAGGCAATGAACTGTGGCGTCGACTCGGCAATCGTGGTCGACGAAGTGCCACGATCAGAACCCGGACCATGGCCGCGACGCCATTGGTGCATGAGGTTGTCATCGAGCTTGAACGACAAGGCGACCGCCGCCACCGACGCTCCCGGTTCGGCACAGGCGGCCAGGACCTGCGCCTTGAACGCGTGCTGTGATGTTTGCGCTGCTTCGGATTGGCCTCCATTGATGATGTCCAGCTATTTGGGTGGACATCATGGTCTGCGCCACAAAGGCCGATCTCAAGATGGGAGGCCAGTGCTCCTCGACAGCGATGTCACTGGCACAAGTTGCTGGCTGTTTGCCAGCGCCACATGATCAAGTGGCAGTTCTTGGACAGCAGGATTCATTTTCCTCGCGTTGCTGATCGATGCGCCCGCCATGATGTGTTGAGATCAATCGGTGCAAGCAGCCGAGCGGCTGCGTGCTCAAAGATGTTCGGCCAAACGCTCGGCCAGGGTGAGGCGAGAAGTCGCCACCCAGAGAACACCCAGCTCGAAGTGCGGCAGGCCATCGCCATCGCGCAATTCCACGAACTGCACACCGCGATGCGCCAGCACCGCGGCCGATTGCGGCAGCAGCGAAGCGCCCAGGCCGGCAGCCACGCACGACAGCACCGTCAGCGAGCGATTGGCCTCCTGCACGACATGCGCCCGCAGTCCCGCTCGCTGCATGGCGCCGAAGATGCCGGCGCGTACCGTAGGCAACTGCTGCTCCGGAAACCACACCAGTCCGAGTGCGGCGACGTCGGCAAGGCCGACGCGGCCGTCCGGACCCAGCGGATGGCCGATGGGCAGCACCGCCACGAACCGCTCGCGTCGCACGAGCTTCACACGCACCGGTCCGGCCAGTGTGATGGGGGTGTGCAGCATGGCGAGATCAATGGCGCCTTGCTCCAGGGCGTGCAACTGGTCGGCGTTGCTCATCTCGCTGAGCACCACCTCCACCCCGGGGAATTCGGTGCGCAAGAGGCGCAGGGCCGAGGGCAGCACGTCGTAGGCCGCGTGGGTCACGAAGCCGATGTGCAGCCGCCCGGCGCGGCCGCCGGCGATGGCACGGGCCCGTTCGGTGGCCGAGGTCGCCAATGCCAAGCTCGCGCGCACGTCGTCGATGATGGCGAGGCCCGCCTCGGTGAGGACGGCGCCGCGCCGCGAGCGATCGAACAGGCGTACGCCGAGGTCGGTCTCCAGACGCTTCAAGGCCTGGCTCAGCGCGGGCTGGGCCACGCCCAGGGCCTCGGTGGCATGGGTGAGGCTGCCGGCGTCGGCGACAGCCAGCAGGTAGCGCATCAGACGGGTGTCGAGCGGCCCGCCCGCGCCGGAGGGGCTCTCCAGCGCGCTCACTCGTCCTTCATGCCGGTGGCCTTGACCACCGCGCCGAGCCGGGCACGCTCGTCGCCGACGAACTTCGCGAACGACGCGCGGGTGCCGCCGATCGGCTCGATGCCGATGCCCTTGAGGTGCGCGGTGGTGGCCGGGTCCTTCATGGCCGCGTCAATGGCGGCGGCCATCTTGTCGAGAACGGCCTCGGGCGTGCCGGCCGGCGCATGCACGCCGCACCAATGGGCAATCTGCATGTCGGCAAACCCCTGTTCGACGGCCGTGCTCAGCTGTGGGTAAGCCGAGATGCGCGAGGTCCAGGTGTCGGCCAGCGCCTTGAACTTGCCGCTCTTGAGGTAGGGCAGGGCGACGATGCTGGCCTCGGAGGTGGCCTCTACCTGCTTGCCCAGCACCGCGGTGATGGATTCGGAGCCGCTCTTGTACGGAATGATGTCGAGCTTGGCGGTGTATTTCGTCTGCAGGATGCCGGAGACGAAGTGCGGCGTGCTGCCGGTGCCGGCGGTGGCCCAGTGGAAGCCGTTGCCTTTCTGTGAAGCGGCGATGAATTCCTTGAGGTTGTTGTACGGCGCATCGGCCGGCACCAGGATCACCGATGGGGCGAGCCCCACCATGGCGACCGGGGTCAAGTCGGCGTCCTTGTAGGGCATCGATTTCTTGATCATGCTGTTGGAGATGACCCCGGCCGCGCTGATCAGGAAGGTGTAGCCGTCGGGCTTGCTCTGCGCCACCACGGCCGCCCCCAGGCTGGTGGAGCCGCCGGGCTTGTTCTCCACGATGATCGGCTGGCCCAGGCGCTTGGAGGCGCCTTCGGCCGCCGAGCGTGCCATCAGGTCGTTGGCGCCGCCGGCCGAGAACGGCACGACGAAGCGGATCGGTTTGCTTGGCCAGGCATCGGCTTGGGCGAAAGCCGGCAAGGTAAGGGCGGCGGCGGTGCAGGCCAATGTGGCAATGGCGGTGCGTCGAAGGATGGAGTCGGTCATGGAAAAATCTCGTTGAGTTGTTGTGGATGTGGACGAGAGCATCGGATGGCGTATCCGATGGAATGGTCAATCGAGCTCGATGCGCGCCTGCTTGGCAAGCCGCGTCCAGCGCTCGATCTCGGTGCGGCGGAAGCGCTCGAGCTCGCCCGGTGTCGAGCCGATTACCTCAGCGCCCAGGGCAATCAGGCGGGCGTTGATCTCTCGATCTGCCAGCACCGCAGCGATGTCCTTGGAGATCTGATCGACCAAGGCGGCGGGAGTGCCCGCCGGCGCGAAAACCGCGTTCCACTCGTACATGTCGTAGCCGGGCACGCCCGCCTCGGCCACGGTCGGCACGTCGGGCAATACCGGCGAGCGCTTCTGGCCGGCGACCGCGACCGGGGTGAGCTTGCCGGACTTGAGATAAGGCAGGGCGGAGGCCATGCTGGCGAAGAAGACTGGCACCTGGCCGGCCATCACGTCGACCATGGCGGGGCCGCCGCCGCGATAGGCGACGTGCGTCATCCGGGTGCCCGTCATCATTCCAAACAGCTCGCCGGCCAGATGGGGCGATGAGCCGTTGCCGGACGAGGCGTAGTCGATCAGTCCGGGTCGGGCCTTGGCCAGCGCCACCAGGTCCTTGACCGTGCGGGCTTCGAACTGGGGATTGACCACGATCATGTTGGGCACCCGCACCAGCAACGAGACCGGCAGCAGGTCGCGTTGGGTGTCGAAGGGCATGTGCTTCTTCAATGCTGGATTCTGCGCCTGGTTGGAGGCGTCGAACAGCAGGGTATAGCCGTCGGCTGGCGCCTTGACCACGATCTCGCCGCCGATCAGCCCACCGCCGCCCGCGCGGTTGTCGATCACCACCGGCTGCCCCCAGCGCGCCGACAACTTCGGCCCCAGGATGCGGGCCACCGCATCCACTGTGCCGCCGGGCGGGTAGGTGACGACCAGACGCACCGGCTTGGTCGGGAAAGCGCCGGTCGGGCGGGGGGATGGTGGCATTGGCGTTTGAGCCGCAGCGGCAGTGCCGATGGCGGCACCCGCGAGCAGGGCCAGGATGGCGACAGGGCGTCGGTTCATGGGAAGTCTCTTGGATATTGAGGGTCAGAAGGCATCGGTTCGATCGGCTCGCCGGCTAGCGCAGTCCGAACAATTCGGCCGGCGTGTCCGCGAGGATGCGGCGACGCTGGGCCGCATCGGGCACCCAGTCATCGAGCAGCGCACGGCTGGCAGTGAAATCGATGACGTCCTGATGCTGCGTGTGCGGCCAGTCGCTGCCCCACACCAGGCGTTGCACGCCAAAAGCAGCCAGCAGGGCCCGGGCGGTCGCACGCGCGCTGGCAGCGTCTCGGGCTGCCAGGTTCGCGGCGCGGGACTCGGCGGGCAAACGGGGCGCCTGTGCGCTGCGGTAGGCGGCCGACAGCTTCACCCAAACCCGGCCGCTGTTGGCGGCACGCAGCAGCGCCTCAAAGCCCGGATCGGTGGTGCCCAGCATCGGATCCGGCCGGCCGAGGTGATCGATTACCAAGCGGCAACCGCTCGGCAGCAGCGCATCAAGCAATTGTGGGAGGTCACACGCGTCGCGATGGATCTCCACATGGGCATCGAGATCCCGGAGGTGGCCCAGCAGGGCCTGCCAGTCGGGCGTGCTGAAGTCAGGAAGGTCAAGACCCACCAGGTTCATTCGAACGCCCGTGTTGCCTTGTGCTTTGAGGGATTGCAGGACCGCCAATGGTGTGGTCGGATCGACCACCGCCACCCCACGAAGGCGCTGCGGATGGCGCGCGATGGCGGCCAGAAAATAGTGGTTGTCGGTGCCCAGGAAGCTGGGTTGCACCAGTACGCCGTGCGAGATGCCATGGGTGTCGAGCAGACCCAGATACTCCCCCAGCCGTGCATCGAAATCGGGCGCGTGGCGGCGCTGCGCCGCTAAAGGCAGCCCGCGTTCGAAGACGTGGGCATGGCTGTCGACGGCGACGACCGCCTCGGTCGCGGCGGTGCGTTCAGCCGCCGGCATAGCGTTCGTCCAGAGCATCGAACAGCGGCTTCTGCACCAGCGCTTGGCGCTCGGCGAAGGTGGCGACCAGCGTCGGGTCTTCGGGCAGCTCGCCGTCGCGCTGCAGCCGCGACAGCGCGTTGGTCATGCCGCGCACGGCACCCTGCAGCGCCGCATTGGCGTAGAGCACCAGCCCGAAGCCCATGGCGCCGAACTCCGCCGCCGGCAGCGCTGGCGTCTTGCCACCGATGACGATGTTGACGACCTGTGGGCACGGCAATTCGGCGGCGATGCGGCGCAGTTCGTCGACGCCGGTGGGCGCTTCGACGAAGGTCACGTCGGCGCCGGCTTCGGCAAAGGCGCAAGCGCGGTCGAGCGCGTCGTCCAGGCCGTGGATGGCGCGGGCGTCGGTACGGGCGATGATCAGGAAATCGCCGTGCTGGCGGGCGTCGACGGCGGCTTTGACCTTGCCGACCATCTCCGCCATGGCGATCACGGCCTTGCCGGCGAAGTGGCCGCACTTCTTGGGGCTGACCTGATCCTCGAGCTGGATCGCGTTGGCGCCGGCGCGCTCCAGGGTGCGCACGGTGTGGCGCACGTTGAGGGCGTTGCCGAAGCCGGTGTCGGCATCGACGATGAGCGGCAGCGCGACCGCGTCGCGAATGGCGGCGGTGTGGCGGGCGATGTCGTCGAGACCGACGAAACCCAGGTCGGGCAGGCCATAGAAGTTGTTGGTGAGGCCCGCGCCGCTCAAGTAGACGGCCTCGAAGTTCAGGCTTTCGATCACGCGGGCGGCCAGGGCGTTGCCCGCGCCGGGAACGAGCAGGCCGCGTCGGGCGGCCAGCGCCGCGCGCAGTTGAGTGCCGGGATGGGACATTGGGACAGGACTCCTAGGGATACGCTGATCAATGACTGTTGTTTGACGGTGTGCAGCACAAAGTCGAGCTAAAGCCAGTCAATTGCTGGTCATGAAGGTTGCACATGAGCTTTTTCCAAACCTTCCATGCCCCTTCCAGGTACTGCTGAGTGCATTCAAGACGCACCTCGGGCATGGATGGCCAGTAGCGGCCTCTTGGCGATCACCAGGTTGGCCAAGCCGAACAGGCTGAACAACTGCGCCGTGTTCTTCGCCAAGCCCTTGTAGCGGACCTTCTTGTGGCGGAACAGGTTCTTGATCACGTGGAACGGATGCTCGACCTTGGCCCGGATGCTCGCCTTCAACTGTTCGGCTTGCTCGAGCAGCCGAGCCCATCGGCGCTTCGGGTTCAATTGCTTTCTGCGGCCCGGCTGCATCGCTACGTGCCAATACGGCTTCGACGCTTCCTCGCGTTTGTGCACGCCTCGGTAGCCGGCATCGCCGTGCGCCGTGGTCTCATCACCGTGCAACAACGCACCGGCCTGCGTCACGTCGCTCACGTTGGCCGCCGTGCCCACCACCGTGTGAACCAGCCCCGAGCTGGCATCCACACCGATGTGCGCCTTCATGCCGAAGTGCCAGGCGTTGCCCTTCTTGGTCTGATGCATCTCCGGGTCTCGTGCGTTGCCCGCGTTCTTCGTCGAACTCGGCGCCGCGATGATGGTGGCGTCCACGATGGTGCCTGCACGCATGAGCAAGCCTTGCTCTGCCAGATGCGCGTTGATCTGGTCGAACAGCGCCTTGGTCAGGTCGTTGGCCAGCAGCAGGCGCCTGAACTTGAGCAGCGTGGTCGAATCGGGCACCGACTCATGCGACAGATCGATGCCAACGAAGTCGCGCATCGCTTGGCTGTCGTACAGCGCATCCTCGAGCGCCTCGTCGGCCAGGCCGTACCACTGTTGCAAGCAATACATGCGCAGCATCCTGGAGACCCCGATGGGCTGGCGCCCGACACGCCCACTCGCAGGGTACAGCGGCTCGATCACGGCGATCAAGCGCGACCACGGCACCACCCGCTCCATCTCGGAGAGGAACACTTGGCGTCGCGTGCGCTTCTTCTTCATCGCGTACTCGGCGCTGGCAAAGCTGCGTTGGCTCATGGGTGGAGGATCCTGCGATTTGCAATGACCTCAGGCACGCACAAGCTGTGCCCGAGACAACCTATTGATCAGCGTCTCCCTAGTGAATGACAATGGAGTCTAGGAAAAAGATCCGATGACGTGCAGGAGGGAACCCCTGCGATTTGCATAAGCCGCCGTTATGGATGGCATGCCCGATGAGAATCCAGCGATTCAGGTCAGCGAGTCCAGGTAGCTGTCAGCATCGTCAATGCCCAGTTCGATCCACATGGGCAGGTACACGGGCGAACAGACCAGGCGCGATGCCCAAGCCCACGGCATCGAGCTGCAGGTGATCAAGCTGGCCGAGGCGAAGAAGGGCTTCGTGTTGCTGCCCAAGCGTTGGGTGGTCGAGCGCAGCTTCGCCTGGGCGGCACGCTTTCGCCGGCTGGCTAAGGACTACGAGCGACTGCCCGATGTGCTGCGTGGATTGCACTTCCTGGTCTTCGCCATCCTCATGCTGCCCAAGGCAATTCCACTGCTGACGGCCACGGGAAATGCATAACACGCTCTAGCCCGCGAGCCGTGCGCAATGACGCCTGCGTCACCTCGCGTCAGTCCTTGACCTAACGCCGGGCTTCGCGGTCGAGAGTGAGTGGCCAGCGCGCCAACACACGACCCGGCGCGCATCGACCTGCGCAATCTTCCAGGCGTACCCGGGTTATCCAGCGTCCCGCCATCTTCGAACAAATTCCCGCCGCCCTTGTGACGCCGCGGATGGACGCGTCCATGTCTCAATGAATGGGGCCGACGGAACCACATTGGGGGAAACACCAATTTCGAGGTGTTGCGATCTTAACGCAATGAACCTAATATACTTAGCAAGCTAACTAAAATTGTCTGATCTCGACAAAGTCTATGGACTTGCATGTGAATGCCACGATGCCTGGGCCGCTCAGCTGGTCCGATTCGATGCTGCTCGGAGACCCGAGCCTCGACGACGAGCACCAGCGCCTCGTCGCACTGATCGCCCGGCTGCAGGAGGCGTCTAACGAGGACCTTCCGTTTGCGTTGAAGGCGGTCCTCGACGACGCCACGGCGCATTTCTCGGCTGAGAACGAATTGATGACGGTGACCGGCTTCCCGCCCCGCGACTGCCATATCAAGGAACACGAAGCCGTGCTCGGCACGCTGCGCGGCGTCACTGTGCGCTTGGCACGAGGCGATCACGAGGTCGTGCGGCGCCTGTCGGGCGAACTGGCGGCGTGGTTCCCCAGGCATGTCCAGCACCTCGATTCGGCGCTGTCGCACTGGCTGTGCAAGTTGCAGCACGGCGCCAAGCCTGTTGTCCTCCACCTCGGTGGCAAGAGGGGGAGCGCGAGCCCAGGCCGTCGCGACGCCGCGCCTGCCGGCGCCTGATTTCGATTCAACAACGCATACACCACGAGAAAAATCCATGATGACTTCGGAAGAAAACGATCTGCTCTGCCGCGTTGAAGGCACGGCGCCCATGGGACAGCTGATGCGACGCCACTGGACGCCCGTATGTCTGGTGGAAGAGGTGAGTGAGCCCGATGGCACGCCCGTCAAGGCTCGTGTCTTCGGCGAGGACCTGGTGGTGTTCCGGGACACCGACGGTCGACTGGGCGTGATGGACGAGCACTGCCCGCACCGCCGTGCGTCGCTGGTCTATGGCCGCAACGAAGAAGGCGGTCTGCGCTGCCTCTACCACGGCTGGAAGATGGACGTCGATGGCAACGTGTTGGAGATGGCTTCGGAGCCCGCCGCCAGCGGCATGGCCGAGAAGGTCAAGCACACCGCCTATCCGACGAGCGAGTGGGGCGGCCTGGTCTGGGCCTACATGGGTCCGAAGGACGACGTGCCGGCGTTCAGGCCGCCGGCCTGGGCGCCCACGGCCGAGACGCGCGTGAGCATCGCCAAGGTGCTGCTGCCGTGCAATTGGGCGCAAATCCTGGAAGGCGCCATCGATTCGGCACACAGCTCCAGCCTGCATTCGTCGGACATGGTGCCGGCCCGCGTGGATGGCGCCAAGGCGACCGCGAACACCTGGCTGCGGCCCTCCACCGACAAGGCGCCGCGCATGCAGGTGCAGCGCACCGGCTATGGCTTCCGCTATGCCGCGCTGCGCCGGCCGCTGACCAACGCCGCCGTGAACGACTACGTGCGCTCGACCGTCTTCGTCGCCCCGGCCACCGCGCTGATCCCGCCCAACAACCTCTACAACGTGGCGAACATCAACGTGCCGATGGACGACACGAACACCGCGTTCTATTTCATCGCCTGGGGTCATCCCGCGCAGACGCCGGAGACCGAGACCTGGCGGCGCTTCCTGCGGCAGACCGTGGGCGTCGACCTGGACGCCCGGTACCGCCCCCTGCGCACGATGGAAAACATGTTCTGGCAGGACCGCAACGCCATGAAGGCCGGCAACTTCACCGGCATCACCGGCTTTCCAAACCAGGATGTGGCCATGTGGCTGACCATGGGTCCGATCGCCGACCGGACGCACGACCGGCTGGGTGCCAGCGACCTGGCGATCGTGGAGTTCCGCAAGCAGATGCTGGAGGCCGTGCGCGCCTTCGCGCAGGGGGCGCCAGCCATCGGCACGGGCGCCGAGGCCGCCACGCCGGCGGTCTGCGCGTTCCAGGCGATCGTGCCCAAGTCCACGGACTGGCGGGTCCACGAGACCCGCTTCATCTGGCACGACGGCGTGGACCACCCCGAATTCGAAGACTCCTATTCCGTGAAGGCCTGATCCCATGAGCAAGCTCCAGCTCTCCGTCGCCATGGGCGACTACGACCGCACGCGGGCGCTGTTCGACGGCCGGGTGCAGATCGACGGTGTCGATCCGGTCTACATGCTGCTCAACCCGGAGGAGATGTTCTTCCGCGCCATGCGCAGCGTCGACTTCGACGTCACCGAACTCTCGTTCTCCAGTTACCTGGTCAAGCATTCGCGCGGCGAGTGCCCGTACATCGCGCTACCGGTGTTCCTGTCGCGGGCCTTCCGCCACACGTCGATCTACGTGCGCAAGGACCGCATCGGCCAGCCGGCCGACCTGAAGGGCAAGCGCATCGGCCTGCCCGAATACCAGCTCACCGCCAACGTCTGGGCGCGCGCGATCCTGGAGGACGACTTCGGCGTGTCTCCCTCGGACGTGACCTGGGTGCGCGGCGGCATCGAGACGCCCGGCCGACCCGAAAAGGTCAAGCTGCAGCTGCCCGGCGATATCCGCATCGAACAGGCGCCGGCAGACACGACGATCTCCGAGCTGCTCGACCGGGGCGACATCGACGGCTTCATGGCCCCCCGACCCCCCAGCCGCGCCGCGCTCGCCAACCCGAACATCGGCTGGCTGTTCGACGATCCGACGGCCGTCGCCAAGGACTATTTCCGCCGCACGGGCGTGTTTCCGATCATGCATGTCGCTGCCATCCGCAAGGAGCTGGCCGAACTGCATCCGTGGCTGCCGGGTGCGCTCGTCAAGGCGTTCACGCAGTCGAAGGCGGCGGCGCTGCAGCTGCTCTCGGACACGTCGGCGACCAAGGTGACGCTGCCCTTCGTCGAGGAGCAGCTGCAGGCCGCGCGCGAGACCATGGGCGAGGACTTCTGGTGCTACGGCGTCGCTCCGGCACGCCGGACGCTCGAAGCCTTCGTGCGCACGCACCACGCCCAGGGCCTGTCGTCGCGCGAGGTCCCGGTCGAGGAACTGTTCCATCCCGCGACCTACGAGACCTACAGCATCTGACGCTCCCACTCCAAAAAAAGAGACACATCCCCATGAAACGCAGAACCCTGGGCTGGCTGGCGGCCTCGACCGCCATCGCCTGTCTGAGCATCGCGTCATCGGCACATGCCGACGCCTTTCCCTCGCGCCCGATCAAGCTGGTGGTGCCGTACTCGCCGGGGGGCCTGCCCGACACCGTGGCGCGGATCCTCTCGCGGCCGCTCGGCGAAGCGCTGGGCCAGTCGGTGTTCGTCGAGAACAAGCCGGGCGCCGGCGGTGCCGCGGCGGCTTCCACGCTGACCCAGTCGCCGGCCGACGGCTACACGCTGCTGGTCACCGACGGTCCGATGCTGTCGATCACGCCGCTGCTGATCAAGAAGATGAGCTACGACGCGATCGCCGACTTCGTGCCGGTCTCGTTGGTCGGCAAGGCCCCGCTGTTCCTGGCCGTCAACCCGAGCGTCAAGGCCGACACGCTCGACGAGCTGATCGCGCTGGCCAAGGCCAAACCCGGCGCGCTCAACTACGGGTCCTCGGGCACCGGCAGCATCCACCACCTGACGACCGAGGCCATGGGTTCGAAGCTGGGCATCGTCATGACGCACGTGCCGTTCCGCGGCAGCGCCAACTCGGTGCCGGCCATGATCGGCGGCCAGGTCGACATGGTGTTCGCCTCGCCGCCGTCGCTCATGGGCTTCGTCAAGGCCGGCCAAGCCAAGCTGCTGGCCACGAACGGCGCCGCCCGCTCGCCGCTGGCGCCGCAGATGCCGGCACTGGCCGAGAAGATCTCGGGTTTCGAATTCGCCTTCAACGTCGCGGTGCTTGCGAAGACGGGCACGCCGGCCGTCGCCATCTCGCGCGTGAGCGGCGAGATCGCCCGCATCGTGAAGCGGCCCGACGTGATCGAGCAGCTGCGTCTGGCCGGCGTCGACCCGGTCGGCGGCTCGCCCGAGCAGCTCGCGCAGGCGTTGAAGAGCGAGACCGCGCGCGTCACCGATGCCGCCGGCCGCGCCAACCTGAAGGCCGAGTGAAAGGGCGCCCATGACCGACATCCAGACCCACGCCGATACCCAGATGCCGCTGCGCGTCGCCCGCGCCTACGACGTCGCCGACGGCATCCGCAGTTTCGAGCTGGTGCAGCCCGACGGTAGCGAGCTGCCGCCGTTCACGCCCGGCTCGCACGTGAAGGTGCAGACGCCCAGCGGCGCGATGCGCAAGTATTCGCTGTCCAACGATCCGGCCGAGCGCGATCGCTACGTCATCACCGTCAAGCGCGATGCCGCCGGACAGGGCGGCTCGGTCAGCATGCACGACGACGTGAAGGAGGGCGACACCCTGCCGACCTCCGTGCCCGACAACGCCTTCCCCCTGGTCGACAAGGCGAAGGGCTACCTGTTCATCGCCGGCGGCATCGGTATCACGCCGATCCTGTCGATGATCCGTTCGTTCGGCGAGTTGCCGCCGGCGCCGTGGAAGCTGTTTTACCTGACCCGGTCGCCGGCCGGTACCGCGTTCCTGGACGATCTGAGCCAGCCGGAACTGAAGAAACAGGTGCGCATCCATCACGACCAGGGCGATCCGGCGCGCACCTTCGATCTGTGGCCGGCGCTCGAGAAGCCGAACACGGCACATGTCTACTGCTGCGGCCCGCGACCGCTGATGGAGGCCGTGCGCGACATGACCGGCCATTGGTCGCCGGCCAACGTGCATTTCGAGAGTTTCAACGAGGGCGGCGGCGTGCGTCCGGACGACCGGCCGTTCAAGGTCAAGCTGGCGCGCAGCGGCGGCGAATACGACGTGCCGGTGGGCCAGTCGATCCTCTCGGTGCTGCGCGAGCACGGGTGCGACACGGCGTCGTCGTGCGAGAGCGGTACCTGCGGCACGTGCCGCACGGGATTGCTTGGCGGCGAGGCCGATCACCGCGACATGGTGTTGATGCCCGAGGAGGTGGAGCGCCAGATCATGATCTGCGTCTCGCGCGCCAGATCGCCTGAACTGGTGCTCGATCTGTGACCGCGCCTGTGCCTGCGTCCGTGCCCGCGCCTCGGCAGATCCGCCTGGGTGTCGCCGGTCTGGGCCGGGCCTTCACATTGATGCTGCCGACCCTGCTGAAGGACGGCCGGGTGCGGCTGGTGGCTGCCTGCGATCCGCGCGAAGAGGCCCGCACCCGGTTCGCGCGCGATTTCGACGCGCCGGTCCATGCCGACATCGAAGGCCTCGCCGGCGATCCGGAGGTCGAGGCGATCTACATCGCCAGTCCGCACCAGTTCCACGCGGCGCAGACCCGGATCGCCGCGCGTCACGGCAAGCACGTCCTGGTCGAGAAGCCGATGGCGCTGTCGCTGGCCGAGTGCGATGCCATGATCGAGGACTGCCGCGCGGCCGGCGTGCGGCTGATCGTCGGCCATTGCCACAGCTTCGATTCCCCGTACCTGCAGGCACGCGACATCATCGCCAGCGGTGAAGTCGGGCGGGTGCGCATGATCCAGGCGCTGAACTACACCGACTTCCTCTATCGGCCGCGGCGGCCCGAGGAGCTGCGGACCGAGGAGGGCGGCGGCGTGGTTTTCAGTCAGGCCGCGCATCAGGTCGACGTGGTGCGGCTGCTCGCCGGATCGGCGGTCACGCGGGTGCGCGCCGTCACCGGCGACTGGGACCCGACGCGCCCGACGCAGGGCGCCTATTCGGCCCTGATGTGGTTCGACGACGGCGCCTTCGCCAGCCTGGGCTACAGCGGCTACGGGCATTTCGATTCCGACGAATGGTGTGGCTGGATCGGCGAGATGGGTGCGGCCAAGTCGCCCGACGCCCATGGCGCGGCGCGTCGGCGACTGGCGGCGGTGGACTCCGCGCAGGACGAAGCGCGCCTCAAGGCCGCGGCCACCTACGGCGGCGCGGATTACGTGCCGCAGCCGCCGGATGCAGGCGGGCGCTGGCACCAGCACTTCGGGCCCGTGGTGGTGTCGTGCGAGCGGGGTGACGTGCGGCCGATGCCCGACGGCACCTGGGTCTACGGCGATCGCGAGAAGGCGCAGCGGCCATTGACCGCGCCCCCCGTCCCGCGCTTCGAGGTGATCGACGAGCTGTTCGACGCCATCGTGCTCGGCCGGGCACCGCTGCACGACGGCGCGTGGGCCCGCTCGACGCTCGCCGTCTGCCTGGCGCTGCTGGCCTCGGCCGGCTCGAACCAGGACGTGGAGCTTCCGGCATGAGGCAACTGACACAATAGGAACGATCCTCCACTCCCTCTTTTTCGCCTTTGTCCAAATCAGCCGAGAAGCACGAAGCCGAAGTCGCCGCACGGGTTCTGCGCCGCTGGCACGACGCCGTTCCCAACGACCGGATGGCGCATCTGGTGAAGGACGCCACGCGCGGTTTCATGCGTTCGCTCCAGTCGCGCCTGGCCGAGCATCACGTGCTGCCGGGCCACTGGACCTTCCTGCGCATCCTGTGGGAACGCGACGGCATCACCAAACGCGAACTGAGCGTCGAGGCCGGCGTCATGGAGCCCACCACCGTCATCGCCTTGCGGGCCATGGAATCGCTCGGGTACGTCACCCTGGAGCAACGGCCCGAGAACCGCAAGAACATCTACGTCCAGCTGACACCTTACGGTCGTAAGCTGCAGGATGAGCTGGTGCCACTGGCGCAGGAAGTCAATGCCTTGGCGCTTGAAGGCATTAGCGATCGCGAGATCGCCACGGTGCGCAGGGCACTGCTCATCATGATCGACAACCTCGCGCGCGATCAGGCCGATCCGGACTTCACGAAATAAACGGGATATTTTCTTGCCGCACACCCCTGCGCGTTGCGTCAACCACGGCCGCGTCGCCAGCCACTGCCCGATCATCTGCGTCACGTCGAGCACCACCACGAGCCCACGGACACCACCTGCCCCAGCCAAGGCTGCGGCAAGCCGACGACACGCGTGGGCGAGGACGTCAGCGAGCGCCTGGACATCGTTCCGGCCGAGTTCTTCGTGCATCTCCACGTGTACGGCAAGTGGGCCTGCCGCTGCTGCCAGTGCCTGGTGCAGGAGGCGGCCGTGGCGCAGATCATCGACGGCGGCATACCCGCCGCAGGCCTGGTCGCCCACACGCTGATCGGCCGCTTCGTCGACCACGTACCGTACTACCGCCAGGAGTCCATCAACGCCCGCTCGGGGGTGCATGCTCCGCGCTCGACGCTGGCAAGCTGGTTCGGTCAGGGTGGTGCAGCATTGGAGCCGCTGTTCGTCGCGCAAAAGCGCTTCGTGCTCTCCAGCCGGGTACTGCACGCCGACGAGACGCCCGTGGCCATGCTGGACCCGGGCGCCGGCAAGACCCGACGGGCCTACGTCGGGCGTATGCGCGAAGTGCCTTCGATGCGGCACCGGGCGTGGTCTACGACTTCTGCCTTGGACGCAATGCGCAGTACCCGAGCGCCTTCCTTGGCAAGGCCGACGATGACCCGGACCAGACACCGGGTTGGCGCGGCACGCTGGTGCGCGACGAATACAAGGCTTATGAGCAGGTACTCGCCGCCGAGCCAGGTCGCATTGCCGAGGGATGCCTTGCCCGGACGCTTACGCCGGGGCTGCTGTCTTTTGCCTGCAGCAGCACGGCTTGGCCGACACCGGGACCGTCTCGCCCGGCCAGGCCCACCGACACCTGCACCTGAGTGCCCAGCGGGCGGTACGTCGCTTCTGCGACGAACGAGCTGATCGGTGCCGTCAACGCTACCTGAGACGGTGCGTGCGGCGTAACGTCGTCTTTGGTTAGGGTCAATGCAGCGTGCTATGGGCTTGTGCAACACCACCATCACGCGACCCCTTCACCCGTTGTGTCAATCGACAGGTGGCCCGATGAACTCGATCCCATGACGCTGGCAGGCGTCGATGAGCGTCTGGATCTGTTGGGCTGTGGGCTCATCCTGAGGTGGCAGTTCGGGTTTCTCGGCCGGTCGCGCCAAACTGCGAATCATGTCTTCGAAACGTCCGTTCGTCAGGGTCAGGAAGCGCGCTTGTGGGGACACGATCCGAAATGAATGCGCCACGCCAGGGGCCAGGCACACGGCCTCCCCAGCGCTCAGTGTGTGAATGGCATTGCCTATCTGCAGCCGCAGTTGACCGTCGAGCATGTAGAAGCTCTCTTCCTCGTCATGGTGGACGTGCAGCGGAATGGCAAAGTCCTTTGCCATGTGATGTTCGATCAGCGAGATGCCATTCGCTGTGTGCGCTTTGGGCAGCAAGATCGTGAGATGCGCGGTGGTGAACCAGAGGTGCTCAGCCATGACGAGGGGTGCAGGAGTGGAGGGGATGCCATTCTTGTCTTCCGTCACGCTGGCGATAAGCTCAATAATCGGCCATCACTGTCAAATAGATCGTTCAGATGAAGCCCGTGGATCCGATGGCTGGCGTCATGGCATTCCTGGCGGTCGCCGAGCATTCGAGCTTCACTGCAGCCGGGTTGGCACTGGGCGTGGCGCGTGCCACGATCGGCGCTCAGATCCTGGGCCTGGAAAAGCGCCTGGGCGTTCGGCTGTTTCAGCGCTCCACGCGTGCGGTCACCTTGACCGAGGCCGGCAGGGCCTACCGAGCGGCACTGGCCGGCTTCACCGAGCAGGTCTGCGCAGCCGAGCGCGTTGCGCGGTCGTTTCAGACCGAAGCCATTGGTCGCCTGCGCATCGCGGCGCCCCCCGACCTGGGAGTCCATCATCTGGCCCCCGTGGTGACAGCCTATCTGGACACCCATCCTGGCATGGCCATCGCGCTGTCACTGTCGACGGCGAGCGTGGACCTGGTGGGTGGTGGCTACGACCTGGCGATTCGCGGAGCACTCACGCTTGAGCCGAATCTGGTCACGCGCCGGATCGGCACCTCACCGATCGTCGCCTGCGCGGCACCGGCTTATCTCGCGCGCCATGGCATCCCCGAGACACCCCAGGCGTTGACAGCCCATGCGTGCTTGCACTTTTCCGAACTGCGTTGGGGTCACGCGTGGCATTTCTGCCAGGGCAAGGAGACGGTGGAGGTGCCCATTCAGCCCAAGCTCGAATGCAACGACGGCCCGACCCTGCTGGCCGCGGCGCTTGGCGGTGCAGGCATTGCGCTTGAGCCTGCCTTCGTCGTCGGGCCCGCCCTGAGGGAGGGAACCCTGGTTCCAGTGCTGACGGCATGGCAGTTGCCCGTGATCCCATTGCACGCGGTTTATCCGGCCCACCGTCACATTGCCTACAAGGTGCGCAGCTTCGTCGACATGCTCGCCGACGTGTTCAGCAAGCACCCCGACTTTTCAGGATGACCGAGAGCGGCGCGAGCATCCGCACAGCGTCCTGATTTCGACGACCTCGTGGTTGGAGCCGATCCATCAGTTCGCGATGAGCGTCAGGACGATCTTGCCGTCGGCGGTGCGAAAGGTCTGCGGCTCGCCCGTGGGCGCGAGCTCCTCGCCGGCGCTGAGCTGGTAGCGGGCCATGTCGTACTGGCTGTCGCGGCGGGAGATGGCCGGGAGGCCCGGCGTCTTGCGGACCACGACATAGGCATTGCCATCGTGACCCAGGGCGGGCAGGCGTTCGGTGGGCATACGGGGTGGAAGAGGAGGGAGGCGGCAGGGCCAGGACAGCACCCAAGGATAGCGGGATGGGACCGTCAAAGGCTCACGACCAGCCCGAAACACCAAATCCGCTAACGGGATGACCACCATACCCCTCCAAGGCAGGAAGGCAGGAAGGCAGGAAGGCAGGAAGGCAGGAAGGCAGGAAGGCAGGAAGGCAGGAAGGCAGGAAGGCAGGAAGGCAGGAAGTTTAAATGGGTAGTGGAATGAATGCTCAGGCGTTAGCAGTGAATTGAAGTGGGTACTTAGCAGCGATTACCGTAGATACTGAACAAAACGTCGACGGCAGCTTTCGGGGCAGAAGCAGACGTCGAAACTTGAATTGCGAAATATGGCTGGAGATTGATTGCGGTGCTGCACCCAGGGCCGCTTTGCGACACACCACGCTTTTAGCGAACGCAAAAGCTTCTATGTCAGCAGTGCCCTGAAGCCGCTGGCGCGACGAATCAATTTGCGAGAACAGAACGGATATTTGGTGGCATAGTGCATGCGACCTAGGGAGGAACATGGTGCCCACCCGACTATTGGAAATTCGCAACTTTCGCTCGATTGGGCGCCTTCAAGTACTTAGAACTTATCGCCATCTGGGAGCACCGCTGGCTATGCGACACCTTCACATGCTCAGCACAGACCTTGGCGACCATAGGGTAGCTCCTATGATGCCGTCCGATGGACTTCCTACGATTCAACCGCCTCTACATCGTTGAGTCGCTTGAGGACCATGAACTGAAAACTGGCACTGAGCTCTTTAAGTACCTTTAGCCGGTTGTTGAGGATTCGCCGTTCGCCCTTCCCTTGGGGTTGTTCACATGCGCTGGTGTCCAAGGCTTTCGTGACGTTGCTGCGGGGGTGCTCGAGAAGAGCAAGGCTGGCCACCTCCCGTGGCTACATATTGAGTGCCATGGTTCAAGCGATGACGGCTTGTATTTCGCCAACGGCAGTGAGTTGAGCTGGGAGGACCTGTGTGACTTGCTGCGGCCTATAAACGAGGCATGCGGGTTCCAGCTTTTCGTGGTTGTCTCCACCTGCTACGGCGCGAACATCGTGAGCGGCATTGATACTGGCAAAGGTGCCCCCTGCTTGGGCTTGATTGGTCCATCTGACCGAGTAGACCCTGCCGAGCTTCTTGGTCACTTTCGGGACTTCTACCGCACGCTCCTTCAGACAACCGACATTGGGCATGCCATGGGAAGCTGGAAGAACCGCAAGCTGCAACATGGCTCTATGGCAATCGTCACGGCCAACGACTGGTGGAGAGACTTGATGTTTAGCTACCTCAGCGAGAACGGTACTTCTAAAGGCATTGAGGCAGTTGCAAGACGCCAGCGCAAACTTCTTCATGCTGAGGGCCAGAACCAATCAGTTGGCTCATTGAAGCGAATTTTTCGCAGGCAACTCCCTGCGATTGTTGAAATTCGTTTTCGCCGCTACTTCATGCTTGATGAAGTCCCGCAGAATACTCAGCGTTTTGCACCTCAACTCGCAGAGGTCAGGAATGAAGTCAGGAAAAATCTTTCGCGTTAACACTGTTTTTTGATCTGCGGAGACAACTTGAAGCTGCCATACAGTGCTGGAAAATTCGGTTCTTTTGCCTCCAACTACGCGATTGAGATTGGACGTACTGCGGTATTAGACAAGCGCGATATTGACGCAGAGTACAGACGCATCCGCAACAAACTTAGACGATTCAATGCGTTGTCAATCATTGATGCAGCTCTGACATCCTTACATCACCACATGACCAAGAACAAAGAGCATGAGCTTCGTTCGGCACCATGGGTAGCCTTACTTCTAGTTAAGTGGGCGTTTCAAGACAATATGGTTCCGATGCGAGTCAATCCGCCGATATCAGTGGAACAATTTGACTACATCCGCAACGAGTTATGGAACTTGTCACGACCAGAAGGACAGAAGGTGAACGTCTACGCGATGCTTCGCCAGATGTTTGCAGGGCAAATGGAGTTTCAAAAAAGGCCGTCATGGAGCTTCATGAGAACTCCAATGCTGATTTCAAGGCTACCGCCTCAACATCCAGCGCGAAAGATGTTTGTAGAGGGCTTGGGGATTGAACCAGAGCCGTTCATGGACATCAGCATGGCTGTTTACTCAGCAGTGCTCAACGGCGACATGCACTTCAACATACGGAAGTATTTTGGCTTAGCACCTCGCTACACACAACCGATAAACACATTCTTTGACTTGTTGGCTCGTGACCCGATAACCCTGCGGACAGAACTACAAAACAAGAATCTTCAGCACAACAGAGGCTCATCAGAGCTCTATGAGTTTCCAATTTTTCGTCGTTTCCCGTTGCTTCAACGAACAAATGAAACAGTAAGTGTTTGGCACCAAGCTGTCTTCTCACGCGGGATGGAAGATGCAGTGCACATCCGGCTGTCTGAAAATGGGCAAGATTACTCCCGAGCCTATTCAATAATCCACGAAGAATATGTGGTTGACCTAGTTCAGTCTTTGGACAAGCCCTACATCTCGGAAGCAGCTCAATCTGAAGAATTTCCGGCAGGCTCTCAAGTTGAAGCAATAATCCCATCTGACGATGGTTGTTTGCTCGTTGAAGCCAAAATGACTCTCTACAACGATGGAAGCCTATTTTCAGTCAATGAGGAAATTTTAAAAGTCGCCACCAAAAGAATTCGCGATGGCATCAAGCAAGTAAGAAGGGTTGCAGTGCAAAACCAAGCGGCTTCCTGGTATACAGGTGGTTTGACTTACGCAATAATAGTTGCCAACTCAGATCTTCACCTTTACACCGCTGAGAGACTCGGACGAATCATAAGGTCGGATTCGTTGACCGACGCAGCAGAAGGTGGTGATGTATTGCCACTAGAACGCATTTTTATCATCTCAACTAGCGAGATGGAAAGTTTCGTCAGTGTCATGAGACAGACCGGGAAGTCTGGCCCAGAAATTCTGGCCAAAGCAGTGGAAGACAACCGTGAGTCACAAACACAAAAGGGTTACATCGGGCAGCACCTTGCTAACTATGTTCATCGCTACGAAACACCCGCAATTTTGGAGGAAGCTTCAGAGATGAGCATCAAACGAGTATTTGAAGCAATTGGCGTTCAGCCTCGCCTTCGATAGGAACAGAGATGTCTAACTGGACCGGAATTGATTTATGGCCAGCATCGTTTTGCGATGCCCAAGCCAAGGACGGGGTTTCCGAGCATGACGATGAAGGCTGACACGGTACTGTTCACTGCGACCAATCAAGTCCAACTTGCGGATGCCGTTGCAGCCTTGCATATCAAGGTTACTCCTCGCCACCTTGGCCGCAAGTCATGGCAAGTTGAGCAGTGGGCTATCCATCAACTCCTGCAAGCCCTGCCCATGCGGCGCTACAGCTTCCCCGTGATGCTCACTCGTACCGAACGACCTGACTTCATCCTCTCATTGGGGGGCTGCACCGTAGGGATTGAGCACACGGAGGCTGTGAGCCATGTGGAAGCGAAGATTGATGTTGAACAAGGCAAGCTGTCGGCGGCCTCCGGTGAACTCTTAGTGCCTCGCCTTCTAGACGCCAGGACACCCCACGACGAGCCAATCTCAAGGCTGGATGCCCAGACATACCAAGGAATCGGCACACCCTTTGTCGGAGATGAGTACGGGCAAAACTGGCTCGCAGCCATGAGCCATTTCGTCACATTGAAGGTCCAGAAATTTGCCAAGTACCAGAGCTGCGATAGGCGCGCCGTCTTGGTCTACGACAACTGGTCGCTCCCTGGCCTTGAGACCGCAGAGTGCGCCCCTCTACTCCATGGCTGGCTCACAGCATCGCGCACTTTTTCCAACGTGGATGAGGTCTTCATCCTGCGCCATGACGCCGTGCTTGATGCCACGCGCGACAGCTTAGAAATTCTTCCTCTATGACCTCAACGATGCTTGCCAAAATTCTTCTCGTGGCTCTGGTTGCCCTTCCCGTCGCCTCCTTTGCCCAGAGCTCCATGGAGTTCGCACGAATGGGCCAAGCAACCTGGTCAGCCTTCAGATGCTCAACTCTCGCGGCCTTGAGCTCAGACCAGAAAGAGCAGGATCGTCATTTCAAGATAGGCTACGACAACGGGAAGAGGTTCTTTGCAGCCTTTGATGCGAAGAAGATTCATCCCGCCGACATGGAAAGCGAAGTACCCATCGCCATCATCACACTGATGGGTGGCCCCACCGCTGACTTCATGCTGGGCAGAATTTTTGAAGCTGCCATGGATAGCGCAGCCAAGGACGTGCTCAACGCAGACCGGTCCCTTCAAAAGACATTGGCGCAGAGCAAATTTGCGTCTCAGAGCTGTGGGTTGCTGAAATGAAAATACTAGCGGTACTCGCCGTTGCGGGCGCAGTTGCTGGATGCAGCGAATCTGGCAGTCAGGACTGGCACGCAGTTGGTGGGCTGACAGACGGATTGAGGGCAAAGTTTGTGGAGATTGCAGTCGCCAAGGCTCAAGACCGAGCCACCTAACGAACAAGCTGTAAGTAAGCTCTGCGGTGGAGAAAAAATCTGCGCGGTCGGCTTCTTCCTGCCGGGTGACAGAGTTCCACTCAGCCAGCCAGCCAAGCAGTTCTTTGCTTCTGGCGGATGGGCTTCATACGCACTTGCTGCCGTGTGGTGGAGCAACAGCAACACTGGCGTCACCGGGTTCACAAAGTGGGACTGCGAGAGGGCTAGCACTGCCGGGGCGCCTCTCAACGCGCTGTATGGGAAAGGTGTCGGTAAGCGGCCAGCAAACACATGTTGACGGCCGGATGCTGCGGTGATCAGGCTCAGCGAGCCGGGTTCCAGCGATACGGCAGCAGCAGGTCGATGTCGCGCGCTGGTGTCTCGGAAGCCCAAGACGCCAAGTACCGGGAAGACAGGCTGCGACCGCTGCGCGCTGCCAACCGCAGCACCGACATTCTGCAAGAGTTCACCAAGTAACACAGCCTGGTCCAGCTGGTCATGAGCTAGGTGGTCGTGCTCAAAATAGAGGCATCGAACCACACCGACTAACTGAGAAAATGATGGGAAAGTAGACCTGACTAGGCTCAGTGAACGAAGGCTTTTCCTCAGAGAGGCCTTCCTTCACGGTGCTTGCGCTGTGAGATCCTGCCAGATGCGGTGTGAGAACCCCCTGGATTTATACCCCTGTCGAGTCATATCGGCGGGGGTTTTCTTTGGCTTGCCGACAGCTTCAACAAATCAATGACAACATCCGCACAGACCGCGTACGAACAGGCATTCCAGGCCGCCATCACTTTCACAAAGGAGAAGCGGCTACTGCAGTTAGGAGCAGACAAGATCAGCACATCGACCCCTGCAAACTACGAGCGAGCACGTAGCAGGGCCGTTTATGAACTCGAAAAAGCCATCATTCCCGGCTTGAAGAATGCAGGCGTCGGCGAAGACGTTGGCGAAATCAAGGGGGATGGAGAATTCTGGGCGCTTGGTTCGCAGTGCGGCAACGCCCACCTCCACGCATGCAACAACATTGAAGATATGCGGCTTCCGATGTCATGTCACCTGACCATCGGGGGAGTGCAGGTCAATTCTGACCATAAAGCGTTCCCGTACACCAGGGCCCAATTTCTGCAAGATATGGAGGCCCGCCCCGAGATCATCCGAGGTCACGTCTGGCTCACCTTGGGTGGCGAATACATTGTCGACCTGACACTCGGCACGTGGCTCACCACCGCAGAAAAGCCGTACACCCAATATGGCAGCGTCATCTCCGGCGTGCCCGGGGCTTTCGACTATCAAAACTTTTTGAGCGACAAGTCAGCGGTCCACAACGAGCCACCAGTGATTTACACACCAGTCGCGGTCGGCCTGGACGCACTTAAGAGTGTCGCGCCACTCCTATAGCCAAACAAACGGTAAGTCTCAACCGCATCGTCTCATTGAAAGCGGCTTGCGTTTCCGCTTTCGATAAACGCAACCCTTAGCGCTCCTAATGGTGTGAACGCAAGATTCGCATGAGCTCTTATAATGTTTTCCCTGGCAGCTGTTTACAGCATCCGAGGAGCGCATCATGGCCACACCCCATGCCGTTGCGATCGAGTTGAGAGAGGCCGATCGAGCCGTCTTGCTGAGCTGGGCACGTCGGGGCAAGACAGCACAGGGCCTGGCACTGCGAGTGCGCATCGTGCTGGCTTGCGCCGATTCAGCAGCGACCAACACGGCGATTGCCGAGGCCATGGGTTTGAGCCTGATGACGGTATCGAAGTGGCGCCGGCGCTTTGCTCAGCACGGCGTTGCCGGACTCGACGATGCGCCCCGCTCAGGAGCACCGCGCACGGTCCTGGACGAGCAGGTCGAAGCGGTGATTACCACGACGCTGGAGACCGTGCCCGAGAACGCCACCCACTGGTCTACCCGCACGCTCGCGGCCCATCTGGGGCTGAGCCAGACCACCATCTCGCGCATCTGGCGTGCCTTCGCCCTGGCGCCTCATCGCACCGAGGGCTTCAAACTCTCCACCGACCCGTACTTCGTCGACAAGGTGCGAGACATCGTGGGCCTCTATCTGCATCCGCCCGAGCGGGCATTGGTGCTGTGCGTGGACGAGAAGCCCTCCATCCAGGCCCACAGCGACACCGCACCGGCCATACCCATGCAACTAGGCCAGCTCGAGCGTCATACCCACGACTACATCCGCCACGGCACGACCGACCTCTTTGCCGCCTTGGACGTCAAGGCCGGCACGGTCATCGCCGAAGTCCACCGGCGCCACCGCAGCGTGGAGTTCCGTCACTTCCTGCAGACCGTCGAGCGTGCCACGCCGGCCGAGTTGGATCTGCATCTCGTGTTCGACAACGCCAGCACTCACAAGAGTCCAATCATCCAACGCTGGCTGCTCAGACATCCGCGCGTGCATCTGCACTTCACGCCGACGTCAGCCTCCTGGATCAACCTGGTGGAATGCTGGTTCTCTGTTCTCACGGCACGAAGGCTCAAGCGCGGGCGGTTCCGCTCGACCCGCGCCTTGGAGAACGCCATCCGTGCCTACGTGGCTACCAACAACGTGAATCCGAAGCCATTCGTCTGGACCAAAACAGCCGACCAGATCCTTCAGTCCGTCGCAGAGTTCTGCGTACGAACTTCAAACTCTCACCACTAGGCACGATTGTGAAGTCGCAGTGGGATCAGTAGATCAGCTCTCAGGCGCAAAGTTGGCAGGGAATTAATGAAAGTTGCGCTTTTCACAGACCTTGGCTCAACGCAATGACCTAAGATTACGCTACTTCGCGCTCCTGCATGCGGTTGACTAGGAATTAAACATTGGCCCGTCGCATTTGAGCCCGCGCTAGGCAGGCACAGAGCATGTCACCTCTAGTACTCTGGTACTTTTAGTAAAAACTTTCTTGAAGCTAAGTTTTTAGTATTTAATTGAAGATAACCAAAAAGGACTAATTTATGCTAGATATTGCCACTATGACTGCCCTTGCAACCTCAACTGTGTCGGTGCTTGCACCACTGCTGCAAAAAGCTATTGACAAAGGGGCCGAAAAAATTGGTGATTCGGCTGCCAAGATGCTGTTTGACAAGCTGAATGATCGTTTGCGACACAGAGGAGCTAAGGAAGCGTTGGAAGATCTGGCGCAACAGCCTAGCGATGTAGCAGCACAGGGGGCCCTCAACATGCAGCTGCGCAAGGCGCTGGAGGCTGATGTCGAGCTAGCAGCGTTCTTGAAACAATGGGGCGAGGAAGCCGGGTCAAAGACCGACGTCACTCAGACAGCCAACACTTATGGCGACAACAACAAGACAGTCCAGATCACAGGTTCAAGCAACAGCGTAAGCTAAATTTCCGAGGTTTCCCGAGAACCATGATGTCCCAAGAGTCGATCGTTGTCGGAAATGGCAATACGATTGTGCAGATAGAAGGCCATGACAATACAGTGATTGCCGGCCAACCTTATTTGGAGCTCACACGTTATTTGGCTCGACGACAGATTCGACAGGACCTGGATCGACTCTCGCCATACACCCTGTCGACTCCTTTGATTGGACGTGAGGCAGAACTGTCCAGTCTGCATGCATACCTCCGGGACCCTCGGCCGCTTTTAGCTCGGGTGATCGTCGGTGGGGGCGGCAGCGGCAAGACACGAATCGCGCTTGAACTATGCGAACAAGCCATCGCTTTGGGCTGGGACGCTGGCTTTGTCACCCGCACCGAGTTAGATCGCTTTTTTTCAAAACAGAACCTCAGCGCTTGGGGATGGCGCAAGCCCACATTGATCGTGGTGGACTACGCTGCCGAGCACGCTCGTATGTTGAGTAAGTGGCTGGATGAACTTGCTGATCGGACAAATCCGCCTGCTCAACCCTTGCGTATTCTTTTGCTTGAGCGGAGTGCTAATACTGACACAGGCTGGTGGACCACCGTATTCGCCTCTGGCGGTTGGGGTGCTGCAGGCAAGCGTGCCTTGCTCGATCCAAGCGAACCAATGCCGATCCGCGCTCTCGCTCAGGTTGACGAGCGTTTGGCGCTGCTCAAAGCTATGCTTGAGCAGGCCAGTCGAGAGGACCGCATCCTCCATATTCCCTTTGACGACCCAGCGTTTCGTACCACGCTCATGCAGCTTGCATGGGGAGGTGACCCACTGTTTTTGATGATGGCTGCGCTTGCGATGATTCGGGTAGGCCATGCGAAGGCACTGACTTTGGATCGTATCGATCTTGCGGACGAATTAGCTCAGCGCGAAGCCGATCGACTCAAGAAATTGGCCGAAGCTGCCTCCCTAAATCCAGTATTAGTGCAGCACATGGCAGCATGCGTCACTCTGGCACAAGGCATGTCTCGAGAAACTTTTGAGCGCTATGCCAACGAAGAGAAGATGGCCATAAACCGCTCGAATGGTGGCGACGCCGCAGCGCTGGCGGACGTGTTACAAGAAGCGCTGCCACATGCCAACGGGATTGCACCTGTGTTACCCGACCTAATCGGCGAAGCGCTTATCTTACGAACGATGCAACAAGATGCGGGTACGTCGGCTGTGCTGCGCTGCCACGCTACTGTGGGTCAAGCAGTAGCGGAATCCGTTATCCGCTGCACACAGGACTTTTCCCAGAAATCGGTCGCACCGCTATCATGGCTTGAAGCCATTACGCAAACTATCAAAGATGATGAAAGTGCACTGGCGGCACTAAACAATAGCCTACCGACAGAAAGTGTTGTACTTAGGGATTTAAACTTACAGGTGGCTCAGCGATTATACGATTTGTGTACCGCCAGTGATGAGACGCCACTGGAAACGAGAGCGTCTGCGCTGAATAATTTAGGTATCGCGCAGGCTATGAATGATCGCCGAGAAGAAGCTGTTCGTTCATCACAAGAGGCGGTCGATCTTTACCGCACACTGGCCGCGCAGCAACCTAATGTGTTTGAGGCTGCTCTCGCCCAGTCGCTCACTAATCTATCCAACAGATTGAGCGGACTAGGCCAGCGAGAAACAGCCTTGTCAACTGCTCAAGAGGCAGTTGATCTTCACCGCGCACTGGCCGCACAGCGATCTGACGTGTTCAATGCGGTTCTGGCCACGTCTCTCAACAATTTGGCAAACAGATTCGTTGACCTGGGGCAACGAGAGTTAGCCTTGTCAATCGCACAGGAAGCGGTCGATCTCCGTCGCATGCTATTCGCACAGCAACCCGAAGAGTCTAAGGACGCTTTGGCTGGATCCCTGAGTAACTTGGCTAACATACTCGGCGACTTGGACAGACGAGAATTGGCCTTGTCAACCTCGCAGGAAGCAGTCGATCTCTTCCGCGTGTTGGCCGCACAACAACCTGATGTGTTCAAGGTTAAGCTGGCCAGTTCCCTGAACAATTTAGCCAATAGATTCAGTGGCGTAGGCCAACGCGAACCAGCCTTGTCGACAGCACAGGAGGCAGTTGATCTCTATCGAGTATTAGCCACGAAGCGACCTGATGTGTTCAATTTTGCCCTGGCCCAATCGCTGAATAATCTAGCCAATAAATTCAGCGAGTTAGGCCAGCACGAGTCAGCCTTATCGACCGCTCAGGAGGCAGTTAATTTCTACCGCGCCTTAGCCGTACAGAGACCTGACGTGGCTAATGCCGCTCTGGCTCAGTCACTGAACAACTTGGCCAGCAGACTGAGTGACTTGGGCCATCGCGACCAAGCGTTGTCGACCGCGCAGGAAGCAGTCACTCTCTACCGTGCACTAGCCGCACAGCGACCTGATATTTTTAAGGCCAATCTGGCCATGCCACTCTGTAACCTGGCTAACAAATTTTACGACATAGGCTTGCGAGAACTAGCCTTGTCAACCGCGCAAGAGGCGGTCGATCTTTGTCGCAAACTGGTCGAAGAGCAACCCGCTGTATTCAAATCCTATCTTGCGGGATGCCTTAACGCCCTTTCAAATACACTGTTTGCCATGGGTCAGCGCGAGCCCGCATTGTTGGCTGCACAGGAGGCAGTCGATCTCTACTGCGCACTGGCTGCTCAGCGACCAGACGTGTTTAATGCTGCTCTAGCCCAATCGCTTAACAACTTGGCAAACAGGTTCAATGACGTAGGTCGGAGCGAACTTGCTTTGTCAACCGCGCAAGAAGCAATTGATCTCCGTCGCGCAATGGCCGCTCAGCGACCTGATGTTTTCAAAGCTGATCTGGCCCAATCGCTCAGCAACTTGGCCATCACACTCAATAGTTTAAAACATTGCGAGCCGGCTTTATCAGCCGCGCAGGAAGCAGTCGATATCTACCGCGCACTAGCCGAAGAGCGACCTGATGTGTTTGAAGTGGAATTGGCCAGATCCTTGAACAACTTGGCCAACTTCCAAAACGGGTTGGATCAGCGAGAACCTGCTTTATCGTCTGCACAGGAAGCGGTCACTATTTATCATGGACTGGCCGCGCAATATCCCGATGTGTTCAATACTACTTTGGCCCAATCGCTCCACAGTCTTGCCCTCATACTAAGCAGCATGGGCCAACACGAGCCGGCTTTATCGACAGCTCAGGAAGCTTACGATCTCTACCGTGCATTAGCCGCACAGCAACCCGATGTGTTTGAGGCGACTTTGGCTACTTCTTTAAACAACTTGATTGATGCATTCAGCGACATAGTACAGCGTTAACCGGATTTTTCGACTGAGTACGAGGAAGTCAATCTACAAATCATATTATCTGCTCGGTGACTTGACTCAATCCAACAGCCAGTTTTTTATTACTTCAGGACAAGCCAATCCTATAAACCACATGATCATCCATCGCGGTTGTGCCATAAGATTAGCCTGATCGGCCATCTGTTCGGCGTGACCTAAAGAGGGTTCACAAAAGCGCGTTGAGCTTTAGGTCATGCAGCATTGCACGCCAGGACGCCAGGACACTGGCCACCAAGTGCTACGCGAACAGCGGCAGTGTACCGACGTCCCTAGTGCAGACGACCACTGAACCCGTAGCTCAGGCATCCTTGAGCCGCATCGCCTTCGCCCCAGCGGCATGCATGCAAAGCATAGCGGCCGACCGCGTCAACATGCCGACCCCGACCAGCCGGACGCTCTCTGGAAGAAATTGTGGCGGCTTGTGCGACAGGATGCGAAGCGTTACAGGTCAGGCGCTGTGCCCGAACGCGTCTGAAGCAGTCAGCGTTCGAAAGCCTCAAGATCACGTTTGCGCACCCGTATCCGCATCCAAGCTGAAAGTGCTGCCGCTGGATAGCAACACCGCATGCACTCCTGAAGCAAACTGCCTTGATACGAGCACAGTTTGATCTTCATATAAGCTTGATCAGCATTTTGGACGCCAATCCGACATTTGCTAACCATGTTGCGCATAATACAAGTTTAATTATGTTTAGTGTGGAGTTTGCTTAGCCTTTATGGCGTCTCTAACGAAACAGTCGAATTTTCTTACACCTGAGCTCGCTCCTGCGCGTTGGCCGGCGTCACGTGTACGGCCAGCAAATGGCCCAGCGTGTCGACCGCCATGTGCACCTTGCTGCCGCGCTTGCGCTTGTAGCCGTTGTAGCCACTGCGCAGGCCGCTCTCGCAACTCGACTGCAGGATGCGTCCATCCAGGACCACCGCACTGGGCTGGCCTTGCCGATCGGAAGCAAAGTGGATCATCGAGCGCAGGTCCATGACCATGGCCTCGGAGCCGCCCGCATCGAGCCAGCGGCGGTTTTGTTGATAGACCGCCTCTCAGGGCGGAAAGCCGTTGGGCAGCAATCTCCAGGGGGAGCCCGCCCGCACGATCCATCGCAAGGCGTTAAAGACCTCCTGCAAGCTGTGCTCGCGCTGCGGGGCGTCCTGGGTCATGAGGAAGGTAGGACTACGAGCGACTGCCCGATGTGCTGTGCGGACTGCACTTCCTGGGCTTCGCCATCCTCATGTTGCCCAAGGCAATTAAACTGCTGACGGCCACGGGAAATGCATAACACGCTCTAGTGGTGTGAACCAGAGCTTCGCACCACTATCGTCTTCGCTTATTCAATACGCTTTACGCTGCTGAGCCGCCCCATTGCCAGACGGAGCCAGTCCAGTCGGCCTCACGAAGGCAAGGTCGCCGTCTCTCGAAGCGACATGCGCTGGTGCTCGGACGGCTTCGAGATCAAGTGAGACTCGGGTCAGACCGTGACAGCGACCTTCACGAAAGATTGCTGCGATCGGGAGATCCTGGCCTACCGGGCCTGGGAAGGCAAAGGCCTGCCAGGCGAGCCCGTGCGCGAGATGCTCATTGAGGCGGTGGAAAAGCGCTTTGGCCATGTCGAGGGCATCCCCAAGGCTCACGCCCTGGAGTTCCTCTCGGACAACGGCGGCACCTACATCGCCGCCAAGACGCGGCAGATCGCCCGACAGTTGGGCTTGCGACCGATCAACACGCCCGTGTGCAGCCCGCAAAGCAACGGGATGGCCGAGAGCTTCGTCAATACGTTCAAGCGTGACTACGTCGGCCAGATGGACCTGACCGATGCACGGACGGTAATGGCTCAAATGGCTGTGGCCTTCGAGCACTTCAACGAAGTCCACCCACACTCGGCGCTAAAGATGAGATCACCCAGGGAGTTCAGGCAGCATCGTGCTGCTCAACAGCGCCTTGCTCAGTTTGAACAGGCGCCACATCGCGAATAGACCGTGTCCTGAAATACGGGGGCAAGATCACGAGCTTGTGGTCGACCAGCATCCAGCGACACAGCTGATTGGCGTTGATGCCGTGGCGCAGACCCAGGCCCGCTACCGACGCACTGGGCTGGCGCGCCTGCTCGACCAGCCAGCGCCTGAAGGCCAGCACGAAGATGCGCTTGCCGTTGCTCATGACCCGTTCCACGGTCGGGCTGGTCCAGTCTGGGGTGTGTCCGCTGCTCAACATTGCGGACACATCGTTGACCGCGCACGTCTCGAAAGCAATGCTGTTCAGACCGTACGCTTACGCTTGTGGCCTATTTGATTGCAAAGCAATCGTCTGGATCGATGGCCGAATACACCCGGCCACGCCCGGTTTGCTTGGCGATGTAGCAGGCTGCATCGGCCGCTTCTAGCCAATGATCCACATCGCGAGTGTGCTCGGTTAGGCTGGCCACGCCCAGGCTCGCGCCCACGCTCAATGTGCCCTGATCCCAGGGCATGGCGATCTGCACGATGCTGTCGCGGACCTCGCGCGCGATGCGCAAGGCGATGTCGTGCGCGCAGCCTTCCAGGAGCAACGCGAACTCGTCGCCACCCATGCGCGCCACCAGATCGCTGCCGCGCACGCGCGACGTCATGGCCTTGGCCACGGCCAGCAGCATGAGGTCGCCGACGGCGTGGCCGGCGAGGTCATTGATGGGCTTGAAATGATCGAGGTCGATGAACACGATGGCGGCTGGTCGGTCCTGGGCCGAGGTCGCGATCAGCGCTTCGGCTCGCTGCCGGAAGATGCTGCGGTTGGCCAGGCCGGTGAGTGGATCGTGCGTCGCTGACCATGTCAGAGCCTCATGCGCGGCCCGTGCCTCGTCGATGTCGTCGACCACCCAGACGGCGCCCCGCGAGACGTCGGCGGCATCGATCGGCTTGCTGTGCACGCGTGCCCAGAAGGTCGTGCCATCGCTGCGCTGCAGTCGCCATTCGCCCAGGTAGGCGCGTTGCTGGACGAACGCCTCCTGCTCGAGCGTCGCGAACATGGCCGCCTCGGTAGACAAGGCGAAGATGCGCGCCACGGGTTGGTTCAGCAGCGGATCGTCGACCTCCTGGATCAACGGATCGCTGTTCCATCCGAGCAGACGATGAAAGGCGATGCCGACCAGTTCGAAGCGGCCCTCGCGCACGATGGCGATACCAGCGGGCGCGGCGCGCATGACCGAGCGCAACTGGCCGAGCACTTCGGCATTGCGCGACTCCAGCTCGGCGCGTTCGCTGCCCACGCGTTGCAGCACGCAGCCCAGGCTGCCGATCTCGCCACCGGCCGTAGGCCAGCCGTCCCGCGGCGCCAGCGTACCGTCGAACAGGTGCATCGCGCGCTCCTGCAACTGCACCAGCGGCCGCAGCAGCCAACCCAACAGCACAAGCAGGACGGTAGAGAACAAGATGACGAGGATCACGGCGACGCGCAGGGCATCCCGCCGGGCGTTGTGCAGCGGCGCGAGCAGGGCGCGTTCATTGCGCACACGCCAGACCAGCCAGTTGGGGCCTGGCACGCCGCTGACACTGACCAGTTCGCCAGGCTGCGCGACCATCAGGCCCTGAGGCTCGATCGGTGAGCCCAGCGCCTGCCAGGCGGCAAAAGCGCCATAGAGCCGAGCCTCGTTAACCAGATTGCCCATCACACGCGTGCGGTCGGGATGCGCAAGCACGAGGCCCCGATCGTCGGTCACGACCGTGGTGGTCGAGATGACGCTGCCTTCCTGACTCTCGACCAAGCCGTCGAGCAGGTCGCGGTTGTCCAATGGCAGGATACCGGCCAAGACCGCGCGGGCCTGGCCGTTCTCCGTGACAGGTTGCGTGAAGACGACCACTGGCTGACGCGACAACTTGTTGCGGACCACTTCGGAGATCTGGGGTCGCCCCTCGGCCAGGGTCCGCTGGAAGTACGCGCGATCGGTCACGTTCATCCGCGGCACGCTGCCGCCCTTCTCGTCGGCGTAGATCAGGCCCCGGCCCTGCAGGTCGGCTACGTACATCATGGGGAACATGCTGCGCAGGAACGGCTGACGCTCGACGAAGCGCATCAGTGCCGGCCCGTCGGCCAAGGTGGCAGCGTCGAGTTGGGGGACGACGGACGCCAGGGCACGCTGCAGGCTCACGACGCGCCGGGATAGCAGGGCCGCAGTACGCACCGATTCGGCCATCTCATGCTCGCGCTCGAACTCGAGCATGGCGCGTTCGGCGCGGCTCACCAGCACCAGCGAGGTCAGTGCGATGCTCAGGCCCAGCGCTGCGATGCTGCCGAGCGTGATGCGCAACTTGAGCGACCCCGAGGCTTCACGCAGTCGTTGCGACAACGAGCGCCGCTGTCCATGGCTCTGATCCGGGGACGTCATTGAGAAATTCAGCCAAAGGATCGAATGTAGGTCCAGCGGACAACATTTCATGGAAGCGATGATCACGTCAAAGCCCAACTGCAAGCTTCAATTCAAGCTGAACATCAAAGTATCCAGTGACATGTCTCAGCCAAAGATCAGAGTAAAAAATTTGCGATTCTGAGCAATATTGACTTGCCATGCCAGCGACCTTGGTTGGCATGACTTGACGCGCCTAAACCAGTGATGTGTACAGCATGCAGGACTTAAGTCACAACGACTTAAAGCTCCAAACGATCAGTTGCGGCCATTAACAAGGTGTATTTAAATATAAGGTGCATGCTTGGCAAAAGCATAACATCCGGATTCATGGCTGCCAGGCTTAGGAATGTAGTAACTTTAGATTAATTGGAAAAGACATAGCAGGTAAGCAAAGTGAAGAAAATCGAGAAACGCGTAGAAAAGACGAATGCTTTGTTGGCATTGAGTAATGGAAAAATGGTTCTTATCGACGAACTCACGACTTTCACTCGGACGCAGTTGCCAGACCTGAGTTGGTCTGAGTGGGAGCCCGAGCTGCCCCATTGGAAGCATGAATGTTTAACGCTGACGGCTTGTGAAGTCAGTGACGTACTGGTTTCTCCATCCGGCGAAGCTTTCAAGCTCATCACAGCATATTAAAAAAAGATTCAGAGTCGCTAAAAAAATCAGGATGGACCGCAGGTATATCTTGAAAAGACGTTGTTGTATAACTCCTCATTCCGGGTCTTGCTGAGGGTGTGATCTTGTTAGCCTTAGGACATGAGCAAACCACCTCAGGCGAGATACCACACAACGAACTGGCCTGCTTACAACGCCTCGCTAAAGCGTCGCAGCTTGGGGATGAACTGGCTTGACCCCAGATTACAGTGGCAGACAGAGGAACGCCAATAACCGGGAACTGCTGTGCGTGACGCAAGGCCTGAGGGTTGAGCCAACGCCTCCGCCTTCTAAGGCAGCGGCTGTGGCTGCGAAAAGGCAGCAGTTTGGCCGTCAGTCGTTCAAAGCTCAATGAACAGAGCGCCCGGTGAAGTCCGCAATGCGGTGGCCAGGGTCTCAATCGCATTCAGCGACGAGTTGACTCCACCCGTTTCGATGCGCGACATGTACGTCCGCGAGAACCCACACATCTCCGCAAATTCCTCCTGCGACAAGCCTGTCTACAGCCGCAGTTCGCGAATGCGAGTTTCGAAGCGGTGGCGAAGGGGTCCTCTTGTTCAATCCAGCCCATACAGGCGCACGAGGTTCGATGCCGCTGGCGACGGGCCGCCGTACCAGTGGTGCGCGATGAAGCCGCCGTCATTGATAGCGAAGGGCCCATCGTCGCCCTGTCGCCAAGCCAGCGCTGTACTGCCAATGAGTTCTGGGCCAATACCTGGCACCTCGGACACCACTCGGGAGGGCGTGATCTTCATGATCTCCTTGCGATGCGTCGTGTAGTACAGATTGCCAACGGGCGAGAACGCAAAGTCGTCGGCACGCACTGGCTGCGCGAACACCTCCACCGCACCAGCTGGGGCCAGGTTAGCACCGACCGGCACGCGTAGCATGGTGCCACGCGCGGTGTTGGAGATGTAAAGATGTCCGGCGTGGATCTTTAAACCGTTGGCGGCCGGAGTAGGCATCGCAAAGCCAGCCGGCACGTCGAGCGCATCGTCCTGCAGCCAGCGCGACACCGCCAAGCTTCGCACATCCAGGTGCCAGATAGTGCCACCTCGGCCATCGGCCAGCAGCAGCCGGCCAGGTGCCAGCAGTGTCATGCCGTTGAGCGCCTTAGCATCGTCGATCGTCAGCAGCCGCTGTGGCGCTTGACCGCCCGCCATCCGGTAGACCAGTTGAGTGGGCGGCGAGTTCTTGTCGCTGATGCCACGTTCGGCCGCACCGAAATAGAGCGTGCCGTCGCTGTCAAACACCATGCCCCAGGGATGCACGTCTAAGCGCGCCAGCACACTAAAGCCCTTGTCGTCGGCGTAGCGCAGGATCTGGCGGCCCTGGAAGTCGGTCACATACAGCGCGTTGTCAGGGCCGACCGCGATGCTCTCCAGGAACGACGGCGCCGATTGTTGCGCGACCACAATGGCGCGCACGCTGGTGGCCGTGGTGGCCGTGGTGGGCGACTGCAGGGCCTGCGCGTGCGCTGCGCTGCTTATGAACACGCAGGCGAGCGCCTGCCACAAGACTCTGTAATGCATGGATGTCTCAATGTTTAAAGAAAAGGGTCAGGCCGCCGGCGGCACGCCGTCGTATGCGTTTTGCAGCAGTCGGCGCAGTGCCTTGGCCTCGATCGGGCGTGGGTTGGGGTACTCGTTGTCGAGCGCGATGGCGCAGGCTCGATCGAGGTCAGCCTCTTGCAAACCGATGTCTTTGAGGGCCACCGGCGCCCCGTTATCGCGAGCAAGGGCGTAGACGGCCTGCGCAGCATCTGTACCACCCAGCGCGCGGGCGATGCGCTGCATGGCCGGAGCTGCTGCCGCAGCGTTGTAGGCCAGCACATGCGGCAGCACGATGGTATGTGTCTCCGCATGCGGCAGGTTGAAACTGCCGCCTAGCGTGTGACACAGCTTGTGGTGCAGGCCCATGCCCACGCTGCCCAGCACCTTACCGCACAGCCAGGTACCGTACAGCGCATTGGCGCGTGCTTGCACGTCGCCGGCATCGCGGCGGATGGCCGGCAAGGCGCGGCCCAGCGCGGCAATGCCTTCTTCAGCCAGCAGGCTGGTCACTGGGTTGCCGTCAGCTGCATACAGACCCTCTGCGGCATGGGCGATGGCGTTGATGCCGCTCACCACCGACATGCCTACTGGCAGCGCCAGCGAGAGTTGCGGGTCGTAGATCACTGTGCGCGGCAGCACGCGCAGGTCGCGTCCGGTGCGCTTGATGCCCTGCTCGGTCAGGCCGTAGATGGGCGTCATTTCCGAGCCAGCATAGGTGGTAGGGATGGCGAGGATCGGCAGCCCCGAGTCGAAAGCGATGGCCTTGCCCAGGCCCACGGTGGATCCACCGCCAATGGCCACAGCGCAGTCCGCACCCTGCTGTGTAGCAAAGCGGCGCGCCTCGCGGGCCGTTTCGATCGGCACGTGCATGACGGCAGCATCGAAGATGCCAGCGGCGCGCTCGCCCAGCAGGTCGGCAACCTGCTCGGCTTGCGCACGCTGCTGCGGCGTGCACAACACGATGGCCTTGCGCGCGCCGATCGCGTCGAGTTCAGCCGCAGTACTGTTCAGCGTGCCGGCGCCGAACAGCACGCGCTGCGCGTGGCTCACAAAAGTGAAGTTCTGCATGGTGGTTATTCCGCGACGATGTTGCGGGCCTTGATCACACGGCCCCAGCGCTCACTCTCGGCTTTGATGAGCTGGTTCATCTGCTCGCGCGAGCCTGCCACTACTTCAAAACCGCCCTCAGTGAAGCGCTTCACCACATCGGGGTTGCGCAGCGCGGCGGTCATGTCAGCGGCCAAGCCGTCGAGCACGGGTTGCGGCGTCTTGGCAGGCGCTACCATGCCCACCCAGGAATAGACCTCGAAGCCCTTGTACGACTCGGCCACCGCGGGCGTGTCGGGCAGCGCGGCGGCGCGCTTGGGCGAGGTAATGGCCAGCGCACGCAGCTTGCCGCCTTGGAGCTGCGGCAGCACCAGCGGCAGGCTGGCGATCATCGAGTCCACATGGCCGCCCAGCAGGTCGGTGATGGCCGGGCCACCCCCCTTGAACGGTACGTGCACGCCGCTGGTACCGGCCGTCTCGTGAAACAGCTCGGCTGCCAGATGGTTGGAGCTGCCCGCGCCGACCGATGCGTATGACACAGCGCCCGGCTTCTTGGCGGCGGCCACGTAGTCCTGGAGCGTCTTATAGGGTGACGCCGCCGGCACCACCAGAACCATGGGCGAACGCGCCACGTAAGAAACGCCGGTCAGGTCGCGCAGCGTCGCGTAGGGTAGCTTCGGATAGATGTGCTGCTCGGTCGCGTAGGAGTCAAACACCAGAGCCAAGGTGTAGCCGTCGGGCGCACTCTTGGCCACGGCGGCCATGCCGATAGTGCCCCCGGCGCCACCCTTATTTTCAATGATCACGGGCTGGCCGAGCCGGGCACGCAGCGGCTCCTGGATCTGCCGCGCCACCTTGTCGACCGTGCCTCCGGCAGCGAACGGCACCACAAGCGTGACGTTCTTCGAAGGGTAGTCCTGAGCCGCAGCCGCGCCAGCCATCACGGCGCACAGTGCCAGACCGAGCCGCAACTGCCGGAGCAGTGCGCTGGTGCGGCAGACCAAGGGGTAAGCGGTTGAATTGCTGGTTGTCTGCGGATGCATCGTCGTCTCCTTATTGGTTTGGTGCACAGATGGTATGGTTTGCACCCCAGCGACGGAATCACCTCCGTTTGCCAAAAGCCTTTGCATAGGTTGCACAGATGGAATCGATCAAGTTCGCTGAGAACCTGGCCATGTTCATTGATGTGGCGCAAGCCAAGAGCTTTTCGGCCGTGGCTCGGCGCAAAGGCATGGTGGCGTCGTCAGTGGCGCGCCAGATCGATGCCCTGGAACAGGACCTGAGAGTGACGCTGTTCACACGTTCCACACGCGCTCTGATAATGACCGACGCGGGCAGCCTGCTGTTCGAGCGTGCCGTGAAGATCGTGCACGACATAAGAGCTGTGCGCAGTGAGGTGGTCTCTGCCGAACAGACCGTGCAAGGCGTGCTGCGTGTGAGCTGTGTGCCAGCCTTTGGACGCCGGCATGTGGTGCCGCACCTCGGGACGTTGTCGGAAAAACATCCGGACCTGCGTGTTGAGCTGGAACTGACCGAGCGTGTGGTCGATGCCGTGGTCGAGCGTTTTGATCTCGTCATCCGCCTTGGCCAGCAGCCCGACAGCAGCATGGTTGGACAGCGCATCGGCTACCAGCGTTACATCATTGGCGCGTCGCCGGCCTACCTGCGGCGGTTCGGCCACCCCACTCGCTTCGATGAACTCGCGCAACACCGCCTCATCGATCGGCAGCACAGCACCAACACGCGCGGCTGGCGCGAGGTCACTGGCCCCGCAGCTTGGCTGCCCGAGCAGTTTGCGTTCGAGTGCGACGACTGCGACGCGCGGCGAATGTCGGCGGCACAGGGCCTGGGCATCGCCTTGATGCCGAATTGGGCGATCGGTGAAGACTTAGCGGCCGGACGACTCGTCGCACTGGACTTGGAAGACGCGCCGCCGCTGGAGGCAACTGGCATCTTCCTGATGCGTGCCGCACAACGCGCCAACTCTAAGACAATTGCCTTTACCCAGCATCTGCTGGACAGCATCGGGCGATCGGCGAGTTGGGTGCAGGATGCCGAGACAGCGCAGGCATCTGCAGTGACTCGCGCTCACCAAGTTTAGGTAGCGGCTGAAGAATGACCGTTGATGAGCCGATCAAACGTCGCGAAGTCGAAGGCGATCCTATCAATTGCTCGACGCTGCAACCCTAGACGCACTCGGGCATGAAGAGTGGGGATAGCGTATTTGCCCGACTGGCTTACGAACGAGCACATGGCCGTCGGCGCACTGGTGCCCAACATGACGCGTTATCCACCGCCGCCAGCCGGCGCCTTCGTCATTCGTCCCCCGGGCCAGCACCCCGCGCGGAAGATCCGTGTCCTGACGGAGTTTCAGATTGAATAATACGACACTCCTGCCCGAACGGGCGGGACCACGGGGGCTTAAAAGGCGCTTGGTGAAAAACCAGCGCGTTTCCGGTCAACGGCATTGATGCGCGGCGAGTGCCGCAGAGCGTGATTAGCAAATCGGTTGATCGACATCTTTGGCCCATGGCGCGCCACTAAAGGTCTCGGCAAGAAATTGGATCAGTGCCTGCACGCGTGCTGGCTTCGCCCGACCCGGCGGCGTGACGATGTGCAGCGCGATCGGATCGATCACCCAATCGGTCAAGGTCGCTTCGACACGTCCGGTACGCAAATCGTCCCAAACCAGGAATTCCGGCTGCATGGCCAGCCCGAGTCCGGCATGCAGCGCCGGAATCAGCGCTTCGGCGTTGTTGACCCGCAGCGCGGGCGGGACGATCTGCGAAAACTCGCCGTGCTCGGAATGCCCGAATCGCCACGTTTCGCCGATGCGCGAATGCACGTAGCGCAATGCGCGATGCATTGTCAGGTCGCGCGGATGCTCAGGACGTCCATGAAGCGTGAAGTACGACGGCGCGCCAACCAGCATCAGTCGCACGGTACACAAGCGTCGCGCAAGCAAGCTTGAATCCGGCAGTGTCGAAATTCGCAAGGCAACGTCGAAAGCCTGATCGACGACATCGATCAACTCATCGCTGAACTGTACGTCCAGCGTCACGTCTGGATGTCGCGTCATGAAGGCAGGCAGCGCCGGTGCCAGATGCGAAATTCCGAAAGACATTGGCGCAGCAATACGGATGCTCCCGCGCAGGCTTTTCGACTGCTCCATCACTTCCGCTTCCACGGCCTCGCCCTCGCTCAGGATGCGCATCGCACGCTCCAGCGCCGTCTGCCCGCTGGCCGTGAGCGACATGCGCCGCGACGTGCGATGAAACAACGTCGTCTTCAGGCGCGTCTCCAGCCGAGTCAGTGCCTTGGACACGGTCGGCTGGGAAATCGCCAGTTCGGCTGCCGCACGCGCGAAGGAGCCAGTTTCCGCGACCTTCGCAAAGATGGCCCAGGCCTCGAAGTCGGGAAGTTTTCTCATGGCGCTCTCGTGGACTTCATAACGTTATCGGCATGGATGGTTTTCGATATTTTCCATTCTCTTATCGATCGACGAATCCTAGAGTCGTCCGGACGGTTGTCGGCGCCTGCGCACATTCCTTCAAAAACCGCGTTATCCGTCTATCCCCGCGCGCCGGTCCCTCCTACCGTCGGCCATCTCCTGCAACTTCCGACACAAGGTTCCCTTCATGAAGATCACAGCCACCCCGACCCCCGGCGCCAAGCTGCTGACGCCGACCGACCACACGCTGGTCATGATCGACTTCCAGTCGCAGATGGCTTTCGCGACAAATTCGATCGATCCGGTGCTGTTGCGTTCGAACGCGGGCCTGGTCGCCGCATCTGCCGCCGGTTTCGGCGCTTCGACCATCCTCACGACCGTGGCCGAGAAAAGCTTTTCGGGTCCGATGTTCGAGGAAGTGACCGCGCCGTTTCCCGGCCAGGCACTGCTCGACCGCACGTCGATGAACACCTGGGAAGACGCGGCCGTGATCCGCCGCATCAACGAGATCGGCAATTCGCGCATCGTTCTGGCGGGCCTGTGGACCAGTGTCTGCATTGTGGGCCCAGCGCTGTCGGCCATCGATCAGGGCTTCGAGGTGTTCGTGATCGCCGACGCCTGCGGCGACATCTCGGCCGAAGCGCACAACCGCGCCATCGAACGCATCGTGCAAGCGGGTGGACAGCCGATGACAGCGCTGCAGTACCTGCTGGAAATGCAGCGCGACTGGGCTCGCACCGACACCTATGACATGACCACCGGTATCGCGAAGAAATTTGGCGGCGGCTACGGCATCGGCATCAACTACGCGCGCACCATGTTCGGCGCCCACGAAGGCTGATGAGCCGCGCGCGATGAAGCCGTACATCATTGCACTGGCACTCGGCGTGCTGGTCGGCGTCATCTATGCGCTGTTCAGCGTGCGCTCGCCGGCGCCGCCGATCGTCGCGCTGGTAGGCCTGCTGGGCATCCTGGCCGGTGAGCAGTTGCCGTCGCTGGCGAAGCGGCTGTTCCTGCAAGGCCCGATCTCCACCTCGTGGCTCGATCATCAGGTCGCACCGCACATGTTCGGCGAGCTGCCCAAAGGCACACAGGCCGCGAAAGCGTCCGAACCCTTGGAAACACCGGCCGACGACGGCCTCCCCTCATGACGAATTCGTTCGACACACCACGCCGCCGCAAATTTCTCGGCACCCTCGGCGCGACCATGGCGATGCCGTCCATCGCGCAGCAACGCTTGTCCAGGAGCACAACGATGGCCAATGCCTCCACACCTGAAGTCATCCTGCACAACGGCCGCTTCACCACGCTCGACCGCGCGAACCCGGTCGCGAGCGCGGTTGCCATCGGCGCGGGCCGCTTTACGCATGTCGGACGCAGTGAAGACATCCTGCCGCTGGCCGGCGCCGCCACGCGCGTCATCGATCTGCAGGGTCGCACGGTGCTGCCGGGATTGATCGACAACCACTTGCACATCATTCGCGGCGGGCTCAACTTCAACCTCGAGCTGCGCTGGGATGGCGTGAAGAGCCTGGCCGACGCGATGGACATGCTCAAGCGCCAGGTCGCCGTCACGCCAGCGCCGCAATGGGTGCGCGTGGTCGGCGGCTTCACCGAGCATCAGTTCGTCGAGAAGCGCCTACCGACCATCGCCGAGCTCAACGCGGTGGCGCCTGACACGCCTGTCTTCCTGCTGCACCTGTACGACCGCGCCCTGCTCAACGGCGCCGCACTGCGCGCCGTCGGCTACACGAAGGACACGCCGGCCCCGCCCGGCGGCGAAATTGTCCGCGACGCGGCCGGCAACCCCACCGGGCTGCTGCTGGCCAAGCCGAACGCGACCGTGCTGTACGCGACGTTGGCCAAGGGGCCGAAACTGCCTTTCGACTACCAGCTCAATTCCACGCGCCACTTCATGCGCGAGCTCAACCGTCTCGGAGTGACGGGCGCCATCGATGCTGGCGGCGGTTACCAGAACTATCCCGAGGACTACCAGGTTATCCAGCAGTTGGCCGAGGCCGGGCAACTCACCATTCGCCTGGCTTACAACCTGTTCACGCAGAAGCCGAAGCAGGAGAAGCAGGACTTCCTGAACTGGACCGCCAGCTCGAAGTACAAGCAGGGCGACGACTACTTCCGCCATAACGGCGCTGGCGAGATGCTGGTGTATTCCGCCGCCGACTTCGAGGACTTCCGCCAGCCGCGTCCCGACATGGCGCCCGAGATGGAAGGCGACCTCGAAGGCGTGGTGCGCGTGCTGGCCGAGAACCGCTGGCCGTGGCGCCTGCACGCAACCTACGATGAGACCATCGAGCGCGCGCTCGATGTGTTCGAGAAGGTGAATCGCGACACGCCGTTGGCCGGACTGAACTGGTTCTTCGACCACTGCGAGACCATCTCCGAGACATCGATTGACCGCATCGCCGCGCTCGGTGGCGGCATTGCGGTGCAGCACCGCATGGCCTACCAGGGCGAGTACTTCGTTGAGCGCTACGGCGCGGGTGCGGCGGAGGCGACGCCGCCGGTCAAGCGCATGCTGGAGAAAGGCGTGAAGGTCTCGGCCGGCACGGATGCGACGCGCGTGGCTTCGTACAACCCGTGGGTGTCGCTGTCGTGGCTGGTCACCGGCAAGACGGTCGGCGGCATGCAACTCTATCCGCAGCGCAACTGCCTCGACCGCGAAGCCGCGTTGCGCATGTGGACCGAGAACGTCACCTGGTTCTCCAACGAGGTCGGCAAGAAGGGCCGCATCGAGGCCGGCCAGCTCGCCGACCTGGTAGTGCCCGACCGCGACTTTTTCGCCTGTGCCGAGTCCGACATCGCCGACACCACGGCACTGCTGACGATGGTCGGCGGCAAGGTGGTCTACGGCGCCGGTCCTTTCCAGAGACACGACGAGAGCGCTCCGCCGCTGGCCATGCCCGACTGGTCGCCCGCGCGAACCTTCGGCGGCTATGCGGGCTGGGCCGATCGGGCGCCTGTTGCCGAAGGCAGGCCCTTGCAATCGACCATGCACCGTATCGCGGCCGACTGTGCTTGCGCCAACGACTGCAACGTGCACGGTCACCAGCACGCGACCGCTTGGAGCAGCAAGCTGCCGATCTCGGATCTTAAGAGCTTCTGGGGTGCGCTCGGCTGCGCCTGCTGGGCAGTTTGAGAATGCGCGCGTTTCACAACCTCTTCACGGCACCGGCGGTGCGCTGGCTTGCGCTGCTCTTCCTCTGCGCCGCGTATTTGCAAGGCGGCTTCAACAAGGCGACTGACTTCCCATCGGCCATCGCGGAGATGAACCATTTCGGGCTCTCTCCTGCCGGGCCGATGGCGGTGCTGGTGATCGTTTTCGAGATCGGCGCTGCACTAATGATCCTCACCGGCTTTTACCGCTGGCTCGGCGCTATGGGATTGGCCGCCTTCACGTTGCTGGCGACCTTCGTCGCCAACCGCTTCTGGGACATGGCCGGCATTGAGCGATTCATGACCGCCAACGCCTTCTTCGAGCACTGGGGTCTCGTCGGCGGTTTCCTGCTAGTGGCATGGCACGACTTGCACGCGGACGATGACAAGCGTTGAGGTGCACGGGCCGACCTGCACGCTGCTCCTGCCAGGCGTCGCCGCCGTGTCGCGCGGCATCGCTGCGACGCAGGCGACGGTGCGCGTGTTCGGCAACATCGACCTGAACCTGACCGACTCGAAAGTCCCCGGCGCATCGAACCTGGCCATGGATCAAGGCAGCTATCTGCTGCCGAGCCGCTTCGGCTTCCGCAGCGATGGGCAGCTCGGAAGCGGTTTTGCTGCAAGCTCCTGGCTCGAAGCCGCCGTCGTTCCCGATACCGATGCAACGGCAAGCGCGTTCACACGCCGCTCGACGATCGGCTTGTCGAGCGAGGAGCTCGGCAAGATCAGACTGGGTCGCGACTGCACGCCCACGTTCTGGAACGTCAGCAGCTTCTCGCCGTTCGGCACCGTCGGCGCGGGGGGCGGCAGCAACACCATCGAGGGATGGCCGCTCGGGCTCGGGCGAGCCACGACACAGCAGCGTGCAAGCAACGCGGCCGGCTACTTCCTACCGCCCGACCTTGGCGGCGTTTACGGCCAGTTCATGGCGGCTGCCGGCGAAGGCATCGACGGCGCGCGCTGCACGGGCGGACGACTGGGCTACGAGGCAGGATCGTTGAATGTCGCTGCCGCCTTCGGTCGAACACCGGCGGCGTCGATCGAAGCGGTCGGCCAGCCCTCGCGCCGAGCCTACGAAACGGCCAACCTCGGCGGCACGTACGACTTCGGCATCAGGACCGGCATCGGCATCGGCAAGGTCTACGTCTTTCGGAATCAGCAGGTGCTCGGACCCGAGCAGCAGACGAGCACCCTCGTCGGCGTGGCTGTTCCCGCGTGGGACTGCTCGATCAAGGCGATGTTCGCACGATCCGTTCTTTCGATGCGTTCCGTTTCGAAGGCCGACCGGATTGCGCGTCAGCGCGCGTTCGGCTACGTCCATGCGTTGAGTCAAGGGACCGTGCACTGCGGAACCTGGTCGCGCATCGTCAACGAGGGCGATGCGGCTTACGCCACAGGCGACACCTCGCCCGAGGGCAGACCCAACGGCACGTCCTCCGCACTGCAGATCGGGATCAACCATGCCTTCTGAAAAGCCCTCCTCCGCAGTCTCATCCGGCAGCTTCGCGCCGCTGCGCCAGCCGATCTTCGCGGTGCTGTGGGCTGCTACCGTGCTCGGCAACATCGGCAGCTTCATGCGCGACGTCGCCAGCTCGTGGATGGTGACCGAACTGTCGGCCAGCCCTGCTGCCGTCGCACTGATCCAGACCGCTGCCACGTTACCCATCTTTTTGTTGGCGATTCCTGCCGGCGTCCTGTCGGACATCCTCGACCGGCGGCGCTTCCTTATCGCGATACAGATCCTGCTGGCCTGTGTGAGCGGCACGCTGCTGGTGCTGGCTCGCACCGATTCGCTGACCGTCGAATCGCTGGTTGCGCTGACTTTCGTTGGCGGCATCGGCGCGGCGCTGATGGGGCCGACCTGGCAGTCGATAGTGCCGGAACTGGTGCCGCGCAGCGACCTCAAGAATGCGGTCGCGCTGAACTCGCTGGGCATCAACATCGCCCGCGCGCTCGGCCCGGCGGCCGGCGGGTTGCTGCTCGCGAGCTTCGGTGCTGGCGCGGCCTACGGCGCGGACGTGGCGAGCTATATGTTTGTGATCGCGGCGCTGGTTTGGTGGAAGCGACCGTCCGCGGTCGACACCGGCCTGTCGGAGCAGTTCTTCGGCGCTTTCCGGGCAGGCCTGCGCTATGCGCGTGCCAGCACGGAACTGCATGTCGTGTTGCTGCGCGCAGCGGTGTTCTTCCTGTTCGCCAGTTCGGTCTGGGCGCTGCTGCCGCTGGTCGCGCGTGGCATGCTCAGCGGCAGCGCTGGTTTCTACGGCGTGATGCTCGGCGCGGTCGGTGCGGGCGCCATCCTCGGCGCGCTCCTGCTGCCCAGACTGCGCCGTCGGCTTGATGCAGACGGGCTGGTGCTGACGGCGTCGGTGCTGAGCGCGCTGGTGATGGCAGCGCTGTCTTTGGCGCCACCGCAATGGCTAGCCGTGCTGCTGATGCTGGTGCTGGGCATCGGCTGGATCATCGCGCTGACGACGCTGAACGGCGTCGCGCAGGCGGTACTGCCGAACTGGGTGCGCGGGCGCGGGCTGGCGATCTACCTGATGGTGTTCAACGGCGCAATGGCCGGCGGCAGCCTGAGCTGGGGCCTGATCGCGCAACAAGCCGGCATACCGGCGACGCTGCTGATCGGTGCAGCCGGCCTGGTCGTTGTCTCGCTGCTGTTTCACCGCGTGAAGCTGCCGACCGGCGAGGCCGACCTGCAGGCGGCCAACCACTGGCCGGAACCGATGCTGACCGAGCCGTTCGCGCACGATCGTGGCCCGGTGATGGTGCAGATCGAGTACCGCATCCGCAAGCAGGACGTTGCAGCCTTCCTGCGATCGATGAGGCAGGTCGCGCAGGAGCGCCGGCGCGACGGTGCCTATGCCTGGGGCGTGGCCGAACACACCAGCGAGCCCGAGCGTGTCATCGAGTGGTTTCTGGTCGAGTCGTGGGCAGAGCACCTCCGCCAGCACGCACGCGTATCAAAAGCCGACGCCGACATGCAGGGTGAGGCACTGCGTTTCCACATCGGGCCGGAGCGCCCGGCTGTGCATCACTTCCTGGCGCTCGACTGAGCCCGAACCCGTTTTCATCACTATTCAAGGAACCGACATGCCCACCATCACCACCCGCGACAGCACCGAGATCTACTACAAGGACTGGGGCTCCGGCCAGCCCATCCTGTTCAGCCACGGCTGGCCGCTGAACGCCGATATGTGGGACGCGCAGATGCTGTTCTTCGCGTCGCGCGGCTACCGTGCCATCGCCTTCGACCGCCGCGGTTTCGGACGGTCGAGCCAACCCTGGACCGGCTACGACTATGACACCTTCGCCGATGACATCAAGGCGCTGGTCGACCACCTCGACCTGAAGAACGCAGTACTGGCCGGCTTCTCGATGGGCGGCGGCGACGTGACGCGCTACATCGCGCGCCATGGCTCGTCCCGCATCGCCAAGCTGGCGCTGATCAGTGCCGTGACGCCGATCTTCGGCAAGAGCACCGACTACCCGCAAGGTGTCGACCTGTCGGTGTTCGCCGGCATCAAGGCTGGCCTGGCCGCCGACCGCCCGCAGTTCCTCGACAACTTCAGCACGCTCTTCTACGGCACCAATCGGCCCGGGGCGAAGGTATCGCGGGGCGTGTTCAAGCAGACGCTGTTCATCGCCCTGCAAGCCTCGATCAAGGCGACGATCGACTGCGTGACTGCGTTCTCGGAAACGGATTTCCGTCCCGACATGGCGAAGATCGACGTGCCGACGCTGGTCATCCACGGCGACGACGACCAGGTGGTGCCGTTCGAGACCACCGGCAAGCTGTCGGCGCAGTTGATCGCCGGCGCCACGCTCAAGGTCTACGCCGGCGCGCCGCATGCCACGGCCCTGACGCATGCGGACCAGCTGAACGAGGACCTGCTGGCTTTCTTGCAATCTTGACGTCAGCAAGGACTGCTACGCTGGCGGGCGCAAATTCCTGCTGCCAGACGACAAGGTGGTCCCATGCCAATCACACAATCGCTCGCCGTCCCGGCCATGGATTCGCTCGGCTGCACCTCAAGCGCGCTCCACCGTGACCAGGAGCTCATTGGCAGCGGCATCCGCTTCTATCGCAAGCGCACGGACGAAATACTCGGCTTCGTCGAGACACCTGCTACAAACCGCGGCTTTCTTGTCGGTGTATCGATGCAGTCCGGCCACAGACGACGCATCCTTCAGGAACGCCATGCGTCATCACACGACTTCGACGCCCAGTCGATCTACGTGCGCAACTTCGCTGACCATTACCGTGCCGACCTCAAGGGACCCTTCGATTTTGTGCTGATGGAGCTTTCCCTTGGCTTCTTTGAGCAAACGGTCGACGAACTCGATGTGCGCGGCAAACAGATACGGCCAAGGATACAGGCGCTCGAACACGTGGCTGGCGTCAAAGACCCGGTGCTCAGCGCGCTGGCTGCAGCTCTCGCTCCGGCGCTGGAACACCCGAAATCCGCAAGCGCGCTTTTTGTCGATCAAATGGGCGTGGTGATCGGCACGCACCTCATTGAAACGTACGGCGGTGGTGCGGCGGCGGCAACGAAAAAACAGCGTGGCCTTTCGCACCTTCATGAAACGCGCTCGAAAGAAATTCTGCGCAGCCACATTGACGGCAAGATTTCCATCGCTGATGTCGCCGAGGCCTGCAACATGTCGCGCAGCCACTTCATCCGCGCATTCCGTATGACCACTGGACAGACGCCGCACCAGTGGCTGCTCAAACAACGCGTGGAGTTGGCGATGGGTTACCTACTGAATTCGCAGTTGTCGTTGGGAGAAATTGCGCATGAATGCGGCTTTGCGGACCAGAGCCACTTCACGCGCGTGATTACGCAGGCAATTGGCACGTCCCCAGGAAATTGGCGACGTCAAGTCCGTGGCCTCGGCCGCGCTGGAAAATTCTCCTTACGCCGATGAAAGTGCGCTTGTTTATGAATTGGCTTGAACATCGATGAAAGCAAACGAAAATCCAACGCACGATCACCATGACAACTTGGCATGGGGTGAGGACACCCGTGAGCCTGCGCTGCGAACAGCGAGCCTGGCCCACGTGTCGTCAAGAGCGTTGCCGAGGCCCGATAGCGTCACTGTCGCGATCGAGCAACGCCCACGTCCCAACGCCATCGTCGCCTACGAAGACTGGTTGAAGCGCATCGTCCCGGTGGCCGAGCGATTTCCCGGGCACCGCGGGGTGCACATCATTCGCCCGGGCGACAACGGCAAGATCTACACGATCACACTGCGGTTCGACTCGCTTCTGCATGCCGAGGACTGGTTTCAGTCTGCCGCGAGACAAGAATTGCTCGAAGAAGTAGAGCCGTTGCTGGTGGGTGCTGAGTCACGCCACACCGTCACCGGACTTGAGTTCTGGTTTGACGCGGCCAGTGGCGCGAAGCCGCCGCGCCGGTACAAGCAGTTTTTACTCACGCTGCTCGCGATTTTTCCCCTCACCATGGCTGTACCAGCATTTGTAGCGTGGAGCGCCGGCGTGGTGCCCATGCTCCAGAACTATGTCGTGGCGCACTTTACCGCTGCCGCGATCGTCGTCGCGCTCATGGCCTACGTCGTGATGCCACGCCTCACGCGGTGGGCTGCCTCTTGGCTGTACAAATGAGCTGATGCGCAAGCCTTGGTTGAGTTGTCGACCAGAAAAGCCGTGTCGACGACAAGACCGCACGCATTGGCACCACCGAGCGACGGCGAACTGGGGCATCACTATGACGTAACAGGAGCATCGATTGATGAATTGGTTGAATTCATTGACCTAAGATTACACGCATAATCTCAGGCTCAAATCGGAGCGCACAAAAGTGCTCTTGCTATCGAATCCGCCGTCCCCCGCAGTGCGGCGCTTCGTGCGTCACATCGGTCTGCACCACTTTGCTTGCCTGCGTGCGGTTGTCTAAGGCCTAGACATGCCTGCCAAGCAGTCCGTGGCAGTTGGTCAACAAGAAGACCGGCGATGACCGCGACCACAAGATGCTCGACACCAAGGCGTAGTCGCAGGCGACCATGGCCGAGGTGCTGCGCTTCATCGACGACTAGCCCATGAGCGTCACGAGCGCGCGCATGAGTTTCATCCTGCGCTTAGTCGAAACGGTCGGCCTGCGCTCGGCCAAGCTGCTCGGCGCCAAGTTGCAGGACCTCCGTCTCGAAACCGAGGGTTGGGTGCTCCAGGTCCATGACAAAGGTGCCCACAACCGCATCGCCGCCATCCCCGAGCAGGCGCTCGATGCGTTGCGGACTTGCCTCGACCATCGCGGGCTGGGCAATCTGCAGAACGCGCCGCCTTAAACTTCCTTGCCTTACGGCACCCTCTGGAACACCGCAGCGCCGTTGACGACGCCGATGGTGGATGAGCTGCCGGTGAAGCTGTAGGCGATGCCAGCGCGGTAGGCATTGGCACCGCTGAATACGCCGTTGATCACCGCTGCGATCGGCGCGCCATTGCTGCCAGTGCCGGGCACGATGATCGCGGCGTCGTAACCGCCGGGCTGACGGAATTGGCCGGTGCCACCGACGGTGTAGGTGGTGTTGCCAAAACCCAGATTGAGCAGCGTGCCGACGGTGGCATTGGTGAAGTTGGCGGTCAACGTGCCGCTGTTGAGCGTACCGGTGCCGCGCGTGGTCGACACCGGCGCGCTGCCGCCGACCAGGTTGTAGCTGGCGGTGCCGCTGGTGGGCATCGAGGCGTTGGTGGTCGGTGTGGCGACGATGTAGTGCACGTTGCTGATCACCGGCAGGCCCGTCGTGCCGTTGATGTTGCCCGACTCCCAGCTGCCCCATCCGATGAAATCGAGGCTGCCAGGCACGCCGATGCCGCCGGCACGGGCGCTGGAGGCAGTGACAGGCCCGTTCTTGACGATGTCGGGCTGGGAGCCGCGTGGCCGCGATTCGATCAACTCGGCACCCTGGAAGAAAACGCGGTCACCGTCTGGGACAGTGATGCGTTGGGCCGGTCCGCCGATGGAGTTCAGGTAGGCGAAGCTGGTGACATAGGACGCCGCGAAATTGCCGACGTTGGAGGGTAGAGTGCCGCGCGCGCCGGCCTGGGTGAACGCCAGGGCGCCGCCGAAGCTGCCGACCGTAGTGGTATTACCCTCGAAGGTCAGACCTACTTTGGTACCGGCAGCATTGGCGAAGAAGCCGGCAACCGAGGCTCCCAGGCAGGGGTTGGCCACGCCGGTGCAAGTCGCGCCGGTGATACCGAGTACGCCCGACAGCGTCGCGCCGTTGCCGGCGAGGGTGCCATTCAGGTTGTAGCGTTCAGCCACCGAACCTGTGCCATTGGGCAGATCGACGGCCACTGCCAACGTCCCCAGGGAGTTGGTGTTGCGGGTGAAGAAGTCGACCGACAGACTGGCCGAGGCGATCGAGCCAACGCGGTTCTGGCTGGTGTAGACCGGCGTCGCTGCGGCAAGCGAATAGGTGGCCCGTTGGTTGGTCAGGACAAACTGCGGCGCGATGGGTACGCCGGTGACATAGGCGAAACGGGTGTCCAGGCTGGCGGAGGCGCCAACCGTCCAGGTCGACGTGCCCCAATTGCCAAGCTGCAGCAAGTCGCCCGCTGCGGCGCTGCCGCTGCTGTAGAAGTTTGCGCTTGCCACGGCTGCACCGTTGCGAGTGACTGACGTGGTACCAGAGGCGAAGCGCTGTAGCTGGCCGTCGGTGTCATAGGTCGCGGTGGCAGCGCTCAAGGTGCGCTGCTGCAGGGCGCCAGTAAACGACGTGGAGAGACCCCGAACGGTGAGGCCCGAGGTGGTCGGTGCTGGTGCTGGTACCGGAGCAGGTGCAGGCGATGGCGCTGGAGCAGAAACAAGAGGTGGTGCTGGCGCCGGAGCGGGTACAGGCGATGGCGCCGGAGCAGAAACAAGAGGTGGTGCTGGCGCCGGAGCGGGTACAGGCGATGGCGCCGGAGCAGAAACAAGAGGTGGTGCTGGCGCCGGAGCGGGTACAGGCGATGGCGCCGGAGCAGAAACAAGAGGTGGTGCTGGCGCCGGAGCGGGTGCAGGCGATGGCGCTGGAGCAGAAACAGGAGGCGGTGCTGGCTCGGGTGCGGGTGCGGGCGTCAGCCCAGGCGCCGGCGCAGGTGTCAAGGACGGCACAGGCACTGGAGCCGGGACCGGTAACGGCGCTGGGGGAGCAGGCGGAATCGGTATCGGCGCGGGAGTAGGGACGGGTGCAGCCACCGGCGCAGGGGCGGGCGTAGGCGCTGGGCTCGCTGCAGGCGGGAGCGGCGCGGGCGTCGCCGGCCGCTGTTCAACAGCAGCCTGAGCCACCACCACCGGGCGGCCGGCAGCGTCGCTCTGGTTGGCCACAGTCTGCGGCGCTTGCGCCTGGGAGAGCGCCAAGACCGGCAAGCTGGCGCGTTCGCTGGTGCGACTCGGCAGCGCGCCGGCGGAGTTGGCCTTGACCAGTGCGGTCTCGCCGACCGTCAGACCGATGCATCCGCTGTCGGTGCAGACTTCGATCGCATCCTGCTCCCCTGCCACCTTCAGGCTGCGGTCGGCCGGATCGAAGAAGGCAGTGAAGCCCGGGCCGCGGATGCCGATCGTGCCGGTGGGCGTCTGTACCTTGTAGCTGTCATGGTTGCGCTTGCCGATCTCCCCCGTGATGGAGCGCAAGCCGCCCTGCAGCAGGCTGACCTTGTAGCGGTCCTGCTTGGGATCTTGCCGGTCAGCGTAGTCGGTGATGGCGAGTTGCGTCTCAGGCTGCAGTGCGACCAGGCTGCCGTCACTGAAACGGATCTGCACCCGGCTGTCCGCACGGGTGGTCAGCAAGTCGCCGCTCTCCACGGCAGAGCCCTTGCGCAGCGTCACCAAGGCGTCCTGCCGACGCACGATGACCTCGCCGACGGCGAACTGCACCGTACCGGCGGCGGTCGCGGCGGCAGACCCGGTGGTCTGAGCGGCCACCGGAAAACAGGCAGCCACAGCGAGGGCCAGGGTGGCTTTGCGAAAGCGGATTGCGGTGGTCATGGTGTGTTCCAGCAATGCGGTGCGCATCAGAAATCCCGGCGCGCAGTGACCGACACGACGGCCTTGCGAAAATCGGCGATCGGCGAATTGGAGGCGACGCGTGTCAACGCGAGCTGCGGCGTCACCCGCCACAGGGGTACCGGATCCCAGGTCATGCCGAGGTTGAGCGTGGTCTGTCGGTCGGTGCGGCGAATCAGGAAGAACGGGTCGTCGCCGCCGAAGCGCCGGTACTCGAAGCCAAAAGTGGCGAAGGCGGCCCACTGCTCGGCCACCGGTGCCTGCATGCCGGCGCGCAGGCCGACGAGCTGGTGACCGAGCTGGTCGACACCGTCGGCACGGGTGCTTTCCCGACCGACGTAACCGCCGCCGTAGGCCAGTGGTCCGCTACTAAAACGGTGGGCGTATGAGGTGCCCAGCACCACCCGGTCGGTGTCTCGTACCGATTGCTGCGGGTAGTGCAGCCGGGCATATTGGAGGTAGCTGTCCCACTGGCGGGAGCCGTCAACGCGGTAGACCCATTCGGCGGTGCCACCAGCGGTCTGGCGCAGCTGGCTGCCGCCGTACTCGAAGGTGCTCAGTTGGCTCGCCAGGATCACCTCATTGCGCTCGTGCCGGTAGGAGACCCCGGCGTTGGCGTCGGCTTGCGCCGTGCTCATGCCGCTCGCTGACGAGATGTTAGGGCGCGCCGACAAATTGGCGCCGGCGATCATCGACCAGCGCGGGTCCAGCACGAAGCGGCCCGACAGGCCGCCAGCCACGCTGGCGAAGCTCGACGGGCGCTCGACGCCAGCTGGGTTCAGGGTGAGAACCAGTCCGCCCAGCGCCGGCACGGCGATGTTGGCGCCAGCCGGGCCACTGTTGACGTTGCTGTCGTAGCCGACGCCTGCTTCGACGTAGCCACGCACCGCCGAGCGGCCTGCGTCCTCGACCCGGGCGATGGCGTTTAGGAACTGGTCAATGGTACGGGCGGCGCCCTCGGGCACCTGCTGGCCGCTGCGGGCCTCGCGCAACAGGGTGCGCGCTGCCTGGTTGTCGCCTACCGCGAACAGCGCGCGGCCGAGTTCGGCCTGAATACGAGCTTGGCCGGGCTGCATCGCCAGTGCGCGTTCCAGCGCCAGCACAGCGCGCGGATAGTTGCCGACATCGTTGGCCGCGATGCCGAACACGGAGTCAAAATCGGGGTCGCCGGCTCGAGCGGCTTCATGGCTCTCCAACAGGTCGTACGCGGCGCGCGCCTTGCCGGCCTGCTGCAAGGCGGCGGCATCGCGCACGAGGCTGTCGAGTTCTGCATGAGCGCTAGCCAAGCAGCCGGCAAAGGCGCACAGGGTCAAGAAACGGGCTGGAAAAGCAGGTCGCATGGCGCAGGCGTGGAAACGGGAGGACCGCACGCCAAGCCAATGCGACGGAGCTAATCGGACCGGAATCTGACTTGGTTAGCGTTTGTGGTAGGCATTGTGTCGCGCTTACTCAATGTGGTTGCTGTTACTCCGCTTAATCTTCTCAAAAAGGCCATTCGGGCCACAAAGAGTTGCTGTTAAGCAACTCTGTGCCTGTCCCAAAGTCCGCCAGTCGCGCTTCCCAGACCACCTGCTATGAATGGTCTGCGCAATGCGGAGCAGGTTGTGCCATCGAAGGCACGTAATTCAAGCCAGATTGGCCATGCCGGACTTGGGAGACTTCCCCAGCAAAAGCCATCGAGCGGCCCGCTACCGAGAGGAACTGCCACATCCAGCCGGGTGAACGTCCTTACTTACCGCTGTCTAGTCGCTTTTGCATCGCTGCAGCGCGTTCGGTCGACGGCGGATGCGAGCTCAACAGCGAGCTGCCCGCAGAATGGCCCTCGCTGAGCTTGGCCAATTTCTGGAAACCGGTCACCAAGCCCTTGCGTTCGAGCTTGCGCTCGCTCAACAGGTCGAAGGAGTAGCCGTCTGCCGCGTTCTCTTGCGACTGCGAGAACTGGGCATTGACAAACTTTTCCGCCAGATCGCCCGCCTGGGATTGCGACAGCTGGGCCGCAATGCCGCCTGTCGCACTGGCCAGGCCACGTGCTGCCGTTGCAACGTAGGCGGTCTGCATGCGGGCCTTCGAATGGCCCAGGGCCACATGACCTATTTCGTGGCCGATGACGCCGCGCAGCTCGTCGTCGTTCATCAGGTCCATCAGTCCGCTGTAGACACGGGTGCAGCCGTTGGCCATGGCCCAGGCGTTCACGTCCGGGGTCAGGTACACACGGTAGTTGGCGGTTTTGCCATTGACCGTGGTGGGCATGGCACGGATCACTTGGTTCAGCCGGGTGGTGTACTTGCTGCCAGCCGGAGCGATCTGGTTTTTCTGGTCCATGGCGCCACAGGACTGGTCGGACATGGCGGTGATGTCGCCATCACTGAGTGACATGGCCTTCATGGCCGAACCGCCCACGTCGGTCAGCTTGCTGACGTCCATGGTCTTCATGGTCTCGCAGCCGGAAAGCGCAAGAGTGGCGAGAACAGCAAGGGAAAGGTGAAAACGCATGGCTGAATCAGTAAAAAAGGGAAGGATGAAAAGAGGCACAACAAGCCTTGTCGACTGTTGTCGCCTTGAATCATACGGTTACAGGCACCGGCTTGGCGGATGTGGTGCGACGCTTTGACCAGCTCTCCAGCATGTTTCTAGCATCGGTCTCGATGCCTATGGTCGCTCCGCTGGATTTGAGAGAGGCGGCTGTTTCATGTCTGCTAATACACGTTCCCCGCGATGAAGCATGCGGTCGCCACCTGTTCCGCGGATGACCAGTGGCGCAACATGCGTCCGCCGCTTGTCAAGCTCGACAGGGCGACTGGCGACAAGGTCATGGCAAACCTGCAGGCCCTCTCCTGCCACATGTCCGGCTATCCACGTAGCTAACGCGCGGTGCAGAGCAGCCCGCAGAGGCTGCCAATCAACGTTTTGTCAATGACGATCTCTGCTTCCTAAACACATCATGTCACTCGATGTGTCCGAGAAACTGGGGAAAGCTCAACCAGACGACTTTATCTGAACCCTGTTGTTGGACCCGGGGAGACATGGCTCCAGCCGTCAAGCCCTGGGGTGTGCCAACGAACTCGCAGTGGATGGAGCAGTCAGGCACAGCCATGGCCATGCCAACTGTCATGCCGCCCAGCCGCTCGATCCCATGCTCTCGGCGTAGCTCGCCTGGTCGCTGCGATAGCAGGCGCAAGCCGTGGCGGCCAATCCTGCCCGGTCCAGGATGTGCAGGGTGCCACGTTGGCAAGCGATCAGGCCGCGGCGCTGCAAGGCTCCGGCCGCGCTCGTGATGCTGACCCGGCGCACACCCAACAGGATGCCCAGGAGTTCCTGCGTGATGCTCAAGGGTTTTGGGCCCATCCGATCCTGGTTCATCATCAGCCAATGTGCCAGCCGGGGTGCCACCTCGTGATGGCATTGGCAGATGGCCGACGTGACCAACTGGCTCATGAGCACCGCGGCATAGCGATCGACCACCTGCCCGAGCACGGGACCGGCCAGCAGGCATGCCTGGAAGCGATCCGTCCTCAGTCGCCAGGCCCACCCCTCGGCCTGCACCGTCGCCCTGAGCGGTGCGCTCACCAAACCCAGCGCCACCTGGGCGCCCAAGGCACCTCCCTACCGACCATGGCGATCTCGAGGCCGGCGCTATCCTCCAGGGTCGCTGTCACCGAGATCAGGCCGGCGACGGGGAAGTACACATGGGTCATGGCCAGACCCGGCTGGCACAGGATGGTCGAGCGTATCAAGGGCACCTTCTCGCAATTCGCCAGGATGCCTTGGCGCTCAAACGGCGGCAGCAGGTTAAGCAGATGGTTGCGGACGAGGGTCAAACGAGGCACTCCAAGTGCAATACCTCGGATGACAAAGGGCACTGGATCGGGTCAACCAACCGGCAGGAGTCACATCAACAGGCCCGACCAGTATGCGCGGTTGCCGATCCCCCTGCATGTCGCTCATCTCACACGTCCAACCGTTTAAGACCGCGAAGCGTGCCGCTGGATCAACTCCAGCTCCGGTCCCTGGACCATTCACGGTATGACCTTTTCCCACGGATTGATGAAGTCTGACCGTATTGGATTGGGCTGAGAAAACACCATGCGTCATGCCATCCACTCTGGGCACAGAAACACGTCTTGCTGAGAATGCTGGTCACTTTAGGGCCGAGACGACACACCTGAAGCACGGCGTCGTGTCTTCCCCAGACCGCCGTTTACTGCTACAGAGATGTGATGGCTGTCCAACACCTGCTTTCAAGCGGATGATCCCTGCACTCCTCGGGGTTCCCAAAGGATTAACGCCATGGAATACCTCGACCTCGCACATGCCATATTCGGTGCCGCCGCCATCGCCAGCCTGGTGTGCCTGGGCCTGGTGGAGACCGACAAGCAAGACAGCAAGACCCGGTTGAAGATGGACACAACCTTTGTCGACATGGTGTCGCTGAGCGCCATCGCGACGTTTGTTGCGATCATGGTGGCGTATCACCCGGAATGGGTGGCATGAGGTTAACCCAGCCGCCGTCCACTCAAACTAGTTGGACCGTACCCATCTAAATTTTGCTCTCAAAACTGAGAGCCGCACATCAAACAGTTTATTGATAAATCACATTTCGACAAATTATCATCAACTGCAACGAAAAAAGCTGACTCAAATGAGTCAGCTTTCAAGCTGGCACATCAGTATGCTATCAGAAGCTCGGCACGTGCCATTCGTAGTCAATGGCTACTTCGCCAAGCAGGCGTAGCCTTTCAATAGGCTCAGCTTCTAAAGCTAGGATCAACTTTTGATTGAAACCATCAAGCTTCGACTTCGCTTGCTCTGCGAATTCTGTCGAGATGCCTTGATCTTCATACCTGCGCACAAATGATTGCGCGGCAATTCCCACAACGAAATACAGACCTGCATTGTCAGGGTCCGTTTTCATCAAATCAAACGCGCTCTTGTAGAAGAGTTTGAATGCATCGGTGCCAGAGGAAGATTTCGCAAAACGATTGGCAATGTCTGTGAAGTTCATGAGATGACACTTTCAGGCGTAGCGACCGAACCTCTGCCGCCATGGGCGAGAGACCAGTCTGAGGGGTGATTAAGAAACGCTTCCAGTTCTGTAAGCGACGCTACAGCGAAGTCACCGCGGCGTCGGGCGACGGCCAAAACATCGCGCCAGGTGGCCAGCGCATGCACGCGCAGACCCATGGGCTCGAAGATCTGGCGTGTTTCGAAGGTGCCGTAGTCGAACACCACGAACACATCTCTCACACTTGCGCCGGCATCGCGTAGCGTGCGCACGAAGCGTGCTTTTGAGGCGCCCGCGGCCATCATGTCGTCGACCAGCAAGACCCGGGCACCTCGCTCCAGGATACCTTCGACCAAGCTGGTTCCGACCGCCCGCTTGCGCACATATTGCAGCGGCAGGTCCAGGGCCTGAGCCATCCAAGCCGCGAGCGCGATACCGCTCGCCTCACCGCCTGCGATCGACGCCACCCCATCCAGTGCCGACTTTGAGCGCAACAGTTCAATGCCTTGGTCAACAAGATCCTTGCGCAAAGTTGGGAACGAGATCAGCCGTCGGCAGTCCATGTACCCTGGGCTAGCCCAGCCCGAGGGCAGTCGATAAGGCTCTTCGCGGCGCAAGCTAACGCAGCCTGTATCGATCAGGCGCGCTGCAATGGCCTCGGCGGGAGAGATGGATTCAGTCAGAGCGGTAGTCATGAAGGGAAGATGTGTGGAGGCTATCGAATGCGGTTGAGAAGTTTGCGCAGGTGCTGCGCACCCGCTTTGCCCTTGTAGGCAGCCTGCCAGAGCTTGCCAATCATGGTTTCGTACATGCGCACGGCTTCGGGCGACGACGTCACGGTCGCGATGCCGTTCCTGACGTTGGGCAATTCCGCCAGCCGGAATGGACTGACAGCCAAGACGGTGGTTTCACGGCCTGAGAACACCTGGAAGGTCGAGGCCGGCATGGCATCGTCGATCAGCCCAATCTGCACGTCGATTGGCTCGCTTTCCATGAGGTCAGCGATGCGTTCAACCTCGCGTCGAGCGGCCAGTTGACGCACAGATCTGGTCTTCTCAGGCAAATCCACTCGACCGACGAGGCCGGTTTGAACGAATCGCTCCAGCTCGCGCAAGCCGATCAGGCTCACGATGTGCGGGCGACGCTGCTGGAAAAACGCCCGGCGCTCCTGCATGATGGCCAACATCTTGTCGATGTCCTTGGCTTTCACGTTCTGGCCGCCAGCCTGCGGCGACGTCTCGGAGAGCATCTCGCGCAGCAGCGAAAGGTAGTCATCCGAAGTCAGCAGCAACGAGATGGGTTCGAAGTGAGACAGGATGCGATCCGCCGATTCCTCGAGCTGCCGCATCCGCTCGAACAGGCCCAGAGCCGTCGAGTAATACTCGACCTCGACGCCCAGCAAGGAGGCCACCGATGTGTCCAAAAGCTGTGCCAAGCGTTCCAGCGTCTCTATTTTGACGATCTCGCCCTTCTCCATGCGATAGACCACCGCCCTTGAGATCCCGAGTCGTTCTGCGACGTCCTCAGCCAGCAAAGACGCGCCCACGCGGTAAGCCCGCAGGCGCTGTCCGAGAGCCACGTAATCGATCGAGGACCTGAATGCCTGGTTAGCAGCTTCCATCTCTTTTTCCACTTTCTGGATCGAAAAGGAAACTATAGACGAGCTCTGCGTCATGGACGCCATGATGCTAGGCCTGTTTCTGAACCGCTTCATAGATGCGCGGCTGGGTCAGTACCTCGTAGCGCAAGGCGGCGTCCAACTCGCTTTCGGTCATCAGCTGGCGTCGCAAGACGACCTCGCGCACGTTCGTCCCGTTGGCGTACGCCTCCGCCGCCACCGAGGTGGCTTCTTTGTAGCCGATGATGGGATTCAAGGCCGTGACCAGCGCGATGGAACGCTCGATGCCTTCGCGCAGGCGATCGGGGTTGGCCGTGATGCCTTTCACACACAGGTCCGCCAGCGTCATGCACCCGTTGGTCAAGTGCTTGAAGCTGCGGAAAAGCGCGTTGGCAATGATCGGCTCGAAGGCGTTGAGCTGAAGCTGACCGGCTTCGGCAGCGAAGGTGACCGTGAGATCGTTGCCGAACACTTCGAATGCGATCTGGTTGACCACCTCAGGAATAACCGGATTGACCTTGCCAGGCATGATCGACGAGCCTGCCTGCATGGGCGGGAGGTTGATTTCGCCGAACCCCGAACGCGGCCCGCTCGACAGCAGCCGGAGGTCGTTGCAGGTCTTGGACAGCTTGACGGCGATGCGCTTGAGGATGCCAGACAGCTGCACGAAGGCGCCGCAGTCCTGGGTCGCCTCGATGAGATTGGGCGCCATCGACAGGTCCAGGCCAGTGATCTCGCGCAATGAGGCCAGGGCCTTCACGGCATATTCGGGATGTGCCGTGATGCCGGTCCCGATGGCTGTGGCGCCCAGATTAATTTCGCGAATGAGGGCGGATGCTTCAGTCAGGCGATGAATGTCTTCTCCAACCATCACCGCGTAGGTCGAGAACTCCTGGCCCAAGGTCATGGGCACGGCATCCTGGAGCTGGGTGCGTCCGATCTTCATCAGCGGCGCGAACTCGACGGCCTTGGCGTCAAAAGCCAATCGAAGGTGCTCCATGGCCTTGAGCAACTCCTCAATCGCGAAGCACGTGGCGATGCGGATGGCCGTGGGATACACGTCGTTGGTGCTCTGTGCCATGTTGACGTGTTCGTTGGGATGGAGGTGTTGGTACTCCCCTCGTGCATGTCCCATGATTTCCAGAGCGACGTTGCAGATCACTTCGTTGGCGTTCATGTTGGTCGACGTCCCCGCACCGCCCTGGATCACATCGACGATGAACTGGTCGTGCTGAGCGCCGCCTTGGACCTTCTTGCAGGCTGCCACGATGGGGTCGCACAACGTCGAAGGCAGCAGGCCCAGTTCGGTGTTGGCGAGGGCCGCTGCTTGCTTCACACAGGCCAACGCATTGATCAGCGTCGGATAGGTAGAGACGGTAGTACCCGATATCCGGAAGTTCTCGCTCGCGCGCAGGGTGTGCACACCGTAGTAAGCGTCAGCAGGAACCTCTCGGCTGCCAAGAAGATCGTGTTCGATGCGATAAGTCGTCATAAACTTCTAATTCAAAAAAGGTAGAGAGAAACGGAGTTCTACGACTCAGTCATCAGGCAAATGAGTCAGCGTCCAAGGCAGGCTGGTGCTACCCAAGAAAGGATGAATTGCCGCCCCGCTGGGCAGCAGGACGTCCTCGGGCACTTCAAACGGGGTCCGGGACAGCGTCACCGTGTTTTCGTTGACCGGAAGACCGTAGAAGCGAGCGCCATGCAAACTAGTGAACCCCTCCAAGCGATCAAGTGCGTTCTCCTCGTCAAAAACCGTGCAGTAGCTTTGAAGGGCACTGGGCGCATTGAAGATTCCGGCACAGCCACACCCGGCTTCCTTCAAGGTTCGCAGGTGCGGCGCCGAATCGGTCCCGAGGAAAAACCGTGGGTCGCCCGATGTCGCGGCGGCCCTCAAGGCCAGGCGATGACCCTCTCGTTTGAGCACCGGCAGGCAGTAGTAGTGCGGCCGGATGCCGCCCATGAAAATCGCGTTGCGATTGAACATGAGGTGTTGCGGTGTGATCGTGGCGCCGAGTCTGCCGCTGTCATCAGATCGCACGAAGTCCACCGCCTGTTGGGTGGTGACGTGCTCAATCACCACTTTGAGCGCCGGGAAATCCCACAGCATGGGCTGCAGCGTCGTGTCGATGAAAACGGCTTCGCGGTCAAACACGTCGACGGCAGGATCAGTGCTCTCCCCGTGGACCAGCAGCGGCATGCCGATCTCCTGCAAGGTTTCAAGCACCTTCGTGATGCGTGATGTCCATGTCACGCCGAATTCGGAATTGGTGGTGGCACCAGCGGGATAGAGCTTGACAGCTGTGAAGACGCCTTCCTCGAAACCTCGGCGTAGTTCATCCGCAGGCGTGTTGTCGCAGAGGTAGGCCGTCATCAACGGCGTGAATGACACGCCTGGGTCCACGGCGGCCAAGATGCGTTCCCGGTAGGCCCGGGCCTGTGTCACGGTGGTCACCGGCGTCTTCAGGTTGGGCATCACGATCGCCCGTGCGAACTGGTTGGTGGTGTGACGCAGCACCGTCTGCAGGACGTCACCATCGCGCAGGTGCAGGTGCCAGTCATCGGGTTGACGCAGGGTGAGCGTGGTCGGGCTCATGAAGTGACCTTCGCCCTGGGTGTAAGGCGCGAGCAGGTCGTATGCAGCGCATACGCGCCCAGCATGAAATCCGCCATGTCCATGGCTTCATGCGGGTTGTGCGAACCGTTCTGATTGCGCACGAACAGCATGCCGCTGGCGATGCCCGCGTTGGCGAAAAGAGAGGCGTCATGACCAGCACCGCTCGGGATCACCTCGAACGGCGTGCCCTGATCGCTGCAGGCTTTTGACAAGGCGTCGCAAATGGCGGGGTCCATCGTGGCGGGCTCGCTGCGCAGTCGGCGGTCGAACTCGAACCGCACATTGCGCTCGCGACCGATGGAACTGCACTCGGCTTGCATCAGTTGATAGAACGCTTCGAGCGTGTCGTTGCTCTTGCTGCGGGCTTCCAGGCTGAAGCTGACTTCGCCCGGAATGCGCGAGATCGAGTGCTCAGCCGGATTGGTCGTCACGATGCCTGCCGTCACCACTAGGTCGGTGCCGCGTTCGAGCAACTCGCGCCAGTGTTCGTCGATGCGCATGATCAGGTCGGCCACGGCGAACATGGCGTCGCGGCGCAGCCAGCGTGGGACGACCCCTGAGTGCTGTGCATCGCCATGGCAGACGATGCGGTTGTGACGCACGTTGCCACGGATGCCAGAGACCACGGCCAGCGGGAGCTGACGCGCAATCATGACTGGGCCTTGCTCGATGTGCAGTTCGAGGTAGGCCTGGATGCGGGCCTTATCGACCAACACCTCCTGAGCACGGATCGCTTCCACATCGGCGCCGCAGGCGAGCATGCATTCAGCCAGGGTCTGACCAGTCGTGCGTTGCGTCAAGGCCAGATCGGCGTCGCCGAGCTTGCCCAAAAGCGCACCCGAACCTATGTAAGCCTTGCCGAACCAGGCACTCTCTTCGCCGCGAAAGGCAATGACCTCCAAGGGTAGATCATAGTGGCGGCCACTGCGCTTCTGTTCGATCAGGCACAGCAGCCCGGCAACCACACCGGCGTAGCCATCGAAATTGCCGCCCTGTGGCACCGAGTCGATGTGTGAGCCGGTCCAAGCTACGGTGGCTGCCGCAGCGGTTTCCGGCAGCCGGAAAACCAGGTTGGCTGCCCTGTCGACGTGAACGTCGAGGCCTTCTTCCTCCGCAAATGCGCGCAGGTAGTCGGCAGTTGCTGACTCGAATTTGCCATAGCTCTCGCGGGTCACACCAACCCCGTCGAACGACAAATCACGCACGTCGTCGAAAAGTCGATTGGCAACGGGACAAAGGGCAGAAAAGTTCATTGGTCACCGCATGAAGAAATCATGATGGATACAGACATGCTGCAACATCACTTCTGAACGTTGGTCTCAGCCAAAATCTTTTGATACTTTTTGGTTTCGTCCGCAATGAAGGCACCAAAAGTCGCACCGACCCTGGTGTCGAGTTCGACCCCTGATTCGGCCAACTTCTTGGCCACTTCAGGAGACGCCACCGCACGGTTCAGTGCTGCCACCAACTTGTCATTTACGTCATTGGGAACGTTCTTCGGGGAAAATATGCCGAACCACAGGCGCATGTTCACGCCGGCCAGCGATTTGTTCTCTGCCAGCGCCGCAATGTCCGGCGCGGCAGGCGAGCGCGTTGCCGAAGTCACCCCGATGGCTTGAAGTTTTCCGGATTTGATGTAAGGCAGTGCCGTTGAGAGCACCAGCACACCCAAGTCGATTTGATTCCCAATCAAATCAGTGACAGCGGTTGCGCCTCCCTTGTAAGGCACATGATTCATGTTGATCTTGGTGAGGGAACGAACGAGTTCGCCTGTCAGATGCAGGGGAGTGCCGATACCCGACGTTCCGTAATTGACGTTCTGCTTGTCTTTTGCTAAAGAAAGAAAACCATCGATGCCATGGATGCTTGATTGCGATCCCGTCACCAGCACCATTGGCTGCGATCCGATCATTCTGATCGGCGCGAGATCGCGCTGCCCGTCGTAACGAATCGCCGGATTCATCAGCTTTGCAATCGAGACTTCGCTGTTGGAACCCAACAGCAGCGTATAGCCATCAGGCTTGGCATTCACGACTTTTGCGGCGCCAATGGTGCCGCTTGCGCCGGCGGCATTGTCAACAACGACCGCAATGTTCAATTCCTTGCCGATTTGATTGCCAATGACACGTGCCACAAGGTCATTGCTTCCACCTGCTGCATAAGGCACAACGATGGTAATCGGTTTGTCAGGGTAGCCTGCAGCAACAGCAATGGTTGCACTGAATAAGGTGCAAGCAAGAAAACCCTTTACTACCGGACTAGAATTAAAAAGAGCAATATTTTTCATATGCATTCGCCAATTAGTATTTGTTGACGTCAGTGTTGGGAATTTTTTAGCCTGATTGCTGTGCGAAGCGCAGCCAGCGATCCGACAACTGTCGGTCGAGCTTCACCTGTCCGGTGAGATCGCGGATGTGCTCCACGCCCATTTCTTGGCAGTAAGCGTCAAGCCCGTTGATGATCTTTTGCATTGCGCCCGGATCAATGAACGACGCAGTACCGATTTGCACAGCGGCAGCGCCTGCCAGCATGAATTCCACGGCGTCATCGGCGCTGGAGATGCCGCCGCAGCCGATGATTGGAATGCGCACGCTGCGGTAGCACTGGTGGACCATCCTCAAAGCAATCGGCTTGATGGCCGGCCCTGAGAGGCCGCCCATCACGTTGCCAAGCTTGGGCTTGCGGGTGCGAACGTCGATCGACATGCCTAGCACGGTGTTGCCCATGACCAGCGCGTCAGCGCCCGCTTCCTCAGCCGCCTTGGCAACAGCGGCGATGTGCGACGCGTTGGGTGTGAGCTTGGCCCAGAATGGATGGGTCGTGCGCCGGCGAATTGCGCTGACGACTTGGTATGTTGTCTCGGGTGTCATGGCGAACGCCATGCCATCGGCTTCTAGGTTCGGGCAAGAGATGTTGGCCTCGATCACCGCGACCTCGGGCAGCGACATCTGGGCAACTGCATCGGCAAATTCGTCGACGGTGTCAGCCGAGATCGATACCACGACCGGCGTGTTGAATCGGGTGTACGGTGGCAGAACGGCGTCACGGTAGTAGCCGAGACCTTTGCTCGGGATGCCGATGGAGTTCAGCATGCCGCTGTATGCCTCGGTCACGCGCGGCGTCGGGTTGCCCGCCCGGCTCTTAGGCGAGACGCTTTTGATGACGAGTGCACCGAGATTGTTGAAATCGAGCGCTTCGGCGTACTCGATCGCGAAACAGCCCGAAGCGGGCATCACTGGATTTCGGAGCGCGAGCTCGCCCACCCTGATGGACAGATCAGCCAAACTCCACCTCCCCGACGACGTCGCTGATGGGAAACACCGGACCTTCACGGCAGACGCGAAGGAATTGCTTGTCGCCGTCCTTGTCGAACAGGCGAACGCAGGACAGGCACACTCCCATGCCGCAGGCCATGCGCTGTTCCATGGCGACCTCTCCGCGCATGGCGGGAAAATCCTTGAGCACGTGCTGCAGCAACATCAGCACACGGTGCGAACCGCAGGTGTAGACCACATCGTGGTGCTCGGCTTCGAACAGGCGGCGCACGAGCGCATCCATGGCGTCCACCGAGGAGGTCCCGTCGCTGTCGTAGACGCAGTGCACGTCGGCTTCCACGCCACGCAGGAATTCCTCGCGCATCAGATCCTTCGGTGCACGCGCCGACATGACGGCGGTGATACCGATGCCCTTGCTCGCAGCAAGCTGCAACAGCGGTGCCATCGTGGCCAGACCCACACCCCGCGCCACGACCAGAATGCGCCTGACCTGGGCGTCAAGCACAAAGGTATTGCCCAGCGGTCCAACGATGTCCATGTGGCCGCCGACGTCGAGTTGCGCCATCGCCTGCGTGCCAACGCCTGCCACGTTGTAAAGGAACTCGATCGTTCCGGGCTCCGGGCCGACGCCATAGACGCTCATCGGGCGCAGCAGGAACGGGCTCAAGTCGTTGGTGGCAGGACACTTCAGTTGATAGAACTGCCCAGGTTTCGTCGCACCCGCCAGATTGGCTTTTGCCATCAGCTTCAGGTACTTGTAGCGGTCGTTGACCCAACGGTGCTCGACCACTTCGCAACGGTGCGATGCCACATGGTCGGCATTGCGCTGAAAGCATTCCGAAGCGGTTGAGCAGCCAACCGGCTCGACGGGCGCAAAAGACGGGGACTGATGGTCAGTCGGAAGAAACGTCATTCGAGTTCCTTGCCCTTGAGTTCAGGGATGAGGAAAAGCGTGGCGAGCATGGCAAGCACATAGATCGATGCCAGGAGCGCGATGGCGGTCTGAAACGAATAGGCCATGGCCAGGGCACCGACGACCACTGGCCCGAAACCGCCCACCCCGCGTCCAAGATTGAACAGAACGTTCTGTGCCGTGGCCCGCGCTTCGGTCGGATAGGCTTCCGACATAAGGGCACCGTAGCCGCCCAGCATGCCGTTGACGAACATGCCGAGCACGGCACCCGCCCACAGCATCGTGATGGGATCGGAAAGCTGGGAGTACGTCAGCACCATGATGACGGCGCCGGTCTGGAACAGCAGGAAACTGGGCTTGCGGCCGATCTTGTCGGCGAGCTGGCCGAAGATGAAGATGCCGGCCATCATTCCCATGATGGTTACGGAGGTCCACAGGGCTGATTTCGTCAGGTTGAAGCCGAGCTTGTTGGCCAGGAAGCTCGGCATCCAGATCATGATGCCGTAGTAGCCGAAGTTTTGAACTGCGCACAGGATCACGATGCCCAGGCTGGTGCGGGTAGTGCGTGCATCCTTGATCAGCAGCCGAAAGGACTGGAGCTTTGAGCCTTTGACTTTGGGTTGACGGATGAACACCTCGGGCTCATGCAGCCGGTTGCGGATGAACCAAGCAATGAAAGCGGGCAGCACGCCGACCATGAACATGCCACGCCAGCCAATGCTTGGCAGCAGCAAGGGCGTCAGCAGCGCGGCACCCAAGACGCCTGTCTGCCAGCCCAGTGCCACATACGACGACACCCGCGCACGCTTGCTCGCTGGCCAGGCCTCCGCCGCCAGCGCCATGCCAATTCCGAACTCACCGCCCAATCCGATCCCTGCGACCGTGCGGTAGATCAGCAGGTCCCAGTAGCCCTGCGCGAAGGCACACAACCCGGTGAAGACAGCGAACAGTACGATGGTCCAGGTCATCACGCGGATGCGGCCGAAGTGGTCGCTGAGCGAACCAAAGACGATACCTCCTGCGACAGCGCCCACCAGCGTCCAGGTCACGAGAGATCCAGCCTGACCGGACGTGAGATGCAAGTCTGCGGAAATCACCGCGAGCATGAAGCCAAGGATCAACAGGTCGAAGCCGTCCATTGCGTAGCCGATGGCAGAGCCTGCGAGGGCTTTCCAGGCATACGCACTGACCTTGTCGCTGATCGGCGCCGGGGATGCCGGCGTAAGGATCGATTCCACGAAGAAACTCCTAGAGAAGACGCGTTGCCCTGTCCTTCTGAGAAGTGGTGGCGTCTGTTCATCGAAACCCAGAGCGTCTGCTCTGGCTCATGTTTCGATACTAGTCTCTAAAAAAAGATTGGTCGAGCTCGTTTTTTAGGTAAATACCCTTAGTGGGCTGGAAGCCACGGGCTGACTTGAAGCAGGACCAGTCATCGACATGGCTGCCTCTCGGCTGCACGTCGTCCGAAGCGTGCAGGCACGGCGCAAATAACCAGATTGCCCCCGCAACAGCCGTGGACGGTTAATCCGTTTCGCAGTTCTACACTGCGAGGTTGAAGGCCATATCGAAGTAGGAGCTGCTGTGACCCCCGTTGATCTAGACCAGGCGCTGGCCCGTTTCGCCCGCGTTTCATTGATAACGAGCCCGACACCGATCCAGCGGTTGACACGCTTGGAGGCAGCACTCGGGGCCGAAGCCTATGGCGTCCAGCTGTTCGCAAAACGGGACGACCACATGGAGCTCGGTGGCGGTGGCAACAAACTGCGAAAGCTTGAATACCTCCTTGCCGCGGCCCAGGCGCAGGGCGCGGACACCGTGGTCACGGTCGGTGCCTTGCAGTCCAACCACGCGCGGCTGACTGCGGCGGCGGCGGCTCGCATCGGACTCGCCTGCGAAGTCTTCCTCACCAAGACCGTGCAGCGCACCGACGACGAATACGAGCGCAGCGGCAACCTCGTGCTCGACGCCATCTTTGGCGCCCGGGTCCGCACGCTGGTTCATGGATCGAACGCGCTGCAGGCGGCGCACGAACATGCGCACGCGCTGGCTGGTCTAGGACGGCGCGCTTATGTCATTCCCATGGGAGGTTCGACCCCACTGGGCTGTCTGGGTTACGTCCGATGTGCCCTCGAGATCGAGCAGCAGGAACAACAGTCCGGCTGGCGGTTCCGGCAAATCGTCGTCCCCAACGGCAGCTTTGGCACGCAAGCGGGCCTGGCCGCTGGCTTCGAACTCCTGAAACGCGGTATCGGCAGCGTGCGGGGGTATTCCGTGCTGGCGGATCCGGGAGCAACCCGAACTGCCACGCTGGAACTTGCACGATCAACGCTCGCGCTCCTCGGTCATTCCGGAGATGTCAACGACGACGCACTCGACCTTGATAGCACGCATCGTGGGGAGGGTTACGGCATTCCGACCCCTGAGATGATTTCGGCAGTCAAGCTGCTGGGCGCGAACGAGGGCTTGCTGGTCGACCCAGTCTATTCTGGAAAAGCCCTGGCGGGTCTGATCTCCGACGTCCAGGCTCGGCGGTACGAGCGCGGCGACAAGGTACTGTTCGTCATGACGGGCGGGACACCCGGTCTTTATGCCTACCGGAGCATCTTCGAGTGATAGAGTCTCCAACATGATTAGACGCACCCGATAAGACTCAGTCCAGCGTCAGCTTCTGCTTCGTCACCACGTCCTTGTACGTGGCGAATTCATTTTTGATCTGCTCGGCAAACTGCTCCGGCGTGTTGGCAATCACCAATGAGCCCGTATTCTCGATACGTCTCATCACCGCTGGATCGGTCAGCACCTTTTTCAAAGCCGAATTGATCCGGTCCACCACTTCCCTGGACGTGCCCCTGGGTCCGACGATGCCGTAGTACGCCATGCGGTTGACCGGCTCCAATCCCACTTCCTTGAACGTCGGAACCTGGGGCAGCACGGCCAGTCGCTGCGGAGCCGCCACGACGATCGGCACCAGCCGGCCATCCTTGATGAACGGAAGCGATGAAGGCAGGTTGTCCAGGTTCATGCTGACCTGGTTGGCGACCACATCGTTCGAGGCCGGACCGGCGCCTCGATAGGGAATGTGAGTCATCTGGACGCCCGCCATGCTTTTATAGAGCTCCATCAGCATATGAGTGATGCTGCCGGTACCGGTAGAGGCATACGAATACTTGTTGGGGTTCTTCCTCAGCTCCTCGACGAACTCCTCGTAGTTCTTGGCTGGGAACTTGGGATTGACCGCAACGATGTTGGGCGTCGCGGCAATGTTGATGATGGGCACGAAGTCCGTCTCGGGGTTGTACGGAAACCGTGGCGTGATGGCCGGGTTCGTGGCGGTGGTGGACACCGTGGCGACGCTCAATGTGTAGCCGTCGGGCTTGGCGCGCATGGCCTCAGTGGCGCCGATGGTGCCGCCCGCGCCGCTCTTGTTGTCGACAATCACCGCCTGACCCAGCTCACGACCCAGGGGCTCAGACACTACCCGGGCAATGATGTCGGTGGTGCCGCCTGCAGCAAAGGGCACGATCAGGCGGATCGGTTTGCTAGGGTAAGCCGGCTGTGCCAACACGGCGGCGCTTGCTGTGAAGGCCAGAGTGCAGAGCAGCGCACGCGCATCACGGCGAAAGGAAAAGATGAGCATTGGAACGGTCTCCTAAGGTGGGAATTGATTTTTCAGCCGTACCGGCGCAGCAAATGCTGTGGCCCCAGTTCAGCGCAGCGGGTCACGCCGAGCATGGCCATGTTGCGATCGACTTCGTCACGCAGCAGGTCGATGGCATGGGTGACTCCGGCCTGGCCCGCAACGGCAGCGGCGTAATTGAATGGGCGGCCCACCAGCACCATGCGTGCGCCTAGCGCCACTGCCTTGAGCACGTCCGAGCCACGCCGGAAACCACTGTCGATCAGCACGGGGAAATCCGGACCGACCGCAGCAACGACCGCTTCAAGCACACGCATCGGCGAGGCCGCGCCATCAAGCTGACGTCCGCCATGGTTCGACAGCACAACGCCATCGGCGCCAATGCGCTGGGCCTCCAGCGCGTCCTCTACGTTGAGCAGGCCCTTGACAACCAGGCTACCCTTCCAGCGGCGGCGGATGGCCTCGATGTGACTCCAGCCCAGGTGGTCACGCGCCGAGAAGTCACGCAACACACCGGACGACATGATGGGTGCACCACGCGTGGCGAACGAGTTCTCGAAATGCGGCATCCCGTGGCGCAGCAGCGTGCGTAGGAAGGTGCCCGCGACCCAGCGTGGACGCACCATCCCGTCCCACGCCAAGCGCAGGCTGGGTCGCAACGGAGTCGAAAAGCCGGTGCGGATATTGTTCTCGCGGTTGGCCGAAACGGGGATGTCCACCGTCACCACCAGCGTGTTGAATCCTGCGCGCCCCACCCGGTCGACCAGCGCGTCGATGCGCGACTGATCCCCTGGGATGTAGGCCTGGAACCAGGTGGCCGGGCTGTCATGGGCTACCTTCTCCATCGGGATGAGCGAGGTGCCGCTCATGACCGACAGGACGTTCGCCTGTTGGGCGGCTCGCGCCAGCACCATGTCGCCTCGGTAGGTGGACAACGCACTGATGCCCATCGGCGCGATACCGAACGGGCTGGCGTAGCGCTGACCGAACAATTCGACCGCCTGTGATCGCTCGGAGACGTTGCGCAACACGCGAGTCACGAACCCGTACTCGCCAAACACCTCGCGGTTGTCGCGCAGCGAGGCGTTGTCTTCCGCCGCTCCCGCGATATAGCCGAAGATGGGGCGAGGCAGGTGCTGTCGTGCCGCATTTTCAAAATCGTGCAGGGCCAGCATGTTGCGAAGGGCACGAGGCAACTTCACGGAAGAAGGTTCGGCGTAGGAGGCCATGGGCAAGCGTTGAAGCAAAAGATGAATCGCACTCTAGACAAGTCGATATTTGAAAAAAAGCGAGATATCTAGAATTAGTCTTTTCGCTTTTTAGAAACATGCATCCACCCTCCCTCAAGCAGCTGGAAGCCTTCTGGTGGGCTGCCACCTGCGCCAATTTCGCTACGGCTGCAGAACGTCTGCACCTGTCGGTGTCTTCGTTATCCAAACGCATCACCGAACTGGAAGCAGCATTAGGGGCGACGCTGTTCGACCGCACCGGCCATCGCGCCGTCCTCACCGACGCGGGAAAGCAGCTGCTGCCCGCCGTGCTCGACGTGTTGAATGCGACAGCGCTCCTGGGCAAGGCACTGGGCACGCATGCGGAGCTTGCGGGTCGCTGCCGGTTCGGCGTGGGCGACTTGTCCGCGCTCACTTGGTTGCCTGCTTTCGTCGCGGCAGTGCGCAAGGCTCATCCGCAGTTGAGCTTGGAACCCGTTGTGGACATGGGCAGCGTCCTGGAACAGCGTCTGGCAGCGGGCGAACTGGACTTCGCTGTGATAGCGGGCCGCTCCTCACGGCCAGAACTGATGTCGCATCCTGTAGGAGCGGCACATTTCGCCTGGGTCGTGGTGCCTGGCATGGCAGGAACGACCGATCTGGATGCAGCGGCGCTGTTGCAGCATCATCCCTTGGTCACGTTACCCCAGGGTGCGGGCACGACCCGCCTGCTGGACGACTGGCTGCTGACCAACAATGCATCGGTAAAAGAACGCGTCGAGTGCAACAGTTGGGCCGCGGTTGTCGGCATGCTGCGTCTGGGCGTGGGCGTCGGCTTTCTTCCCGTGGAATGGGTTGCCACACTGGATCTTCGCACTGCGTGCGCGTCCACGGCTCTGGCGCCGCTGCACTATGCTTTCCAGTGGCGTCGGGGTGACACGCGGGCGTTGGTCAACGCCATGAAGTCGCTGGTGCAGGCAAAAATGGATTTCTCGGCGACTCCTGCCTTTGCTCGCGCGAGAAGTCGTGATTCGATCGGTTCTTGAGAACGGGTCCGTGCTCGACGGAGTGGATCCTTCCAATGCGCCTGGAGCACTCGGCCTCACCCAAAGCGCCGGCAATTCGTCCAGGCGATCGCTAGGTCGGTTCACCAGCGTGGAAAATGGCGACGACCGCAGTGATTGAGCAGGTCAAGCAACTGTCCTCAGACGCGGTTTTCGCTTTCATTATGTGTGCTACCCCCGGGCCGTATTGCTAAATCGATGCAATCCATCCTGTTGATAAATCACAATCACCGTTCTTATCAACAGTTGATTCGATCATCGAGCGCATGTCCATCACCATAGCCTCGAAGCAACCTGCGTCCAACCAGCGGCGGCTTTGGGGTAGGCCGCGAGCCATGGCCGGAGTCGTTGGGTACCTGAACGCCAAGCACGGTCACTAGGCCCGTTCGGCCGAGTTACTCGGCGCGAAGCTGCAGGACCTCCGGCTCGAACCCGAGGGCTGGGTAATCCAGGTCCTTGGCAAGGATGCCCGCAACCGCATCGCCGCCCTCCCCGGCCAGGCGCTCGACGCATTGCAGACCTACCTCGCCCACCGTGGGCTCGGCAACTTGCAGAACGCGCAGCCGGAGGCGCCCTTGCTGGCCAGCACCGCCGATGCCATGACGGCCATCGGCTACCAGGCCCTGTACGAGCATGTGCGCGCATGGATCCGGAAAGCGGTCGCCGCGTCGGAGCTGCCGATGCACGAGCGCGCGAAGCTCGCGGGTGCGACGACGCACTGCCTGCGCCAGACCTTCGGCACGCGCGCCATCGCACGCAACGTGCCGCTCGACATGATCCAAGCCCAGATAGGCCATGCCAGCATCCAGACCACCACGGCGATCTATGGGCAAGCGCCCCTTAAACGCAGGGTAGATGAGTTGGAGAGGGCGTTTTTCTTGACGCCTGCTGCGCTGTATCGCTGTGTCTTGATACCGCGACTAACCTTCAACGTTCCCTTTTAAGGACAAACCCTGAGTCTGGTAGGCATGACATGTCACAGATCATGTCTTGAGTTGATGAACCCGCTGACGTGCCTCGGCAAATCGTTTGTTTTTCAAGAATTTTGATGTCAAAACCTCGCGTGATCGTCGTCGCTGCCTCGATCGAAGGCATTGATGCCTTGGCTCGATTGATCAATCAGTTGCCTTCGACTTTCCCTTTGCCCGTGATCGTCAACATTCACAGGCTCCAGGGCCAGGTGATCACCAGGCTCAAGAACCAAAAATGGCACTCCGCTTCCAACCTCGACGTGGTGTATGCACAGGAGGGCAATCCCCTCCTTCCAGGGCGCGTCTACGTCATACCCGCTGGCGAGAGCATGGGCTTCACCGCGGTCGGCATGCTGGATCTGACCACGAACACTGCCGCATCGAATGCGGATCACTTGTTCGAGTCCGCCGCACATTGGTACCAGTCAGGCGTGATCGGCGTGGTGCTCAGCGGCTTGGGCACGGACGGCACCCATGGCCTGAGAGTCATCACCAAAGTGGACGGCACCCGTGTGGTTCAAAGTCCGAGTGAGGCCACTTTCTCCAGCATGCCCTCCAATGCCATGCTGGGAGACCATGTCCAGCACTCGGTCATGCTCGACCAGCTAGGCCATCTTTTGATGGCTTTGGTTGGTGACTCAGAAGGTGTCGAAAAAGCGTCTTCTCCCAAACATTCAGACGTAGCACGCCGCGTGTTGAGTTCGGGAGAACAACAAGCGAAAGCGCTCGATCACAGCATCGTCAGCATCCTCGGCGTGATGCGCGAGCAATTGTTCATGGACATCGTGCTGGTGACCAAGAAGTCTGGCGATCATGTGGTCGTCAGCCATGCTGCTGCTAGCTCTAATGACGGTAGCATCCAAGGCATATCAATGCCAACCAATCAGACCCTGTGCCAACGTGTGCTGGATGGGCATCTGCCTGCCGTAATGCCGGATGTGGAATCGATGCGCCTGACCCACGACATTCCTGAGACACCGATTTTTGTCGGTGCTTACATGGCTGCGCCAGTCTGGCTTGAAAATGGAGAGCTTTACGGCACCCTGTGTTGTCTCAGCAGCAATGCAGCACCTAAACTTGATCAAATCCATTACCGGCGGTTGCAAATGACAGCGAGGCAAATTGCAAGGCTGATCAATGAGGCCGGGATAACATAAAATCATTATTTTAAATATTGATTTGATATGTGACAGGTTTTTTGAATTTAGTTTTCAATGGATCGCTGTTAACTCGCGTTGCTTGGCTAAAGCGCAAGCTGTCGTTTCTCTCTGGGATTATCCGTCTTTAAGAATTAAAGAAAAACCATGCACTGACACATCATGCAGTCACACGATCAAATCTTTGTGCTTAGATTGGAATTGACTCCAGCCGTGTGAACCAAATGGCAATTCATCGTTGCCTTTCGCATCGAAAAGCATTCCGCGCTCGTCATAATCCATGTATTCCGTGCTGAATCGCTCCGCGATTTCGCGCGGCGGCATGACGAAATTGCGTGACAAGCGCGGAAAATGCCGCATGACAAACAAGCTCTCCCACAAAATTTTTCCTCTGACAATCGATGTCCATTTATAAAAATTGATATATGGCTTAAAAATCCGCGTCATCTCCAGAAAAGTGCTTACCCTTTTGAGCGAGAAGTCGCCATAAGTCAAATAAGCCGTCGGTCGAGTGCGAAGCAAACTCCTCACAATCTTCAGAAATCGTGAATTGCGCCGTGGCAAAATTATGTCTTCTTCCTCCCAAGAATTTTTCGGGATCACAGAACCGATGTAGTCATATCCCTGATGACACCAAGCCGCAAGGTCGTCCTTGAATACAAACGCATCCAAGCGGCACGTCAAAATATAGTCGTAGTTCTTAAAACGTTCAAAAAATCTCGAGCTGAGCGTTATTTCATAAAAATCTTCGCCATTTTTCCATTCGAACCGCTCGAACCGTATTTCAGCCTTGTCTTGGCAAAATTCCTCATACCACTGAACGTCAAGCGATGAGGGCACGACAAAGGTGATGGGATGGCGACCAAGGACGGCCAGAGTTTGAGCCAAAGAAACTCGACCCAGTGCAGTCGGTTCTGGCGTGCATACTGGAATGACAACGGTCACCAAACGCTGAATTGGTTTCAAATCATCCTTGATCATGAGCATCCACCACCTGTAATTTCATTTCAGTCATTTTTCAAGGCGATTTTTTGAATTTCTTCATTGCGCGCCAGACCAGCGGGGGCGTCATGAGGCGCAGGGCCTTCTTGGCGCGGTCGGCGCGGCGGGTGTGCATGAAGATCGACACCGCTTCTTCGGGGTCCTGGCGGCCCGCCTTGGGGCTGGTGTAGAAGTACGCGGCCACCGAGCGGCGCTTGACGCCCTCGGGCGGGCACAGCGCCCCGGGGTGGCCGTGGAAGCTCGCCGGGCCGTGCGGCAGGATCAGCGTGTGGCCGAACTCCGGCCGCACGCGCGCCTGGCACTGCCCGTCCTTGGCGTCCCACAGCTCGAGCACGCCGCCCCAGGCGTCCTGCCAGTCGTGGTTGAGGTAGGTGATGCACACCATCTCGTTCTTCAGCCCGACGTGGGGGTGGTAGTTGAAGTCGCGGTGGATGGCGAAGGCGCCGCCCGCGCGGCTCTCGTGGAGGCCGCCGCCGAAGCGCTGGGGGTCCCCCAGCAGGTAGGGCGTGCCGGTCACGGCCGACAGCCAGCGGGTGAACCAGCCGGAGTTGATGAGGTCGAAGTAGATCTGCGAGGCCGGCCCGAGGGCGGCGCCGAGCTCGGAGCGGCGGGTGGACTCGTAGCTGCTGGTGACGTCCTTCCAGCCCTCGGCCGGGCGGTTGTCGAACTCCTCGCGCACCAGCTCGAGCAGGGCGGGGTTGAACAGGCCCTCGATGACCAGGTGGGGGAAGGGGGTGGCCGCCATGAGGCGCTCGCGCAGGCGCGCGGTGGCCTCGGGCGTGAGGAAGGAGGCGTCCACCAGCTGGTCCATCAGCAGGCGCACCCCGCGGATGCTCACGAAGTCCGCCGACCGCTCGGCGACCACGCGCAGCGTGGGGGGTGAGGAGGGAAAAGACAATTGCGCCGACATGAGGAATCTCCTGTGCTCCGACCTCGTTGTTGAAGTTTGATGAGGCCTTAAGTACTCAATGTAACGTCATGTCAACAAAAGCTGCAAGAAATCTCTTGGAGGTCAATGGTCCTGCCGAACCATGTTCAGATCAGCCACCCTGCTCAGCAGTTACCGCACGCATCTTTTGGCTTGTTGACCGATGCCAGCGTGGATTTATGGTTCTGCACAAGGTCAGAATTTCCAACGTGCGCTGACCCGCACCGTGCGCGGCTCCATCGGGTGGATGTGCCGGCCGTCGATGCCACCGCCGCACGTCCCACCGGCCACCTCACCGGCGGTGCAGGACGCGTAGAAGTACTCGATGTCATTGCCTTTGCGGCCGGTCAGATTGAAGACGTCCAGGCCCAGGGTGAGCTGCCGGTTCACTGCGTAGCGGGCACCGGCGTTGAGCAACGCGACCGAGCGAGAGCGGACCGAGTCGACGGTGTCCAGCGCGCGGGGTCCGAGGTAGCGCAGCCGCACCGACGCGCTCAACGGTCCGTCGACATAGGTCACACCCGCGGCTAGCACGCGCTCGACGGCGTTGTCGACGTAGTTGCCTTCCCCTTCAGGTGCGTTGCCCTGGAAGCGGGCCCGCGAGAGTGCGCCGTCGAGTTCCAGGCGCCAGGACCGCGCCAGCTTCCAACGCAAGGTCGCCTCGATGCCGCGGCGACTGCTGGCACGTCCTGGCTCGGTCGATCCTGCATCACCGATGTAGACGAGCTCGGAATCCAGCTTCAGCTGCCACAGCGCCAGCGTGGCGGTGAGGTTCTCGTCGGGCTGGAAGCGCCAACTCAGCTCCGATCCCCGACCCTTGACCAGTGCCGGTACCCGCTCGGCGGCCTGACCCGACTGAGGGTCGAAGGTGATCGTGGCGCCGCGCACATCGTTGCTGTGGAAGCCGACGCCTGTGTTCAAGTAGAGCTCATGGGCGGGCGTCAGCGTGTACGCCATGCCTAGCTTGGGACTCGCCAGCGAATCCCTTCCACGCCCGCTGTTGCCGGCGCCATAAACCGCCTCCCGGCCTTGCACGTCGTAGCGCAACACATCGCCACGCACGCCGACGTAGCCGCGCCAGCGATCGCTGAAGTTGACCAGCTGCTGCCCGTAGACCGAAAACAGATCCTGCGTCACCTTGTCGTCACGCACGGTGGACAGGCACTCGCGCTCCTGAGTGTTGTAGAGACCGACCTGCCCGATGCGATCGCCGCGCCATTGGCCGCCGAAGGTCAGCAGACCCTCGAGTCCTGCGATCTTGTTGGCCACCGCACGTGAGGCCTGGGCGCCGAACACACTGCGCCGATCGACCTGCTCGAACTGGTCGCCCTCGACCGGGTTGTTGAGGAAGTAGGTGAAGTCCGAGAACAGGTCGAAGCGGTAGTTGATCGCATACACGCTGACCTGGGTGTCGCCCTGCGGGCCCTTGTCGAACCACTTGGCCGACAGGCTGAGGCGCCGCGTTTTGCCGCCATCGCTCGGATTCAGCGAGCCGAAGCGCGACAGTTCGCCGCTGTCGATCGACCGCTCAGGCACCTGGTCGGTGGAGGTCCAGCTGCTTCGGTAGGCCATGCCGGTGATGCTGAAACCGCGAGAGGGGGAGCCTTGCGAGTAGCGCAGCACGGCATTGACCTTCTTCAGGTTCTCCGCCACGTCCCAGGGACCGTTCTTGCCTTCGATCTCGAGCGCGCCGAGCCATGTCCGGTCGTCCACGGTACGCGACCCGGCGGCCATCAGGCGCCGGAAGTCATGGCTGCCGAGCGTGACCTCGGCGAAGGGCGCATCGAGCGCGCTGAAATAGTCGAGGCTCGCGCTGCCGGCCAGCGAGAAGTCACTGCCCTCGGCGAAGTACGGCCCCTTGCGGTAGCGCACGCCCGAGACGAGTTCGGGGATGAGGAAGTTCAGATCGGCATAGCCCTGCCCGTGACCATGCGTGGGCATGTTGACCGGCATGCCATCGACCGTCACGGCGAAGTCGGTGCCATGGTCGAGGTTGAAACCCCGCAGGAAGTACTGGTTGGCCTTGCCGTCGCCCGAGTGCTGGGTGGCGACCACGCCGGGCACGGCCTCGACGATGTCGCCGGGCCGGAGCTTGGGTCGTGACTGATAGGAATCGCGTTCCACCGCGCCTTCGCTGGCGCTGTCGGCCGTACCGATGGAGGCATCGCGGGGACCGCGCACTTCAATCTCAGGCAGATGGCTTTCCTGTGCCATTGCAGCACCGCCGCAGAGGAGACCCAGCAGGACAGGCTGGCGCAACCGGGGAAGCAATGACGTCATGAAAAGCACTTCAGGATTCGTAAGAAGAATCCTGAATTATTCATACACACATGCCAACTCGCCATACGCCATGCAGCGCAGCCGATCTCAGTTGATGGGCTTGAGGTGGTCGTGGACTGGCCGATGACCGTGCGAGTGGCGCGCTTGGTCCGCTGCTTCCAGCGGCACTAGATGCACATTGCCATGCCTGACGCCACGCAAGGCGATGAGCTGCTCGGCGCAGGCGCGGACTTCGGCCAGCGGTCCACGCAGAACCACCGTCTCCAGGCAGTGATCGTGATCCAGGTGGGTGTGTAGGCTGGTGATCACCAGGTCATGGTGGTCATGCTGCAAATCGAGCACGCGCGAAGTGACTGTCTGCTCGTGGTGATCGTAGACATAGCTGACATTGGCGACGCACCATGCCGGCGGCGCCGCAAGATCTGGCGTGATTAGCCGCTCCCGACCCAGACCCATCCGAATGAGATCGCGCACGGCCTCGGAGCGGTTGACGTAGCCCTTGCTGGCGATCAGTTCGTCGAACTGGGCGGCGAGCTCGTCGTCGAGAGATATGGTGAAGCGTTGCATGGGCAGGATTCTGGAACATCCACCTGGCCCGACCGTCGATGCGGACCCTGCCACTGACCCTCGAAAAGCGGCGGAAACTGCTGTTCAAGGGTTTGAGTGCCGCGAGACATACTCCTTCAACACCCCATCCATGCGGGACTGCCAGCCGTCACCTGTCGCGCGGAAAAAGTCCACCACCTCTTTGCTGTAACGCACCGACAGCAGCACCTTTTTCGATGCTGATAGCGGACGACCGGCACGCTTGAGCGTGGCCCGTGCCAGCATGTCGTCGGTCAGTTCGGGCAACTCCTCGTACTCTGACGCCTGTATCTCGTGGCGGTCCACTTTGTCCACGTCAGAGCCCAAGACTCGGGCCGATGCGCTGTCGTTCGCGTTCATTGGCTTTCCTCATGCTGAAGATGTGGCGGTCCGTGCCACGCGGTGTGTAGCCGACGACCACCAGACGTCCCATCAACCAGCCGAAGCAGATGATTCGGGTCTCGCCGTAGTCCTTGCGGTCGTCCTCAATTTCCAGTGTGTCGCCTTCGAATACCCGTACCGCGTCAGCAAAGTCCAGGCCTCTTTCGGCCAAGGTCCGAGCTCGTTTGGCAGGATCGAAGGTCACTTCCATGAATTTATTGTAGCTACACTAACTGCTGAGTGCATTGACGACCATGGCCATGCCGTAGCCAAGTCAAGTTCTCATCGAACGGCGCCGCTGACGTTTCAGTCGTCGCCAACCGACGACGACGCCACTGACCGAGGCGACCATGCCGACAATCGACAGCACCCAGACGACGATGTCCCAGGCCGGCCGGTGCGCGATCAGCCACGGAAAGTCCAGGCTGTGCGCAGCGTTGAACAGCCATCGCCGCAGGCGCGTTATACGGTCGCTGCTGCCCACGACTTGGCCGTCGGTCGGATCGATGTAGATCCAGCTGCCCGCCGAATCGTTAAAGCGGATGCGCCACACGGGCAGCACACGCTCCCGGTGGTGCCCGTACCAGTGGAAGTCAGCCCGCGTCTGCAGCGTCGCATCGACGATCGAGGCGCCAGGACGCAGTCGCATGGCGGCACGAACCAGATCTTTTTCGTCGATCGCCACATGCTCGCCCGACACAGAATCCACGACCTGCACGGCCGCCCGCGCATCGCGCAACCGCAACAGTGCCCGACCGTCGAACCACACGAGCACGGCCTCGCGCGGTGCAGCCATGTCGGTGCCCACTGGCAGAGCGATGGGCGGCCAAGGAACGTCTGGCGTGCCGGCATCGATGCCGGCATACCGCGCCAACGCGCCGGCGTCGGTGCCACCCCGCTGGAACCAGCCATTGGGATTCATGGACAGCCATCCGCTCACGATCCAGGTCAGCACGAAGAAGCCGCCCAACAGACCGGCGATGTGGTGCCAGGCCATCCAGCCCATGTAGGGCGTGGCCGAGCCGCTGCGGTAGCGCTGCCGCAAGCGAAGACGCAGGATGCCGATCACGATGCCCGTCACGGCCGAGACGATGCACGCCGCCGACAGCCACACCATCACGTCGTGCCACAGCGGGGGGTCGGCGCGCAGCGGCGTGAAGTAGATCCAGTGCGGCACCGACCCGAGCCAGTTCCAGAAGCGCTCGGCACGCGTGGTATCGCGCACCACCTCGCCATTGCGCTGGGACACATAGAGTTCCGTGCCTTGCGCATCGCCCACCGCGATGCGGTGCAGCGGCCGCAGCGCATCCAGGCCCTGGGGCACGGTCCATTGATCGCGCGCCAGCGTCTCGACCCAGCGCGCCTGCGGATGACCCGAGAACGCACGCGCGACGGCCGTGGCCTGGGCGGCATCGACATCGCCCAGGACCCGACCCGTGCGGGCGGACACCGTGAGGCGGCCGCCGCGTGCGTCCACGATGCGCCACACCGGTTCAAGGCCGAGGCCACGGCCGGGAACGGGTCCGCCGGTCTGCATCTCCAGACCGATGCGGCGTGGCGGCAGGTCGCGCACATTCGCAGGCAGCAGCGCCAGCGCGGCCGCCGGCGCCACGACGGCCTGCTCGAGTCGCAGCGGTGCGAGGCCCGCCAGCCGCTCGTCGTCGGTGAGGTTCGGATACCTCACGTACATCATCACCACGCCCGAGGCGAACCACATGACGAACAGCAGGCAGCCGCCGATGCCCAGCCACCGATGCGTCCAGTAGAGCCCGTGCCGCACGCGCGGCCAAGCCCGTCGCCAGAGTGCAGTCATGCCGCCTTCAGAAGTTCACCAGCGCCGAGAGCTCGACCGCGCGCGGCCGGCCCAGGAGCCACTGATTGCCGCCATTGGAGAACGACACCGGGTAGCGGCGATCGCCGAGGTTGTAGCCGCGCAGCGCGAGCCGCAATGACGGGCTCGCGCGCCAGCTCACCCCACCGTCGGCCACCGCGTAGGAGCCGATCTGGCGCGTGTTGCCCGCGTCGACCTGGCGCGCGCCCACATGGCGCACACCGACGTCAGCCTCCCACTGCGGCAGGAAACGCCAGCGCAGCCAGAGGTTGGCAGCTTGCTCGGGCACCCCCGTGGGTGTGTTGCCGGTCCGCGAAATCAGGGCGCCGCCCACCACCTCGTTGAAGTCGTCGTAGCGTGCGCGCAGCTTCACGACGTTGGCTTCGAGCCGCAAGGTCGAGGTCAAGGCCCAGTCGAGCGTGGCTTCGATGCCCTCGGAGGACTGCCTGCCGATCTGCTGGGTGAGGTTCGGATTGAACGTGTCGCGCGAGAGCAGTTTGTCCTTCTCGATGCGGTAGGCGGCCACGGTCCAGGCGCCCTTCCCTCCCGCCAGCTGTCGCTTGTAGCCCACCTCCACCTGCCGGCCGGTGCTCAGGTCGAAGGGCACCTGGGTGGCGGACGTGGTGATCAGCGAGGTCAGCGGATCGGCTGCCCGCGCCACCTGGGCATAGAAGGATTGCGCAACGTCAGGCGCATACACCACGCCGAGCCGGCCTGTGGGGAACTCGAAGGTCTTGTCGATGGTGTTGGCCGCATTGAGGAGATCCGCGCGCTCGACCTTCGCGTGGTCCCAGCGAACGCTGCCCACCACCGACCAGCGATCGTTGAATTCCAGCTTGTCCTCGGCGAAGAACGCATGGGTGTTCGTGCGGGTGCGATAGCGCGGCGTGTACGCCACCGGCGAAGCGTACAGGCTCGGATCGAAGACGAAGGGGTCGACCGTCGAGCGTCCGCCGTAGGGCGAGTCGTTGGTGTGCTGGAAATCGATGCGATTGACGTCGAGCCCGACGAGCACCTGGTTGCTCAGGCCGAGCAGGTCGTGCCGGAGCGTGACGTCCGTGCGGTTGCCGATCTGTTCCTGGTCGTGACCGATCTGGAGGTAGTCGCCGCGCGCCACGCGGCGGGTCGCGGCATTGAAGGTGTAGCTCTCGGTGTTGCGCCAGTGACGCTGGCTCGCCAGCCGGTAGAGCTGGTTGCGCACGGTCACGGCGCTGCCGGGCGCCCACTGCGCGTCGAGGCGAGTCCACCGGTCGTCGTACCGGATCTCGGCGTCGTCGACGTTGTAGTTCTGACGCAGGGTCCTGACGTCGAGGCGGCCGTCGATCAGTGGCACGCCGTAATAGGTCTGCGCCAACTGACGGCCCTCGTCATGGGACAGCGTGAAGCTCAGCCGCGGCGAGACATCGAGGCGCACTGCGGCGCCCACGGCCAAGCTGTCGGCCTCACCCCGCTGCATGAAACCATCGGTGCGACGCTGGCTGACGTCAAAGCGGTAGGACAGGCGATCGTTGATGGCGCCACCGCTGCCGAAGGCGAGCTGGCGGGTGGCGTCCGAGCCTAGCGTCAGCAGGGCTTCGTTCTGGATGGGCGCCTGCATGGGCTTCTTCGGCACCACGTTGATGGCGCCACCGATGGCGCCCTCCCCGTACATCACCGAGGCGGCACCACGCAGCACCTCGATCCGATCGATCGACCAGGTGTCGAAGGGAAAGGTCACGGTGCCGGCACCGGCATAGAGCCGGGTGCCGTCGAACAGCTGCATGACCGAGCCATGGCCGGAGAAGCCGCGTGCCGCCATGGCGGTGCCGCCGTTGCCCGGACCCGGGGAACCGGTGATGCCGGTGGCGCGCGTGGCGGCCTCGACCACCGAGACGTCGCCGCGCGCACGGATGAGGTCACCGCCGAGCACCTCGATGCTCGCGGGCGTCTCCAAGGGCGTCAGACCCAGCCGACTGCCGGTCTCGGTGGGCAGGTCGATCGAGAGCGGCGTGTGTCGATCGGCTTCGACCTGGACCTGGTTGAGGCTCCGGTCACTGCCTCCCAAGGCGCGTTCGGATTGCTGGGCGACGACGCCGGCAGGTCCGACGGCCAGACCGATGCTCAACGAAAGACTGGACAGGCGCGTGCGACGACCGGGCACGCTCGCGCAATCGCGCAGGGGCGATGTTCGACTCATTGACTTCTCCTTCGACCCGCGTCCCCGCGGGTTTCGAACCGATGGCGGATGCGCGGGAGAAGGAGATGGGCCGGCCGCGCGCGGCAAGGCGTGCGAGCTCCGGGCCCGGACACGCCCTCCCGCAAGTCCGAAGGCAGTCTCGAAGGCCGGTATCCGGGCTCGCGGAGTGCTCGAGTGCATGACATGCACTAGAGCGGAACCACCTCGCCTTCCCACGCCGAAGCGCAGTGGTTGCCTGCCCCTGTGAAAGAGCAGGCCTGAGGGTTTCCGTATCCGCTGACCGTTGCGGGGGCAGCGCAGGCTTTGAGACGTCAGCGACGACGTCTCGCACCTGCTTCCCGTTTAACCTGCCGCACCATGGCTGGTTCGGCAGGCACCTTCGGACTGTGACCACCCCGACGAACGTGGGTTCGCAGTGGCGGCGGGCGGATTATAGGAAGTGCTTTCCACCTGTGTGTGGTTGGCGAAGAGGTGTTTCCCCCGGACTTGCCGAGCATTCAAGCCTGTGAAACAGGGCCATATGGATGCAACCGGCACGTTCCTTTATGTTGATAAACCACAATCTCCAGTCTTATCATCAACCGCTTAGGTATATATCGAAATTTTAAAACATCGTTTCGATAAATCCTATTTGAATCGCAACAACAATTAAATTTAATCAAAGGCAATTGTGTCGATTTTTAGGACAAGCCAAAGGGCTTTTTATTCGTTCGAGGGTGAATTGGGAAAGCCATTGAATTTACTCGGACACGACGTCAGATGCCTGCACCAAAAGCCGGTCGAAGACCAGCAGCAAGCTTTCAGTGCTGGCCTGCGATGATCATCGTCCTTTTCCATTGCGCCCCACCAGCGCCCTTTCCACTTTAAGGAAACAGCATGATCGTGTTCGTCACCGGCGCCTCTTCAGGGTTCGGCGCAGCCATCACCCGGCGCTTCGCGGCCGCCGGCCATCGCGTGATCGCGGCCGGGCGCCGCGAGGAGCGTCTCAACGCGCTGGCCGACGAACTCGGACGCGATCGCGTGCTGCCCTTGGTCCTGGACGTCCGCGACAGGGATGCCGTAGCCGCTGCCGTGAACGGTCTTCCCGCGGACCATCGCGACATCGACCTGCTGGTCAACAATGCCGGTCTGGCGCTGGGCCTGGAGCCAGCCCAGAAAGCCGACCTCGCCAATTGGGACGCCATGGTCGACACGAACGTGAAGGGGCTGATGTACATGACCCACGCGGTGCTGCCTGGCATGGTGGCGCGCAACCGCGGCCACGTGATCAACCTGGGCTCCACGGCGGGAGCGTATCCCTACCCCGGGGGCAACGTGTACGGGGCCACCAAGGCCTTCGTGCGGCAGTTCTCTCTCAACCTGCGCGCCGACCTGCTGGGCACGGCCGTGCGGGTGACCGACATCGCGCCGGGCATGGTCGGCGGCACGGAGTTCTCGTCGGTGCGCCTCAAGGGCGACCAGGCCCGGGTAGAGACGATCTACAAGGACGCCAACCCCCTCACCCCCGACGACATTGCCGAAGCCGTCTTCTGGACCGGGACGCTGCCCGCGCGCATGAACGTCAATTTCCTCGAGGTCATGCCCGTGACGCAATCCTTCGGGCCACTGGCCATCCACCGGCAAACCGTCTAGTGCTGCTTGGCAGATCGATCCAAATGCGTTCTGTGGACTGGCTGGACATCGATCAGACCATGGGCCTGCGCACCTTCGACGGCTCGGTCTGCTTCAGGCCGCCATCTGCCGCTCGACCCGAGCGAGAAACGCGGTGTTCCTGTGTGCGCTGCGCGCAGCCGGTGAAGAACAGCGTGGCCACTGGCATGAGGAAGAGCCATGCCACGGTCAGCAGGAAGACCTTGGCAAGGTCGGCTCGAACGGTTTTTCCAGTGTCATGCGCGCGTCCAGTCTGTGTGTTGTTTGCTCCGAGGGTGCCAGAGCAAGTACGAACGCTGCTGACCGTTGGCTCAACGTGGAGGCGAAACGTCCAGCGTGATCAGCCGCGGCGTCACCTGACCGCCGTCGATCCACAGTTCGCCCACAGAAATCGGCAGGCTGAAGCGACGCGGTCCCGCGCTGCCCGGGTTGATGAACAGCACCCCATCGCGCTCGACCATTGACGGCTTGTGCGAGTGGCCAGATACCACCACACGCACGTTCGCACCGGCCGCAGCCAGATTCAGATCGGCGATGTCGTGCACCGCGTGCACCGCGACGCCGTCCAACACCACAGTCAACGACACGGGAATGTCGGCCGCCCATGGCGCATGGTCGTTGTTACCGCGCACCACGCTCATCGGCGCGATCGCCGACAGTCGCGCCAGGATGTCTGGCCCGCCGATGTCGCCGCCATGGACGATGTGATCGCAGCCGGCGAGGAAGGCCAGGGCTTCGGGGCGCAGGAGGTTGTGGGTGTCGGAGATGAGGGCAATGCGGGGCATGGGATGAGGCGCCACACGCTAGGGGGCTACAACTTTGACCTTAACTCAAGCACGCAAGGTAATCGGCTGTTGAAACCAACTTATTTTGACACTGCACTGCGTCCCGTCACAAACCTATTGCCCTAAGATTATTTACATAATCAGGTGCGAATTGGAGCATCAAAAGTGTCTTTGCTGTTGAATCTGTCTTGGCTTTAACCCATCCAGCTGGTAGTCGGCAATTCTGCTGCGACCCCAAGTGCCTTCCTGACTTTTAACAATTCTCATTCTTTTCATAGCTAAAGATATCATTCTCAGACCGCAACCAAGCAACTGCTTCATCGACCATGGGGTGATGGCGTTTTAAATTCCATGCAGCCGCAGCCGTGACGACCATGATCCGTTCCTTCAAGGGCCGAATCACCACGTTCTCAGGAGCAAGCTTTTTCATGGATGCTGGTACGAGTGCCAGACCCTGGCCGCAGCTGACATAGGCGATCTGGGAAGTGACCGACCTGACTTCGTGCGTCACCCGTGGCGCGAATCCATGCGCCCGGCATACCCCGGTGAGCATGTCAAAGTACACCGGACTGACCTGCCGCGACGACATCACCAGTTGCTCCTTGGACAGTGCATTCAACCGAAGGCGGGGTTGAGCGGCCAGTGGATGATTTCTGGGCAAGGCCACGGCCAGCCTGTCCTCCGCCAGCGCAAATGTGGCGATGTCGCTTCCGATCTTTCCATCAAGGCGCACAAAGGCCAGATCGAGTTCCCCGGCTTCCAGCGCCGGCACCGCGTCGACGCTGTCGATTTCCTTCACGAACACGGTCAGGTGTGGATGGGCGCGCTTGAGCGCTTCGAGCAACGGCGGCACGATCTCCAGCATGGCAGAGGTGATGGCGCCCACGTGCAGGACGCCCGACTGACCGGCTGCGACTTCGCGGACCACGCGCTCCAGTTGCTCGACCTGTCCGGCAAACCGGCGCACGGCGGGCAGGATCGCGGCCCCTGCGGGACTGAGCTTCGTTCCTCGCCTCGAGCGCTCGAACAGCTGCAACTTGAGCGCCTGCTCCAGCACCTTGATCTGTTCGGTGAGCGGCGGCTGCGACATGTTGAGCCTTTGCGCGGCCCGTCCGAAGTGCTCCTCTTCGGCAACGGCCAGAAACATCCACAGTTGCTTCACCAAGCGGAAATCGATCGTGGGGCTCATGGGGGCTTTCGTGATTCATGGGTGCGCGGGCGCAGCAGATCGAGCGGTCGTTCGACGCACGATCCGAAGCCTCTCTGTTCTCATTGTCGGATCACAGCGATACGAAGATCGGAATTCACATATCAGGCAGCCGATCAGAAGATGCATGGGTACCTTCACCAGAAACGGGACCATGACTTCTTCTTCGCCACTCGATCGGCTTGCCGCGCTGGACACCAACACCGTCTCCGACGCGCTCGATTTCCTCGGCCTGCCTGGCGCCACCCACGGTCTGCGTCCCCTGTGGGACTGTCCCAGGATCGTCGGCCGTGCCAGCACCATCCAGTTAGGCCGCAAGGGCGATGCGCAGCCCACGGTGCACCTGATCTCACCCGTCATCGACGCCGTTACCACCGACGACCGCGTGCTGGTCGTGGCCGGCGGCATGGAAGGCATCTCGTGCTGGGGCGACATCCTGGCCAACGCGGCCAAGGCCCGAAAGGTGCGTGGCACCGTCATCGATGGCCTGAGCCGCGACATCGACGGCAGTTCCTCGATCGACTACCCGGTCTACGGGCGGGGCGTGACCATGATCAGCGCGCGCAACCGCGTGATCCAGATCGATTCGGGCAAGCCCGTACAGATGGCCGGCGTCACCGTCAACGAAGACGACTACGTGATCGCCGACCGCTGCGGCACCGTCTTCGTGTCGGCTGCGCGCATTGATGACGTGTTGGACCTCGGTGAGCGCATCGCCCGGCGTCAGGACGGCATGGTCACGGCCGTGCGCAACGGGCGCTCGGTGGCCGAGGTCATGCACGACAAGGAATTCGAGGCCATCGCCGGACAGCCCAGGTGACCAAGGCATGAATTCGACAGCGTCGTTCCTTCAGCTCCAAAAGTTCAAGGTGACCCCATTGCGCCATCTCGCCTGCGTGCTGTTCGCTGTTGCCGCCAGCAGCCCTGCATTTGCTCAACCCTCAGAGGCATTTCCATGCCCGGTGATCAAGTTCGTCGTGCCTTACCCGCCGGGCGGCTCCAGCGACATGCTGGCGCGCCTGATGGTGCCAGGCCTGACCCAGCGATTGGGTACCACCGTCGTCGTGGAGAACAAGACCGGCGCCGCCGGCAACATCGGCACCGCCGCGGTCAGCACCTCGAAGGCCGACGGATGCACTTGGCTGCTGGGCAACAGCACCAACGTGGTCATCAGTCGCAACCTCTACCAGCTCGCAAGCGATCCCATGGCGGCATTGACCCCGGTGGCCGAAGCCGCGACCGTGCCGATGGTGCTGTACGTCAATGCACAGCTGCCGGTCCGAGACGTGAAGTCGTTCATCGATGACCTGCGCGCCCATCCCGGCAAGTCCTATGCTTCTCCGGGCAGCGGCACGCCGCACCACCTGCTGGGGGAACAACTGAAGCTGGACCACAAGCTGGAGCTCACGCACGTGCCTTACCGGGGTTCCGGACCGGCAATCCAGGATGTGCTCGCGGGCCATGTCGCCTTCGCGTTCGAGAGCACCAGCTCGATCGTTCCCCATCTGGCCGGCGGAAGGATCCGTGCCCTGGCCACCACGGGCGACCAGCGCTCCACCGCGCTGCCCGACGTCCCGACGATGAAGGAGCTGGGTTTTCCGAAGTTCGTGGTGACCAACTGGTACGGCGTGTTCGTGCCCAAGGGCACGCCTGCGCCTTTGGTGGTCCGGCTCAACACCGGCATCCACGACACGCTCAAGGCGCCGGAAATCGCCGAAGCACTGACCAAGCTGGACTCTCAAAACGTCGGCTACGACGCCACGCAATACCAGCAGTTCGTGAAAAAGGAAGGCCCGCTCTGGGAGTCGCTCGTCAAGCGGACGAGCGCACGGGTCGACTGACGGACACGACCAGCAGACCCCCGACAACGCATCAACTTTGGAGTGACACGCATGAACGCAGAAGACAAGGAACTGGTCGCCCTCTTCGAAGGGTTGGACACCCCGGGCGTTTCCGACGCCATGGACAAGCTGGGCCTGCATGGTCAAGCGCTGGGCATCATGCCGTTGGCTGACTACACGCAGGCGGTGGTCGGTCCAGCTTTCACGGTCAAGTACGTGCCAGCCAGCAACCCGCCAGGCACGGTGGGCGACTTCATCGACGACGTGGCCCCGGGCGACGTGATCGTGATCGACAACGACGGGCGCACCGACTGCACGGTTTGGGGCGACATCATGACCCAGTATGCCGGCCTGCGTGGCATCGCCGGCACGGTGATCGACGGCGTGTGCCGCGACGTGAGCAAGGCTCTGGGCGACAACTACCCGATGTTCAGCGCCGGTCGCTTCATGCGCACCGGCAAGGACCGCGTGCAAGTCGAGTCAGTGAATACCACCGTCGCCATCGGCGCCGTGCGCGTGGCCGCACGCGACATCGTGGTCGCCGATGCCAATGGCGTGGTCGTCGTGCCGCGCCACCGCGCCCGCGAGGTGGCCCAGACCGCACGCCAGATCGAAGCAATCGAATCGCGCATCCGCGAACAAATCGCGCAGGGCAAGACCCTGGGTGAGGCACGTGCGGCATTGGGCTACCACCAACTGCAGACCAAGGCCTGATGCAATGACAACGATGCACGGCGCTGAAAAACCGGCTCCCGCTGGAGCTGATTCACGTCTCGATCTGGAAGACCGGGCGACGATGACCACGACCCGGGGACTCAACCGCTACCTGTCTGCTGCAAAGCCATCGGCCACCTACAAGGTCATGGATCGCGTGGCCGCCCGACGCGCCGAGGGGGCCCGGATCATCTCGCTGAGTGCGGGCGAGCCGGATTTCGACACGCCCCAGCATGTCTGCGATGCCGGCATTGAGGCGATCCGTAAGGGCCACACCCGCTACACGCAGGTGGCAGGCCTGAGAGCATTGCGCGAGGCCGTGGCGGCCAAGTTCGAGCGTGAGAACGGCCTGGAGGTGGATTGGCGTCACACGCTGGTGACCAGCGGCGGCAAGCAAGTGATCTTCAATGCGCTGGCAGCCACGCTCAACGAAGGTGACGAGGTCATCGTGCCCGCACCTTACTGGGTGAGCTACCCCGAGATCGTGCAACTGTGCGGTGCCAAGGCCGTCACCGTGGCCTGCGGTGCCGAAAGCGGATTCAAGCTCACACCCGAAGCGCTGGAGGCCGCCATCACCCCTCGCACGCGCTGGCTGATCCTCAACTCGCCGTCCAACCCCACGGGCGCGGTGTACGGCCGTGACGAACTGCAGGCGCTGGCTGAAGTGCTGCTGGCACACCCGCGTGTTCTGGTGCTGAGCGACGACATCTACGAGCATCTGATCTTCGACGGCATCGAATTCTTCACGCTGGCGCAAGTCGAACCTCGATTGCGCGACCGGGTGCTGACCATGAATGGCGTTTCCAAGGCTTATGCCATGACCGGCTGGCGCATCGGATTCTGTGCCGGACCGGGCTGGCTGATCGAGGCCATGGAGAAGCTGCAGGGGCAGCAGACTTCGGGCGCATGCACCATTTCACAACATGCGGCGCTGGCCGCCCTGACGGGCCCGCAGGATTTCATTTGGGAGTCGCGCAGGGCGTTCCAACGACGGCGTGACATGGTGGTGCAATTGCTCAACCAGACGCCCGGCCTGCGTTGCGAAATGCCTCAAGGCGCGTTCTACGTGTTCGCTTCATGCGAAGGCTGGCTCGGCAAAACCACGGCTGCGGGTACGCGACTCGACAGTGACGAAGATGTGATCGGCGCTCTGTTGGACGAGGCCAATGTGGCCACAGTGCATGGCAGTGCTTTCGGGCTCGGGCCGTACTTCCGCATCGCCTATGCGCTCGATGACGCATCCCTGCGACATGCGTGCGAAACGATTCGACAATTCAGCCAGACCCTGATCAGTTGAATGGTTCAAGGGCCTGCCATCAAAACATCCATGAATTGTCGGGGCTTGATCCAAAGACCATGACAGTCAGGCATGCAATCTCATGTACCAAAAAGCATTCGCATCAACGCGTGTGGCATCGAACATCGGTGGCACCGCCATGGATGTAGCTGCCATCCATCGTGGCAGAAGCCGTTCTCCTATTCGCTCAACAATTGTTGAATCAATCAGCTGTCTCGTGTTTCATTAACAAGCCGAGAGATTTGCCGAGCTGACATTTGAAGACGCACGTAGTGACGTTGATCCATTTCTCGTGAAGCAGCCGCATTGAGACAGCACAGCATTCCAAAAAGCGTCCCATCGGCGAGCCAGACGGGTGTAGCCATGTAGACTCCAATGAACAAGGGAAGGACCGGGAGGTAGTGCGTCAAACGCAGTGCCTCCACATCAGGCATCACAGCAGGCAAGCGACCGTCGAGCTCCCGCTGACATAGGCTCTGGTGCTTGGGATACGACATTCCATGCATCTGCATTTCATTTGTCCCGGGCGTCGAATGAGTGATGACAACTTTGTCTCCAACTTGCTTCGTGACGAACACGATGTCCATGCTCAAGTCGTTACGGATCACTTGAAGAATGTCTTCGATGCTGCGATCCAGTGACTTGGTTCGGTCCTCCTCTGAAGCCCGAGTCTGTAACGCAATTTCGTGGATCTTCTCCGCAGACAGCGTCTCTACCGGTCCAGGCTCGGCCACCAGATCCATGATCAGTTTGCCCAGTTGGTCGAGCATGACCGAATACTGGACAGCATTGCTGCGCAGGGCACTCACCGGCATGCTGAAGAACGCCGCCTCGTTCGGACGCTGAACCACGCGCGTGCCCTCAACCTCGGTGATGGCGCGCAGACCTTGGGTGCCATCCGTTCCCAGGCCACTGAGCACGACGCCGATGACCTCGGACTGGTACCAGTGCGCAGCGGAGGCGAACAGACGATCCGCGTTCGAGCCTGCACCATCGAGCGTCACACCCAGTACGTCCACGCCGACAAAGACCAGACCGTCCTCGGCAGTTATGACATAGACATGGCCTGCCTGGAGATGATCGCCTTCCCGGGCATACACGATGTTCGGGTGGGATGCAAAGCGCCATTTTTTGCTGATCAGACGCTCGATCGAACGGCTCTGCAGCCCGTGGAGGTGGGCGACAACCGAGATTGGAAAGATGGCCGGCATCTGGCGGATGAACCGTGCCAACGCATCGATGCTCTCGATCGACCCGGCAATGACAACCACGCGAGGATGGGAGTGCATGGCATGAACTCTTGGGCGGTTGCGCCTATGTCTCGCCAACGATGAGCCGTCGCACCAGAGGTTCGATCTCGGCAGCGCGGCCGGCACGTCGGGCAACGTGGCCACAGAGGACGTCGCGTACCTGCTTCAGAGCTGGACCATAAGACGGACATCGGCCTGCAGAAGCTGATCGATGCCGAATCGTTCATCAGCATGGACCTGGAGCGCGAGAAATCATCGCGCGTCGTCAGAGCAATGTCGGCTGGATCGATTTCCGCCGATGCGCTGTCACGCAGAAATGGACCACTGACGCATCGTCTGCGCAAACCGCTGTGATGAGATGCGCTGGAGTCAGGCCTTTTTCGTAGGAACCTTGGCAAACCAACCGACCAGCGCTGCCAAACCGGGCACCATGGCCACCGACACAAGAGATACGATCATGAAAACATTCCTCAGGACACTCATCCCGAAGTCATAGTGTAAACCCTTAAGGGTTTACCCGTAAAATTGGGGTGAGACGATCTTGCGATTCCTCACCCGATGCACGAAATGGGTCACGGCAGAAGGTGATCAGCGTGACAAACCCGCTTTCTGCATGCGGGGATCGGCAGGCGTCACCGCATGCGTCAGGACCCAATTGACGAAGCTGAGCACTTCGGGCCGCTGCGCATGGCGCTCCGGGTACACCAGGAAGTGCGCCTGCACAGGCAGGTACTTCCCGGTCTCGAACACGGGCCTCAACTTCCCCTTGCGAAGGTGCGGTTCACCGATCGACGTGCTCTCGAAAGCGACGCCCAGACCCTGCACGGCCGCATCTAGAACCATGAACGCGCGATCGAAACGGTAAGCATAGCTTCCGGGCCGGTGAAGGATGTTCTGGACCGAGAACCAGTCCGGCCACTGCACCACCCCCACGCTGGACTGGATCAATGGAACGCGCGTCAGGTCTTCAGGGGTCGCAATGCGATGGCGTTTCAGGAAGGCCGGACTCGCAAGAGGCATCACTTGCTCGTCGAAGATCGGGCGGGCCGTGAGCTGCGGCCAGTGAGGCACGCCATAGCGGATGTCGATGTCCGTGTGCCCGGCAGCAAAATCTGAATGCGTCACGGACGCCGACATCGATAGCGAGATCTCGGGATGATCCTTCGCGAAGTCCTTCAATCGCGGCATGAGCCATAACGTCGCAAAGCTCGGTGTCGAATGCACATGCAATGAATTGCTGACACCTCTTCGCGCGTTGTCGGTCGCGGCACTGATCGCCGCCATGGCACCGCTGACGCGCTGGAGGTAGTCGCCGCCCGCCGTCGTGATCTCCACGCTGTGCGACGTGCGGACGAACAGCCGGATGTCGAGAAACTGCTCCAGCTTGGCGATCTGATGGCTCACGGCCGAAGGCGTCAGGTGCAATTCGTTGGCGGCGAGTGCGAAGCTCTTTCGTCTCGCGACCGCCTCGAAGGCGATGAGGCACGGGAAAGGCGGAAAGGATGAACTCATGGTGTGAATCCGGGTAAACCCAAAGATGACAAACTATCAACTTAGACTGAAAAAGTATCGCTTGTTTTCAGGCATGCGTGTTTCCACAATCACGCCGTTCCAAATCAACCGGAGACATACATGCTGCTCACGAACAAGGTCGTTCTCATCACCGGCGGTGCCGGCCTCAACGGCCTGGGCTTCGCCACTGCCATGCAGATGGCCAGCCAGGGCGCCCGCGTGGCGATCATGGACCTCGAAGGCGCCAAGCCCGCAGAGGCCGCCAAGCAGCTCGGCGACGAGCACCTCGGGGTGGTTGCCAGCGTGACCGACAAGGCTGCAGTCGATGCGGCGGTGGACCATGTCTTGGCCAAGTTCGGCCGCATCGACATCCTGGTGAACAACGCCGGCATCACGCAGCCGCGCAAGACGGTCGACATCTCGGCGTCTGACTACGACGCCGTGCTCGACGTGAGCCTGCGTGGCACGCTGCTGTGCTCGCAGGCGGTAATCCCGGCCATGGAGCGCCAAGGCAGTGGATCCATCATCTGCATCTCCTCGGTGTCGGCGCAGCGCGGCGGCGGCATCCTCGGCGGCCCGCACTACTCGGCGGCCAAGGCCGGCGTCCTGGGCCTGGCGCGCGCCATGGCACGCGAACTGGGCACGGCGGGTATCCGCGTCAACTGCATCACGCCCGGCCTGATCGGCACCGACATCATCAAGGGCAAGCTGACCGAGGACCGCAAGGCCGAGATCGCCGAGACAATTCCCCTGGGTCGTCTGGGCCACCCCAACGACATCGCGGGCGCCTGCATCTTCCTGGGCAGCGACCTGTCGGCGTACTGCACCGGCATCACGCTCGATGTCAACGGCGGCATGCTGATTCACTGAAGCATTTGCATTCGCGACCCGCTGGGCGGGTCGACTGAACTCTCGTTCCTGGCTCTTTTTCCACCGACAAAACAGTGGGCCGGGAGAGATGCGTGCGTGCCGCGCTGGTCATGGCACAGACCCACCACCGAAAACCTTCTGGAGACAAACCATCATGACCCAACTCACCCGCCGCTCCCTGCTGGCCGGCGCCACCGCCCTGCCGCTGTTCTCGATCGTCTCGCACCGCGCCGATGCCGCCGAGTTCGAACTCAAGTACGCCACCGGCCAAGACCCGACGCACCCCGTCAACCTGCGCGCCAAGGAAGCGCTCGACCGCATCCGCGAGGCGACTTCGGGCCGCGTCAACATCAAGCTGTTCCCGGCCAACCAGCTCGGCAGCGACACCGACCTGCTGGCCCAGGTGCGCAACGGCTCGGTCGAGTTCTTCAACCTGTCCTCGCTGATCCTGTCGACCTTCGTGCCGCTGTCGGGCATCACCAGCGTGGGCTTCGCGTTCAAGAACTACGATGACGTGTGGAAGGCCATGGACGGCGACCTGGGCAACTTCATCCGCGCGGAGATCGCCAAGACGCCCATCTTCACGGTCTCCAAGATCTGGGACAACGGCTTCCGCCACATCACGTCCTCGACGCGCGAGATCAAGACCGCCGCCGACCTGAAGAGTTTCAAGGTCCGCGTTCCGCCGGCGCCGCCGCTGACCTCGCTGTTCAAGGCGCTCGACGCTGCGCCCTCGCCAATCAACTTCAACGAGCTCTACACCGCGCTTCAGACCAAAGTGGTGGAAGGCCAGGAGAACCCGCTGGCCATCATCTCAACGGCACGCCTGTACGAGGTTCAGAAGACCTGCAGCCTGACCAGCCACGTCTGGGATGGTTACTGGGTGCTGGGCAACAAGCGCGCCTTCGCCAAGCTGCCCGCCGACCTCCAGCAGATCATCACGCGCGAGCTCGACAAGTCGGCCACTGACCAGCGCGCCGACGTGGCCCGGCTGAGCACCAGCCTGATCGCCGACCTCAAGGCCAAGAACATCAAGTTCGTCGACGTCCAGCAGGACGACTTCCGCAAGAAGCTCGCCGGCACGGGCTTCTACGGCGAATGGAAGACCAAGTACGGCGCTGCCGCCTGGGACCTGCTGGAAAAGGTCTCCGGCAAGCTCGGCTGACCCTCGCTGCCGAGCATCGGTCATGACTTGACCGATGCCAGCCCGTTCAACAACATTCGCAATGGAAGCGCCGCGCCCGGTCGTGGAGGCCGGAGGCTACCCGTTGCATGAAGGAATGCTATGCATATTCTAAGTGACGATCCCGAAGCCGCGGGCGAGACCGGCTGGCGCGAGCCCATCCCCTGGCTCGAAGGCCTGAACAAGGTCATCGCGACCCTGGTGGAGATCCCTGCCGCACTGCTCGTGCTGGCCGAGGTCGTGGTGCTGCTGATGGGCGTGGGCAGCCGCTACGTCTTCCATGAACCCCTCATATGGTCCGACGAACTGGCTTCGATCCTGTTCCTGTGGCTCGCCATGCTGGGCTCGATTGTCGCCCTGCAGCGCGGCGAGCACATGCGCATGACCGCGGTCGTGGGCAAGCTCGAACCCCGCCGGCGCGTGCTGCTGGACCTGGTCGCCATCGCCGCGGCCATCGCCTTCCTCGCCTTCACCGTGCATCCGGCCTACGAGTTTGCCGCCGACGAAGCCTTCGTGACGACGCCGGCCATGGGCATCCCCAACTCGTGGCGCGCAGCGGCACTGCCGATCGGGCTCGGCCTGATGATGCTGGTGGGTGTCATCCAGATCTTTCGCGTGGGCAAGCTCAAGGACGTCTTCATAGCCACCGGCCTGGTCGCACTGGTCGTGGGCGTCATGGCGCTGATCGGCCCGTCTCTCAAGGGATTAGGTAACTGGAACCTCCTGTTGTTCTTCGTCTTCGGCGTGGGCTCCATGGTGATGCTGGGTCTGCCGATCGCGTTTGCCTTTGGCTTGGCCACCCTGGGCTACATCTCTCTGACTACCGGAACGCCCACGGTCGTTGTCGTCGGCCGCATGGACGAGGGCATGAGCCACCTGATCCTGCTGGCCGTGCCGCTGTTCGTGCTGCTGGGCCTGCTCATCGAGATGACCGGCATCGCCCGGGCGATGGTCAACTTCCTGGCTAACCTGCTGGGGCACGTGCGTGGCGGACTCTCCTATGTGCTGATCGGCGCGATGTACCTGGTCTCGGGCATCTCGGGCTCGAAGGCGGCGGACATGGCGGCGGTGGCCCCGGCACTGTTCCCGGAGATGAAGAAGCGTGGCGCCAAGCCGGGCGACCTGGTGGCGCTGCTGTCGGCCACGGGCGCGCAGACCGAGACGATCCCGCCGTCGCTGGTGCTCATCACCATCGGCTCGGCCACCGGCGTGTCGATCGCCGCCCTTTTCACCGGCGGCCTGCTGCCGGGCGTCGTGGTGGGCGCGACGCTGGCCGCGCTGGTGTGGTGGCGCTACCGCCACGAGGACCTGACCGGCGTGCGCCGGGCCACCCGCGCCGAGATCGGCAAGTCGTTCCTGGTCGCCATCCCCGCGCTGGCACTGCCGGTGGTGATCCGCGCCGCGGTCGTCGAGGGCGTGGCCACGGCCACCGAGGTCTCGACCATCGGCATCGCCTACGCCGTCGTCGCCGGCCTGCTCGTCTACCGACAGTTCGACTGGAAGCGCATCTACCCGATGCTGGTGAGCACGGCGTCGCTGTCGGGCGCCATCCTGTTCATCATCGGCGCGGCCACCGGCATGGCCTGGGCACTGACGCAGTCGGGCTTCTCCACGGCGCTGGCCGACGCGATGAAGGCCCTGCCCGGCGGCGCGGTCACCTTCATGGCGGTGTCGGTCGTGGCCTTCATCATCCTGGGCTCGGTGCTCGAGGGCATCCCCGCCATCGTGCTGCTCGGGCCGCTGCTGTTCCCCATCGCCCGCCAGGTCGGCATCCACGAGGTGCATTACGCGATGGTCGTGACGCTCGCCATGGGCATCGGTCTGTTCGCGCCGCCCTTCGGCGTGGGCTACTACGCGGCCTGCGCCATCAGCCGCATCCATCCGAACGAGGGCATGAAGCCGATCGTGGGCTACATGGTCGCTCTGTTCATCGGCACCTGCCTGGTGGCCGCGATCCCCTGGATCTCCATCGGTTTCCTCTGATCCGGCCACCAATCACTGGCAATTCCGCTTTGAACGCGCCACGCGGAATTGCTTTTGCGTCTCCCTCGACCCCGCGCGTTCATTTCATCGCTCACCACTTCCGCAAGGAGCTATCTCATGTCTGATCTATCGACGCTTCAACAAAGCGCCTACCGCATCCGCCGCTATGCGCTGCGCATGGGCGAAGTCCAGGGCCAGGGCTATATCGGCCAGGCCCTGGGCTGGGCCGATGTGCTGGCCGTGGCCTACAAGCACGCCATGACCTACCGACCCGAGGACCCCGAGTGGGAGGGCCGCGACCGCTTCCTGCTCTCGCACGGCCACTACGCCATCGCTTTCTATGCGGCCCTCATCGAGGCCAAGATCATTCCCGAAGAGGAACTCGAGACCTACGGCAGCGACGACAGCCGGCTGCCGATGTCGGGCATGGCGACGTACACACCCGGCATGGAGATGTCCGGTGGTTCGCTCGGCCAGGGCCTGCCGATCGCCGTGGGCATGGCGCTGGGGCTGCGTTTGAAGAAGAACCCGGCCTTCGTCTACAACTCGATGTCCGACGGCGAGCTCGACGAGGGCTCGACCTGGGAGGCCGCCATGGGCGCCGCCCACCACCGGCTGGGCAACCTGATCTGCCTGGTCGACATCAACAACCAGCAGGCCGACGGTCCATCCGGAAAGATCATGGGCTTCGAGCCTCTGGCCGACAAGTGGGCTGCCTTCGGCTGGCACGTGCAGCGCGTCGACGGCAACGATATGACCGCCGTGATCGCCGCCTTCGACGCCGCCCGGGCGCTGCAGGAGGACAAGCCGCGCGTCATTCTGTTCGACACCCTCATGGGCAAGGGCGTGCCGTTCCTGGAAACCCGTGAGAAGAACCATTTCATCCGCGTCGACCCACCCGAGTGGCAGCAGGCCATCGGCCATGTCGACAGCACGCAAACCGAAGGAGCCGTGTGATGAGCACCCCCACCACTACCCCCGTCGCAACCACCCCTGTCGCCGAGAAGAAGCCGCGGCTTACGACCTCGGCCATGATCGCTTCGATCGCCAGCGAAGGGCAGCGCGTCAAGGCCGCGCCGTTCGGCAAGGCGCTGGTCGACCTGGGCCGCGAGCGCCCGGAGGTCGTCGGCATGACCGCCGACCTCGCCAAGTACACCGACTTGCACCTGTTCGCCAAAGAGTACCCGGAACGCTTCTTCCAGATGGGCATGGCCGAACAGTTGCTCATGGCTGCAGCCGGCGGCATGGCCAAGGAGGGCTTTGTGCCTTTCGCCACGACCTATGCCGTCTTCGGCACGCGCCGGGCCTACGATTTTGTCCATCAGGTCATCGCCGAGGAAAACCTCAACGTCAAGATGTGCTGCGCGCTGCCGGGCCTGACCACCGGCTACGGCCCCAGCCACCAGGCCACCGAGGACCTGGCGCTGATGCGCGGCATCCCCGGGCTGACCATCATCGATCCGTGCGATGCGCTTGACATCGAGCAGGCGGTGCCGCAGATGGCCGACCATCAAGGCCCGGTCTACATGCGCCTGCCGCGCGGCAACGTGCCGCTGGTGCTCGACGAGTACGACTACAAGTTCGAGCTCGGCAAGGCCAAGCTGATCCGTGACGGCAAGAGCGTGCTGGTGATCTCCAGCGGCTTCATGACCATGCGCTCGCTGGAAATGGCCCAGCAACTTCAGGCTGATGGCGTCGACGTGGCAGTGCTGCACGTGCCCACCATCAAGCCGCTGGACGACGCGACGATCCTCGCCGAGGTGCGGCGCCTCGGCCGCTTGGTGGTCGTGGCGGAGAACCATTCGGTGATCGGCGGCCTGGGCGAAGCGGTTGCCGGCCTGCTGATGCGCTCGGGCGTCACGACGGCGTTTCGTCAGATCGGTCTGCCTGATGCCTTCCTCGACGCCGGTGCATTGCCCACCCTGCATGACCGCTATGGCATTTCCACGCAGGCAATGAGCCAGCAGATCAAGGGCTGGGTCTGAAGCAAGCGAATTGCCACCCGTGACAGATGGTGGACTTTGTCCAAGCTGATCGCATGCACAGTGCCGTCGACCTTGAGTCATAAGCATTTCGCATGCGGCCAGAGCCAACTTGTTTTGGCTCGTCAGTGAGGACAGAGGTACTGTCACCGGCACGTCCAAAAAGCAACCGGAGCATTGCATGCAGATAGGCGTACCTGCCGAGACGGCAGAAGGCGAGACACGGGTGGCCGTCACCCCGGAGACGGCGAAAAAGCTGGTGGCGCAGGGTCATGCGCTGCGCATCCAATCGGGCGCGGGCGTCGCCGCCAGCGCGACCGACGCCGCCTACGAGGCCGCCGGCGCCACCCTCACCGACACGGCCGGGGCCTGGGGCTGCGACGT